>CASEYJ010000017.1 GCA_949292175.1 uncultured bacterium | reverse complement strand
GTTCCTCTTATATATTTATTTACTTTGTTTTATTTTATATGAATATTTTCGTTAAATAAAGGGGCTTCTTGACCAATTTCAACAAAAATTATTTTGTTCGGATTTTGACTTTGAATTTCAAAGTATCTAAAACCGCTGTTCCCAACGCCATATCCTCCACAAGTGTATGGAATAGGTTCCTGTTGACCCTGTTTCATCATGTTTTCATAGTGTTTGCCTTGGGGAACTAAAATATAACGTGTAAAAGTTTTTACCCCCTTTTGAGCTTTAAATGTACAATTTTCTATGTTGTCCCAAGACTGGTCTGAAGTTGTGAAGTCTTGTTTTGGCTTAAGTATTGCTTTTAAATCATTAATATTCCCATTTTTCGTATCAAAAATTTCTATGACAGGATGTTTAGATTTGCCGTTTTTAATGTAGATGGTGTTTTTATCGGATGTAAATTTTATGTTTTTATTCTCTTGAACCCATAGCGTTAGCCCAGCCCCTTTGAATAATTTCCAACTGAAGCCTTCATATGCTTCTCTTGTCGGAGGTTCTATTTTATCATTAGGACTTTTTTTGAAAGTAAATGGGGTATGGATATTTGCATAACATTTACTTGCTAAAACTAGACACAGAAATATCAGTAATAAAGCTTTGTTTTTCATTTTATGCTCCTCTTACGTAGCTCCTCTGTATTATCTCACAAAGTTTTGCAGAAATAATTGTTTTTTGTTAGAAAATTTTAAATTAAGTAAAAAAATTTTTTTAGGTTTTTATATAGAATGTCTTTACATTATTATAGAAAATCATGATAAATAATTATTATAATAAATCCTCATATACCCCCGACATTTACTTCAAGGAACAGAAACGTAAGAATTGCAGATGATGTTTGCAGGAAAGTTAACAAGGAATTTCTTGTATTTTCTAATACTCGTTTAAATCAGTTCGAATCATGTAATTCTGATATTAGGTTGCTGCGATACAAAGAGGCTTTGGGTGATATTATTAATATGTTTCGTTTTTACTATTGCCAAGAGAGTTTTCCACAGCAGATATTTAAAATGTTAGATGGAATGAAACTCTTAAAAGCGGGTAATTGTGAAGAGTTCGCAAATGCTACTTATTTGGCTCTAAAAATGAATGGTTATAATAATGCAAGTGTTTTGTATTTGTATTCTTATAATCCGAAGACAAAGAATATTGTAGATTTGGATCATGCTGTTACGGCATTGAATTTTAAGTTACCATCAGGATACAAGTTTATTGATCCTGAAAAAGCTCCAAAACTTAAGAATCTTCTGAAATTAAATAATGAAAGTTTAATCCTTGACGCTTTGGCCGGGTTTGCGGATTCAGGGGCAGGTGCAATTAGAAAATACAAAACGAATATTGTATTGCCTGAAAAAGTAGGTAGTGATGATAAAATTTTGCCTCTTCCTTTGAAACGTCCAAAGCTTGATGAGGAGGAAGTGGAATTCTTGAAATATAAGTATCCGGGGTTACTGCTGCATAAATCTGAGTGTCATTTGGATATTGATGATATTAAATATTTTGAAAGTATATCTTCTTTTGAAGATTGTGCAGAGAATTATGTAGAAAATGTTCAAGCAATAAAACAAAGCAGAATGCTTAAATCTACGGATACTAATTATGCTATGCAAAGGTTTGCATTGGAAATTTGTCAGAAGGATTTTGGTTTTAGAGTTTTTCGGGCAATTATGAATTTTATACAAAGATTTAGGCACTAGTAAAATTAACACTGCATCCCAAAGGTGTAATTGGTGTCAGAGATACAGTGTCTTATATGTAATATTTCTTTGTTATATTTATTTGCCTTCTTTAATAAATTCAGGAAGGTAGTTGTTTAGTAGATCATTCACGTAAAGATTCATGTCATTGTTTTGACCAAGTTTACTATTGTAACTTTTTATTGTTGCGCTGCCGTGCTCGGTTTTTCTAAGTTTTTCGTATCTAATTTCGTTAGCTGTTTCTTTTGGAATGAATATTTGTTCTACCATTTTATCTTTTTCAATTTTTAATAGCATATCACTTTTATAACCTGAATATACTGGTTTAAGTGTAATCTTTTCTGCCGGTTTTTTTACAACAAACTCTGGTTGTTCCATATGCAGTTTGCCTGATTTTATATCTCTCCAAGCTAGATCGATTAAATTTTTGGCTTTGCGTAGTAATTGTTTATTTCTTTCTGAAAACATTGTTTCCAGCACATTCATTGTGTTGCTTGTGCGTTCTTTTTGTGCTGCTCTTTCGGCAAGAATTGTTTCTATTGATGGTTTTACTTTTGCTATTTTGGGCATAATGTACTCCTTTTAACGTTGATGTAGATACAAAGTGTAAAAATAAAATAATTTGCCTTAAAGTTAAGAAACGTTAAAAGGGCTATTGGTTGGTTTTCGTTTTTTAGTAAGCAAAAAGGTTGAATATATTCATTCAACCTTTTGTAAATCTCTTATAAATTTCCCGGAGATGGATTCGAACCACCGTTGGAAGATCCAGAGTCTTCAGTCCTGCCGCTAGACGATCCGGGAATATTGTTTGTCCGACAAAACTTTACTTCAAACATATTTATTATGCAAGATGTTTATTAAAATTCTTCTATTAGTTTTTTTAATAGCAAGAAAAATTTTTTAGCATTTTTGCTATAATTATAGTAGCTCTATTTTTGTCTGGAGATTATTGAATGAAAATTAGTTCCGTTCAAGCGTGTAATACAAAGCCTAGTTTTGGGGCAAAGTTTTTTAATAGTGAGTCTTTAGCTCAGATTGCTGAGTATGCTGTTGAACACGGAAAGTTTGCAAAGCTTAATCGTGCAAGGTTAAATATTGATACTGCTTATCTGAGAACAAGATTAAAAGTTGATATAAAGCAAAATGAGTCTGCAAAGCCATCTTTAGTTTTTACGCGTTATGTTCCAAAACCGACTATTATCGTGCCTAAGTCTGTTGCTGATTATTTGCCTGTAAAAATTACCATTTTGGATTTGGATAAAAACTCAAATGTTTTAAAGATTGCTTTAGAAAAATTGATAAAGCTGGGTAATAATGCTCCAAAAAATAATTTATACAAACGTGTTGTAATTGATAAGTAAAAATAAAAGGCTCTTGTGTGGGAGAGCCTTGGATGGTTTAATCTAAACATTTTAGGAGTCTTTTTTTCCAAAGATTAGAATAAAGTATGATAAATGTGAAACCAAACGTTTTGTGTACTACCATTGTAGTATATTATTTTTTTCTTGGCAAGTTTTTTGTTAAATTTGAGCTCTTTATTTTAGTATAAATTCTGAAAAAACTTGTGGTGTAAGGAATACACTTGTGATATTAACTTAACTTTTCTTAATAATTTGAAAATTTTTGAACATTTTCTTAGTGGATTTCGTTTAATTTTCAGGTAGGGAAGATAAGAGGTATAAGTTAGTGAAACAAGTCATTTTTCTCTTAGTGTTAATTTTGGTTACCACGGTTCCTGCATGCGCACAACCCGGTGGACCCGGAAGAGGGCACGGTGTCCATGGTGGGGGTATGCACAGACCTCCTATGGGGAGTATGCATCGTCCTCCTGCTGGTGGAATTCATCATCCTCCTATGGGCGGTATGCATAGACCACCGGTTGGAGGTGTTCATAGACCCCCTATAGGCATTGCTCATAGGCCGCCACTTCCTCCTCCGCATTATAGGCCTATTCGCCCTCTTGTTTATAGTTCCTTTGGGTATTATCCTTATTATCCTGTACGATATTATAGTTCATATTCTTACTATCCTGTGACAAGTTATGTCATTGAGCGTGATGCGGATGGTACTGGTACGTCTGTTATCGTACGTGAAGAACCTGCTTATGCTGGGATTAATACAGCTGCCAATGTTATCAATGCTGCGGCGAATGCTGCAACTGCTATAAAATTCTTATCGTGGTAAGCTGAAGTTTTGGGCTTTTGGAGAAGTCTTGTTTTTGTGTCATAATTTAATCATGTTTAAAAAGGTTATGTTTTGGCTGAATAATTCAAGACTTTTTTCACTGCCTATGACAGGCATGTCTTGGCTTGTTGTTTTTTTGTATTCTCTGAAGCAGGGCGGCAATTGCTTGAATGGTTTGATTGCCCTTGTGGGGATTGCGTTTGCTCATTTAGCGACTAATCTTTTTGATGATTATGTAGATTATAGAGTCCTTTCTAAGAGTGAAGAGATGTTAAATTCTTCAGTAAAGTCTAAGTGTGCTTACATTAAGGATGGATCGGCAACTTTGAATGATGTTTTAAAAGTAGTTTGTATCTACTGTGGAATTTCGCTTTTAACAGGAGTTGTTTTATTTTTCCGATGTGGAGTTGAAGTTTTGGGGTTAGCTTTAGTAGGCGGGTTAATCACGTTGTCATATGCGAAATTATCTGCAAGAGGGTTCAGCGAGCTTGCGGTTGGAATTGCTTTTGGGCCGCTATTGTTTGAGGGTGTATATTTTGTTATGTGTAAAACTTTTTCTTATGAGGTTTTTCTCTTATCAATTGTTGTTGTCGTTTTTACTATTGGATTGCTTTACACTCATACATTGTTAGATTATGACGGTGATATGTGCGCATCTAAAAAAACTTTGTGTTGCAGAATTGGGGATAAAAATAAAGCACTAAATATGCTCTTAGTTCTTTATGGTTTCGGTTATTTAATGTGTTTTTATCTTATTTTTGTAGGGCGTAATATATGGTATTTTTTGCCTGTTTTAACTGTGCCTTTTGCTATTATGCTTTATGTTTTGATGAAAATGTATAATGATGATAATAAGAGTATGCCGGAATTAAGCTGGTGGCATTATCCGCTAGATAATTGGGATAATATTAAGGCTGAAGGTACAGAAAGTTTTTATTTACGTCTTTTCCAAGCTAGAAATCTTATGGTTTGGGTTTCTCTACTTATATTGATTGCAATTGTGTTGGGATAAATATTTCCCTCTTTTCAAGTTGTAAAACTTGTGATAAAATAAGTTTGGATATTAGAGATAGGAGCCCTGACTATGCCGAATAGTACTAATCAGTTTATTAGACCCGTTACCTGTACCGTGAATAATCAGGGAAATTTAGAAGTCGGCGGTTGCGATTTGGTTGAGCTTGCGCAAAAGTACGGTACCCCTTTGTATGTCGTAGATGAAGCTACTTTAAGAAGTGTGTGTATGGACTATAAATGCGCTTTTTCTTCTTATGAGAAGGTTAATATGATGTATGCTTCAAAAGCTTTATGCTCAATGGCTACATCTGCAGTGATAGCAAGCGAAGGTTTTGGGTTTGATGTTGTATCAGCAGGCGAAATATATACGGTTTATAAGGCCGGTGCTGATATGTCTAAGGTGTTATTTAACGGAAATAATAAGTCTGTGGATGAATTGCTTTTGGCGCTTGAACTGGGCGTTGGAAGAATCTCTGTGGATAACTTTTTTGAGTTATCTTTGCTTAATGAACTTGCTAAGAGTAAAAACAAAACTGTGGATATTCTTTTGCGTATTACTCCGGGTATCGAATGTCATACTCACGAATATATACAAACAGGGCATTTGGATTCTAAGTTTGGCTTCGATTTAACTCAAATTGACGAGGCTGTTGAGTATATACAGGATAGCAACTTGAAATTGCACGGTTTGCACGCTCATATTGGTTCTCAGATTTTTGAAACTAAAGTTTATGAAGATGAAATTGATATCTTAATTAGAGAATTGGCAAGACTTGATGAAAAGTATTCATTAAAACTTGATGAAATAAATATTGGCGGTGGGTTAGGCGTTAAATATACTGATTCTGACTTGCCTCCTTCAACTTATGAGATTGCAGATGTAATCTTGAAAGGCTTGAATAAAGCAATTGAAAAATACGGAGTCGATGCTCCGACAATCTTCCTTGAACCTGGTAGAAGTATTATCTCTACCGCAGGAGTTACACTATATACTCTTGGTAGTTCAAAACAAGTTCCAAATGGCAGAAAATACTTTGCTGTTGATGGCGGTATGGCTGATAATGCTCGTCCTAGTATGTATCAAGCTCAGTATACTGCTGTTATTGCTAATAAACCGGAAGAGAAAGCTTCACAAACCGTTACAATTGCGGGGCGTTTTTGTGAGAGCGGGGATATTTTGATTAAAGATATATCATTGCCGGAGCCTGAAGAAGGTGACGTTTTGTGCGTGTTTAACACTGGTGCGTACAATTATTCTATGGCTTCTAATTACAATAGAGTAGAGAAACCTGCGATGGTACTTGTAAATAATTCTCAATCTGATATTATAGTAAAGAGAGAGTCATTGGATGATTTAATTTCTCACGATGTGATTCCGGATAGGCTGAAGACTAATGTTTAACGATATTTTATCATATTTACAATTTCAATTAGGTACTATGGATTGGTCTTTGAGTTGGACCAATATGGTTGAAATCGTTATTATTGTTGGTATTTTGTTTGCTTTTTACAAGAAATTTATTAAGGATTCTCAGTCTGAAAAGTTTGTTAAAGGTATATTCTTCTTAATCTTTCTTTGGGTTTTCTCAGAAGTGCTTGTAAGATTAGATTTGAAGATTTTAGGAATGTTTTTGAAATCAATAGTTACGTTGATTTCATTAAGTTTGATTGTTATTTTCCAACCTGAATTGAGAAGGTTTTTAGGTTTCCTTGGTCAGGCTGATATTTTTACAAGATTGTTTGGAAATAATGATAAATCTAAGAGTGATGAAAAAATTGATGTAATTAAGGAATTGGTTGAGGCTGTTAAATTTTTGTCTAAGTCGCATACAGGGGCTTTGATGGTTTTTCAGAAGGATTTGAGTAACACTTATTCTGACGTTGGAACAAAACTTAATGCGGATTTGTCTACTGAGTTGTTGTTGACAATTTTCCACGTAAATACACCGCTTCATGATGGTGCAGTTGTCATTAACGGACCGAAGATTATTTCTGCAGGTGTACTGTTGCCTTTGACTGAAGATCCAAAACTTAGTTGGAAATATGGTACTCGTCATAGAGCTGCAATTGGAATGTCTGAAACTAGTGATTCTGCTTGTTTAGTTGTTTCTGAAGAAACCGGAGATGTTTCTATTGCGCTGGATGGCAGTTTGAAAAAGTATGATGATATCACGACTTTGAAAAGTGATTTGGAAAGAATCTTAGGATATAAAACTCAGGATAATAACGAAGAAAAGAAAACTATTTTTCACTTGAATAATTTTATATCAATGCATAAAAACGAAGAAAATGAACAGAATAGAGGTTAACAATAATGGAGCCGGTTAAGTCTCGTTTAACAGTTGGACAATTAATTCAAAAAACGTTTTTCTTAACGCTGGGTGCTTTTATTGCTGGTTTTGCATTGGATTGTTTTCTGATCCCGAACAAAATTATTGATGGCGGGATTGTTGGTATTTCTATGATGATCAACTACGTTACCCATTTTAACTTGGGTATATTGTTGATTCTTATTAATTTGCCGTTCATTTGTCTTGCGTTTACAAAATTGGGTAAATTGTTTGTTTTACAGACATTTTATGCTGTTGCAATGTTAGGTATCGCGACAAACGTGTTTAATCATTTTCATTTTGTTGTAACGAGTGATATGCTTCTTGCCACTGTCTTTGGTGGGATTATCCTCGGAGTTGGAGTTGGTACCGTTCTTAAGAATGAAGGTTCGCTTGATGGAACTGAGATTATGGCTTTGGTTATGTCCAAGAAATTCGGGTTTTCCGTTGGTGAAATTGTAATGGGCTTTAACATATTTATATACGTTGTGGCTGGGCTCGTATTAACTTGGGAAAGTGCTATGTATTCCATCTTGACGTATTTTATTGCTTACAGAATGATTGACGTTGTGCTGGAAGGTTTGAATAGTTCTAAGTCTATTCGAATTATCAGTGATAAGTGGGAAGAAATCGGAAAGATTCTTATTGAGGATTTGGATATTAGTGTTACTTATTTGCACGGTATTGGAGGTTACTCAAGACAGGAAAAAACTCTTATCTACTGCGTTGCTTCCCGTTTGGAAATGAGTAAAATGAAAGAGGTTATTAGGCGTATTGATCCTAAAGCATTTTTCTCAGTTGTTGATGTTCACGAGGTTTATGGCACAAGAATGAGTAAAAGAATTGATAAGATATAGACAATTCCTATAAAATATACTATACTAAGACCAAGAAGAGAAAGTAAGGATATTAAAATGGCAAAGAATATTGATACAGTACCTATAGAAGTTAGTATTTTAACAGTCGATCACGATATTAAAGGTATCGTGCATGTTTCTAAATATACAAATACAAATAGAGAATTAACCGATTTGTTGAATGATAAAGAAAGAAGATTTTTGGCAGTTACAAATGCAGAAATCTATCCGCGCAATAGTAATCAATCTCCTAGAAAATATAATTTCCTTGAGATTCATATGGACTACGTGCTTATGGTTCATCCTTCAACTCAGGCAGTATTTAAAGATTCAGGTAAATCTCAAGAAGATATTAATAGATTTAGAGAATTGAGATTGAAGTTAAATCAAACTAGACCTTTCTAGTTTATGAAGGTTGTTTTATTAAGATTAAAGGCGGTAAAAATGTTTTTGCCGCCTTTTTTGTGTTAGAATTATTCCTGTAAAGAGGGGGTATTTGTGAATATATTTTTAATGATATTAATTACGTTAGCCGGTTTAGGGTTAAGACTTATTAGTGTAAATAAGTTGCAAGGTTTATGGAACGACGAATATATTTCATGGTTTGTTGCTTCTCATCCATTTGGAAAACCTTTGTTCCATGAAATTTTTGCGCAGTGTCATATGCCTTTTTATTATTTGTATTTGAAAGGGTTTATGCATTTTGGTTTGGATAGTGATTTGTGTTTAAGATTGACTTCAGTTCTTGCGGGAGTTTTATCTATTATTGTTATGTATTTTGTTGGGCTTCAACATGATAAAAAAGCGGGCCTGTTTTGTGCGCTTTTTACAGCCTTGAGCTCGTTTTTAATATATTATTCACAAGAAGTTAGAATGTATTCTCTTTTATTCTTGTTGTCAGCCTTAGCTTTATTGTATTTGCTAAGATTTTTGAAAAACAAAAGTTGGACTAATCTCGGAGGATTAGTGCTTTTTAATTTCTTAGTTTTATTCACTCATACAATTGGTTTTGTATTTGTGTTTTTTGAATTAGTTGCCTTGAGTGTTCTTTTGTTTAATGAGTATAAAAAACAGTTATTTACAATTTGGGGAAGCATTGTGTTGCTCGGGGCAATTTGTACTCCGCAGATTGTTAAAATCCTGACTACACAGTCATTTTCTCAATGGTGGGGCCATTTTTCGCTATCAAAAATCGGTTTTTTGTTGACTGATTATTTTTCACCGGTTTTGACAAATCTTGTTAATGCTCCGGATAACTTTATATATGTAAAAAGTGTTAGTTTTGTATTTTTTACGATTGTTCCTATGCTTATTGCCGTAGGATTCATTATTAAATCCGTAATTCGTAATAAGGTTAATATTGCATTAATTGGTGTTGTTGTAGGTGTTGTCATAACTTTGGCAATTACAGCTGCTATGGGTAAGTTGGTTTTCATTACGAAGTATTCTATTGAAATTTATCCAATTCTATTATATTTACTTGCTTTTGGAGCATGCACAATGGAACATAAAAAGATTGCAAATGTTATTGTTGCAGCTTTTTGTGCTATCAATTTGACTTATTTGATTACAAGTCCTGTTTCAGCTCCGAAGTTACCTCGTTTACAAGGTCATAAAATTGTTGCTGATTTGCTTAACAAGGCAGAGCCTAAAGATAATGATTTTATTATCTTAGAGTATTATCCGCAAACAAGGTTTGAGAGATATTTTGACTTTTCAAAGTATAACGTAATAAGTATTGATAAAGGCTCATTCCCTTCTTATATGAAACCGGATAAGAAGTATAGTGATATTGTGAAAAATGGAAAAGAAGAATATAGAGATATTTTTAAAGGAGACAAAGCTGCTTACTTGGATTATAAGTTGATTGATATAGTCTTGAAAAATATTAAACCGGGACAAAATGTTTTAGTTGTCATGGCTGACAGTGTTTCAGTTTATTCTCCTGAAGATGTAAAACGTATAGCTAAAGACAATTACCTTTATGAAAAGGTGCCTATAATGTATATGATTTTTTCATATGTAAGAAACTCAGTGTTCTCAGATTTATCTCAAAGCCTTGCTGTGACAAGGTATGAGAAGATGGGTGATTGGTCTGTAATACGCTTTACAAAACTTAACAAATAGATCCAAAATGCGCAATTTTTATTTTGTTCAAACGTATATATATTTGGAAGGTGTTTAGTTTAAACGTATGATGAAGGTAGATGAAAAAGCTTTAAATAGTGCTTACAGGCTAAATCCGGGAGGTAGGAATAAAATAAAGCATGAGCCCAATTTTACCGGAGCTTCGATTTCTATGGGAACGTTAGATGATGCAGTTGCTAGTCTTGTCCCTAAGCATTTACGAGTCTTAAAGAAGCTTGGTTCTAATAGTGGTGAAATCCAAAATATTATCATAAATTCAATTGGTACAGGGCTTGTTGCTCCTATATTTATTAAGTATAACTGCTTTTCAAAAACAGATGAAGATACTAGAACTTATTCAGCATGGAGACAACCTGTATCAGCAGTGTTAGCCGTTTTGACTCAATGTGGTTTGACTGCTCCTTTCTATAAGATATTCGATAACTGGGCTAATAAGGGTGTTTGGGGCGAAAAATTGAATAAAACACTCTTTATGGATGATTATTATATTACCAAGATGAAAAAACGAGAAAATCCGACTGCAACAAAAGCTCAGATTGAACAGATGGTTGAGGCGTTCAAGAAAGAACAAAAAGCCGAGCTTATCAAGAATTTACGTGAAAGTAGTACCGTTAAATACAAATTTGCGGATGGAACTACAAAGAATATTAGTGATAAAGAATATAGAAACCTATTAGTTGAAACTTTAGATAATTTATTTAAGCATGATAAAGCGCTTGAAAAAGATATTGAAACAACAATTCAAAAACGTAAGATAAGAAGTAATTATTATAGAAACAATAATCAAGAGGCAAAAGCAATTCTTGAAGAACTTTCTACACAAATTGCAAATGCTAAGAGTGTCGGTCAAATTGATGGATATATCGCAGGAAAGATAAATTCATTGCGTGGTAAAAACAATGCAAATGAAATGATTGCAATTCTTGGTGATATACAAAAACGTGCTCATCGCAATGGTGGTGACAAAGCTGATTCATTTAAGAATATTAAGAGAGCATTGCAAGACAATGTGAAGAAGATGTTAGGTCACGTTGAAATTTATTCTCGAGTAAATTCAGAAGCCGAAGTTGCAAGAAGAGTTGAAGAAAGCGTTAGAGCCGATATATTAGAGGTTCAGGCGTCTAAAGACTTCTTTGATGGTTTGAAGAAAACGGTTACTGAAAAAACAACAGTCGCAGAAATTCAACAGATGATTGATGCTAAGAAGAAACTTTTACGCATAGAAAATAGTAGTTTGAATAGAGATTTTGCGGAAGAAGTTGCTAAACAATTGATTGATAGAACAAAAGCCCATATGAAGTGTTATAAACAGATTGTTGGCGTATTTGTATCATTGGCAATTTTACCATTCACCTGTACGTTGTTGAACTGGGTATATCCAAGATTTATGGATGTATTCTTCCCTAATTTGTCAAGTAAAAAGCATGACAATGAGTCCTCAAAGCTTATTAGTCAGGCTCCAAAGAAAGCTGAGGTGGCATAATGGGTATTACAAAAGTCGGTGCAAATTGGTTGAATAAGGCTTATACCTATGGTTTTAAAAGACCATTCATAGCTCTCTCTGAAATGCCTTTGATGGACAAAGGATATGCTTCATTTAGATCCAATAATAGAAAAGTTATTAATGGTATTGGTATTGCATCAATTATCTTGAAGGATGGTGTTGGATGTTGGATGTATGTTCATCAAAGTTTGAATAATGATAAAATTCCGGAAGATAAAAGAAGATTCGTTGCAGCATTAGATTTGGCAAACGGTGGTTTGATGATTCTTGCGCAAATCCTTATGCACGTGACTATTTCAAATAAAATTGTTCAGACAAAAATGTTTGAAAAATTCTTCGGTAAAAACTTTGATAGAAATGCTCAGAAAATGATTCAAGCAGTTCTTAAAAATACAGAAAAATATAAGAATACACCATCTCAGGAAATCGCTGAGTCTTTTGCAAAGATGAAAGGTTCTGTTTGTGACGCATTTGGTACCTTAACATCATTGTTCGCTGCAACCACTATTGGTAAACGTGTAATCGTTCCGTTTATTGCAACACCTCTTGCTGGTAAAGTTGAAGAAAGAATGAATAGAGGTAGAAAGCAGCCTGTTGTAGATAAAGAAACTGAAAATACATATGATTCATCTAAGCATTGTTCAAGCTCAGCTTGCAGTAAATGTCAACCTCAAGCTCAGTCACAACCTCAAGCTTCAGCTCCAGTGTCAAAAGAGCCAGCTGTTAATACTCAGAAAAAAGATTAATTGATGTTTGTTGAGTAGTGATTGGGTTGTGTTTAAAGTTTTTATTCATGGTATAATTTGCAAAAAGGATTATGTAGATGAAGCTTGTAATACAAATCCCATGTTTAAATGAGGAAGAGTCACTGCCTGTAACATTGGCAGATTTGCCTAAAAGGATAGATGGTATTGATGAAATAGAGGTTCTTATCATAGATGATGGGTCTACTGATAGAACTGTTGAAGTTGCTAAAGCTGCCGGTGTTAAGCATATAGTGAAACATGGTGTAAATAAAGGTTTAGCAAAGGCTTTTGTTGCAGGTATTAATAAAGCTCTCGATATAGGTGCAGATATTATTGTCAACACTGATGCTGACAACCAATATTGTGCTGCTGATATTGAAAAATTAGTTCGACCAATTCTTGATGGAAAGGCTGATATTGTTATTGGAACTCGTCCAGTTTCTAAAATTAAGCATTTTTCGTTGTTGAAGAAATTCCTTCAAAAACTCGGGTCTGGGGTTATGCGTTTGCTTAGCTCTACGAATGTTAAAGATGCTCCGAGTGGATTTAGGGCTTTTTCAAGAAATGCGGCTATTCAATTAAATGTATTCGATAACTATTCATATACTCTTGAGACAATAATTCAAGCAAAGGCTAAAGGCTTAAGTATTGAATGTGTAGATATAAATGTAAATCCTGAGCTTCGTAAGTCCAGACTGTTCAAAAATATGTTTGTATATATTATTCGCTCAATATTTACGATGCTCAGAATGTTTATCATATATAGACCGTTTAGATTTTTTGCGGTGTGTGGTGTGATTTTTCTTTTGGTTGGTTTGATATTAAGCGGAAGATTTATTTATTTTTATCTGCTTGGTTCCGGTCAAGGACATGTTCAATCTCTGATTTTTGCGGCTGTATTCCTTCTTTCAGGGGTTCAAATCGGGTTGATTGCTGTGCTTGCGGAGCTGATTTCTATTAATAGAAAATTGTTAGAGGATATTCAAAAACGTGTTAAGTTGGATGGGTTGCAAAAAAACTCTGATGATTTAAAATAGGTATATAAATTTGAGTATAAATAAGGTGATATATGGACAATTCAACTATATTAACTAAAGTAAAAGATGGTTTACATGCCTTTTTTACTTCTAAGATAACGGCTTTTTTTGCCTTTTCGATTGTTTTTACTGCTATAATAGCATCTCAGAATTTCTTTTTCCAAAGTATTATTGAAAATGGTATTAGTAAAAAAGACGTTATTGCACAGAAAACTTTGACTGTTGTCGATGTAAAGCGTACTGAACAGCATAAGAAGGAAGTATCTCAAAAAGTTGATCCTGTTTTGACTGCTGCTGAAGATGATTTTATTAAAAACAATTTAGATACATTAGAAAATTCAATTCTTCAGATTAGAAAGAAAGATGTTGAACCTTCTGTTAAAACTGAAGAATTATCAATACTTTTTGATATTCCTAGTGCGTCTACAAAAGATTTTGTGATAAATTTCTTTTTAAAGTCTGACGAACATACTTTGCGTGAAGCTTTTGATAAAGCTAATCTTACTCTTTCAAATGTTTTGAGAGTTGGAATTTCTGAGAAAGATTTTGAGAATAATAATATAGATAAGATTATTGCTAATAATTTGGTATCTAATATTTCAAGAAGACAAATTACGATTGTAAACGCTTTGTTAGAACAGGTTTTGGTTCCAAATCTTGTAATTGATGAATTTGCGACTGAAATTGCCAGAAAAAATGCTGAAAATTCTGTTAAACCTTATGAAATTACATTCCAGAAAGGTGACAAAATTGTTTTTGAAGGTGAACCTGTAACAAAATTAAAAAGGGATGCTTTAAGACAAGCCGGATATAATGTATATGAACTTAATTGGCAAGGGCTTCTTGCTATATTTTCACTTGTTGTGTTGGCAACATTTATTTATATCTCTTATATGAAGTTTTTTGCCAAACAGTTTTTAGAACCGAAATATTATGCAGTAACAGCTTTTTTGAGTATACTTTTGGCAGCGTCTGCGGTTGTTATGCCTACCGGATTTTCTCCGTATGTGCTTCCAATTCCTGCTGTTGTTATACTTTTGTCAATCTTTATTAACCCTAGAGTTGCATTTGTAGCAATGAGTGTGTTGCTGGCTGTTTTAGCTGTCGGGGTTCAGTATCCTGCACAGTTTGTTATTACATTCATGCTTTTAAGTTTAATTTCTATGGTTGCTGTTTCTCAAATCAGATATTCTCGTAGATTTGATTTAATTAAAATTGGATTTATGATTTCAGGTGCAGGTTTGTTAATTGTTTTGAGTATATATGTGCTTGAAAAATGTTTGATTGACGTAAGCAATACTTTGATTGTTAGAGATGCTGCTTACATTGTTGTAAATGGTGTCGTTAGTTCAATGCTAGTATTTTGGACTATCCCTCTATTTGAAGGTATGTTCAATATTATAACTCCTTACGGTTTGGCTGAATTGGCGGATCATAATCAACCATTGTTAAAACAGTTATTGAGAGATGCTCCTGGGACTTATCATCACAGTTTGATGGTTTCAAATTTGTGTGAGGCTGCCGCTGAAGCTATCGGAGCTAATCCTATTTTGGCACGTGTTGGTGCTTTTTATCATGATGTTGGAAAACTCCAAAGACCGTTGTTCTTCATAGAAAACCAATCATATTTCGGAATTGATAATCCGCATAAGAACCATAACCCTCGAGTAAGTAAAATGTTGATTACTGCTCACCCTAAAGATGGTGTTGAGTTTGCTAAGAAGGCGGGTTTACCTCCGATTATAAATAACTTTATTTTACAGCACCATGGTGAAGGTCTTGTTTCATACTTCTATAATGAGGCAGTTAAGGAAGAAGGAATTGAGAATGTAAAAGAAGATCAGTTCCGTTACCCTGGTCCTAAGCCTAATATGAAAGAGACTGCTATATTGATGTTAGCTGATGCTGTTGAGTCTGCGGTAAGAGCTTTCAAAAATCCTACGTCTGAGGATATTGAAAATATTATTGATAAGATTATTGTGGAACGTCTTAATGATGGTCAACTTTCTGATAGTCCTTTAACTCTTCACGATATTAAAGTTATTGCAGCAACATTCTCTCGTATTTTGAGAGGTATGCAGCATGAGAGAATCAAGTATCAAGAATTGGATGAGAAATTGAAAAATAACAAGATGAATATTCCGGGTAAATTACTTGATGAAGATTTAGAAAATAAGATTAAACAGCTGGAAGAACCTAATAATAAGAAAAATATTGAGGGTGGTAATGACTAAAATAAATATTTTTAGTGAAAATATTTATGAAGATTGGGCTATTGATCAAAAAGCCTGCATCAGTATAGCTAAGAAGATTCTGAAGTTTTACCTTTCTCAACCTGAGATTTCATCTGTATGTTGTTTGAAAGATTACGATTATGACACAATTTCTTTCGATTTCTTATACTGTGACAGTGTGAAAACTCACCAGATAAATCGTGAGTATAGAGATAAAGATTATCCTGCGGATATTATTACTTTTGCAATTTTTGCAGATACTCCTGAAGATGACAGGTTCGTTTTTGATGGTGAAATTAATTTGGGGGAAGTGATTATTGCATTGGATAAGGTTATTGAAGAGGCTGAGAAGAAAAATGTTGAGAAAGAATATGAGTTAGCCTTTTTAATTAGCCATGGTATTATGCATCTTCTTGGATTTGACCATCAGACAGAAGAAGATTATAATTTTGTTATAGGGTTACAAAATAAAGCTTTGAAGGCTGCAAAAGTATGAGTAAATTTAAAACACAGGGATTTAGCAGAACCTTTAAAAATGCTCGTAAGGGATTAAGAATAGTTTTAAAAAGTGAAAGAAATATAAGAATTCACTTTATGGCTGCAACACTTGTTTTACTATTAGGCGTTGTGATTGGGCTGAGTGTTGTAAAATTATGTATGGTACTGTTTGCAATTTCTATGGTTGTTGTTACTGAAATGTTAAATTCGGCTATTGAATTTTCTTTAGATGCAGTGTTTCACAACAGATATTCCACTTTAGTTGGAATGGCTAAAGATATATCGGCGGGTGCGGTTATGTTTGCAACATTTGTTGCAATAGTAATCGGGGTGATGATTTTTGTACCTGCTATTTTGGCATATTTTGCCTAAATACATAAAAGGCTTTGATGATAAAATCAAAGCCTTTTTTAATCTTTTACCTCGAAATGAGTTTAGCTAGTTGTTGCTCAATACAAGTCTGAACGTTGCTAAATTTTTAATAGACAACATTGCGTGCTTGTTGTGTTGTTCTTCTGCTATGTTGAAGATACGAATTATTCTTTGAATTTCTTCTAAATCTTTTCTATTACGGATTTTATATACATTGCAGATTGGATCTGACACTACTGACATCATCGTATTTAATTCTTGTTCTTTCATATCTACGTCCTCATTTCCTTATATTTCTATAAAGTTTTTTTTGTTTTGAAAATTGCTTTTTTTGTTACTTTCTTCTTTACAATTTTTAACATTAGCTGTGGCAATTTTAGTTAATTACATGTTTTAATATATAGGTAGGGAAAATTATGTCAGATTTGATAAATAGTATTCGATACAATGTAGGTATTAATTCAACACCAAAACCGCTATCATTTACCCAAAATCCTTCACAGGAAAAGGGTAAGCCACAGATAGAGGAGCTTCAGCCAGCAATAAATCATTCTCTTGTAAAGACTCCTATGTCCTATGTTAAAACAGGAGAGATAAAACTTCCGTTTGACCTTACTGCGGAGTGTTATAAGCTTGCTAATGGTCAAAGAGTAGTGATTGTTCCTAAGGAAGGTGAAACAGTATTAAAGACTTACGTAAATACAGGTTCAATGAATGAGACCGATAATATAAGAGGTATTAGTCATTACATTGAACATAATTTATTTAACGGGTCTGACGGTCTTGAGGCTGGAGAATTCTTTAAAACTACGGATAAAATGGGGGCAGAAACTAATGCGAGTACTGGTTTAGCAGAAACTAATTATTTTATTTCTTCGCATTTGCTAAATGACGGAGATTTGGAAAAGAAAATAAAAATTCATGCTTCAATGCTCGAAAGTCCTCGTTTTGCGGCTGATATGCTTGAAAAAGAAAAAGGGATCGTCAATTCTGAAATTAATATGATTACTTCAAATCCTGACAATATTGCTTACAATAGGACTTTGAAGAATTTATTCAATATAAAAACTTCCTCAAATGATGTAATTGCCGGTACTACTGATAATATTACAAATCTTACCCGTGAAGATGTAGTGAAATATTTCGATGAAAATTACTATCCAGCCAATATGGTTACGGTTGTGACGGGTGAAGTTAATTCTGATGATACAATGAAGCTTATTTCCAAGTATTTTTCATCAAACAAAAAGACTCCTGTTGAGCGTCACTATGAAAATCTATCGCCAATTACTGCAACTAAACGTGAAGATATTTTGTCTGATAAAGCAGATAGTACGTTTGTTATAATGGGGTTTGCAGGACCTGAAAACAGAAATTCTAAAGATAGAATTTACTCTGAAGCTGCCTCTAGGTTGATGTTTGAGACTAGCAAAGCGAATGCAGTTTTTGATAAATTGAATACTTCTGTTTCTTCAAATAGCGAGAAGATGTCTGTTCGCCCTTCAGATAGGCGCGCTATAATGATTACTTCAGATGTTAGTGAAGAGAATTCTGAAGCATTATTAAAGTCAATTTATGCTCAGATAAGTAAGTATCAAAATCATCTTCCGACAGAAAATGAAATGAAGATGATAAAACGTCATTTGAAATCCGATTATGCCAAGATGTTTGAGTATTCTTCAGCACTTAATAACTGGATTGGAACTTCAATATTGGAAAATTCGTATCTGTCACTAACTGACTATAATAAAATAGTTGATGAAATGACTCCTCAGGATGTAATGAATGCGGCAAGAAAATATTATGACTTAAATAAAGCTGCAATAACTGTTCTTCATCCTGATACTACAAGTGTTGAAGAGATTAAGACAAATTATGACAAAGCTAAAAGTATTACCTTTACCGGAGCGGTAAAGAAGCAGGCTTTTGATATAAATGATGTTAAACAGTATAATTTAGGAAATAATTTTAGAGTAGTAACACACGAATCAAAATATCCTTCGGCAGTGATGTTTGTTGATATTGGATCTGATAAACCGGTTAAGGTTAAAAATCCTTCAGCGTATTATGTTTTAGATGAATTACTCTCCCGTGGTTCTATGAATATTAATAAAGATGATTTGGAAGCGCTTAAGGATGAAAAAGATTTGGATTTAATGTTTATATCAACTCAATCCGGAATTGCAGCTAGCGGAAAGTTTGATGTTTCAGATAGCCAGGCCGCTATCAGTATAGTTAAGGATGTAATCCAAAATCCTAGATTTTTGCCGGAGGATTTTGCTAAGGCTAAGGAAAGCATAAAAGATAGATATATGCGAGCTGAGAAAAGTCCTTATAATAAGCTAATGCCTGCAATGTTTAAGGATGCATATTACACGAAAGAGGAAATCTTACAGGGGTTAGACTCTCTTACTTTAGATGATGTTAAGGATTTGTACTCAAAAATGATGAAAAATTCTATGGGTAATGTTACATTCTCGGCACCATTTAAAGAAAATCCTAATCTAAAAAATGATATTTTTGCACAAATTAATTCATTCAATCCTGTAAAACAATATAAGTATTCCAGATTTGATAATTATGTTCCACAAAATGAGGTAAAGCTTTTCACTGAAGAGTGGAATAAAAGCCAAGCTAAAATTGTTATGGCATATAAATTTAAAGATGTTGGAAATTTAAAAGATGAAGTTTCTGTTGAGTTGTTAAATATGATACTTGGCGGGGGACCAACTTCCAGATTGTTTAATGACTTAAGGGAACAACAAAAACTTGCGTACTCTGTGAGATCTTCATTAGAAAATGTTGGAAATACTGCTGCAATCGAACTTGTTATTGGAACAACGACTGATGATAAGGATACTGGTACCGTAAGTTATGATAATTTGCAAAAATCTATAAATGGTTTTAGATCTCACGTACAACAACTTAAAACTCAGAAAGTTTCCGAGGAAGAACTAGAAAGTGCTAAGCTTTCATTGAAAACAATGATACTTTCAGCTTCTGAATCTACTGGTGGAAAAACTGATTCCATTGTTTCTGGGTTGGAATCATACTATGGTGTAGGTCGAGAAAACCTTTATCTTGATATGATTGATAAGATTACGGTGGATGATATTTATAATGCTGCGCAAAATGTTTTCGCTGGAAAACCTTTGTATTCAATTGCAGCAACAAAAGATACCTTCAAGTATAATGAGGAATTCTTAAATAATTTGTTAAAATAAAAGAGGAAGATTAAGTAATGTTAAGCAATGTTTTATATTGTAAATATTGCTCAAATGCTTATGTGGCGCTCGTTTGTCGGGAATTCATAACTTCTCTTGCCTTTATTAAGGATAAAACGTGTATATAACTGCAAATAGGTTGTTACAGGTGTTTTTATATATATACGAGAGCATATGAAATAAGAAAGAGAGTAACGGGCGGTCACAGTATCAAAGGTTTTGGCAGTCTTACAACCGGCGTTAATTTCGAAGAGCTGAAAAAATTGCGACAAAAAGAGTTGCATTCCACTGCTCATACGAATGGTGCGCAAGGTGCTACTGGCATGAGTATGAATGAAAGTATTCTTAATCAATCCTTACAGTCAGAGCCTGTTGCGGTTGCTTCTTCTTATGATGATAAATACGTCACCGGTATTTATGGCGGTGACAATAAATATGATGCGTTAAACCAAATTGAAGAAACTTCTAATAAAGAATCTGTTTCAGATGTAGATGATGGTAAAACTCAAAAGGCTAGAAGCGTGGATGGTATCCCAATGAGCAGCACAACCACAGTAACAGTAGATACATTAGAGGATGGTACAGAAGTTTCAACAATTTCTTTTGACGCAATTGAAGGGTTGCCAAAGGCGTCAAATACTGTGAGCATGAGTAATTTGGTAAACCTATCTGATGGTCGAAGACAACTAGATAGTGTACTTAATAAAATGGAAGCAGATTTAGAAAAAGCAACTTCGGATTTTGAAAATATGAAACAAGAGTCTCTTGATGCTGAAAATGATATTACTCAGCTAAAAGCAGATCTTGGTGCCAAGAATGCTGAAGTAAAAGATGCTCAATATGCTACTAAGAATGCAAAAGCAGATTATAGTAAGGCTCAGCAGGAGACTGAATCTTGTCAATCAAAATTTGATGCCAAAAAACAAGATTATGCAGATGCTAAAAGTAATACCAAAGAGGCTGAAACTAATGTAAATGAGGCTGAGTCCGGAGTTGAATCTTCAAAATCCGAAGTTGCTTCTGCTCAAGCAAGTGTAGCAGACCTAGAAAGTCAGTTAGCTGCGGCTCCTGATGATAAAAAGGCTGAGATACAGGCAAAACTTGATCAAGCAAAAGATAATTTAGCAAAAGCCGAAGAAAAACTTGATAAGGCTGAAGTGAGCCTTGATAAGGCAAAAGAAAAATTAGATAAGGCCAAAGAAAAAGAAGCAAATGCAAAAACTGAAATGGATGATGCAGAAAAGAAATTAGATTCGGCTAAAGAGAAAGAAGCTCAAGCAAAACAAAAATTCCTTGAATGCAAAGAAAAAAGTGATACTCTAGAAGCAGAACAGAGAAATATGGAATCAGGATTAGATAGTTCTAGACATTCTCTGCAAGATTTAAAACAAGATACAGAATCTTTAGGTCAGGAAATTCAGGCGTTTAGAGAGCTATATGAACAAGTTCTTGATTATGAGATTGATTATGTGAACGTAACCGCAAGTGTATATCATCAGTTGGAAGCGCAAGGCGAGAACGTTGTTCTTATGGTCGGAGTATTGGAAGCTCCTAGAAAAAACAGTGGAGAGTAAATATAGCTTGAATATTTTAACCCAGAGTTAAGTTATAGGATAAAATACTTGACATTTTGTGAAAAATCGTTAAAATTATATCGGATAACATTAACGAGAGGGTTATAGTATGGCTAATTCAAGCGGTAGTTCACTGCTAGCGGGTATATATGCAGGATTGACAAATACTTATTCATATCTTTCTGCAACAAATCCCAATGGCGTTACTTTAGATAGTATAAATGAAGCTAGAACTGATGCGACTAAAGTTAATTTGGTTAATCAGAGTTTCGCTTCTTATTTGCAATCAAATTTCAATAACATTGATAAAGATGGTGACGGAATTATTAGTTCCACTGAAATGACTAATTTGACTAATCAAATGTCCGCACAAGGGCTTACTAAGGCTGAGTTGACTCAACTTTATGCGTCTGGAGCAAGCGGATTGTCAACCAGCACTATGGAAGATATTCTAAACCACTTTGATGAAATGGATACTAATCACGATGGTAGAATTACAAGTGCAGAAATTTCTGCATATAGTGTAGATGCTTCTAAGCAGAAAAAACAAGATGAAATGCGTCTTCAGGCAGCTTCTAATATGTCTGTATTCTACGGAAGTGAAGATTCTTCAGTAGATACTTATAGCATATTGAGCTATAAATACAAAGATTCTAAAGATTCTTAGTGACATATAAGTGGGCGCTTTGCGCCGAAAAAGGGAATTTTTCTGCACGGAACATCTGTTTGGGTGTTCCGTGCTTATTTATATATACTCTCCTTGCTGTAGTTTTTTAGTTCAGTTTGTGGTATAATTCTTACATAATTAGGAGAGAAAAATGGATCAAGAAACTTATATGAAAATTATGGGCTATGTCCCTACTGTTATTGAAAATTCATCTAGAGGAGAGCGTTCTTTTGATATTTTTTCAAGATTGTTAAGAGAAAGAATTATTTTCTTGGGTACTGAAATTGATGATGAAGTCGCAAATTCTGTTGTTGCGCAGTTATTACTCTTAGATAGTGAAAATAGCGAAAAAGATATTATGCTTTATATAAATAGTCCTGGTGGTGTTATTACTGCAGGCATGGCTATTTACGATACTATGAATTTGATTAAATCAGATGTTTGCACTATTTGTTTAGGTGAAGCAGCTTCAATGGGTGCATTCTTGCTTTCTGCAGGTGCTAAGGGTAAGAGAATGGCTTTGCCTGGTGCAAGAATTATGATTCACCAACCTCTTGGTGGTGCAAAGGGCCAAGCTACAGATATCGAAATTGAGGCTAAGGAAATTTTGAGAATGAAAGAAATGCTTATTTCTATTATGGCAGAAAATTCCGGTCAGCCTTACGAAAAAGTAAAAGAAGATTGTGAACGTGATCACTACTTGTCTGCTCAAGAAGCTAAAGATTATGGCTTGATAGATAAAGTTGTTGTAAAGAGCGGAAGTTAGTATTTCATATTATTTATAAGTAAGTTTGCAGGGTGAGATTTTAATTCTCACCCTGTTTTTTGTATGTGCATATAAAAAGAGGATTTGTAATATAAACAAATCCTCTTTTTTAGTTTTTATTCTAAATTATTTATTTCAAATAATTTAACAGGGTTCTTACGCCGGCACCAGTAGCTCCGGAAATAAACTCGTTTTGAGGTTTTTCTAGAAATGCAGTACCTGCGATATCTATGTGGCACCATTTTGGTCCAGATACAAATTCTTGCAAGAATACGCCGGCTGCTGAAGCTCCGCCGTTTCTTGATCCAGTGTTTTTCATATCTGCGATATCTGATTTTAGACTGTTCATATATTCAGAATACATAGGAAGTTCCCAGAATTTTTCACCGCTTTCTTTGGCTGTATGGATTAATCTTGCAATCATATCTTCATCGTTACCCATAATTCCTGAAGCAACTGTTCCTAAAGCAACCATGCAAGCGCCTGTTAGTGTTGCAATATCTATAACTTCATCTACACCTAGTTCTGATGCGTAGCATAATGCGTCTGCAAGAGTTAATCTTCCTTCAGCGTCTGTGTTGTCAACTTCTATTGTTTTGCCGTTTTTAGCGGTTAAAATATCGCCAGGCTTGTATGCGTTATTTCCAGGCATATTTTCGCAAGCTGCAATGATACCGTGGACTTCAAGTTCAGGTTTTAATTTCGCTAGAGCACTCATTACTCCAAGTACACAAGCTGCTCCTGACATATCATCTCTCATTGTAAGCATTGAAGCTGCAGGTTTTAAGTCCATTCCACCGCTGTCAAAGCATAATCCCTTACCGATGATAGCAATTCTTTTCTTAGGGTTTATTCCACTGTATTTCATGTGGATGAATTTAGGAGGTTGAATACTTCCTTTTGCAACTGCAAGGTAAGCCCCCATACCCATGCGTTCAATTTCTTCTCTATCATAGACTTCGGTTGTTATACCTTCTAAGTTCTTTGCTATTTCAGCAAGCTTTGTTGGGGTCGCGTAAGCCGCAGGTTCATTTGCCAAATCTCTTGTGAGTTTCATTGCTTCGCCGTAGATTTTTCCTTCTTCTACTTGCTCTTGTGAAAATCTTGCAAATGTTATTTTTTCTACTTTTGTAGCCTTTTGGTTTTTGTATTTGTCAAATGCGTAATCAGCAAGATATGCTCCAATTGTAGCAGCTTTGCCATAATCACACATAACGTCAAAATCGAAGCAAGCTTCCTTTGCGTGGATTTGTTGTAATTTCTTTACTGCTTTTGATACAGCTAAAGTCATTTTGTTTGCATCAAATTCGTCTTTTTTACCAAATCCTACAATTAATATTTTGTCAGCGGATTCCTGACCTAATGTGTGTAGAAGGTATGTTTGTCCAAATTTACCTTCGAAATTATCTTTTTCCACTGCATACTTATTTGCTAGTTCGCAAGAAGTTTTCTCACCTTCGAACTTATTTATGACAAGTACTTCAGTTTTTGTGTCTTTTAAATCTTTTGAAACTGTAATTTCCATATGTCTCTCCTTCTTTCAAGCTGATTATATCACTTTTTGAGGGAGTTGTAAATCTAAGATTAGGCAGTTTCTTTTCTCAATTAATTTATATCTACAATACTTACTCCGTCTCCACCTTCGTCATTTTCTCCCGGTCTGTATTTTGCAACGTAAGGGGATGTGGACAAATAGTCTCTAACCGCTGCTTTTAAGGCTCCGGTTCCGTGTCCGTGAATAATTGTTACCGGAGAAAGGTTAGCAAGACTTGCTTTGTCAAGGTAAACTTCTAATTCATCCAGAGCTTCTTCAACTCTGATGCCTCGTAAATCAAGTCGATTTGAGATGTTTATCTTATGTAATTTGAAACTATCAAATTTCGACGGTGTGTAGACTGGAGCTTTCCTTTCGTAAGCTGAGTCGTATGGTGCAAGTTTGTCTTGTTTGATTTTTGTTTTTATATTACCCATTTGTACCGTCAGATTGCCATTTTTATCAGGCAAAGCAAGAACTTCTACGGTTTGGTGAATTTCTTTTAGGATTAGTTTGTCGTGTAGTTTTACTTTTTCCCAATTGATTTCTTCGTATTCTTCTCTTTCTTCAAGTTTATCTGTTTTTGAAAGGTAGCCTTGTTCTAATCTGGCAAGTCGTGAATATGAGCGTCTTGCTATTTTTTCTGATTTTTCTTTGCGTAATTCTTCTAATATGTTTTTTATCTCCGCTTTTGCTTCAAGAAGTTCGTAGTCGAATTTTCGTTTTATATCTTTTATCGCTTTTTTCTTATCTTTTTTTACTATTGCAAGATTTTCTTCGTATTCTTGTTTTAATTTTTCAGCTTCAAGCTTCAGTTGTTCACTTTCTTTTAGTGTTGTGTTTAGTTCTTGTTGTGTTGTTTGTAATTTCTCTACTACCAAGATGGATGGATCTTTTTGGGAGATAAGTGTGTTTTTTGCTTCTTCTATTATTGATTTATCCAGTCCTAAGTTTGCCGATATTGCAATAGCATTACTTAAGCCGGGGATACCTATTAGTAATTTGTAAGTCGGTTTTAGCGATTCTGTGTTAAATTCTACAGATGCATTTTTAAAGTATGGATTAGTGTATTCAAGAGCTTTTAATTCTCCATAGTGAGTTGTTATTGTAGAAAGAGCATTGCTCTTTGCTAATTTTTCCAGAATTGCTTTTGCTAAAACTGCTCCCTCGACAGGGTCTGTACCTGCGCATATTTCATCTAATAGTACAAAAGTGTTTTCGTCACTGTTGTTTACTATATCTATTATGTTTTTCATATGTGATGAAAATGTTGAAAGACTCTGCAAAATGCTTTGAGCATCGCCTATGTCGGCAAAAACTTTTTTGAATGGATACACTTTTGCCATCGTGCAAGGAAGGAAAAGCCCGGCTCTTGTCATAAGGATGAAAAGACCTACTGTTTTTAGGGTTACAGTTTTTCCGCCTGTGTTTGAACCTGTTATGATTATTGATTTGTAATCTCGGCCTATTTTAAAATCATTTGTTACGATGTTTTCAACTGTTCCAATAAGAAGCGGATGTTTCATATTGTCAAGGATAATTTCCTTGTTACTTTTGAGAATTTCCGGTTCAGTAGCTTGGATTTTTACAGCGTAACGAGCTTTTGCAAAATGAAAATCAAGTTCTGCAAGCGTTTGTTCTGATTTCTTTAAAGATGGCATATGGAATTTAACCATTTGGGTCAGTTCTGAAAGTATTCTCACATATTCTGCATTTATGGCAGATTGGGTTTCTCTTAGTTTGTTGTTAAGTGGAACTAAGCTCTCAGGTTCGATATAAAATGTTTTGTTTGTTGCTGAAACATCGTGAACAATACCATGGACTTTGTTTTTGTCTGAGGATTTTACTTGGAATACTATTCTATCATCACGCGTAGTATAGATTGCTTCTTGTAAGTGTTTTACAAAGTCTGTGGAGTTTAAAAGTTCGCCAACTTTTGCTCGGATAGCTTTTTCGGTTTCTCTAAGTGAAGCAAATAACCCTTTTAATTCAGGTGTCGCATCTTTTCTTATTTCCAGATTTTCATCAAACGTGTTGAAGATTCTTTCTTCCAAGTCTTTTTCAACTGTTAGATTTCTGCTTAATTTGTTGATATTGTCTTCTATTGTAGTGTTTTCATTTATAAAATTTCTAACAAGTCTTGATGTTCTTAATGTTTTGGCAATATCGTATAATTCTTCTTCGCTGAGATAACTCGCAATTGAATTCTGCTCAATTTTTTCGATGTTTGCAACATATTCAAGTGGAATGTCGGCAGGAATGTCGAGTACTCGTTTGGCTTCTCTTGTGTAGGTTTGAGCTTCTATTACATCATTTATGTCTTTATGAGGTGTAATATTTTGGCACAAAAGTTTGCTTTGAGGGCACTTTGCGTATCCTGCAAGTTTCTCCGCTATTTTATCAAATTCTAATGATTTATGACTGTTTAATTCTATATCCATTCCAAAATTATATCACGATGACATATGAAGAAATGTAAAAACTATTAAAAGTGTTTTCTGTACAATATTTCGAGATATTCTCCTGTTGTATAAGTTGACAAATTGCTACAATTGTAGTAGATTTTAAAATACCTTCAAATTTAGAGTTTATTTTATTTTGACGGCGAGGGTATTTGAAAAATTTTTATTATACGAAAGGGGGAAATTTAGATGAGAATTCCTGCAATTCAAGCTTTTAATCGTACAAATTACACTAATAGGAACGTTAATTCTTCGGCTCAAAACGTTGCTCCTGGTCTGCTCCATCGTAACTCCGTCACAGGAGACAGCTTTGTACGAGTGTCTAAACCTCTCGCCTTTCAAGGTGTTGAAAAGAATGCTTTAGTTATGTTAAAGCAAATTCCTTTGGAAGAAAGGCTTGCTTCTGTTTTTTCTATTATGAAACAGGGTGATGTCCTTCTCGCAGGTCCGGAATTTAAGGAGTTTTATGAACCTCTTAAGGCTGTGTCTAAGAAGTTTGAACAGGTTTTAAAGCGTTTCTTTTTAGTTCAAGATGATAATCTTAAGACTCCTTTAGCTTTTTACAAGGATACTAGAGGAGAGTTTCAGCTGATGAACCTTTCTAAAACTCCGATTACTTTGAAAGATAATGGTTCAGGAAAGTCAGCACCACTTTTGCAATATGACAGCTTTTTTGTTGTAAATAATGATGTTGTAACAGCAGGGGATGTGACATTCCCAATACGTGATTTTCCTAACGTTGATATTAGTGGTTTCAGAAAACATTTTGCAAAAATATATGATTGTAGTGATGCTGTTAAGGACACAATTTCAGCTCAGAATACTAAAACAATATTAAAAATGCTTAAACCTGATAAAGTTAAGGGTAGACATTATACGTTTGCAGATATTGGCGGACAGGATAAGGCTCTCGATATGTTGAAAAAAGAAATTATCTTCCCAATCAGGTATCCTGAAGCTTATGCTAATACGTCTTTGAATAAAGGTTTTATTATGTATGGCCCTCCGGGAACCGGTAAAACTCTTACAGCTGAAGCGTTAGCTAATGAAACTAATGCATATTTCATAAAGCTTAACGGTTTAGAAATGGAATCAAAGTGGGTTGGAGAATCTGAAGAAAATTGGCGTGTTCTTTTTGATACAGCTCGAGTAAATCAGCCTGCCGTTATTTTTATTGACGAGTTTGATGCCGTTGCGAAAAAGCGTGGTGGTGTTGATGTTTATGGGGATAAGGTTGTTAACCAGCTCCTTACTCTTATGAGTGATGTTGAGAAAAATGGGGATGATATTTATGTAATAGCCGCAACCAACAGACCTGAAATGCTGGATAGTGCAATTACCCGTTCAGGAAGATTTGGGCGTTCTATTGAGATGAAGGCTCCTGAAACTGTTGAGGATATGATTAACATCTTTAATATTCATACTAAAGGACGCAAATTGGATGGAAAGCTTGATTCCAAAAATTTGTCTGAAAGATTATTAAAAGCAAAAGCTACCGGTGCAGATGTGGCTTATGTTGCGAACAAAGCTAATGAAAAGGCCCTCCAGCGTTGTGGTATTTACGAAAAAATGGAGAATGGAACTTTTTCAGCGAAGGATATGGATAGTTTTTCTATCAGTAATGAAGATTTTATTGCTGCAATAGATGAATTCAGTAAAGGTAGGCAAAAAACAGAAAGAAAGCCAATCGGGTTTGTTCAGTACCCGGCTAAGCACGGTGCCACTGCATAAAGTTTTTTACGGTAAACATAATAATACTCTTGGGTCAGATTTTATCTGGCCTTTTTATTTTTTAGTATTTGAAAGGGCTTCTCTCTGTTGAAAATATTACTTCAATATCATCTTTTATAAGGTTTTTGAAAACTTCCAGAACCTGAATTTCACTTTCAAAATGCCCAATATCATATACGATAATAGGGCTTTCTAAGGCTGTGTGAAATTTTAAATCCCCTGTAACTAAAGCATCTGCTCCTTGTTCAAATGCTTCTTCTATAAATTCAGTTCCGCTACCTGCGCAAAATGCTATTTTTTGTAATGTTTTAATGTTTTTATTATTTACATAACGCAAGTGCGGGGATATTGTTTTAAGCTTATTCGTCAAATCTTCTGTTTGAATTTCTGTTTCTACAAATCGTAAAAATCCTTGATTATAGGTCTTATGCAGATTTAAGCGTTCAATAAGGGTGTCTGTTGTGCCGCCTTCAGTCAGATCTAGGTTTGTATGAGCACAATAAATGTCAATATCTTTGTACTTTGTTGGAACATTGAACAGCGGGTGATGAGAAATAATCATATCACAGTTCTCTTTTGAAGCTTGTTCTACGATGTTATCAGTTACAGTTAGAGCAAGCATTATTTTTTTTACTTGGGTTTTTGATGTTTCAACAAGCCAACCTGAGCAGTCCCAAGGTTCCGCAAATTCCGGAGGTGCAAATTTTTCAATGCGTTTTACAATTTCGTATTTATTCATAGATTGCCTCTAGAATTGATTTCGCTATTTCAGTTTTCGCTGCACGAGGAAGCTTTTTGAAATCTCCGTTTTTACTTAAAATTGTTACCTCGTTGTAATCGCTTGAAAATCCAATATCTTTGCGTGAGATATCATTTGCAATCAGATAATCGCATCCTTTTTTTACAAGTTTTTCTTTTGCATTTTTTAGTAAATTTTCACTTTCTGCGCAAAAACCCACTATTAACGGGTGTGAAGTTGTTCTTTTTTGGCAAATTTCTTTTAAAATATCAGGGTTTTTTACCAATTCAATAGATATTTCATTCCCATCATCGGTCTTTTTCATTTTATAGTTTGCAACGTTTTTGGCTCTATAATCAGCCACTGCTGCCGCCATAATAATGCAGTCTGTTTGTGCAAAGCTTTGTCCTACCGCTTTTTGCATATCTTGTGCTGTTTTGACTTTTGTTACTGTATATGGCTTTTCAACATCTACTGTTGTTACTAATTCAACATTCGCACCTTGTTTGTATGCACAGTCAGCAAGTGCTATTCCCATTTTGCCGGAAGAATAATTCGAGATATAGCGAACTGTATCAATTGGTTCTATGGTTCCGCCTGCTGTGATTAAAATGTTTTTACCGGTAAGCTTTTTTTGCGTTTGTAACGTCTCTAGTGTTTTATTAAAGATTTCTTCTAGAGAGCAAAGTCTACCTTTGCCTTCGTATCCACAAGCAAGAAAGCCGCTTTCTGGTTCTAAAATTGTAAATCCTGCATTTTTTAATTTGCTAATGTTTTCTTGTACAAAATTATTGTCCCACATTCCACAGTTCATTGCCGGTGCAATGAGTATCGGTTTTGTAAATGCACAAGCTATTGATGTAAGCAAGTTATCGCATATTCCATTAGCGATTTTGCCGATAGTGTTTGCTGTTGCAGGAGCTATAACCATTATGTCAGCTTCATCTGCGTAAGAAATATGTTCCGGTTTATATTGCTCAGGTGAAAATTCTTCAACTCCAACTTCGTTTTGGCTAAGGTTTTGAAGCGTGAGTTTTGTTACAAAATGGAGTGCGCTCGGGGTACAAACAACACGAACATTGGCGTTTGCTCTTTTGTACATTCTTATTAGTTCGCATATCTTGTATGCTGCGATGCCTCCGGTTATTGCAACTAAGATATTTTTCCCGCTTAACATTTTGTCTGTTCTCCGGTTATTATTCTTTCAAGTTCAGAAATAGCTTCATCAAGATTATCGTTTACAACCCGATAATCGTATTGTTCTGCAAGTTTTAATTCTGCTTTAACCTCATTTAGACGTTTTTGAATCGTTTCTTCATCTTCTGTATGACGTCCTCTAAGACGAGCTTCCAATGCTTCTAAAGATGGCGGTGCAATGAAAATTAATACTGCATCCGGCATTTGTTTTTTTACCTGAAGTGCGCCTTTTGTTTCTATTTCTAGTATTATATCTTTTCCTTCATCCAAACATTGGTTTATATATTTCTTCTTCGTTCCATAGTAATTGCCTGCAAATTCTGCCCACTCCAAAAATTTGTTATTTTCAATACAGTTTTTGAAGTCTTCTTTTGTTAAAAAGAAATAGTTTACGCCATCAACTTCGCCTGCTCTTGGGTGTCTTGTTGTGCAGGATATTGAAAGCATAAAATGGGGATTTCTTTCTAAAAAGCCTTTTAAGACTGTTCCTTTGCCAACTCCTGAGGAACCTGAAATTACAAATAGTTTTTTGCTTAAATTTTTATTCATATTATAATTATACAATGAATATTTTGTATGAAAATTTCTTGTGTAAATTTTTGAAGAAACTTAATACTATTAAGTCTAGTAAAGAGTTGGCAGATGAATTAACTTCCGGTATCCTAAATGCGTTACACGCAAAGTATTGTAGCATATATATGGTCAATTTGGAGTCTAATAAGGTTGCGTTGAAATGTGCAAAGTCAGAACCAAATTTCCCCGCAAATCTGAAAAAAACAGCTGATGAGATTATGTCACTGGGGGCGGATTTGTTTACTAATTCTTATGATGCTGTTGAAATTCTTGATTTTTTCTACAAAATATCTAAGGATAACGTTATTATTTCACCTATTATGTCTAGAGATGATTTAATTGGATTTGTTACCGTTATCGGCAAAAGAGATGATTTTAATTACAAGTATAATTCCTTTGTGGAAATTTTAATGGAAAATTTTAATTCAAGACTGGATATAATTATGCTTGAAGAAGCCTTAAATAAAATGAATAAACAAAAAATTCAGTTTTTGGCAAGTATTTCCCATGAGTATAAAACTCCGCTTAACTCTATTATAGGATTTTCGGATATATTGAAAACCAAGATGAGTGGTTCTGAAGAGTATAAGTATATTGATAATATAAACAAAAGTGCGTGTTTTTTGTTGAGTCTAATTCAAGATATCCTGGATATGGCACGTGCTGAATTTGGGAAATTGGAACTTAATTATACTTCATTCCACCCAAAGGAAATTATTGAAGATATAATTTTGAGTTTCGATGAGGCTATTAATTCAAAACAAATTAATTTTTCATATACTTTAATGGATGTTGAAATTTCGGCTGATATAAGAAGGTTTAAACAGTTAATATATAATCTTATTTCAAATGCTGTTAAGTTTAATAAACAGGGCGGCAGTATTACAATTGTATCCTATTTAGATGAAAATAATAATTTTATTTTTGAGATAAAAGATAGTGGTGACGGGATTAGAAAAAAGGATTACGGACAAATTTTTAACTTTTTCTCTCAGGTTAACCGTAATCAGTTTAAAAGACAACAAGGTTCAGGGGTTGGTCTTGCGCTTTGTAAGATGATTGTTAAAGCTCATAATGGTGAAATTGGCTTTAAGTCAAGATTGCATTTCGGCAGTACTTTCTGGTTTAAACTCCCTAATCGTAAGATTTTGTAAGAAATTTGTTAAGATTTGTTAAGCATTTTGCTTTGAATTGGCAATTTAGTTGCTTTGATTTTTTTTATATAAATGTAGGTTAATAAAAGGTTAGTTTACAAAGGTTAGTATTGAAAAGGTAGGGGTAAAATGTTACTCGTAGGTCAGTGGCGTTTAACAGAATTAATATCAGCCAAAACTCGCAAAAATTACCGATTGATGCAGCTTAATATGGAGTTGCATGATTTGAAAAGCTACGGTACAAATATTGCGGATGGCGGGTTGTCATTAAGCGAGATGATGTCAGCTCCTTCCTCAATGTTCCAAAGACAAATGCAGTATATGATGGCTTCAAGTCAATACTGTCAAATGTCAGCTCAAAATCAAATGGCTCAAATGGCTTCTAACCCAATGTATCAGCAAATGATGGCTCAGTCTCAAAATGCTCAACTTCAACAGCAATATCAGATGATGATGTATAGAAGTTTTTATAAGCAAGCACAAGAACAATTTGCGAAATATGAAGCTAAATTACTTAATGAAAAAGAAAAAGAAATGTCTAAAGAAAAATTAGCTCTTGAATCTGAGCTTGCAATGATTGATGAAGAAATTAAGGCAACAAAAGACGCGGTAAAAAATGATGTCCAAAACTTTGTTCCTCAGTATGCATAATAGATTTCTAAATAATCCTTATTAAATCCTCATTCCTTAATTTGAAAGGAAGCCCTGTTTTCTCCCCCCTTTATAGCAGGGCTTTTTTATTGCCCGGTTTTATATTAAATATTCCCCTGATGGTATGATTACTTTGAACAAAATTCATGGTTATATCGTTATATGCTTGTGGTGATTTATTAAGGATTATAATTTGAATGCATAATAAAAAGTTTGTATATCTAGTTCTTATTTGTCTTGTGAGTGTTGTATTTAGCCCTAGTGTAATGTGTTTCGAGTCAAAAACTTCATTAATTGAGAAGGGTGCCAAGCTAACGATTTCTGATTGTATCCAAGTTGCATTAGATAATAGTCCGTATGTTAGAAAAGCTGCATATAATTACAAAATATCTAAAAATGATTTGAATATCGAAAAAGCTTCTTATTTCCCGTCTATTGGTGTTGGTACCGGATATTATTATAACAATACGCAAATGTCCGGTAGAAATAATGCGAATAACAACTATTATAATCTTAATACTAATTTAAATCAGTTAATTTGGAATTTTGGTAAGACAAGTTCGCGTATTAAGATGCAGAAATTTAACAAAATAGCTGCCCTTTATACTTTTGATAATACAGTTTTGGATACAATTTTTACTGTAAAAACAAATTATTATGGTGTGCTTGCCGCAAAGGCTACTATGGATGTTAATAGGGCTAATGTTCAAATAAATGAAAGGAATTACCAAAGAACTAAGGCTTATTTTAATGAGGGAATAAGATCAAAAATTGATTTGGTGAATGCCGAAGTTTATCTTTCAGATTCTAAAATTACGTTGGTGAATTCAGAAAAAGCATATCAAAATGCCCTTGTTCAACTTAATAATTCAATGTATATAGCGCACGCTCCAAGTTACGAAATTTCTACTACTGAAACTTTTAATTTTAAAAGTAAGGAAATTCCTGTAAATTTGGAGAAAATTTCTGAAAAAAGAGATATAAGTAGTCCGCCAGAAGGTGTTTCTAATGCTGTTTTAACGACTAAAGTCGAGAAAATGGCTGTAATGGAAAACTATAATTTTAAACCTTTTGATTACACTTTTGAACAATGTGTAGAACTCGCCGAAAAGAATAGCCCTTCGTTAAAGGCTTACAGTGCTACAATTGAGGCTATGAAGCAAGCTTTACTATATATTAAAAGAGAATATTATCCTGAAATTACAGGTTCTCTTGGATATGGATATAATGATCAGAATAATAGAAGTTCTTTTAATGCAAGTATTGGAATTCAAAGCACGATCAATATTTTAAGTAAAAAATATGAAATTGATAATGGAAAGCTTCAAGTTGAACTTGCTGAGAATGATTTGAATTTGGCCAAACAAAATATTTACTTCGATGTGCAAAATGCTTACGTTAATATGATACAACTTGAACGTCAAATTCCGCTTATGGAAGTTAAAGTTAAACAAACTTTGGAAAATTTTGAACTTGCAGATGGCAGATACGAAGTTGGACTAGGCGATTATATTGAACTACAAGATGCAAAAGTTAATTATAATAATGCTCAAAATACTTACGTGCAAGCGGTGTATAATTATAATGTAGCACGTGCAAATTTGGAAAGACTTCTTGCACTTCCGCAAGAGATTGTGATAACTGTTGAGGACTAGATTATGAAAATGAATATGAAAAAACGTTATATGGTTGTTGGGGCAGTTTTATTTGCGATTGTCGGTGGATTTGTTTCTTCTGCGATAAAGCATAGAGTCCATTATGAAACTAAGCCGGTCACTCAGTGCACAATTACTCAAGTTGTTGAAGCTTCAGGAACTATCAATCCTGTAAATACTGTGAGTGTTGGTTCTACGGTTTCAGGATTGATTAAAGCCATTTACGTTGATTATAATTCTCAAGTAAAAAAAGGCCAGCTACTTGCACAAATTGACCCTGCAAATTTTGAGGCGACAGTTCAACAAAACAGGGCTCAAATAAGTTCGGCTCAATCAGATTTGGCAAAAATTCAGGCCGTGACCGAGATGTCTAGAAAAACTTATGTTCGTTACAAAAATCTTTATCAGAAAAATTTTATTGCAAAAAGTGAATTAGATCAGGCTGAAAGCGATTATTTATCAAATTTAGCTCAGGTTAAGGCTGCTCAAGCTAAAATTAGTCAGGCTCAAGCAACTTATAAAACAGCAATGACAAACTTAGGTTATACAAAAATTATTGCTCCTGTTGATGGCACGATTATTTCTCGTGAAATAGACCTTGGACAGCCGGTTGCTGCTAGTTTCCAAGCTCCTGAATTGTTCACTATTGCTCAAGATTTGACAAAAATGCAAATTGAGGTAAGTGTTTCTGAAGCGGATATCGGCAAGGTTAAGGATGGGCAGGATGTTACTTACACCTTAGATGGTTATCCTGATAGGGTTTTTACCGGAAAAGTTACTCAGGTTAGAATTTCTCCAACTACTGTTTCTAACGTTGTAACTTATTCTGTTATTGTTGAAGTCGATAATAAAGATTTGACTCTTAAACCGGGAATGACTGCCAATGTGTCTATAATTACAAGCAAGAGTGAAGATGTCCTTTGTGTACCGTCTGTTGCTCTTAAGTACACGCCTGAGTCTGACGGTAAAAAATATAAATCCCAAGGTTTGTGGCTTTTAGTTAACAGAAAACCTGTTCGCGTGGATATCACAACCGGAGCCAGTGACGATAGTAATATCGAAATTTCTGACGGTGTAAAGATAGGCGATAGAGTTATCATTGGAGCTTCAAATCAGGTAAAACGTGGTGGTTCAAATAAACAAAGAAGAATGCCAAGGATGTTTTAGATGAGTTTAATTGAAGTAAAAGATGCAATAAAAACATACCAAACGGGTGAAGATAGTTTTAATGCGCTTAATTGTGTTTCGTTAAGTGTCGAAGAAGGTGAGTTCGTCGCTATTATGGGAACTTCCGGTTCTGGAAAATCAACATTTATGAATATGTTGGGTACTCTTGATAAGCCTAATTCTGGTAGTTATTTCCTTGATGGAATTGATATGCTCTCTTTAGGGCCTGATGAGTTAGCAGAAGTCAGAAATTCTAAGATGGGTTTCGTATTTCAAGGTTTTAATCTTATATCAAGAACTACTGCGTTAGAAAATGTAGAATTGCCAATGATTTATAAAGGAATTCCTGAGGAAGAAAGAATTGTTAGGGCAAAGGCTGCTTTAAAAATTGTTGGGTTGGAAAAAAGAGAAGACCATATGCCAAATCAAATGTCTGGAGGTCAACAACAACGTGTTGCTATCGCAAGAGCTATAATTAATGATCCGCCCTTAATTCTTGCAGACGAACCTACAGGTAATCTTGATACCAGAACAAGTATTGAGGTTATGGAGTTTTTTGTAAAGCTTAACAAAGAAACCGGAAAGACTATTGTTCTTGTTACACACGAGCCTGATATCGCTCAATATTGTAAACGTGTTGTTAGGTTCAAGGATGGCAATATTATATCTGATAAGATTAATTCCCATACAACTATTCCATATTAAAAACGGAGATATACTATGATTGATTTTAAATCAACACTTATAATGGCGATTAGATCGTTAAAAATCAATAAAATGCGTTCCATGTTAACCAGCTTAGGTATTATCATTGGTGTTAGCGCAGTTATTATAATGCTTGCTGTCGGTTCCGGTGCAAGTAAGAAGATTGCTAAAGATATGGAATCAATGGGCTCTAATCTTTTAATGATTCGTTCTGCTTCTGCTAATTCCGGAGGGGTTAGAATGGGATTTGGTACAAAGCCTTCTTTAACCTTAAAGGATGCAGAGGCTATTGCGAAAAATTGTCGTGGAATTTTGGCAGTTGCTCCTTATTCCTCAGGTACTCAACAGCTTACATATGGTAATCAAAACTGGTCGACAACTATTGGTGGAACGACAGGTTCTTATTTGTTTATTAGAAATTATGAAATTGTAAGTGGTCGAAATCTTGCTCACGAAGATGTTCAGAATAGTGCAAAAGTTGCGATTATTGGAAATACTGTTGCTACTGAATTGTTTGGAGATGTTGATCCTATAAATAAAACTATGCGTATAGGGAATGTTCCGTTCAAAATTATTGGTCTTTTGAAAACAAAAGGACAGAGTGGTATGGGGATGGATCAGGATGACTTGGTGTTTATTCCTATCACTACTGCGCAAAAGAAAGTCTTTGGTACCGAATTTCCGGGTTCTATTAAAATGATTAACGTTAAGGCTACTGATTCTGAAATTATGCAAACTGCTCAAGATGATATTTCAGAATTGCTTAAAGCCAGACATCATATCGGAAAAAATCAGGAAGATGATTTTGAAATTAGAAATTTAGCTGAAATGCAAGAGACAATTAAATCTTCAGCTAAAACTATGTCAATACTTTTGGGTGCAATAGCTTCCGTTTCTTTGTTGGTTGGTGGTATTGGTATTATGAATATTATGCTTGTTTCTGTTACAGAAAGGACGAAAGAAATTGGTATAAGAATGGCAATTGGTGCTAAAGCTAGTGATATTCGTATTCAATTTTTGATTGAATCTTTTTTGTTATCAGTAATCGGTGGGGTTATTGGTGTTGTTATAGGAATTGTCGGTGCAAAATCAATAGAATGGTTTTCGACAATGAGCATAGCAATCTCAGGGTTTTCTATTGCTCTAGCGTTGGGTTTTTCTGGCGCTATCGGTGTCCTATTCGGATACTATCCAGCATATAAAGCCTCATTGCTTAACCCGATTGATGCTTTAAGATACGAATAAACCTAGATGTTAAAGCTTTTTCTTGAGCCTTCTTCGTGATAGAAGCCTCCGCCACATACGGTTTCTACTACTTTGAGAACAAATTCTCTTGGTGCGTCTGTTTGGTTTAGAGGTAATTCTCTGCCACCTAAGTGTCTTATTTTTAAAATTGCATTGTGTGTAGTTTCTGCAGGAACAAATAAAGATGCGATTTCTTCATCAAGAAGTCTTGCCATTTCTTCCTTATGGTCTGTTACACCTTGCATAATTTCGTTGTAATTTCCTTTTACCGCCATTATTCTTGTTGAAAATAAGTGGTTAAGGTTTTCTCTGTATAAAACTTGTGGTTGAAAATTACAACGAGTAGTAAAGCTTATTTTATGCCACAAAATGTTCATTATTATAACTGATTTTTGTGGATCTGTATCTACATAAATGTTTTGCGTAGTAACTCCACGTGATGAGAATGCTTCTTTTAGGATTTCTGTTACGTCCATTATTTCTTCCAGCATTCGTGAAAATATTTCTGTGGAATTAATCGTGGCATGCTGATAATCAAGAAACTGCTTGTACATGTGAGTTGACACAAGTCCAACCCTCTCTTGTACTAGTGCTGACTTCCTTGATGATGTTTCGGAATTATCAAAACTTTCATAATTGTTTAACAATTTTTAGTCCGTCCTTTTCTTACATATTTTAATAATAAACATGCCTTTATGTAAAGATTATAAAAATTTTCGTTACAAAAATGAATACATATTGGGATTGATTTGTCGATATTTATATTTGAGTTCTCATTTGCAATTTATTTTTGCTTTCTAACAGCAGACAAAATGTATCTGTTGTTGAAATATCTGTTTGCGACTCTCATAATATCTGATTCATTTACTGAGTTTATCAGTTCGTCGTATTCTTTCATAAATTTGTAACCTTCCGGTGCGGTTTCAAACCAACCTGCCGTTACAGCCTTATCAAGGTTAGTTTCCAGAGCAATTACAAATTGACCGGTTAATTTATCTTTCGCATCTTTTAGTTCTTTCGTTCCGACAAATTCAGTTTTTAATTTGTTGATTTCTTTCCATAGACAATTTAAAGCTTTGTCATAAGTGTTAGGGTTTGTGCCTATGTACACTAGAAATGCGCCTTTTAGGATATTAGCGGAGTAGCCTGAGCCCAGTTGGTATGCTAAGCCTTCTTGATCTCTAATATTTTTGAAGAGTCTTGAACTCATTCCTGTACCAAGCAGGGAGTCTATTACTTGAAGGGTTGCATAGTCTTTTAAATTATTTAGTCCGGCAGTTTGCCAAGCCAAGAATATCCAATCAGTATTTGTGTCAGGCATTTGCTTAATGCTAGTTCTTGCTTCTCTTACAGGAGTTATCTCTGTATTGTGTTTTTCGTAATCAAATGTTTCATTTGAAGTAGACTTAAACATTGATGCAAAAGCCTGAGCTGTCTTATCTGTGTCGATATTTCCATTTATAGATACTACTATATTTTGTGGTGCAAAGATTTTTTGATAGTAGTTCAAGATATCTTCACGTGATATTTGTGGAATATTTTTTTCTAACTCGTGTGTTGAATTTGAATATGGTGTTCCTTCAAATATTAGATGTTTATATTCTTCTATTGCAACATTCAATGGAATATCGCGAGATTTTTTTATTGCGTTTAATTTGTCATTTTTTACTTTTTCCAGTTCGTATTCTGTGAATGTTGCGTTATTAATTATTTCAGATAATAGAGCAAGTGTTTTTTCGTATTGTTGTGTTGTTGTTAAAACGCTTATTGAAAACGCATCAGAACGAACTTCCGGTTCTATTTTGATTCCGTTATCTTCTAGAATTTCTGCAAGTTCTTGCGCGGTATATTTCTTTGTCCCCTTCATCATTGTTGAGGCTGTTAGGCTTGCAACTCCGTGCTTTGGCTCTAAGAAGTTGCCACCTTTTGCAAATATACTTATTGCAACAATTTCGTTTGTTGTATTTGGTGTTAATAAAAGTGTTGTTCCATTTTCAAGTTTGTATTTATTGCTTATTCCATCGGTGCTTTCAAGTACCGGTTTTGATATAACCTGAGTTTTATTTGAAATTTCAACTTCTTTACTTTTTTCAGGAAGTACTATTGACACTGCAGCTCTATTTTTCCCTAGATATTTATTTGCAACTCTCTTTACATCTTGTGGAGTTACTTTTTTTATGTTTGTTACAAAGTTTTCGTAAACTCCAAGATCTCCCGATGTAACCATTATGTAGCCAATTTCTTCCGCAATGTTTGCGTTTGATTCTCTTGCATAATAAGTATCTCGTTCGATTATGTTTTGTGCAAGTCTAACTTGTTCTTCTGTTACACCATTTTTTTGAATGTTAGATATTTCATTGAAGATTTCATTCTCAAGTCTTTGACTTTTTTCAGGATTAAATGTTGCGGAAATATAAAATATACCGTCATCTCTAAATCCTGAGTTTGATGCTGAAATTGAGTTTGCAAGTTGTAAGCGATCCTTTATGCCTTGGTAGAAAACAGAAGAGCGTCCTTCTCCAAGTATTGTTGCAAGTACATCTAATGCATAACTGTCGCTTTCGTTGATGTTTACTCCTCGAAAACCTATTAACATATAGCCTGTTTGTGTTTTTAAGTATTCAGTATGTCTTTTTTGTTCTGTTAATAGTGCTTCTTTAGGATAAACAGATTTTGGACTTTTTTGAGGTGTACGTTCAAAATTACGTTTAACTTTTTCTAATGTTTCGTTTGTGTCTACATCTCCGACAATTACGGTTATCATATTGCTTGGAGAGTACCATTTGTCATAGTATGCAAGGATTTCATCTCTATGTATGGTTCCTATTATATTTCTTTTTCCTATAACTTTTCTTTTATAAGGATGATTTGTGTATAACATTTGTATTAGGTTTTCATACACAACGTTGTTAGGTGAGTTTTCATCCTTTGCAATTTCTTCCAGAACTACTTTGCGTTCCTTTTCAAGTTCTTTTCGTGGAATAAGAGGGTTTAAAAGCATATCTGCATGCAAGTTTAGCGCCTCATCAAAGTATTTTGAAGGTATTGTTATGTAATAATGTGTGAAGTCTTTGCTTGTTGCAGCATTTGTTATAGCACCTTTTGTTTCAAGTATTTTATCAAATTCGCCTGGAGCGTGATTTTTTGAACCCTTAAAGAATAAGTGTTCGAGAAAATGTGAAACTCCGTTGTTTGAGTCATTTTCATTTATTGAGCCGGTTTTAATCCAGGTGTCTACGGTTACTATCGGATTTGATTTCACCTCTTTGATTATAACTGTTTGTCCGTTTTCAAGGTTAAACTTTTGCAAATCTTCTGCAGATATTGCGCAAGTCCCGAACATTAGTACAAAAATGCTAATAAAAATTCTCTTCATCTTATCCCCTTCAAAATTACTTTTCATAAAAATGATACTATAAATTATTCGGTATGAAAATAGCAAGAAGAGGGAATGTAAATATTTATGTTCTACGCATTGCAAATTTACATCCGCAGTAGTTTTGTCTGTATAAGTTTAGTTCCTTTGAAATTTTATTGGTTTTTAGAAACCCGTCTTTTTTCTTGAAATCAATATCAAGGTAATTTAAATTGTACTCTTTCGCTATGGTTTGACCTATTGTGCTTAGCTTTTGAAAGTTTTTATGTGGACTTATCACTATTGAGGTAGTAAATGTTTTTATATTTAATTGTTTGCAGAGTTCAGCGGTTTTTCGTAGTCGGAGTTCAAAGCACTTGTCGCATCGTGCGCCTTTCTCCGGTTCTGTTTCTAATCCTTTTACAAAATTATAATATTCTTCCGGATTATATTCACCTTCTATAAGTTCTACTCCAAAGTGTGAACACAATGCTTTCTCTGCTTCTAATCTTTTTTGATATTCTGTATCCGGGTATATGTTTGGGTTATAAAAATATACGCTAACAGTATATCCCGCATCTTTTAACATAGACACGGGATATCCTGAACAAATTGCACAGCAGGCATGAAGAATTATACGATTGTCGTGATTATCTTCTTGAAGCACCTGCATCCTCCAATAATTTTAGTAATTCACTGTAAGGTTTCATTCCCACATATACATCGTTTCCGATTTTTGTTGAAGGCGTTGCGTTAATGCCTTGTGAGTATGCAAGATCAATTTCTTTTGCAAGAGCATCCTTAGTTTCTTGTGAATTTGCATCTTTGTATAATTTGTCGGTATCAAGTTTTAATTCTTTTGCTATTTTAAGAATTTCATCATCTGTTTTTGGATGTAATTCAAAGAATTTAGAGTTTATAGCCCAGAACTGACCTTGTTTTTCTGCTGCCATAGCGTAACGAGCCATTCTGCAAGAACCTTCATGGAATGGAGATTTTAAGAATGGGTTGCATTCTGTATCCAAAGGAAGATTTTTGTGTACAAATTTTACGTTAGCCATATCTTTAGCGGCTTTGTGAATCATTATATTATATGCTTCGCAGATAGGGCAGTTGTAGTCAGTGTAAGTGTATACCACAACTTTTGCCAAAGGTTCACCCAAAACATTGCCATTTACTGCATATCTGTTTTCTTTTGCGTTAATAAATTCTCCAAAATCTTTTTGTTGTTTAACTTGTGGAGCAAATATTAAAGTGGTAGTTGTGTAGTATAATCCGCCAATTGCAAATAACATTACGATTATAAATGCAATGCGATAATATTTGTTTTTTATTGCATCCATAAAGTCTGTGACGCTATCCTTAAAAGCTTGAACAATTCCACCATTTTTAAAGTCTATTGCGGTTAACCCTATTATTAAATTAATTACATAGGTTACAGCGCATAGAACGCATAATTTTTTTATTCCAAATAAGCTTACACATAACAATGTCATTGAGATTGCAAATGATATTAATCCTAGCATTCCAATGTATGATAACGGGTTTTTAAATACTTCCATAAACTTGAATAGTTTGATGTTTTTTAGCTTGTTTGCCCCAAGCATTAGGAATATGAAAAAGTATAAAAATATGCCCCAATATGCTAAAGGAATTCCAAAAAACTGAGATTCTGTCGTTTTTGCAACTCCGTCACAGTCCACAAATTCATTTATTGAACAGAAACTAGGAAGTGCATATTGGTTAAAGTTTGCATCGTAATAAATCATTGCCAGCTTTACAGATGTTAATAAGCCGACAAGCGCTAAAATAAATACCATAATCTTTCTTATGTTCATCTTTTCCATAAAGAATATCTCCTTCTTCCTGTTTCATTTTACATTCCGCGAAAGAATAAATCAATAGAGTAACGGGTGATGTTCATAAGATATTGTAATAAATTCCTTTATGTTGTATAATAAGCTCCGTGAGGTAGTTGTGAAAAGAAATCTTTTTAAATTATTTGTGAATAAGCTTCTGGCATACCCACTTTGGGTTAAGCAAGCTGTGTATTATCGTTTGTATCAAAATATGAAAGAAAATTATTGCGAAAGATATGTAATAAAAAATATCGATTCGATTTTTTCTATGCATGTCCCAACTCTAACTTTTCAAGGTAAAAATGAGCTTTGGGATAAGTCTAGTGGCTTGGATAGTAATATATACAGTTTTTTAAAGTATGTTCATGGAGAATATAACATTCTTGAGATTACTTTAAACATGTTTTTGTCACTGGAAGAGGTTGCAAAATATTATATCTTTTGTCTTGAGCAAAACTATATTGAAGCTCCCGAAAGTGACGAAATTTATGCTATGGCAGGTTTTATTGCCGGAAAATTTCCGACTGGTGATTATTTCTTAAAAAATGACTCTATCACGTTAAGTCAGCTGGATATTGCTCTTGCTGAACAGAAGAAAATGGATGATAGAGGCCAGCATGAGCTTATTGGTAAGGTTCTGGTTCGTCTTGGATATATTACTGAAGAAAATGTAAGAACTTTGTTTAAGTTAAAAGCTGATGCCCGTAAGCGTTTTGTTTTAAATCCTGCGATTTTTCCTGATAGTGAACAGGCTGTAACTGATGTTAAAAAGCTTGAAGAAGAAGTTAAAGCTTTGAAAAAAGAAAATGCTGTTTTGAAGCAAACTATGGCAAAAATAATTGATATGGTGAAAAAATATGATGATTAATTCTCCTGATACTCTTGTTAAGTGTGTGAGAAATGGCCTCGTTGAAGAACAACATTTCGGCTATGTTATGGTTTTGAATAGAGTTCATGTAATAGATCGTGTTGGAGAATGCGGAGGATATCCGTTTTACATGCGTTATTGTGCGAAACCTTTACAGGCCGCTTTGATGATTGATTTTGGGATGGATGAAGCTTTTGATATGACAGAGGAAGAGATTGCTCTTTGTTGTGCGTCTCATGCAGGAGAACAATGTCATCTTCATATAGCAAGAGGTTTGTTGAAAAAAATCGGTATTGATGAATCTATGTTGAAGTGTGGGGTTCATATGCCGCTTTCCCCAGTAGAAAGAGAAAGATTGCTATTGGATGATGAAGAGCCTTCTGTTTTGCATAATTGTTGTTCTGGTAAACATATCATGATGCTTGGTTTATGTGTTATGCATAACTGGGATACTGCAACGTATGATGAGCCGGATCATCCGCTTCAAAAGCTGATTAAAGAAAGAATTTATGAGTTATGTGAGCTTAAAAAAGAATATCCTTCAACCAAAGACGGTTGTGGAGTTCCGATTTATTCTATGCCGTTAGAGAATATGGGTAAGGGATATTTGAATCTATTCTGCTCAGAAGAATACGTAAAAATTCGCAATGCATTTTTGCATCAACCGTACTTGATTGGCGGAGAGAATAGTACTGATACAAAGGTTATTGAAAATTCGGATCACCTTGTTGCAAAAGTTGGGGTTGGCGGTTTGTGTGTTGTGGTTAACCTTGAAAACGAAGAATGTTTAATCGTAAAGATTTCAGATTGTGACGAAAGAGCTCGTGAGTTTGTCGTAGTTGATTCCCTAAAAAATATGCATTGGGCTGATATTCAAATGGATTATTCTATTAAAACTCATACCGGTGACGTTGTAGGTGAAATTGTTACCACTTTATAGTGTTTTTATAGAGTTTTTTAATGTTATATTTGATTAATTAAACTTAACAACTGACTTGATTTTAGATGTTATTTGTGTTACTTTTACTATGTCAGAAAAGTTAAAACCCGAATACGATTTCCAATAGCTTTAATTAGCGTGTTTTTTGGCGTATTCTAAATTAAAGGATAATATGGAATTTATTCCAAATTAGCTATCAAAAGTTATTAACTAATTTATGAAAGGTAAAATTTACAATGACAGAAGAAAACAAAGAAGAATTAACAGTTGAAACTGAAGCTGTAGAAACTGCTGAAGCAGTTGAAGCTTCAACTGAAGAAAAACCTGCCAAAGGTCAAAGACGTGGCAGAGGCAGAAAACAAAGAATAGAAAATAGTGAAGAAAAACCTCAATCAGAATGGACTGAAAGAGTTGTTCAAATCAGCCGTGTAACTAAGGTTGTTAAAGGTGGTAAGAAGTTAAGCTTCCGTGCTATCGTTATCGTTGGTAACCAAAAAGGTCAAGTAGGCGTTGGTTGTGCTAAGGCTTCTGAAGTTATTATCGCAATCCAAAAAGCTATTGCTGATGGTAGAAAAAATCTTATTACAGTACCTATTTTCAAAACTACAATTCCTCACCCAATTACTGGTAAATCAGGTGCTGGTGCAGTTATGTTAAGACCAGCTTGTGAAGGTACCGGTATTATTGCTGGTGGTGCAGTTCGTTCAGTTCTTGAACTTGCTGGTATTGAAAACATTTTGTCAAAATCTTTAGGTTCAAAATCTCCTTTGAACGCTGCTAATGCAACTTTGGATGCTTTGAAGAAGTTGACTCCATTCACTGACGTTGCTAAAAAACGCGGCTTGTCAATGGCAGAATTTTTAAACTAGTTTAGTGATGAAGATTCTTTGGCTTATTCATTAGAAGGTTTAAGTCAAAGAGTGACGATATAAATTTAAAAAGGAATAATAAAAATGGCTAAAAATGATAATAAACAAATTAAAATTAAACTTGTTAAAGGTTTAATTGGTGCTTCTGAAGCTCAAAGAAGAGTTGTTAGAGGTCTTGGTTTGACTAAAAAAGATCAGGTTGTTGAACATTACAACTCTCCAACTATTATGGGTATGGTTAACAAAGTATCTCATTTGTTGGAAGTTTCTGAAGCGTAATTATCGGATTTTAAATTGTCCGGTTAGATAATAAACAAAATATTAATATTAATTAAAATAGAAATGAGGAAAAATAAAATGGCAAACAAAATTACATTAGAAGACTTGAGACCTGCCGAAGGTGCTACTCACAAATCTAAAAGAGTAGGCAGAGGTCGTTCATCAGGTCATGGTAAAACTTCTTGCCGTGGTCACAACGGTGAAGGTCAACGTTCTGGTAGCGCATCTAAAAGAGGTTTTGAAGGTGGTCAAATGCCAGCTTACAGAAGATTACCTAAGTTGAAAGGCTTCCAAATTATCAACAAGCTTAACTATGAAGCTATCAACGTTGGAAGACTTGAAGCTTTCGGGTTGAAGGAAATCAGCTTAGAAGCTCTTAAAGAAGCTAGAAAAGCTCATCCATCTGCTGATGCTTTGAGAATTCTTGGTAATGGTGAAATTAAATCTGCACTTACAGTTAAGGCTAGCTACGTTACTCCGTCAGCTAAAGCTAAAATTGAAGCTGCAGGAGGAAAGGTTGAGATAGTATAATGGCACAAATGAGAATGCCTTCTACAGATGATCTGATGTCCATGTGGAATGCATCAGGTTTGAAACAGAAAATCATTTTTACGTTCCTTATGATTGCAGCTTTCAGATTCGGAGCTCAGTTACCTTTATTTGGTATCAATAACTCTGTTTTTGCAAATATTGCACAAGGAAACAATATTATTGGTTTTCTGGATTTGTTTTCAGGCGGTGCTTTAGGTAGTGTATCTATTTTTGCTTTAGGTATCGGACCTTTCATTACCGCATCAATCATCGTTCAACTTGTTTCTGTTGTTATTCCTTCTTTGGAAAAATTACAGAAAGAAGAAGGCGAAGCCGGCAGAAAAAAGTTAATGCAGTATACTCGTTTGTTTACTGTTGTACTTGCCGTTATGCAAGCGTTAATTTTTATGATGTTCTTAAGACATTTGCCGGGTGCAATTACAGCTAACGTACCTCATCTAATGTTTTACGTAAGCTCAATTGCTGTTTTAACAGCAGGTTCTGTTCTTGTTATGTGGATTTCCGAGTTGATTACTGAAAAAGGTATTGGAAATGGTGGTTCTTTAATCATCTTTATCGGTATCTTGTCAGGAATTCCGGTTTACACATCAAGAACAGCTCAGATTGTTTCGCATAGTTCGGCTATGCAAGTTGGTTTGGCTGTATTATTACTTATCTTCTTCCTCACTATGATTTTAATCGTTATTATGCAGGAAGCTGTAAGAAAAGTTATAATTATCAATCCTAAACGCCAAGTCGGAAATAAGGTTTATGGCGGTATGAATTCTTACATTCCGTTTAAACTTAATCCGGGTGGTGTTATGCCGATTATCTTTGCGGTTGCTATACTATTGTTCCCGTCAACGGTGTTAAGCCTTGTGGGACAAGCAAACTTCAAAAGTGCTGCTGTTCAGGATTTAGTTGTTAGATTGACTCACATTATGAGTCCTGATGGCATTACTTACTATGTATTATATTTCTTATTGATTTTTGCGTTGACATTCTTCTACGCTTCAATCATGCCGAATATGCAGCCTAAGGATATTGCGACAAATCTGAAGAAATATGGGTCTTCTATCCCTGGTGTTAAACCGGGTAAACCAACTGCTGAAGCTTTGGATAAGATTTTGTCTAAGACAACTTTTATCGGGGCGCTTGGTTTGGGTATTGTAGCGTTGATTCCATCTTTTGCAAGTTATATTACTAATATCAAAACTTTGCAGGGTATTGGGGCTACTTCACTTATAATCATGGTTGGTGTTGCTCTTGATTTAATTAATCAGGTTAGAACTCATTTGCTTGCTAGAAATTACGAATCATTCTTGAAAGAATAATTTCTAATATTTTAGATAAAAATTAAAGAGCCTTCGCGTTAGCGGGGGCTCTTTATTATTGAAAACTTATTATTATTATGTTTAGTCCTAGGACTTTAGTTGATGTTTTTGGGCACAAAAATAAATATTTCCGGTAATGATAATCGATGTTGAAAGCAGTAGTATAAGTATGTAAATCCTCAACTCTTCTGATTGCTCAGTATTTGCTCCTGCGGTTTTGGCGGGAGCCTTTTTTTATTATTGCCAAATTTCTTTAAATAATGTATAATGGACTCATAATAATGATTTGAGAGGGTTTTGTTATGAGAGAATTAATCGAAAAAGATCAGCGTATTACTATGGTTCCGGCAGATTTTAAATGTGCCAATAAAGGAGTCGTTACTGAAGTTGATCCTACCGGGTTTACGCTTGAATTAGATTATGAACCTGATGGAGTGCTTAAAAATAATTACTGTGAGTTTTATACTGATACAAAGCACGGAACTCTCTATTTTGAATCTTATGCTAAAGATATAAATGGTAAGTCTTTAAAAATCGCTAGTCCTTCAAGACATAAGTTTTTACAGAGAAGAAAATATACTCGTATTAAATTTATGTTCGATTTAAAAATGACCGATGGTGACAAGGTTCATAATATTTCTACGTTAGATATCTCTGCCGGTGGTATGAAGTTTAAGACTTCAGAAAATGTTGACATTGAAGGACGATATAAGATTACATTACCATTATCAGAACAACTCAGTGTCACTTGTACTTATCTTCCAATAAGAATTGAACGTGGTGACGATGGTAACTATACTCATTCCGGAAGATTTGAGTTTGCTGAAAATCGTGACAAAATGACTCTTATTCAATATTGTACAAAGAGAAGTATTGAGATTAATAATAAATAGGTATAGATAAGTGAGTTTAGTTAGTCTGCTTAGAAAAAATTGTCGTAAAGCTTTGTTTACGACTCCTTCGCATTCTCAAGAATTTTTCATTTTTCATAAGTTGAAAAATTTATATAGATATGACATTTCAGAGACTGAGTTTCATAATCCTGAAGAGGTTTTGTTAAATGCAGAAAGGTGTGCGAGTCAGATTTATGGAACAAAATCTACAAGATTCCTTACGAATGGGTCAACTTCCGGTATCATAGCTGCTGTTTTAGCTTGTGTTAAGCCTAATGACAATGTTCTTGTGTGGAGAAATGCTCATCCATGTCATCTCAATGCTGTAAAATTGGCTGGAGCACAGCCTGTTTTTTATGATTTAGATACCGATCAAGAGTGGGGTGTTCCAAGTGCGGTTAAGGTTTCAGATATCGAAGCTTTTCTAAAAAAAGATAAGATAAAGGCTGTGATTATAACATCGCCTAGTTATGAAGGTTTTGTTGCTGATGTAAGAAAAATAAAGCAATTATGTGACAAGTATAATGCATTTTTAATAGTGGATGAAGCTCATGGTGCATTGTACCCGTTTTCAGATAAGCTGCCGGAAAGTGCGGTTAAAATCGCAGATTTTACAGTTCAGTCATTACACAAAACTGCCGGAGGCCTTAATCCGACAGCGCTTGTTCATTCTAATTGCGATATGAATTTGGATGAGGCTTTAAATCTTATTAATACTACATCTCCGTCCTATCCTTTACTTGCTTCAATTGAGGCTAATATAAATTTCTTAAATTCAAAGAGAGGTAAGGTCAAGCTTAATAATTTAATATCTCAAATAGAAGATTTGAGAAAAAGTTGCGCCAATTGTACTTTTGGCGGAAATGATATTACAAAAATTCTTGTGAAAGTTCCCAATATGACTGGTTTTGAATTGTCTGAGAAATTATATGATAAGTTTAATATTGAAGATGAAAAAACTAATGAAATATCTACGATGTTACTGTGCGGAATTGGAACTTCTAAACGAAAAATTATAAAATTGGCACAGGCTTTGAAAAATATTTGTTAAGAATTGTAAAAGAAATATTCTTTTGTTGCGCAATTTCTGTGTGTAAAAATTTTTTATAAAGGCATAGGGTAATTAAAAATTTTTCACGGGGAAAGGACAGGGGAATATGGTAATCAAGATTATTGCTCTAAATCCTGCTGTAAAACAGGATTCAACTCAATCAAAGTCAGTGAATACTCAGCCTGAAGATGCAAAGACTAAAGGTGCAGAACAAGCTGAAGGAAAAAAGACTGACCCAGTTTTTATGAAGCCGAATGATGTTTCAACTGCTACAGAAGAACAAGCTGTTGAAATTGGCGAGTTTTTAAACAGTAGAAAAGTTCGTAGGCAAAGACGAGCGGAATTGACTAATTATTTGCTTGAACAGACTGATAGCAATGGGGTAAAGGTTTACAGTGAAGATCAAGCAGAAGATTTGGCAAAGGATCAAGTTAAAAATGAACGAGATCAAGCCAAAGCAAAGGTAACAATTCCTTTTATTGATAAAGAAGCTTATGAAAAATTTAAAGATCAATTAAAGGCAGAAGGTAAGGAGGATTTGTATAATCCAACTTTAATTAAGAATAAAAAAGTTCTAGCTATGATTAATGGTGATAATTTGCCTACAATTGAAGAAAAGGAAGCAAATTATAAAAAATATTTCATGACTGATGAAAAAGGCGAACTAATCAAAGGGGCAGATGGAAAGTATGTATTTGATCCTGAGAAATATAAAGCCGAAATGGTTAAAGATACAAGCGGTTATAGGCTAACTTTAGCAGGTAGAGCTAAGCATGCCGAAGAACGAGGTATCAGTAAAAATGCAGAAAAAGATGCTGTAAAAGCTGCAGGCTTGGGTTATAGAAAGGACAGAACTTGGCTATATAGAAGCTTATTAATTGGAGCCGGTGTGGCTACTGCAGTATGGGGCGGAGCAACCGCAACTGCAGTTGCAGGAGCTAGTGCTAGCGCAACTACCGGAGGTGCCGGTGCTGAAGCTGGGGCTTTTACAAAGGCTACTGCAACAAATCGTCTTGGTCAAATCCTTGGACCTCTTGGTTTTCTTACAGCTGCGGCGTTAGTTAAAGATAAAGATGGTAAAGATACTAGAGGTGATGCTCAAAAGGTGTTTGAAACTATTCCAACCAAGGAAGAACCTCCTGTTGAAGAGAAACCTCCTGTGGAGGAAAAGCCACCGGTTGAGGATAAACCTCAGGTAATTCCAGAAGAAGAACCTGTCTGCGAGGAACCTCCTTGTATGAGACCTGAACAACTTGCTCCGGAAGTATCTGTTATTTCTACAATTGTTGGAGGTGGACCTTACCATTACGCTCAATTGTACGTAGATGAAAATGGAAAACCATTGAAAAAAGGAAGCAAGGAGTTCCGAGAATTACAACGTAAATTGAGTAGCGGTGATTGTTCTATTCAAACAATAGATAGAAAACATCGTGAGTTGAAAAATACTATACAACTGGAAAGTGGTGTTGTTAAACTAGCCGATGATGCTGATGCAAAAGCTAAGAAAGGTTTTGATGATGCAAAGGTCGTAACAGGCACCGGAGATAGAAAATATGCAAAAGTTATAAGAAACGGTAAATGGGTTGTCGTATTCTGTGAGGATGGTAAACAGGTTCCTGGATCCGGTTCATTTACAAATCAGGCAGAGGCACAAAAATGGATTGATCTTATAACAACTCCTGCTCAATAGGAAATAACTAAAAAGCCTTCAATTTTTTGAAGGCTTTTTTTATATTGATTTTACTCCGTGAGGAATAGCTTTAATATTATTTTTTATCCAGTATCCGTCAATATTTTTAAATTCGTCATCTATAATGTAATACGTTGAGCCTGAACCTGACATTATTGAATTTGGGTAAAGTTTTTTTATTATCCGTAGTTCTTCATAATCGTCAATTACAGCCCATTCTAGATCGTTGATGTAATTTTCTCGTTCTGAAGCGGCATTCTTTAATTTATCTGAAAATTTTGTGTATGCCTCTTTTGCACTTATACCTAGATTATTAGGTTTAATAAGTGATAGGTTGAACTCTTTAAATTCTAATGGTTCCAAAATTTCACCACGTCCACTTGTCATTTGTCGTCCGCCCTCAAGACAAACGTTTAAATCTGAGCCAAGACTTGCACACAATGAGTGTAAGTCTTTTTTTGTGTATGGTTTATTTAATAATTCGTTTAATCCAAAAAGCATGCCCGCAGCATCTGTGCTTCCTCCGGCTAATCCAGCTGCAACCGGAATATTCTTTTCTATATATACTTTGATTTTGTATTTGTCAGGGAATTTTTTTAGAAATAATTCTGCCGCTTTATATATAAGATTTCTATTGTCGTAAGGTATTTCTTGGCTATTCCCTGATAATTGAATTTCTTGCAGTTGGGCTTTTTCTATTGAAATTGTAAGATAGTCATAAAGACTTATCGTTTGCATTATGCTTTCTATATTATGAAACCCATCTTCTCTTTTCCCGGTTACTTTTAAAGTTAAATTTATTTTTGCTGGGCATTGAATTTTTATTTCTGGCATGATAAAAGTCCTTCTGAAAGTTTACCAAACATTTCTATTGAAAGCTTTTCCCCTCGGGTGTTTTCCGGCAAGTTCAAGTCTTCCATAACTTTTTTTATATCTTCCTTTGCAAAACCGCCGCTTAGTAAACAGTTCTTTAGGTTCTTTCTCCTTTGTGCGAAGGCTGCTTTTACTGTTTTTCTGAAATGTTTATAGTCGCTTAATTCAAGCAGTGGGTTTTCTCTAACCTTTAGACTTACTAGTGCTGAGTTTACTTTGGGAGCAGGAAAAAATGAACGTCTTCCCACAAGTTCTTTAATTTCAACTTCTGCCCAGAATTGAGACAGTATTGTAAGTAGCCCATACTGTTTTGAAGGTGAATTTTCGTTTGCAGACATCCTTCTTGCAACTTCTTCCTGTACCATTAACAGTATGTCTGTGATTTTATTTCTGTTTTTGTTGTTTAAGTCATCTATTTCACCAAGCAAGTGTGCAATAATTGGACTCGTTATGTAATACGGGATGTTTGCAACAACCTTTACTTTGCCTTCTGATAATTCAGAGAAATCTGTTTTTAAAATGTCTTTGTGGATTATTTGAAGATTATTTACATCCAGTTTTTGGAGTTCTGCTATCGCTTCTTCATCCAGTTCAATTGCGATAACTTTTTTTGCATGCTTGACTAATTGTTCTGTTACAAATCCAACTCCGGGACCGATTTCAATTACAGTATCCTCTGGAGAGATATTTGCGTATTTGATTATGTTACTTATGACTTCGCCATTGATTAAAAAGTTTTGGCCAAGTCTTTTTTTCGTTTTAAAATATTTTGCTCTTTCGAAGTAGTTCATCTTACCTATAATTTTACCACAAGCAGGCTAATGTTTTTAAGAAAAATTTTCTGATATTTTGTTAATGTTATAATTAATTAACGGAGGTTCTCTTTTGAATAATATGCAGACACAACAAAGACTTGGATTTCAATATGTTCGTGAGATTTATACTCGAGGTTGCAAGAGTAAATCAGATTTTAAAATAGGTTTGGAGCTTGAAAGATTACCTATTTTTGCTGACTCTGGGAAAGCTGCCGATTATTATTCTGAGTTTGGGGTTTGTAATTTTCTTAGAGCTTTTGCTAAATATGAGAACTGGGATTATATAACTGATGATTATAATATTATTGGTTTGAAGCAGGGACATGACACAATTACTTTAGAACCGGGATCGCAAATTGAATTAAGTGTTGAACCACAAAAAACAATAAGAGATTTGGAGGCTAAAGTTCAAAATTTAAACAAGGTTATGCAGCCTATTTTAAGTAAAATGGGGATAAAACTCCTTAATTACGGGGTTTCGCCCTTGTCTACTTATAAGAACATAAAGCTTATTCCTAAAAAAAGGTATGAGATTATGGCAAGATACTTATGGGGAATTTTGTCTGATGTCATGATGAGAGAAACTGCCGGAGTTCAAGGTACTTTTGACTTTGTTTCTGAAGAAGATGCTATGAGAAAATTGAAGATAGCAAATATGTTGTCCCCATTTGTTACTGCAATGTTTGCAAATTCACCTATTAGGGGCGGGGTTGATACCGGATATAAATCATTCAGAGCTTTGAGCTGGCTGAATACTGATAACGATAGATGCGGATTTTGTAATAAATTTCAGGATGATTTTTCTTTTGATGACTATATTAATTATGTTATGGAAACTCCTGTTATATTTATCAATAGAGAGTCTGGTCCTATTAAGATTAATGGGAAGCTTAACTTTAAAGAGTTTATGTTGAGTGGTTTTGAAGGGTTTGATGCGACTTTGGATGATTATTTGTTGCAGGCAAATTTATGTTTCCCTGAGGTAAGACTTCGTAACTTTATAGAAATCAGAAACCATGATTGTGGCGGGCGTCAGACCCCTTATTCTATTCTTGCAATTTATAAAGGGGTTTTACATAATCCGGATGCTATGTCTGAAGTTGAAGAGTTGTTTAATAGAACTAAATTTAATGATTTTGCTGAACTTAGATATAATGTCCCAAAATCTGCTTTGAATGCTCGATTCTGTGGTCATTTTGTGAAAGATTTTGCCAAGGAAATTTTGTATATTGCTGAAAAATCTTTAATAGAAATGAATTGCGGTGATGAAATTTATTTAGACTTTATTAAGGAATACACTCTTAATAACCTTACTCCAGCTGATATAATTATTAAAAATTGGTATGGAATGTGGCACAAGGATATTAATAAGCTCATTAAATTCGTGTCTTAAAACGACTCTTGTTCTCCAAACAGAAGCCAATCGATATTTGTATCTGAAAAGTTGGTTTTTATTGCCAAGATTTCTTGACCTGTCGGATATTTATTCTTTCTTACAAGATCGTCAAGTCTTTTGACACTTATTCCGAGCATTCTTGCAAAAACCTTGTCATCAAGTATATTTGCTGCAACTTGCAGTTTTAGCAATCTCTTTCCCCAATTATCCATGTCATACTGAATCCCTAGGTTATATTTCGGTGTAAGGGTAATTGGTAAAGGGCTTTTGTATAACGACACCCCAAAATGTCTTTCAAGTTTTTGTAATTCTGATACAGTAACTTCACTCTTGTTTTTTACTCGTAAACTGATGTTTGCTCTTGTCATGTTTAGGACATTTGCTATATCTGTTTGTGAGATTTTTCTATCAGGTATTAAGTTTTGTAAATTTGCTTGAAGTTCTCTGAATATCATGTCTTACGCCCTTTTGTTTAATTTATATTTACTAATTTGTCAATAATTTATTGACAAATTTCTCTCTTTGTTTTTAGAATATATATATGACAATCTGAATAGCACTTTGTTCAGCATTATGAAAGGTATAATATTACTAATAGTATTATTGTGTTTAGACTGTTTTTATCTTAACAGCTTATTGTTAGTATTAAAACTTTTATTCCTAAATAAGTGTTAATAAAATAATAACACAACTTTAATAAAAACTTAACAACAATAGTAATAAATTTTTAATATTTATCGGAGTTTAAAAATGTAAAATCTTGCGAAGTGCTTGATTTGACTATATATAAGCCAGTTTGGGAAGGGAGAATGTTGATGAAAAATCTTTTTAAGTTACGTAAACAAAATGATACAAAATTTAAACAAATCGCAATTCGTAGAGCAATGATAAGATATTATAATACAATTAATCAAGGTAAAGTTGCACTTCCTTCTTTTATTTTGGCTGATTTTGCGATTTTCAGGACTAAAGCTTTTGAACGTGTTGATGAATTGTATGAAAAATTAGCAATATAGCTTATGTTGTTTTCTTTTGATCCGTTATCCGATTTAGAGCATATTGAGGATCGGTATTTCAGGTATGCTGTTTTGGGATTGGAAAGTAAAGATGCTGTTTGTAAATATGGTATAGATGTAGATTTGATTAGAAATTGTGGTGGTGTAATGGAGGTTGAACATAGAGTTACTATTGACGAGTTAGCACTTATGGTTGGGGTGTCGTCTTATACATTGAGAACGTGGATTTGTTCTTACAAGTTTGCAAAATATATGCGCGAAGATAATTTTTTCGGTGCAAAAAATAAGTTAAGTGTTGCTATGAGTCGAGAGTTTTATAAGGATTTTATTCCATACTTAGAGATAAAAGATAGCAAAAATAAGGGATATGTTAAAAATTTCTGCTCAAATCTTGAAAAGTTGAATCTTTCCCTTGAATAAGATGTTTGAAGATTCTGAGTATTATAAGGATGTAAACGTAATATTAATAAAATCAGGGCACAAAAAATTGCGCTTGGCGCGATTCGAACGCGCGACCTATCCCTTAAAAGGGGAGTGCTCTACCTGCTGAGCTACAAGCGCAAACTATTTAAGCTATTTATTTTGTTCTATCCTTTCGGCTAGCCCACGAGAACAAATGTAACAAGAACAAAATTTAATGTCAATACATTTGTTTAAATTTTACATTCTTAATATATTTGATTTTTTATTTTAAGTGATAATATGTTTATTACGAATTGTAAAATTTGCTTTTTCGTTTCTCTGCGTTATAGCAAAAAAAAATATTTACAGGAGTTTTATTATCAGTTTTGACATGCAAAGGAGTTAAATATTACTATGAGTTTATCAGTCAACAAACTTTCTTTTGGGAGTGAAAGTCAGTTTCTATTAGCGAAGAAGAATTTTGGTGTCCCGATGTATGCACCACAAAATAATAATCCTCAGCCAGTTGTGGCGACCCAAAATCAGGTTCCGGTTCAAGTTGTGGGACAGGTTCCGGTGCAGAATCAAAATATGCAACCTGTTGTTCAAACGGTTCAACCGCAAGTAGTACAGCAGCTTCCTGTTGCAACGACCATTACACCGGCTCCGGTTTATCAACAAGCTTCTGCAACGTTGCCTACTGAAGTCAAGGCTTTGGGATATGTTACTGCTGGTTTAGCCCTTTTATCTTTGGGTGTTAGTTCTGCAAATATGTTGAGAAATAGAAGCTCAAAGAACATGACTGAAGCTATGAGTAAAATGGAACGTCAGATTGCTGATAATATCTCAGAAAAATTAGACAATCTTGCTCAAAGGACTGAAAACTCTATTAACAATGTTGAAAATAGAATTCAAAAAGAAGTTCAAGACAGAGAAGGTCTTGGCAAGTGGTTTGATGGAATAATTAAAGATGTAGAAAAAAGAGTACAAGGTACTGAAAGTAGACTTACAGAGGTTTCTGCACTTGCTGAAGAAAAAGTTGGCAATACTGTTGCTTCAAGTCTTAATTTCTTGAGTAAGGAAGTTGTTGTCAACGGACAAAAGATGAAATTGGCAACAACTCTTCATGGTTATGGTAAATATACCGGTGAACTCGAAACTGCTTTGAGAAGTGAAGCTGCTCAAAGAATGCTTGGTTTGGTGGATCGTTCAAATATGGTTCCTCAAGATAAAATAACAATCAGAGTTCCTACCGCAGAGTTCAAAGGTATTACAAGTACCGGCGGCATGTCAATTGTACCAAAAGAGGTCATGGCGAACTTAGGTGCATTTATAAATAAAAAACAAGATGCAAGATTAATTGTTGATATGCCTATGTTCCTTGGTGAAGTTGAGCATAATGCATTGTCTGGAAAACAGACTTTCTATGCATTAGAAGCTATTGGCAATGGTAAATATAATTGGGTATCTAAGGGAACAAAAGCAGGAGCAAAAGATTCTGTTGTTATTGGTAATTTGGAAAAAATTGCTGATACTCAAATTCCTATATATGATGATGCTTCTAGAACAATGCAAAATGTAGAAGTCTATATGGCAAAAGGTTTAAAACAAGAAGTAGATTATAACTTGTTAAGACAATACTTACAGCCTGAATCTTTACAAGCTTACGATAGCAGTATTGCGATGTATAGAGAAGCTCAAAGCAAATTCTTCTCCGATACAGCCGGTTTAAGAAATCAGGTTGAAGAGAAAGTTCAACCTCTATTGAGCAGATTGCAGGATGCAAACTTATCTAAGGAAGAAAAAGCATCCGTTGAAGCTCAAATAAAAGACATTCAAAAACCTCTTGAAGATTTAAAGAAAAACTTTATCCAAGAGCATGGCAAACTATGGAATGAAGGATTTATTGAATTGACCGCTGATGCTGATGGTCACATAAAAGCAAAAGTTTCATTCGATGGTGTATTCTACAAGAATGAAAAATTCGATATGAAAGGGCCAAGATTTGATGGCAAAGATGCTAATAAGAACATATATAACGATAAGACTATTAACGCCGGAGAAACTGAAAGATACACATACTTTGATAAGTATTTCTATGAATTCTTAACAAAGAGCAAGGAACAAACCAATGAACGTTTAGGTGCCGATTTAATCATTGGTAACGATTGGCATACAGGTGGTATCAGTGCAATGATGCGTATGTTAACCAAAGCTAGAGAAGTTGTTGGTGACTTAACTCCAAAAGATGCTGAAAAATTAAGAAATACTCCGGTTGTTACAATCTTGCATAACGCAAGACTTGCGGGATCAGTATGGCATTCAAATGAAAAATTATTCAACGTATTATTTGGTGAACATTCTGCAACGATAGTTGAAAATGCTCACATGCCTGATGTATATAAATATGCTTTGGATGCGGCTATGAAAGCTGGTTTAGATGAACCGGCTGCAAAAGCAAAAGCTGCACAAATTGCAAAAGACTACGGATTGCCTGCTAAATGCTGGAATAGCTTTATGCACGGAAATAGTTTTAATCCTCAAACTATGGCGACAGCATATTCAGATGTAATAATTCCGGTATCGGATAGATATACCGAAGAAATTGCAACTCAAGGTGTTTACGGAAGAGAAAACTTTGAACTCTTCAGATTAAGAAAATATGCTTCAGATCATGCTGCTGAGTTTAAAGGTCAAAAAACTCTAGTTGGTATCACAAATGGATGTGATAAAGTTAATAACGTTTTGACAGAAGAAGGTGCACGTTTACTTGAAAAACAATTAAACTTGCCGGCAAATTCATTAAAAGCGTACGATGGCAGTGAAAATATCTTGAATTGGCATAACCACAATAAGAAAGTTATCTTAGATAAAGTTATTGCGGATGTTAAAGATCCGTCAAATCCAATGAAATTGGAATGGCCGCAAATGACAGATTTGACAGGCGTAAATGAAAACACAATGATCGTGTCTACTGCCGGTAGAATTGTAGATCAGAAGGGTCTTGATATATTTGCAGAAGCTATCGAAGAGTTCTTGAGAACTCATAAGATTACAGATGGAAATTATCCTGTATTCTATGCTCAAGGTGTAGGGGACAGAAAGTTCATTGATGCAATTATGGCGATAAAAGATAGAGTAGCTAAGACTCCTGAACTCGGCGGAGAGGCTGCAGCTAAGAGAATTGTGTTTGCAAACTTGTTCTCTGAACCGGGAAGATATGATGCTTGTAAGTTGATGTCCGACTTCTCAATTATGTCAAGCTGGTTTGAACCTTGTGGTCTTGTTCATAAGGAAATTGTAGCTAAGAGTGGTGCTATACCTATCGTAAATGAAACCGGAGGTTTGACTTCAGGACTTACTGACGGTGTGGATGCAATCTTCTCTAAATTTAAACCGGATGAACCTTCAAAAGAAGCTGTAATCGGTGAAAATAAAGCGAACTTTGCTCAGGCTATGGGTAGAGCGTTTGAAGTGTTTAACGATAAGACTAGATTGTCTGAAATGATGAATAAGTCTTACAATAACGATTTCTCATGGCTTGTTAAAGATGGTCCGATGGCACAGTATGTTAAGTTGTTCGTAGATTTGAAAGTGCTTAAGCCGGAAGTTTTAGCTACTGCAGTATAAGTTTAAAATAGAATGGTTGAAGTTTTTCTTCAACCATTCTAAAAAAAATACTTGACTTCAAAAAATGTTTAACGTAAAATAATTCTTGTGACCGACGAAACGGGATGTGGCGCAGCTTGGTAGCGCACCTCGCTTGGGACGAGGGGGTCGCACGTTCAAATCGTGTCATCCCGACCATTTAGAAAAGAGATTAGCTAAGGCTAGTCTCTTTTTTTAATTCTCTTTTTCTTGACTTGGGGCTTTGTTTATAATACCTTATATAGAGTTAGTTATTAATTAGAAGAGGATTAGGGAATTGGATTTTGTAGGTTTAACTATTCAAATATTAAAACTTTTGGCTGCTTATGTTGGTAGTTACGGTATGGCAATTGTAGTTTTGACTTTGATTATGCGTGCTGCAATTTGGCCTTTAAATGTTTCTCAGCAAAGAAATATGCGTACTATGCAAATGCTACAGCCAAAATTGAAGGCTATTCAAGATAGATATAAGAGTAACCCTCAGGTTATGCAGCAAAAACTTATGGAATTCTATAAAGAACATAAGTTTAACCCGATGGGTGGATGTTTGCCTTTGTTAATTCAAATGCCTATATTCATTTTATTGTATAGCGCTCTTATGAGTCCTCAGTTTATTTCTCTTGCAGGAAACTCTAAGTTCTTGTTTATCAATAGACTTGATACTACTTTGAGAGCTAGTGCTGGTATATCTAATGATGGTAAGATGGGAACTTCTAAATATGATGTTTTTGTTCCTGGAAAGACTGCAAGAGTTTATATTGGTGAAGAAGTTCTTGATAACGTTAAAATAACTAAACCGAAGAGTGCGCTTGAAGTTCAAGGTGAAATTAAGCCTGGTGAAAACCTTGATTTGAAAATGAGCCTTGATCACTTAGATTTAAAATTCAGTCAGTTGGATAAGATTACAAAAGCTGAAATTACTGTTACTGATATAAATACAAAAGAAACAGAACAGATTACATTTGATAGGGCTGAAGGATTGCTAGTTGCGTCTGTGCCTACGGTAGTTATTCAAAAGGCTTTCCATTGGGATGTATTGCTTTTGATTGTTATTTTCGCATTAACAATGTTGCTTTCTCAAAAGCTTATTATGGCTACTAATAACAAAAATATGAAGGATATGGATCCTACTCAGCAAGCTATACAAAAATCTATGGGTACTTTCATGCCTATAATGATTGTGGCAACCTTCATAATGATTCCTATCCCTGCCGGTGTATTTATTTATTTGATTGTAAGTAATGTTGTGCAGGTAATCCAGACTGTTTTAGTTAATAAACAAATGGATGCTGAAGAAGCCCGTAAAGGTGCTGTTGTTAGCGATATAGATTTGGCTAATGCTAAAAATGTAACGAAAGACGATAAATAATGTTACTTTCTGAGTATGATTACGATTTGCCGGAAGAATTGATTGCTCAGCTTCCGGCTGATAAAAGAGAAAATTCTAGGATGCTTGTTTTGTCACGAGACAAGCATTCTATTGAACATAAACATTTTTATGACATTGTAGATTATATTGATTCTGACTCTGTTCTTGTGCTGAATAATACAAAGGTGCTCCCTGCTCGTTTGTTTGGGGTGAAGGAGCCTACTGGAGCTAAGATAGAAGTTTTTCTTTTAAAATCTCTGTTAGATTCAGGACATCAATGGGAGGTTTTAATTAAGCCTTCAAAGCGTGTTAAAGCTGGTACTATTGTAAAAATCAGTGATGAATTATCCGTAAGAGTACTTGAAAAGTTGGAAGACGATGGTGAATGGGTTGTTGAACTTATTTGTGAAGACAATGTTTTAGATGTGCTTCATAGAAACGGACATATTCCACTTCCTCCATATATAGAAAGAAAACTGGCGGATGAAGATTTGAAAAAATTGGATTTTGAACGCTATCAAACTGTTTATGCCAAGGATGAGGGGTCTGTGGCGGCACCTACTGCGGGATTGCATTTTACAAAAGAAATTTTAGAGAAACTTCAGGCTAAAGGTGTTGAGATTATTTATGTTACTTTGAACGTTGGGATGGGAACTTTTAGACCTGTTAAATGTGAGAATATTCTTGACCATAAAATGCATTCTGAAACTTTTGAAATTACAGAAGAGGCTGCAAGAAAGATTAATGAAGCCAAGAAAAACGGTAAAAAGATTATCGCTGTTGGTACCACTTCTGTTAGGACATTAGAAACAGTTTATAAGAAGTATGGTGAAGTTCGAGCTTGTAAAGATCATTCTGAATTATTTATTTATCCGCCATATGAGTTTGGTGTCGTGGATGAATTGATTACTAACTTTCACCTGCCAAAATCAACACTGTTGATGTTGGTTAGTGCTTTAGCCGGTAAAGATTTTATTTTTGAAGCTTACAAAGAAGCTATCGATAACAAATACCGTTTCTTTTCATACGGTGATTGTATGTTTATCAGATAGCTTTTGTTAGTATTTATTATTATTTCGTTGCATTAATCAAATAAGATTCCAACGATTGCTGCAGACATGTAGCACGTAAGTGTACCTGCAATTAATGCTCTTACACCTAATCTTGCAAGGTTTTTACGTTGGTTTGGAGCTAATTCTCCAATACCGCCAAGTTGGATTGCAATAGAGCCAAAGTTACCGAAGCTACATAGAGCAAAGCAAGTTATTAAATAACTTTTTGCTGATAATTGGACTGGTAAGTTTGTTAAATTGACATAGGCAACCATTTCGTTTATTACAAGTTTAGTTCCCATTAAACTTCCAACAGTTGTTGCTTCATGTAATGGAACTCCCATTAAAAATGCAAATAATGCAAAGATTTTACCTAAAATCATTTTTAGTGATAGTTGTGTTAAGTCGAAAAAGGCAAAATTAATATGTAAGTATTTTACGATAAAGGCGCCTAGTCCGCCCAAGAACCAATCAATCATTGCAACAAGTGCAACTAATGCCAATATCATTGCAACTACATTTATGGCAACTTTCATACCTTCTGATGCGCCTGCTGATATTGCGTCAAATACGTTGATGTAAGGTTTCTTTCTCTTGCTGTATGTGATTTCAAAGTTTTCACTGGTTTCAGGAACGTGGGTTTCCGGATACATGATTTTGGAGATAACCAAAGCTCCGGGAGCTGCCATTATTGATGATGCCAACAAGTATTGTGCAGGAATCCCAATTCCAATGTATATCGGCATTGTGGCTGCGGATATACAAGCCATGCTGCCTGCCATTGAAGCTAATAATTCTGATCGTGTCAATTTTGCCAAATATGGACGTATCATAATTTGAGCAGCAATTTGACCTACAAATGCGCTAGCTACGTTAGAGAGAGATTCAGCTCCACTAACAGACATTAACTTGTTCATAGCTTTACCAAAAATAGGAACTATTCGCTGCATTATTCCGTAATAGTATAGTATGTTTACCAGAATCATCATGAATATTAAGGAACATATAAGTTGGAGTGCAAAAACGTTTGCTCCTATTCCAAAAACATTTTCAAGATGAGCATTATTGATCAATGGTCCAAATACGAAAGAACCGCCTTCTTTGGCAAATTCAAGAATCTTTGTTACAAATAACCCCAGACTCATAAACAGAGCTCGTCCAAGTGGAAATTTGAATATGAATAGTGCTAAAACTATTTGTAATAAAAATCCCATCCCAACTGTCTTATAGTTAATAGCCTTTTTATTATTTGACATCAAAAAAGCTATTAAAAATATAAATATAATCCCAAAAATTCCAAAAAATCTATCCATACAACCTCTGGTTTTACTAGTCTACGAAATTTATTATACAAAAAACGAAATTAAATGTTTTATTTATATTTTAAAATGTGATAAAAGTTAACTAAAAAATAAGAACCGGTAAAATTTCCGATTCTTATTTTTTTGTTAAATAACTTGCTACTATTGGTATTACTTTACTGCTTTTATTAATTCTGCAGTTATGTCATCTCCACCGTACAATACGACCCCTTTTGTTAGGACAATATTGTAATTACTAGCTTTTGCTTTTTCAGTAATTGTGTTTGATATGCTCTTATCAATGTTTTGCAACTTTGTTGTGTAATCTTTTTCAATGTTGTTTCTTTTTGTAATTAATTCTTTATTGTATTTGTCTTCAAGAGCCTTTTTCTTCTTTTCGTCAGTTGTTGCTGCTACATCTTTGCGAGCTTTTTCGATATATTTAATAAGTTCTTCAGCTTTAACTTGTTGTTCTTTCTTTAAAGCTTGTACTTGCGCAGAAGCCGCAACTACTTGTGGTACATCAACTACTGCAACTCTGAAATTTGATGGTACATCAGACATTGCAAAGTTGTTTACGCCCATTCCAATTGCAAACGCAGCGAGTCCGATTGCCAAATACTTAATTTTGTTATTCATTTTCCTCTCCTTTATAAACTTCGAGTTTTACTCAAAGTACTCCTAATATTATTGTATGATTTTTATCGACTTTTGTCATCCTTTAATGTGAACTTTTTATAAGTTTCTTTACAAGGATATAAAAATCTCATATAATAATAACAGGTGAAGACAATAATTTGCTAATTTGTGAATTTTTGTAAAAAAAACGACATAAAAATTTAGAAACTGTTTCTATAATTGTGTCTAAGTTTCAAAATACTATTATAATAGGCTAAATGTCGTATTAAAATTAATTACTAAATTGAAGGTGTATAATGGAAAAGAAAACAAAAAGTATGAAATTTGTTAAAGCCATTCTGGGAGTGTGTGCGCTTTTGGCTATTGCAATGCCTGTATCTGCCTCACCTGATGTGTCTAATGGCGCTGTTGGCGGAGTTCAGTATGGTACGCCTAATATGCAAGATTTGCAGATGCTGCAAATGCAAGGCGGAATGAATTATCGTCATGAAGAAGATGCGCTTAAAACTAAACAGTTTCAACAAGAATCAAATAAACAATATCAAGAATATTCACAATATGGTCGTGCTGGAAATCCTGCTAACCAACAGAGTGTTGTAGATGGTTATACTCAAGGTGACTTGCAAGGCGGAATTCAAGGGTCTGATTCTCAGTCTATTTTTGTAAATTCCATTGACGTGTCACCTTCTCAGATCCTTACAAAAGAAGAAATTGACAAGATTGTAAGCCCTCTAATTGGAAAAAATGTTTTTGTTTCTGATTTGAACGCTGTTGTAGAAAAAATTAATACGGTATATGCTGAACGAGGTTTCGTTACTGCAAGAGCATTCTTACCTGAACAAACCGTTCAAAACGGAAATATTAAAATTGAATTGATTGAAAGTAAAGTTGGTAATGTTACGGTTGAACAAAACCGTTGGACTAAGACCGGCTATATTACTGCTCGTATGCCGCAAAAAGAAGGTGAGTTGTTTGATATCGTTGAGTTAGAAAAAGATATCATGGACTTTAACCGTTATAATGAGGGTGTAGCTCTTACTGCTAACCTTAAGGCTGGTGAAAAGGAAGGTACTACTGATATTGAGTTGAAAGCTCACGAAAAAATTCCTTTCCACGTTACCGGTATGATTGATAACGCTGGTCGTTATGTAACCGGTCGTATCCGTGGTGGTGCTATGGTTACTGCTGACAGTTTATTTGGTCACAGAGATAAGTTAAGTATTGGTACTTACTTCTCTGGTGGTTCTGTTAGCCCTTTTGCTGATTACAACTTCCCTGTAAATAGCAAAGACGGTCGTGTTGGTTTTATGTTTAGTTCAACATTAGCTAAAATTAAGAATGGCCCTTATGGTCCTATGGATCTTAAGAGTAGAGCATATACTTATTCATTGTACTATACTCAACCTCTTGTTAGAAAACCTGGTTTTGAGTTGAAAAGTTATGCAGCTTTGAACTATAAACATGCTAATTCTTCTATGAACTTGGGTGGTTTGTTCCCAGGTTTGGGTAAAATTGATTTAGGTACTGATGATGTTACAAGTATCGATGTCGCTTTGAATATGAGAAAGGATACCAAGTATGGTATTTGGTATTTGAACCAAGGTTTTGGTTATGCTGCTCCGTTGATTGGAAGCGAGTCTAATTACTTCAAGATTTTTGGTGGTGCTGTTAGATTGCACGATTTCTCTCACGGCTTCATCGGTCAGTTAAGAGGTAACTATCAGGTTATTCCTAACAACAAATATATCCCATACATTGACCAATTCCAAGCTGGTGGTCTTGCTACTGTAAGAGGTTATGCTGAAGGTTCTATGATCGGTAAAAACGGTTTCTTCACAAGTGCTGAACTTATGTTCCCTCTTCTTCCTAGACAAATTACCAGCCCTAGAAGTGGCGAAAAAATTCCGTTTATCGGTAAATATGTTAAAGGTGCTGTGTTCGCTGATGTCGGTGGTATTTTCCCTCAAGTTGATGAATACCAATACGGTGTTGGCGGAGGAAGTGGTCACCAAGGATCTTACTTCATGGCTTCTTTAGGTATGGGCTTAAGAGTTCAGTTGCCGGGTGATTTGAGTGCTCGTTTATATTGGGGCTATCCTTTAATTAACAGTACTTATTTTGACCAGGATAGAAAAGTTGGTCGTTTCCACTTTGAGTTGACTATGGAACCAAATTTGGAAATGCTTCTAAGAAGTCGTCAACGTACAGTTAAGGCTGAACCAAAACCTGAACCAACTCCACCTCCTGTTGAACCTACTAACAACTATGACGATATTCGTCACTACGATTACTATAATGATGGTGGCGGAGGCGCATTATAAGGGCGCATGTAATATATTTAAGACAAAGGCGGGTCAAATGACCCGTTTTTGTATATAAAGGGTGTTAAAATTTATGACAAATGGTATATTTATTACAGCAACAGGAACTGATGTCGGCAAAACTTATGTTTCTGGTTTGATATTAAAAAAGTTGAGAAATCTTGGTGTTAACGCTGGGTATTATAAACCTGCTTTAAGTGGGGCTGTGTATTCAGATGGAAAGTTAATTCCAGGTGATTGCGATTTTGTACTGAAACAGGCTGGAATTGGTGAACCGCCTGAAAATTTTGTTTCTTATGTTTTTGAACAGGCTGTTTCGCCTCATTTAGCTTCAGTAATTAATAATGTTCCAATTGAACTTTCAAAAATTGTTAATGACTTTAATAGTATAAAATCAAGATTTGAATTTGTCTTAGTTGAGGGGGCAGGTGGAATCGTTTGTCCTTTTAATCTTGGTGAGAAGAGAGTTATGCTTACCGATGTTATAAAAGCTTTAGGGTTAGATATTATAATAGTTGCATCAGCGTCTTTGGGTACTATTAATTCTACGGTTTTGACGGTTGAGTATGCAAGAGCCCTTGGAATCAATGTTAGAGGTATTATTTTGAATAACTATGATGAATCTGATTTAATGCAGAAAGATAATTTAATTCAGATTAAAAACTTGACCGAGGTTGATGTGATTGCAACAGTTAAATCCGGTCAGCAAGATATAGATATGTCTATTGATATTTTTAAGGAGGTATAAAATGCAAACATGGAGTGAGAGAGATTTAAAATATATTTGGCATCCTTGCTCTCAAATGAAGGATTATGAGACTTTACCTCCTATGGTTATAGATCATGGGCGTGGAATTTATCTTTTTGATACTGATGGAAATAAGTATATTGATGTTATTAGTTCATGGTGGTGTAATTTACTTGGGCATTGCAATCCTGTTATAAATGCTGCCATTAAAAAGCAGGTCGATGAATTAGAACATGTTATATTTGCTAATTTTTCCAACAAACGTGCTATTGAACTTTGCGAAGAGTTAATTAAGGTTATTCCAAAGGGATTATGTAAATTTAACTTTTCGGATAATGGTTCCGCCGCAGTTGAGTGTGCTTTAAAAATGAGTTTTCAGTATCACTATCAAACCGGTAATCCGCAAAAAAAGAGATTTGTAGCTTTAACGGATGCTTATCATGGTGAAACTATCGGGGCATTGTCTGTTGGTGGTGTAGATTTATATTCTGAAATTTATAAGCCGATGCTGATGGATATATTGAGGATAAAAGCTCCAGATTGTTATCGTTGTCCTTATGGGCAGTGCCGTGATAATTGCAAATGCGAGTGTTTTGAGCAGGCTGAAAAAGTATTTGAAGAATATGGTAATGAGATTTGTTCTATTATTATTGAGCCTCTTCTTCAAGGTTCTGCGGGGATGAAAATTTATCCTCCGCTGTATATTAAAAAGTTACGCGAGTTATGCGATGAGTATAATGTAATTTTAATTGCTGATGAGATTGCGACTGGGTATGGGAGAACCGGTAAGATGTTTGCGTTTGACCATGCTGGAGTTTCCCCTGATATTATGTGTTTATCAAAGGGATTAACAGGTGGTTATATGCCAATGTCGATTACTGTTACAAGCCAAAAAATATATGATGCATTCTATGCAGATTATAATACCGGAAAAGCATTTATGCATTCTCATACCTATAGCGGTAATCCTTTGGCTTGTTCTGCTGCACTTGCGGTGTTGGAAATATTAAAAGACGGGTCAGTACTACAACGAGCACAAGAAAATGCAGTGTATTTTAATAATATGATTAAAGATAAATTTTTGAATATGCCTAATGTTGGGGAGGTTCGTTCTATTGGACTTATTAACGCCATTGAACTTGTGAAAGATAAAAACACAAAAGAATCCTTTGATTCTAAACTTCGTGTTGGGTATCAAGTCTACAAGAAAGCTCTTAAAAAAGGCGTAATACTCCGTCCATTAGGTGACGTTATATATTTTAATCCACCATTGATAATCGAACGTGAAGATATGAATTTCGTCACGGATGTCGCTCAAGAATGTATCTCCGAAGTTTTAAAGGGTTAATTTGGCGCATAACACTCCCTCCGTTTAAGAGATTAAACGTAAACTTAACACTTTATTAAATCGGAACTCTCCCAACTGGCGATTCTATTTTCGAAAAATCACACACCTAAATGTTTAGATCTAGCTATTAAAGTTTTTCCTAGCTTTCTGTTGTAAGTTCTTCCCAGATGCTTGGAACTACGATTAATGCTGCATAAACAATAAAACCAAATAAGATTAAGTTAATAGCTTCCATGATAAACCTCCTAAGTTTTTCATGTGTTAAATCAGACCATTACATATATATTATACCATTTTTTCATTAAAATGTAACGTTTATTTGCAAAAAATCATAAATATTTAGGAGTTTTTATTCACATTATAATCAAGATTATATCAAAACTTTTGTCCTGTGCTACTCTCCAAAATTTGATTTTAAAAATATTCAAGTGTAATATGTTAAGAAAAATTAAGTTTCTTTGGAGTTGATTTCTATTATAATGGAATTGTGAGGTATGAAGTGGAAAAGAGTTTAAAGGTATTATTTTCAAATTTATGTTGTTCTCATTGTAAGGCTGAGTTTGACGAGAACTCTATACAAATAAAAAGACGAGAAGAAGGATTAATTGTTACTCACCTTGTATGCCAGCATTGTGGAAAAAGTTTTGGCGTAGCCTTTGTTGGTGTTAATAATATTGCGGTGAAGGAACCGGATAGTATTCCACTTGTTGTACAAGAAGGACCTGACCCAATTAGTTATGATGATGTTATTGATGCACATCGATTTATCAAGGATTTGGACGAGCACTGGCAAAAGCACTTGCCTAAGACTTCTGATTAATCTTTCTGTGTTATAATTGGTTTATGAGTAAATTTAAACCTGTTTTATTTTTTATTGCGGTTTTATTTTTAGCATTTATTATGACCGCGAATGTTGCACATTTTGACTTTGATTTGTGGGCAAGGTTAATTGCCGGTATGGGGGTTATTGATGGCGGTCACGTTTTAAAGACTGATTTTTTGTCTTATACCCCTACTCATACTTGGTGGGATCACGAATATGGTTCAGGAATAGTTTTTTACTTTTTCCTAAAACACTTTGGGGCTTATAGTCTTATATTTCTGCAGACATTTCTGATCTTTACTATATTTTTTGTAATAAATTTAATCGTTAAACATAGAGGGGTTAATAAGCCTTATAATTTTTTATTTTATTTCTTCTCAATTATAGCGTTGGTAGGAAATTTTGCCAGTCCTATAAGATGTCATTTATTTAGTTTTTTATTTTTTACTATATTTTTGTACATTTTAGAATTAGCAAGAAGTGGAAAGTATAAATTATTATATCTTCTTCCTCTTTTGACTATTGTTTGGAATAATTTGCATGGTGGTGTTGTTTCAGGAATTGGGCTTGTTTTTATGTATGCGGTTGCTCAAATCCTTGATAAAAAGCCGTTTAAACATTATATTTTTTCTGCTGTAATTTCATTTCTCGTTTTAGGTATAAATCCGTGGGGCTGGGATTATATTAAATTCTTGCTTATGGCAAATACTATGGCAAGAACACATGTCGCTGAATGGTGGGGGTTGTTTTCGACTCATCAGTTGTTTAATCAAATTCCTTTTAAAATATTTATGTTTGCCATTATTTTATTGGAGATATTTACATTTAAAAAACAGGGTGTTAAAAATTTAGATAAGGCTAAATATATTGTTTTATTAGTTACGCTATTTTTAGCAATTCAGCACGTTAAACTTTTACCTTTCTTTGTAATTTCAGCGAGTGCTTTTTGTTACGAAGATTTTATTGCAGTTCTGGAGTCAAAGTTGCCGAAGTGGACTGATAATTTTACTTGCGGTTTGATATTAGTTATTTGTTTAGTAAGTTTTGCTATAAAGAAATATGATATCCCGCTTGGTGTTGCTGCTTATCCTCACAAGGAAGTTGAGTTTATTAAGGTTAATCATCTTTCAGGTAGAGTTCTTGTGAATTTTGGAATTGGAAGTTTTGTTTCTTATAAACTTTATCCTCAAAATTTGATATTTATGGATGGGAGATATGAGGAAGTTTATTATGATGATTTAGTTCCTCTGCTCGATAAGTTCTATGTAGTGAAGCCTGGTTGGGATGATGTTTTGAAAAAATATCCGCCGGATATTATGATTATCGAAAAATATTATCCGGTTTATAATTTGCTTAATCTTCATAAAGATTGGAAAAATGTTTATGATGCTGAATATTATGCTGTATTTGTAAGGGCTGATAAGGTTAAAGAAAATTATATACAACCGTCTAATGATATTCAGTATTACAAAAATACTCTATTTGATACAGACATTAAATTTTAATCCGTGTATAATATTAATTATGATGAGAGACTCAAGTTTAAATTATGCAGTTTTATTTGGTGGCGGTGCAATTAGAGGAACCGCATATTGTGGTGCTATCAAGGCTTTAGAAGAATTAAACATTCAAGCTGATATTCTTGCAGGATCTTCGGTCGGATCGATTTTAGCTGGCTTGCTTGCAGTTGGTTATAATGCCGAAGATATTCGAGATATAATCATGAAAGTTAATTTTGAGTTGTTTAAGGATTTGCAATTTGGCTTTGGGCAGCAATTTGCTCTAAGTAAAGGTGAAGTATTCCTTGAGTGGATAAGAGATTTAATTGAAAAGAAATACTATGGTGAATCATATAAAAAGGGATCGCATAAGGCTGTTACTTTTGATGATTTAGAAAAAGATTTGGTAATTATTACAACTGACCTATCCAGTTTTGAGTGTAAGGAATTTTCAAAGTTTGAAACTCCTGATTTTGAGGTTGCGACTGCTATTAGAATTTCATGCAGTATGCCGGGACTTATGAAACCTGTTGAATATAACAACCGAGTTCTTATTGATGGCGATTTACAAAAGAGTGCTCCTATGTGGAAGTTGTCAGAAAATCTTCGACCTGAGAATGCTAGAATCCTTGAATTTAGATTAGAGGGTGATTTTGAGGGTAAAGATAAAAATACCATTGAGTATCTGAATTCTATATATAGTTATGCAACTTGTACAGGAACCCAATTTATTTCAGAATTATATGGCTCTCGTGATAAGTATGATTATGTCATTATTAACACCGGAGATTTAAATATCGTTGATTTTAATATTTCTGAAGAGAAGCGTGAACAGTTGTTTAAAACTGGTTACGATCAAACGATGAGTTATTTTACAAAGACTCTCGTTGATAAAAAACAAAAGTTGCTTGAGATTTACTCTGAAGTATATGAATACTTAAATAAAGTTGATGCGGCTTTAAAAGGACACAATATTCAGCGTGCGAAACTTTATTTGGGTGATCTTTATATGTATTTGTGTGATTTTGTTGAAGTAATTAATCAAAATGATTACAAGGTTTTAAATCAGTTTAAGGTAGCTTTTACTGAAAATATCAAGTATCCTGCCCTTTTTGGAAAAACTTCTCTGAAAAATGAAAAACTTGTGCAAACAACTTTGCAGCAATGTATTAATACTTTTGCTGCAAAAGTTAATGAATATGAGTGTTATCTTAAATAAAAATTTTACTTGTTGAAAAATCTCATTATTTTGTCAAGAAGACCTTCTTCTTCTACATCAGGTTGCATTTCGGAGTTTTCCAACTTCGCAACTTTATTTTCTATAATTTTATATTCTTCATTTTGTGGGGCTGTTTGAAGATATTTTTTGTACATATTAATTGCATTTTGTTTATCTCTGATTTTTTCATACATTGATGCAAGCTTTTTCATTGCATTAAAGTTGCGTTTATCACTGTCCAGTAATGCTTCCAAGTATTCTATTGCAGAACGATAATCGCCTAAATCTTCGCGATATTTTGCGAGTTTTTCAAGAGCAGAACGATTATTTGGTTCTAGTTTTACTAATTTTTCGTAGAATTCCATCGCCTGATGTTTTTCACCACTGGTTTCTAAGAGATTAGCTAAATTTGCAACGAGTGTTGCATCGTCGTCTTTAAGTTGGTATGCATTCAAAAATTCATTTATTGCAATGTCTTTGTTCCCTCTAACAAGGTTATATCTTCCCCAGTTAATTGTGGAATTATATTCATCATTTTTGGCTTCGTATATTAATGCACTCATCTGGAATACAAGAGGGTGATTTGGAGCTAGTTCTGCGAATTTTTTTACCGCTTCAAGTGCTTTGTCGTATTCTTTATTTGTATAGTAATATTCAGCTTTTAGTGCATATAATTGTGAATTATCTTTATATTTCTCTTCGATATTGGTCAATTCTTTGTACGCTTCTTCTGTTTCTCCCATTACAAGCATTGCTTTAATTTTTGTTAAATCATTTTTTGTGATTTCTTTTGCTTTTTCAGGAGTATTATTTTTTAGGTATAATTGCGCAAGATTTTCACATATATTGTCACTGTTATTAAACCCTTCTTTACAAGCTCGCTCCAATGTTTCAATTGCACTCCCTAGAGCATCATCAAGAACATAAAGGTTTGCGAGTCTGGTGTAAACTTCCTCATTTGAGTGTTCATAGTCTAGTACTTTTAGATATTCGTCGATTGCTTTTTGTGGATTTCCCAGCTGTTCGTAGAGGGTTCCAAGTACAAATCTTACAGATGAAATTGCTTCGTGGTCGTCTCCTGCATGAGCTGCTGCTTTTTGAAAATCATGCAGAGCATGTTCATATTTATGTTCTATGGAATGTAAATTGCCTCTGTACACATAATACTTATACTTGTCTGTATCAATGTATATATCCATAAGCTGTTCATAAGCTGTCGGATTTGTTGCGTCAAGTGTTAACATTTTGTGGTAAAAGGATTCTGCTTCATCGTTCTTTTTTAACAATATTGCTAAGTGTCCTAATTGGGCAAGCAGACTTAGGTCATTAGGATTGTGTGTATATACTTTTTTGTATTCTTCGTATGCTTCTTCGTATTGACCGTTCTCTTCAAATTGTTCGGCTGCTTGTAAACTCATTTTATACTCCTTTTATCTCTCTTGACTATATGTGCTAATTATAGCGAAAAATCCATGTCTGGTCAATTATGCTAATTGTGCAAAAAAAACGTCCGCTTTTGCGGACGTTTTCTCTTTAAAACTTTTTCTATTAAGCAGCAACACTACCCTTAATTTCTCTGATAAGATATTCTGCAACCCATTCGAAATCTTTATTATCGTGAGCAGCTTTTTCAAGATATTTAATAGAAGCGTCACCAATTCTGATTAAAGTCATTGCAACAACACCTCTTTTGATACCTCTTACAACTTGTAATTGGTCTACTAATTGTGGAACAATTGATGAACCGCAATTTACTAATGTGTTTTCTAATTCATTTTTTGTTGTGTTATCTGCATTTTCTAATTTTGTAAGAATTTCACTGACTTTTTCCATTTTATATCTCCATTCACTATTTCTAACTTATATTTATATTATAATTCAAAATTTGATAAACTTTGATTTCCTTACATAATCTTTATATGCTCTTTATCTTTTATAAAAAAAAGAAGCCTCCAAGAAAATGGAGGCTTCAAAAACTCTTAGTTATAGACCTTTCTGGTCAAATCGGCTTTCCTAATTCGAACATTTTCAGGAGTGATTTCAACCAATTCATCATCTGCTATGTATTCAAGACTTTCTTCCAATGACATAATCTTTGGTGCTTGAAGAGTTACCATAACATCTGCTGTTGCACTTCTCATGTTTGTAAGTTTTTTGGTCTTGCATATGTTTACCATTACATCTTGTGGTTTGTTGCATTCTCCAATAATCATGCCTCGGTAAACCTTAGTTTTCGGTGTTACGAAGAATGTTCCACGATCTTCAAACTGAGCTAATGCGTATGGAATTGCTTCTCCTTCTTCAAATGCAATTATAGATCCGTTTCTTTGTCTTGGGATGTCACCTGCATATGGTCTGTAATGCAAGAATGTGTGATACATAATTCCTTCACCACGAGTCATCCTTATGAATTCACTTCTAAAGCCTATTAAGCCGCGAGCAGGAATGTGGAATGTCATGGTTGTTCTGCCTTTGTTATTTTGCATATCTTTCATTTCAGCTTTTCTTCCGGCTAGACGTTCAATGCAGCTTCCTGCACAACCTTCAGGAATATCTACGATTAGGTTTTCATATGGTTCACAATGTTCACCATTTATTGTTTTATATATAACTTCAGGTTTTGATACTTGGAATTCATAACCTTCACGACGCATTGTTTCAATTAGAATTCCCAAGTGAAGTTCACCTCTGCCGCTTACTCTAAAGACATCTGTGCTATCTGTGTCTTCAACTCTTAAGCTTACGTTTTTTTCAAGTTCATTATACAATCTTTTTCTTAACTGACGTGATGTTACAAACTTTCCTTCAGTTCCTGCAAATGGGCTGTCATTTACTGAGAAATTCATTTGTAATGTCGGTTCGTCTACCTTGATTAGTGGTAGAGGTTCTGGGTTTTCTAGAGAACAAATACTTTCTCCGATTTGAATATCTGAGAATCCTGCAATACCTACGATGTCCCCTGCACTTGCTTCGTCAATTTCGACTCTTCCAAGGTCGTGGAATCCGAATAGTTTTGTGATTTTTCCACGTTCTTGAGAACCGTCAGCATGTACTACGCAAACTTGTTCTTGTGATTTTACTGTTCCGTTAACAATTCTGCCGATTACAATTCTTCCTACGTATTCGTTATAATCCAAAGTTGTTGCTTGGAATTGCAAAGGCTTGTCTGCATCTCCTGATGGCGGTTGGATGTTTGTCATTATACAATCCAAAAGCGGCACCATGTCTTTTCTTTCATCATCTAAGTCTTTTATAGCAAAACCGTTTAAGCTGCTTGAGAAGATGAATGGAAAATCTATCAAATCTTCTCTGTCTGTTAGTTCTGTGAATAAGTCAAATACTTTATCCAAGGCTGTTAAAGGTTCTGCCGCAGGTTTATCAATTTTGTTTATTACTACAATTATTTTTAACCCAAGTTCAAGTGCCTTTGATAATACAAATCTTGTTTGTGGCATTGGGCCTTCGGCAGCATCAACAATTAATAATGCTCCGTCTACCATACCAAGTACACGTTCAACTTCACCACCAAAATCTGCGTGGCCCGGGGTGTCTACTACATTGATTTTGCAGCCTTTGTAGTTGATTGAGATGTTTTTAGATAGGATTGTAATTCCTCTTTCTTTTTCTAAGTCATTACTATCCAATACTCTTTCTTGTACTTGTTGATTTTCTCTAAATGCACCAGCTTGTTTTAGTAAGCAATCTACAAGTGTTGTTTTACCGTGGTCTACGTGGGCTATAATAGCTATATTTCTAATGTTTTCGTTTACGTTTGTCATAATTTCCGCCATATATTTCTTGTAAGTTATTAAAGTGTAAATTCTACACTAAAGCATACTCCGCTCGAAAAATTTTTTCAAGTTTTGTTTGCGAATTATTACATATCTCTTTTTCAAAAACTCTTGTTATTTCTATATTAAGAAACGTTAATTTTTATCGGGATTACCTTATTTAAGAGCAAATTTTTTAGATGCTTTTAGTTCTAATGTATAGTGTGAAAATAGGTCTTGCAATGTTAAAGTTAAACAAAAATATTATAACTAAGCTTTATACCACAAAAGATACATTGTATTCAACGCGTTCTGTTAGTGAGGCTAAAAAGAAATGCAAATTATAATATAAGTATGTTTCCTTATCAAAGCAGGGATGGGTACAGAGATTTAATTCGAAATAAAGTCGGTCGTATTTGGCATCCTATTTGTAATGCTTTTGTAGCAAAAACACTTATTTTTCACGTTCTTGCTTCAAAATATGATCTTGCTGCAGCAGATATGTTTATATTTTTTGTGCAATCCGGTTTAGATAAGATGTTTCATAATATTGCAATGAGAAAATCTGCTGCGCTCGTTAGAAAGCTGAAAAATATAGGGATTACACAAGAAGCAGATCTTATTTTTGCTGTTGATTATTATTTGAAAAAGAATGGTGGATTGGTGTATTCAAATCTTGTTAGAAGGTTTGCACCTAATCAAATTCATAAGGTTGTACAAGGTGAAAAACCACAGCAGATAAAAGGTTTAATGTCCTGGTTACAATCTAAGATTACATTGTTTTCTTTTTATAATAAGTCCCAAAGGGTTAAGGCAAAAAAGAATGTAGTCAAGTTGGCTAAAAATATTGTGAATGTTTTTTCCTTCATTGTCAAAAAAGGGAATGTTAATAAAGCAAATTGATCATTTTCTGCATAAAAAACAGTCCCTCTGTTGAAGGACTGTTTTTGTTTGTATAATTTGATTTATTATACGTCTTTGTATGATCCTGCAAACTTGTCGTTATAAATAGTGTGCAAGATTTCATGCGCTTTATGTGAACCCGGATATTCCAGATATTCTTGATATAGTTTTTGAATTGACGGGTTCATATGAGATTTGCGAACAGGGAGTTCTGCATCTTCTTTGTACAAACCTTCTGCACGTTCTGCTTTAATCTTAGAATCATTACAGCTTGTAGGTTGACCGCCTCCGTTGATACATCCTCCAGGGCAAGCCATAACTTCAAGCATTTGGAAGTTTGCTTTGCCTGATTTGATTTCTTGAATAGCTTTTTCTGCTTCTACAAGAGTTGACACAACTCTCACTACAAGTTTTGTTCCTTTAAGATCTAGTTCGATATCTCTTGAGCGATTAGAGGTGCCTCTCATTTGTTTAATATCAACATCGTTTAGAGGTTCTCCTGTTGCAAATTCGTATGCTGTACGAATTGCAGCTTCTGCAACTCCGCCAGATGCTCCAAATATTGTACCTGCTCCTGAATATTCTCCAAACGGTGAATCGTGATCTTCAGGTTGAAGTGCGTTAAAATCAATACCTGCACTTCTTATCATTTTCCCGAGTTCTTTTGTCGTGATTACGTAATCTGTGTCAGGTCGGCCGTTTCTGTACATTTCCGGACGTTTGCATTCATATTTCTTAGCTGTACAAGGCATTACTGCTACTACAACCAAATTTTCTCTTTCAACATTGAAGTATTTTGGAACAAGGTCAACCAATACAGGTGAAAGCATTGACATTGGTGATTTACAGCTTGATAGATGCTTAAGCATTTCAGGATGTTGAGTTTCCAAATACTTAATCCAAGCCGGGCAGCAAGATGTAAATAACGGCAAGTCTTTACCTGATTTTAATCTTTCCAAAAATTCAGTAGCTTCTTCCATAATAGTCAAATCTGCTGAGAAGTTTGTATCAAATACAAGATTAAATCCAATTTTTCTCAAAGCCGCATTCATTAAGCCAATTGAGTTTTCACCAGGCTTAAGTCCAAACATTTCACCCAACGCAACACGTGTTGCCGGTGCCATTTGAACAACCACTGTTTTTTCAGGATTAGTAATTTCTGCCCATACTTTTTCTGTATCATCTTTGATTGTCAATGCTCCTGTCGGACATACTGCAACACATTGTCCGCAGTTTACGCAATCTACTTGACCCAAAGGTCTGCCATTCATCGGTTGAACAACAGTCTTTGCGCCTCTGTTTGCAAAGCCTAATACTGAATGTCCTTGGAATTCTGAACAAGCTCTCACGCAAGCTCCGCAAAGAATACATTTGTTAGGATCTCTTACAATAGACGGACTGCTGTCATCTACCGGCAAGTAATCTTCTAAAGCTTTATCAGGGAATCTGATATTTGTAATGCCATATTCTTCTGCGTATTGTTGTAATTCACAACTTCCGTTCTTATCGCAAGTTAGACATTTTCTATCGTGATTTGCAAGAAGAAGTTCCAATACGGTTTTTCTGATTCTTCTTGTTTTCTCTGTATTAAGATGAATTTTTAGTCCTGCTTCAGGAGGCATTGTGCAAGAAGATTGTATTCCTCTGCCTTCAACCTCTACTACGCACATTCTGCAAGCTCCAAATGATGTCAAATCAGGTCTGTAACAAAATGTTGGAATATTCATGCCTGCTTTTCTTATAACTTCAAGTAAATTCGGTTCATCTGTGAATTCAACCTCTTTGCCATCTATAAATAGTGTTTTCTTATCTGTCATAATCTTTATTCCTTATTGTTTTAGGTTTACTCTAATACGATAGCCTTGAATGGACAATTTGTTAGGCAGGCCTCACACTTAATACATTTTTCTTGATTAATATGATGTGGCTGCTTGATTGTTCCATCGATTGCGCCCACTGGGCAAGTTCTTGCACATTTTGTACATCCCTTACAAAGTTCAGGTACAATAACGATTTTCTTCATCGCTGTACATACTCCTGCAGGACATTTTTTATCTTTTATGTGTGCAATGTATTCATCTCTAAAGTATTTTAGAGTAGATAAAACAGGGTTTGGAGCGGTTTTTCCTAATCCGCATAGTGAGCCTTCTTTAACTGATTTTGCAAGCTCTTCTAAGGTTTCCAGATCCTTCATTTCACCTTTGCCTGCTACAATCTTTTCAAGAATTCTCAACATGTTTTTAGTACCTTCACGACAAGGTACACACTTACCGCAGCTTTCGTGCTGAGTAAAGTTCATAAAGAATCTTGCTACTTCTACGATACATGTGTCTTCTGCCATAACTACAAGACCGCCAGATCCAACCATTGCTCCGGCTTTTGTAAGGCTGTCATAATCCATTGGTAAATCTAGGTGCTCTTCAGTCAAGCAACCGCCTGAAGGTCCACCGATTTGGACAGCTTTAAATTTCTTACCACCTCTAATGCCGCCTCCGATATCAAATACGATTTGACGAAGTGTTGTTCCCATTGGAACTTCGATAAGACCGGTATTGTTAACTTCGCCGGTAAGAGCAAATGTTTTAGTACCCTTAGAAGTTTCTGTACCCAATGATGCAAACCAGTCTGCACCTTTTAGCATAATTACAGGGACATTTGCAAGAGTTTCTACGTTGTTAATCAATGTCGGACGTCCGAAAAGACCTTTGTTTGCAGGGAAAGGCGGTTTTGGTCTAGGCATACCTCTTTCACCTTCAATTGAGGCAATAAGTGCAGTTTCTTCACCACAAACAAATGCTCCTGCACCTTCTTTAATATGAATAGTCAATGAAAAATCACTGCCCATAATATTTTTACCCAAGTAGTGTCTTTCTTCTGCATCTGCAATAGCTTTTCTTAAACGTTTAATTGCAAGAGGATATTCTGCGCGGACGTAGATATAACCTTCATCAGCTCCAATTGCAAACGCTGCAATTGCCATACCTTCTAACAATTTGTGCGGATCGCCTTCCATTACGGATCTATCCATAAACGCACCAGGGTCACCTTCGTCACCATTACATACGATATACGACTTGCCACCTTTATTAGCAGCTGTAAATCTCCACTTCCTTCCTGTTGGGAAGCCTCCGCCACCACGGCCTCTTAAGCCGGATTTTTCGATTTCTGCAATTACTGCATCAGGGTCATTTTCTTCTAATACTTTTGATAATGCTTCGTAGCCTCTTACTGCAATCGCCTCATCAATACTTTCAGCGTTGATGTTTCCGCAATTTGCAAGTGCAGTTCTTGTCTGTTTTGCATAGAAATTGATATGTTCGTCGTCCATTACGTGTTCGTGAGTAATTGGGTCAACATAAAGTAATCTTTCTACCGGTTTGTTGTTTCTAATATGACTTTCATATATTTCTTCAACGTCTTCTACTTTTACTTTTACATATGTAACGTGTTTGTCAGGTATTACGACAAGTACACCTTGTTCACAAAATCCATGGCATCCTGTTGGGACAATTGTCATTTTATCGTAATCTGTTAGGACTGATACGTCAGCTCCAAGTTCTTTAAATTTTTCGATTACTTTTAATGAACCGTTTGCTACGCAACCTGTTCCTGCACATACAAGAACTCTTAATCCTTGTTTTGTTATTTCGGATTTAGCCTTTTCCTGCTCCGCTTTTATATTTATATTTAATGCTGTTTTTCCCATACTACTTTTCCTCTTTCAGTAAAGTATCCAATACAATTTTGATTGCGTCTGAAGTCATTTGCGGGTAAACTTTCCCGTTAATTACTACTACTGGTGCCAGACCGCATGCACCAAGACAACTAACGGTTTCTAACGAGAATAGTCCGTCATCTGTTGTTAGCTGACCGTCTTTGATGTCTAAACGTGCTTTTATTGCATTTAGTACAGGCATAGAGCCTCTTACGTGGCAAGCGGTTCCGTCACAAACCTTTATTTCGTATTTGCCCTTTGGCTCTAATGAAAATTGGGCATAAAAAGTGGCTACCCCAAATACTGTTGCAGGGGATAGCCCTTCCATTTTTGTTCCAATGTAAATCATAGCATCTTCAGGAAGATATCTGTAAACTTCCTGAACTTTTTGCAAAATCGCAATCAAATTAGATTTTTTCCCTTCATATTCATTGATGATTTCATCTAATTTGGATGTGTCGACTTTATGAGAGTTCGTAATACCCATCTCACACTCCTATTAAATATATTGTCATTAACCCCGAATTTCTATCTTTTAGTAGAGATTCTTAGCTAGATTATTGCATAATTTAAGTTTAAAAGCAATAGATTTAATATATTATGGATATGTGTTGTTTGGGTTTCAGTAATTAACCATTTTTGCTGGTTTTTGTTACTTGTTTAGTCAAGTCTTCAATGTTTCTGTACAGGTGTCTTATGAAGTTGTCCTCAGTATTAGATAAAACCGGCATTGCGATTTCTGTTTCTTCACCGTATACAGGGTACAATTTGTAAGTTTGTCTTGTCTTTGGATATGTAATATCTGTTTTGGCTGATACAAAGCGGCTCTTTGATTTGCCTGTTAACATATTCGTTACAATAAGATTTAATTTGTCTGAAAGATTGTTTTGTATATGTTCATCAAAATCTGTAGCTTCATCAAGGGCTTTTCTTGCTTCGTATATGTCTACTGAAACTGCGTGTTCCTTTGCATAGTTCGCAATTGTTTCTCTAGCTCCTTGTATTTGTGCGTATGAGTCTCCTGTTTGAAGTACATCGTGGATTTTTAAATATTTGTTAATTTCATTTTCTTTTTTTACAAAGTTTCTTCTTTGTATTCTTGTTTGAATATTGTTTAATAATCTTTGAATTTTCATAAATATTTCCTCTTTTTTACTTTGTATTTTATTAAAATCCCTAAAATAAATTTTTGCTACTTTATTAATTTATTTTAATGACTTTTTATATGAGTTTGTCACAATATTCTTTTATTGGGCATTCGTTGCATTTTGGTTTTTGTGGTTTACATACATTCTGACCGTGTGTGACAATTAAGGTGTTTATGTCTATCCAATATTTCTTAGGGAGTTTTGCTCGTAGTGCAAATTCTGTTTCTTCAGGTGTTTTTGTTTTTACGTATCCCATTCTGTTAAAAATTCTGTGCACGTGGACATCTACACAAATTGCAGGTTTATTAAACCCTTTTGCAACTACTAAGTTTGCAGTTTTTCTTCCAACTCCGTTAAATTTTATAAGTTCTTCAATTGTTTCCGGAACTTTGCCGAGTTCTACTATTTCTTTTGAAAGTTGGATTATCTGCTTGGCTTTGTTTGCGTAAAACCCTACTGGGTAAATTGCTTCTTCAAGTTTTTTGATATCGCATTTTGCAAAATCTTCCGGAGTTTTTCCTAGTTTCAACATTCGCAGAGTCGCAGGATAAGTAGTTTTGTCATTTGTTCTTAGGCTTAATATGCAAGCTATCAACACCAGATACGGATCATTGAAGTTGTTCATTAAGTTTACAAATTCACTCTGAGGTTGTTTCGCATCATTTAGTTTTTTTACTACTATATCAATATTTTTGTCTTCCATAGACTATATTTTATAGTGGTAATTTTTTTTTGTAAATCTTAGAAAAGGGCTTTGTTTGAAAATTTTTTTATGTAATAATCTAGGTTATGAACTTGTTGAATGAATTTGAAACTATTACAGCTATTGCAACTCCAATTGGTACTGGAGGCGTTGGCGTTATAAGAATTTCTGGGGAAAAAAGCTTTCAAATCGCAGAGAAAATTTTCTCCGGTAAAAATCTTGTTCCTGGGCATATAGCTCACGGATGGATTGTCGATGGAGATGTCAAGATTGATGAAGTTTTGGTTCTTCCTTTTAAGGCTCCAAAAAGTTATACAGGAGAAGATGTAATAGAAATTCATTGTCACGGTGGGGTTAATGTTGTTAAAAATATTTTAAACTTAACTCTAAAATCAGGTGCTAGGCTTGCAGAACGAGGGGAGTTTACTAAGAGAGCTTTCTTAAATAAAAAAATGGATCTTTCTCAAGCTGAGGCTGTTGCTGATTTGATTCATGCTAAAACTAAAAATTTTGCGATTCAATCTGCTAAAAATTTGTCAGGAGTTTTAAGGCAAAAAGTTGAAGAAATTAAAGGTGAGATTTTTGAAACTTTATCAAGAATTGTTGCTGGAATTGATTTCCCGGAAGATGTTGCTGAGCCTGAATATTCATATTTAATTGGACGTTTTGAACATTCATTAAAAGAAATCGATAAGATTTTGGCGTGTGTTAAAAGTTCGGATATTTTAAGGCAAGGTATAAAGGTTGCTATTGCAGGTAAACCGAATGTTGGAAAGTCGTCTTTGTTTAATAAGTTTCTCAATACAGAAAGAGCTATAGTTACAGATATTGCCGGTACGACCAGAGATGTCCTCAAAGAAAATTTAGATTGGGATGTTGCTGTTACTTTAATAGATACAGCTGGAATTCGTGAGGGTGCTGAAGTAGGAAAGGTTGAGGAAATTGGTATTGAGTATTCTAAACAATCTGTTGAAGATGCGGACTTGATTCTATTTATGTACGATTCTTCCAGAAAGTTTGATAAAGAAGACTTAGAAATTTGGAATCTTCTAAAAAATAAGAAGCATATAATTGTTGCAAATAAAGCAGATCTTCCGATTTATCAAAATGAACTTCCGTTTGATGAGAGTGGAGTTGTTAGAATTTCAACTTTATCAGGTGTAGGAATTGAAGAGTTACAGTCTCAGGTTAAAGATATAGTATGTGATTTTTCTTCTGAGGAAACGGAATTTATCACTAATCAAAGACAGGAAGAGTGTCTTAAGAATTGTAGAGAAAACTTGGTTCACGCTCTTGATGCGGCAAAAGTAAATGAGCTTCAGGATATGATATCTATTGATTTGAAGTCTGCACTGTTATGTCTTGATGAGATTACTGGTGAAGTCATTACTGATGAGATTTTGGACAATATATTTTCTCATTTTTGTATTGGTAAATAATTCTATTTGAATAGATATTTGAGGTGCCATTTCCTATTTTGTTTTCTGATAATTTTCTCTTCTGTTGACAGTTTTGTTTCGATGTTTCCGTCGTATGTGTCGATTTTAACATTATGGATTTTTTCCAAACTGGTTTTTGTGTTCATATAATAGTGATAATTACTGTTTTCCAATTCTAAATAAGTATAGATTACTATCGCTATCGTTATTATTTGCGTTATAAACAGTATTATAAACCACGTTGTAGATTTTTCGAAAACTTCTCTTAAGTGATTATTTAAAAGTATTATTGCCTCTTTCATACTTAGCCTTTCTATGTAAATATACATTGTTAAATAAATAATAGTTTACCCATTCAATTGATAAAACATTGGCTTAAGGGATGTGTTCCGCTTATATCTACGTTATTATTAGAAATTTTGTTTCGAAAAAGGTTTTTGTTCCTGCATAAGTTTTTGTGCAAATTGCTTGTTATAACTGTGTTTTAAAAAAGTATATGAATTTTGAATGTAACGACTTTTCTTAAATATAGGCTGAAACACTATACAATGCCTAGGTTTAAGGTTATAATGAGAATGTAGATGACCGGAGTTAACTACAGAGTACTAACTGCTTTAAAGCTTATGCAATAGGTTGGATACTATAGATGTTAATGTAGATGGCTCGGTATCGACCGTGGGGAAGGAAGGGTTATACTTGTGATGGAGTATACGGTATTTTGCTGTAATCATGAGCAGCCGTGCAAAGTTTACAATATGCCGACAAGTAAGGCTTGGAAAAGGTTATATTTCCTAGATGCTTGTGCTTTTTGCGGGCAAACTGTGGCGGCTATTTGGGAGTGTTCTATGGACGGAGGGCTCAAGTTAATTACCAGAAAAACAGGAAAAAAAGCTGTTAATTTAAGGAATAAAATTATTCAAAAGAAAATAGAACATTTTGTTGTCTTGAGTGGTACGGCTTCAAATGAACGAGTTTATTACAATAACAGAGGAACTATTTATAATTTTAATAATAGACGAATTGGTTCTCAAAAAAAGTTTTTAAGTTATACACATTCCTAAATTCTTACTCTCTTTGATTTATTAATCTTGTGGCAGGGCATTGCGTCCTGCCTGTTTTTTTGAATTTGAAAAGATATTTATTTATGGAAAAAAGTTTGTCAAAGTTGATTGCACCTTCTTTTTTTAAGGTGCATAAGGATGTACTATCTAATAAGCATACTCATTATTGGTTAAAAGGAGGTCGTGGTTCTTCGAAATCTAGTTTTATCAGTATAGAAATTATTACGGGGATAATGAAAGATCCGCTTGCTAATGGAATTTGTCTTAGAAAATACGGTGTCTCACTCGAAAAAAGTGTATATAATCAGCTAAAATGGGCTATCAGTATTTTAGAAGTTTCTGAAGATTGGAAGTCTTATAAGAGTCCTCTTAAACTTGAATACCTTCCGACAGGTCAAGAAATATTGTTTGTCGGGATGGATGATCCGCAAAAGTTGAAATCGATTAAACCTGCTAACGGAGGGTATTATAAGTTTAGTTGGTTTGAAGAAGTGAATGAAGCCGATGGAATGGGAGAAATTCGAAGCGTTGAACAGTCTATTCTTAGAGGTGGTGATAAGTTCGTTTCTTTTAAGTCTTACAATCCTCCCGCAAATGCGTCTAACTGGATTAATTTGGAGGTTCAGGAAGTTAGAGATGACAGAATAGTTCATCATTCAACTTATCTAGATGTCCCTGTCGATTGGCTTGGAAAACAGTTCTTCCTTGAGGCTGAGCATTTAAAAAAGGTAAATGAGCTTGCTTACAGGCATGAATATCTTGGAGAAATGACAGGTACGGGGTTAACTGTTTTTCAAAATATTGAGGTTCGTGAAATTACGAATGAAGAAATTCAGGGTTTCGATAATATTCGAGAAGGAATAGACTGGGGGTATGCTGCTGATCCTTTTTGTTTTGTGCAATGTAATTATAATAAGAAGTTGAAACGTATCTTTGTTTTTAATGAAGTGTTTGAGTATGGACTTCTTAATGCTGCGGCTATTGAGAAAGTTTCAGCTGTTCATTCTCCTTACTCTGAAATTATTGCAGATAGCGAGGATCCTAAATCTATTGGTGAATTCTGGGATGCCGGATTTCCGATTTGTGGTGCTAAGAAGGGTCAAGGTTCAAGAGGTTTTGGATTTAAGTTTTTGCAAGGGTTGGAAAAAATTGTTATTGATCCTGTCAGGTGCCCTAATGTAAAAAGAGAATTCTCTATGTGTGAGTTTGAAAAAAATAGAGACGGTTCTGTCAGGAACGAATATCCTGATAAAAATGATCATACTATTGATGCTATTAGGTATGCACTAGAACGTGATATGCCGATTGCTATGAGGTAAGTTAAATTATGTTGAAAAAGTTTGATGAATATGTACAAAGAAAAATTGATGATGCTTTATTAAAGTTATCTTCCAAAAAAGAAGATAATGCTCGTTTTTTGCTTCCGGAAACGGATAGAAATGAGCTTTTGGCTCATTCCTTGCAGAAAACTCAAAAAGATTTAATCCCGCAGACTATGTCTGGTGTTGCGATGGATGGAATTAACGATGGGAATAAACTTAATTCAGCTTATGCAATTTACGGACAAGTTGATGATATTATTTATACTCATTTTGCATTGCAAGGGTTTATTGGGTTTCAGGCCTGCGCTATACTTACTCAAAATTGGTTGATTAACAAATGCTGTGCATTGCCTCCAAAGGATGCGATGGCTCCTGATTATAAAATATCTTATTGCGAAAAAGATATTCTGGCAGAAGATAAAGAACTTTTGGTTGAGTTAAAAAATCTTTCTGATAGTAAAGTCGGCTTTAAAATAAAAGAATTGGCTCAGGAATTTGCAGAGAAAAAACGCCAGTTTGGGGTTGCTTATGCTTATCCGCTTGTTGATGGAATTAATTACGAACTGCCATTTAATATAGATAAAATTCGAGATGGTGCGTACAAGGGAATGGTAAATTTAGATCCTTATTGGGTTGCGCCGGAGTTGGATGTGAATTCTGCAACAAATACTGCATCTGAGAGCTTTTATGAGCCTACTTGGTATAGATTGCCGGATGGAAAGCGTTTACATAAATCTTGGGTTATCAAATCTGTTAACGGTAATGTTCCGGATATTTTAAAACCGACTTATTACTACGGTGGCTATCCGATTCCTCAGTTGGTTTATCAAAGGGTTTATGCTGCTGAAAGTGTTGCAAATGAAGCACCTATGCTCGCAAAATCGAAGCGTCTGCTTTATATGGATGGAAATTTAAGTAATTATGCTCTTAATCAGAGTAAGGCAGAAAATGATGCAAAAGCTTTTTCTTATTTCCGTGACAATTGGGGGGTAGTTATTAAGCGCCCAGATCAGGCAATTGGGCAAATTGATACTTCTTTGGCTGATTTTGATGCAGTTCTTATGTCGCAATATCAGCTGGTTGCGGCTGCGGCGGGAATTCATGCAACAAAATTGCTAGAAACACAGCCTAAAGGATTTAATTCCTCCGGAAATTTTGAAGAGGCTCAGTATAATGCGTTGTTACGTTTAATTGAAAATGAGGATTATGTTCCTTACTTGAATTTTCACTACGCTTTGCTTTTGAAATCTATGTTTGGTAAAAAATATATAATTCAAAGCGTCTTTAATTCTATAGATACTCCTTCGGGACGTGAACTTGCTGAGTGTAATGAAATTAAATCTCGGATAAATTCAAGCTATGTTGCATCGGGTGTTATTTCAAAAGATGAGTGTCGTGAGGCTTTGAGAGTAGATCCTGATAGTGGTTTTAATTCTCTTGTTGGGAGTGCTCCATCTTTAGAAAGTAAAAAATCAGATAAGTCATCTGATGTAAAGAAAAATTCTATTGAAATTCAACCGAATGTAGAGTCTGATAATTTGTAAATAGTGATATCACATAATGAGTTTGGCAGAAGTCGCTTCTGCCATTAATTTTAGTTAGAAAGGGTAAAAAATGAAAATAGTTGATCATAACGAATTTTGGCTCATCGAAAATAATCCACTCTCAAAAGCCGGTGTTTTTCCTTATTTAGGAAAACAGATTTCTGATGAGTTGGAACCTGATAAGGTCTATAATGTCTTAAGACCCGAAGAAGAACTTGCAAATGATGAGGCTATTAACGGGTTCAAACTTCTGCCTATTGTCGATGAACACGATATGCTCGGTAGTGGTGATGGTATGGTGCCTGCTGAAAATAAGGGAGTTCACGGTGTTATCGGGGAAAATGTTTATTCTAAAGATGGTGTAGTATATGGTGATTTGAAAATCTTTTCCGAACACCTTAAAGACCAAATCGAAAGTGGTAAAAAACAACTTTCTATGGGGTATTTTTGTGACTATGACCTTACTCCGGGTGTTTATAACGGACAACCTTATGATGCGGTTCAAAAAAATATTAGAGGTAATCACGTCGCACTTGTTGAACAAGGTAGAATGGGTGCTGATGTCAGAGTTATGGATAAGAAAATTACTTTTGATTCAATCGACAAGCCTTCTTCCTCTATGGATAAATCGTTTGATCATCAGTCAACTATCATATATGGGTTTGGTGTAGCTGATGATTTTTACGCTAAAGACAAGGCTTTTGAACAATATTTAAAATAAAAGGAGATTATTAAAATGACATTACAAAAAAAAGTTTATCAACAACAAACAATTGGTGTTATTGGAGAATTAGCAGATACTTCTTCTAAATGTGTTACACCTTATGTTCTTAAAGCTAATGCAGATGTTCTACCTGCTATTGGTCGAGTATTTACAGCTTCTGAAAATGATGGTGAATTGACTGTCGGTGGTGAGGGTGCTTTTGTTGGAGTTGCAATTGGGCCTAAAAATTTCACTTGTTCTACCGATTTGGCTCCAAGTCTTGATTTAGCTGACGGCGTTGTTGGCGAAATTTGTTCTCAAGGACATATTTATGTTGCGTCTGAAACTGAAGTGAAACCGAATTATATTGCGGCATTTGATCCTGCTAACGGTAAGATTTCAGCATTCGTTAATGCTGAGGCCGCTTCCGGCAAAACTGTGATTGCAAATGCTAAATTCATACTTATTTCTGCAGAAGCTGGTCAGGCTGCAATTCTCGAACTTAAATAATAATTTTCACAGCTTAAATGGTTATTAAAAATTATTTTTACAAAATATAGGAGATAAAAATTAATGAAACAAACTGAAATTCGTAGTCATATTCCTGCATTGAAAGTTCGTTCTTATGCAATGGATAGTGAAACTACAAAAAAGACTTTGGATATGTTAGGTATTGGCTGTAGTGCTGAGGCTTTAGCTGATATAAGCGCTTATTCAAAAAAATATGCAATGGATGCTTCTATTCCTATGGTAACTACTCCTTCTCTTTCAACTCCTGTTCAGGTTTTACAGTATTGGATTGCAGAAGCGGTTGAGGTTGCTACTGCGGCAAGAGAAATCGATTCGATTGTAGGTAGAACAATCGCCGGTAACTGGGCTGATAAAGAAATTGTTCAAAGAGTTCTTGAAAGAACCGGAAGACCTCGCCCTTACGGAGATGATACTGATATTCCGCTTTCTTCTTGGAATGCTAATTATGAATGCCGTGATATTGTGAGATTTGAAGAAGGCTGTAACGTTGGTATTCTTGAGCAGGAAAGAGCCGGCAAAATGCTTATTTCTGCGGAAACTGAAAAAAGAACTGCTGCTGCAGAAGCTTTAGCAATTGAGATGAACAATGTTGGTTTCTTTGGATATAATTCCGGTGCAAATAGAACTTACGGTTTTTTGAATGACCCTAATTTGCCTGCTTATGTTACTGTTGCGCAAGGTGCTAAGAGTGATACAAAATGGTCAACAAAGACTTATGATGAAATTTGTACAGATATTAGGACTGCTATGAATGCCTTAAGAGCTCAAACCGGAAATCTGTTTAGACCGGAAAGAGATGCGGCTGTTTTATCAGTGTCAATTTCTTGTATGGAATTTTTATCTGTTCAAAATGATATGGGTACCAGATCTGTTTATGAATGGATTAAATCTATGTATCCAAATGTTCGAATTGAATCTGCTGTTCAGCTTGATAAGGCTAACGGCGGAGAAAATATTTTCGTCATTCACGCTGAAATGTTAAACGGAAAACGCGTTATGGATCAATATATTCAAGAAGTGTTTAGGCTTTTAGGTGTTGAGAAAAAAGCTAAAGGTTTCTTAGAAGATTATTCTAATGCGACAGCCGGTGTATTAGTAAGACAGCCTGTTGGTGTTGTTAGATATACGGGAATTTAAGAGCTTAGCATATAAAGCGATTGAGGAGGAAAAATGACAAAATACATAGTTAGTAAAATGGCAGCAAATGTTAATTATGCCATATACACAAAAGGCGCAAGGGGGATTAACGAAGTTAAGCAGGTAATTACTATTCGAGGTGGTGCGGATGTAATTGATAAAAAAACTTTGGTTACTCCTGAGGGGGTACTTACCCCAGTAACGGATGACGAGTTTGCAAAACTTCAAGATAATCCTATATTCTTGCGTCATATTGAACGCGGTGTACTAAAGGTCTGTACAAACGAAAGAAATGCTGAAAAATCATCAGTTGAACTAACAAAAGATGATTCAGCTCAACTTACTCCTAAGGATTACAAAAAACAAGGAAAGAAAAGACCTAAGACAACCAGAAATGAGGGATAATGACAGAGTTAGATATTACGGTTGACGATTTTATCTTAAATTTTCCTGAATTTGATGGTGTCGAAAATATTTCACTCTATTTGACTCGTGCAAAATGCTATGTGTCTCCTGTGAATTATGGAAAACTTTCCGATGAAAGCAGAAAGTTGGCAATATATCTTTTTGCAGCTCATTTGTTAGCGTTGCAAAAAAGTATTAAAGAAGGGAATACTTCGGTTAATATGACAGCTTCTGCTTCCATAGATAAAGTAAGTGTTTCAATGGTTCCTCCGCCAAGCTTGGGTGCCTTCGAATATTGGCTTAATCAGACACAATACGGGGCTGAATTGTTAGCTTTGTTAAGTGTTGTTTTACCAATACCACTCTTGCTTGGTGGTTCCTTTGTACGGACTCTATTGTAATAGGATGTATTATGGATTTAAATTGTCATAATATTTTGCAAGCTGCTTTAATGTTGATACCAAAGCAGACATTTAAATATTCAAAATTCTTGGGGAATGAAATAAACAGTTTTGGGGTAAGTGTTCCTAAGTATGCCGACCCTGTTCTTGTCAGAGGAAGCGTACAGGCTGTTGATTTGTCTTTATATAAGGTTGCTTGTCTTGATATGACAAAAAATTACAGACAGATATATGTTCCTTTGGATGTTCACGGAAACGATGAATACAGTCAACCTGATAGATTTATTATAAATGATTCTATCTGGGAGGTTGTATCTAATGTTCCCTGGTATGAATATAACGGCTGGTGCGGAGTGCTTGTCGTTGAAATTAAGGAGTTACGCTAATGATTAAAACAGAAAATCAGGTTTACGCTGATGTTATTTCTTTTATAAAAGCTGCCCTCCTAAATTTTGAAGTAGATGGTTGGAAAGTTTGTAAGCTTATCCAGCCATCTAAGTTTAATGAAATAAAACCAGTGGTTTATGTTTCTGTTTTGGATGTTTCGCAGCGTGGTACTCAGTTCTCAAGAACTACCAAGAAAGATGGGCTTATTGTCAGTGAGGAAGTCTTTAGAGAAGAAATTCGGATTAGAATAAGTGCATTAAGGCGTAATCTTCTGTCGGATAAAGAAGAAACGCTTTGCGCAAAAGATGTTCTAAAGATGATTGCAAGCTGGCTGGTAAGTCCTTATGGAATTGCCGAAATACAGGACGCAGGTTATTCAATATATAATCCTTCTGGTATTAAGCAGGATAACATAGAGGATGATTCTGCCAATTTATCGGCAATGCCTTATTTTGATATAACGTTTGTTACGGAATGTAGCTGGAATGCTCCTTATAAAGAAATTTCCGGATACAAATTAAAAATGAAAGGGATATAAAATGCCGATTTCACAAAATAAATATGTAAATATAACTTCCGGTCAAGGTGGAAATGCCGCAGCCAGTAGAAAAGATTTAATATTAAGGCTGTTCACAGAAAATTCATTATTTCCGACCGGAAATGTTATAGAGTTTAGTAATTCAATGGCTGTTTCAGACTTTGCCGGAGCCGATTCAAAAGAAGCTAAAATTGCAGCGGCATATTTTGGCTGGATTAGTAAGCAAAGCAACAAGGCAAAGAAAATTTCTGTTATGCGTTATGCAAAAGAAGATTCAAAGCCTTATTTACGTTCAACTTATAAATTGCCTTCTCTTGAGGAGTTTAAGAAAGTTTCTAATGGTCAAATGACTCTGTCTATGGGTGGTGTGAATTATGATTTGCAAAATCTATCATTCACAGAAGCCTCATCATACGCAGATGTCGCAACTAAATTACAAGAAGCAATTGTTAAGAATGCTGATGCAGGTGAATTGTGGACAAGTGCTACTGTTGCGTTTGATGAAGAAATGTCTTCATTTGTTCTGACCGGCGGTGAAGCAGGTGATAATGTTATTACTTATGCGTTGCCAAAAGAAAAAGATACTACTGCAGATTTGGTCGGTTGGACTGTTGGAAAAAATGCTATTGCTTCTAACGGTGTTGAGGCTCAATCAATTGCTGATGTTTTAAATGAATCCGTACAAATTTCAAACAACTTTGCATCATTTGCTTTTGTTGATGAATTGACAACTGAAGATTTGGATGCGATTGGCGCGTTTTGTGATGAACAGAATAATGAATATATGTTCGTGTTTGATGTAAATAGTTCAAACTATAATGATATGATTGGTGTCGCAGCTAAATATTCCGGCATGTGTGCGAACTATTCTGATACGGTTGGTGATTTGCCGGCTTACTTGATGCCTGCAACAATTTTAGCGGCAACTGATTATGATAAAATTAACGGAACAGTAAATTATATGTATCAACAATTTGATAACCAATCTGTTTCTGTTGATTCTGACGATTTGGCGGGAAAACTTGATGGTTTGAAGATAAACTACAATGGTCAAACTCAAAAATCAGGTACAAAATTAGAGTTCTATCAGGACGGATATCTGGCAGATGGTACGGATATTGGCGTTTTTGCTAATGAAATTTGGCTAAAAGATGCAATGAAAACTTCAATCTTAAATCTTTTCGTTGCTTTGGATAAGGTTTCTGCAAATACCGATGGCATAAGTCTTCTTGAGGGTGCACTGCAGGCGATTGCTTTGGAAGCTAAAAATAACGGAACGATTTCTGCTGAAAAAGATTTAACTAATGAACAAAAAGCTTATATTACCCAATATACGGGTGACGAAAATGCTTGGCAGACTGTTTATTTGAATGGATATATTGTTTCTGTTGAGCTAAAACAAGAGGTTGCCGACGGACGCACCAAGTATATTGCAGAATATTCACTTTTATACTCTAAAGGTGATTCTATTCGTAAGGTGGAAGGTGTACATACGCTTATCTAGTCGAAATTTTATAGATGTGTATATTGACAAATATAATTATGAAAGGAAGTAAAGTATGCAAGATGTATCAGGTACAGGGTTATCGCTGACTGTTATAGCAAGTGGTACTTACCCAAGCGGCTTTGTTTGCCGAGCATTTGCCGATGATAGTGATCCTCTGGATTTTCCGGAGTTGCAAATTACAGAATACGGTATGGGGTTGAATGGCGATCTTGTTGTTTGGTCTGCTCCGAAGCCTTTGGAAGTTACAATATCTGTAATTCCGGGAACCGAAGAAGAAAGTTATCTTGATTTCTTGTTTGAGGCTAATAGAGTTGCTAAAGGAAAACTCTCAAATAAAGATGTTATAACTTTTATTGCTAATTATCCGGATGGGTCGAAAAAAATTCTTGGACCTGGAAGAATTACAAAAGGTCTGCCAGGAAACAGTGTAGCTTCAGGCGGCAGAATCAAGACAAAGACTTATGGCTTTGTCTTTGAAAATAAAATTTAGTTAACAGAAATGAGAAATATTCCTTTCTGTTTTGTGTAAAGCGGAGCAGAAAGGAATATTATACAGTTAAAAATAAGGAGGAAAAATGCTTATTGAGCCAAAGGAAATCGTAATAAAGGATGTAAAGTTTAATATTTCAAAATTACCGGCGACTGTTGGAAGAGAAATTATTGCAAAATATCCGGTTTCAATTCTCCCAAAAATAGGCGATTATCGTGTGTCAGAGGAGACAATGATAAAAATGATGGCTTACGTTGAACGAATTAGAGATGATGGAACTCCGATAGCATTAGTAAATAAAGCATTGATTGATAATCACGTTCCTGATTGGGAAGTGTTGGCGCAATTAGAGTTTGCAATGATTGAGTACAATTGTAGTTTTTTCGGGAATGGCAAGGGCTTAGCTTTCTTGGAAAAATTCATCTCCCTTGCAGAACCGAAGATTACAGAAATGTTGACCAATTTATCGGGCAAATTGTCGCATCAGGAAAAGCCACTTTATACGAATTAAAGACGGTATATTCTCTGGAAGATGCCTTCAAAATCTGGGAGGCTGAGGTGATACCTAAATACAACGAATATTTAATCTCGGAATATAACAGTAAAAAAATGAGACGTTAATAAATAGAGGGGAGAAAATTTCCCCCCTCTATCAATAAAATTAATATTATTAGTTGTTTGTCATATTTTCTATAGTTTTATTTAATTTTTCCTTTATTTCGATGCTGCCACCATCGAAGTTGAAATTATTTAAAATATTTGCGATTTTATTTTCTTGTTCAGTATCGCCAGTAACGTTATAACATTTAGCAAGGAATTGATACACTAAATAAAGTTCAGGTTTGTTAGAAGACTTAAAAATGAATTGCTTGCTTGCAATATAATCAATAGCTTTTTGAGGATCTTTGCAGTAGTTCAGATAGCACAAAGCAGGTAGTACCGCCGCAAACGGATGAGTTTTAAATTCTTCTTCATCAATTACGTTGTTAAGGTAGTCAATAGCTTCTTGATATCTAGCTAATTGTATGTGTTGCAGAAATATTTTAATACGTACATTTGCAATGTTATGGGTGTATAGAAATTCCAGATTTTCTTCTTGTCTGTTAAGAATAATTAGGGAATACGAAATCCAGTCATTAGCTCTAACAAATAAAATATTACATTTGTAAAAATGTTTTAGAGCTTCTTCATATTGTCCATCATTGTAGTATTTTATACCTTGTTTGATGTTTTTTAAACTGTGATAATTCCAAAGACCAAATCCATACAGAGTTAGAAATAGTATTATCATATCTTTTGAGTGAAACGTAAAGCAGGCAAGTATCATAATCACAATTGTGATTGGATGAAACATAAATATCATGAGTGGGAAAAAATAGTCTAGCATTTTTAAATTTTCATCAAGTTCGATATATTTTTCCGGATAACCGTCATTAAAAGGATTCTTGTTACCTAATACCTCACCGATTTCTTTAATGATATCGTCTTTAAAAAACCCTTCTAACTTTACATACTTACCAAATAATCTTATATGCATACATACCTCCACCTACATATAGGTATAACATTTCAAATTTTATAAAGCAAGTGAAAGTGAAATTATTTCAATATCTGTTCTTTTAGTGAATTTAAATGGTTTATAGTAATATCTGCACATTCTTCTGAGATATTTTCCAAATTGAAGCTTTTACTTTATTGTTCATTTTGTTTTGTGTTTTGAGAATTCAATATTTCTTCATAAGATTTTTGGGCAGTTATATTATAAGGATCATACGCTAAAATATCTTGATAAATTTCTTTAGCTTTTTGGCTGTTTCCTGTAAGTTTGTAGCAAATAGCTAAACCTCCCTTTATGTAGCTAAGTTCATCATTCATAAATTGCTTAAATATGTAGCTATGCTTAACTTCTAAATATTCAATTGCTTTTTCAGGTTGATTTAATATTCCAGCTAATAATCGTACAGGTAGCATAAGTATTGCAGGATGTTCTTTTATTTCTTTTTCGGTATAACTTTCTTCAAAATATCTTAATGCATCCTCATAACGTTTTGTTAATGTATAAAGGGTGAATACTTTTACACGTTTACTTGTTACTGTATGTGTTTGTATAAAATCTAATGCTTCATAATATTTTTCTTGGAGTCTATAGCATTCTCCAATCCAATCATTAAGTTCATTTGAAAGTTGTGGGTATTCAATTTGAGCTCTTTTAAAAGCTTCCATAGCTGCCGAAAAATTATAATTATTATTGAATTCATTAATACCTTTTTGAATCAATACTTTTGCTTTATAAATTTGTTTTGAGGGTTTGTAAAAAATAATATTGCATACTAATATTATCAGACAAAGTTTTCCCAAGTTATGATTAGCAAAAATCAATAATATGGTACATAATATATAAATTGTTAAGAATACAAATAAATATTTTTCGTATATCTTGATTACTATTTTGTCCATGAAACTTAATTGCAACGCAAGAGGTAATTTTTTTTGATTTATTGTTCCATTTCTATTAGTTTCATGGGATTTATCAAAAAAAGTGTTTGGATATAAATATTCAATTTCTTCGATTGGATTTCTAGGTATTTTCATTTTTTTTAATGTAATAAAAACTGAATGTTTTTATTATTTATTTGCTATCTGCTCTTTTAGTGCATTTAAATGTTTTATAGTAATATCTGCACATTCTTCTGAGATATTTTCCAAATTGAAGCTTTTACCACCCGCATCAGTTATATTTACAGATGTAAGAAGTCCTGTGCTTTTAGTATAACTAGCAACATTATTTAAATATAGTTCCTTTTTAGAATTTATCGGAGAGGCTATAATAAATAAGATTCTATCTTGTAATAGTAAGTAAAATCCAGAATCTCCATTCAAGAAGCAATATAAGCTACAAGTAAGAATTTTATCATCATCTTTTAATGCTTTTAATATTCTTGAAGTATAAGGCTTAACAAAAAGCCATAAGAAAATTTTGCCAAACCTATTTTGAGTATCTAAGATTTCTAATAGTGATTGTTTATTATACATATTTCCCTCCATATTTTTATTTTACTTTATTTTAACATAGTATTTTTTTTTTACAAGGAATGGATACAAGTATTAATGAGGATTTAGCTAAATGGATAATTTTGAAGTTGTTTATTCTTTATTTGAGTCAAAGTTTTTTTCAACACTTGCCACGGAAATTGAAAGTTTAGGTTCTGAATTTTCCGCATTTGAGGGTGTTATTCGTACTTTATCAAAGATTTTGAAAGATGCAGATGCAAATTCTTTAAAATCTTTAAATAATATTAAAAGCTTATATTCGAAATGGTCTATAGTATTTTCGGCATTAGGTAGCTCAATTAGAGAAACATTTACGTATGCCAATGATGCTAAAGAAATGAAATCTTTAATGATTACGTCAGGAATTAATCCAAATAAATTCCAATCTATACTAAGTGTTGCAAAACAATATGGTGGAAATAACCATGATGTTTCTAATAGTATATCTCATTTGAATGATAATTTATTAGATGTTAAAAATGGTGGTAGTGGTAATGGCTTAAAGACATCATTAGAAATGTATAAAATAAATCCTGATGTAATAAAGACTTCAGAACAGCTTTTGGATGTAATATCTGCAAAAATGAAGGATTTAAAAACAGATGCGGAAAAAATAAATCTTGCAGATTCTTTGGGTTTGGATCAATCATTAATTCCATTACTTGAAAATGGAATTAATGCGTATTCTCTGCAATTAGAAAAATCGTCTAAATATAATTTATTTTCAGAAGAGGATTTACAACGAGCTGAAGAGTTAACTTCTTCTTTAACTGGAATTTCTTTAGGATTTAGTTCTATTATAAAAAATGTTTATCAGTTGTTACTTCCAATCCTTGTACCTTTAATGAATGGATTAAAGACTGTAATAGATTTTTTTGCAGAAAATTCTGAGATGATAAAAGTATCATTGTTAGAAATTGCTGCTGTTGTAGCTAGCTTTCTAGTGCCTCCAATAATGTCTTTAGCTGCATCCTTATTTGTATCATTAGCTCCGTTATTATTGATAATATCTGGGATAATGGTTTTAAATTATGTATTGGGGCAATTATGGGCGTGGATAAGTGGAAAACCCTCTATGTTTGATAAGTGGCTGGGCAGTTTTGAAACATTCAAGGAAGGTGTAATTAGTGGGCTCAAACAATTAAAGCATAAGTGGATAACTATTTTTATGGAGATGTGGGACAAGATGCCAGCGATACTAAAGTTTTTCTTCAAAAATCTCACATTTCCGGGGCTGTTGGTTCAGGGGGCAATGGCTGTAAAAGGTTTTCAAAATCGCAAGAAACGAAAATCTGCGACAGCGGCTGCCGGACTCGATTATGTCCCTTATGACGGTTACGTTGCAGAGCTTCATAAGGGAGAATCTGTCTTAAATAAAAGCGAATCAAATGTTTGGAGAGATTTGATGCTTGGTAAAGATGCAATTGCTGCAACTGCTAATATCCCTTTGGCTTCTATCCCACAAGGCGCTATTGCTGGTGCGTATAGTAATTCAACAACTACAAAAAACTTTACTATCGGTGATATTACTATTCAAACTCAAGCGACTGATGCTGAAGGTATTGCTAATGATTTATTACAAAATATAAAAATGGCTTTTAATGGCTTGGATACAGGAGTTAGGGCATGAATTTGAAATCTGTCGCAACAAACGTTATTTTGCGAGTTGCTCTTAATACTTTTAATAAAAATTTTGCTATATACAAGGATAATAATGAAGTTTTAACACGTGTTCATTTCCTTAACGGTAGCATTAATGATGATGTTACTTTAATGGATCATCCGCTCGAAAATGGGGCTGTAATTACCGATCATGAGGTCTTCAATCCAAATAAAGGTTCTTTATCCATTCTCCTCGATGACGAAGACCAGAGTTCGCTTGCGGAAATTGATGAGTATTTCCGTAACGGCACTGCTTTAACTATAAAAGCTAAGGGTGAGATGTTTCCTAATATGGTCATTTGCGCCAAGCCTTTTGAGGTTGGCGCTGACCATTTTAATAAAACTGTTTATAATTTGTCTTTTAGAGCTGTTCAAATCGCTCAAACTCAGTATGTTAAGATGTCTACTGATCAGGTGAAAGAGCCGAAACATTCTTCTACTGTTAATTCAGGACAAAAAAGTGCAGTTAAGCAATTGTGATTTTTGTGAGTTTTAAAAGGATTTTGTATAATGATAACTTACTCTATTGATTTGAAGCAAACTCCTAATCAGGAGTTCCTTGTTAATATCGCTAATAGGGATATGACTGTCCGTATTATTGACAGAGGACTTCCTCTTTTTTCACTCTTTGTCAATAATGAATATTTGGTGCAAAATGTACCCTGTTTCGCTAATCAGGGCATTTTGCCATATCCCTATATGATTACAGAGGCCGGTGGAAATTTTAAGTTTGTCACTGAAAATGATGAGTATCCTAATTGGGTAAATTTCGGAAAGACTTGTAATTTGGTTTTCGAGGCTGAGTAATCTTTAAATATTGGGGGGTATGCTTAGTTTGAGCAACAGGAGTTCCATTTATGAAAAATCGTGTTTGTTACATCGAAATTTCTACTCCGAATGGAGTTAAACAAATTAAAAATATTGGGTTAAAAGGTGAGATTCATAGAAGAATGGGAAATGTCTCGGCTGATGCTAAGATTTCAGTCGCTAATTTGTCCAAGCAAGATGTAGAATACCTTTCAACTTATATGTCGCCTTATGTTGAGCCGGGTAAACAAAAACAGATTAGTGTTTATGCCGGGTATCTTGATACAGGGTACGGCTTAATTTTTAAGGGAGATATTATTCAAGCTATCCCTAGCGGATTGCCTGATATATGGCTTGATATCGAGGCTAAGACTAATTATTTTAATCGCCAGAATATTATTACTTTTTCTTCTGATACGCCTGTTTCTTCTATGCAGTTCGCTCAGAATGTCGCTAATCAATTAGGGGTGCCTTTGGCTTGGAAAAGTAAGTCTAAAAAACTTATTGATTCGTTTAATTTTGCAGGGGCTAAAGCTAAACTGGTTGAAGAATTAAATAAATACGGTGATTTTTTAGCTTTTCTTGATAATGGAGTTTTGAAAGTTATTGATAAAGATGAAGAAGTTACTCAAAATGTAACTTCAAATGTAGGTGCGAGCGAAAGGGGTGGTGTAAAACTTATAAATCTTTCATCGGGGCTTGTCAGTGTGCCTCAGTCTACTGAATATGGGGCTAAGTTTAGTGTGTTGTTGGATCCGACTTTAAATCCTTCTGATTGGGTAAGATTAGAGTCGGAAAAGTTCCCTGCAATCAATGATTATTACCAAATTTATGATTTGGTCTTTAAATTTTCAACACGTGATAAAGATTTTTATTGTGAAATTCAGGGAAAAAATTACAAGAGGTATAAAAAATAATGGCTGATATTACTCAAACTATTCCTTCTAGAGAACCTGCGGATACGAATTCTCTGGAGGGGTTGTGCAGAATGATTAAGGATGTGACGTTGATGGATATGGAAAAGGTTTTGCCGGGGATTGTTCAATCTTATGACAGAACTACTAACAGGGCTGTTGTAAAACCTGCGATTACCGGAGTTGCATCTTTGGGACAAAAAATATCAAAACTGCCTATTGTAAATATCCCTGTTTTGACTTTGCAGGGTGGTGGTATATTTTTAAGCTTTCCATTAAAACAGGGCGATACTGGTTGGCTTGTTGCTTGCGATAGGGATATTTCTATTTTTAAGCAGAAATTAGAGGAGTCTTCTCCAAATTCTTACAGAAAACATTGTTTTAATGATGCGTTCTTCATCCCTGATAGGATTAATTCGCTTTCTGTTGGGGAAGAGGATGATGGAGCCCTTATAATTTCTACTCAGAGCGGAAGTGCAAAGTTGTCTTTAAAAGATAGCGGAATCTCTATTGTGGGCGATACTGTTATAAGTGGAAATTTAAATGTGTCAGGAGATGTTACGGGTGCTGGAATAAGCTTGAGTACACACATTCATTCCGGTGTTGAACCCGGTTCAGGTAATACAGGAGTCCCTCAATGAAAACAATTGCTACCGATAATAATAATGATATATACGTCGATGCAGGCGGTAATATTGCAATAACCTCTAATAGCGAGGCTTTGGCTAATATATCTAAAAATGCTGTCCTCACTAATAGTGGGGAATTATCTTTTAATAAGAAAAAAGGTGTTCCTTATATGGAAACTCTTTTTGCTGATAGAGCTAATACTGATATGTTTCAGGCAAACATTATAAAAACTTTGGAAGAGCTGGATGGAGTAATAAGAGTTTCCTCTTTTTTCTATGAAATTAAAAATGGAATTTATTCCTATGAAGCAAAAATAATAACTGAATTTGGAACGGTGGTTTTAAATGGCTAATTATGAATATATAACAAGCAGTGGTACTGTTGTTGCGGATACTGCTGATATTAAAGAAATTGTACAAAAAGAATTTAAAAATGCTTTAGGTGATGATATTTCACTGGAAGAAAGTACTCCTCAAGGTCGTTTGATTGATACGGAGACTATCGCAAGGGCTTCTGTTATCGAAAATAATGCCCTTGTTGCGAATTTGTTCAATGTGATGCTTTCGTATGGTGTGTTCTTGGATGCGATACTTGCAAATTTTGGGATGTATCGTGATAGTGGTTCTGCAAGTAGGGTGCGGGTTGTTCTTACTGGGCAAAAGGGAACAGTAATTCAGGCCGGATCTAAAGCTTCTACTCCAAGTGGTGTGATTTTTTATGCGGAAAATGATTTAACAATAGGAGAGGATGGAACTGTTCAAGGTGATTTTCTGTCTTTGGAACTTGGGGCTGTTGCTTGCGCAGCCGAAGAGTTAAATAAAATTATTGACGGAACTTTTGGGTGGGAGACTATAACTAATCCTTCTCCTGCAACTCTTGGTACGGAACGAGAAAGTGATGCTCATTTTAAACAAAGATTCTTAGATTCGGGTCTTTTTACAGGAAAGGCTCTTTTGGAAAATTATTATAAAGTACTTTTAGACACAGAAAATGTCAAAAGTGCCTTTGTATATGATAATTTTACGAATAAGACGGTTGAATATGACACAGTGAGTATCGAACCTCATTCGATATATTGTTGTGTTGATGGTGGAAGTGATGATGATGTCGCAAATGCTATTTTTTCTATAAAGTCTGTCGGATGTGGTTATACTGGTGGAACGTCAGTTCAAGTTAGAGATGCTGTGTTCGGTGTAGCTTATAATGTTAAGTTTAGTCGTCCTGAACCTGTGGAGATTTATGTTTCAATCAGTGTCGATAAGGGAACTGCGGCGTCAACAGAGCTTGAATCTACAATTAAAAATGTGATTCAAGAGTTTGCGAATGGAGATATTACCGGATATAGCGGTTTTGATATCGGTGTTGATATTTTGCCGTTTGAATTAGCGGCAGGCGTTAATAATGCTATTCCCGGTATTGTTGTCAAAAGTTTGAAGGTTGGATTGAGTGAAGAAGAGCTTAGTACTGACGCAATTACAATACACGTTAATCAAAAAGGTGTTATTTCCAGCAAAAATATTAAGGTGAGCATTAATGAGTGAAATTTTTGAGTTTAAAAATAATATAGATCTTGAAAGTCAGATTCTGTGGCAGTATGCAAATGCTGCTAATTTGAATAGTTTGTTGACTCAAAAACAAAACTGGTACCTTAATTATCATAATAATTTCTGGAAAAATTGGGCAACTGATGTTCTTAATATTACTACTGCAAATGATTTTGGACTTTCAATTTGGGGACTTTTACTTCAAGTTCCCCGAACTTATAACATTAATGGTGTGATGACAACTCTTGATACTGAGCAGTATCGATTGTTACTCCGAGGAAGATTACTTTATTTAAGAACTTCTGCGAGCGTTCCTGAGATAAACCAGTATCTCCATCTTCTTTTTGAAAAGGAGGGGAGGGCTTACGTTAGAGATAATCTTGATATGAGTATGGTTTATGTCTTTGAATTTACACCTACTCTCAGTGATATTGTTGTCTTGTTGAATACCAATGTTTTGCCAAGGCCTGCCGGAGTAAAATATAAAATTTATGTTTTGCCTGATAATGATATATTTGGGTTTTCAGGAAGTGATTGGGTAGGTTTTGATCAAGCTCCTTTCTGGAGTGGAAATGATTTAGCACAATAGGAGATATATTTTATGAAATCAACTGAAATTATAAAGCCGGCGGCATTGGTCGCTCCGTTGGCATTCAATGGAACCAAAAATTCTATTCCGGATTCTGCAACAGGAACAAATGCTGCATCTGTTGCTGAAGGGTTCCCTGCCGTAACCTCTTTGCCTAAAAGCGAAGGTGGGCTGCCTCCTGCAAGAGCCGATTTTAATGGTATGTTTTATCTTTCAACAGATCAGAAGGTTTATTTGCAAAATGGTGGAATTTTAACATTTTCAAAAGATGTTTCAGATGCTATTGGCGGGTATCCAAAGGGGGCAATTTTAGATTGTTTTGATGCAAAAAATAATACTTTTTCGAAAGTTCAAAGTTTAATAGATGATAATACTTACAATTTTGTTGAAACACCTTCTTATATAAATGATGAATATTGGCAGATGTTGAACTTTGGTGGCGCAAATGTAGCACTGTCAAATATATCGGATGTGGGTCTTGATAAACTTAATCAATCTAAGGCTTTAGAAACTGGGAATATATCAACTGAGCCAAATGTATATTCTGAGATATTAGAATATGCGCATTCGAGTTTCGATAAGTCGAAGTTTACAATTTCTGGAAGCCCGACAATTAGTGATGATGGTATCGCCAGTGGTTTTAGTGCTGAAAATTATATTAAAGTAACCTTGAATATTCCAAAGATAACTAAATCTTTTTTAATAAAGGGCAAAGCCACTGTTGGTACATTGGGAGATAGACCTCAACAATTATTTTTATTAAATAATAATTGCAGAGCTGAATTATCTTCAGATGGTTCAGAACTTATATTTTTTTCAGGAGATTTTACAAGTAATGTAAACATAGCAATCAGGTTTAAAACTCCACTTAAACAAAGTGATGTGCTTGAATACACTTTTTCATTAGATGTTTCTGCTGGAAAGATTAAAGCTGATGCCTTAGTTAATAGTACAGATACTTATGACACTGCAAAAGATTTTACTTTAAATCCTGATACAACTGCTATAACCCTGATGCATGTTAGTCCAGTTGGGTACCCTTGGATGGGAGCAATAGATTTAAAAAGATTTATACTGAGTGCAGATGGAAAGGGATATTTTAACGGAAATATAGATGGCAAAGATATAATTGATGGCATTGAAATACCGTATGTTTGGACAAAAAGCGGTTCAAAAGTTGCAGGTGCAAATTTAAGGGATAAGATACAACAGGTTTACGAAAAAAACGGTAAAGCAATGTATTATACCCTAGATGAGATAAATAAAAATTTTACATTGCCAAAGGGGGAAATTTATGGAATGATAAGCTCTCATGTTTTAGATATAGTTTATCAAATTGGTGAGCCTATCCCATCCCTAAGTAATTCTCTTAAAAGTAATGAAATTTGGCTCGAGGGTGCGGTTGTTTCAAGAATAACTTATGCTAAATTGTTTGAGGTTTACGGTACAACTTACGGGGATGGTGACGGTTCAACTACTTTTGGTCTGCCAGATTTAAGAAATCGTGTGCTTTGGGGTAGTGCGGACTCTTCAAAAGGATACATACAGGCTGGGTTGCCTAATATAACAGGTTACTTTGAAGGTGTTGCTTCCTACGAAGACCATAATGGAGGAAGTGGAGCTTTATTCTACACAAAAAGTGGCTACTCAACAACTTTGGGTCACGCTAACTTACAATATCTACATACTTGGGCTAACGTGAATATTGATGCTTCTCGCTCAAGTTCGATTTATGGAGCTTCAACTACCGTTCAACCGCCTGCAATTAAAGTTCGTTACAAAACAAGGTTTATATAGGAGTAGCTATGAATATATATAATTATGACAAAAATACAAAAGAATACTTATTTACATCAATAGCAGACGCAGACCCTGCGGAAACATCAAAACAAGGCAAGTTCGTTCCGTTAGTACCCGCTTATGCAACGTTAAAAGAAATCCCTACTTACAATGAAAATGAAGTTCCTGTGTATTCATCACATACTGAGCAAAAAACGATAACCGAACAAGTACCCGTATATGATGAAGAAACAGGTGAAATTATATCCTATGAAGAACAGGAAAAGAGTATTGATGTTCTTGTTGAAGAGTGGACGATAACTCCTGACTATCGTAAAAATTTCTATAAAATTGATGATAGCTTAAATGTCGAAGAAATTACGACAATCGGTGAACAAACGGGATTTTATATAGTGGATAAGGCAACAGGAGACTTAATAAAACAAAACCCTGACAAGTTCAAAATTTTAGATGGTGAGGTCGTAGCAAAGACAGATGACGAGTATAAACAAGAACAAGCTCAACTCAGACAAGCTGAATTTGAAAGAGATTTTTTCTTAACCTCTTTAGGCTTTATTCGTCGTCAGGTTAATATGGCGACAGGTAGTACTAAGGATTTTTTAAGTGATTTGTTGTCGACAATTTCAATGGCTGTACAAGGTGGGCAGGAAGTTCCAATTATTACTTATAAACAGCCTGATTTTACAGAGGAATTCACTTTAGAATATATGGAAAGTTTGCAAGAAGTTAAAAACGTAACTGAGCAATTTATACAAGAATGCGCATTGCAAATATCAAAGGACTTTATGCCGGTGCCGTTACAGGTGAAAGATTAGGGAGGTAATTATGATTAGAGGTTTTTTATTGTTATTAATCTGTTTTGGATGTTCAATGCCTTGTCTTGCTGAGAGCGTTAAACAGAATGTCGAAAATGAACAAGGCTATGCAGTTATTAATCTGGAAAAGACTCCAACCTCAGATGGTGGACAATTTATAAAAAATACTAAGTCTTGGTTTTGTATAAACATAATTATAAATGGAAAAGTTCGTGAAAATGAAAAACAGGTTGATTGATGTTATATTTTATCCATTCCCAAAAATAGGACAGCGAGTTAAGTGTGAAGAGGATAAAGATATTATTTTATGCAGCAAGACTGGATATACACTTTATGATGATAAGTTAAATTTCCCGAGCATATTTGAGAATGTTTTTAATGTACAAGTCATAACTGCTGATTTTACTTTTACTTTTGAAGTGAAGGGTAAAAGTAAAATCCTTAATGATAGCAGATATCGTTGGAATAATGCTGATATATTGGGTATATTAAAGTGCTTTTGTTCGCCTGATGATAGACGAATAATTTTACCAAGTGGAATTCATGATTATATGCTTGAGTTCAAAGAGGAAATTTATTCAAAAATAAAACATTGCTGTGGAGTGGATGAGTTTCGTAGATTAACAAGTGATATTTTTATTCACTTGTGTAAAGAACAAGGGTTCTCAAGTTGTAAGGCTTCTTTGATGGGAAATTTAGTTGATTTGTTTCAAAAATATTTCCAGAAAAGAAAGTGGAGGGCTTTAGATGGATAATTGGCTTTCTTATGGTCCTTGTCTGGCTTTTGTTATTACTACTTTAATAAATTTAAAAGTTTTTGTTCGTGCTGAAGAATTAAGCAAATTAAAAGCTGAATTAATGGCTTATGCTTCTGAGCATTTTGTGAATAGGGAAACTTATAGTGATAATCACAAGGCTTTGCAAGATCAGATGCTTCAGATTCATCAAGATATTTCAGATGTAAAAAATATATTAATTGGGATTGTAAATCGTAATAGTCGGAGAAATTAAATTTATGAATTTGAATTTTTCAATGAGTGAATTAATACATTCAGATTGTGCTGTGAAAAATAATATCAATAATATGCCTGATATTTTTGCTCTCGATAATATGTTGAATTTGGTTGTTTATTGTTTGCAGCCGTTAAGGGATAAAATTGCTAAACCTATAATTATAACGAGCGGATTTAGAAATTCTCTGGTGAATTCTCTTGTTGGCGGTGTGAATAATTCTCAGCATACAAAAGGACAGGCTGTTGATATTGTTGTAGATGGTATGAAACCGGTTGAGATTATTGAATTTGTAAAACTTTCTGGAATAGAATTTGATCAGTTAATAAATGAAAATAATCAGTGGGTTCATATTTCTTTCTCAAAAGGGCATAATAGAAAGCAAATTTTAAATCTTTAGTTTTATAATTTTGTTTGCCATTATTTAGAAAATGTTTTATAATAGAGGAATGGCAAGGTATTTTTATAAAGCTTTAAAAGATCAAAAAGAGGTGGTTTCCGGTTATATTGATGCAGAGTCTTCTGCTGAAGCCAGGAATAAGGTTAAGCAACTTGGCTTTTTGCCGACTGGTATTTATGAAGAGAAACCTGAGGATAATGCTGGGTTAACTTCTTCAGCTGAGCAAGCCAAGTTAAAGCTCAAGCTTTCGGAGAAAATTTTATTTACATCTGAAATGCAAACGCTTCTGAGTTCTGGAATTTCTGCATTAGAAGCGTTAGAATCTGTTGCAAAGTATTCAAGCAGCCGGAGAATTTCTTTGGTCGCTGTGGATATTTCTGAATCTATTAAATCAGGCTTGACTTTTTCTGAGGCTTTAAAAAAGTACTCCAATGTGTTTGGAAATATCTACATTGCAATATGTATTGCCGGTGAGAGTGCAGGATTTTTGCCTGAAGCTCTTGGGTATCTTTTAACGCTTCTAAAAAAACAGGATACCTTAAAAGGTAAGTTTATCCAGATGTCAATATATCCAAGTATATTGGTTACTATTTTGGTGGGTGTTTTCTTCTTAATGGGTGGACTTGTTTTTCCTAAGTTAATTAGTGGATTAAATATTACAGACCCGCCATTAACTGTTTCTATTCTTACAGGTAGTGTAAGTTTTATTTTACATTACTGGTTCTTAATTCTTATTTTTGTGGTTGGATTATGTTACTTTATAAATTCTATATTTGGGTTTGATCATATAAAAAAAGCTTATTCCGATTTTTTGATGAAAATTCCTTTTTTGTCAGATTGTATTAAGTATTTTTCTTTGGCTCATTATATGTCTGTTATGCATATTGCGTACGAAGCTGGAATTCCTATTACTGAATCTTTAAAAATGGCTGAATCTACAATATCTAATGATGATATGCGTAAACGCGCCAAAGATGTTGCGAACTTAATTTCTCAAGGGAAGTCTTTAACTGATGCATATTATCAAAGTCAATTAATCCCAGGTGTGTTAATGCCTTTGATTGCAACAGGTGAGAAAACCGGTAAGTTAGGGCAGATGTTTAGAGATGCTTCTATCGGAATCGAAAAGAAACTTGATTTAGCTTTGGATGCTTTGGCGAGAGCTTTTGAACCTCTTTTAATGGTGGTCTTAGGTGGTTGTGTAGGATATTTTGTAATTGCCTTTGTTCAAATGTATTCAGAGGCTATGTCATCTCTTTTAAATCTCTTTTAAACATTTACATCATTTGCGCATTATGATATAATTCGGCTATGATAGAACTTTTGATTTTATACGTATTAATGCGTCGTGAGTTTACGATGTATGGGATTTCAAAGGAAATTGAAAGTAAATTTGCTGCCTATACTTCACCAAGTTTTGGAGCTTTGAAGCCTGCTTTACGCAGACTTGAAGCTGGAAGTTTTATTACTTCTAGGAAAATGATGTCTGATGGCGGAAAGCTTTCGATATATTACGCTATTACCAAAAATGGAGAAAAAGAACTTAAGCGTTTGGTATTAGAACCGCTTAGTGATAATCCTGTTCAGTATATTACTAATGCTAAACTTAAGCTTTCTTGTGCTGAAATTCTTGATAGTGAAGATAAAAGGAATTTGTTTTTACATTTGAAGACTCTTGCCTTGGTCATTAAGAATAAAGCTGAAGCTATTTTAAATGATGAGTATACTGAAAAAGATTTCTATCAGAAGATTTTATTGGATAATTCTTTAGTCGAATATTCCAATCTGATTACTATTATTGAAGGGTTTGAGAAAGATAATGAGCGCAATAGTTAATAAGGTCATTGAGGGTTCGATTGCTCAGGAATTAGAGATTGAGCCGGGTGATGAGATTGTTTCAATTGATGATAATAAAATGCTCGATATGATTGATTATAATTTCTACTGTAAGTCTGATTTTTTGACTCTTGAAGTTAAAAAGGCTTCTGGTGAGATTGAAGTCATTGAACTTGAGAAAGATTATGATGAAGATTTAGGGATTGTTTTTGAAAGTGCAGTTTTTGACAGAGTTAAGCCTTGCCTAAATCATTGTATTTTCTGTTTCGTTGATCAACAACCTAAAGGGCTTCGTGAAACCTTGTATGTGAAAGATGATGATTATAGACTTTCATATTTGCAAGGAACGTACATAACACTTACAAATTTGACTGAAAAAGATAAAGAACGCATTAAAAAAATGCATTTGGGGCCGTTTTATGTGTCTGTTCATACGACCAATCCGCAATTGCGAAATAAAATGTTGAGAAATCCTAATGCGGGTAAAGCGTTAGAAAATTTAAAGTGGTTTAGAAAGAATAAAATACCGTTCCACGCACAGATTGTTTTGTGTCCAGGGTTAAATGATGGTGATGAACTTGAGAGAACTTTATCTGATCTTGCTGAACTTAAGAGTACAGTTCTTTCGGTTGCTATTGTTCCTGTTGGGATTACGCAGTTTAGAAATGAAAAATTGAGGCAAGTCGACAAAGAATGTGCTATTAAGACAATAGAAATAGCGTCTAAGTATAAAAAAGTCTGTTGTTCAGATGAGTTCTTTTTGTTAGCAGAAAAAGAAATTCCACCTTCTAAGTATTATGGAAATTTTGTTCAACTGGAAGATGGAGTTGGGGCAATTAGGCTTTTGTTGGATGATTTTAAAAAGTTAAAATTTCCGAGTAAAATTTCTAAGCCGCAAAAAATTCTTTTTGCAACTTCATATGCTGCTTCCGGGGCTATTAGTAAGATTTGTGAAAAGTTGAATAAAATTAAAAACCTTACTGTTGAGGTGCTTCCCGTAAAATCTGAATATTGGGGAGAAGATATTACTGTTGCCGGACTTATTACAACTGATGATTTAATAAGAACGGTTAAGGATCAAGTTGGAGATGTTGTTGTTATTCCTTCTATAATGTTAAGACCTTATAGTGAGGATTTCTTAGATGGTAAGAATCTTGATTTTGTGAAGCAAGAAACAAAAAAAGACTTTTTTGTTGTTCAGAATATTTATTCGATGAAAGAATTTGTTGATTATCTTTATGAGATATAGCAAAAAAAGTTTTGTTTGTTTTTTGTAACTTATATGCAAGTTCCAAAGATTAGTAATTTTAGCAATGTTAAATTGCAGTTTAATTCAAATGTTTATCCCACGAGGTTATATCATCAGAATATTTCGTATAGCCAAACTGATACGGTTAGCTTTTCCGGGAAATCTAATGATAAATTAGATAATTTTAAAATGGCGCTCAGGAATATGAGGCTTCTTGAAAATCACGGTCTCAGGGCCGCAGATAATTTGGATAATATTGAGGGCTTACAAAATGGTTTGCGAACGCTGGAAAATTTAGATATGCACCAGATTACCTTTTTGTTTGATGCTTTTGATGAGGATAGAGTGTCTTTTCCTGTTGTGAGAGGTTGTTACCACAATTGTAGCTATTGCTTTTTGGATGCTAAGGCGCCAATTGTGCGGTTGAAGTACGAGGATTTTGCTAATGTATTCAAAGATTTGGCAAAGATGTCAAAGCGTATGAATTATAAATTTGAGAATCACTGGGGGGAAGATTTAACCCTTTTTTATGATTCTGATGGCAGTGAAATTTATCTATTAGATAAAAATAATAAAGTTCATGAGTTTCCTGAATTGAATAAGCTAGCTTATGATATACTCAAAAAGCCAGGGATCTTTGATACTGCGGGTTGGAATCCTAAGAAAAGAGATATTCAAGATCGTATGGACAGGTTGGTAAAATATTATTCTAACTTTGAAAATTCAGAAGAAGTAAGTCAAATTTGTATTTCTTTAAATCCTTTTGAGGGTATATATAATCAATCTGTAATGCAAAGAAGAGTTGGAAATATAAAGAATGCAGATTATTTAAAATCAAAATATATTGAAATGGCTGTAAATACTCTTCATACATTTTCTCCATTGTTGTATAATCCTAAATTCGGTATTATTTGTAGAGCATATCCTGATAGCACTCCTGGTGACGAGTATGATGGATTCCGTGCTTTTGATATGAAAGAACTTAAGTATGATATTCTTGATGCATATAGAGAAAAATATGCCGATGAGTTGGAGGAAAACCCAGAAAGTTATGAGGATCTTGTAGGAGCTTTCTTAGTGTCGACCGCAGGTGTAGTTGCAAGTGGTCGTGATAATTCGTTCAAGAATTATCAATCAGAGAGTATTTTTCCTAGAATTATGGATGAATTATCAGATAAAGAGTTCAAAGATGCCGCAACCAGAAAGACTGCGTTAATAATTGATACTGATGGTACAGTTTATGCAGGTGATGATTTTGAATTATGCAGAACTGACATAAAATTAAAATTTGACCATCCTGTTTCTAAACCGATAAAGCCTACGCCATATGAAAAAGTTGCAAGATTTAAAAAGGAGGAATAATAATTCCTCCTTTTTTTGTATGTAGAATTAATCTCTTTGTTTAGTATCTTTCAAGGTATCTGTCAATTTCCCACTGAGATACGTATGTTCTAAATGAATCCCATTCTTTTCTTTTTGCTGACATAAATTCATTGAATGCGTGTTCTCCGAGTGCGGCTCTTCCGACAAGTGATTTGTCAAGAGATTCCAATGCTTCGGCCAACGAACCTGGAAGAGAATCTATTCTCTGTTTTTTGCGTTCTTTGGTTGTGAGTTTGTAAATATTGCTTTCTACTGGAGCTGGCGGCTCAATTTTGTTTCTAACGCCATCCAAGCAAGCTTCAAGTATTGCAGCAAATGCAAGATATGGGTTACAAGCCGGATCCGGAGAACGAAGTTCCACTCTGGTAGAATTACCACGTTTGGCAGGAACTCTTAGAAGAGCACTTCTATTTGCAAGTGACCAAGCTAAGTAAACCGGTGCTTCATACCCAGGAACTAGTCTTTTATAGCTGTTTACAGTTGGGTTTAAGATCGCTGTAATACTTTTTACGTGCTTCAACATTCCGCCTATTGCATATTTTGCAGTGTCTGAAAGTTCGTATTCTCCTTTTGGATCGTAGAATGCATTTTTGCCATCTTTGAATAATGATACGTTACAGTGCATACCTGATCCATTGATTCCATATATAGGTTTTGGCATAAATGTTGCGTGCAAGTTATGTTTTGCCGCTATTGCTTTTACAGCAATTTTAAATGTTGCAACATTGTCTGCGGTTGTTAGAATATCCGCATATCTAAAATCAACTTCGTGTTGCCCATCTGCGACTTCGTGGTGAGAAGCTTCAATATCAAATCCCATCTCCTGGAGTGTTAAGACTATTTCTGTTCTTACGTCTTCTCCTAAGTCTTCAGGACCTACATCGTAGTAACCAGCTCTATCTTGGGTTGCTGTTGTTACTTTTCCGTCACTATCTCTTGAGAATAAAAAGAATTCAGCTTCCGGTCCCATGTTCATAGAAAATCCCATTTTTTCAGCTTCGGCCATAACTCTTTTTAAATTACACCTTGGACAACCTTCAAAAGGTGTTCCGTCAGCATTGTATATGTCACAAATTAATCTTGCCGAATTTACATTGCCTTGTCCTCTCCAAGGTAATATTTGGAAGGTATTTTTATCAGGGTGGAAGAACATATCAGAGGTTTCTATACTACGAAATCCTTTTATTGATGAGCCATCCAACATAATTTCATTTTCTAATATTTTATCGATGTGTTCAGATGGTATTGCGATATTTTTTACCTGACCATTAATATCAACAAACTGAAGTTTGATAAATTTGATATGATACTCTTTGATTAATTTCTTAATCTCTTCATCACTAAATTGTTTGTTGTCCAGTCGCATGTGTGTGAATTCTTTCATAATAGTCCTCTTTCGTTTAGTATCTTCACTGTGTTTATTTATTTTTCTATTAGAATACTTTTTTCGAAAAAGGTCAATAGTCGTAATGTAAAGATTAGATAAAGTAAGTTATTTATTTGTTTCTTGACGCTGTTTGTTTATTTAATTATTGAATTTATTTGATAATTTTCATGTTTTTTATATGCGTTTTTGCCTTATGTATAGGACTTTTGCACTTGTTTTCTCAAATTTTTTATAGATATTAATGTTACGTTTTGTAACGAAATACATAAGATATAGCAATTATATACTACAAAAATACTTTATTTATATGTAAGCAATAACGAATTGAATAAACACGAGATATAAACACACACACTATTTACACTACCTACTACACACTAACCTTCTACACACGAGGAATTGTAAAAGATTCCGAACTCTATCTTCAGATAGAGTTTTTTTTTGCGTAGAATTTTTAGATGTTAGCAAGAAAAGTTATACAATAGTTCCAAACAAGTCGTATTCATCTGTATTATTAATTAGTACTTGTTCGATGTCTCCAGGAACTACCGGTTTATCTGCTTTTGCGTAGACTAGTCCGTCAATCTCTGGGGCGTCATGTTCAGAACGCATTATTATTACGCCATCATCCGTGAAACTTTCTACCATACAAGGAATTGTTTTGCCGATATATGATTGGTTTATTTCGTATGAAATTTGCTGTTGAAGTTCCATTAAACTCTTAAAACGCTCATGTTTTATTTTTTTAGGGACTTGATTTGCCATTGAATATGAGGTTGTATTCTTTTCTCTTGAATATTCAAATACTCCCATTTTGTCAAATCTTGCCCATTTTACAAATTCGTATAATTCATTAAAATCTTCTTCTGTTTCTCCTGGATAACCAACAATAAATGCAGTTCTTATGCTTACACCAGGGATTTTATCGCGTAACTTTGAAATTAATTCTTTATAGTCAAACGAAGGTCTTCTCATAGCTTCTAGGACTTTTTTACTATAATGTTGTAGCGGAATATCTATGTATTTTGCAACTTTATCACATTTAGCAATCGCGTCTATCAGTTCGTCTGTCATTTGAGATGGGTAGGCGTACATAATTCTTATCCAGCCGAGTCCTTCGATATTATTAAGTTCTTTAATAAGTTTTGCAAGTGACGGTTTCCCGTAGATGTCTATTCCGTAACTTGTCGTATCTTGAGCTATTAAGTCTATTTCGGTGACTCCTTTTGCAACTAGCTCTTTAGCTTCTTTTATTATATTTTCCATTGTTCTTGAATGGTATGCTCCCCTAAGTTGCGGAATAATACAGTAACCACAGTGGTAGTTGCAGCCATCTGCAATTTTAATATAAGAGCTAGACCCCATTGTTATTTGTTGGCGATTTATTGATTCGGGATAAATATACTCCGGTTTTTCTGAAATTTTAGATATATATTCGTCGTTTTGTTCATTTAAAACTTTTTCTACAACCTCTACTATGTCTTTGAAGTCTGTTGTTCCAACCAGAGCGCAAACTTCCGGGATTGCTTCTTTTAATTCTTCTTTGTGTTTTTGTGGGAGGCAACCTGTTACTATTACTTTTTTTCCGCTTTCTACTAGTTGCAGTATGGACTGTACTGACTCTTTTTCAGCATCGTGAATAAATGAGCAGGTGTTAACAATTATTAGATCTGCATCATTTTCGTCAAGTGTTATTTCATAGCCGTTTTGAGCAAGTAATCCTAACATAAGTTCAGAGTCTACAAGGTTTTTGGCACAGCCGTGGTTTATTAAAGCAATTTTTTTCATATGTTACCTCTTTTTGTGTCTATGGTAGCATGAATATTTTTCTAAAAACAGCCCCACTTGTTGCTTATTTTTTAGCAAAAAATAAACCTGATACATATGTATCAGGTTTATTTGATATCTTTCACTTATTAACAAGTAAAATGATTACTTACCACCAAATAATACAACTTGTGCAGCTTTTGTATTTGGAACGATTGTTTGGTCATACAATGCTACTGGATAAATATCAGTTGGGTTTGTAACCTTACAAGTATCACCGCTTGTACCATTATCACAAGCTACAATCTTGTTAGGGTTTTTCTTACTGTTAACGTCGATAGCACCTAAACATTTCTTTTCAGCTACGCCAGTTGCGTTTCCAAGAGTACAATCTCCATCGTTAGTCTTGAATGTTAATGCAATACCATCGTTAAAGAAGAATGTGTAGTTTGTAGCTTCACCGAACTTAGCGTGACCAACAGACCATTTGTCAGATGCTGAACAAGTTCCGTTTGCTGCTCCAGCAGGTCCACAAACTCTAGCTACGTTCATTCTGTTGTTAAATAAGTTATACAATGATGCAGATGTACCATCTGTTGCAGTTGTTGCATCAGTAGCTGATGCTTGTGACAAATCATAGTCATCCAAAGCTACGTTTAATACAACAGCTTGTGACAATACAGATAATGCTTTTTTGTATGCTGTTCTATATTGTGCACCTTGAGTTGAGTTCAACAATGTAGGCATTGTCATGGCTGCTACAACACCGATGATACCCAAGGTGATAAGCACTTCTGCAAGTGTGAACGCGTTCTTAGTTCCTTTAATCATTTCAAATCCTCCGTTTAAATTAAATGGTTCCACTGTTAATTATAAAGTATTAATCTAAATTTGTCAATGTTATTAATGATTTTTGTTATATAAAATTTTGTTAATTCGTATATATATATTAGATTTTTTTAAAAGAATATTTGTTTAAAATTTAGATAATTGGTTGTAAAATCAATATTTTTAAAATACACTTCTTCAAATCTTTATTTTATCTTATTCCAGTAAATCTTATTTGTGACAAAAAGTAAAATTGGTATCTTTTTTGAAACATTTTTTAATATTGTACTCATTATTAAAATTTGTAAACCCGTTAGAATAGTGCAGAGACACAATTTTACTTGCGGAGTCGAGCCGCATCTTTTAAGTAAACAAATTCTGGTTGGAAGCTCTCTTCACAGTTAATAACAATAAGTACTCTTAGGCATTTTTCAAGTGCGTCTTCTACATCCAGCTCATGAAAGCACATCATTGCTGTCTTGTTCCATCCAAGTTCTGTTCTTGCATATTTTGCAGGAAATTCCGCATTGAGATCTTGTGTCAGAGTGAATATAACATGTGAAATGTTTTCTTCAACTATATTATTTTTTTTGATTAAACTGCTCAAAAGCTCTACTGTTGCGCTCTTTATTGCTTCTTTTGAGTTCTCTTCAACAGTGATAGCGCCTCTAATACCTTTTGTTATCATTTTTTTAACCCGTTGTACCAATCTCTGGCATTCATTTCACCCTTGCCTTCAGGCTTTACTCTTTCTAAGAGTAAGCAATCTGTTCCACAGGCTACTTTTATACCGTTCTTACATACTTCTACAAACTCTCCGGCATTTCCTGTTCCTTCGCAAACTTTTGATTTCATAACCTTAATATTTTTTCCGTTGTGCGTAAATGATGCTGATGGGAATTTGTATATTCCGCGGACAAGGTTATGGATTTCTCTTGCCGGTTTATGCCAATCTATTACGGTTTCTTCTTTTGTTAGTTTGTTTGCCATGCAAACACCATCTTCACATTGTGGAGTTGGTGTTATTGTTCTATCAACTAAACCAACCAATGTTTCTTCAATTAGTTTTGGCGATAGTGTGCTTATTTCTTCAAATAGTTCTTCGCAATTCATTTCTTCTGATATTGGAATGACAACTTTTCTACATACATCTCCGCAATCTAAGCCAAGTTCCGTAATCATCGTACAGATCCCTGTTTCTTTATCGCCGTTGATGATTGCACGTTGAATAGGGTTTGCTCCACGGTAGCGAGGTAGTAGTGATGCGTGGAGGTTAATTGTTTCAAACTTTGGTATATCAAGAACTTCTTGTGACAATATTTGACCAAATGCAAATGTTACAAAAAAGTCAGGATTCAGTTCTTTTAATTTTTGTTGTATATCGGGTTCTTTTCTTATTGATTTTGGCTGGAATACCGGAATATTATTTGCTAAAGCAAATTCTTTTATCGGTGACATAGTGAGCTTGTGGCCTCTACCAGCAGGCTTGTCTGGTTGAGTCACAACCCCGGTAATTTCGATTTTGTCCGAATTATAAAGATATTCCAAAGATTTTAGTGCTATTTTAGGGGTCCCGAAAAATACAACTTTAATCATTCTTTTGTTCAGCCTCCAACTCTTCTTTTAATTCCGGTTCATCGATGAGTTTGTCTACATCAACCGGCGGTAGGTCAAATTTCTTTAGTACGTTGTCTGCTTCAAAGCGGTTTACGCAGTGGTCGATAAACAATATCCCGTTTAAGTGGTCAAATTCGTGTTGTATAGCCCTAGCTAATAAACTGCCGTCTTTTGCTTCCAATATAAATGGATGTCCATTAATATCAAGTGCTTTTACCGTAACGTTTTTATATCTTCTAACGTCTGTATAAGCTTCAGGGAAACTTAAACAACCTTCGTTACTTATTACTGCACCTGATTTTTTAATTATTTTTGGGTTAATGAACACCATCGGTTTAAGAGGTTCGTCATTTGACGATACGTCTATTACAAAAACTCTGTAATTTACACCGATTTGCGGAGCTGCAAGTCCTACACCGTTTTTAGCGTACATTGTTTCTAACAAATCGTTAACTAAATCTGTAATTTTTTTTGATACTTTGTGAACTTCTTTTGATGGTTCTCTTAATGATTCTGTACCGTATTTTAGTATATTTCTAATTGTCATAATCTACCTCACTTTATCTTTATAATACTATAAATTTTACTATTTGTAAAAGTTTATGAACTTATCTTACTTATTTTTTTATCATCAGGTTTATGTTATAATCTGCGTGTAGTAAATTTTAAGGAGTATTTTATGACAACTGAAGTTAGAGCAAGCCATATTCTCGTTAAAACAGAAGAAGAGGCTAAAAAATTGTATGATGAAATAAAGGGTGGAAAAGATTTTGCAGATGTTGCTGCGGAATATTCTCTTTGTCCTTCTGGTGCAGCTGGCGGAGATTTAGGTTTCTTCGGAAAAGGTATGATGGTTAAGCCATTCGAAGATGCTGCATTTGCACTTGAAGTGGGAGAACTTTCTGAACCTGTTGAAACTCAATTTGGTTGGCACTTGATTTATCTTACAGGTAAAAATTAATGCTTGATAGTATTCGTAAGTTTTTAGTTGATAATAAACTTGATGCTTTTTTGGTTAACTCCACCAATGAATATTTGGTGGAGTATAACTCTTTGGAGGAAAATTCAAGATATATTTTGACCGGATTTTCAGGCTCTACTGGTGATGCGATTGTAACGAAAGATAGTGTGTACTTGTTAGTAGATGGCAGATACCATATTCAGGCTGATGAGGAAGTAAATCATAATATTGTGACTGTTGTGAAGTTGCAGACCGGTGAAACCGTTTTGGGTAAAATGAAAGAGTTGCTTCCGGCCAATTGTGTTTTAGGTATTGTTGCAAAAAAGAATTCTCAAAAAAGGTTTGAAGATTTAAACTCAGTTTTTGATGTAAAGTTATTAGACTTAGACCCTATTGAGAAAGCCTTTTCAGATAAGGCTCAGAATATTGTTGATATAGATGTTAAATTTACCGGTCTGTCAGTTGATGAAAAACTTGCGATACTCAGAAAGCAAATTGATTTAAATGATGCGGTTTTGGTGACTAACCTCGAAGAAGTTTCTTACTTATTTAATCTGCGAGATTTTTCAGTTCCGTATTCAAGTAAAATTATGCGTCGTGCTTTAATTACACAAAATTCGGCAACTTTATTTTCAAGAAATGAGTTTGAAAAATATAAGGATGCTATTTCTTCTGTAAGCGGTAAAATTTTTGTTGATAAAAATACTATAAATGCCAGAGATTTTTCTATTGTGGGAAGTAAGGCTGCGTTTTTTGAGAAGAATCCTTTGACTTGGATGAAGGCTGTTAAGACAGAGGCTGAAATTAATCATTATAAGGATGCGTTTAAAAAAACGGATTTGGCTGTACGTGCGATTAGAGATTTTATTGAAAATAACGATAATATTTCTGAGTATGATATTTCTGTTCAACTGGAAAAAGAATTTAAACGATTTGGAGCTCTGGGTTTGAGTTTCAAATCTATTGTGGCAAAGGATAAAAATTCCGCACTTGCTCATTATTCTAAGTGTTCTAAGGATGAAATATTGTCTGATGGTAGTCTTGTATTGATTGATTGTGGTGCTTACTATGAAGGTGGGCTTGCGACTGATATTACTCGAGTTTTTGTTAAGGGGAACCCTTCTGAGCTTCAAAAAAGAGTCTATACTACTGTTTTGAAAGCGTTTTTACATTCGTATAATTCTGATTTAAAAACTGGGTTTGAAATTGATGCGAATGCAAGAAAATTGTTCAACGAAAATAATATTGATGGTTTTGTTTTTAATCACGGTTTAGGACATGGTATTGGTGTAAGTGTACACGAATATCCGCCAAATTTAAGTTGTAATGAGCTTGCCAAGGTTCGATTGGAAGATAATATGTGCTTTACTATTGAGCCCGGACTTTATAATAAAGATTACTTTGGTGTTCGTTTGGAAAATTCTTGTTATATGAATAATGGTAAAATTGATTCTTTTGTTCATATGAATTATGAAAAGAAACTTATTGATTTTTCGTTGCTTGATGAGCAGGAAAAGTCTTGGCTAAGTGAATTTGAGGTGATTTAATGGAAACAATTACGTCTATAAGTAATCAACTGGTTAAGGATACTGTTAAATTACAACAAAAGAAGTATCGTGATAGTGAAAATTTATTTTTACTTGAAGGGTATAAATCTATTTCAGAAGCTTTTCAGGCTGGAATTCAGCTAGAGTATGTTTTTGTGGAGAGTGAGAAGCTTGATAAGTATAAATTTTTAGATTGCAGATTAATTCTCACAAATGATGCCGTTTTGAAAAAGATTTCTACTACTGACTCAGCACCGGAGGCAGTTGCGGTCGGTGTTCAGAAGAAGTTTTCAAGTAAAGATTTGGTAAATGCTAAGAAAGTGGTCTTGCTTGAAAATATTCGAGATCTGGGAAATCTTGGAACAATTCTAAGATCTGCGGTTGCATTCGGGGCGGATGCCATTGTTTTGTACGGAGATTGTGCTGATTTGTATAACCCGAAATGTGTGCGGTCTACGGTCGGTAATTTGTGGAAAATCCCTGTGGTCTATCTTAATAATTTAGGTCAATATTTTGAGGATTTCGACAGAATTGCGACTTTGCCAAGAACGGAAAATATGCTGAGGAATTTCAAACCTTCAGAAAAAATGCTGGTAATGTTTGGCTCAGAGGCTGACGGACTTAGTGATGAGCTCATCAAGTATGCAACAAATTCTGTAAAAATAGAAATGGTAGATTCTGTTGAGTCGTTAAATCTTAGCACTTCTTGCGCTGTTATAATGTATAAGCTATTCGTCTAAGCTATTTTAACAGTTTTAAGCCCTTAAATGGAGCTGTGTTTGTAGAAAGTGCGTGTTCAATATTGCTTATCAAATCAGCAATTTCATCGGAATCGTTTATTTGTTGTGCTTGTTTTGCATATTGAAGAGCTGTTTCCGGAATTTCGTTGTTTAAATACATTACTGCAAAGTTATACAAAACAATATATTTGTCGGTATTACTTTGTGCAAGGTTAAATGCTTTTTGTAATGCTGCTGTTGCTTTTTCAAAATTTCCAAGTTCATCATATGCAATTGCCATATCAATGTAGCCGTTCGGTACATTTGGAGCTTCTTTTATGTAATTTTCAGCTTCTTTGAGTTTTTGTGTACTCATTTGCTTAGTTGTTCCAAATATTATTGGCGGGTATATTAGATTATCCGTATTAAGTTTGCTAATCGGTGTATTTGTAATTGTCGGAATTATATTGTACAAAAGTCTTAGTGTGCTTATATCCTGAATAGAAATATACTGAAAATCACTTCTGTATCTCATAAGCATTGGATTTTTTGTACCGTCTTTTGCCATATACATTAAATCATCAGTGCTGTAACTGTGTCCCATTATTCCAAGTGCATGACCTATCTCATGTAATACGGTGTTGTATAATTCTCTGTCAGAGAAATAACTTCCATTTGCATCTTTATCGTACACGGTTATGGTCATTCGTTTGAGCAGATTATTCTTAATAGTTGGGATGGTATGTGCAACTACGTATTTACATCCGGCTTCTGCACAGTTGTTTTGTGGTAATGGCGCAAAAGTCACGATAATATCAGCTTTGTCCGGAGAATCTATAAATTTAAAAGCTAAAAATCCTGATAGAGATTGCCACTGGCCAAATGCTTTTATTATTTCTGTGTTGTAGTAATCCGGCACATTAGCTATGTCTTGAAGATCAATATATACTTTTAATGGGAATGTTTTTGGGTCCCAGCGTATGATTGCATTATTTATAGGGGCTTGTTCTATATAGTTGTTACCATATAGTTGATTAATATTATTCTTCCATACCGCTATTTGGATTCCTGCAGCTACGCTTGCGCTATCTTTTTTGCCGTCTTCAACAAATTTGAACATCATCTTTTGAACGCTGATTGTTGGTCTGAACTTTATTAGCGCCTGAACGTAGTTGTATCTATATTCACTGTTTGATGGTGATAGTAATCTTGCTGTATCAAAATTCTTTAGGGCGTTTACGTAATCCCCTGCATTATAGTATTTCATTCCAATGTTGCAAAAATAGCTTGGAATTAGAGTAATTAATATAATAATAATAATTACCAAAATAACAGACAAAAATGCCGTAATCTTTTTAATTGTCAGCACTATCCTTAATCCCCTTATCAACTTCAAGGAGCTTCGCAAGTGAACGTGTATCACCTTTTAGTTTGAAGTATTCTGCAAACTTTGGTGTTGTTTTTAAATTGTAACTTCTCCCATTCTTATCACGTGTCCTGCTTATCAACCCTTTTTCCAACAATTCTTGAACGTGTTCATACGCGCTTGAACCCCGAAGTTCTTTTAGATCGGTTTGTCGGATAGGTTCTTTTAGTGCTATCACAGATAAAGTTCGAAGGGCTGCCGGTTTCAGTTCTACTGGACAAAGCTTTTCGACTATATCCATGTGCTCTTCCTTTACTTGAAGAATATATCCGTTTTCGTCATCTATCTCCAAAGCTCCGGGACGCGAAGAGTAGTCCATAATTAATTCTAGCATGGCTTCTTCGGTTTTTTCCAAATCTTCTTCATTTAAAATTTCTGCAATATCTTTTATTGACAAAGCTTGAGCTGTTGTGAACAATACAGCTTCAATCCTAGCCTTCAGTTGTTCCATTGAATTCTGCTGTTCCATTTTCGCCTCTTACCACATATAAATCTGAGTAAAACTCTTCTTGTTCCAACTCATAATCGCTTTCCGCACTTAAGAATAACAATGCAATGTATGCGCTAATTTTGTCCATACCAAGCAGCGTTAATTCGTTTAATTCGATTTTATCTTGATGTTCAAAAATCTGAACAAGATTTTCCTTTAGTCTTAGAACACAGTCTTCAATGTATTCTTCGTGTGCAAGATTAATAATATCATCGGGCGTAAATCTTGCATATGAACGGACTCTGTTCTTTGCTCTTTCGTGAGCTTGTTTTAAAGATTGTTTTTGTTCCAGCTTTTCGTAAAATTGCAATTGACGAATCAAATCTCGCAATGTAACTACTCTATTACGATTTAGTCTTACGCTGGTACGTCTTTGCAATACATCATCAATTGTTTGTGCGTTTGCTGTCGGAATATCATCTTCAGGATACTCAACTATAAATCCGTCATCATCAAATTCTAAATTGTTTTCCGGTTCGTCTTGGAATTGAAGAACATCTACCCCATCAAGAATTTTTGATTTCATATTCAAAAGAACTGATGCGAAAAGGTATGTTCTGCCGGTTATTCTAAGGTTTTGAGATTTCATAGAGCAGAAATGAGCAAGATACTTGTCTGTAACATCAATAATATCAATGTTCCAAGGATCAATTTTACCGGCTTTTGCCATAGAAACAAGTATACCGATGCCTTCATTTTCAGCGGTTTTCTCTATTTCCGGTAAGTCTAAATTGTAATTTACTACAGCCGTACTCATACTAATCTCTTAACTTTACTCCCGTTACCCTTGTTATACCCTTCTCTTTTTGAGTTACACCGATTGTTCTATTAGCTGATTCTATCATAGGTTTGCGGTGACTAACTACTATAAATTGCGTATCTTTTGATTGAGCCTGCACCATTTGGGCGATACGTTCTACGTTCATTGTATCTAAGCTTGCGTCAACTTCATCAAAAGCATAGAACGGAGATGGCATATAACGTTGAATTGCGAATACAAACGCAAGTGCTGTTAATGATTTTTCTCCTCCGGACATACTTTCCAGACGCTGTAATTTTTTGTCTCTTGGCTGAGCTTCTATTGTCATACCACCACTAAGCGGATCTTCAGGATTTTCGAGTTTAAGTTCTCCTTCACCTTCTGACAATTGATGGAATACGCTCTTGAAGTTTTCATTTATGTTGTTGTATGTTTTCATAAATGTTTCTTTCTTCAACTGTTCGTATCCGCTCATTCTGTCAAGAATTTCTTTACGCTCTTTTGATAGTACTTCGATTCTTTCCTTAAGTTCGTTTTGGCGAGCAAGTTTCTCATCATAAGATGTGAGCGCTTTCATATTAACATCGCCAAGTTCTGTCATTTTTTTATCCAAGCGTTGAATTTTAGAGGTTATTTCTTCTATCGAGATTTCAACAGGTTCCAATTTTGATATATCAGCCCCTGTATCTTCCAATTCTTTTTTCGCTGTGTCTAATTGAGGTTCTAATTCTCTTCTTCTAGCTCTGAATGATTCAATTTGTTCAGCTATTCTTTCGATATCAGAAGATTTTATATGACGTTCTTTTTCAAGCTCATTTATGTCGTTGGAAATTGCATCTCTTTGTTTTAAAAGTTCTCCAAGTTTGTCCTGAATTACTGCAATTTGTTCTTCTAAAACCTCGACTTTTTTGCTTAATTCGTCTATTTCTCCCTTAAAGACTTTTTTGTCTTCTTCAAGTTTAACGTTGGCTTTTTCTTTTTCTTCAATTTCTTCTTGCTTTGTTTTGATTAAGTCTTCATTGAAGTTTATTCGGCGTTCAAGGTCGTTTTTGTCATTATTTGTTGCCATCAAATTGGCTTGCAAACGTTTGATTTCAGCCTCAACGCCTTCTGTTTTTTCTTTTAAATCTTTCAAATCTTTGTCATTGATGAGTTTTTCAATTTCTTCAATACCAGATTTGACTTCAAGCATTCTATCATTAACTTCAAGATTCTTTTCTTCAAGTTTATCCAATTTCTTGTTAAGTTCTTGAACTTTCGGTTCTGATTGAGTGATAAATTCAGCCTTTTCCTTTAGAATATTTTCGCTGTTTTCATAGTTTTTGGACATGTTATCCAATTCAACTTTGGCTTTTGAATGTTCGCTTACACAATCAGAGTATTTTTGTCTTACATCTTGAAGTTTTGCTTCGAGTGAGGATTTTTTGCCTTCCAATTTACCAAGGCTTTCTTCCATTTCTTTAACTTTTCTCTTGAACTCTTCAAGTTCGTTATCATCATTTTGGGAGAATGAAAATCCTGTTTTTCTCACTGAACCACCGGTGATAGCACCTGATTTTTCGAATAATTCACCGGCTAACGTTACCATACGGTGTTTACCGATTAGTCTTTTTGCACATTCCATATCTTCAACAACAATTGTATCGCCAACTGCATAATAGAATGCGTTAATATACTCATCATCGAAGTCTACAAGATTAATTGCAAAGTCTATAACACCTTTGTCTTTAGGTAACGCTAATTTTGTAGGAGCTTTTGCAACTTTATTCAATGGTATGAAAGTTGTTCGACCTGCTCTTGCTGATTTTAAAAGTTCGATAGCTACAGAAGCAACGTGCTCATCATCTACTACGATGTGCCCAAGTCTTCCGCCAAAAGCAATTTCTAAGGCTGTTGAATATTCTTTGTCAACGGTTCCTAACTGCATTAGTGGTGCATGGACGCCTCTTAATTTTGCGTTCATAACCGTATCAATTGCAACATTTGAGCCGGAATTTGCAGCAACTTGCTTTTGAGCTTCCAATCTTGAAAGCTTTCCATATGCCATTCTTATATTGTAATTTATATCGTTAATCTCATTATTCGTTGTGTCAAGGTCATGTAACGTTGTCTGTTGAATTTCCTTAAATTCCTGCATCTCTTTTTGAAGTTGTTCTACCATTGTCTTCTTTAAGTCGAAGTTTGATGTATAGTTAGCCTTCATTTCTTCTAGTTCTGCAAGTTTATTTTTTGCATCTTCTATGCTTTCAAGAAGATTTTTAAGTTCATTTTCAAGAGGGTACTTTTCTTTTAGCAATTGATTTTCTTTATCTTGTAAATCTTCAAGTTCTTTTCTCAATTTGTTTCTGTTTTCAATATGCTGTTCAGCAGTGGAACTTAGGCCTGTCATATCTTCAAGAATCTTTTTAAGTTCCGCATTTTTCTGCTTGATTTCCTCTTCAATTTTTTGTGCATTTTCAATTTTTAGCGTAATGTTCAGTTTGATATCTTCAATCTGTTTTTTGAATGTTTCGATACCATTTCTTGCATTTTCAGCAGTACGCTTGTTATCCATAATTTGCTTATCCGCAAAGTTAAGAGCGTTTTCTTTACGATCAATTTCACCTTTTAGTGTTTCTTGCTGTTTCTTTAGGTCAATCTGTTGTGCTTCACCTTTTTCCTTAACTTCGGCAGAAATATCTTCATATTTTTTGCGTATCAGCTTTATTTTTTCGTCTAAATCTTTGTTTTTTAATTCTTCTTCTTTTTTCTTTTTGGTAAATTCAAGAATATTTTCGTGTGCTTTTTCAAGGTTTCTTTTTATATCAAAGAAACGCACCTTAATAACTTGGCTCTCAAGACCTTGTTTTTCTTCTCTTAGTTTTTGGTACTTGATTGCGACTTCGCGTTCTTCTTTTAACTGTTCAAGCATTGCTTCAATTTCGGTAAGAATTAAACTTGAACGCTCAACCCTTTGTTCAACGTCAGTAAGTTCATTTGTTGCTTGTTCTATTCTTCTGTCAAAATCTGCAATCCCTGCAATCTCGTCAATAATTTTTCTTCTGTTTTTTGGAGTACAGTTTGTAATCCCCTGCACATCACCTTGCATCATAACGTTGTAACTGTTAGGTGTAACGTTATATTTCTCCAATAGAGCATGGACGTTTGTGAGCGTTGTTACGCTGTCGTTTATATAGTATGTGCTGGCATAACCTTGAGTAGATTTTCTAATGCGTCTTGCAATGCTTAAATCGCCTTCTCCTTCTACATCCCCAAACGTTACCTTTACATAAGCTTCATTTCGCTTAGTATAAGTGGAAATAAAGTGCGAAAGATTTTCCGCACGAAGTTCACTTGCGTTAGCAAGTCCCAATGCAAAAAGCACGCTGTCTATGATGTTGCTCTTTCCTGATCCGTTTGGCCCTGAAACGGTTGTAAAACCTTTCAATAGGGGGATTTCTGATTTATTCGCAAATGACTTAAAGTTATCTATTTCAAGTTGTTTTATGTACATATCTTACCTAATCAAAGTCTTCCTAACTATTAGACTATATTTTTTTATCCCTGTCAAACCAGTTTACAAATTATTACATAAGTATTTTTTACTCGGAAATAAACGTTAAAATAACTTCCGTAAGTTTGGCTATTAATTCAAAGATTATAAAATAATTAAGACGATAATTAATTTACTTTTTTTGCGTTAAAATGTAATTAGCGTGTAGTAAGAAAAAGGAAATTGATTATGTGGGATTATTCGGAAAAGGTTATGGATCACTACAGAAATCCTCGTAATGTCGGCAAAATCGATGATGCTGATGCTGTTGGCAGTGCGGGTTCTCTTACATGTGGTGACCAATTAAAAATATATTTAAAAATAAAAGATGGCATTGTAACTGATGCCAAATTCCAAACATTCGGTTGCGGTTCTGCCGTTGCAAGTTCAAGCATTTTGACCGAAATGATTATCGGAAAATCTGTTGATGAAGTTCGTAAAATTACGAACAAAGATATTGCCGATGAACTTGGCGGTTTACCTCCTGAAAAAATGCATTGTTCAGTTATGGGGTACGAAGCTTTGGAGGATGCTCTAAAAGGGTATGTTGATAAAGATGAGTTGGATGAAGCTTTGGATGAGCTTCATGGAAAACCTGAACAGCATGATAAGATTGTTTGTACTTGCTTTGGTGTTACTGAAAACCAAATTTGGGAAGCTATCAAGGTTAACGGTTTAAAGACTGTTGAAGAGATTACTAATTACACTAAGGCCGGTGGTGCTTGTGGTAAGTGTAAGGGTTTGATTCAAGATATTATTGATACTTATTATCATAAAGAAAAAGAAGCTGTAAAAACTGAGAAATCTTCACTTTCTCCGGCTCAAAAAATCTTGAAAATTAACAGTATCATCGAAAACCAAATTTCATCTGAACTTCAAAAAGATGGTGGAGATATCACTCTTGTTGATATTGATGATAACAAGGTTTATGTTCGCCTAAGAGGTAGATGTTCGGGATGTAAGAATTCTACTTTGACATTGAAGTCATTTGTAGAAACTACATTACGTGATGCTATCGATCCTAGTATTGAAGTTATAGAGGTAAATTAGTATGGAAAAGAAGTTAATATATTTAGACAATAACGCAACTACTCGTGTTGACGATAAGGTTTATGAAGCTATGCTTCCGTTTTTTAAGGAAGAGTATGCTAACCCTTCAAGCATGTATCAGTTTGCGACAAAAGCTTCTCATGCATTGAAAGATGCAAGGGAGCAAGTTAGAGAATTTTTCAACGCAAAGAGCGAAAAGGAAATTATTTTCACATCTTGTGGTTCTGAGAGTGCGAACACTGCTATCCGTGGTGTTTTAAACATGAATAAAAACAAGAAGCATATTATAACTTCTAAAGTTGAACATCCTTGCGTTTTAAATTTATACCAAACTCTTGAAAAACAAGGGTATAAGGTTGATTATATCGGCGTAAACTCTGTTGGTGAACTTGATTTGGAACAGTTAAATGAGGCCGTTAATGATGATACTGCGCTTGTTTCTATTATGTATGCTAATAACGAGACAGGTGTTATAAATCCTATCGAAAAAATTTCAGAAATAATCAAGAAAAAAAATCCAAATACGAAGTTTTTCGTTGATGCAGTTCAAGTAGCAGGAAAAATTCCTATTGATGTTCAGGCTTGTGGCGTTGATTTAATGGGTGTTTCAGGTCATAAGTTCCATGCGCCAAAAGGTGTGGGTGCTTTGTACGTTAACTCAAAGACCATTATCACTCCATTAATTATTGGTGGTCATCAGGAACGAGGCAAGCGTGCTGGAACTGAAAATGTCCCTTATATTGTAGGGCTTGGTAAGGCTTGTGATATTGCACAAAGCTTTTTGAAGTATGAGGCTACTGAGGTTAAAAGACTCAGAGATAAGCTTGAAACAGGAATTTTGAAGAATATATTCAATGCAAGATTGAATACAGGACTTGCCAACAGAGTACCTAATACGACAAATATCGGGTTTGAATATATTGAAGGTGAATTGATTCTTCTTCACTTGAGTGACCTTGGTATTTGTGCAAGCTCAGGTTCTGCTTGTACTTCAGGTTCTCTGGAACCTAGTCATGTTTTAAGAGCAATGAATGTTCCGTTTACTGCTATTCACGGTAGTATAAGATTTTCATTGAGTAAGTATAATACTGAAAGTGAAATTGATTATGTAACATCAGTGCTTCCGGATATTATTGACAAGATAAGAAAAATTTCACCTTATCAAGATGAGCTTGCAGAATTAAAAAGAAGAAAATCATTATAGAATAAGTAGAAAAACCTCCTTTAGCGGGAGGTTTTTTTATGTGTAAAATTTTTGTTACAGAAGTAGTATACAGTTTTTATTTGTTCTATTATCAAGTCAGATGGAGGCAGAGAATACATGAGAATTCAAAATATTAGTAACACAGTTAATTTTGGATATAATAAGCAGTTAAATGACACAGTTAATAAAAAATTGGAAAATGCCAAAGGTAATAGAGAACTTGCACATACTCTCTTAACTTTAAACAAGTTCTGTAATGATACTGAAGATAAGCTGCGCAAAGCTGAACAGGCAAATAATCATCGATTAGTTGATATGTATACTACGTTGTTTGTTAATGTTAAACCTTTGGTGACAGAACAGCTTAATGCAAGGTTCCCTGCCTTAAATTATAGAAAAAATGAAATTCAAACCTACCAAAATGAGGTTACATCCAAAAATATAAAAGATGAGTTCCACTGGATGAAAGAAACGCTGGATATTTTGAATGAAGATGAAGAAGCAGAAGAAACTTTGCGTTCATTGTCAGATGCAGAATTGGCGGAAAAATTTCGTGCAGAACAGAGTTCTGCAGATGCGATAATAAAGCCGGAACCGCCAAAAACAACAAGTCAGCAAAAGGTCAAGGAACCTGCTGGAGCAAAATATGTTGAAAAATTTGTTCCAACAGAGGATTCCCCAACAGGGTTTGATAGTCTTGGAGGTATGCAAGAAATAAAAGAAGCTTTAGCTGATAAAATAATATTTCCACTAAATAATCCAGAGCTGGCAAGACTTGATGAAATTGAGTATGGGAAGAAAAATCCTCGTGGCGAATTGTTCTTCGGCCCTCCTGGATGTGGTAAGACTGCAATAATGCAAGCTCTTGCAGCTGAAAGCGGTATTCCTATGTATAACCTTAAAATTGCAAAAGCAGGTTCTAAGTACGTAAATGAGTCTGCAACAAATGTTCAGGACGCATATGAATATTTGGCACAAGTTGCTGAAGAAACCGGAAAACCTGTCTTTATGGTTATGGATGAAATGGAATCTATGACCTCTAATAGAAAAGGTGGAGGAAATGGTGTTGAAGATGATAAGCTAGTAAGTACGCTTTTGCAGATTATTGAAGAGGCAAGAGGTCGTAACGTTATCATTTTAGGTGCTACAAATTGTTTTGATCAACTTGATGATGCAATAAAAAGCCGTTTTGACGACAAAATATATATTGGATTGCCTGATGATGAAACCAGAAAAAGCGTTTTGAAAGTTCTTTTGAATAGACGTACAAAAGGTGTTAAACTGGCTTCAAATGAAGAAGAACTTGCAAAGGTTGTTCAAATGACTAAAGGCTTTTCAAATAGAGATTTGACAATCTTGACAGATAAGGCTGCTTTGAATGCAAGAAAAGATAATAGACGTGACATGATTGCGAGTGATTTTGAAATTCCTGTTCGAGATAATCAAAATATGAAAGTTAAGGAAGCTAATTATAAAGCAAGTCAAACAAGACCTGCTGTTGGATTTTCAAGAAATTCGTAAAATTCATAAAGATTAGTCGATATTTCTCCGATTATAGGTTGAAAATTTTAATATCATCATTATAAATACTTGTATGGTGATAAAGAGTCGGAAAAATTATTATGAAATTCTTGGAGTTACGCCTGATAGTGAGTTCGGCGAGGTTAAGTCTGCGTACCGTAGATTAGCACGCAAGTTTCATCCTGACGTTAACAAGGCTCCCGATAGTATCCGTAGATTTAAGGATATTACAGAAGCTTATGATGTTTTGTCTGATGAGGTGAAACGTAAGCAGTATGATATGGTTAACGGCTTTTTTAAAAGTACCAAAGCTGAATTTGCAAGTAAAAATTTTAAATCTGGCGAAAAAACAGCCACCTTTGAGGCTGATAATAAATCAAAGAAAACTGAAAACTCTTCTGAGCCTGAGGTAAAACCTTCTAAGCGAACAATTAATGATGATGTTTATCGAAAAAGATTCTTTAGAGAATCAATAAATTCTGTTCTTGATGAAATTACAAAAAATCATTATTCTAAAAAAAATTCAAAAACTGTTAAAGACGGAGATGATATTAATGCCGAAATTTCTGTAACGCTTGAGGAATCTTTAAAAGGTACAGAGAGAGTTCTTAATATAATGCACAAAGAGCTTTGTCCAAATTGTCAGGGTAGAAAGTTTATTAATGGCAGTAAATGTTCTTATTGCGATGGAACTGGGGAATATACAATTCACAAAAAAATTACGGTAAAGATTCCTCAAGGCGTTAAGAATCGTGCAAAATTAAGACTTTTAAACGAAGGAAATCCCGGTTTCAATGGCGGAAAAAACGGAACTCTTTACATAACAGTGAAGATTGAACCTCAGACGAATATTCAAGTTGATGGCTCGAATTTATTATGTAGAATTCCTATAACTCCTTTTGAGGCTGTGCTCGGCGGAAAAATCAATATCCCTGTCTTTGATGGAAATATTAGTCTTACAGTTCCGCCGATGACTCATTCCGGACAAAAATTTAGACTTGCTAATCAAGGTATAAAGACAAACGGAAAATTTGGTGATATGATAGTTACCGTAGAAATTCAGATTCCTAAACAGTTAACTTCTGATGAGGTTAAAATGTATGAGAAGCTGAAAAAAATGGCACAGAGTAACATTAGAGATTGTATTTAGATGAATAAAACATATATCCGAGAAATATTTTTATCAATTCAGGGCGAAGGTCCACATATAGGTGAAGAACAGTTATTTGTTAGATTTTGCAATTGTAATTTGCATTGCAAGTTTTGTGATACCGATTTTGATATTACAAAATCTAAGTCTTATACTCCGGAAGAGCTTGTTCAAGAAATTTCCCAATATGGTGAGAATTTGGTTATTTCCTTAACAGGTGGGGAACCGCTTTTATCAGTTAATTTCTTGAAAGAGTTTTTGCCAAGGGTCAAATCAATTGGACATAAAATTTATTTAGAAACGAACGCAACTTTACCTGAAAATTTAAAAGAAATTCTAGAGTATGTTGATGTAGTTTCAGCTGATATAAAATTGCCGAGTGCAACGATGGAAGAGGTGCCAATGACCTTGTTTGAGCAGTTTTTTGAGATAGCTTCAGAAAAGGAGCTTTTTGCAAAACTCGTTTTCAATAAAGATATCACTGATAGTGAAATTGAGTTTGCTCTGAATTTGGCGAAAAAATATAAATTTGAAATTATTCTTCAACCAGAGATGAGAGGAAATGATTTTAATGTTTCTGTGGATGAAATGGAGAGAGTATTTAAGTTGTTCCGCTCTAAATATGATAGAGTAAGGCTTATACCACAGATGCATAAGTTTCTTAATGTAAGATAAGTTTTACAAAAGTAAAAACCTTGTCCATGGAGGTGAACAAGGCGATATATCAAACGTGAAAACCATTAAGAAGATTTGTTCTTTTTAAGAGCAAGCTCACCATATTTTCAACCAAACCCGCTCAAAGAAAAATCTTGTCGCAACCCCGAAAAAGTGCTTGGATATGATAAGCTTGTATATATAATATAACCCTTTTTTTGAAGGTTTTCACCCCTCGCCAGAATGTATTTTTATTTTATTTCCTAATTCTTTAGAATTATTTTTTTACCTGTTATAAATGTTGAATATTACTTGACTATGGTATTTATTCTGTGTATTCTAATATATACAAATAGATTAGGGGAGTGTAGTTAATGGAAGAAAATAATAACGTCATGAAAAAGTTTACGACAGCTCAGTTTTTAAACTTCTGTTTGGGATTTTTTGGTCTACAATTTGCTTGGCAAATGAGAATTATTCTGTCCGGTCCTGTTACAGAAGGTTTAGGAGCTTCTCCGTTTTTATACGGTTTGATTTGGTTAGCTGGTCCGTTTACCGGTATGGTTGTTCAGCCTTTGGTTGGAAACTTAAGTGACAAGACTAAATCTCGATTCGGAAGAAGAAGACCGTATTTATTAAGTGGCGCTATTATTGCAGCTATTGCTTTGTGGATTTTTCCAAATTCAGCTTCTGTTGCAAGAATTCTTCATAATTTGACAGGTCTTAATTTACCGGCTTGGACAGCTTTATTAATTGCAGCTATTATGATTTGGATTATTGATGCTTGTATTAACATTGCTCAAGGACCATACAGAGCTTTGATTCCTGACGTTGTCCCTCAGGAACAGCATTCACTTGCAAATTCATATATAAGCCTTGCAATTGGTCTAGGGTCTGTTGTTGCTGCTGCAACTGCTCCATTTTTGAAATGGGCTTTTGATTACCAGATGTCTATAAATGCTCAGTTTATTATGGCTGCGTTAGCTTTTACTTTGGGTATGCTTTGGACTTGTATTACCATAAAAGAACATTCTACCGAAAGTGCTAATGTCGAGAATAGTGATGTACAGGCTAATGAAGGTTCATTCTGGCAGGCTTTGAAAGACTTTTTTGCATTGTCACCTGAAGTTTCTAAGATTTGTTTAATGCAATTCTTTACTTGGATCGGTACGATGTGTATGATGATATTTTTTACTCAATATGCGGTTCATACGGTTTTTGGTGTGCCTGATTTGACGACAGTTGATGGATTGAGTGCGAAACTTTATGAAAATGCTACTTTGAATGGTACAAATTTTTCATCAGTTTGCTTTGCTATATTCAACTTAGTTTGTTTCCTTGTTGCGATTCCTGTTGGAATTTTGTCAGCTAAATTCGGAAATAAGAAAGTACATATTATTTCAATGATTTCAATGATTTTTGCATATCTTGGAATGGCATTTTCTCATAATTTGTATGTTGTAGCTTCAATGATGGGGCTTGCCGGTATTGGTTGGGCAAGTATTTGTGCGTTACCGTTTGCTATGCTTTCTCAATATATAAAACCTGGTACGGAAGGTTCTGTGATGGGTATTTTCAATATCTTCATTGCTGGCCCGCAAGTTTTTGTTTGTACTATTGTTGCTTGGATTATTTCAAAATGCGAATTTGGAGTAGGTGAAGGTTTAGTTAATTACCATTGGGAATATACATTCTTGATTGGTGCAATAAGCCTTGCTCTTGCTGCTATTGTTGCTAAATGTGTTAAGGAAAAATAATAATGACTGAAACTCAGAAGAAAAAGATTATGCTAATTTATCCTCCTTCTCCTGTATTAAATAGAGAGGATAGATGTCAACAGCCAACTAAGGAATTGATTGTTATTCCTCCGTTGCCTCCTTCTGATTTGATGTATCTTGCAGCTGTTGCTGAAAAAGCAGGTTTGGAAGCTAAAATTGCCGATTATAGCCAAGGTGGAGATTTTGAAGCTGATTTGAGAGACTTTAAGCCTGATTATTTGGTGGTTAATGTAGCAACTCCAACTTTTAAAAATGATATTAATGCGTTTACAATAGCTAAAGAGATTTGTCCGAATATCGTTACAATAGGTAAGGGGGCAGCTTTCTTTACTGTTGCGTTTGAGGTTATGTATTTTGCCAAAGATTTGGATGTTATAATCTACGGTGAAGCTGAGGAAACTTTGAGAGAAATTCTCGAGGGTAAGCCTTATTCAAACATTCTAGGTATATATTATAGAGATGATTTAAGAGTAAAATTTACAGGAGCAAGGCCTTTTATTGAGGATTTGGATAGTTTACCTTTCCCTGCAAGACATCTTGTTGATAATAGTATATACAGACGTCCTGATACTGGTGAAGTTCAAGGTGTAATTAAAGTTTCAAGAGGGTGTCCTTTCCATTGTTTCTTCTGTCTTGCAACTCCTGTATCAGGTGCTAAGGTTCGTAAACGCTCTCCGCAGAATATTGTGGATGAAATAAGAGAGTGTGTGGAAAAGTACGGAATTCGAAATTTTGTATTTTGGTCTGATATCTTTAATATCGACAAGGCTTGGGTTATGGAGCTTTGTCAGTTGATAATTGATAGCGGACTTGATATTGTTTGGTCTGCTAACACTAGGGCCGATACCGCAGACGAGGAAATGGCTGAGATGATGTATAAATCAGGTTGTCGACTTGTTAGTATCGGTGTTGAAAGCGGTTCTCAGGAAATGCTCGATCATATAGGTAAGAAGATTACTTTAGATGACGTGAGATTAACTGTTCGTATATTCAAAAAATTTGGAATTAAAATCTATAATTATTTTGTAATTGGGCTTCCTTGGGAAACGGAGGAAACTGTTGAGGATACAATTGATTTTGCGATAGAATTGGATAGTGATTTTATAAGTTTTTATACGGCTACTCCTCTGCCTGGTACGAAGTTTTATGATTATGCAAAAGAGCATAATTTGATTGATTCTGAAACATCTTTCAGGAGTGCATATTTTTATCCATCAGTAAATGCTCATAGTTTAACAAAGAATCAAATATTTAAACTGCATAAGCGTGCTGTTAGAAAATTCTATCTTCGTCCTGCATATATTTTAAAAATGCTTATGAAGATTAAATCTTTCACTGAGTTCAAAAATTATTTTGCAGCTGGAATGAATTTGTTATTAAGACGCTAGTTCTATTTATATGAAGTTAATTTCTTTCATGAATGTGTCTACCCATTTTATAAGATTTACCATTTCATAAGGTTTTGGCATATAAAGGTCGGCACCGGCGTTAAGGATAGTTTCTTTTTCATGGAAAGATGATGTCATAATAAGTTTTGTATTTTTATATCTTTCGTCAGCCTTAATCTGCTTACACTTATCCAGTCCTTTTCTTGATTCATTATCACCCGCATCAATTATCATAATTGCAGGAATCTCTTCAGAGTCATTGTTAATTACTTCATATCCTTGAATTTTCAGAATTGTTGATAGCAGCAAGGTCATAGATTCATCAGGTTCCATGATTAATATTTTGTTGTTGTATTTTTTCTCGCAAACAGAGTTTTCACCAACAAGTTTAGTCCGTTCTATCAGATAATTTGATTTTCCTGTCATTTTTGCAAGGTTATGGATATTTATTAAATCTGTAATTAATTCGAAGTTGTCCTGATATTTTTTCGTTTGAGAGGTCACTATGCCGATTGTTGTGTGTACAAAATCTGAACGCCTGCCGGTTTCGTTTTCGCCTTGCATAATCATATATCCTCTATTTACGTCTTGAGAGGAGTAGAATTTTTCTACAACCATGTCAAAGGCAAAGGTCAGGAAATTTGCAATTTTTTCAGCTTTTATTGCATCTGTTATGACTAAAAATTCTTTTTCTGAAATGCTGCCAAGGTAATCTGTTTCGCTCAATGCTGATGTAATAATCGCGGTATAGGTTTGAGCAAGTTTGTCTGACGCTAATTTTGTGTATTCTTCTCGGTAATTTTCGAAATTATCGATACTTATGTATAGACAAGCCCATTCTTTATTAGACGATAAAATTCTTTTAAGTGCGCGCATTGAATAATTTTTATTAGGAAGAAGTTTCTTTGAGTCCAGATTTGATTCAAATTCTCTTCTTAAGTGTGCCTTAATGCGCATTGTAAACTCATCAGAGTTTATAGGCTCGCTAATAAAATCATCCGCACCGCTTTCCAGAACTTTTAGTTTGTCGTCAAGTTCTGCTGATTTTGAAATTGCGGCAATAATTGGGCGCATGTTGTAGGTGAGTCCTCTTATCTTTTTGCAAAAACCTGCTAAGTCAGCATCTACGCTATCAGATATTAGTATTAAATCTGGTTCTTTGTCTTGGATGAATTTCATTGCAGAGATTATGTCGCGCGTAATGATTACTGTGGAATACTCATTTTCCAGAAGTTTTTTGTATTTCGCGGGTAATTCTTTTCTTTTGTCTATGATAAGCGTTACTGTTTGCATCGTTCCCTCGCTTGAGTTTCTACGTTGCATACCGGAAATTTTACTTCAAATGTAGTTTCTGATTTATTTTCATTTATTTTGTTTGATGTTACGGAAATTTCTCCGTGCATTTTTTCTACAATATTTTTGGTTATATAGAGTCCCAGTCCGCTGCCTTGGACTTTTCTTGTGAGAGGATTATCTATTCTTGAAAATTTATTAAAGATTTTGTCGTAATCTTCTTCTGCAATTCCGATACCTTCATCACTCACTTTTATAGATACAAATTCGCAGTCTTTGCAGAATGAACTTGAAATTTTTATTGTTGTGTTTTCTAGTGAATATTTGGCAGCATTTTCAATTAAGTTCATCATAACTTGTTGAAATTTATCCCTATCTACAAGAATCGTAGGTGTTTGCGGTAATATGTTGATAGCAAAGTTATGTTGAGGGTATTGATTTTTTACGATTGATACTACGCTGTTAATTATGTTGCGAATATCAGTTTCTTTGTACACAAAAATCTCTTTAGATTTTTGTAACTTTGTAACTGAAAGCATATTTTCAACCAGATTAATCAATCTGTTAGACTGTTCTTCTATGATTTTTAGAAATCGCTTTTTGCTTTCGTCATCAAGCTTGTCCCACGAAGCTATCATTGTCTGGGAGAAACCTCTGATTGATGTAAGAGGCGTTCTCAGTTCATGGCTTACTGTTGATATAAAGTCTTCATAATTTTGTTCGCTCATAGACTCATTATAACAGATTTTTTGCAAAAAAAAAAGCCGTCTTTAGAAAGAACGGCTACCAGACTTGGGGAGGAGGTATGAAAAACTTAATGTTTCTCATATCTTATATTTTTTATTACGGTTCTGAAATTTATAGTCTTTAGTTTTTTATCTTTAAATCATCCGTTTGAAGTAGGTTTTGTGTGAATTTATTTTAAGATGTACGTTTGTATAGTTAAAGTTTATTTCTTTTTTGTCGTAGATATAACTGGTATTAAATTTAAAGGTAAAATAGTGTCAGATTTTATAAATATTGGTAAAAATTCATTTGATTTGTCAAAGCTGGCTGAGCTGAACAAATCTGATATTGAAAAACTTAACGATAAAAAGTTGCTTGCAATTTTTAATGCTATAAATTCTGATGAAAACGAAATTTTAGATGCAGATGAAATTTCTGTTTTTGCAAAAAAACTTTTGGATTTTGATAGAAATCAAGATGGTAAAATCTCAAAACGTGAATTTAGAAAATTTTTAAAGGAGAACAAAGATAGCTTTTGAAAAAATGTTAAAATAAAATTGGATTCTGTGTCGGATTTATTTAATTTGTCTATCGCTAGTTCAGCTCCTTCTAAATCTGAAAGTGTTTTTCCATTGATGCAATCATTTTTTATGAGTTTTGATTTTGCAGATAAAGAAGACGAATTAAAAGATTCTACTATTGAGTTTATACAATCTGAATATACAAATGGTTTGGCTCTTTTGGACGGGTATGACGAAGGGTTAGTAAGTAAGGGGTATAATTCGATAAAAGAATTTTTAGGTTCAAATTTGTCCAGAAGTTCTGTTGCCCGAGCTTTGTATGTTCAAAATGAGAACGCTGAGTTTTTGCGGCTTGCTAAAAATGGTGAGTTGACTTTTGAAGAGTATTATTTGGGAATTAAGGATACACTTTTTAATACGTTCCCTGATGTACAGAATATGTCTGATGATGCTAAACAAAAGCTTAAACAGTATATTGATGGCTTGGAACCTCAGCAAGTAAAACGTTTGCAAAATCAAATTTTAGAATTACCTAATAAAGATGCTCCTGATTATAAAGAAAAAGTAGATGAGTTTTTTACAAATTTTCAAGCTGAAGCGGTTGAAACTGTTTCAAATACAGAATATTCTGATGAATTCGGAATGAAGTTTACATCAGAGCAACAGGCAAAACCGCCTTATGAGATTGAAGATGGTGATAGGTTAATGACTTTTGAAGAAGTGTTCAAAGGGTCTTATGGGGTTGAGTATAACTCTGAAAACTTTAATATTTTATCTTCTGTGCGGAATAAATATTTGATGATAAGTGCTACGTACGCTAATACGGCAAAAATTCACGAACTATTGGATGATGTAATTGTATTAAATGAGGGGAATTTGGCTGCTGGTGTTAGTCCGGAAATTGATGCGCGTGCAATGCAAAGACTCGAAACTTCATTGTGTCTTTCTTTGGGGACTTTGGGTGCGGAGTCTGATAATGATAAATCAGAATTACTCTGTGAAATGTGTGGGGTTGATGATATTGAAGTTAAGGATGGGAAAATTGTATTTGCTAATGATTCTGATAGCAAGATTCAGAAGCCTATGACATCGATGTTTTTAACTTCTATTGCAAAAAAGTTTTTATCAAGTGTTGACAAAAACGTGGAGGAAAATTGTGGGACAACTCCTGAAGAGTATGCCGCAGTTCTTTTAAACAATTACCATAATGTTTTTGGTCGAGATAGTACAGAAAATTTGGTAAATGCTTTTATTCAAGATCAGGAAAATGGAGTTAGTGTCTTAAGACGGGGGGTTGAGCTTACCGGTACTGCAGCTATGATAGTCGGTATGTTTACTTGTCCTGCGGTTGCTCTTGGAGGCGGAATGTTCGCTAGTATTGGCGGGGTCGCTGTTGAGGGCGTTAACGAGATGGGTAAAAAAGAGTTTTCAGCAGAGAAAAAAGAGGAATTATTAAAAGAACTTGCTTCTAATGTTGCCTTGTTTGCCTCTGGAGGAGTTGCTGGTTCTGTCGGAAATATGGCAAAAGCTGCTCTTATTGCGAAAAAATGCCCGCGACTTGTCGCAGCTATTGCTGATGTTGGTTTGGATTCCACATTAAGTCTGGTTAGTGATTTTGTTATTACCGGGCAAATTAGTCTTGAAGGTGAAGGTTTTTCGCAGGCTGTTTCGCTGCTTGCCGGACATTTGAAAAAATTCCTAAAAGGGGGAAGAATTCTCTCAAGACAAGATTTAAGTGTTAATAAAAATCCGGCTTTTAAAAGGAGTGTTAACTATCTTGCGGAAGAAAATCCTAAAGTGTACGAGGACTTCAAGTTGTTAAGAAGTAAGAATTTGCTTCCTGATCCTAAATTTGGAGATATATTATCAAATCCTGATGCCAGATTTAGTAAGGCTTTTTTGAAAGATGTTGAAATTATGGCGGATGCTGTCAGAAATAATATAAAACCTATTGATGCATTTGTTCCTAAATATAAAAGTATTGAAGAAGCAATTAACTTTAGAAAACCGGGTGAAGCTTTTTCTATTGATGGATCAAATGATGTTTACATCATGGATTCAACTAAACCGGTAAAACTTGACATGGACAGAGATATGTATTTTAATCTGTTCCCTCCGCTAAAATCTTCTGCTTTTGCACAGGATGCAGTTGGAGATTGTTATTTCGTTGGAGGATTTTTAGCTCCGTCTATGGCTAATCCTAATGCAAAGGCAATGCTGTTAAGTAAATTCCATCAAGACGGGAATGATATTATTTTTGATGTAGGAGGATATTCTCAACAACTTTCTAATTTAGATAAGGTTGTTGTAGATCCTGAATTATATGATACTTTACCTACTTCTATTGTCTTTAAAAATGCGAAAAAAAGATCTTCTAAACTTTCTAACAAGAGCGTAGTTGCTCCTGAGGGTTTGAAAATTGTAGAGGAAGCATATAGTTATAAAATTAGTGCAAAACAAATATTAAACTATATGGTTAAGAATTCTTTTTCTGATGCAGATAAGAATAAAATGCTACAAGAGTTGGAAAAGGTCTTTACTCTTGATGATTATAAATGTTCAAAAGATTTTATAAATTTAGTAGCCGCCGTTTATAGGCAACCAACTGATATATGGGATATTAAAACTCCAGGAAAGCTAAAGTCCAATATTATGGCTCAAATAGATGGAATACAGGCACTTAATATTCGTGTTCTCGGTCGTGGGGGCAGAGCCTTTTATCCATTAGCCAGTTTGTATGATTTGACACCTTCAGCATATTCTTCTGTGAAATCTATTGATGAGTTATTGGCAGGAAACTATTTACAAAATCCTAATTGTTTAATAACTGCCGGGACAGAAGGAGATCCTCATTCTGTTATAACTCAGCTCAAAATACTTTTTGGGGTTACTGAACAGGGTAAAAAGGAGTTGATGTCCGGACACCAGTTTATGATTGATAATATTGATGTTAAAAATAAAACTGTTGAGGTTGTTAATCCTTGGAATGCAGCTAATGTTGTAACTTTAAGCTTTGATTCTTTTAATAAATATTTTGGTGGTAAATTTGAAGTTGTTGATGTTAGTAAAACGGTAAAAAATTCTTTAACAAAAGATTTGCTAGATAAAGTTGCGCAAGTTGGAATTAAAGATAAAGCTCCTAATGGGCGATTGTATAATAATTCTGAGCTTCTTGATAAGTACTTTGATTATTTAAAAACTGAAAAAGGTGTTGAGTTTGCTGATGTTCAGCGATTCTATGTTGATGATGAAGTCATTTATGAACACTTGATGGATAATCCTCTCGTTAAGACCCTTTCTGATAAGTTAGAGAGTGGACAATACCCCGTGTATTTATCTTCTTTAGGTCGCTTAGGAGAGGATGTTGGTATCGAAAAAGCTTGTAATATAATTACTTCATTTGTTGCCAAAGAGGCAAGTATCGGAAAGAATATTGTTGCGGCTTTATTGTCTTGTTATAAAGCTCCTGCAGATTATTTGTTTACTCTTCAACAAGCTGAGAATATAACCCTTAAATTAAAAGACAAAGGGTATAACGATTCAGAGATTATAAGTATTTTATATAATCTGACGCAAGATAATTATAATGCAATGAAGGAGTTTTGGGATTAGTTAAACTTCGAACAGTTTTCTCAATCTTGTTGTGATGTCATCTTCATCAAGTTCTTGAGTTTGTTTGTTTAGATCAATGGCCATCTGATAGTAGTGAGCAGCGTCATTGATAAATCCCATTTCTTGACTAGCTCTTCCAGCATTGAAGTATGCTAGAGTATAATCTGATTTTAGGTTAATTGCTTCTTCAAAGTACTCTAGTGCTTCTTCTGCATCGAGCAGTCCGTCAAGGTATAGAATTCCTAAGTTGTTTTGAGCAAAAGCATTTTCAGGATTAAGTTCAATAGCCTTGTGGTATGCTACAAGAGCTTCTTCAACATAATCTTTTTCGTATAAAGCAATGCCTGCCTTTGAGTATCCTCTATAATCTTCAGGGTTTGCAAGTATTGCGTCACAGTATGCTTTAATTGCTTTATCTATATCGTATTCTGCCATATAAACATCTCCAAGTGCTATGTATAGATCATAGTTTTCAGGATTGAGTATAATTCCGGCTTGGTATGTTGCAACTGCAGCTTCGATATTTCCTTTTGCTTCCGCGTAAATTGCACCAAGCGCTTGGCAGACGATTGATGTCCATTCGTTATCAGGGTTTAGCGCAATAGCTTTCTGATAATGTTCAATGGCATCATCATATAATTCTGCTCTGGAATAAGCATATGCAAGTGAGTTGTTATAGTATGGATTTTCGGTATCTCTTTCGTATGCTAATTTGAATGCGCTTATTGAATTTATTTTGTCTTCTTGTCTTAAGTATAAGTGTCCAAGTTCATAATATATAGGAGCTATATCCGTTTCAAATTCAAGAAGTTTTTCGTAGCATTCAATCGTTTCTTTTGTATTTTCAGGGTAATAAGTTTGCAATATTGTCGCAAGCTTAACTAATACATCACGATTAAGCGGATTTGTTTCCAAAACTTTTCTATAACAGTCTGCGCATAAGTCGATTTCATTATTTTTCAGTGCTAAATCGCCCATTTTGTCATAGAACAAGCGCGCATGATTTGTTTCTGTAATCGCATGTTTGTATAATTTTTCAGCTTTATCGTATAGTTGGAATTTTTCAAGGAAATTCCCAACGGTATTATAAGTAAATACTGAAAAATCCTCTGTCATTTTCTTGTAAAACATTTTAATGCATGGTCTGTCCCAAGCGAGCATCAAACTTCCTGATAAAAAGTAATATACAAAGTTCAAGTAGTCGCTAGGTGTACCTTGGTTTGCATTTATTTTTTGCAAGATGCTTTGGGAAAGTACAAGACGAGGTCTTGCTGATTTTAGTTTACCTGTTTTGATTGCAGATTTAAATTCTTCAACAGCTTCAGGGTAATTTTCTGCCATTTGCATGAAAAATCCTGTGTAAAGGTGTGCATTCATGTTATCAGGCGCTAATGAAACTGCAGTTTTACATTGATCAATAGCTGCGTTAATGCTAATTTGACCTTGTTCCCACATTAGCGTTGCTAGTCTATAATATGTTTCAGGAATTGTAGGGTCGTATTTTACTGCGTCTATATAGTTATCTATTGCAGCCTGCAAATCATTATTATCTTTTCTAATAAGGTATTTCTCGTGACAAATTCTCGCCTGTTCCAAGGATTGTCTTGCCTTTTGCGTTTTTTCGCTGTTATTTGATTGTGCAGGTTGTATTAAAATTTGTTCTGACATTTGTGAGCTCCAAATAAAATGTGTATGCGTATAGTTTCGAACAAACATTTTTTAATCTTTATTTATTATTCAGAATATCCTCCAAATGTATTAGATTAATGGGTATAGTTTTGTAACTTTTTTGTTAGAATAGGCAATTTCTTATTCACAAAAAACTTTATATTATTACTGGGATTTCATATTAAGGGGATAAAGAATTTGGAAAGCTTAAGTTTAGATAGATATAGAATGAATATGGCGGATAAATTCCCTACTTGTGGTATGACTTTACCAACATTTGGGTGTTTGACAGCACCATTATCTTCAGCTATTCCACATTCAAGTTATTCTTATACTCCAATGTTTAGTTATGGAAATCTGTCTACCGGATTTATGTTAGCTGAACCTCCTGCAAATCCATCTTTTGATAGTAATTTGTATTTGGGATCTTTTGGTATGTGTCCTCAGCCAATGTTTATGCCGTCTCCAGCTTTTACTACCCAGCTTCTTACTTTGCCGATTTTTGAGCAATCGCAGTCTAAGCTTTCTTCTTTAATTACATCTATTAGGAGAAAAAAGAAGGCTCCTGTTGCTGATTATTCTAATATAAAATATAGTACAGCAGTAAAATATTCGTCACTGAAAGAGGCCGGTTATAATAAAGATTTAGCCGAAAAATTGACAAAGTCCGTGTTGTCGCATGTGGAAAGTCATTCTACAGGAAACTGTTCTAAATACGTTAGTGATGCGATGGCACGAGTTGGAGTTGTGGGTACTCGCGGTGATGCATGGCTTCTTCGTGATAGTTTAAGAAGAAATCCACACTTTAAAGAAGTAGATCTTAATTCTGTTGATGTAACAAAATTGCCTGCGGGTTGTATTTTAGTTTACCAACGAGGTGCAGCAGGATATAGCTCTGATGCGGGGCATGTTGAAATTACTCTTGGAAATGGTAAGGCCGCAAGTGATTTTGTAAATGATAATATTAGAAAATCCTCAAATATGAACGTGTTTGTGCCCGTTAAAGCATAGATAGTTGATTTAGAAACACTTTTACTTGTGTTTCTAAATCGGAAAGGGTTCCGTTATTGTATATGATATAGTCGCATAAAAGTTTTTTTTCATCCTGAGACATCTGAGCAGCCATTCTTGCATCAGCATATTCAGGAGTATAATTATTCCTCAAAATCAGTCTTTTTTTTCGTGTTACATCATCTGTGTAAATAAGAACAGCTTTATCAAAAATATCTCTCATATTTGATTCAAACAAAAGCGGAATTCCGACAAATACTGCGGTTTCGCTTTTGTTTAAGTCGAAAAATTTCATGATTTCATCTTTTATTGCAGGATGAATAATTTGCTCTAACTCTATTTTTTTGTCTTTATTCCCAAAAACAATTTTTCCCAATTGTTCTCTGTTTATTTTACCGTCAGAATTCAATATATCATCCTCATTAAACAGAGTTTTTATCTCCGGTATTTTATCCAGGAGTTCATGGCCGACTAAATCACTATCTAAGACTTTGTAACCTTGTTCTTGGATAATTTTTTGGACTGCAGATTTACCTGATGCTATATTGCCTGTAATTGCAACTTTTATCATTATTTTTTAGCCAATCTGTTTAAGAAATTTCTTAGTTCTTTTATCTGGGCAGGTTTTATAGGTTTGAATTCGCCGCGTTTTAGGCCTGCTAATTGGATTGTAGCGTGCTGAATTCTTTTTAGGGATTTTACTTCAAATCCTATGTATTCAAACATTTTTCTGATTTGTCTGTTCATGCCCTGATATAAGGTTATTTGCATAGCAGTATGCTCGTTATCAGCTTCTAGAACTTCAATATCAGCGTAGGCAATTTTGCCCGGTTCAATTTCAACTCCTTTTGCAAGTGTTTCCAACTGATGCGGGTGAAGAAGTCCTTTTACTTGAACTAAATAAACTTTAGGAACTTTAACTGACGGGTGCGTAAGCTCTTGTATGAGTTCTCCGTCGTTAGTTAAAATGATAAGTCCCGTTGAATCTTTATCCAGCCTGCCAACAGGTTTCAATCCTAATAATGTTTCCGGTAATAAATCATATATTGTTTTTCTACCCTTCTCGTCGTCGGCAGTTGTGATGTATCCTGCGGGTTTGTAGAATCTGTAATATTGGTGCTTTACAGGATGTATAAGTTTTCTGTCTACAAAAACCTTATCTTTTTCTCCAACTTGGTAGCCAAGTTCAAGAACTTTTTTCCCGTTAACGGTTACAAGTCCCTGCTCAATGAGTTCATCAGCTTTTCTTCTTGAGCACAAGCCTGATGATGCTATATATTTATTTAAGCGGGTTGAAGACATTTTGTTTCACCTTCAAATGTTTTTGCCAAAACCTCCGGCATTCTTCTGTATAATTTGCCTGTTGATTGAGCTATTGCAACGGCATCGCATTCTGCTTCAATATAAGTTTTGCCGGTAGTCTTTGATTTTATTGACTGCTTAAAGGTTACGGTAAGTCCGTTAAACTTAGAAATTTCTGTTTCAATAATAACTTCATCGTTTAATTTGGCAGACATTTTATATTTTACGTTCAAGTTTGTTACCGGAAGCAAGATATCTTGTTCCATCAGAGTAGACAAGTCGTGCCCAAGCATTTCGCACAACTCAACTCTGCCTCTTTCAAGCCATCTTAAATATGCTCCGTGCCAAACAACACCGTAGCAATCTGTGTCTGCATAAAATACTCTTTGTTCAAATATATGTTTCATAATACGTTGATTATATCACGATGTATTCTTTTGGGCAACTTATAAGCTTTATCGAATATCTATTTGTGGTAAAATTGATGTCATGAGTAAGAAGAAGATTATCGCTTTAGTTATTACAATATTCTTGCTGGGCATTATTTTTTATAAGATAAACTGGCACGAGTTGTTTGTTACATTTAAAAACTTCGATTTTAAAAATATTTGGTCGATTGTTATTTTGTATGTGTTTACAATGTACATCAGAGGTGTGCGTTGGCATGCACTATTGCTTAATGATAAAAAATATTCAAGCTTTCATTTAGCACAAGTTTTTACGGTTGGAAGTATGCTGAATGTCTTTTTGCCTGCTAGAGCAGGTGATTTGTATCGTGCATATTATCTTGGCTCCGTTAAAAATGAAAAGAAAATGAAGGTTTTTGGTTCTATTATTCTTGAGAGGACTTTGGATGGTGTTAGCGTATTTTTAATTCTTTTGGCTGCAGTGCTTATGTACTGTAAACAAAAATGGATTTTAAATATTTCGTACGGAATTGGCGCTTTGTTTATTGGAAGCTTGCTGATTTTTTACATCATTTTCAAGTTTAATAAAATTGATTGGATTTGTGATAAGATTACCGGAATTGCCGCAAAATTGCCCGGTAAATTGTCAGAAAAGTCTAGTGATGTTGTGCAAAAAATTTGTGGTTATGCAAAATCTTTTATGGAAGGGTTCGAAGTCCTTGATAGTTTAAAATATTCTTTAATAGCAATTGCTTCAAGCTTTGTTATTTGGGGGATAGAAGCTTATGTAGCCTTTTTGATTTTGGAAAGTTTTGATTTGGGCTTGGGCTTTGCTGCAAGTCTATTTGTTATTAGTCTTATTTCTTTCTCAACCATGATTCCATCAACTTCGGTATTCTTGGGGCCTTACCAGTATGCATATATTTTGGCACTTGGAATTTTTGGTATTCCGAAGTCTACGACACTTGCGATTTCCACTGTCCATCAAGGAATTTTGGTTCTAATTCTTGTAGTTATTGGGATGTACTACTTGTTGAGGTTTAATATTTCAATAAAAGATATTGAGAAATCATCAAACCTTAATTAGGATTTTATGTTTGTATAAAAAAGGCGGATTTTTAAATCCGCCTTTTTTGTTATTATAGTATTCTGTGAGGTTTGGTAAGTAATTTTGCCTCAACTCTTTCTTTTATTGCTCCTTGTGGTTCATAGTATGGTGATACAGTCATGATTTGAGCAGCAATATCAGGATAGTAATATATAAACCTTAATTCACTGGATGTTAAAGGTTTTTGCGTGTGTACGTTTGCATATCTTGCTAGTTCAAGAATGTTGCGAGCTTCGTGCTCGTCTTTAAATTCCAGTTCAAGGTTATCATATACGTTTCTAAAACCCTTAATTCCACCGTATTCTCCGGTTGTAATCATTCTTCCTGTTTCAATGATTTCAGGTTCGCCTCTTCCAAGTTCTTCAAAATCATACAGTTCATAATTTCTTCTGTCTTTTAAAGCTCCGTCAGCGTGGATACCTGATTCATGAGCAAATGCGTTGTCACCAACTGCCGGTTGGTTTATTGGAATAGGGACTCCAAATGCGTATGCTGTATATTTTGCAAGCTGCCAAGCTTTACTTAGGTCTATATTAGGGTCGATGTGGTATTCGTTTCTGAATCCTGCAGACTTTAATATAGCCAGCAAGCAAGATACTAAGTCAGCGTTTCCTGCTCTTTCTCCCATCCCGTTGATTGCTGTGTTGATGTATGCGTCTACTCCTGCGTCAACAGCAGCCTTTGCACCCATTACCGAACAACCGACAGCCATACCAAGGTCGTTATGGAAATGAAGTTCTATCGGCATACCTGTTTCTCGTGCAATTTTGTATATTCTGTCGTAAGTTGTTTGAGGGTCTTCAAAGCCAAGTGTGTCGCAGTATCTAAATCTCATTGCTCCATGTTTTTTTGCTGTTTTGGCAAATTTTATCAAAAAGTCTAAGTCGCTTCTTGATGCATCTTCTGCGTTTACACCTACTATTTCTGCACCTTTAGAGACTGCACATTTTACAGCATCTGCAGTCATTCCCAATATATCATCAAAGGTCTTTTTCCCTTGATATTTCCCGTTAATCATTTGTTCTGAAGTTGATTGGGATAGGTTACAGTATTTTAGTTCAGGAACATTTTTGAAAGACAACTCGACGTCCTCGGCCATTGCTCTCATCCAACCTGAGAGTTTTGTTGTTGAGATCACGTTGCGTTTTACCAGCTCAAGGTTTCCGTTTAGATAGTTAATTTCGTGTTTTGTTGTAGGAAAGCCAAACTCAGACTGGGTGATTCCCATATCATCAAGCATTAAGTTGATAATCGTTTTCTGTAACTTAGCCAGGCCAAGTCTTGATGTTTGAACCCCGTCTCTGTTGGTGACATCCACAAAATAAATCTTTTTGTCTTTCATTTTTACTCCTTTTACACTATTTAAACAACTTGCTTTTTAAGATAAAGTTATTTACAATGATTAGTATGAACATATTTGCATTTTATGTCAAGAAATAAGTTTTGAATTATGAATAACACGAAACAATTAGAGAAGAAGATAAACAAAGAGTATAAGACCGGTAACGTTAAATGCGCAATTGAATTGTGCCAAATAGGCTTACAAGAAGACCCGACTAATGTAGATTTGCATTTGAGACTGGGAGATTTGTATTTGGCTTGGCACTTGGATATTTACAACTCATGCCAGTATATTGATGAGGCAATCACCGAATATCAAAGAGCTTTGGAAACATATATTGATTCTGCGGAAATCTATTTCAAAATAGGGACTGCACATTATTACAAAGGAGATTTAGACAAGGCTATAAATTACTTTGATACAGCTATTGCTAAGGATCCTAAGTATGCTAAGGCTTATTATATGTTAGCAGAGACTTATACTAAGAAGGTGCGTTTTTTGGAAGCTACATTAAATGCTAAAAAGGCTATTAAATATAGTCCGCTTTCAAGTTCTTGTGCACACTTTCTGTTATCAAATCTATATAGTGTTTCTTCGATTAAGTCCCCTAAAATGTGGGTTAAATCTAAGTATGAATATATTTTGTCACTTTTAACTTTACCTTTTGATACCAGAGCTTTGAAAAATGTATGGCAGGCAATTTCTTATTTGAAGTTTGTGCCTACTTGGTTAAAGGGGCTTTGGCTTGTAAATTCTAAAGGGGTAGATGAAGCAATTAAGGTCTATATTGAGGCTATTGATAAAGCTCCGGGTTTTGTACCTTTATATGGGCTTTTGGGTGATATTTATTGTTCTTTAGGTAGATTTGAGGACGCGATTACTGAGTATAAGATGGCGATTTGGCTTGATTGTTTGAATGTTCAAGCTTATAGGCACCTCGCAGCTGCATATGAGGAGTTGGGGGATTATGATAATGCTGTTGAAGTTTATCAAAAGCTTGTAAAAATCATGCCTAATATTGCTGATGTACATTCAAATCTTGCAAGTATTCTGTTTATTAAGCAGGATATAGATGGCGCAATTTCCCATTTTCAGGCTGCAGTTACTCTTAATCCTAAAAAGGAATGGACAAGTGTCATAAATCAGACATTAGGGTTTATTTACCAAGAGTCTAAGCACGATCTTGATGCTGCAATTACTTCTTATCAGAGTGCTTATTTGCAGACACCTGAAGATATTGATATTTATATTAACTTGGGTAGTGCTTTTTATGATAAGGAAGATTTTAATAACGCTTTAGCTGTGTATAGAAATGCGCTTGATCTCCAACCAAAAAATGCTAAAATTCATTGTAATTTAGGCTTCTTATTCTGGGGAAATGGCGATTTGGATGAGGCTATAAAAGAGTATGAGCTGGCAATTGAATATGATGAAAATTATGATATTGCTTACAACAACCTCGGTGTAATTTATCTTGACGATTTAGGTCGAGTTCAAAAAGCAATAGAGCTATTTAAGAAATCTATCGAGTGTAATCCTAATTATGCTCTAGCTCAATTTAATTTAGCTCGTGCTATTACGATTACGGGTGATAAGATTGAAGCTGCAAAATTGTATCAGAGTGCTCAAAATATTAACAAAGTTACAAACGAAATAGATCCTCAAGAGATTGTTGATAAGATTAATGCTTTGTTCAGCTAATTCAATCTGAAAGTCTTTTAAATTTTTCTAAAAACATCTTTACCTAAGTTTTGGTATTGATGTTTTTTACATTACTTTTTCACTTTCAACTTCTACTGAAACCGGTAGGATAAATCCGAAAGTTGAACCTTTCCCAACTTCAGATTTTACAAAAACTTTTCCGTTATGGTATTTTTCAATTGTTGTTTTTACCAAGTGAAGTCCAAGACCTGTACCTTTTACAGTGTGAGTGTTATTTTCGACACGGTAAAATCTGTCAAAGACTTTTTTCTGGTGTTCCGGAGCAATTCCGCAACCTTGGTCTGTGACTGTAACTTCGACTTCATTGCTTTCTGTATGGTTCTTTATGTTAACGTCAATTGTGGTATTGTCCGGAGAGTATTTTATTGCGTTGGACATAAAGTTTGTTAATGCTCTTTCGATGCCGTTGTAGTTGAATAAGAAGTCAGGAATGTTATCATCCTTATGAACCGAAATTGTTAACTGATGTTCTTTTGCAAGTACTTCAACTTGTTTTATACAAGTTTCTACAACCTCAACAATACTATTGAGAGCTTTTTCCATAGGTGCGTTAGATTCCATTCTGGAAAAATCAAGAATGTCATTTACCATACCTTGCAATCTTATAATTTCTTGATTTATGGTTCCGATAAATTCTTTTTGTGTATCGTAATCAAATTCATTTCCGTAGTTATATAAGGTGTCTATGTAGCTTCTTAAAACTGTCACAGGGGTTCTTAGTTCGTGAGAAACATTTGAGATAAAGTTTGCTCTCATCTTATCCATTTCAGCTTCTTTTGTCATATCAATAAGGACAATGATGTAGCCGACATAATCTTTGTTTCTTGTGAACATAGGTGAGATAATTGATTTGATAACCTTGTTATCTACGTTGATATTAAATTCGATCGGCTTCTTTTCAATTATTTCGAGCGGAGTATCTTTGAATTGTTCAATTTTATCTTTAAAGCAGAAGTTCTCAGATGTGTCGATATAATTTTGAATTTTAGTATTGAGTAATTGTTCTTCTGTGACTTCCAGAAGAGTTTGTGCGTGATTGTTTATAAGTACTACGTTATCATCTTCGTCACAAACAACTACGCCATTTGCAATACTCATAAGAACAGATTCAAATTTGTTTCTTTCGAGCATAATTCTGTCAATATTTTGTTCTTCGTATAGGTGTAATCTGTTAGACATATCGTTGAATGCTCGGAATAAGTCTTCAACTTCAGAACTTACATCTTTTCCCTCAATTTTGTATCCGAATTCTCCTGTGGAGATTTTTTTAACACCGTCTTGCAGAATCCTTAATTCTCTTGTAATTAGGTATGTATTAATTAGAATAACAAATGCGAAAACAAGCCAAGCTACGGCAAATACGAACAGTAATGAAGCTCTTGTTGTAGATGTAATCTGAGATATAATTCTACCTGACAGGCCGACAGTTACTGAGCCGTAAGTGTTATTATCGCCAGCGATTGTAAGTGGAGAACTTACTGTTATACTAGGCTTTTTGTTTTTTGAGTCGCTATTTTCTTTGGTAGAGTAGATAAGGTTCCCGTTGTTATCTCTAAATTCAATCAAAACAATATCGCTATGACCAACCAGAAGGGTATGTGAACGTTCCATAAGCGAATTCTTAATCTTCGCTTGCGGTAAGTCTTTTATCAGTTCGACGCTTTCTATCGCAAGGGTTTTAGATATAATTTGACCGAAATTCTGATAACCTTCATTCAGTTGTTTTTGAATATTAAAAATAGCGAATATTGCAATCGCAATTATTAAAGCTGTACTAAGTAATAATCCTGAAATAATCAGACGGTTCTGTGCCGTCAAGCTAACCTTCTCACTCATATCCGTATTATCGCACTTATAAACTTTTACGTCAAGGTATTGAGATTTAGTTTTTGTGCTTATATTCGTACAGGTCGTAGCTTTTAAGTTATGTGAAATTATTATTTTTTACTGACTTTAGCGAGTTGGATAAATTGTTTTGCATCGTTTATCGGAATTGCAAAACCTATACCGATGTTTGATATGTTATTGTCAGGGTTATATATTGATTGGTTTATGCCGATAACTTCTCCGGAAGAATTCAGAAGCGGACCGCCAGAACATCCCGGGTTTATAGCCGCATCAGTTTGGATTCTTCCTTTTGTGTAATCAATTCTTGAAATTATTCCTTGTGTGAGAGTTCCTGCAAATCCGAATGGATTTCCTATTGCAAGTACTTTTTGACCAACTTTAAGTTTTTCGGAATCCCCAAATTTGATAGTTTGAAGCGGACGCTTTGGTGTTATTTTAAGCAAGGCTAAATCTTTGTTCTTACCCATTTTTGAGATTACATCTGCTTTGTAAATTTGTCCGTTAAACATTGTGACTTCAACTGATTTGCAACCTTCAATGACGTGAGAGCCTGTTAGGATTAACCCGTCCGTGCTTACAATACAGCCGGTGCCTGCGGATACTCCGTCATCAAGTTCAGCATCAATAGCAACAATTGCCGGATTAATTCTTTCATATACGGTTATGTTAACTTCTTCATCAGGTATTAGCTGACTTGCAAATGCTTTATTCAGCGGGGTGTTAATACCAAACAGAAAGGCTATTATCATTAAAATTCTAATAATCATATCTTCTCCCTTTTCTTATAAATTATCCTCTTTTCTTTCCGTTTTGCACCCGCCAATTAAAATTTTTTGAGGTTAGTTATTGAGATTATTATAATTTTAATTCTGAATAGCCCTTTTAAATTTATATTTGTATATCGAGATAAGAAAAACTCAGGTCAGTGACTAACCTGAGTTTTTTTATTTATTCTAAATTGTTTAATATACTGTACGCTACAATACTGTCAACGCTTATATTAAGCCAATCATACCTGAAACATACGTAGTCGTGGCATTCGCATTTGTCATCATCGCAAGTACAGTAATCATTTAGTCTGCACACAAGAACATTTGTCAGAGTTAGGATATCTTCGTGGCATTCCTCACATCTGCCGTCTTTTGAGTAAAGATTTCCATCAATTTTTAAATGGTTTGTAAATAATGTAATTTTGTTTGAGCCGCTCTTTTCTGCGACTTTTAAGATTGATTTAGAAATTGGTTTTGACATTTTTCCTCCTAAATTGTATGTGGAATTATATTCACATTTTTTATTTTTTATATTCGACATGTGGGGTTGGATTGGTTAATTTTTATAAAGTTCTATTGAAAGTCTTATTGAGAGGTTCTTTCAACATAGTTCTTTAAGCTAATTCCTTGGTATATGCAAAAAAAATCTCTTGTGGTAATATAATTGTAAAATTACTTTTGGTTACATAAATTTTTGCGGAAACTTTTTTGAGAAAAAAACATCTAATAAAATAAGCTTGAGCGAAAATTTGTGATTAAGGGTAATCTGGAGGAAAACTAGAGAATGAGAAAACTTATGAAGAAAAGCTTAATATTTGTAGGAACATTCGTGTTATTGTTCGGTTGTGTTATTCACAATAATGTAATGGCGTATTCTCCTGTTGATTTGTATGATCAGGTTTGGAGGTTGGTAAACGTTAAATTTGTTGATCAAACAAATAATTCTCAGGATTGGCAGAAATGGCGTCATAAGTACGATGATAAAATTCAAACAAACGAAGACGCATATGTCGCAATTAATACTATGATTGCGAGTTTGAATGATCCTTATACAAAATTCTTGGATCCAAAAGAATTTGCAGAAGAGACAAGTTCTATCAAAGGTTCATTGAAGGGTATCGGAATTCAAATTGCAGTAAAAGACGGTAAGTTGACTGTTATTGCTCCGATTGAAGATACTCCTGCAGAAAAAGCAGGGTTGAAAGCTGATGATGAAATTCTTGAGATAGACGGAAAGAGCACAAAGGGTATCACAGTTGATAAAGCTGCAGATCAGATTAGAGGTAAGGAAGGTACTCAGGTTAGTCTTCTTATAAAACGTAAAGATCAGGCTCCTAAGTTGTATAATATTACTCGTGCTAACATCGAGATAAAATCTATTTCTCAAAAAATACCTGAAAATGTAAAAATGCCGTCAGATATTTCTTATATTAGATTAAGTTCTTTTATAAGTCGAAATGCCGGAACAGAATTCCGTTCTATCTTGGAACAAGGTTATAACAAGAAAGGTTTTATTATTGATTTACGTTCAAATCCAGGCGGGTTGTTGAGTAATGCGATATACATTTCTGATATGTTTTTGAATGAGGGTGTAATCGTATCTACTGTCGACCGTGATGGTTATAGAGAAACTCAAAATGCTACAAAGGGTGTCGTTACAAGAAAACCTGTTGTTGTATTAATCAATAAAGGTTCAGCTTCTGCAAGTGAAATCTTTTCAGGAGCAATGAAAGATAACGGACGCGCTGTTATTGTTGGAGAACAGTCTTTTGGAAAAGGACTTGTTCAAGAAATTAATAAGCTTCCTTATGAAGCAGGGGTAAACATTACAATCCAAAAATATTTGACTCCAAACGGAACTGATATTAACAAAAAAGGAATCACTCCTGATGTGGTTGTAAAACTTACAGAGGAAGATATAAAGAACAAAAATGATGTTCAGCTGAAAAAGGCAATCGAAATATTAGAGCAATTATCTGCCGGTAAAACAGTTGCTTCTTTCTAAAATTAAAATTAAAAGCCTCTTTTATAAGAGGCTTTTTTGTATCTTATTATTGTTAGGTCTGTGTTATATTTGTTTTTATGAATGAAGTTTTAGAAGAAAAAAATTTAATCAAATATTTCAAGAGTCTTGGGCTAGAGGTGAATACTACAACCAAGGCTCGTGGGCATTTGGGGTTTTTTCTTAAGAACAGAATTGATATTTCGAAGAATGTTCCAAAACATAGGGTTGTTCCGACATTGTTGCATGAGTTCGCTCATTATGTGCATTTTGGTATTGAGCCTGATATTGCAAAAAATGGCGGGAGTTTTGAAAAGCTTTTTGGAGAAAATAATCCACTTTTTGAGTCTGAATTATTAAAAGTTACTAATTTTGTAGATGAAAATTCTCTGTGTGTTAAGCTTTATGAGCACAGGGATAGAGTTAAAAATCAGATAAAAGAATATGAAAATATTATAAAAAAAGATTATCCAAATTTTTTAAGATCAAAGAAGTTTAAGGAATTTGAAAAGTATATAAAAAAATCTAATGCAAAGTATCTTTTAAGATATGACAGAGTTAAACTTTTGACAGGATTTTTTAGAAGAAAATATTCAATTCTTTCGGTTTCTACGATAGAAGAGGATTTTCCGGATATGCCAAAGGCATTTGCTGCATATATAAGACTTCACTCTTGTCAAAAGAAGCAAAAGCGAATTTCTGCAAAGATTAATAAGTTACAAAAATACTATAAGCGTCCGACAGAGTTGTTTGCACGCTTGGTTGAGGGGTTATATCTGGATAAGGAATGGGTCTGTGCATTGGCGCCTTATTCAACAAAGACCTTTTATGACAGATTGAATTCCGGGTATTATAAGCATTTAAGCAAGTTAATCTCTTGAATTCTATTATTTATACTCTGCCGTATATATCTTCATATCGAATAATGTCGTCTTCAGATAAAGTTTCACCACGCTGAATTTCAATGATTTCGATGCCATCTTCAGACGGGTTTTGGAGCGAGTGTATTGCTTTTAGTGGAATATCAATGCTTTCACCCTCTTGTAAAATAATGGTTTCTCCATTTAATATGACCGTCGCTGTACCTTTTACTACTGCCCAATGTTCACTTCTGTGATTGTGAGATTGAACAGATAATCTTTGACCTGCGTTGACATGAATTAATTTTACGAGATATTTGTCTTTTTTTATTAAATTTGTGAAAAATCCCCAAGGGCGATTTACTGTTTCTTGTACATTTTCCATATGCTAACTCTCTTCCTTATATTCATTATAAGATATTATGTTTTTTTTGTAAACTTTTTGATAATTTTCTAAATCATGGTAAAATGTCCTTAGTATGGAAGTTTGGAAAAAGAGTTTACATTTATTCTTCAGTACTCTGGTTATTTGTGCGTTGGGAATATTAATTTTTGTCCTGCTCGCTCAGCCGCCTCAGAAGACTGATGAGATATATATGAATGCTTTGGACTTGTATAATAAGAAGGAATATTCAAAGTCTTATTTTACATTTTCCAAAGTGATTTTTACATCTCAGCTTAAGCCGTTGGCTATATATCACCAAGGCGTTTGTGCAGATAAGATTGATGATAAAGATGCTGCAATTAAACAGTACAGGTTATTTCTTCTTGTTTATCCAAGACATATTTTAGCAACCCGTGTTAAGTATTATCTTGCTCAGGATTTGATTGAAAAAAATCCGCATAAGTCAAGAAAGTATTTTGAAAGCATAATTAAATCTAATCCTAATTCTGATTATGCGATTGCATCTGAGTATTATGCAGGGCTTCTAATGTTAAAAAAATATCAGAAGGAAGCTATATTTCCACTTTCCGTAAAAAATGATATCGAAAATCATTTTAGACATTATTTGAAGAAAGCTCCATCCGGTCGTCTTGCATTAAATGTTATTTCAAATTGGCTTGAGCTGGATAAGGCCATCAGTAAGGACGATTATTTATTGATGGCAAATTCATATTATTTGTTTGCTGACTATAATAAAGCTCTTGAATTTGTAAAAAAATCAGACATGAAAAATGCGTGGGTCTTAGAAACAAAGATTGCTGCTGCACTCGGGAATAAGTCCCGAGCTATGTATATGACTGAGTGGGGGCTAAACGGAAATGCAGATTATGTAGAAAAGGAAGATGTTTATTCTGCAATCGATACGTACATGTCTTTTGTGCCGTCTAAACATCAGGCTGCTATTAAACTTATGGGCTTGAGTAAGTCCCGTGGAAAAGATTACCTGATGGATATTAGATGCCGTTATAGCCCTGCTGATGAAAAGTTTAATTGCTTTAAAAATCTTTATTTGTGGTTCCCTACAAGCGAATTTGTAGATGATGCTCAGTCGCAAATTTTCTTATATTTATATAGGGCAAATGATGCTGCGAATGCTCAACGTATAGGAACTGCATTTTTGAACAAGTATAAGAGTTCTCCTTATGTTCCAATGGTTATGTACTATATGGGACGCTTAAGTGAGAGTGTAAGATCTTATAGGGATTATATAAGTTTTTATCGTAGTGTTATTACAAAGTATCCTGATAATTACTACGCATACAGGGCTTATTTACACCTTAACCATTCAAGAGGCCCTTTGCTAACTTCTTTCATCCAAGATGAACCTATTGAGTTTCCTTATGAGAGGAATCACGCTTTTCTTGATAAGTTGGTAGGCTTAGGTGATTTTGAAGTTTTGGAAGAATATTCAGCGAATGATGATTTTGTAAGAAGTTGGGTATTGTATAAAAAGGGTGATTATAAACAGGCTATGCTTGTTGCAAGAGATGCTATGGATAAAATTAGTCCAAAGCCGGATAAAAGAGATTTAAGATGGCGTTTGGTTTATCCTGTTTTATATTACGATGATATTAAAAATGCATCAAACAGAACAGGCAACTCTGCCCCATTGATGCTTTCACTTGTTAGAGAAGAAAGTTATTTCGATAAGGAGGCTTCAAGCCCAGTTGGGGCAAAAGGGTTAATGCAGTTGATGCCTGCAACTGCTTCTGAAATAGCTGCAAAACATTCTGTTGGTAAGTATAGTCTTCTTAATCCGACTCAGAATATAATGCTAGGAAATTATTATTATGCCTTTCTTAATACGATGCTTGGCGGGCATGATGTGTCAGCTATTGCAGCTTATAATGGCGGTATAGGTTCAGTTAATAATTGGAAATCATCTATCTATTATCAAGACACTGATTCTTTCGTTGAACAAATTCCATATCCTGAAACACAGAATTATGTTAAAAAAGTTTTCAGAACATATTGGAATTATGTGAGAATTTATAGTGGTAACAGATAATTTGACCTATTAAGAGTTCTATTTTATTACTACAATATCACCGCGTTTAACTTTTGAAGATAAATCTTTTATTACTTCGTTATCCATTCTGATACAGCCTAGTGATGCATATTTTCCAATGCTTGCAGGGTTTTTGTTTCCATGTATAAATTCTCCAAAATAGCTGCGTTTGCCAGTTTCTGGATCAAGCTTATCTAAAATAATTGCTCTTGGTCCATAATCTCTAGGTTTTTTTCTTCTTTTGGTTGTAATTGGCGCAGTTTTATATGGATATTTTTCAACATGTGAAACTACCCTAACACCTTTATCAGTCGGGGTGTTCTTTTTGCCGCTGGCAACCAGGTAGGCGCACTGAGCGTTCCCGTCTTCGTCGTAGTGGTACAAGACGTTTCGGGATAGGTCCACCACGATGGTTGCAGTTTTTAATTCACCTTTTATATAAACTTCCGGATTTGGTGCAAATAAAAGCACAGAATCGGATTTTGTTCCTGAAGGAGGAACTTTTATTGATTTTTCAAATGTGTCTTGTTTTATTGTTTTTGGGGTTGTTGTTTGAGCTTTTGAGGGTGTAGCAATTGTAAGAACTCCCACAGTGCTCAATATTCCCATATAAGGTAATATTTTCATATGTTTATTATAAATCCTGAATAAAAATTTTTGCTAGTTGTTATCTATTTTATTATTTTTGAATTTTCTTCAATATATTTTTCTATAATTTCTGCTGCATCGCCAACAAGTTCTACACAAGGGCGTTTTTTATAATATTCAGCATTCCTGTTCGCCGGAATTGGTGACATTGAACTGTCAATTCCTCTTAGTAATTCTCTGCAAATTATACTTCCGTGTTTTTCACTAAACCTTCTTGCAAGTTCTTGTATAAGTTTATAGTGTTCAGCTTTTTTCTCTAAATCTTTTGGTGCATAGTCACCGTATAATAATCCTGCAACCATAAACATTCCGCTGACTGTTCCGCAAACTTCTCTCATTCTGCCCATGCCACCTCCAAACGAAGATGAAATTTTGATTGCAGTATCAAAGTCTAACCCAAGTTCTTCTGCAAATGCTCCAATTACAGCTTGAGAACAGTTGTATCCTTGTTTAAATAATTCCTTGGCTCTTTCAGCATGGTTTGCCATGTTTTTCTCCTTCCAAGAAAATTATATAATAAATTCAAGATTTTTTGTTGTTATTTCTGATACAAAATTTTTAATTGCAGACTGTGTTTTACAAATGAGTTTCCCTTGTGGGTATTTCTTGTTATGGAATGTTGAAGTCATAACGATTATTTTTGCAGCCTCGATTGCGTTTATACCGTTCAAATCGAGTGCGAGTTCGGGACACTCATATTTCCTTATATAATCCTTAACATCCGCTATTATTTTTTGCGAACTCTTTAAATCAAAAGTTAAATATTTATTTTTTAACATTGATTGACTCATATTATTTATATCGGAGATGTTGAGTTGATTATTTAAAGTTTTTTTGCAAATTAGTCTTTTTAGATGAGTTTATAGTATAATTTATGAACGAGGAATGATTATGATAAAACTTGTAGCATTTGATGTGGATGGTGTATTAACTGACGGAAGCATCACATATGATGAAAATGGCGTAGAGTATAAGACTTTTAATGCAAAGGACGGTCAGGGAATAGTTAACCTTAATAATTCCGGAATCATAACCGCGATTATTACTGCCAGAAATAACGAAACGGTTGCACATCGAGCTGAAAATTTAAAAATAAAAGAACTCCATCAAGGGGTTAAAAATAAGATTGAAAAATTAGAGGAAATTCTTGCAAGATATAACTTTTCTTATGATGAAGTAGCATATATTGGGGATGACTTGCCTGATATTTGTATTTTGACTAAAGTGAAACTTGCCGGTTGTCCTATGGATGCAGTCGATGAAGTTAAGGCTGTCGCTAATTGGATATCTTCCAAAAACGGTGGAAGAGGTGCCGTTCGAGAATTTTGCGACTATATATTGAAATTGAACAAGGGAGAATAATTTATGTACGAAATAAAAACACAGGCATTTTTTTCCGCAGCTCACCATTTATTGAATTATGACGGTGAATGCGAAAACCAGCATGGACATAATTGGATGGTTGAAGCTTTTGTTAAAGGTGAAACTCTTGATAAAAGTAACATTCTGATTGATTACAAAGTTTTGAAAAAGGAATTGAATGCAGTTCTTGATTTGTTGGATCATAAAGATATAAACGAACTTCCTGAATTTAAGGGTGAGAGTCCTAGTAGTGAAATGATTGCGGCTTTCATTTATTCTAAATTGAAGGAAAGAATTGTGCAATTAAGTAAAATCTCTGTATGGGAAACTCAAACCTCTTGTGCAAGTTATTACGAAGAAGAAGTTTAGCGAGGGCATTTTAAATGAATTTTATACAAGCAATTTTGATGGGTATTGTGCAAGGATTGAGTGAATTTTTGCCAATATCAAGTTCGGCTCACCTCGTTTTTACTTCTAATTTCTATAAAGTTTTCAAAGGTATTGAAATTGTTCAACAGTCAAATGAAGAAGTATTCTTTGACATAATGGTTCATTTGGGTACTCTTATTGCTGTTTTGATATTTTTTAGAAAAGATATTGCGAAAATTTGTGTAGCGATGTGGCAAGCTGTTAAAACAAAAGATTGGTCTTCTCATGAAGCTAAATTAGGGTTATATATTATTTTGGGTACTTTTGTAACACTTGTTTTGGCTTTGCCTCTTAATGAAGTTGCAGAAAAGTTGGTTTATAGTCCGGCTATTGTAGGCATGTTATTATTTGTTACAGGTTTCGTTTTGTTGTTAAGCGAGCATATGTCTAAGAAAGTTGCTGCTAAAAAAGATAGGGTCGATTTAAAAACTTCGGTGTTAATAGGTTTGGCTCAAGGTTTGGCTGCTCTTCCCGGATTTTCACGTTCCGGTTGGACTATTGCGACAGGGCTTTTTAGCGGTTTGGATAGAACTACTGCCGCAAGATATTCATTTCTGTTGAGTATTCCTATAATTTTAGGCGCATCAATGGTGTATCCGATTGTGAAAATTGATATTCATGAAGCTGTTACGTATAATTGGCATGCTATAATTGCAGGAACTTTTGTTTCTGCTATTTCTGGTTATCTTTGCATTAAATATTTTATGAAATTTGTATCGAAATTTTCACTTGGATTTTTCGGCTATTATTGCATCATAGCAGGGGTTGTAACTGCTGTATTTTTTAGCTTAAATTAATGTAAAAAAATGTAACAAACAGTCTTCTGCTAGCAAAAAAAAATATTTAGGAGTCTTATATTGTCAGACATATGTGTGTGGAGTAAAAATGATTTTACCTGTTAAAAATTACAGTAATAATATATTGTTTGCTGCTAAACGTAATAAGCAAGAAAAACTTGAAAACTCTCAACTCCAGGAGGAAGAAGGGTATCTTTTTGTTACAAATGGTGGAAAACGTATTAGTAAGAGCGAATTAAAGAAGAAGCAGGCTATTCCTGTAGATAATACGTTTCGTAATAGAGCTTATATTGCTTGGGATAAGTTTAGTAATGCAATTACTATGTATCCGGCAAGGGGGTTAAAGGGTAGTAAAAACTCTAATTTCTATGAGTTTTTGACCATGGGAACAGTTCCATATTTGACCGGTAGTGTCATGCTTATGTCTGTTTTTAATTCTGTTAACAAATTCTTTGCTCAGCACAAAGAGTCTAAAATGGCATCCAGATTTGGTAACAAGATGGCTTTAGGTGTTCTTTTTTACGGGTTGGCAAAGAATATTTCAGAATCTTTTGTTACTACTCCTGTTAAATGGTTTACCGGAGTAGATACAGAGCAACCATACGTTAAATTATGTTATAAATTACCTGAGAGAAAAGATGATGGTGATACTCCATCAGTTGAATTCCACAAGGTATATGAAAGTTTAGAGTTCCCTTATTGGAATTTGAATTATGGTGATACCTCAAAGGGTGAGCCTATGAATGCCTACTATGATAGAGTTGCAAAGAAACTTGGTTTAGGTTCTAATCTTAAAGATTCAGATCAGGATGCAAAACCAAGAATTAAGGAAATTGCAGTTAAGGCAAATTTAGCTAAGACATTCTCTTCTTATTTGTGGGCTGCGGTAGGTGTAGGTGTTGCATTGCAGCAACCTTGGGATGATTATTTTAAAGTTGCAACTTTGAAATTCTGGCAACCTAAAAAATTTGTAAAATCCATAGGTGTATTCCTTGATAGCTTTGCTGATAGTTTCTCAGCTTTTGTTAAAGGGCCTGAAGGTTCTAAAGGCGTGAAAAAATATGCTGGTGCGATATTGTTAGGCACAGCAGCTGCGGCTTCTCTTGCTGGTATTACAAATGTCCTTACTAGCGCTAATAAACCGTCGAAGTTAGATTCTGCGGATATTATTGAAAAGGACAGAAAGTATGTGGTGAATTAATATGCAGACAAATTTGATTAACAGCTACATGCATGCTCAAACAAAAACTCCACAGTCAGTTCAGCCGAAACCTTCTGATGAAATTGAAATTGTTACAAGAAGAAAGGCTAAGCCTGATTTTGATATAAATAGGGAACTTGCTAACAGAACATTTATTAGACCGCTTCCACCAAAGGGGCATATCGTAAAAGATGGAATAATGTCAGCTCCGGCAGTGTTTGTTGACGATTTGGCTTATGATATGAAGGCTTTAAAGGCTGCTTGGAAAGGTGAAGCTAATGACCACCAGCTTGGACGTTTGAATGATTTGGGTATGAAACTTGGTGGTTTAGGTATTGCTTCTTATTTGTTCACAATAAAAAAATCTCCGGTTAAAAAGGGAATGGAATTTGTTGGCTTGGCTTCATTCTTTGCTTCCATGGCACTTTGGCCTAAATTATTCTTAGAATTGCCTGCAAGAATGATTCACGGTTTTAACCCTTTTATGCGTTATGAAGATAGCCAAGGCCGCAAGAAACCTTTCTTCCAAGATAACCAATATCTGCCTTTTGATATGCTTTCAGATAAGCAGATAAATAAAATCGGAAATAGAAACAGAATTCCTAAGTATATGCCTAACAGGCGAGATGCTATTCAAGAAAAGACTAGACAAATTGCTCTTCAAAACAATACGATGTGGATGCTTACTGCAGGTTTTGCAACTCCTGTTATGAGTTCATTGATTTGTAATAAGTTAGAACCGTATGTTGAAAATGTTTATAGTTACTTTATGAATAAGAAGGTAGATGATATTCTTTTAGATTTTTCTGCCGCTCAGAAAAAATACAGACCTGTTGGAATTGAACGAGATGTAAACAGTCTTTTGGAAATGTACAAAGGTAGAGTTGTTGATGAAAAGATTATCGGTAACATCGCTGCTGCTCTTACTCAGGAGTTAAATCCTAAAGTAGAAGCCGGCATGAAGGCCGATTTAATGAGAATGTTCGGCGGAGACAAGTATAATGTTTCAGACCTTCAAATAAAACCTTTGATTAAGGCAATGACTGAAACTGTTAAAAAATCTGCTAACAGTGATGTTATTAACCAAAATCTAACAAAAATTATACCTACGGTTGAGCAGGTTAACGGTTTGTTTGCTCCTGTTAGTGGCAAACAAATGGATGCACAAGGTTTGAAAAAGATTGCTGATGAATTAGCAACTTTGATTGAAAATAATTTGGATAAACTTCGCAATGAAGGTGTTCGAATTAACAGAAATCTTCATAAAAATATTATCAAAAATTTGTATGGTAAATCTGAATTGGATGGACCTTTGATGTCAGTATTGACAAATAGTCCTACAAGTATCCTGGATGATAACGCTCAAAATATTATAAGAAAAATTGCCGCTCAAATGACAGCCTTCTGTGCTGAGAATAATGCTTTGAGTATGTATTCATTCAAAAAACTTGCATCTGCTGCTGATACTTCAAAAGGTAAGTTCTGGAATGATGTTGCAAAACCTATTATTGATATTTTAAAAATTACTCCGGAAGAACTTGAAAATACCAGATATGACAGATTGTTGGTTGCAAAATTATTAAACAGCAAGATGGCGGCTATTGCTTCTGATAACCAGATGTATGATCAGATAATTAAGGCTGCTGCTGCAAATCTTGCCAAGATAAACAATAATGTTAAACCTGATGATTTGAACGGTAAATACATTAAACAGCTTGAAATGTCTTACGATGTTGCAGCAAAAGCTTTCAACTCTTTAGGATTAACTAAGACCGTAGAAAAACTTGTAGGTAAGAATGGTTGTGAAGTCGGTTCTTTGCTAGGCATATCAAGAAGTTTTGTAAGTGACAACCTTATGAATGTAAGAAATTCTTTTGCAAGATTCTTTAATGCTATGAACTTCTACAAGGCTGTTGCAAATGATCCAAATCTAAATTTTGCAAATAAAATTTACGATATGAACGGTAATGTAACCGGCGAATTGTTTGCAGGATTCAGAAATATATATGATGGAGCTGGTAATGTAACAGGCAGAGCTCCTGGTAAGTTGCTTCGTGAAATCAAAGAGGAAATTTTTGCTCTTGCTGACTATTTGGCAGTGAGCGGTAGAATTTCAGACTACTCAGTTAAATTTGAATTCTTAAGAAACTTGAAACCTAATATGACAGATGAAAGTTCATTAGAGTTCAATAAGGACGGTTCAGTTAAATATAAATATTATAATAAAGCTAAGTTGGCAACAGATGGTGTATTTATCCCTAGTGATACAAACTTCTTCAAACGAGTAATGAATGCTCTATACGGAGGTCAAATCCAACCTGAAACAAGTTCTGCTCTTGAACAGTACCTACCGGTTAAGGGTATGCTTGAAGACTTCAGACGAAATATGATGAATGAGGTTGGAAACTCTGAAAACTTTGCATTCCCTTCAAAAGTTGTTCACGATATGTGGGAAAACGGTAATCGTAAATACTCAAAGGCTTCTCCTAATAGGATGAGTTTGTTTGTCGGCTCGGCCTTGGATGATATGATTACAAATACTGCTCGTCAGGCTTATAATACACAAAAATGGCTCAAGACATTTGGCGGTTTCTTTGCTGGTTTAGCAGGATTTACAGTACTATCACAATTCTTTTTCGGAAGAGTTGGAAACAGATATAAAAAAGATAAGGTGTAGATAATATGTTGAATGCTACAAATTTATTAAGTCTAAAGTTAAATAATATTCAACAAATGTCTGTGAATAATCCTTCACCGACAGCAGATAAGCCTGTTAGTGTTCCGGAGAATAAAGGCGCGTTAACAAATTCTTTGGCAGGTTTGGCTACTCTGAATACCTTGCTTGTAAGTAAGTCTGAAGCTCCTGAAAAAGTGGAGACCAAAAAACCTGTTAAGAAAATGCTTTACACAAACGATTTGCGAACCTTATTCAAAAATTGTGACGCAAAAATATTGGCAATAATTCCTAGAATTTTTAATGCAAAAGACAAAAATGGTAATGAATATATTGATGGAAATGAAGAACACGGAACATTTAAGAATGCCATTGAACGACTTGATGAATTGAAAGAAGACGGGTTTAACACTATTCACGTGTTGCCTGTAAATACACCTGGAACGAAGCAGGCTATGGGTACTGCGGGTTCTGTATATTCACCTTTGGACTTGCTTGCAATTGATCCAATGCTTGCAGATAAAAATGATCCAAGAAGTGTAAAAGAACAGTTTAAAGATTTTATAAATGAATGTCACAAGCGTGATATAAAGGTTATGTTAGACCTTCCAAGTTGTGCTTCAACAGAGATGTTTGAACAGCATCCTGAGTGGATGGCAATGGAAAGAGATGGCATGGCAAAAACCCCTCAAGGCTGGAATGATATTAGAATGTTTCAACCATGGGAGGATGAAGGTAAAAGAACTTTAAATCCAAAGTTGTTAGAATTACACAAACAATTTGTTGATATGTGTATAGATTTAGGAATTGATGGAATAAGAGCTGACGTAGCTAGAGCTAAGCCGGTTGAATTCTGGGATATTTTGATTAAATATTCAAGACAAAGAGATCCTGAATTCGCTTGGCTTGCTGAATGTTATACCCACGAAGATGCTTCTCCTATGGTAAACATGCCGGCAGACAGACCAGATGATGCTTTGAGAGCAGGCTTTGACTCTTATTATGGTCAGTATCACTTATTTAGTGAGTGGAAAACAGCTTCTGATTTTATTAATTACATAAAAGAACAGCTTGATATGTCATACAGTTTGGAACCTGGAAAATCTTTGATTGCGTCATTTGCATCTCACGATGATTTATCTCCTATGTTCCACGGTGGAGCCGATTTCTGTAAAATGGTGATGGGTTTACAAGCTACATTACCTATGACAAATATGTACCAAGTTGATGGTTTCCAAACCGGAGATTATTATACAAGAGGTTATGCTGAAAAGTATTCTCCGGAAACAATGACTGATAATCATGAGATGACTGTTCACTATGGTAAGCTTGATTTATTTAATCTTTCAAGAAAACCAGGTGGTGACGAAACTTCTCTTCGTCCGTTTATTCAAGATTGTCACGCATTAAGAGATAAGTATTCTGATGTCGTAGGACCAAGAGGAACGTTTATTGTTCTTGATAAAGTTGGCGATAAGAATGATCAGATAATTACTTATGCAAGACATTATCAAGGAAAAACACTTCTTGTTGTGGCAAATAAGAATGTTAATAGAGCGGTTGCTTGTAAGATAAAGGTTCCATCACTAAAAGCAACCCAAAAACTAGAGAACTTGTTACCATCTTATGGCAAGGAAAGTATATTCCAAGCTGTTAATGGTGAATTGAGAGTAGATGTAGGACCTTCAAGAATTCATATTTTTGAAATTGATACCCCGAATATTGAAACATATACAAGCCACGTTTATAGACAAAAGTAAGGTTGGGGCATACATTAAATAAACAAACAGAGAGGACAACTCAGTTGTCCTTTTTGTTGCGTACTAAAACGTTGTTTTTATGCAAAACTGCACAATAGTTTTGCAGGCAACAATTTAGTTAATATTTGATGGCATTTGCAAATATCTGATAAACGATATTTCTATAATCATTTGCGCTTTGAGAAGTATTAAAAACGCCATCCCAATGTCTTTCACATTCTGTCCACGCATCAGAACCGCTCATTTTCTTTGGGTGCATCATCGCATCGTGTGTGTTCGTATACGGTGAAAGCGGAAATATATCGTGTATTTGTAAAAATGATGGAAGTTTATCTGCTTCGTTTTCATATCCCCACAAGCAGGAATTTAACCTGTTAAGACGTTCTTCAAATCTAAGTCCGCCATCATCATTATCATTAGACACTTCAGGTCCGGCAGCATATTCTCTGTTCCAAGCTTGTTTTTTTGATTCGTGACGTACGCTAAATATGTTATCAGCTTTGCCCCAATCAGTACCGGCAGTGAAACCTAGTTCTTTATATCTGTAATCGTCGTTACATTTTTCTCCGATGAATGCCAAATCTGTGCGACCGGTTTGATTTCTTATTTTGTATAAGATATACGCCATTTGTTTATCATTTGGCAGAGAACCGATGCCCATATATCCGTTGTTATCAATTACGTGTTTGCCGCTATCGAAGTATATTGCATCAAATCCTAATTCAATGGCCCATACGCAAGCATCTATAAATGCCTTTTCGTGATGATACCAGTCAAACTCTCTACCCTGAACTCGCATTTGTCCGGCTGAAAGTGGCATTCTAAACCCTGTTTTAAATCCCATAAGATGAGCTAGATCGTTAAATGCTTTTACTTGTTCATCGGCGCCAACTTTTCCGTATAGTCCTTCTGAGGTTAAGTTTAGGCTGATTCCTGAATGTAAGTTCGCGCAGTATATAGAGCCGTCATAGATGCTTCCATCACAAGACATGTCTGGGTATAGCTGGGATAATACAATGCAGGTTGCGCCTTTTCTTGAAGAAGGCGGAATTGCCGGCAGAAGCTTCATTACGCCAAACAGCCCTTCTGATATGCGGTCTCCGTTGTATTTCGCAACAAGTCTAGGGTTTATTTCTATATAATTTGCAAACCTACCCCATTTGTCCCCGTAATTTGGTGACATTATGCAAGGTGGAATCCCCGGATATTGATTGTCAGGTTTTGTGATAGTACAAATTGATTGTATTACCTGCTCAGGTGTTCTCTTTAATAGTTCATTAGGTGAGGCATTTACCCACTTTTTATCGTTAGCTATGTAAAGATGTTCGTTTGTCCAGTTATCTTCATATATGTCATTTCGTCCTGTCAGTGCATAGAAAAGCTTCTTTGCAGGCTGCGGATCTCCGTAGTACCCGCTAAAAGATATATGCGCTTTATTGATGTTTGCTAAAGCACTGTCATATGACATAAATTTGTTATTATTAATTGCCTTTGTTTTATTTGCCGGCATGGGGTAACTGTTGCTTGAAAAGCTCGTCTTCCGTGCAAATTCAATATTTGTTAAACGTGAAATCATAATATATATTAAACCATGAGCAAAATATTTTTTGCGTTATATTGGGCATAATATAGGTTAAGATTTGTAAATAAATTTCTGATAAATTAAAGGTTTTATGAAATGTTCCGTAAGTGAAACTGTGTAGAGGTTACTATGGAGAATTATTATGGCTGATTTATCTGGTATTAATGGCAATAGTGAATTAGTTTTTAAGTTGAAACTTAAGACTGAGATTAATTCCGGCGAATCTTTGGATAAAATTGCAGATGAAAAGATTAGAGAGTATTTCAAACAAAATGTGGAAAAAAATTCCGATGGAATTTTAGAACAGAGCGAGATGCTTTCTTTTAGAAATGCTCAGGTAAAAGAGGCGTCTAATCCTGCGGAGTGGAAAACAACTACTGAAACAGTAGACGGTAAAGTCTTTACAAAGAAGACTAAGGGTGCTGTTACGCAGACTTATGATTCTTCTGGTAGATTATTGAGTGTGCTGACAGATAAAGGTGGCGGAGTAACAAATGAAATTCGCTATGAGTATAGTGGCGAGGGAAAAGATGCTATTGCAAAAATGGTGTACGTAAATGGTCAGCCAATAACAAATGTAAGTGCTTCAGACGAACAGGTTGAGGCCCCTAAAGAAGTCAAATCTGAAGCGGGTGCTCGTGTTCAGGCTCAAACTCAAAGCACAGAGGATGTATCCAGCGAAGATGTTTCTTCTCAACCCCAGACTGCTGCTGAGGTTGAATCTCCAGAAACAAGTGGTAAAGTTGTTGTAAGTCAGAAAAAAGAACTTCCTCCTGAAACAGGCAACAGATATATGGAAAAATTTGATAATGGTCGTTTGAAAACGGTAATTCGTAACGAGGATGGCTCAAAGACTACAACAATGCAAGATGAAGGCGGAGAACCTGTTGAAATTAAGTATAATGCAGATGGTAATATTGTTACTTATGCAAAAAATGGAGAAAGTTTTAAACAAACTGCGGCAAGATTAGGTTTTACTCCGGGTACACCTGAGTATGAAGCTTTTGTAAATGCAAATTCTTCAGCCTCAAAGAAAGGATGGTTCTTGGTTGGAGCTGAGGTTATTGTTCCAAAAGAACTTGAATCAAAAGTTGCGTTGAATGGATTGAATGTAGATTCAAAGGGCGAAATTGAGGCATTTAATAAAGGTGCAATTGATGGAGCTGATATTTCAGCTTTTGAAGGTAAAACAGAAACCAAGACAATGGATAAAAATACAAGTTGGTGGAATTTAGCAAAAGAACAGCTTGTAGCTGAAGGTAAGCAAAACCCTACAAATGCTGAAATTGCAGATAGAATGAATGTACTGATGAAGTTGAATCCTAATAAGCAACCTTCAAAGGGTACAGAAATTGTTGTTATAAAACAAGATGCTATTGAAGATACAGATGGTACAGAAAAGCCGGATGAGAAAGAAAAAACAAAAGCTCCTGCATCTACTAAGCAACAAAAGATTGATGCAGCTGTAAATGAACTGGCTCCGGATTTGGAGGTTAAAGATAAGCTTGATAAGGATTTACAGGCAAAGGATGCTGTAATTGATAAGGCTAAGAAGGAAGCAGTAGCATTAGCTAAAGATTTAAAAGCTGAGCTAGAAGCCGGTTGGACAAGTAATTCAAAGGCTAGAAGCCTACTTGCAAAAATCACTCCAGAGAATGTCGCTTATGTATTGGCTGCATATCCGGATCTTGCCGATAAAATAGACAATGTACTTGGATTGGATGAAGATGAAGTTTATAAATATGTCATCGAACCTCTTAAAAAGCGTATGCAAACTTTAGGCATAAGTGAGGTTTTGTTTAAAGATGGAAGTAAAGTCTCGGATAAAAGCTCTTTAGAGGGTATGAAAAACTGGATTAAATTCGAAAGCAAGGAGATATTAGATTCAGATAAAGCAACAGTAGACCTTGCAGCTGCTGATAGAGCAGCTTATAATAAAGAATATTCTGAGATATCAGGTATTGATAAGACAAAGAAAGCTGTAATTGCTGATTTGAATAAGTCTCTAGCAGAAGCTGCCTATGCTAATCCTAAATTAAAAGTAAAAGTTAATGATCAGAATATTGAATATGTTGAATTGCCAAACGGAGATACTATTTGGTGTCATAGAGATGACTCAGGCAAAATAGAAAGTATTTCAATATATACAGGAAAAGATTCAAGTGAAGCCAGATTGGCATATGATAAGGATGAAATGGTGTTAAAAGACTTAAATGATTCTTGGAAGGCTAAACTTCCTCCTTCTCGTTATAATTACGATAAGGTTATAGAGCTTGCTGAACAGATTTTTGGTGCGAAAAAATCTAAGTGATTATAGAATTCTGCATATAAAATAAAAAGGTCTTACGGTTATATGGTAAGACCTTTATAAAAAAGAAAATCCCCTCCAAAAATTTGGAGAGGTTTTTCTAATACTAATTTGATTGACTATTTATGTTGAACAGTCATTGCGTTAGAAATAATTTCCATTTCTTCCAATGATGCGTAAACCGCATGGCAACCGCAGTCAACATATAAGATTTGACCTGTAGTTCCTGTTGATAAATCAGATGCTAAGTACAAGCCGGCTTTACCAACATCTTCCAAAGATACATTTCTTTGAAGAGGAGCTTTTGCAATAGCTGCTTTAAGCATTTTGTCAAATCCAGAAATACCTTTTGCAGCAAGTGTTTTAACTGCACCAGCTGAAATACAGTTAACTCTAACATTTTTCTTACCTAAGTCTGCAGCCAAATATCTCATTGAAGATTCAAGAGCAGCCTTAGCAACACCCATTACGTTGTAATTTGCAACAACATATTCAGACCCAAGATAAGTAAGAGCAAAGATTGATCCACCTTCGTTCATAATAGGTTCAGCATGTTTACAAAGAGAAATAAGCGAATAAGCGCTTACGCCTAAAGCTAAGTCCCAACCAGCACGAGATGTGTCGATGAATCTGCCTTGTAAGTCTTCTTTAGCGGCAAAAGCTACAGCGTGAACTACGAAATCTAATTTTCCATAAATTTTTTCACATTCTTTGAATACAGCAGCAACTTCATCTTCTTTTGTAACATCGCAGCTCATTATCAATTTTGAGTTCATACCTTCAGCAAGCGGTCTTACACGTTTTTCCATAGCTTCACCAGCGTATGTGAACGCAATATCAGCTCCAGCTTCGAAAAGTTGTTTCGCAATAGCGTAGGCAATCCCATGAGTGTTAGAAACACCAAAAATGATACCTTTTTTACCATCCATTAATTTCATCTTTTTTCTCCCTCATTACTAAGATACAAGTCTTATATTACCAAAAATATTTTATTTTAGCAATTGTTAACTTATGTAACAATTTGCCCAAAATGCGAAAATATTTACTAAATATATACTTTATATATATAAAGTAATAATACGGAGAGCAGATATGAGCGGTCCAAACGGTATCAATTTATTTAACAAATTAACCCCAGATCAAATAAGACAAATGCAGAGCCGTCAAGGTTCAGGTACGTCTTCTACTGGGTCTACACAAAAGTCTACCGGTATGGACAAAGATAGCTCTATTATGGTAAATACTAGAAATTCATCTGCATCAACTGGAGTTCCAAGCAACCAAGGTGGTGGCACTGGAGATTATAACGTTGATTTAAATGATGTATTCAAGCAAGGTGTAAAAAATTATAGTGCACCTCAAGATGAATTTTCTGGTAAATCATATTCAAATGTAAATAATTTGAAGTCCTCCGCAGATGTTGATGCAGCATACGAACAGTTGAGAGCTGATATGAGAGGATGTACAGATCCAACTCAGTTGAACAAGTTTATGGACATGCAGGCTGATTTGGATATGAGAAAAGAAGTGTTACAGCAAAAAGAAGAAGCTGAAGCTCGTTTAGCTGATGCTACCGCTGCAGAAAATGCTGCTCAAGATCCAAATAATGTTTCAGCTGACGAAAACGGTGCAAAACTTAAAGTTGGAGAAGAGCAACAAGAAGTATCAGTAGCGAACGGTGAAGCTCAAGCTGCTGAAGCTGAAAAGTCAGCTGAGGATTGCGAAAAACAAACAAAAGAAGTTGAAGCTCAAGGTAAAGAAGCAGAAGCTATTGCAAAAGAAGCAAAAGCTACAGATAAAGATGTTAAAAAATCTGTTAAATCTTTGAATAAAGAGTATAAGTCAGCAGTAAAAGAGTTTGACAAAAATTCAAAAGAAGTAAGTAAACTAAGCAAAGAAATGACTGAAAACCAACAAGAAATGAATAAGCTTGAAGGTGAAATGAATGCTATTATTGATAAGACTGGTTCAGGTCAAAATAGTGCATATTCAGTTCATTTGGCTGGTGAAACTCAGTCTACAATTTCAAGCCCTTCATTGACAGATGAAGATAATCAAAAACTTGATGAAATTAGCCAACGCATGGGCGTTTTGAGTTCTAAGCAGGCATCTTATTCATCTAAGATGAACAAAACATCTTCTAAGATGCTGAAGAGCCAAGAAAAAATGACAAATACTGTTCTAATGAAGGAAAAATATTATACAGAAGCTCAAAAATCCCTTCAAACCAGTGAGAAAGCAAACAATAAGATAGAAAAATTTGCTCAAAAAGTTGAAGATATTTCATCAACAGTTCAAACTGTCGGTTCAATTACTGAAAAGACCGGTAAGGTAATGGTTATGACCGGTACAGCAATGTGTTCTAACCCATTTACAGCAGCTGCAGGTGCCGTACTTGTTAAAACAGGTGGCGTAGTTGCAAAAGTCGGCGTAGTAACTGAAAAAGTTGGTACTGTTGGTGTTGCAGCAGCAAAAGTTACACAAACCGCAACAGCAATAGCACAAGGTGACTTGAAGAAAGCCTTAGCTACAGCTGGTTCAGCAATTCAAACCGCAGCTGCCGCAGTAAAAGGTGTTAAGAGTATGGGCAAAGAATTTAAAGCAATAGACGAACAAGTTGCCAATGGTGTTAAGATAGCAGCAGATACCAAAGCACAGGCTGATGCAGCTAAGGCTAAGATTGAACAGGCTAAATCAGCAGCAGCTAGTGGTTCATCTGGGGCAGCCGCTGGAGCAGCTGATGCTACAGGCACAGTGACAGACGGAACTCCATCAACTCCAACAGGAAATTCAACTAACGCCGCAGGTGTTTCAACTGCAGGTAAAGGTACTGTTGGCGGCGTAGATACTCCGGTTGATGGTAAGGAAGTTGCTGCTGATACTGCAAATTCAGCAGGCAAGAAAAAAGGTGTTAAAGGCTTCATAGCTGGAGCTAAAGATGTTTATAAGAACAACAAAGATACTTTTGACGAAGTAGCTGATTTAGGTAAAGGCATTGCTTCTGATGTTAAAGGTTTACAAGATAAGTATGCTAAAAAACCAGCAGCTCAAACTGCAACAACAGCTGCGGCTACAAATCCAATGACCGCTGGAAAGAAAACTTATGCCCGTCCGGATTATAGCTCACAAGCAGCAACTTTAGCCGCAAAACGTCGTCAATGGGGTCTATCATAAACCTTCTTGTTCTGAAAAATTGTTTGTGCTAAACTTTCCTTATAAAGTTACAGATTAATAAAGAGGAAAGATTATGCAAGCGCGTAGAGCAGCAAGAGAATTAGCATTTATATTATTTTCACAATTTGATAAAAAGATTACCAATTATTCTAAAGATGATTTAGAAGATATCATACTTAAGTCTGTTAGAATTTTGACAAGCAATGCAAGCGACGAATTAAAAGTTACAGTTGGTGCACTTGTCGAAATGAGAAATCAGATTTCTGATTATGAAGCTGAACATGAAACTAACTTAAACAGACCTCTAGAGGTGTCAAATGTTCCGGTTCCGCTTCCTATGACTTCTGATATGACCGGCAGAATAAATGAGATGATTGACATTGCTGAAAAAGCATTGTTGGCGTTAGAAATTGCTGAGTTTACAACTCTTGATTCTCAAAATGAAGTTAAGGATTATGCAATTGAAATTGCTGAATATTTCCAAAAACATCATAGCGAAATTGATGAGTTGATTCAGAAGCACGCAAAAAATTGGGATTTACAACGCCTAGTAAAGATGGATAAGGATATTTTAAGAATCGCTATTGTTGAACTTCTTTATATCAAAGATGCTCCAATGAAGGTTGTTGTTGATGAAGCCCTTGAACTTGCGAAGAAATATTCTACCGAAGATAGCTACTCATTCATCAACGGTATATTGGCAAAAATAATTGTTGAATACGGTTTGCAATAATGTTCAAATTTTTTTCAGAAGGTTTTAATAATTTAAAGAAGGCTGTATCTAATACAGCCCAGTCACTTGTCGGAAATGTGGTTAGTTCCGTTGAAAGTGAGGAAGAGTTTTCTGAATTCGTATTAGATGATATGGAAGACTTGCTTATCAGTGCTGATTTAGGGGTCGGCTATGCTTCTGAGATAGTTGATAAATTGAGAAACCAATCAAAAATAAAACCTTCCGAAGTTAGAGCATACTTGAGAGATGAGTTCATGAGTACGCTTGAGAGTGCAGGTTCAAATGAACTTAAGTATGATGAGAATGCTTTAAATATATATTTTATTGCAGGCGTAAATGGTGTTGGAAAGACTACCTTAATTGCAAAATTAGCATATAAATTTAAGCAAGAAGGGAAAAAAGTCTTGATTGCAGCGGGTGATACATTTAGAGCTGCTGCAGAGGAGCAGTTGAATATCTGGTCTGAACGAGCTGGGGCTGATATTGTTCGTAGAGATAAGGCAGACCCTGCATCTGTTGTGTATGAGGCTATTCAAAAGGCTAAAAATGAACACTACGATGTTGTGCTTGTTGATACTGCAGGACGTTTGCAAAATAAATTTAATTTGATGGAAGAGCTTTCCAAGATAAAAGGTGTAATCGATAAGAATGCACCAGAGTGTTTAAGAGAAAGTATTTTAGTTTTAGATGCTAATACCGGTCAGAATGGATTACAACAAGCAAAAGTGTTTTTGGAAGCTGTAAATCTTACATCTGTTGCGCTTACTAAGCTTGATGGATCGGCTAAGGGGGCTATTGTATTGGCAGTTGCTAAAGAAATGAAACTACCTGTAAAGCTTATTGGGGTAGGGGAGAAAATGGAAGATTTGAAGGCTTTTAATGCCTTGGACTTCATAAATGCGTTATTTGAGGAATAGGTATGAATATTTTAAAGTCTGTTAGCTCAAAGGAAGGTAGGTCTATTGAGCTTGTTAGCGGCGGTAGAAGGCTTCCGGATAGTCTGGTTTTGGTTGTTGGTGTTTTTCATGGGGATGAGCCTCAGGGTGATTATTTAATTAGAAAATATTTAGACAAGAAAGTATCTGATTTGTTATTTATCCCTTGTTTAAATCCTGATGGAATGTCAGTTAATAAGAGGGTTAATTCAAATGGGGTTGATTTAAACAGAAATTTCCCAACCAAAAATTGGGGTAAAAATGAAGGTGAAAATGCAACTTGTGATGATGCTAATACTTCATATTATGGTGGGGAGGCTCCCGGTAGCGAAATTGAAACGAAATTTTTGATAGATATCATAGATGAGTATAAGCCAAGGTTAATTTTGACACTTCATTCTCCATATTGTGTTGTGAACTATGATGGTCCTGCAAGAGATGTTGCAGAGAGAATTTCCAAAATTATTGATTATCCTGCTGAAGGTAGTATAGGGTATCCTACTCCTGGAAGTTTTGGAACATACTGCGGTGTAGAAAGAAATATTCCGGTTATTACACTTGAATTGGATGAAAAAATACCGGTCGAAAACTTGGTTCAACCGGTATTTGAAATTTTTGATTATATTGCTCGGTTTAGTGATTAATCAAATTCACCCCAACCGAATGTTTTTTGGAAGGATGTGCCAAGTTCGGTTAAGAATCCTTGGTTAGCGTACTGTTGTGTTTTTAAGCTAAAGTGAGCACCTTTTCTAAGTACAATTACATCTGGGTCTCTTACAAAGCCAACTCCATTTTTGTATCTGGTTTGGTCTGTGTCGTCCGAATAATCTTTAAAGTTTCGTGCAACTTCTGGGAAGAGCTTTCTAAATTCTGTTATTGTAATGTCTTTTTTAATGTCCAAGTCAAAGTGCATGTTATCTCCATTAATTTTGACACTTGCAACTTCTTCTCTTTCCTTTTTCATCTTTAGAAGATCAATATATTCTTGTTCATATTTTTCTCTTTCCGTTGATGATAGCTTAGGGTTATATATTTTCATTTTTGCTTCTTCAAGTTTGTCATTAAACCAGTTGGCTTTTTCTTCCATTGTTGTTCTTTTTGATTTGTCTGTTTCAGGTGGTTTTTTACCGATAGGTATAATTAAAGTTTCGCCTTCCTTTATACCTCCGTTTTTGCCGATTTTACCGGCGTTAAGTTTTTTCAGTTCCTCAGTGCTGCAACCATATAATTTGGCATACATACTGAGGGTTTCTCCGTTTTGTACTCTTGTTGTTACATTTTCTGGCATATCAATCTCCTCTTTGTAATCCTCACTTTACATGTATATGTATATAAAGTATATAAGTTTTAAATAATTGACATTTGTTTAATTTTTGCTTAACAAATCTTTATTTTATTGTTGTTTATGTTAATATAGATTTGAAAGAGGGATATTGTTTATGAGATTACATAATTCTTATACAAATAGGGTTGAAGAGTTTGTACCTATTGAAGAAAATAAAGTTAAAATGTATGTTTGCGGACCTACTGTGTACGATTATGCGCATTTGGGTCATGCAAGATGTTATATTACTTGGGATGTATTATACAGGTATTTGAAGTTTAAGGGATATGATGTAACTTATTGTAGAAATGTTACTGATGTTGACGATAAGATACTTAAAAAAGCTGAAAAAGAAGGAAAGACTCCTGAAGAAGTTTCACAGTATTGGTATAAACAGTTTGATAATTCTATGAAGGCGTTAAATACGTTGAAGCCTGATATTGAACCTTTTGCCACTAAAACTTTGGGAGAGATGATATCTATTGTTAAAGATTTAGTGAATAAGGGTTACGCGTATGAAGCGGATGGGGATGTTTATTTCAGAGTGAAGAAGTTCCCTGCGTATGGAAATTTGTCAAAACAACCTATCGATCAGCTTGAAAGTGGAGCTAGAATTGAAGTTGGTGAACACAAGGAAGATCCATTGGATTTTGCGTTGTGGAAAAAAGATGAAAAATTCGGTTACAAATCTCCTTGGGGTGTTGGTCGTCCAGGGTGGCATATTGAGTGTTCTGCTATGAGTAGAAAATACTTAGGGAAGACAATTGATATTCATGCCGGTGGAGCTGATTTAATATTCCCGCATCACGAAAATGAAATTGCTCAGTCTGAATGCGCAAATGGTTGTAAGTTTGTAAATTACTGGTTGCATAATGGGTTTGTAACCATAAATAAGGAAAAGATGTCAAAATCTTTAGGTAATTTTCTTACAATAGATGAATTGTTGAAAAAGTATGATGCAAATACTATAAGATTTTTCATTCTGACAAATCATTACAGAATGCCTGTTGAGTTCTCTGATGAGGCATTGGCGTCAGCTCAGGCTGGTGTTAAGAGAATGCTTAATGCTAAGAGAACTAATATTGATGAAAGTTTAGACATTACAAAGACAGATGAGTATAAACAGTTTGTTGAAGCTATGGATGATGATTTGAATACATCTAAGGCTTTGGCTGTTCTTTTTGATTTGACGAATAAGGCTAATAAAGATGAAGCCGGTGCATATACAGTTTTATTTAAACTTGCAAGTGCATTAGGATTTTGTTTTGCAAAGCCTGAATTGTCAGCAGAAGAGCTTGATGACGCTGTAAGATATGTATCTGAAAAGCTTGGCGAAAATTTTGAAACGATGGAAGAGTTGATAGCTTATAGAAAAAAAGCTAGAGAAGAAAAGAATTGGGCAGTGGCTGATACTATAAGAGTTGCTCTTGATGAAAAAGGAATTGTTTTGAAAGATTCGAAAGAAGGCACAGTGTGGGAAGTAAAATAACTAAATTTTCAGGGCTTGTTCTTTCTATACTGAGCGGATTTTTCCTTGTAAGTGGAGTAGCGATGGCTTATCCAACGCTTCCTGCTGCGACTTTAAAGGCGGCTTATGAAGCAGGTCTCAATAAACCTGATGCATCGAGTTTGTCTGAAATAATCCGTGTTGGAATCGGTAGTCAGTCATTTGGCACCTATGTATATAAGAATATCGGAATTTTTGGAACTTCAGGATTAGAAATTTACAATAATGGTAGTTTGGTAGAGAGGTTCCCTGCAAACAAAAATGTTAATGTTTCGATTAATCCGGATTTATCGTATGTGCTAAAAGAGGATGATGGGACAGAGGTTGCTAAGCTTTCAGGGACTATAAGTTTTAAGTGTCCTGAGGGTTTGCTTGGAGTAAAAAATCTAAAAAGGGCAGGAGCTCAGGCTTTATATAGAGGAAATTTAGATATTGTAAAATCATCTACCGGTGTTCAGTTTAATTTGGTAAACAGGTTGCCGGTTGAGGATTATTTGAAGGGTGTAGTGCCGAATGAGATGCCAGTGAGGTTTGGATTGGAGGCATTAAAAGCTCAGAGTGTTGCCGCAAGAAACTACGTTTTGTCCCCACGAGTTAAGTCTTCTCCAAATTATGATGTTGTAGATTCTGTTGCAAGTCAGGTTTATTTTGGTGCAAATTCTGAAAAAGAGCTTGGTAATCAAGCTGTTAGTCAGACAGAGGGTATTGTGGCGTTGTATGATTGGGATTTGATATTAGCTCAGTATTCTTCGACTGCAGGCGGATATACAGAAAGTTATTCACATGCATTTTCAGATCCGAAGACAAAGGCTTTCCCTTCTGAAGAAAAACCTTATTTGAAGGCTAAACCTGATATTTTATATCAAAAGCCTTTGCGTAGTGAAGAAGCTGCAAGTGCTTATTATAAATCAACTCCAGATGCTTACGATATTCGTTCTCCTTATTTCCGTTGGACAAGAGAGTGGCAGGCTGAAGAGTTGAGAAAAGCTTTAGAGCAAACTCTTGTTGTGCAATCTTCAACTGGTTTTGTCAAACCTGCGTTTAACAAAGGCGATACGCTTGATAAGTTGATAGAGTTGAAGGTTGTAAGACGCGGCGATTCAGGAAAAATTGTTGAAATGGAGATTGTAACCCAATCTCAGACTTATAAGGTTTATAAAGAATTAGTTATTAGACGTTTGTTGACCAAAAATGGCAGCGCATTGCCTAGTGCCAACGTAGTTTTTGAGAATGCTCAAGATGATGAGGGTAACTTGGTATCAGTGAAGGCTTATGGTGGCGGTTTCGGGCATGGTGTCGGAATGAGTCAGTATGGCGCCGGCTTTATGGGTAGTGAGCTTCATTTAACTTTTGATAAGATTTTGCAGCATTATTATTCAGGGATTATATTAGGTACCAAACCTCTGATTATTTCTGGTGATAAAAATCAAAATTCTGCGGCTCAGGGATTTTGGGCAAACAAAAAATTTGCAAATATAGTTATTGATAATAAGTTTCAGGTTAAGACTTTGAAAACTGTTATTAACGGTAAGGAACATATTTTTGATTTGCCGACAAGCTTTTTTGGCGGAAATCGTTGTGTAAGAATAAATATTTCTAATTATATAAAAACCGGTCATAATGAAATTGTTTTTTATTACCCCGTAGAAGAAGGTACTGGTAAAGGTTTAAGATTATTTGTGGAATTGGTGGAAAAAGATGACAACGACAGTATCTGGTAGTGAAAAAAATACGAGTGTATTGAAGGCGGCTTGGCTTATTGCGGTCGTGACTATTGTAAGTAAATTGATTGGTTTTATTAGAGATATTGTAATTGCTAATTATTATGGTGCCTCACTTGTATCTGATGCTTACTATTATGCGTATCAGATTCCATCACTGTCTTTGATTTTGTTAGGAGGAGTCGGTGGTCCGTTTCATAGTGCAACTGTTGCCGTATTTTCAAAATTAATTCCGTCAATATCTGAGAAACCACAGGAAAGTGTAAATAAGTTGTATTCAACTTTTATGAGTGCAACGATTATATTTTTCTTGTTATTATCTGTTGTTTTGTATTTATTTCCAAGACAAATTATGGGACTAATTATTTCAAGCGGTTCTGCTGAAATGATTAATTTAGCGGCTTTGCATTTGAAAATAATGACACCGCTTATGGTTATTGGGGGAATTGTTGGTATTTATTATGGAATTTTGATTATTTACAAACAGTTTATGCTTCCAAATCTGTCGCCAATAATTATGAGTATTGCAATTATTGCGATTTCAGTAGCGGCTGCGCCTAATGATCAAAAGGGATTGGCTCTGGCTTGGGCTACTACGATTGGTGCTATTTTGCAACTTGTAATACAGTATCCGAATGTCAGAAAACTTGGTTTTAGGCTAAAACCTAATTTCGAGTTTACAAATAATCCGCATTTTAAAGAAATTTGTGAACTTCTATTTCCTGCAGTTTTGAGTTCTACGGTTGGTCAGGTGCATATTTATGTTGATATGTTCTTTACCTCATCCATTTCTGAAGGTGCTTGGACAGCTATCGGGTATGCAAATCGTGTATTCCAGTTCCCTGTGGGAATTCTTGTTACTGCTTTTTTAGTCCCTCTGTTTCCGATATTTGCAAGGCTTGTTGCGGATAAGGATTATGATGGAATAAGAAATTACTTCAATAAAGGTGTTGGGGTGTTGTTTTTTGCAGCTATCCCAATTATTATTGGTATTCTTGTTGTAGGGTTAGATAGTGTAAGGTTGGTTTTTGAGCGTGGAGCTTTTGATGCTCAGGCTACTTTTATGGTGACAGAAGCCTTGTGGTTTTTATCTGCATCAATTTTGCCTTATGTGTTCAGAGATTCTATTACAAGAGTTTATTATTCTTTTAATGATAGTGCGACCCCTTTTGTTGTTGCGTTTTCTTCCATTATTTTGAAGTTTTTTATGAACGTTTTATTTATAACAAAAATGAACATGGGTATTGGTGGTATTACGTTATCAACTTCGTTGGTTACTCTTTTCAATGCTTGTGTTCTCGGCATTTTGATGAAAAAGAAGATGCAGATGGATTATTGCGGTTTGTTTATAAACCTATTTAAGATGATTGTTGCAGGTGTTGTGGCATTTGCGGTTTGTTTTGCTTGCGCATATGAGTATGATAAGCTTATTCATTTGCAAAGACTTTCTTTTGAGGTTATCAAGATAGTTGTTATTTTTATTGTATGTATGGCAGTTTATGTTCCATTGAATTTGATTATGAAGATGGATTATGCTAACGAATTAGCTTTAAGATTGAAAAGTAAGCTCATGAAATAAGGAGATTTTAGAATGTTGGAAAATGTTGAAAAGATAAAAGAGATTTTAGATAATGACGGAGTTATAGCTTACGTTACAGATACTGTGTGGGGTTTAGGGTGTCTGCCATCTTCAGAAAAAGCTGTAAAAAAGATTTATGAAATAAAGCACAGAGAAGCACAGAAGCCTCTAATCTTGATGTCTTCTGAGCCTTATCATTTATTAGAGTATGTTAAACAGCCTCTTTCAAAGACGGCATCTCAGCTTATAAAGCAGTATTTCCCGGGAGCGTTGACTTTAGTTCTTGAGAAATCTGAAAAAACTCCTTATTATATGACATCAAATATGGATACTGTTGGAATAAGAGTTCCTAATAATAACGTTTTTAAGGAGATTTGTGATAATATCACAGGCCATGTCCTTGCGACTACTAGTGCAAATTTATCACATCAACCTTCTGCAAAGACTTATGAGCAGGCTTATGAAAATATGCATGATCTTGTTGATTTAGTTGTTCCTGATTATGGAGATTTTGCAAAAGGGTTAGAATCTACTGTTGTAGGTGTGTTTGGTGATGATTTGAAGATTTTTAGACAGGGTGCAATAAAACTTTAAAAATTATGGCTTGTCAATTCCTGAAAATATGATATAATTTCTCTTACTTATTTAGTTGGAGGATATTGTATGAAAAAGTTATTATATATTTTGGTGTTGGCGACAGCTATACAAGGAGCGTGTTTTGCGCAAGAATCACAAATTCAGTTGACTGAAAAAGAAAATTGTGTAAAACAAATACTTGCAAATGATTATAAATATACTCCGTTAGGATTTTTCTCAGCAATCAATAATGGTGATGCTAGAACTGTTGATTTGTTTTTGAAGTCCGGTATGGATCCAAATACTATTTATATGAAGGTTTCTGCGCTGTTTTTTGCTGTAACTTCAAAGCAGCCTGAAGTGGTGGATGTTTTGCTTGATGGCGGCGCAAATCCAAATGCACAATTTGGAGGTATTACTCCTTTAGTTACTGCAATTAAGTATGATCAGACTAAAATCGTTCAATCTTTAGTTGCGCACGGTGCGAATGTTAACCAAGTTGCAAATTTTGTTGTCCCTCTAAATTATGCAATTCAAAAGAAAAATGTTGAGACAGTAAAATGCTTGTTGAATGCAGGTGCGATTGTAACTGATGATGCTTTAGTTGATGCGGTAAGATCAAAGAATAACGAAATAAAAAATCTTACAATTAAAAATTATAAGATTAAAGAATAAGTTAGAAATTAGTTGTAATTTAGCCGATAGCCGGCTCTTTATTAATTAAGTCTATTGCTTTGTCGATGTTATCTTTAAGATCTGAATAATAGTAATAGTCGTCACTTGTTTTAGAGATGTTGATACCTTCTTGGCAGACTGTTTGTAATTGTTTTAGTAAATCAATTGTCATCATTATGCCTTTAAAGAAGGTACCTTCGTCTTTATAGCGGCGTTTGTCGGAATTATAGTATAATTTGCTCCAGTTTTGAACTGAGTTTTCGTTGTTACTGTTAAGTACGGCCCAGTTGTGAATGTTCTTAGTTAAGTCATAGTTTGCTTCTATTGGTTGGAAGTGGCTTGTATCTTCTTTTGTTATAGCATTGTATTTGCCAAGAACCTTATTCAACTGTTTTATATAAGTTGTTAAATTTTCATTGCTATGTTCAAAGGTTTTAAATTCTTTTATATTATCGATATTTTCATTTGCAGTTTCTCTTGCTAAATCGAGATTAGCTAGTGCTCCGACAGATGCTGCAAGTTCTTCAGGTGTCATATCTTTTAAGGCTTTCGAACTTACCATTTCCATTATTGGGATTTGTTCGTAGCCATTTAAGTTTGCGATAAGTTGTCCTTTTTCGGATAATTTGTTTTTAGAGTTTAAATACCCAAATTCTTTCATGATTTTGATTTTTTTATTGAACATTTGTTTTAGCTTAAGCTTGTTCTTTTCTGCAATTCTTTCATTCTGGTTGTAAGTATAGAAAGATTTATCGCATATAAGATTTAGCATTTCATCACTTTCACATGCGTCATAGTATTTGGCTATGAAAGAGTAATCAGGTTTGAATGCACTTTTTAGGTTATTTGGTCTGGCTTTTACAAGTTGGTCAAAAATCATAGCCTGAGAGTTATCAAGACTTAGGGTATAGCAGTATCCGATTTTATCAATACCTCGTCTTCCTGCTCTTCCGGCCATCTGGTGGAATTCATTAGGAGAAATAGTTCTCTTATGATCCGGACCATCCGGGTTTGAAGATGGCTTTCTTGTTGCTGTGATTACGGTTGTTCTTGTTGGCATATTTATTCCGGCAGATAGGGTTTCTGTCGCTATTACTACTTTGACAAGTTTCTTTTGGAATAATTCTTCCACAAGTTCTTTTTGAGTTGGCAAAAGGCCTGCGTTGTGTATTGCATATCCCTTTAATATTGCTTTTTTATCAAGAGATTCACCTAGGTATTTGCCTGAAGCTTCATATTCGTCGATTATATCCTGAATTTCTTCTCTTTCTTGATCGTTAGTTAGTTTTAGGCCATATCTGGTTAGATAGTCAAGAATATCACTGCTGTTTTTCTTGTCAAACACAAAGAATATAGCCGGAAGCTTATCTTCTTCTTGTAGTGTTCTTACTACATCTACATACGCATAAGCCGGAACGATTTCTTTCTTTTCTGCAAGTTTAGTTAATCTGTCTATTTTTTCATTAAATTTCGATTTCTTTTTAGTTTTTTCAGGTTGGTTGTCGTCTAAAACTGTAATGTTCTCAAACTCTAGCGGGACATGTCTGTTTTCAGAAGGAACATCTATAAGAACTGTGTGTATAGGTTCTGCTTCTGATGCTTTGTATGTCTGAAGATCTTTGTTTGTTCCCGTTACGGTTTCCGGTATTATTTGATCCCTTGATTTTGCCATCCAACCCGCTATTTCTTTGTTGTTACCTATTGTAGCTGATAGTGATAGGAGTTGAGTTTGTGGATCTGAAAGGAATATTGATTGTTCCCAAATTCCACCTCTATCAATATCCCCAAGATAGTGAAGTTCATCAAAGATTACGGTTTTTAGACCTTCAAGCATGTCATTATGCTTTCCAAAATGTTCTCCGAAAACCATATTTCTGTAAACTTCAGTTGTCATAATGACAATTGGTGCATCTTTGTTTATTTTTGTGTCCCCTGTTAGAATTCCGACATTTTCTTCGCCGTATGTTTTTTGGAAGTCTCTAAACTTTTCGTTACTTAAGGCTTTTAGCGGGGTAGTATAGAATGTTTTTTCTCCGTTTTGAAGGTTTTTAGTAATTATATAATGTGCGATAGCTGTTTTTCCGGTTCCGGTTGGTGCCGTTACAAGGACGTCGTTGCCCAAGTATAAATTTTGTGCAGCTGCCTTTTGAAAACTGTCAGCCTTAGCACTTTTTGGTAGCTGAAAATAGTTCTCATCAACTGTTGAATCAAAATCATTACCCGTGAAGTTGATATTATAGCGTGAAGCCAATGCCATTTGGCTTAAAATAAAATTTGGATTTAATTGCTTTGTTTGTATTTTGTTAGTGTGAAGTGCAATGTTTTGTTTTTGTTGATAATAATTTTTTTGTGTGTTTTGTATTGCTAAGACTTTCATTTTACCCCTCTATGTTGTAGGTTTAAAAATCTGTAAAATTCATTTTTTGCTATTACTTTTTCAAATGTTACAAATTTTTATAATTAAGTGCTTGAAAATTAAAAATGTTCTTGTTAGTATTGGATTGTTGACTGTTTGTCAGTTAATTTAAATAAGCGCCCGTAGCTCAGCTGGATAGAGCGTTTGGCTACGAACCAAAAGGTCGGGAGTTCGAATCTCTTCGGGCGTAAATTTTTTAAGAGGGTTTAATCCCTCTTTTTTTGTGCATTATCTTGATAAAATATTATTTTTTGCTAACCTTGTTATATTATGTCGATTGAAAATGTTAGAGAATATTTAAAAAAGTTTGGATTAGAGAGTAAAATAATCGAACTTGAGGATTCAAGTGCTACTGTTGAATTGGCGGCCTTGGCTCTTGGTGTCGAGCCCGCAAGAATTGCCAAGACACTCTCTTTTAAAAAAGATGATTCGTGTATTCTTGTTGTCACCGCTGGGGATACTAAGATTGATAACAAAAAATTTAGGACGGAGTTTGGAGTTAAGGCAAAAATGTTATCGCCGGATGAAGTATTAAAATATACTACTCACCCAGTTGGTGGTGTTTGTCCTTTTGGGTTGCCTGATTGTAATGTTAAGGTGTATTGTGATGTTTCTATGCAGAGGTTTGGTACGGTTTTCCCAGCGTGCGGGAGTTGTAATTCCGCGATTGAGCTTTCTTGTGATGAGTTGTTCTCTGTTGCTTGTGCAGAAAAATGGGTTGATGTGTGTGTACTTAGAAATTAATTAGCGTTTTATTATACAATTAGTTTTTGATTAGATACAATAAGTGGGTTTATAAAATTTTATTTTTTGTTATACTTGAGTTATGGGGAATATGTTTAGTAATGAAATGAATATGTTAAAGGCCCTCGCAATTTTGCTTGTTGTGTCAGGTCATCTTGAGTTCTCTTTACTTGGAATTTTTCCTCCATATTCGTTTCAATTAGCGTTATTTTTCTTTATTTCAGGTTGTTTGTTTAAGGATAAATATTTAGATAATGTTGCTGAATTTGTTGATAGAAGAATAAAAAGTCTTCTTGTTCCGTATTTTTGGTACAACCTTTTCTATCTTGGAGTTACCGTTCTTATTGCCCGTTTGACAGGCAAGTTTTGGGGTGAGGAGATATCTTTAAAGAACTTTTTCATTACTCCTTTTTTGAATGGTCATCAGTTTGATTTGTCTTGCCCTTTGTGGTTCGTTACTCAGTTGTTCATGACCATGATTACATTTTTATTCTTGTTTAGAATTCTTAAGGGAGCTAAAGATAACAAAATTTTTCATCTTTTATTCTTTGCAATTTTGGGATTTGCAGCAATCCCACTATCAAAAGCCATTCCAATGACACCTATCGCATTGGTTGTTGTAAGAACGATGATGTCTTTGTTTTTTGTTTATCTTGGATATTTTTATGTTCATTTTGTCAAGGATAAGCATGATATTTTTACTCCAAAGTGGCTTGGGTGGATGATTGTTGTTCAGTCTATCTTATGGTTGTTTAATAGAGATTATGATCCTGAGCATGGTATTGGCTTAAGTTATGTTCTTGTTTGGGCAAGGTTTGATGAGCAGATTATTGTGCCTGTGTTGACTAGTATTACCGGAATATGGGCATCTTTGTTTGTTGTAAAAATTCTTTATCCTTACCTAAAGGATGTTAAATTCCTTCAGGATATGGGAAATGTAACTTATCATATAATGGCAAATCATTTGCTTGTTATGTACTTAATTACTGTTGTGTTTTTCAAAATTAACGGGATTCCAATTGCTGAACGCGCAAATCATGATATATATTGGATTTATAACCCGGTGCAGACGACTTATTTGTACTTTGTCCTGACTATGGTAATTACGACATATATAGGTGTTGCTCAAAGAAAAGTCAAGCAGTTTTTGTTTGACAGAAACAATTAGTGTAAGGGGTTGTATGGAACAGAATGAATTAAATGTAGTGTATGAAGGTAAGCCTAATGAGGTTTTAGGCTTTTTGAGGTTTATATATCTATTTTTTATATATTCAGTTTCGCTCACATTTTTACTTACTGCACTTCTATTTTGGGCATTTTCTTTAGTTTGTTCTCTTGGGTTTTTGTTCCTTTGGATTATATCTTTCCCGCCGACATATAGTTTCTTAATGCGCAAATCTTTGCATAAATTGGGTTGTTTTTATTTCTTTATTGTTATTGCAAGTTTTTTTATTATATTAGCTTTTATGGGAAAGTATTCGACTTTAGATAAGGATGTTTTGCAAGTTTATATAAAAAATTCACATGCCCTTGAGTGCCCAACTCCGGCAGAATCTTCCGACTGCAAACCAATTCCAAAAGACACTATGCTAAAGATATATTTTGATAGCTGTGATGATTTATATTGTAAAACTTTAAACAATACATGGGTATCATTATTTGATTTTACTTTCGAAGGTACTTTTGATTACTATCTAATAAGACATAGACTTCAAGCCTCTGCAGGTAGTGCTAAAAAACAACCAACTAAAGATTCGAAAAAAACTCTTGCAGAAAATGGTTCTGATGCTTCTTTAAGTAATATAAGCTTGCTAGACAGGATTAAAAATTATTTTAAAACTAAAACCCTAAGAGAAATCTTGCTTGGTTTTTAGAGCTAAGAATTACGCAATAAAAAAGACGCCTTATCGACGTCTTCTTTATGGTACCCCCAAGCGAATTCGAATCGCTGTCTACACCGTGAAAGGGTGTTGTCCTAGGCCTCTAGACGATGGGGGCTTGATTTCTTCCACGTCTTCTATTCTATTTGAAACAAAATTAAATGTCAACACTTTTGTTCAAAAAATTTTAAAACTTTTTTGAATAATAGAATTAAAGCCTTTTTATAATCCCTTTGCCCCCTTGAAAGTTTTTTACTTTTTATGTAAAATATATATATAAGTTGAGATAGGAGCTAATAATGTTTGAACGTTTTACGGAAAAAGCAATAAAAGTAATTATGCTTGCCCAAGAAGAAGCTCGTAGATTAGGTCATAACTTTGTAGGTACTGAACAAGTCCTGCTTGGTTTGATTGGTGAAGGTACCGGAGTTGCTGCAAAAACTCTTAAGTCCATGGGGGTTAACCTCAAGGATGCTCGTGCCGAAGTTGAGAAAATTATCGGTCGCGGTTCTGGGTTTGTTGCTGTGGAAATCCCGTTTACTCCTCGTGCTAAAAGAGTTCTCGAGTTGTCATGGGATGAGGCAAGACAATTAGGTCATAATTATATCGGAACAGAACACTTGCTTCTCGGTTTGATTAGAGAAGGTGAAGGTGTTGCAGCTAGGGTTCTGGAAAATCTTGGTGTTGACCTTAATAAAGTTAGAAGTAATGTTGTTAAGATGTTAGGTGAATCTAAACCTCAGGCTACTGCTTCAGGTAGTTCATCATCTTCGTCTTCATCATCTTCTTCTGGTGGAAAAACAAAAACCCCTAGTCTTGATGAATTTGGTCGTGATTTAACTTTGGCGGCTCAAGAATTGAGATTGGATCCGGTTGTTGGTCGTGATAAGGAAATTGAACGTGTTATTCAAATTCTTGCAAGACGTACCAAAAATAACCCTGTTTTAATTGGTGAACCGGGTGTTGGTAAAACTGCTGTTGCAGAAGGTCTTGCTATAAGAATCGTTAATGCTGAAGTTCCTGATATTCTTGACGGCAAAAAAGTTATTCAGCTTGATATGGGCTTGTTGGTTGCAGGTACCAAATACAGAGGTGAATTTGAAGAACGTCTTAAGAAGATTATGGATGAAATCAGACAAGCTGGTAATATTATCCTTGTTATTGATGAAATGCATACATTAATCGGAGCAGGTGCTGCTGAAGGTGCTATTGATGCTGCTAATATCTTGAAACCAGCTCTTTCAAGAGGTGAAATTCAAGTTATTGGTGCTACAACCCTTGATGAGTACAGAAAATATGTTGAAAAAGACTCTGCTCTTGAAAGACGTTTCCAATCTGTAATCATTGACGAACCTAGTGAGGATGAGTCTATTGAGATTTTGAAGGGGCTTAGACAGAAATATGAAGATCACCACAAGTTGATTATTTCTGATGAAGCTATTGTTGCTGCTGTAAAATTATCTAATAAATATATTACAGACAGATTTTTGCCGGACAAAGCAATTGATGTAATAGATGAAGCTTCTTCTAAAGTTCGCTTGAAAGTTTCAACTCTTTCTCCTGAAGGTAAAGAACTTGAAAAGGAATTGAGAGCTCTAATTAAAGAAAAAGAAGATGCTATCAGAAATCAAGAGTTTGAAAAGGCTTCACAGCTTCGTGATGAGGAAGCTGATTTGAAAGAACGTATAAGAGAATTGGCTCAGCAATATAGAGAAGAGCATGAAGCTAATAAGCCAACTGTTACAGCTGAAAATGTAGCTGAAGTTATTGCTACAATGACAGGTGTTCCTGTTACTAAATTGACAGAAGGCGAAAGCGAAAGACTTCTTAAATTGGAAGACACTTTGCATGCTCGTGTAATTGGTCAAAATGATGCAGTTGTTGCAATCTCTAAGGCAATCAGACGTGCAAGAGTTGGGTTGAAAAGCCCTAACAGACCAATTGGTAGCTTTATCTTCTGTGGTCCAACAGGTGTTGGTAAAACTGAGCTTGCCAAAGCCCTTGCAGAGGCTGTATTTGGTTCTGAAGATAACATGATAAGAGTTGACATGTCAGAATTTATGGAAAAACATTCAACTGCAAAACTTATCGGTTCTCCTCCAGGATATGTTGGATATGATGACGGTGGTAATTTAACAGAACAAATCAGAAAGAAACCTTATTCTGTTGTGTTGTTCGATGAAATTGAAAAAGCTCACCCTGATGTATTCAATATTATGTTGCAAATCTTGGATGATGGACGTTTGACAGACTCTAAAGGTCGTCATATCAATTTCAAGAACACAATTATTATCATGACTTCAAACGTTGGTGCAAGTATGATTACAACAACATCAAAACTTGGGTTCTCAACTTCTGAAGATGAGTCAAAAGACAAGTACGAAAAACTTAAAGAAACGGTTACTGAAGAAATGAAGAAGGCATTCAGACCTGAGTTCTTGAACCGTATTGATGAGACAATCGTGTTTGCTCACTTGTCTAAGGAAGAAATTAGACAGATTGTTGATTTGATGTTGAAAGACTTGTTCAAACGTCTAAATGAGAGAGAATTATCTGTTGAAGTAACTGATGAGGTAAAAGATCATCTTGCGGAAGCAGGTTATTCAGAAGCTTATGGTGCAAGACCGTTGAGAAGATTGATTCAGCGTAAGATTGAAGATATGCTTGCTGAAGAGATTCTTTCAGGTAAATATCAACCTGGTGATACTATCAAGTTAATTCTGGTTGATGGCAAGATTACTTGTGAGAGATGTGCAAAGAAGAAGCATAAATCGAAGGATGATGCACCGGCTGAAGAAGTTACACAATCATAAAAGAAGCGCCTATGTGGCGCTTCTTTTTTTATAACACCGTATCAATTTTAGAATACCTCTTTATCCTTTTATTTGGCTTTTTATGCCTTCAATATATCTTATTGGAGCTCTAAGAACGGTTTCTATTTGTAGTTTTTGATTTACAAACCTGTCTTTTAGACTTTTTTCTAATATTGTGATATCTTTAGGGTTAAAAACTACCAGTTGTGACTGCTTACCACCTGCAAGAGCATCTACAAGTTTGTTTTGTGCAAACAACCCACTGCCAAGCGCTTCTTTTGTGTAAGCTGCATTATATCCATTTCTTTGGAAGAGTTCTTTTAGTACTAATTCCATTGTGGCTGGTTCGGAAAGCCTATCAGAACTTAAGTTTTTAGCGAGAGTTGAAGAAATGTCGCTTATTTGATTATTGTTTACAACAGCTACTTTTTGAGTATCTACTTTTGTATGGACTATTCCGCCAAACAGTCCTGCATACCTGCTCGAAACTTTTCTGTCAGGGGTCAGGTATACGCCCTGTCCGAGTTCTCTTGCGCTCATCAATGCTTGTCCCTTTTTAGGAATAAGATGAAATCCATTTTTTCTTATTGCGCGCTGATGAGTTGTTCCGTGGTAGAATGTTTGTCCCTTTTGTATGATTTCAGGTGCAACTTCGCCGATTTTAGCATTATATAATTCGTTATATGGCACACAATTAAAATCAATCCTGTTATTATTTATCATGTCAAAGGTTTTTTGTGCTTTTTTTATTGCAGCCTCATCATATGGTTGACTATATGCGGCTTCATGCCATCTGGCAAGAGAATTATCTTGTTGTTCCTTGAGAAATCCTTCAAGTTTCTCTATCGCTTCTTTATTATTTTCTCTAAATCTGGTTCCGTAATTCCAATAGTTTTGCGGAGTTTTTCCTTTAGATTTTGCAAGCATCATTCTATCTGCAAATACTGTTGCCTTATGTTCAACTTGGTAGTATGCTTCAAGAACATCTTTCGGCATCGTAATACCGCATTCGTCATAGCCTTGTTTTACTTTATGCAGTTTCTCCAAGAATACAGATTTTGGTTCTCCTTTTTGTTCAAACACTCTCTTTGAAATTTTGTTCCAGGTTTCATCCGGAATTGTTGCAACATAGTTTTTTGCTTGCAGCCTTTTTAATTCAAGTGTTTTGTTCGAAGCCTTCCTATAAGCTGATTTAATGACTGTTCCAACTTCTTTGGCGCCATTCCATAGGCTCCTGACAGCTTTTAATTTCATTCCCATTTCCCCTATATAAATTAATTTCCCCGTATTTATATAAAAGATTTTTGGTCAGAAAAATTGCTTTTTTATTAAGAAATTTTATAAGCTAAATTTCTGTTGTTGTGAAGCTTTTGATTTTCGTGGATAACGTCAAACATTTCTTTGAGAAACTGACAATATGGGGTTTCTATATTATGCTTTTTCCCAAGTTTAATCATTGTTCCTGCGAACATATCTATTTCTGTTGGGCGTTTGGCTTCGACATCTTGAAGCATTGAGGTCTTTCCTTCTGGTATCATTGTGTGAAGATGAGCTACTGTTTCATCTATCATTGTTTCTGTATTTTTTACCCCTTCAGCTTTTGCAACAGCCTGTACCTCTTTCATTATATTTACAGCCAGTTGCATGAAATTTTTATTTTCAAGCATCTCTCCAAAAGTCATTCTAAGAAGTGCTGTTGTTGGATTTGAGGCAACATTTAGCATATACTTACACCACAAAGAGTGTCTTATATCTTCCGGTACCTTATAATTTATTTGTGCTTTATTAAAAAATTCTTTTACTCTTTCTACTCTATTATCAGGAAGTTTATCAGCTCCAAATACAAGAGTATTAACACCATCGTGTGATATTTTATTCCCATTCCGGACAGAACTGTGACCAATAAAGTATGCATACAGTACCTTATCCCATCCGTAAGCAGAGGCAATCATTTCTTCGCTTGTAACTCCATTTAGTAATGGAAGAATTACGGTGTTCTCATAGACGAAATTTTTAATTTCTTTTATCGCCTCATCTAGACCTGTCATTTTGGTCGCAATTATGATTAAGTCGGCCTTAAAATTTGTTGCTGATGGTGTTATATAATCAACATTAAGTATTTTGTCGTTGAAGTATATAGGATTTTCGTTGTATCTTTTTAGTCTTTCTGCATTTACAAGAACTTTGAAATTCGCTCTATCAAACTTTAATAGTTTATCAGCGTAAGCTGATCCTACGGCTCCTAGACCACATAACAATACTGTTTTTATTTCCTTCATAAAATTTATATTATCATTTATATGATAAATTTTCAAATAATCAATTGCGTATTTTATTTTTTTGTTGATTTGGTAAAATTCAGTTATGGAAAAAAGATTCAAGATAAATTCAAAATATTCACCAGCCGGAGATCAACCAAAGGCAATAAAAGAATTGACAGAAGGCGTTTTGCGTGGAGATGATGCTCAGACTTTGCTTGGCATTACCGGTTCAGGTAAAACTTTCACTATTGCTAATGTGATTGAGCAGATTCAAAAGCCGACACTAATTATTGCTCACAACAAAACTCTTGCGGCTCAACTGTATAATGAATTTAAAGAACTTTTTCCTGATAATGCTGTTGAATATTTCATCAGCTATTATGATTATTATCAGCCGGAGGCTTACATTCCTCGTACTGATACTTATATAGAAAAATCTGCTTCTATAAACGAAGAAATTGACCGTTTACGCCACAATACTACTCGCAGTCTTTATGAACGAAATGATGTTATAATTGTTGCTTCTGTTAGTTGTATTTATGGTTTAGGGTTGCCTGAAAATTATTTTAAGGGGTCTGTTGAACTTAAGGTTGGTGATGAAGTTGAAAGAGATGATTTACTTGCTCATCTTGTAAGTGTTCAGTACTCAAGAAATGATTTGGTGCTTGAGCGATCAACATTTAGAGCCAGAGGTGATATCGTCGAAATAATGCCTGCATATGAAAAAATTGTGACTCGAATCTGTTTCTTTGGTGACGAGATTGAAAAAATTGTTCGTATAGATAATGTTACCGGTGAAATTATTGAGACTCCTGAAAAAGTTGTAATATATCCTGCTGTTCATTATCTTTCAGATGACGATAATGTGGATGAAACGATTTCTCTTATCAGAGAAGAACTTCAGCATAGGCTAGTTGAGCTTAATAATGAGAATAAGCTCGTTGAGGCTCAACGATTGGAGCAGCGAGTCAAATATGATATTGAAATGATAAAAGAAATGGGGTATTGTTCAGGAATTGAAAATTATTCCCGTATAATTGAACGTCGCCCTCCAGGTTCAGCTCCTGCAACTTTATTAGATTATTTTAGAGGAGATTTCTTAACAGTAATTGATGAATCTCACGTTACGCTTCCTCAGCTGAAAGGAATGTCACATGGTGATGCTGCCAGAAAAGATACTTTGATAAAGTATGGGTTTAGACTTCCTTGTGCAAAGGATAACAGACCGTTGAAGAGTGAGGAGTTTTTCGAAAAAGTTCACCAGAAAATTTATATCTCAGCAACTCCTGGTGAATTTGAACGAGATACATCTGAACAATTAGTTGAACAAATTATTAGGCCGACAGGGCTTGTGGATCCAAAGATTTCAGTTCGCCCTATTGATACTCAAATTAGTGATTTGAAGTCTGAAATTCAAAAACGTGCAGATAAGAATGAACGAGTTTTAATTACGACTTTAACAAAACGTATGGCTGAAGACTTGACGGATTTCTTTATTCAAGAAGGAATTAGAGTTAGGTATCTTCACAGCGGGATACAGTCACTCGAGCGTGTAGAAATTTTAAGAGATTTACGTCTGGGTGAGTTTGATGTTCTTATCGGTGTAAATTTGTTGAGAGAAGGTTTAGATATTCCGGAAGTTTCTTTAGTTGCGATTATGGATGCCGATAAAGAAGGTTTCTTGCGGTCAGAAACCAGTTTGATTCAAACGATTGGTCGTGCTGCTCGTAACGCTTGTGGTGAAGTTATTATGTATGCCGATAAGATTACAGATTCTATGAAAAAAGCTATCGATGAGACTGAGCGCCGTCGGTCAATTCAGTTAGCTCACAATAAAAAATATGGCATTGTACCGCAAACTATTAAAAAGCCTATTGAAAATAACTTACTTTCTCTTGTCGCTAGTTATAGAGATCTTGAAGATATTGTTGCTGAAGAAATGGTTGATTTGGGTGTCGATAAGAAAGATTTGCCAAAACTTATTGATAAATTGGAGAAAGATATGCATAAAGCCGCAAAAATTCTCGATTTTGAGCGTGCTGCAGAAATCCGAGATAAGTTGAAAAAATTGCGTGAGATGGTTGATTAATTACTTTGTCCGGCTCTATATCCGCACCATGAAAAGATTATTGGTAATGCTTTTTCAATATGTAATTTGTCTATAAATGGAAATTTTGCAAGGACAAGGGCACTGAATACGTCATCAATGTTTGCAATGGCATCTTTTATTTCAATTCGTCTATCAGGTTCAAGATCTTTAGGGTCATTGATTTTATTTGAAAGTATTGCTCCGCCCCACATTCCAAAAGCAACCCCAAGGGCTGTTCCTGCAATTTTAGCCGGTCTGTTATCTAATTCTTTAACACGTTCTGATAATTTTAAAAATCCTGCAACACCTAAAAGTGGGAGTGTACTGTTCATAATCTGAAAGATTGCTTCTTTTCTTTTTCTTTCTTGTTTTTTAGGTGTTTCACCAATCATACCAAAAGCTGCGCCACCCATAATTCCAGAAATACTTGTGATAAGCATTTCTTTTAGCCCATATTTCATGTGGATTATGTTTTTAATTCCAGGGTTTTTTCTTGTGAAATATATTAAAGGCACAGCAGTACCCACAATCCCGCCAGTTGCAGCTTTAATCTTAGTTTTAAAGTCTACGCTTTCAGATGTGTGGTATCTTCTTGCAATATATCCTTGCTTTACATTGCTATGATTTTTGAATGAACTATATGTATTATTATTATTAACTTTGGTTATCATGTTTGTAATTTTTACTTTGTAATATCTTCTCCATTTTGTATTAAATATGAAGATGAATATTTTTGCTGAATTATTGCTTAATCTTTACAATTACTGAATCACCATTTTGAAAATCTAAAGAAGACGTATCTTGATCAAATGTCACTTTTACAGGAATTCCTTTCTTGTCAATTTCTGCAATATCAACAATTTTACCTCGGAATGTCTTTTCAGGATATTTTATTACTGTAATGTCAACAGCAGAGCCTTCTTTTATGTTTTCTTTGTTTGATGGTGAAAAGTATGCATTAACTTCTTTATGTGAAGAATTAACTTTGGCTAAAATAGCTTCTTTTTTTATAGTGTCACCCTCTTTAAGGTTATTTAGTACAACAATCCCGTCAATAGGAGAATATACTTTGGTAACTTTAGACGTTGTCACTATTTCTTGTCGAGTTTTAGGCTGAGAAGCTTCTTCTTGAGCTTTATTTAGTTTCTTTACGTATTTATCGTATTCCTCTTGTGAGATAATTCCGTCTTTATACATAATTGCAGCATTCTCGTATTCTTGTTGAGTTTTTTTGGCAGATGTACTATTATTGCTTGTTGTAACAGATTTGGAAATTTTAACAGATGTTTCGATTTCAGCTATTACTTGCCCTTTTTGAACTTTTTCTGATTGTTTAACAGGTAAAACTTTTATCTTTCCTGAGTTTTCTGATTGTATAGAAATTGAATCAGAACTGATAAATGCATTCAATGTTTCTATAGTAACAGGTCTTTTGTGGTTAAAACTTATAATACCAACGAACGCAATAACAAGAATTATAACTAAAAGAATTGCTTTTTTATTCATCTAATACCTCACATAATCCACATAAATCTATTAATAAGATAACACAAAAATTTTAATATGTAAAATAAATAAAACCGCTTTTATTTAAGCGGTTTTATTATTAGTAAAAGTCTTGTATTGTAACGTAGCAAGCGTCCGGTTCAACCTCAATTGTAGGAGGTGGCGGTTCCGGGGCGCTAGGGTCTGGTGGTGGTGGAGTCTTTCTGCAAGGATTATCCGCATTCTTGTTCATAATCGCACTATATTTTGGAGAATTGTAATCAATCCAGAACGGACTCGTGCTGTATATTTTTCCACCATCATAGAAATTCATAGATAACGGTTCGTTTGATGAAATATACATTCTCCCTGGAGTTCCCCAAGCGCGTCTTTTTGCTTCTAAAACTGACATTGTAGGAGACATATCTTGTTCAGAACTTGTCCCAGAGCCGGTTTCGATGGTTGAATATACAACTCTTGCTACAACATACCTTGGGTCTGTTTCAGGTACCCCAATTGGTACGACTTCAAAATCTTCCGTAACAATAAAGCCAACAATATCAGCCATACCATTGCCATGAGGAATTGCTGAATTTGGCCCTAACTCTCCGTTAAGATCAGCAAAAACAATGTGATACTTTATTGTGTAGTTACTGTTTGTACTATCTATACCGGAGTAAGTTGAGTATTTTCCCGCAACATCAGTGTGACCAATCCAAAATTTAACACTGTTACTTGCAACAAATTGTACCTTATCGTTTGAAAATACCGGGTTATTTATATTTACTGTATTGTTGCTGCAGGTATGATCAGTTCCTTCTTTGGTGTTTATGTATTCTAGTAGGACCTTACAAAACAATTCAGCTGATTCTGGGAACCCGTTTTTCATATCAGGGTCATTTTTAAGGTCGTCAGAGATATTAATAGCAGAATTATAAAATGCTGTCCCAATCGCATTATACACCCTATTATATACGTATTTAAATGATTTTTCACTCGGTTTAATACTAACCATGGTCATCGTCGCTATGATTCCCATGATAACAAATACAATGAGAAGCTCTGCGAGAGTCATCCCTTTGTGTATATTTCCCAAGAATTTACGCATAAAAATACCCCGCATTTCCAAAATAGTCTACCTTAGCTGATTATAACATATTAGACATTAATGGTCAAGTTGTGTGGGGTTTGAGTTTATAACAAAATGTAACAAAGTTGGAAATTTGACCCCAGTTTATGTTATAATGTTTATAAGTAGTCTGGCACTTATATGAGTTGGAGATTAAATTTAATGTATAGAGTTACGGATAGTATGTTTGGTATAAAGAGAGGTTTTTCGATCGCCGAGATGTTGATCGTTCTTTTGATCATATCTTTTTTGGTATTGGCGTTACCTCCAGTAGTTCATAAAACAGTCGCAAAGAAGATTGTCAGAGGTGAGCACGGGCGCTTTGAGTGTTGGATTGACCCGACAGACGGTGAGACGTATGAGTTTTATGCAACAGAAAAAAGTGGTGCGAAACCTGAATATAAGGATGCTGCTGGAAATCCGGTAGGCAAGAAAGTTGAAAATTGTACTTTTGATCCGGTAAAACAGGCTCCTAACGCTGCTTATTTCTCTTTCCAAGCGATTGGTGGAGGTGCGGGCGGTTCTTATCCTCCTTACGATCCTACCAAAACTATGTACAAAGATACCAACTATGATGATGAAAGTGTGAAGATTACTCTAAGTAACACTTGTTGTTCAAATACATATAGGACTAACTGTAAACAGCAAGGGTGTGATACTTGGGGTAAATATTGTAATTATCCTGAAGAATTTAGAGATTTCAGGGCTGGTAATGAATCTGCAAAGTGTTATAATTACTCAATATCGTTACAGACAGCTTATGATACAAACCAATACGTAAGGTCATGGTTGTACAAATATTGGCAGCCTGTACCGCCAGATGAAAATATTAAAATTTGTTCTGGAAAAGGTTTTACAGGAACTCCCACAGCTCAAGAGGTTCCTGCCTTGAAAAAATGGATTTATAGCTACGGCGGCCCTGGTGGTTCAGGTGTTTGTTTTACGCTTGATAAGCAATATGCGAAGTTGGATCAATATAACAGATTAAAAGTTGTTAATTCTGCAAGAGCTGAAATGAATAAGTTTTTCGCCTTAAAAATGGGATCAGATGAATATCTGTTCTCGGATGAATATCAAGATGATGCTGATAATATTGCTCAAAACCCAAATCCTCCGATTGATGTCCCTCAAGAAGGTGAAGGTTGGAAAGTTTATCCGGAGTGTCGCGCATATGAGCGTTATGCTCAAGCTCATAAGAATTACGTTTTAAAAGGAAATACTTGTAATATTAAGCGAGATCCAGAAACAAGTGCTATTCTTAAGGAGTGGGAAGCTAATTATGTCAGTGCTTATATAGAGACGGATTTGGTAGGTAACTTAGATCCTAATATTCCAAGGTGTGATTTGTTGCCTGGTGATAATAGTAAACCTGGGGCAGATCCATCATACGGTGAGGCCTCTTCTGAAGAAGTTCATGAAAATCCTCTATATAAGGCTCCTGATTCAGCGTCGCTTTGTACAGCGCCTTGGGTTAAAGCTGAACCTTATGATGAAGTAAAAGTAGCTACGACAGTTAAATATCCCGCAAATATTACAATAACACGCCATTATGGATATGACACTCCTACATTCGGTTATGCAGGTGTGCCTGGAGAGAGTCTCTCAATGTTTCTGCCAAAAATGCAAGAAGTATTGAGCTTTGATATAGGCCGTGCCGGAATTGCCGGTACTGCGGCTGCTAAAAGTGGCGGTGATGGAGGTGATACTATTGTCGAATCTGAAGGAAGAGAAATCTTCAGAGCCAAGGGCGGACGTGGCGTTCGTGGTGGTGAAACAGGCGGAAAAGTCTTCTTGTTCGGAAATGACGTGTTCTTGGGAAGAGCTGAAACTGATGAACAACCTGAAGTGTTATCTGTTTGTGAGGTTCCGCCAACCTCTACTGATCCTATGACTTGGAAAATTGATGGATGTTTGGATGTTGGTGTGGCTCGAGCTAGTGATGCGGAAAAACGATTCGCAGAAAACTCAGGCTTTTACACAATTTTAGAGTTGAATGCTGATTCAAAGACTCCATCTGCGATTAACTACTTGTATGGTAATACAAATACAATGTTACCTGGGTCTGCTGGTGACGGAGGTTATTCTTTCTTAAGAAATACTAGCGGTGAAGAGTATGTAACGTACGCTGGGTTCCCTGCTGCGGCTCCTAAAAATTGGGTCTATCAGTATGAAAATACTATGGATTACCAATGTTATAAAAAGAATGATGTTCTTGGTAGTCCTACTGGGGAAGTCGTTAGTTACCCGGAAACAGTATGTAAGCCATCTGATGGTTATCCTGGTGCTGTAATTATTGTTTGGTAAGGATTGAATATGATTATTGAGAAGTTAAAAAAGAATAAGTTTGCATTTTCGTTATTTGAAGTTGTCGTAACGATGGCTATTGTTTCAATATTTATTGCTGCGTGTACAAATGTTTTTACGCAAAAATATAAGAAAAAAGTTTCGTTGCCAAACCATGGACGATTCGAATGTTATTATAATAGTGAAGGCGTACTTACTGAACGACTTGTTTCAGAAAGTGTTGTTAGTGAAAAGCATCCTGTTGATGGGTATTGTACTTTTGTTCCACTAAAATCAGCTGCATATTTCGTTATAAATGCTGTTGGAGCTGGTGGTGCTGGCGGTACTCAATTTGGTGGCGCTGCTGGGGCCGATGCTAGTATATTTTTGCCTACCACAACCCATACTATGTATGTTTATCCAGGGGAAGCTGCTAAGTTTGATTCCACGACGAATACTACTACTGCTGCTAGAGGTGGAACGACTAAAGTTATTGATCAAATATCACATAAAGAGATTATAGTTTTATTGGGTGGAAGAAGTAACTCAGGTTCTAAAGTAGATTTTGAATCTTGTAGTGTTTCATATGCAAAGTATACTTGTCGTTTGAGTCCATATTGTAATATTGATAATGAGAATAGTAGATTCCAGATTGGTTATTGTAGTGCATCAAGTACAGATGTTTCTGCTGAAAAGTCTTTGAATTTATCATATACTGATTTTTTGAGAAGTTATAGTGGATCCTCTACTTCAGATTTGTCGCAAGATACATTGACATATCTTCATAAGGATTTTTTACTTACTGCGTATATGAGTGGTAACTATACACAGTTAGCCCAAGAGTCACGTTTTAAGCTTTACATATCTGCTCTTAGACTTGATTCAGGGATTGCAGTTCTAGATCCTAGTCCTGGAACTGGAGGTGCTCTTAAACGAGATGGTGGAACTGGAGCCGTCATAATCGCTTGGTAATTATTTATATAACAAGGAGTCATAATGAACATGAAATTTTTTATCAGTAATAAACATCATAGCAAATTTGCTTTTACATTGATTGAAGTTATGCTTTTGTTGGTTGTTGTGTCGTTGATATTCGCAAGTTCGACCGCAATTATAACGAGAAAGCACAAGTTAAAACCAAGAAGGACTGTTCACGGACAGTATTTGTGTTACAGAAACAATGATGGCACTTTGCATGAGATTATGTACTCAGGTCGAAGCTTATTGTTAGAGCATAACCAGGCAACAGATCCAACGTTTACTCAGTGTTCATTTGAAGCTCCTAGGACTGCACCATATTTGTATATTCAGGTAATTGGCGGTGGCGGCGGTGGCGGCCAAGCTAACTATAATCCTAATTATAGCTCTGCCAAAGATTCGTTGAGAACTGAAGATATACACGGAAAGGTTGCGGGTGCAGAGTACAAATCAAAGATCCCTTTGGTCCATGTTTCTAAAGAAGTTAATTTTGGAGGATTGTCGTATAATCCTGAGGTGTATCATACGCCGACAGTTGAAGACGTGCAGTCATTTAATTGGGAAAAAAATGGAGAAAAGGTTAATTTTTCAATAAGAGCGTTTGATAAGATTGTGAAGGATACAGGTTTGAAATTCTTTGCATATCAATATGCAGGTACTGCTGGTGATGCTGGTCACGCTACTATTACAGCTCTTCTTCCTTCAAAAGAAGAAGTTGCTCCAACAGACCCGCCGAATACTTATTACTGGTACAAATCAGTTTGTGCTTTATCACATGATTCAGTTATTTCTAATATTACTCCTGAAGGATGTTTAAAGCGATTAATACAAGGTAACACCAATTTCGTATGGGAAGATGGGTCTACTCAGAAATTTAAAGATTTGGGTCAATATTGTCAGTTAAGATATCCTTTATATAAAAATTGTCCTATATTGGCACAGGCATATGTTCCAAAGTCTGCGGATGTAACCTGTTATGGTAACAAGGGTGGAAAAGGCGGCTTATTAGTTTCGCCTGTTGAAGACTTCAAGCTTGGTAGAACATTTATAAAGGGTGTATATTCTATTCAAAAGACCCCCGATAGTACTAGCACGATTGATTATCCGTTGACCGGTATTACAGAGGGTGTAAGTGTCGGGGGGCACGGTGCAAACTGTATTGGTGAGGTTGCCGTGTTAGAGCCAGATTATGCTAATTTCCTTGCTGGTACATACTTATCTACTGCTGAGTCTTGCGGTTCTGGAATTCCTAATGCAAGCTGTAAGGATTCTGTAGGTCATCCTATTAAGGATGGTAAAAATAAAAATGTTGATGGTACTGATTATATTACTTCTAACTATGATTATAAGTATTTCCAAAATTCAAGAGAAGTGTGTACTCCAATAGAGCCTCCAATAACCGATGAAGAAGGTAATATTATTAAGGATAAAGAGTGCCGTACAGAGTATTTTACTGACTATGGAAACACTGCAAATCTTATTAATGATGCTTTTTACTTTAAACAATATCCTAAGGCACCTTTTGTGATTGTTGCAGATGACGTTTGTGAACAAGAGGCAGAAGAGGCTGATACTGGGTATGGTTTAGGTACAGGTATGAATGGTGGATTACCATACACTCTTGATAAAACAGGGGCTTTCCATTATGGACTTGCTTTGTGTGATGCTAATCAAGAAAACTGTAATTATTATACAACAACAAATTCAAATATAATTAAAGGTGATATTCTTTCAAAAGGTGCTGGTGGTAGACCAATAAAACCTAGTGATATTGTAGATATAAATACAGGTATTCCGAAAAAGATTCTATCAAATGGTCAACCTGCGTGTCCTTTAAGTAATACACAAATGGGTACAGCGGGTGTTAATGGCGATCGTGATGCTACATATCCAACTTCATATGGTGCTTATCACTATTGCTACAATAATATAGGTATTTTTACTAATGAAAAAGGTAAAAATGTGTATAGATTGGTTAATAATAGTTACGCTTGTCCTACAAAGACAGGTGAACCTAATGCTACTAATACATTAGGTATTAAACTTCAGCATAAACACCAGGCCAGAAGACTTTCTTATGGGGATCATGGTCGTGCAGGTCAGTATGTGGCGCTATTTGCACGTTCATTAGGATCTGCAAGTTTAAAAATGGAGCCGGGTAAAGGTGGAGAACCAGCAGCGCCAACAGCTAGTAACCTTTACAAACCGGGAGAACAAGGAAAACCTTCACTTCTTGGTGTAGAATGTACAGGTTCTTCTATGGCTGATTGTAAGACTCAGTATAGTGCAATTGGCGGTGTTGGCGGTAAGAGTTTAGTATGGGAAAGATCTTTCCAGATTGATCTTCTTAACAATAAGGATATATGGGAATATCTAACTCAAGGCAGAAGACCGGAGCCTAGATATTCAGAAAACTATACTACATCTGACCCTGCAATGACTTATCATGGGGAAGATTCAGATTTCCAAAGAATATCTTACCTTTCTGATTTATCTGAATTGCTTGCAGATAAAGAAGATTTAAAAAATATCGGGAAAGGTGGAGATGGCGGATATATTAAGCATAATTGTTGGTTACAAATACAGTACTTTTTCTACTATAAAGTTGGGTATTCAACTGCTGTAAATAGTAGTGATGTTGACCAAATTTATAATGTTTCCGCAACTGATGTAACTACATATCCAGAGCAAGATGAGTGGGAAGGGTATAATAATTTCTCTGAGAAAGTTATTAAGCAAGTCTGTGGAGATGATTATCTTACTCAGTATGAAGAGACCCCAGGAACAAGAGGTTACTCTGGTGCGATTGTAATTATGTGGTAAAAGGAGGATTTAAATATATGCAATGGATAAAATTACATAAAGGCTTTACCTTAGCAGAATTGATGGTTTGTCTTGCGATTATCTCAATAATTGCAACCCTTCTTATGCCTGCAATAGGTAAACTTAGACCTAATAAAAATAAGGTTATGTTTAAAAAGGCCTACTATTTGACTGAGCGTATAATATCAGAAATGATTAATGATGAAGATATGTATCCTACGGTCGATGGTTTAGTAGGTTTCGATAATAGTACTGCTTCAGTTACCATAAATGGTGTAAGTTATGTTGGTAATACTAAATTTTGTAAGTTGTTTGCTCTAAAGGTTAATACATTAGAAGATAGTGCCAGTGTTAATTGCGCAACTACAGCTTCTTTTGGAAATCCAAGTTTTACCACAACTGATGGTGTTGAGTGGATATTGCCTATTGATAGTTTTATTTCACCAGATACAGCTGTTGATACGAAATATTATTCTATCCAAATTGATGTGAATGGTGATGAGACTCCTCCGAACTGTGTTGATGGTGATGCAACTTGTAGTAAACCTGATCGATATATAATTCAGTTCAGGGCAGATGGAAAAATGAGAGTAACTACTCCTCATGCTAAAGAGTATCTAGGTACTACTAATATGATTGACAATCAGTAATTTGTAGAAATTTTATACACTAAAAAAGGTCCAATATTTATTTGGACCTTTTTTAATTTGTGCTTAATTTGAGTATTTTAAATCCAAGCGATAGCAGCTCCTAGTATTGATAAAAGGATTGAACCTATAAAAGCGCTAAGAAAGCTATTAACTTCAATCCCCGGGACGAGATATGCTGCAAACATAAATAATACGGCGTTAATGATAAGTGTGAATATACCAAGTGTCATTATGTTTATTGGTAATGTTAGCAGTATAAGTACTGGTTTTATAACTGCATTAATTAGTGCAATTACTATTGCAGCAATCATTGCTGCCCAGAAGTTTTCAATTGAAATTCCAGGAATAATCCAGGCGACAAACATTATTATCAGCGAAAACGTTACCCATCTAATTAATAAATGTACCATAAATTTTCTCCTTATTATTATCCTTAATATAGATCTATTTTTTTTGTTTTACAATACCTGAAAGTATTAGGTAGCTTGTAATTCTCTTTTGTTTTTAATATACTTTTCTTTGTAGATAGTATATGAAGAGGGAATATGAATACAGTTAAATTAGGGAATTTTGAAATAGGTGCAGATAAGTTAACTATTCTTGGTGGACCTTGTGTAATTGAAAGTCAAGAAATAATTGAAGAAGTTGCAGGAACATTAAAGGAAGTAACTTCTAAATTAGGTATTAATTATGTTTTTAAAGCTTCTTTTGATAAAGCTAACAGATCTTCAATTTCGTCTTTTAGAGGACCTGGAATAACTAAGGGACTTGAAATGCTTCAGTCTATTAAAGACAAATTTAATGTTCCGGTTGTTACTGATATTCATACTCCGGAACAAGCTGCTATTGTTGCAGAAGTTGCTGATATATTGCAAATACCGGCTTTTCTTTGTCGTCAAACAGATTTGTTGGTTGCAGCTGCTAAAACTGGAAAAGTTATAAATATTAAAAAAGGACAGTTTTTGTCACCTGAGCAGATGGGAACTTTGGTTAAGAAGGTTGAATCTGTTGGAAATAATAAGATTTTGTTGACTGATCGTGGTACAAGTTTTGGGTATAACAATCTTGTAGTTGATTTTAGGAGTATTCCTATTATGCACAAGTTTGGGTATCCTGTCGTGTTTGATGCGACTCATAGTGTTCAACTTCCTGGAGCAAATGGAAATTGTTCAGGTGGTGATAGAACATTTGTTCCGCCTTTAGCAAAGGCTGCGATGGGTGCAGGAGCTGATGTTTTATTCTTTGAGGTTCACCCTGATCCGGATAAGGCGCTTTCAGATGGTCCAAATATGGTTCCGTTGAAAGATGCTGAAAGATTGTTTACAGTTTGTCGTGATATCTTTGAATTGGTGAGAAAATAGTTTATGAAAATGAAAACTTATATTTCAGGACCTATTGATGCAAATAACTATCTTCTTTGGGATGAAAATTCAAAAGAGGCAGTTTTGATCGATTGTTCTGATTATAGAGAAGATATTCTTGATTTTGTTAAGGAAAATGATTTAGCTGTTAAGTATATCTTATTAACACACGGACACTTTGATCATGTTTTAGGTGTTAATGAAATGTCTAAAGCTTTAAATGCCAAGGTCGGAGTGCATATTGGTGATAAGGTAATGCTTGACAATATAAATGAGTTTGCAAGATTTTTTGCGTTTCCTCATGTTGAACCGCCCAAAGCAGATTTCTATTTTGAGGATAATTCCGAACTTCAGTTTGGTAGTATAAAAATAAGAGTTATTCATACTCCTGGACATACTGAAGGGGGAGTTTGTTTCTTGATTGATGGAAAGTTGTTTTCAGGTGATACATTGTTCCATGGTAGTTATGGAAGAACTGATTTGTTTGGTGGAAATTTTGCTCAAATTAAAAAGAGTTTGCTTGAAATTCTATTTAAGTTGGACGATAATATAGAAGTTTATCCGGGACACGCAGAAAGCTCTACGATTGGATATGAAAAGCTTAATAATGAAATAAATAGATAAAGAGGAATAAAAATGAAAGAACAATTGGAGAAAATTTATTCTGACGCAGTTAGCGATTTAGAGAAGGCACTTACAATTAGTGATTTGGATGAAATAAGAGCTAAGTATTTGAGTCGTAAAGGTGAGTTTAATGAGATTAAGAAAAATCTCAAAAACTTGTCTGATGCTGATAAGAGAATTGTTGGTTCTTTAGCTAATGAGATTACAAATAAGCTGGAATCTTCTCTTAAGTCAAAGCACGATGAATTCTATAAGAAAGAATTAGATGCAAAGCTTGTGAAAGAAAGACTTGATGTTACTTTACCTGGTAAATATATTCCTCACGGTAAAGTACATCCGTTAACATCAACTACTAATGAGATTGTTTCTATTCTCCAGAGTCTTGGATTTTCTGTTGTTGAGAGTAAGAATTCTCCAGAGGTTGAAACTGAGTATTTTAACTTCGATATGTTAAATATTCCTCAAGATCACCCGGCTCGTGATGTTCAGGATACTTTTTTCACTACTTTAGCACCAAATGTTGTACTTAGAAGTCAAACGTCAGGTGCTCAAATTCACGCTATGGAAGAGCAAAAGCCGCCAATTAGAGTTATTGCTCCTGGTAGAGTTTATCGTAATGAGAACATTAATGCTAGAAAGAACAATTTCTTCCACCAAATAGAAGGACTTTATGTTGATAAAGACATCACATTTGGTGATTTGAAAGGTGTGTTGAATGAATTTATCAGAATATATTTTGGTTCAAGCAGACCTACTAGATTCAGAAGCAGCTTCTTCCCATTTACTGAACCTTCAGCTGAGGTTGATGTTCAATGTATTATGTGTCAAGGTAAAGGTTGCCGTACTTGTTCAGGTACAGGTTGGTTAGAGGTGCTTGGCTGTGGTATGGTTGACCCTAATGTTTTAAGAGGTGTTGGTATAGATCCTGAGATATACTCTGGCTTTGCATTTGGTATGGGGGTAGAAAGACTTGCTATGCTTAAGTATGCGATAGATGACATTAGGTTATTCTTTAACGATGATGTTAGATTCTTGAAGCAATTTTAGAATTTTATAACATATAAATAAAAAGCAGGATGAGTTTATCCTGCTTTTTTATTTGTTAAAGTTGTTATTCCAGTATATATTCTTCGTAGACATAATCTGCTGGTTTATCTTCTTTGATATTTATTAGTTTATACTGAGGGGGTAGCTTTTCTGGATTATTGACACATCTTATTGTGTATAAGTGTGAAAATTTAATATTTTTGGGAGTCTTATTGTATGTGTAGTACATTTGTTCATCTGCAAGTTGCGTATATACAGGCACAGGACTTAGTATTCCATCTTGAATTATTAGTACTGGAAGGTTCTTGTCTTGTAAAAAAATAAATTTATTGCGGTTTGCGTTTTTCAAAAATTCTATTTTTGCGGGGAATGGAATATATTTTCGTATATTAATTCCCATAAATTCTGAAAATGATATGAATATATTTAGTAGAAAAATAGCCGTTGTAAATATAATGAATGTTTTTTTATGTTCAAGTTTGCTTGCTATATATGGAAAAATTAACATTAATAGTGGTGTAATTGACATTATGTATCGAACATTTTTGTATGGAGATATGTACAAGATAAATAGAGTCCAAATAAGGCTCGTGCAAATTAGTATCAATGTCAGTACAGAATCTTTATTGTGTAATTGTTGAGACTTGATTCGTTTAAGGTATATTATTAGTGTTAAAATAATCGGAATACAAAAGATGTATCGGAAGAAAATTAGTGGGGTGTAAATTAAAAAGATTTTGAGATTTCTATATTGTAAAAATTTTTCGTATGTTTCAGTTGCTCTATAACTAGACAGTACAAAAGTAATGCCAGGATATATTAAGAATGTTAGCAAGATTGTTGTAATTGCTGTAATGACAAAGAATTTTAATGCATCAAAATTTTTAAGTCTTGTTGCCTTTGTAATAAGTAGTATTGAATATATTAAAATTAGAAAGGCTGCATAGTATCCTGTTAAAAATGTGAGTGCAATAGTAACTGCTGGTATGAATATGTCATAGATTTTGTATTCTTGGGATTTGTTTTCAATCCTCTTCCAATGTTTTATAAATATATATGTCAAGATAAGAAAAAACATTTCTTGTAGGGCGTATGTTCTTATGAAAGTTGTGTTTGTTATCGCTGCTGTACTTGCGAAGGCTGTAAACAGACCAAATGGTATAAGAGCTTTATTCTTTTTGAATAATAAGTTAAGAATTTTATATAGGTAAATAAATCCAATTGTAAAAAATATTAGATTAAGGTGACATCCGTGTCTAATAAATTTTTGAAGATTAAACTCGTGCCATCCATTGAACCATAATCTATAAAGTGAGTAGTACAAATTGGAATGTGAAGTGTCCTTGGTAAATGTGTGTAAATTTATAATGTCGCTAATGGTATCTTTTGCTGACGGATCAATGGATAATAATTTTTGTTTTAGCTCATATCCGTTCAGACTTAGATTAGGCTCAATTGTCACAGGAGTTTCTGAATAGTATGGACTGTAATTTGCAATTTGTGTTGTAAAAACTTCATCTACAAATAAGTCTTGTTTTACATTAATGGCGGATATTCTTATGAACATTGAAAATATAAATATTAATGCGCAACCAATTAATATTTTTTTATGGAGTATTAAATTTTTTAAAAAGTTCATCATATCCCTAGGTTTTATGAAAATGTATCTGAGTTTATTTTACAACCTTATGCAGTCCGTGTGGTTTATCTACATTTCTGTGAAGTGCTTGTGCAGTTTCAAGTGCTATAAGTTGAATGATTGTGATAAGACAGAAGGACTTAACTATACTGCTTGATGCCTCAATATCGATTGTGCAATCAGATTGTGTCTCGGAATTTGAGCCTCCTATTAGGTATAGAGGTGTGTTATAGTCTTCTCTTATTTTATTTAAATTTTTTATCGCAGTTTCACTTAATTTGTCTATTGAAATATGTATCTGTGCCGCCTTATTATTTAGTACTGCAACGTGACCGTGCATAAATTCGCCCAAAATACTTGATAATGTACATATGTAAGACGTTTCTTTGATTTTAAGTGATGCTTCTTTGGCTATTGCATAAGATATTCCATCAGCTGTTATTACAATAATCTTAAATTTTGCTAGTTTTTTAGCAAGCTTTTTAATTTCTTTATGTAGAGAGAATGTTTCTCTAATTTTTTCAGGTAATGTTTTTAGATTTGAAATGTATTCGGTTATGTCAATTCCTTTATGTGCCGCGTATTTTAGTACCAATAATGTAACGCAAAGCATTTGTGTTGTTAGAGATTTTGTTGCCGCAATACTTTTCTCTTCTCCTGCACAACAATCAATTTTAAAGTCCGCTGCATTCCATATTGTAGAACCTTTTTTGTTTGTGATACATAAAGTTCTCATTCCTAGTTTTTTTGCACGTTTTAGAGCTTGGTTTGTATCTGAAGTTTCACCAGATTGAGTTATAAATACATAGAGAATAGTTTCTTCGTGTGGAACTGCAGCCTTCAATAAAAATTCACTAGAATAAATTGCTCTGGCTTCAATGTTTGCAATATTTCCAAATAAATCTGCACCAAATCTTGCACAGTGATAAGATGAACCACTTGCTACAAATACAATCTTTTCTATATCTGTTGGTATATCAAACAATATGTAGTTGTTATCGTTAACATGAGTGTTAAATAAATTACCTAGAATTTCAGGTTGTTCAAATATTTCATGTTCCATGCAAGATTTTTTATTATCAGTAAACACTTTTAAATACTCTCCATCTTTTATATAAACAAAGGCGGGCAAAAATCCCGCCTTTATTTTACATACAACTATTATCCTAAAATTCCTTTTAGAAGTTCATTAACAGCTTGTGGGTTAGCTCTACCTTTTGTTTCCTTCATAACTTGACCTACGAAGAATCCGAATAATTGAACTTTACCGCCTTTATATGCTGCAACTTGATTTGGATTAGCATCCACAACTTTTTGGCAAATTTCCTTGATTGCAGATGAGTCTGTGATTTGGCTTAGCCCCTTCTTTTCTACAATTTCTTTTGCAGGGGTGCCTTCTTTTAGCATATCTATGATAATTTGTTTACCGATATTGTTTGAAATAGTTTTCTTTTCAATTAGTGAAATCAACTCAGCAAGATTTTCCGGAGTTAATTTAGTTTCGGTAATATCAAGTTTTTCTTCTTTTAGATATGCTGCAATTTCACCCATTATAAAGTTAACTGCAGTTTTAGGGTTAGCTCCAAGTTCCAAAACTTTATCGAAGAACAAGGCTAAACTCATTTGTTCAACAATTACACTTGCATCATATTCGCTTAAACCCAAACCTTGATATCTTTCTCTTTTTTGAGAAGGTAGTTCAGGCATTTTGCTTCTGATTTCTTCAACCCATTCTCTTGATATTTCTAATGGCATCAAGTCTGGTTCTGGGAAGTATCTGTAATCGTGGGCATCTTCCTTACCTCTCATTGAACGAGTTTCTCGAGAGTTGTCATCCCACAATCTTGTTTCTTGAACAACTTTTCCGCCTTCTTCAACAATTTCAATTTGTCTGTCAATTTCGTATTCAATAGCTCTTTGTAAAGCTGAGAAGCTGTTTACATTCTTAATTTCAGCACGAGTACCGAATTCTTTTGAACCTTTTGGCATAATTGAAATGTTTGCATCGCATCTCATAGAACCTTCTTCCAAGTTTCCATCGCAAACGCCTATATAGCGAACAATATTTCTTAATTCTTCCATATAAGCTCTAGCTTCTTCTGAACTTCTCATATCAGGTTCAGATACGATTTCAAGAAGCGGAGTTCCGGCTCTGTTCAAGTCTACAAGAGAGTAGCTTGAGCCAGCAAGGCCATCTGCCCCTGCGTGAACCAATTTTCCCGCATCTTCTTCTAAGTGTGCTCTTGTAATACCGATTTTTTTACCTTTGATTTCCAAGTATCCGCCAACGCATATCGGTTCATCATACTGTGAAATTTGGTATCCCTTCGGCAAGTCAGGATAAAAATACTGTTTTCTGTCAAATTTGCATCTTGGAGGAATTGTACAATTAAGTGCCAAACCTGTTAAGATACCCATATTAACAGCTTCTTTATTTAATACCGGTAATACTCCAGGCATACCTAACGTAATAGGGCTGGTTTCTGAGTTCGGCTCTTTACCAAATTCAGTTCCATCCGGAGCAAATATTTTAGATTTTGTTTTCAGCTGAGCATGTACTTCTAAGCCGATAACAACTTCGTACTTATCTCTTAAATTGTCTTCCATAACATCTCCTTACATATATCCTGTTTTGACTATATCATAAAGTCACAGGATGCGCAAACCTTAATTGCCTTCAATTATTACTCTTGCAGGATAATTGTTCATCAATAATTTGTTAGCAAGATTGTTTGCAGCTTCTTTTGAGCTGTAAGCTCCTACTTGTAATGTGTACCCTGCTCCCATTGCTCTAATGTGAGGAGATACACCAAGTCCTGCTTCTTGTAATATGCCTCTTGCTATGTCTGCCTGAGCTTGTGTGTTATAAAATCCTACAACAACTCTTGCAGAAATAGGATGAACAACCGGAGTCGCAGAGTGTGTTTGTGTTGTTTGAGGGGCCGGTGCAGTATTGTTAGGTGTTTGTTGTTGTACCTCTTGTTTTTTTACCGGTTCTTCTTCTAACGTAACTTCAGGCTCTTGTTTTACCTCTTCTTCATTCTTTTTGTTTGTTGTCGGTATTTTTACTAAGCCACCGTCTTCCGTTTTTACTTCTGGGGCAACTTCTGTTGCTTCATCTTCTTGTTGTAAAGCTTTTAGTCTGTCATCTACATTGCCTGAACGACTGTATTCTGTATTGCTAGCGTCTATTTCTGTTGTGACATTATCTTCACCTATTGCAATATCAACGTCAGGTGACATTATTTTTGCAAAGCCAAGAAATATAAGGAGTAATACAAAAAATATAGATACAAACATCATAAACGTTTGTTTTTTATTTTTGACAATTTTTTTCTTATATTCTTTGTAGCTCATATGGGAAGGTCGTCTGTAATCGTTCTCTATTCTCATATTATACTCCTCTAACTTTTGTACTTGCCAGTATTATATCTTCTATTTCATTTGCATAGTTATTTAAGACTTCTTCTGCAAATTCTTCAATATCAGTGATACCTAAGTCATTTTCCAACCCGCATGCTTCGATTGGTGCGCCATCTGAAATGATATTAATTCCTGTGTGGATTAATACGGAATTTGCAGATTTTGTTGCGATTGACACGGTTAATTTTTTATTGCCGACATACAAGTCGTCCCCGCTTCTTCTTAAGCTAATTCCACGTCTTTCAATAGCTTCTTTGATAATACAGATTAGTAATCTTTGTCTAAAAACTCCTTCAACAAGTCCTATGTTGAATTGTTCTGATATAAAACTCAACATTGATTTACTGTAAATAGGTTCGTTATTGATAACATCCTCAATATCTACCATTTCATCAAGTTTTACATCACATTCCCCAATAAATGCAACAGTCGCATCGCCTTGGATTTTAAAGTTTTTATAAATCCAATGTGGGGCAAGCTGAAAGCCTTCGTATTTAATTTCTTTGTCTAATAGTTTAGTTTTCATCTTAAAATAATATCTTTGTATAATATGTATCGTCGTTATATTGCAAAGCATTTTTTAATCTTGTACAAGATTCACATTCTCCGCAATGTTTTTTGCCCTCTTTGTAGCAGCTTCTTATTAACTCTAAAGGCAAGTGCTTATCTAAAGCCAACTTAACTATATCATTCTTATTATAATTTATCAAGGGGACCAAAATTTGTGGTTTATTCTGCGTTGAATATTCAAATTCTGCATTTATCCTTTGAGCAAATTCTATTGTATTATCGGGGAACGTTTCTCCTTCTTCTTTATTTGCGCCTAGAATAATGTGCGTGTAATTATCGCTGTCAGCATAACAGGCTGCAATATTTAAGAATAGTCCGTTTCGGTTTGGAACCCATACTGCTTTAGCAGATTCTTCCGGGTTGTCAATTCCTTGTGGAATTTCTTTGTCTGAAACAAGTGCTGTTTTTGTAATTGCTTTTAGCCAATCGAGTTTTATTACTTCATGCTTTATTTTGTAGTAATCAGCAATGTTTTTTGAAGCTTCTATTTCTTGCTTTACGGATTTTTGTCCGTAATCAAATGTCAAAGCTAATTGAACATTATATTCTTCTTTGCATAGTCCAAGGCTTACAACAGAATCAAGCCCTCCTGAAAGAAGTACAATTGATTTGTTATTCATTATCACTACCTTCTGTCTCGTATTCGTCTATAATTGTTACGGCTTCCATTTTTAGAAAATCACTGTATTCAGGGCTATTGATTACTTCATCAAGAATGCTTCTGTCTGACATGTTATAAAGCGCTATAAGTGCATTTTTCTTTACTTCATCATCTGAATCTTTTAAACAAGGTTTTATAACGCCGTAAGCTTCAGGATTATCGCTATCCATTAGAGCTTCGATAGCATTAATTCTAATCTGTGGAGATTCATCCATTAATGAGCGTTTTAGTGCCTTAAATACTCTATCATTATCTTGTAATTTTAATTTCCCAAGAGCTTCAATTACTCGTTCTTTTAAAAATGTAAATTTGTCTAGTATTCCCTGCTTAGTTTCAAGGATACTAACAAGGGGGTCAACAGCTCTCATATCCCCCAGCATTCCAAGTGCGGAGGCTGCCGATTCTCTTAAGTAAACAGATCTTTCGTTCTCATCCTTTACTACATCTATTAATGGCGCAACGGCATACTTATCGCCGATTTTTCCTAATGCATCTGCGCAAGCAAATCTTACTTTGTAGTTTTCGTCTTTATTGTTTAGACAGTATAAAAGTGCATTTACTGCAGAGGTGTCTTTAAGGTTTGCAATTGCCTTTGCGCACATTACGCGAACATTGATAAAAGCTTCTTTATCCTTTTCATCATTGCCGGTTTTGCATAAGAGAATATCAACAAGCATTGGCAGTGATGATTTATCTCTAAAACGGTCTTCAAATTTTACAATTTCCGCTAAAACATCAGGGGTTTTACAAACTGACAAAAAGTGGTTATATATTGTGACCAAATCATCTCGCTCGTAAGTGTTGTCGAGCGCTCTGATTTTTGAGACCACGTCTTCCTGCTCATTTTCATTAAACAAATTGCATTCTTTTGCTATTGCGTCTAAATCCAATTTACTCTTATCTTCCACTGATACCCCTGAATAGAATATACTATAAAATTCATTTTTTTACAAGTAAATTAAAAAGACGGATTATTCAATCCGTCTTTTTTAGTTATCTTATTTTTTTGAAGTTTTAGTTTTCTTTTTCGAAGGTTGGTTTTCTGATTCTTCAGTTATTTCAGTTTCTTCCTCAGAAATTTCTATTTCTAATTCTTCATTTTCGGATTCTTCTTCATTTTCAGTTTCATTTTCTTCGGAAGATTCTTCGTTTTCTTCTTCTGAATTTTCTTGTTTATTTGCTTCGGCTTCAGCTTTCTTAGCGTCTTCTTCGGCCAAAACAGCTTCGATTTCAGCTTCTTCTTTGGCTCTCAAAACAGGAATTGAAAGCATTAATGCCATCTGATTGCCTTCTTGTTCAAATCCGAGTTCAAGTGCTTCTTTATCCATTTCAACATATTTTGATAGAAGTTCAACGAGTTCTTTTCTCATTCTATCCATAAGTTCAGGTGTTAAGTTTGTTCTATCTTGCATTAAAACAAATTTCAATCTGTTGCAAGCTACTTCCTTAGCACTTTCTTCTTCTTTTTTTTCTGTTTGTCTAAAGAATCCTAGTACTTTGTTATATAAATCTGTGAATATGTCTTTCATTTTATTTCTCCTTACCTATTAAGCCGGCAAAGAATTTTTTAACCTTGGCGACAACGCCTGTATCTTCTTCCAGATTTAGAAAAGGTACATCTTCTCCAATTATTCTTTTTGCGACATTTCTGTATGCTTGTCCTGCAAGAGATTTTTCGTCATTAACGATTGGTTCACCTTTGTTAGTAGAGGTGATAATGCCTGTATCTTCAGGAATTATACCAATCAATTGAGCTGATAGAATTTCTACAACATCGTCAACGCTCATCATATCGTTTGACTTAATCATATTTGGTCTTACACGGTTTAGTAGAAGTTTATAAGATTTGATTTCTTCTCTAGCTTCTAAAAGTCCGATGATTCTGTCAGCGTCACGAACCGCAGACATTTCAGGAGTTGTTACAACAATAGCTTCACTAGCTCCTGCAACTGCGTTTTGGAACCCTTGTTCAATACCCGCAGGACAGTCTACAAGAATAAAATCAAATTCTTTTTGTAACTCTTCGCAAATATTTTTTAATTGCTCTTCTGTTACAGCTGTTTTATCTCTGGTTTGAGCTGCAGCTAATAGGCAAAGATTAGGGTTTTTCTTATCTTTAACTAGGGCTTGTTTAAGTTTGCAACGTTCTTCTACAACGTCTACAATGGTGTAAACGATTCTGTTTTCAAGTCCTAACAATAGGTCTAAGTTTCTTAAACCCAGGTCAGTATCTATCATAACAACTTTCTTACCGGCTTTGGCTAGTGCTGTACCTATGTTTGCATTAGTGGTAGTTTTTCCAACTCCGCCCTTTCCGGATGTAATAACTATTACTCGACCACTCATTATATCTCCTTTTTTACTATCTTTTTCTATAACTTTTTCGCATGTTGCTGTCATATATTCACCTATCCTTGTTTCGCTTCGTGTAGCTTATATATCATGATGTGTTTTTTATTTACACGAGCTTCTTCCGGTACAAAAGAATCTGTTCGGTGTATATATGGGGTATTAACTGTATCTGGGCGTCTTGCAAAAATGTTTCCAATACGAATTTGGATAGCATTAAGCTTTAGCGCTCTTATTTTTGAGTAAACATTACCATCGGAACCTGCATGGGCAATACCACCAAGAATTCCCCAAACGGTTATGTCACCTTTTGCAATAACTTCAGCTCCAGGATTTACGTCGCCTATTATGACGATATTTCCATCTGAAGATAGGCTCTGTCCTGAGCGAAGTGTTCTGTGAATGTATAGTGTTGGAAGTTTTTCAGTTTCTCTGTCGTGTTTTCTTAGTTCTTCCAAATCTTCAAGTTCTTCAAATTCAACAACTTGTACGTCGCCTTCTTTTACTTCTGGCTCATCGTCAGAAGTTGCGTTGTTTTCTTCTGTTTCTGCTTTTTCCTCCGGTTCAGGGTATCTTTCTTCGAAATCACCTTCTCCGAAAATCTTATCTAATGCGGTTTCAAGTTCCGCGTTTACGCTTTCGTTTTTTTCTTCACTTGCTGTTATATCTAGAGCCGGAACAACAGTGCCGAGTTCAGATATTTCAATGCCAAGTTCTGCGGCTGAGCTTTTTGTTATATCTGATGTAGTCGAGATAAACTCTATCTTCGAATCCATTGTTTCTATTAACGCTTTAATGCTCACAAGTTCCGGTTCTGTAAGGTTCATGTTGCCCAGTTTTAAACAAATACTTTTGTTTTTTGCTTCCGGCATATCCAGAATCTTGCTTAATTCATAAATAACTTCGGATGTCTTTTTAGAGTGAGCTAAGTCAACGATAAATCCGTTTTCTACGTATCCCTTTTCCATTCTTTTCCTTCCTAAACAAAATCAATTATCTTACTTGAACATAACCGAAAAAAAATAGGATAGCAACGGATTATTGAGAATTGTTGCGAGTGTTATTTTAGCAAATTACTGATAGCTTACCTTTTCGAACTCTCTCGGAAAGTTCCGCTTGCGTAATTTTTCCATCTCTGTTTAGGTCTAAACCTTCATTCCCTCCGTAATAACCATCGCCACGTTGTGCTACAATATTTTTTCTTGCGTTTTTTGGAACGTAATTCATTGCATATAGTTCACTGGCCGTTAGTCGATGTGAAGAAGAAAATCCGGCCACACTTTTTGCTCTGATTAAGGCTTTTTCAGCTAAATCAAGTTGTTCAAGTGCATCCATTCTTGCTATTTGAGCTTTGGTGTAATTTGTTCCGTAGGTTTGATTCAAATCTCTTATGCATATATCTGTAAATTGAATTAATCCTATTGCAGATTTACCATCCCAGTTTTTGTGAACGGTTTGGAAGCTTGATTCACAGAAAATTACTCCGAGTAAATCTTTATAATCGCAATTTATTTTTTGCGCTATTTGTTTTACTCTGTTTATTACGTCTTTACTAGGTTTAACTTTATTGCCTGTCCTTTGTATGCGTGCATCGTTGCCGATAGTTCCAATCGTTTCAGGTGGATTTGTGATGGTTGTGCTAGTTTTTTGCTTAGTTTTTTGTTTGTTTCCTGCTGCTATCTCTGTTAAGCTGAGTGTTTTGGTGTTTGTTGCAGTCGGCGTATATGGCATATTGCTCTGCATAAGCATTGGAGACATAGGACTGTAATTGTTTGAACTTGTATAAGTTGGACTTGATATGCCTGTACCTGATGTGTTTAAGTTTAGCAGTGTGTTTCCAACCAGATTAATATTTGTTTCCGGTTTTTGATTTGCTATATTTACAAGTGAATTATTATTTATTGCCGGTTGTTGCAGCTCGTTGAGGTTTATGCTGCTTAAAGTGTTACCAACAAGATTTATTGGTGGTTGGTTGTAATAATTTAATGGTTGTGGATAGTAGTTGTATGACGGATAATAATAGCTTAGTGTAAATAACGGTTGAAATAACGGTGCATAAGCTCTTCTGTTTGGAGAAATCATGCTGCTTAAGGCGTTGAATATTAATCCAATGCCTAAAAGTCTATCCATATTACAACTGCAGTGATGATATACGTACATAATTTCCCCGTGTATTCCCTTATATATATAAACGCTATAATTCTCCCAAAATTGCGTGTGTACTATTTTGATGTAAAAAAATATTAACAATTTATATTAATTTATGTAAAAATATTTTTTTATTGTATTATTAATTTAGGGTAAGAGATTATGTTTAATGAAACTAAAACACATGAAATTACAGTCGACGTTGTTATTTTGACTATAATTAACAACGCAATTCAGGTATTGTTGGTTAAAAGATTAAATGAACCTTTTAAAGATAAGTGGGCAATCCCGGGAGGTTATGTAAGGCTTTCTGAAAACCTTGACCAAGCTGCTTTGAGAGTGTTAAAAGAACGTACAAACGTTGATAACATTTATTTGGAACAGCTTTATACATTCGGCGATCCGCTTCGTCACCCTAATGCCAGGGTTATTACTTGTGCGTATTTCGCATTGGTGCGTGCTGAAGATATTAAGATTACATCTTCTCCTGAGTTGGGTTGGCATAAGGTTTCTAATCTCCCACCTTTGGCATTTGACCACAAAGATATTATTGAATATTCACTTAAGAGAACTCGTGAAAGATTGGAAATTTGTCCGGTTGCTTATCAGTTGTTGAATGAGAAATTTACCCTTACTGAAATGCAAAAATCTTACGAGTTAATTATGGAAAAGAAGTTAGATAAACGTAATTTTAGAAAAAAAGCACTTTCAACGGAAGGGTTGATTGAGTTGGATGAGTTTACTAAGTCATCCTCAAAACGTCCGGCAAGGTTATATACTTTCGAAAGTATCAAGTTGAATTCAAAACGTGCTCATTTCATTTCTAAGAAAAAGGAGAAAAAATAGAAAATGTTAACATTTGTTTGGACTTTGCAAATAATTTCATCATTGTTGCTTATTGTATTGATTTTGCTTCACGATCCGAAGGGCGATGGAATTGCAGGATTAGGTGGCGCTTCTCAAATCTTCTCTTCTCAAAAGAGTGCAGAAAAAGGTTTGAATAAGGTAACAGGTATTGTTGCCGGTGTGTTCTTGGTTTGCACATTCCTATTAGGATTTGGCTTGATTAAGTAGTTTGTGGAGTCTTTTATGGTAGACTCTGATGAATTATTTTCCAGAAACATGTTATATTGGGGAGAAGATTTCCAAAGTCTTCTTTCTGGTTTGCATATTGCTGTGTTTGGACTTGGCGGAGTTGGTGGGTTTACGGCTGAGGCTCTTGCACGAAGTGGAGTTGGAGAGCTTACTCTTGTCGACTTTGACGATGTGAGTCTTTCAAATATTAACAGACAGCTTATTGCTTTGCATTCAACCATAGGTCGAGATAAAACTGATGCTTTTGCTGAAAGGCTAAAGGATATTAACCCTAAAATTCGGCTTAATGTAATTAACGATTTTTATAGCGATAGCTTTTGCTTTGACAAGATTGATTTTGTGGCAGATGCAATTGATACAATGAGATCTAAGATTAGTCTTCTCGAAAATTGTGTTAAGAGTGATGTTCCTGTCATAAGTTCTATGGGAGCAGGAAATAGAATTGATCCGTCAAAACTTTATATTTGTGATATTTCTGAGATAGAGAATAAAAATACGCCTTTTGTATCAAATATTTTGTACCAGCTGAAAAAGCGAGGTATTACAGAAGGAATTCCAGTTGTTGCAAGTCGTGAAAAACCTTTTTGTCGTGAAAAGATTTCAAAAACTGAACAGATAAACTTAAATAACGGAGAAGTTATTGAGTTTACGAAAATAACTCCTGCTTCGACTCCTTTTGTTGCAAGTTGTGCGGGAATTTTTATGGCATCGTATATAGTAAGACAATTTTTGGAGAAAAAATGAATATTTTAGTTACTGGCGCATCAAAAGGTATTGGAAGGGTAATTGCCGAGGATTTAATAAGTTGCGGAAACGTTTTTGTCACAGGTAGAAATGAGGCTGCATTAAATGAACTTTCTGCTGCAGGTGTTTGCGTTTGTGATTTGTCGAAAAATCCAGATGTGCTGTGTGATTTTATTAAGCAAAATGATATTGATGTTCTCGTAAATAATGCTGGTGAGTACGTTTATGGTGGAATTGATACTATGAGTGACGATGTTGTTTCAAAAATTTATTCTACTAATCTTATTGCTCCTACAAAATTGATATCTTCTGCTGTGCCTTATATGAAAAGTAAAAATTGGGGCAGAATTGTCAATATAGGTTCAATTTCCGGTGTTATGGGCGAGGCTTATGCAAGTTTATATTCTGCATCAAAGGCTGGGTTGTTAGGTTTGACAAAAGCTTTAGCTCTTGAACTTGCTGAATTTAATATTACTGTCAATACAATCAATCCTGGTTGGGTTGAAACGGATTTAGGTTTAGGTTCTATTTCTGATAGTGATTTTTCTAAAGAAGAGATTGTTGAATGTATTCCTCAAAAACGTTTTGTAGAACCTATTGAGGTTGCAAGATTGGTCAAATATTTAATTAGTGATGATGCTCGAGGTATTACTGGTCAAGGTATTAATCTTTGTGCAGGGTTGAGTGTAGGTATATAGCAATAAAAAGGCATCGAGTTTAACTCGATGCCTTTTGTTTTCTGTGTAATTTTTCTTAGCCTTTTACAAATCCAGCCATTGTTGGTTTTTGTGTAGCCATTTTTGCAACTTGCTGAAGTGCAGCTTGGTTTTCTTGTTTTGGAGCTTCTACCTTATTAGCTGTTTCAACTTTAGGAGCTTCTTGTTTGTTATCTTTAGTTGCAGGTTCAGTTTTTGCTGCTTCAGCCAAGTCTCTTGCTCTTGCATCTCTTGTCATCTTATCACATTTTCTTGCAAGCCAAATCATAAATGCAGGTACAAGTGCTATTGTTGACAAGCAGGTGAACATACTATTGTATAGTTTTGCTCGTTGAACAAATTTATTCTTGTTATTTTTAAAGATATCTTCGATAGCCTTCTTTGCATTTTGAGCTTCTTCAGTTGCTATGTTTTTGAAGGCATTCTTTATTTCATCAACGCTAGCTGCATCAATTTCTTTTCCAAGGATAATTTTTGCTTGAGCGGCTACATCTTTGTCCATTTTTAGAAGTTTTTTAATGTTTCCGCCATTTTCGCTGATGAAATCGAAGAATCCGTTTATACCATCTTTATACAAGTGAACATTTGTGTATTTAGACGCAAGTTGTTTGTTATCAAGAACGTTAATTCCTCCCATTGGTGAGAAGTAGTTTTTGAATTTATTCCAGTAGCTTGCTTCGTGGTTTGAAGGTTTTATAATCAATGCTAAACCTGAAATTTTTGAAAATGCATTAGAGAAAGCTCTTGATATTGCGTTTGCTGCAAATAAGATTGCACTGAATGATGTAATATCACGAGTCAATGTTTCTTTTACATCGTATTTGTCAGGTGCGTTAGCTAATCTTGTTGGCAGGCAGAAGCCGAATAACAATGCTAACATTGCAGGAACAGACATAGATGCATCATTAAATTCAAAATTGCTAAGGAATTTGCTTAATTTTGAAGACCCGATAACTCTATCTGCAGCTTGTTCGAATAGTTTTTCTCTACCGCTGAATGAAACATCTTTCTTGTTTTCTGTTGTACCTTGTTTGTCTTTATCTTTGCCAGCTTCTTCGTTTTGTTTTACTGCACTTGTATTATTTGTTGTTGTATTAGCTGTGCTTTCAGGTTTTGCAGAGTCTTCAGCTTTCTCTGTTGGTCCTTTTTTTGCAGAATCTTCAGCTTTTTCAGCAGCTTGTTGTTCGTGGATAAATGCAGGGTTTTTACCCTTTAAGCCTAATGAATATAGTTTTGGAATTAGCGCGTAGAAGCCTACAACTGCTGACCACATTCCTAGGTTTGTGATAATTCTTGAACCTGTACGGCGTTTTACAAAGCTATTTAAGAATTCTTCAGCATTAAATCCGTCTTTAGCTTTATTTAAAGCTTTGCCAGTTGTTTCAATAACGTCATCAGTGAAATCAGTCATTGTTTTAAGTAATTTTTTGAATCCAACGCCGTCTTTGTCGCTGATTAGAATTTGTTCGCCATATTTACCGATTTTTTCAGGGTTAACTGTTAATTCCGCTGAAAGTTCGTTTACTGATGCCGGCAAATGTTTCTTCTTTAATGCCATAAAGTCATCCAACAAGCTTTCGGTTAAGTCTTCAGGAGAACCTGCAACTGACTTGTTGGTAATTTTTGCCCAAAGAGATTTTTTGTTATCTTTTGCTTGTTCGATTTCTATTGCACGTTGCATGAAGCTGTGTGCCAAGTTATCAAGTTCTTCACCTTTTACATTTCCTTCAAGAGTTGTATGAAGTACGTTCTTGAACACTTGTTCATAGAATTCTTCTCTTGTTTTGGCTACGTCTTCTAAATTAACTCCAGGTTTTGCTGCATAAGCTATAAAGTTTTTACCTAAGCCCTGAATCATATTTACAGGGACGTTGTTAGCTTGTCCGGAGTATTTTTTTACAAATTTAAGTATGAATGCAGGTATGATAAATGCACTAGGGCCGCTGAGAATCTCTCGAATACCTTCTCTTCTTGCAAATGCCCAGTTGTAAGGACCTTCTTTTTTCCCTGTCTCAGGATTTACAGGTCGTCGGTTTATACCTTCTAAGACTCTTGGAAATGCCATTCCGAATCCGTCTTGTGCGATAAACGAAAATGCAAAACCTCCGTTATTGATTGCATCTGCTACTGCTACCGGTACACTTGCAAGTCCTTGGAAGGACGGATTGGAGTTCTTATTACCGGTATTACGGTTGTTGTTTTTGTTTTGCGCGGTGGTCAATTTCGCCGCAGTGATAGCTTTTACTGACATGTCCCTACTTTACATTATTCATAACTTACTACACATATACTTTTATAAAAATCGTTAATTTTACAAATTGCCATTTTTGGGTAAAATTTTAAGTTTTTTTTACAAAACTCATGACAATAAGTGTAATTATCATACTTAATATAAATTAAAATTTCAAGGTATATACTACAAATATAACAGAAATTTTACAAAATCGCAATAAACCTTATGTTTATATAAATAACAACAGTTTTGCATTATCTTATGTCCGTGTTATTATTTAGCTAAGAGAGTTACACTAATATATAAGGAAGTAGAAATGACAGAACAACAAAATCACGAGCCGAATTCGGCCAGAGATCAAATAAGACAAACCAGAATTCAAAAACTTGCTGATTTAGCTGACAGAGGGATTAATCCATACCCTTATGTTTTTGAAAAAGATGCAAATGCTGCTGAATTGCAGGAAAAGTATAAAGATTTAGAAGCTGGTGTTGAGACTGAAGATAAGTATTCTGTTGCCGGTCGTGTAATGGCAATTAGAAATACCGGTATGTTTATTGACTTGATGGATGCTTCAGGTAAAATTCAGATTTTCTCACATAAAGAAAATTTGTCTGAAGATCAAATGAAACTCTTAAAGTTGATTGATATTGGTGATATCGTAGGTTTTACAGGTACTATAAGAAGAACTCCTCGTGGAGAACTTTCAATAAAATCTACTTCATTGACTTTATTGTCAAAATCATTGTTGCCTTTGCCGGAAAAATTCCACGGCCTTACTGATGTGGAAACTCGTTACAGACAAAGATATGTAGACATGATTGTTAATGAAGATGTTAGAAAAACATTCAGGACAAGAAGTTTAATAATACAAAAAATAAGAGAATACTTAACAAAACAAGGCTTCTTGGAAGTTGAAACTCCTATGTTGCACCCTCAAGCAGGTGGTGCTAACGCAAGACCTTTCATTACTCACCATAATACGCTTGATATGGATATGTTCTTGAGAATTGCTCCTGAGCTTTACTTAAAAAGACTTATGGTTGGCGGTTTAAGTGAAAAGATTTTTGAAATTAACAGAAGTTTCAGAAACGAAGGTATTGACGTTCGTCATAACCCGGAATTCACTATGATGGAACTTTACCAAGCTTATGTTGATTATAACGAAATGATGAAGTTGACTGAAAACTTGGTCTCAACTGTTGCTCAAGAAGTTTTGGGTACTATGAAGATTACTTACGGTGATCACGAAATCGATTTGACTCCGCCTTGGGATAGAAAGACTATGATTGGTGCGATTAAGGAAAAAACCGGTATCGATTTTTCAACTTGCTTTACTGTTGAAGATGCTAAAAATAAAGCTAAATCCCTTGGTATCAACCCTGAAGATTGCGATAACTGGGGTAAGGTTATTGACTTGATTTTTGAAGAAAAGGTTGAACCTACTTTAATCCAGCCTGTTCACATTATTGATTATCCTCGTGATATATCACCGCTTGCAAAAGTTCACAGAGATAATGACAGATTGACTGAACGTTTTGAAACTCGTATCAATGGCTGGGAAGTTGCAAATGCATTCTCAGAATTGACAGATCCTATTGACCAGAGAATGAGATTTGAAGCGCAAATGCAAGCAAAGGCTAACGGCGATGATGAAGCTATGCCTATTGATGAAGATTATATCTGTGCTTTGGAACATGGTGCACCTCCAATGGGTGGTTTGGGTCTTGGTATTGACAGACTTGTAATGCTGTTAACTAATTCGCCATCTATTCGTGACGTAATTGCGTTCCCAACATTAAAAAAGAGACAGTAATTAAGTTATAAATCGAATTGGCCGAGAGATGTTTCTTTCGGTCAATTTTTTTAGAAGAGTATGAATATTAAAACATTTTTTGTAAAACGTATAAATTTAATTGTTGATAAGTTAAAAAAGAATTATGATTACAATCTGGCAGTTGTAGCTATTGTTAAAGATGAAGCTCCTTATATTAGAGAGTGGATTGAATACCATAAGCTTGTCGGGGTTGATAAGTTTTATATATATGATAACGAGAGTTCAGATAATCTTAAAGAAGTCCTTTCTGCATACATTTTAAATGGCGAAGTTGAATATATGTATTACCCTGGTCATAGGGTTCAATGTGAAGTTTATAATTTCGCTACAAAAAGAGTGAAGTTCAATTGTAAGTATGTAGCATATATTGACATTGATGAATTTATTTTGCCAATTGATGCTGACAAGAAAGTTCCGAGTATAGTAGATGAGGTTCTGACTTTGTATCCGAAAGCTGCCGGTTTAGCGGTTCAATGGTTAATGTTTGGATCTTCCGGTCATAAACGTAAACCTGAAGGCTTGGTTATTGAAAATTATACTAAGTGTGCGGAGCAATCATTTCATGAGAATATGTATGTTAAAACTATTGCTAATCCGCGTAGAATAAGTTGTTTTGTAGATCCTCATGCACCTTGTTTTTATAGGAGTTTTTGTAATATTACTTCTGATGGAAATGTCGTTAAAGGTTCTGTAACAGGCGAAAGCCGATGTTATGAATTGATTAGAGTAAATCATTATTTTACTAAATCTTATGAGGAGTTCATTGCTAAACGCAATCGTGGAAGGGCAACTTCAGAGGGGATTTATGATATAAGTGCTTTTTCTAATACTGATAAAAATGATGTTGAGGATAAATGTATTCTCTATTACGCAGATAAATTAAAAGAAATTTTGGGCAAATAAAAAGGCAGTTATAATAAAATAACTGCCTTTTAAAGTTTATACAAAACTCAAAACTATTTACCGTTAACAACAGTTTTGAATTTTTTACCAGCTGAAAATGCAGGAACTGTTTTAGCAGGGATTTTGATTTCCTTACCAGTTTGAGGGTTTCTACCAGTTCTAGCAGCTCTTTTTCTAGCTTCAAAAGTACCAAAGCCTACCAAAGTAACTTTCTTTCCTTTAGCTACTGTTTTTTGTACAGTTTCAACCCAAGCATTGATAACTTCAGCAGCTTCTTTTTGAGATACGTTAGCTTTTTTTGCAACTTCTTGTACTAATTCTTCTTTGTTCATTGTAAAACTCCTTTTCTTATTTGTACTCCCTTATTATAGCTAATATTTTTATTTGCGCAAGTATCATTAAAAAATTTTAACATTAATTCCCCCAAAAAACCTCTGTTTGTTGTAGATTTGACCTGTTAAATGATACAAATCGTTAAAATGTCTGCATTTTTTTTTGTTTTCTGGTACAATATTAAGGGAATAGATAGGCATATAGGGATATGAAAGAAAGAATTATACTATTTACAATAGTTTTTGGGCTGGGAATTTTTCTATACATTTTCCAGAATTACTTTAATACCGTGTGGGGACTTGCATTTTTATGCACTCTTATGACTATTTATGCGGTCTTCTCCACGTTGGCTTACAACTATAGAAAACGTAAGTTGAAGAAGTATCCGGAAGTTGTAAATCATGATTATAAACCGTTCGTAACAGTTATGATTCCTTGTCATAACGAAGAAACAGTTATTGAAAATACTGTTTTAAATGTTTTAAACATGGATTATGAAAATTTTGAAGTCATTGTAATTGATGACAGAAGTTCTGATAATACGCCTAACGTTGTTAAAGAACTTGAGAATAAGTATCCAAAAGTTAAGGCATTGATTAGAAAGCCAGATGCTTTTCCTGGTAAATCTGCTGTTTTAAATGATGCTTTAGAATTTGCAAACGGCGAAGCTATTCTTGTGTTTGATGCAGATGCCACTGTTGATCCTGATTTCTTGAATAGACTTGTTCCTAAGCTTGAGCCTAAAGATGTTGGTGCTGTTCAAGCAAGAAAAGTTATAAGAAACAAAGATTATAATTTCCTTACTCGTTGCCAGAATAATGAATATACTATTGATACATATCTTCAAGCTGGCAGGGACTCTGTTAAGGGAGCTGTTGAACTTCGCGGAAACGGTGAGTTGATTAAACGCAGTGCCATAGATGATATTGGCGGTTGGAATAATTATACTATTACCGATGATTTGGACATGTCTACAAGACTTCATATTAAAGGGTGGGACGTTCGTTTCTGTCCTGATGCTATTGTTTATGAAGAGGGAATTGCTTATTTAAGACCTCTTTTTAGACAGCGTAGAAGATGGCTTGAAGGAACGCTTAGAAGATATTTGGAATATTCGGGTGAGGCTTTTAGATCAAAAGATATTTCCATGTTAGCCAGAGTTGACATGTTTGCATATATTTCTGAGTGTATTATGCCTTTGTGGTGCGTTATGGAAATCTTAATTCGATTGTTTAAGGTTTTGGCTAAGGATGCTCCTCCACACATGCTTTATTCATCAATCATAATAAGCTGTGTTATTGGTATGGGCTTTTTTATGGGGCTGAGATACGCATTAAGACGTTATGATAATTTTTCTCGTATGGATGCTATAAAGGATGCTTTTGTTACTAGTATTTATCTTTTATTTTTGTGGTTCCCGTTGGAATTATTTATCTGTTTCAAGATTTTGTTCTGTAAAAAGGATATGAAATGGGGAAAAACAGCCCACGGGCTTATTCAGGATGAAGTAAATCTTATCCATAGTGAAGAATCTAAATGTAAGTAAATAGTAAAATAGATTGGAGAAATATAATGATGATGACAATTGATGATGTGAAAAATAAGATTAGGGAAATTCAAGATTTTCCTAAGGAAGGAATCTTATTTAGAGATATTACCACAGCTATAAAAGAGCCTGAAACTTTAAAGGTAATTATTGATTATTTGTGTGATCAATTTAAGGATGTTAAAGTTGATTATATTGCCGGAATTGAAAGTCGTGGTTTTATCTTTGGTATGCCAATGGCTTATAAAATGGATGCAGGTTTTGTTCCGGTAAGAAAACCTAACAAACTTCCTGCAGAAACTATTTCTCAAGAGTATGAGCTTGAGTATGGAACTGACAAGATTGAAATCCATAAGGACGCATTTGGTGAAGGCGATAATGTTCTAATCATTGATGATCTTTTGGCGACAGGCGGTACTGCGGAAGCGGCTTGCAAGCTTGTCAAAAAGTCCGGAGCTAACCTTGTAGGTGTTGGATTTTTAATTGAACTTGAAGCTCTTAAAGGTAGAGAAAAACTTAAAGATTGCGGAAAAGTTGTTTCAATGTTGAAATACTAATTAAGCAGATTGATAAACATATGCAAAAAAAAACGGGACCGAAGTCCCGTTTTTTTATCCTTTGAATTTGCTAATTTCTTCAAAATAATGTGAAAGTGCAACGTATCCTTTATAAATTTCGTTCGATATGGTTGCATAGCAATTAGCATCTATAAATTTCAATTCTTTTGCTCTGATTTCAAGAATTTTATCTGCATCTGCTTTTAATTGCATATCGTTTGAGGAAGCCCATTTTTGAAGTAGAGCAAGCTCTTCATACATTTGTTTTGCAGTTGTAAATTCTAGTGTATTGAAATCATATTTTAGCAGCAATTCTTTTTCAGATTGTGTAATACGGCTTTGTACGACTTGGAACTTATAAATACGTTTGATAACAATATAGTTGTCAGCAACTCTTTTGTGAGAATAAGGTATGATGTTTTTTGCAAGAAGTGCAGCATGAGAACGAGAAGTGAATGGATCTTCTTGATTAGATAGCGCACTTTTTGAGGTTAAATCAAAACCAGATTTCTTTTCTATAAGTTCTTCTATCACGTAACTTCCTCCTGCTATTTTTTCTCAATGATATGTCAAGCATTATCATTTGTCATGTAAATATGGCAAATTTTTAACAAAAATTAAGAAAAACTGTTGGCAACTTTTCTATCTAGAATTTTGTTGTCGGTATAGTTAACAAGAGCATTGAATACCAAAGGATTCAGCTTTCCTTCACGTACATCATTTCTTATAATTGTAAGTGCTTTTTCTCTGGACATAGCAGGTTTGTACGACCTTTTTTCTGTCAAGGCTGAATATTTGTCAGCAATTGACACTATTTGGAGATCTAAGTCTGCAATAAATTTGTTATCAACTTTAGGGTATCCGCTTTTTTGAGCGTTTTGGTGATGGTTTTTTATTAGATGAAGTACTCGAGGATTTATATCTGTGTTTTTTAGTAGCTCGTACCCAAGTTCTGAGTGAGTATGCATTATTTCTGTTTCCTGTGGTGTCAGTTTCCCTGCTTTGTTTAAAATCTCATTTGGTATAAAGACTTTCCCGATATCATGTAGGTATGCTGCATCTTGGATAGCTTTAAGATTTGCTTTTTGTTTTAAACTAAATGGCAAGTTTTCAACAATTCCTTCAGCAATTTCTTTTGTGTCATTGCCGTGTTTTTGTATAAAGTCATTTGTTCCGTTAATGTTGAGTGTTAACGGGGTGTTTACACTAGCTAGTATCTTTTCAATATTTGGGTTCGCTTGTGTAAGTTTTCTTATGCTAAATTCAGATGTGTACCTTAGAGGGGAAGAGCTTTCGAACCTGTCATTTTGCAGTGTATTAATCATCGGGTTTTGTTGCGATGACCGATGGCTAATTGGAGTATTTTGATTTACGTTGCCAAAAAATGGCAGGCGAATAAAATTAATTCCCACTATTTTTCACACTAAAATTTTTACACTAACACTACTCATATATAAAGTATTTTTAGTCCTTAAATTTGATTTTATTTTTCGATTTTTAACAATAATTTACAACTTTTTAAAACTTGTGATTTGTTGTATAATTGTCATATAAATTAGATATAGAGAGGGGATAGTTATGTCTGTTGATGATGCTTTGGTTATGATACTTGCAGGTGGAGAAGGGAAAAGACTTCTTCCGTTGACTAAGGATAGAGCAAAGCCTGCTGTTCCTTTCGGCGGCAGATACAGAATTATTGACTTTGTTTTGAATAACTTTATAAATTCAGGTTTTTATAAAATAAAAGTTTTAACACAGTATAAATCTGATTCTCTGAATAAGCATATTACTAGGGGTTGGGCTTTATCGCCATTCTTAAATCAGTATGTAGATTTGGCACCTGCTCAAATGCGTACGGGGCAAGATTGGTATAAGGGAACTGCTGATGCTATTTATCAAAACGTTTTCCATATTCAAGATGAGGATCCTGATTATGTTTGTATATTCGGTGGGGATCACGTTTATAAGATGGATGTTTCTCAGATGTTGGATTTCCATAAGGATAAAAATTCTGATTTGACTATTTCAGCAATTCCAATCCCGATTGAAGAGGCTTCTGAATTTGGAATTATTGAAGTTGATGAGAATTGGAAGCTTATAAACTTCGTCGAAAAACCTCAAACCAGACCGAAGTCTATTCCAGGGAATGAAAATATGTGCCTTGCTTCTATGGGAAATTATATTTTCAATAAAGATATATTATTAAGAGCTTTAGAAGAAGATGTTTCTTTAGAGCAGTCAAGTCATGATTTTGGAAAAAATGTTATTCCAATGCTTTTGAATGAAGGGAAAAATATCTATATATATAATTTTGCGTCAAATGAATTTCCTGGAATTACAGATGCCGAACGTGGTTACTGGCGAGATGTAGGAAGTATTGATGCTTATTGGCAGGCAAATATGGATTTGTTGTCTGCTAATCCTGAATTAAACTTATATTCTAAGGATTGGCCTTTGAGAACATTTAATTACAATTATCCGCCGGCTAAGTTTATTTGGCAGGAGGGTGATAGAGTTGGTATGGCTACTAATTCTATGGTATCTGAAGGTTGTATCGTTTCAGGCGGTAGTATTTCTAAATGTGTATTGTCGCCAAAAGTCAGAATTAACAGTTATTCTCAAGTGTATGAGAGCATTTTGATGGAAAACGTTACCGTTGGCAGATATTCAAGAATTAAACGTGCGATTATTGATAAGAATGTTGTAATTCCGCCAAATACAAGAATCGGTTACGATAGAGAAGCGGATATAAAAAGAGGTTTCCACGTTTCACCAAACGGTGTAACCGTTGTTCCAAAGGGTGCAATCTTATAATTTTGTAAATAGCTTTACAAAATTATTGATATGATGTATACTTGCAGGTACCTCATTAAGGATTATGTAAATATTTGTTAATTTATCCCGATTTTTGGGCAATTTTCAGTCTTTATAGTCTTTATTGCAGTGGGTAGGAATATGGTATCTGTAAACTTTTTATCTCCAATATTTAATTCTTGCAGGCGCGCGTATGACAGGATGCCATCCGTTGTTGTGCAAAAGGATAAAGTCTTAAATAAAGTTGCCTATATTGGCAGAAAATGGACTTCTCCTCAACAGCGTTTGATTATGGGTGCTACTGCGATATTTATGCAGCCTTATATCGATTGGAAGAATAAAAAAGTTGATGAGAAAACTAGAAAAGTTTCAGTTGCCAGAACCTGTGCAAAGGTTATTGCCGGTACGGCGACCGGTTTTGCTTTGAGGTATGCTTTCATCAAGGGTATCAAAGCATTATCGAGACCGTTAAGTGAGGTGCCTAAGGATGCTAAACCTTTAGCTAAGAAAATGATGACTTTGTTAACCCCTAAGAATCTTGATGAGAAAGATTTGGATGCATTGCAGCAATATAGAAATGCTATGGGGACAATATGGTCTTTGGTGGCTATGGTGTTTACAAACTTCTTAATTGATGCTCCGCTTACAAAATTTTTGACCAATAAATTTATTGCATACCAGCAAAAACATGAGAAAGGAGATGTTAAATAATGAAATCTCCTTTTAGATGGATGTCACCTTCCGCTATATATGCAAAATACAGTAAAGATCCGGGTAATATGCTTGTGCATACAGGTGTTATCGGTTGGGCGCTTTCTTCAGCTGCTCAAATTTTTGCAATCGCAATTAATGATAAAATTTCACCTAAAGAAAAGATGTTTCTTATTCCACAAGAAATTGCAGATGCGGTTGTTAACTGTTTGTCTTTTTATACTTTTACAAATGGTATCAAGTTTTTTGGGAAAAAGCTTACTCAGACCGGTAAGTTAAGAACTACTGAAGTTACCAAACTTTTGAAAGATAGAGGTTTGATTCTTGAAAAAGGTGCAGAGCGAGTCAAGGGTAAAGTTTATGCTGGTGATTGGAATTTTAATATCACTAAGTTAGCTGATTATAAGACACATATTGAAGAAGCTTATAAACCGTTTAACAATGGTGTTGAAGTTATTACAGGGCTTGTAGGTTCTATTTTATCTTCTAACTTAATTACACCGGTTTTTAGAAACCATTATGCAGCTTATAAGCAAAAAGAGCTTTTGAAACAGTCTGGCGGCACTAAGCTTGCTGGTGAAGTTAAAGCTCCAACAGCTTTTACACCTCAGAAAACATCTTTTGCAAACTATCAAAAGATTGTTTCTTCAAGGGTTTTCCCTTCAGGTGATATGAAGATTTAGTTAATAATTGAGAAGTTGGATTATACCAATTAGTACAAATATCATTATTCCTGTAAACACTGTTATGATTTTTGTCAGTGATTCATCTTCAGTTTCTTCATTTTTTATTGAAAGTTTGTTTAGGGTTTTCTTTGTGTAATCATATTTCATGTTGTTTTTTGTTTTATTGAAGGATGATTGAAGCAGTTGTTTGAAAGAGTAGATGTTTTCCAAATCTCGCCTTGCAAGAGGATTGGCTATTGCAATTTTTTTTATTTTTATATTGTCGTCATTGCTAAGTTCATTATCTACGTATGCAGAGAGATTTTCTTTGAATCTCTTGTACTGAGGTGTGTTATAATCTTCCTCTAGCCAGCTTGGTTCGTCTGAGGTTACTTTTTCTTTTATTTCTTGGAAGTTTTGAAGGATTTTTCTTAATTTCGTGTATTTTTCACGACAACTTTTGCATGTGTTGAGGTGATATTCAACGTTCATTGATAATTTTTTACTTAATTTACCTTCTATATAAAATGTTAAAAGAGTAATAACTTGGTTGCAATTTAGCTCCTGCATAAATATCCTTTCTTTATTAGATGTAAGCTTTTAGACTGTCTTGAAGCCTTAATCTTGCACGTGAAATTCTTGATTTTACAGTCCCTACATTTGAGTTTGTAGCCATTGCGATTTCTTCATAGGAAAGCCCTTGAAGCTCTCTTAGTACAATTGCAATTCTGAATTGATCAGGAAGACTTCGAATTTGCTTTTTTATAATTTCTTCAAGTTCAGAAGATATGCATTTTTCAGGCGGCTTACATTTTTTATCTGCTAAAATAGATTTTATTGTGAACTGTGTTTCGTCATCCATCTCGTCATCCATCGATACTATATCAGGTTTCCTTGAAGCTTTACGTAGCTCGTCGTAGAATAGATTTGTTACAATTTGGTTAAGCCAGCTCCTAAAATTTTTTGGGTTTTTTAGGCTTTTTATATTCTTGGCAACTCTTAAAAGTGCTTCTTGTGTTAAGTCTGCTACATTTTCTCTTTTTTGTGTCAGATACGAAAATGTCGCAAAAATATTTTTTTGTTCGTTTTTGATTAATTCTTCAAGAGCCCTAAAATCATCTTGTTGTGCAAGAACAACGAGTTCTTCTATTGTCATTTTTTTGTATTGTAGTTTAGAAGATGTCATAACAAAAATCTCCTTATTAACATAATAAGGAGATTTAATAAGAATTGTTTATTCTAACAAGCATAATAGGCGGGTTATTTTTTATTGCCCAGAATTAGAATTTGTTATTCTGCGCATATATATCCGCGTAATGCTGTATATGCCGCAACATACGGCGATGCAAGATAGATAAATCCATTTGTATTACCCATTCTGCCTTGGAAATTTCTGTTTTGTGTAGCAAGACAAACTTCCCCATCAGCGAGAGTTCCTGCGTGAACTCCAACACAAGGGCCACATCCTGGCGGAAGTATTGTTGCGTTTGCTTCTACAAAAGTTGTAATTAATCCTTCATTAAGTGCTTGTATATAGACATCTTTTGAAGCCGGACAGATTAACATTCTTACATTTGGATTTATGGTTTTTCCCTTGAGAATTTTTGCAACCGTACGTAAGTCTTCAATTCTGCCATTTGTGCATGTGCCAACAAATACTTGATCAACTTTAACGTCTTTGAGTTCTTCTACTGTTTTTGTGTTATCTACTGTGTGCGGACAAGATACCGTGTGTGGAACATCTTCTGCGTTAATTTTGATTACTCTTTCATAAACAGCATCTTCGTCCGGCTTGATTGTTCTGAATTTGTCTTCTCTGCCTCGAGATTTTAAGAATTCTCTAGTCTTTTCATCAGCAACAAAAAGTCCACATTTTGCGCCAGCTTCGACTGCCATATTAGCAAGAGTAAATCTTTCAGACATTATCATATTATCGATTGTGTCACCACAGAATTCAAGCGCTTTATAAGTTGCGCCGTCGGCACCAATCATACCAATTAGATGTAACATCAAATCTTTTGAGCAAATTCCGTCTTTAAATTTTCCATTAACTTCAATTTTGAATGTAGCCGGAACTTTTAGCCAAGTTTTGCCAAGAGCCATTGCAACAGCAATATCAGTTGAGCCCATACCTGTTGCGAATGCTCCAAGAGCTCCTGAAGTACAAGTGTGAGAGTCGGCTCCGACTAAGATTTCGCCCGGGTTTACAAATGTTTCTACAAGTCTTTGGTGGCAAACTCCAGCTCCAACATCAGATAACACTGCTCCGTATTCTTTTGAAAATTCTCTAAGGACGGTATGAGTGTTAGAAAGCTCTTTTCTTGGGCTTGGTGAAGCGTGGTCTATGAATAGAATGCTTCGTTCAGGATTTTTGAGTTTTGGAATTCCAAGTTTTTTAAACTCTTGGACAGTAAGCGGTCCTGTTCCGTCTTGAACTGCTGTAACGTCCACATTTGCTATAACCAATTCGCCAGCTTTAACAGTGTGTCCTGCGTGTTCTGAAATTATTTTTTCAACTAAAGTTTGTCCCATAGCTCAACTCCTTTTTTTTATAATTGTAGCACGAAAATTCATAAAACATGTTATGGGTAGGGTTATGAATATTTATAATTTTAAAAGTTTGCCTTGCGTGTGCGCTAGCACGATAGCAAGGCTTTGAAAGGAATTTGAGCTACTGCTCAAATTATTATTTAAGCACTTGAACAATAGTTCAAGTGCAGGGAACGTTTGCGTGTTTTCTCTTTCTTTGGTTCGTTTCTTTCTCTTTGCTTCGCAAATAAAGAGAAAGAAATGAACATAAGTTATTTATTTGAATTTTGAAAGTTATTTCTTTTGCTACTTTTCTCTTTTTTGTTGCGAGGAAAAAAGAGAAAAGTACCTCAAAAGAGAAAAACACGCTAATTAGACTTCGTCGCCTACGGCGCCGATTTGACCGAATGGATGTTCGTTTCGTTTGCTTAAAAGCAAACGAAATCGTTCAAGCGCTGCTAAGGACAACGCAGCGCTATTATTTTTATACCCATAACATGTTTTATGCCATGTAGAGATTGTTTATAATTATTATTGGTGTTATTATTTCTTTGAAAACAAAGGGGATATATATGGATATTTTATTTATTATTGATAGAATCGAGTTGAAATATTTTGAATTTAATAATCTGGTAACAAACTTTTGGTTAATTAGAGAATTACTTGATGAACATAGAAATGTTTATATTACTACAATTGATGGATTGAGTCTCATTTCTGGTAAAGCCTATACTCATTGTTATCAGGTTTTTGAAAAAAATGGTAATATTTTTTACGATAAATTGGATATCCATAGAAAAATAGAAGATTTTCAGCTTGTAATGTTTAGACAAGATCCACCTGTTGATATGGATTATATTAATTCTACTTATATATTTGATTTTGTGGATGAAGATAAAACTCTAGTGATGAATAAACCATCCGCAATTCGTGATTTTAATGAAAAATTACACGCTCTAAACTTTATTGATTTGATGCCGGAAAACATTGTTTCATCTTCAAAAGTTGATATTATGAAATTTTTAAATGAGCATAATGAAATTGTTTTAAAACCATTGAACAGATGTTTTGGTGCAGGTGTTATGACTCTTAAAAAAGGTGATAAGAATACTGCCGTAATTATTAACTCAATGACTAATAATGGTTCAACTTTATGCATGGTACAAAAGTATATTCCAAAGGCCATTTGTGGTGATAAACGTGTGTTGTTCCTTGGAGATAAGGTTTTACCTTATTGCGTACAAAAACTTCCAAGTAATGATGATTTTAAGTTCAATGAACACTGCGATGCAAATATTATCAAAGCAGAACTTTCCGAACGTGAAATGGATAAGTTTGCACCGGTAGCTAAAAAGCTTAATTCAATTGGTATCCCAATGGTTGGTTTGGACGTAATAGATGAAAAAATTATCGAAGTTAACGTGACAAGTCCTTGTTATTTTATCAAGGAGATTAATAATCACTTTGGTTGCCAGTTAGAGAAAGAGATTACTCAGTATATTCTTTCCAGAGTTGAAAGTAGGCAATTTGCTTCCGCTATTTAAGGTTTAAATTATATACTTTAATCCTTTGTTCGACATTTTTATCAATTTCCGGTGCATTTTCATTCGGGTTTAGGATGCACACGAGGTCTTCTAATGTTCCTTTGCCGTCTTTAACATCAGTGTTAACCCAGTCTATAATTTGGTTTAGGTAGTCAATGTAATCTCTTTGAAGTGAACTGATGTTTATTGGTCTTTGGGCTGTTATTTCAATTCTTTCTCCTGTTGCGGAGCATCTGAATGTTCTTGTTTCTGTTGGAAATTTCCTAATCATTCTGAATAATTCGATGTTGTCACACAATTCTTCAAATTGGAGTTTGTAGACATCTTGACAGTCAGTTGCTTCATATAAAGCGTCTGCGAGAGCTTGTTCCATTGCAAGAGCTCTTATAGAATTGATTGTACGGTAGCCGAATTTCGGAGTTATCGTTAGTCTTGCCGTACCTTTTGTATCGGTTCTCTTGTAGCATCCTTTTTTTATTTCTGCCAATTCAATTTCACTTGAGCGTCTTATTGATGCTCCAAATTCGGATAAATAATGGTTCATGAATTGTTTAGGTACAAAATCAAATCTCTTAGATAGCAAATATTTCATGCTTCTAATATCTTCTTCGCCCTTCAAAGGTTCTTCTTTGTTTGTCATGAGTAAGCAAGTGTAACTTTTAGAAACTTTAGTCGGCATGTTTAGTGCAAATCTTGTAAACATTGCAGCTTTTACCAGATTTGAGTATGTGCTTTTGTCAGAGAAGATGATGTTTAGAGATTTTCCATACGTTTTCATATAGTCAACCAATGGAGTGTAATCTCCGTTATGCGCAGAAAAATATTCTAAAGCTATTGCTTCAATTTCATCTTGACTTAATGCTTGTTTGTATTGATTGTATAAATAGTTAATCCTATTTTTGTCTATTTTCTTTTTTACAATGTCGAATTCAAACATCTGGTGAAGCTTGTGAGAACCTATTTTTATGACTCTTTCTCCTCTATCAATTTGAGCAAGGGCTACTTTCATATCAGAGTGTGACAGAATATATACATTTGGATCTCTTGTACATTCGTATAATGTATCAGCTAATGCCCCTTCAATGGCACGATTTATTATTTGACTTCCTTCAGGTTCTGTTTGGCTAATTTGGGTTAATAATTCGTTATCCCCAATTTTAGGATTTTCTCCTTTTAGATTTCTTGTCCAAGCTTCAATCTGTTCTTGTGAGAAACCTTCTGTTATGACTTTGAAATAATCTGCAACGTATTCCTGAGGTAAGTTCTTTAATGTTGCGCCTTGAACTTTATTGTATGCAGCCTTAAACTCGCTTATATATTCAGGTTCTTGTGTGTTATTAGCTTGAGAAGTTGAAATTTTTTGTTTAAAGCTTTCCATCTCTTTTATACGTCTGGTTTTATCACGCATAATTTGTTTTTTTAGTTCTTCAAATGTCCCTCTTGAAATTGCATCTTGAATTTTTTCTTGTGAGCGTTGAATGTTTTCGCCAAGTTCTTTTGAATATTCAGGATGATTTTCCCAGAATTCTGTCATAACTCGAGATTGAAATTCGCTGAACTCCTGGCTTGAGTATAATACTTCTGCAGGTTTGTATATTTGGTTAGCTTTTAGGTGGGCAGACAAATCTTGTATAAGATTTGTGCTGTGGTTCCACGCATCAATCATTGTGTAACGAAGCGGTTCTGCTCCAGCCTTCATTTTTGAAATGTAATCACTCTTTTCTGCCGGAGTCATTTCCTTCCAGCGAGCTGTAAGATGTTGCATTCTTTTTATGTGTAAAGTGTCTTTTTCAGCTTCTGTAAGGTTGGCTTGCCATATTTTTAATTGATTACTTGCCCAGATAACAAACAATTCATCTTGACTAAGTTTGTTTGAGCCAACTCTTGTGTGTTTACGTGTAGTTCTTGGAGTTTCTTCAGGTTCGTTATTAGTAACTTTATTTGCTTTTTCTTCTTGTCTTTGAGCTTTTTTAAATTCTTTAAGTAAATCTAATTCATTTTTTTGATCTGCTATCATATCAAGAATTTGATTTCTTGTAAGCGAGTTCCACCAGTTTTCGAATTTTTCTGCGGATTTTTTTGCTCTGCCCGTTCTCTCTTCAGTTGATAAAGAGTCCCAAAATGCTCGTTGCCCTTCAGAAATCTTATCCCCAATCATATCTGAGTAGCCTTCTTGAGTATATCTTAGTGATTGTCTGTATTCAAATTGCGGGGCTTTAATTCCAAGAGACGCAAGTGTAGATGTGTATACGTACTGAGCTTTAGGGTTTTTAAATTTAAAGTCAGCTTTAAAGTCTTCATCCAGATCTTTATCTAAATCTTGATTGATTTCTTCAATAGTTTTATTTTCTAGGAATATTTTTTTTACTAAATATACCGTTAAATTTTCTTTGTCCTTTAATACGTCTTGTCCGCTTAATTTAAGAAGTTCATCATTTTCTCTTACAGAATTTAATATTCCTCGAGTTGCCCTTGATTCAAGAGGATTAATTAAATCTTGGAAAAGTTTTTCTTCAGGGTAAGCACTTTTGATGTCGTCAGGGGTCTGAGCTATATCGAGCAATTCGTATGCGTTTTTCTGTGCTTCCATAGGTGTTACAGCTGATTTGTTATTAAGGCTCTCTATGTAGTTGCGAACGGTATCAGGCATTTTATCCCTGTTTGTTTCGTAGAATCTTTCTAACCCTTTATCTACTCTTGCACCAAACATGATTAGCTGATCATTAAAATAGTGTTGTTCTACGTTGTTTTTGTTATTAATCTTATTTTCTTGTGTTGTTTGACCCGTAGAAGGTTCTAGACGACTTTTCTTTATAGAAAAAGCTGCAACAGGGTAAATTTTCATACTACATATTCCTATATTTATACTGCATATTATTAGTAAATCTGAACAATAATATTTTTGCTATTATATTCTGTGTTTTTTTAAGAATATTAAATTATTTTACTCTAGAAAATACTTCAACATTAATATCATCAAATGTATTAGTATTAAAATATGCACAAGACGCTACCATAGCAGCATTGTCCGTACAATACTTCATTGGAGGAGCAAAAACTTTATATCCTTCTTCAGATAAATCAAATATTTTTTTTCTGATTTCAGAGTTTGCGGCAACACCACCTGCTATTACGACTTGGTCATATCCGCTTTGTTCAAGAGCTTTCTTCACTTTCTTAACTAAAGTTGAAGATACGCATTCTTGAAAACTTGCACAGATATCTTTTACAGGAAGTTCTTGACCGTCAAAAGATTTTACCAATCTAAGTACCGCAGTCTTTAATCCGCTGAAACTGAAATCGAATTCTCCAACTTTTGCTTCAGGTAGTTTAAATGCGTGAGGGTTTCCTTCTTGTGCCATCTTATCAAGTTTAGGGCCTCCCGGGTAAGGCAGTCCGATAAGTCTTGCTACTTTGTCATAAGCTTCGCCTACCGCGTCATCTATTGTCTCTCCGATAATGTGCTGTTCGGAGTATGATTTTACATCAATAATTTGAGTGTGACCACCACTTACAAGAAGTGCCATAAATGGCGGTTTTAAATCCGTATCAAGGTAATTTCCGCAAAGGTGTGCATTTAAATGGTTTACTCCAATAAACGGTTTATCATACACAAGGGCAAGTGTCTTTGCTGCGTTTAAGCCGACAAGAAGACAGCCAACAAGCCCTGGTCCTACGGTTCCAGCAAAGGCTGTGATATCTTCAGGATTGATTCCTGCATTCTCTTTTGCTTGTCGAAAAGCTTCTTCAACAACAATGTTAATGGAATCCATATGTTCTCTTGCTGCAATTTCAGGAATTACACCACCAAATTGGGCATGAGTTTTAATTTGAGATGCCACAACATTTGCAATAACTTCTCTACCATTTTTCACTATTGCACAAGCCGTCTCATCGCAGCTTGATTCTATTGCCATTATGTAATTATCATATCCGCTTTCGGGTCCTATTTCGATAGGTGCTTCCGAAAATAATTTCTTTTTTATCATTTTCATAGTAAAATTATAACATAAATATTAAAAAGGGATATGCGATGCAATTTATAGATAAAACAAAAATAAGAATAGTTTCAGGTCGTGGTGGTAACGGTATGGTGGCTTGGCGCCGTGAAAAATATGTTGATAAGGGTGGCCCTGCAGGCGGTGATGGCGGAAAAGGCGGAGACGTATTTTTGGTTGCCGATGAAAATATGTCGACCTTAATGGACTTTAAGTATAAATCTGTTTTCAAAGCTGAAAGTGGTGAGAATGGCGGAATTAAAAACTGTCACGGTAAATGGGCTAAGGATTTGTATATAAAGGTTCCTGTTGGTACAGTTGTTAGAGATGTAAAAACAGGTAATATTATTGCAGACTTGGTTGAACATGAGCAAAAAGTTCTAGTTGCAAAAGGAGGAAGAGGCGGTCGTGGAAATGCTCGATTTGCGACTGCTCAAAAACGTGCTCCTCAATTTTGTGAGCCTGGTGAACCTCCTATCGAGAGAGAACTTATTCTTGAGTTGAAGTTGATTGCTGATGTTGGATTGTTAGGTATGCCAAATGCAGGAAAATCAACTTTTATAAGTAGAATTAGTTCAGCTAAACCTAAAATTGCAGATTATCCGTTTACAACGTTAGTTCCAAATTTGGGAGTTGTTCACAAACCTTCAGGTGATGGATTTGTTGTTGCGGATATTCCAGGGTTAATTGAAGGTGCAAGTGAAGGTGTCGGTCTTGGTCATGATTTTCTAAGACACGTTGAAAGATGTAGATTTCTTGTTCACGTTGTTGATATTACTGCTGACGATCCTGTTGATAATTACGAGAAGATTAATGCTGAATTAAAGAAGCATTCTGAAAAATTAGCTAACTTGTATCAAATTGTAGCTCTAAATAAAATCGATGCTATTGATGATGAAGCAAAGCAGAGATTGTATGAAGAATTTAAAAAGAGGGCTGACGATGTATTTTTGATTTCAGCTGTAAGTGGTGAAAATATTGATTCTATAAAATACTTTATGGGTCAAAAGGTTGATGAGATTGAAAAACCGGTTTCTGATGTTGTTGTGGAAGACGATCCGGGCGCTTCTGATAATGATGATAGTGCATATGAAATTTCTAAGGTTTCTAAAGATACCTACATTATTGTTGGAGGTAAGATTGGACGTTTAGCACAAGTGACTGATGAACGAAATCCTGAACAAGTTATCAGATTCCAGAATATCTTAACAGGTATGGGTGTGTTTGACAAACTTAAAGCCATGGGCGTAAAGGATGGTGACACTATAATTGTCGGTCATCTCGAGTTTGCATATTATGCTGATGAATTTTTCGGTTAATTTCTTATAACGGGGGTTATGTGTATGACAATAATAAATGAAAAATTTACGGTTCATACGAAGGGTAATACTGATATTATTGATATTACTCGTCAGGTTCAGAATGCAGTTTATAAACATAATCTTGAAAGTGCTGTTGTGTATGTTTATGCCGCAGGAAGTACAGTTTCTATCACTAATATCGAATTCGAGTCTGGTCTTCTTGTCGATTTACCGGAAGCTTTAGACAAGATTGCCCCTGTAAATGCAGAATATCATCACGATGAAACTTGGCACGATGGTAATGGGTATGCTCATGTTAGGGCTTCAATAGTTGGAAATCATACTATGGTGCCTTTGGTTGACGGGGCTTTGCAGCTTGGGCAGTGGCAGCAAATTGTGCTTATAGATTTTGACAATAAGGCTCGAACAAGAAATGTTTGGGTTCAGATTATTTATTAGTGGAGCTTTTTATGAAACGTGTAATAATTTTTTTGTTATTATTGTTAGGTTTGTGTTCTCCTTCGTTTGCTGAGTTGAATGCAGACCAGATGGGTGATTTTGAGTTGCCTTCTGAGACTGGTGTCGTTGAGAGTGTTCAGTATGTTGATGCTCCAAGTTTTCAACAGGGCGATAATAATCTAAAACAGGTTGTTAAAGTTAAGGTTTTATCCGGACAATTTAAAGGTGCGGAACAAGTTTTAGATAATATGCTTACAGGAAATCCTGCTTATGATATACCATTGAAAAAAGGTGATAGGGTTGTTTTACATGTTGAGTCTGCCGGTGGTGAAATTTCTTCTGTCGATGATGTGAAATTTTATATTGCGGATTTGAAGCGTGATAATATGCTTGTATATGTTGCTGCTGCTTTTTTCTTGTTGCTCGTGCTGGTTGGTAAGAAAAAGGGGGTTGCAAGCCTTATTTCGATTATTGCTTTTGTAGGATTGGTGTTTTTTGTACTTGTACCACTAGTTTTGCACGGGTTTTGTCCTATTGCCTCTGCAGTTTTAATTTCGATAATTTCCAGCGCAATTACAATTTATTTGGTTGGCGGATTTAATGCTAAAAGTACTTCTGCGCTTTGGGGTACTGTATTTAGTCTTTTTATTGCTGCTGCTTTGTCTATGGGGGTTATCTGGGGGGCTAGACTTACCGGATTTGCTGGTGAGGAAACTATGTTTCTTTATTCAGCTCATCCTGATTTGAATTTTAAGGGGATTCTTTCTGCTTCAATGATAATTGCCGCTCTTGGAGCATTGATGGATACGTCTGTTTCTATTGCGAGTACTATTAACGAGATATATGAAACTGATAAGAGTCTTTCTGTGAAAAAACTTTTTATCTCAGGGATGAATGTTGGGCGTGATATTATTGGAACAATGTCTAATACACTTATTCTTGTGTATTTAGGAAGTTCGCTGCCTCTGGTTTTGTTGTCAAGCAATATCGATATTCAAAAGTTTTTTAACTTGAATCAAGTTGCAACTGAAGTTTTGTCTGCACTTATCGGTAGTATTGCGATTTTAGCTTGCGTACCAATTACGGCAATAATCGCAGCTTATTTAATTAAGCACCAAAAAGAAAAAGTTGAATTTAAGTTTGATACTCCTGAATTATAGTGCTGAAATTTATACAATTAAAAAGAGGAAGTTAATCAAAACTTCCTCTTTTATTTTCTAGCTGTTCATTTTATTCAGCATAATTATTTTGAGCAAGAGCAGCAGCTGCAAGCTTGTGATTTTAGGCTGTCAGCTTTGTCTGTTTGTTCCCAAGGAACAACGATATCTGTTCTTCCCATATGACCGTATGCTGCAAGTTTTTGATAGAATTTTCCGCCATTCTTAGCAGGCAATCCTCTTAAGTCAAATTGGCTGATAATAGCTGCCGGTCTAAGGTCAAAGTTTTTAGAAACTAATTCTGAAATTTCATCATCAGAAATTTTACCTGTTCCGAAAGTATCAACCATAATTGATACAGGTTCTGCAACACCGATAGCGTATGCAAGTTCGATTTCGCACTTGTCAGCTAACCCTGCTGCTACGATGTTCTTTGCAACATATCTTGATGCGTAAGCTGCTGAACGGTCAACTTTTGTAGGATCTTTTCCTGAGAAAGCTCCGCCGCCGTGACGAGAGTAACCGCCGTATGTGTCAACGATAATCTTACGACCTGTTAAACCTGCGTCACCTTGAGGACCACCTACAACAAATCTTCCTGATGGGTTAACAAGAATTTTTGTATCTGAATCAAGACCAATTGGAGATTCATTTTCAAATACGTAGTCAATTACGTGTTTTTTGATATCTTCTTTAATTCTTGCTTGAACTTTTGAATTATCGCTAATTCCATTAATTTCAGGGTCGTGTTGAGTTGAAATCAATACAGTATTGATTTTAGAAGGTTTTCCATCAACATATTCAACAGTAACCTGAGATTTACCATCCGGTCTTAAGTAAGGTAATGTACCATTCTTTCTTACTTGAGCAAGTCTGAATGATAACTTGTGAGCCAAGCTGATTGGTAGTGGCATTAACTCAGGTGTTTCGTTACAAGCATATCCGAACATAATACCTTGGTCGCCGGCACCGATATTTTCGGTTTCTGAAACTGAGGTGTCAGCATTGTCGCTTCTTGATTCGAACGCTTTGTTAACACCGCCTGCAATGTCGCAAGATTGTTCGTCAATACTTGTTAATACTGCACAAGTATCAGCGTCAAATCCGCCACCGTGAGAACCGGTGTATCCGATATTTTTAATTGTATTTCTAACTACTGACGGGATATCAACATAACAATCAGAAGTGATTTCTCCGCAAACTAAAGCCATACCTGTTGTTACGGTTGTTTCTGCGGCAACTCTTGATTGAGGGTATTTCGTCAAAAACTCATCCAAAATAGCATCAGAAATCTGATCGCATACTTTGTCTGGGTGACCTTCCGTTACTGATTCGGAGGTAAATAAAAAGTTTCTTGGTGTCATTCCAGTTTCTCCTTAATTTAATTTTCTACTTGCCGGTAAGTTTTTTAATTCCAACCCGGCCACATCATTAAGTGAAAGTGTACATCAGAAAGTTTTCAAAATCAAATTTGTTTGAAATTTTTCTTAATAATAGTTAGTAACCCTATTGCTCCAAGAATTATTAACAAGACTGAAATTATCTTTGCTATTTGTATTCCGTGAATGTTTAGTGCGCTATCTACTCGAATGCTTTCAACAAAAATTCTTACGCAAGAATAGAGTATCAGGTATGAGCAGGTTGTTAGCCCGGGAAATTTTGTGCCAAACTTTTTTATTAAGGTTAAAAGTATAAAAAATATACAAAGGTCCAGTATGCTTTCGTATAAAAATGTAGGGTGAAAATATTCATAATCTACAAACTGTTCAGGTCTTTGGCTTAGTGGAATATATAATTTCCAAGGTAAATTTGTCGGAGAGCCAAAAGCTTCCGAGTTAAAAAAGTTTCCCCATCTGCCTATACTTTGAGCAAGTGCAGTTCCGCAAATGAACGAGTCAAGAGTGTTAAGCACGGGAAGTTTGTAGGTTTTTGCAAGAATAATTATTGCTGTAATTCCTGCGACAATTCCGCCGTGGATTGATAAGCCACCTTCTCTGAAATCCAAAATTTCAAGAGGATTGTTGAAGTAATAAATCGGGTTAAGAGCACAATAATAAAGGCGTGCTCCCAAAAATCCCGCGATTAAAAAATAAGCTGCAAAATCCCAAATTTTTTCACTGTCGCTTTCGGAATTGTATTGTTTAAAAATAAAGTAAGCAACAATTACTCCAATAAGGCAGGCTGATGCCATTATTATCCCGTAGTAATATATCTTAAAACCACAGACTGTTAAAAGTATATCTCCAGGTGATTGAAATATCATAGATTACTCTTTCACCGGAGCGTTAAGCTTTAGTTCCAAGTCTTTTATATGGTTTTGCACATCATCTGCGTCGGTTGCGTTTTCAGCTTTTGCTAGATATTCATTATAATTTTTAATAGAATCTGCGATTAATTCATCTACGTATGCAGAAACATTTTCCGGCAATTTCTCTTGTTTTTCACTTACTTCTTCGTTTGTTTTTTGTAGGTTTCCGTTGTCGTCAATTGTAAGGATTCCTGCAGTCAAATCTGCTGCAATGTTTTCTTCCGCAACGGCAAGTGAATAATATGAGTCCGCAAAATCAGGTTTTAAGCTGATAGCTTTTTTGTATGAATTGAGTGCGTTTACGTAATCTTCTGATTTTGTGTACGCAACTGCCAAGTTGTAGTGTGATTCAAAAATGGAGTCGTCTAAATCAATACTTGATTTAAGTCTTTCAATGGCTTCAGAATAATTTCCCTGTTCCATAAAAGTCATAGCTTTACTGTTGAGTTCCTGCACTGCAAAGCTGTTAATGCAAGCTGTGGTAATTACAGAAATAGCTAAAATGCATACCAATAATAAGGCTTTCTTCATTAATCATCCCTCTCTTCAAATACAAGATTAATGCGATTGTACTACAACCAGATACTTTCGTCAATTGCTTAACATACTAACCCAAATTGTTATGCTTTTAAATATGAGAATTTTGTGCTATACTTTTTGTGTAAAAATAATGGACTGAGTTTAGTGCCGTTTAAAAGGAGATATTTATGTCAGATGATAAGGTAGTAAAACTAGGGGCAAAGAGAGACAATCACCATAAAGAAGAAGCCGATAATACTAATGATGATCTTGTCTATTGCAGTTTTTGTAAACGTCCAAATACGCAAGTCTTAAAAATGGTTAAAGGGCCTGGCGTAAATATTTGTTCAGAATGTGCTATGATTGCTGTTCAGTATCTGATATTGAATGATAGAATGCCTTCGGCTGAAGCGCAACAGATATTGGATGCTTTTTGGGGAAAGGCAAGAAAGTAGTTTATGCAGTTGAATCCTTTTGAAATTAAGGCTGAGATCCTTTCTATTATTTCTGACTGTGCCGATGTCGCTGATCCGCTTGTGCTGAATGAAAGAGTGAAAGTTTTGGATGCACAGGAGGATGTTCTTCCTATTGAAAAAATATTGTTTAAAGAACTTTTGAATGCTAAGGCTTCAAAGGAAAATATAATCAGGTTTCTGTTAAGACGATATGTTCCGAAGGATCGTTTGATTGAACAGCTATGGTCTGTGTTAAAAAATAATATGACTTCAAGTGAGGTCAAGATTATTGTTTTAAGTTATCTAAGAGAGCTAGAAACGGATTGGAAATACGAGGATTATGAATCTGCACTTGGTGAAGATGTTGATATTCTTGATAATGATACTCGTAAGCTTCTGGATACTGCAATTGTAAATCCTGAAGTTCAGATTGACTTTTTGGATTTCCTAAATTCCGTTGAGCAGAAAGATAAGATTCTGTTGATTAAGTCTTTAGGGGAAGATTATACGGAAGATGCGCTTGCAAATATTCTTATTCCGGTATTCCTTTCTCAACCTGATTCGGAGGTTGGAAAAGAAGCTTTAGAACTGCTCGGTAATTCACGATCTCAATTGGCTTATCACGCATTAAATACTTCATATGAATATTTAAGCGATAAGTTAAAACCCCTTGTTAAGAAAAATCTGAATTTGTTAAAATTGGCAGGTATTAGAGAAGATAATTCTGAGGCTTTTTATAAGAGTTTACTCGCAAATTCAAGACCGTATCGTTGCTGTGCGACTTATCCAGATGGACACGGAAATCAGGCTTTAATTTTTTCTCGAACAAACAAAGATAAGAAAGTTCAGTTTGTTGCTGTCGTTATAAATGATTATACCGGTATTCGTGATTGTTTTGGGTTCAATGAGATTTCTGAATTCGAATGCGATAAGATTATTGAACGATTTTATAAGGATGAAATGCACGTTCCTGTTGCTCCTTCTGTCTTGAAAAAGCTTTTAGAGTATGGTGAAAAAATTTCTCAAACTTCAACATCCGGTTGGCTTCTTCCATATGAATATGTTTGTTGGAAATCTTTGCTTTCAGATATTTCTATCGAAGCTGGCAGTTTTGAAGAAATTCTTGCTCAAAATCTTCCACGTGTTGCTGTTTCTCAATCTGATTTTGAGGAGCTTGTCGGGGATGAATGCTTTAAACATTGGTTTTTGGATTCAAAATACAGTTCTGAATTCGAAGAGTTTGTTGAGTACCTAAACAGTAATATCTTAGATGAAAAATTTAATCTAGACGCTGCTGTTGATGAAAATCTAAATAAAATTTTCTATGAGCACGAATATCTTATTTGGAAAAATCGTATTTTAAATTGTGCGTACATAAAATACTGTGATAATAAGAAAGATGTGGCAGCTCGACTGTTAAGTTTATATTACGATAAAGTGCTTTATCTCGAATTTTTGCGCCATATCGTTAGAAAGAGTATTTATGAATATTACTTTTCGTTAAAATTTAATACGGAAGAAAACCAAAATAAATTTACTTTAGAGCAACTTGATGTTATTATTTCATCCATAGAAGATAAGTGGGTGAAGAATGTATAAGATTATGGCACTCGATATTGGTACAAAGCGTATAGGAATTGCGTTAAGCGATTATCTTTTGGTGCTTGCAAACGGACATTCTTATATCCCAAGGCAGCCTGAAGATGTGGCTGTTAAGTCTATCCTAAAAATCGCTAAGGAAAATAATGTGCAAAAAATAGTTGTCGGAGTTCCTCTTAATATGGATAATACAAGAGGGTTTCAGGCAGATGATTGTATTGAATTTTCTAAGAAGCTTGAAGGTTTTGAGGTTATTTATGAGGATGAAAGACTTACTTCTGATACTGCGGAAGAAAACTTAAAAGAGCGCGGAGTGAACTTTAGAAAAGATAAGGGTCTTGTCGATGTTGAGAGCGCTCGCGTTATTCTTGAACAGTATTTGGCAAAAGTGACTAAGTAATTAATATATAAAAGAAATGAGGAAAAAATGGAAAACGAAGAAAATCAATTAATTGAAACTGTTGATGAAGAAGGTAATGTTATTACTTTTGAACTTTACGATATCGTTGAAGTTGATGAACAAGAATATGCATTACTTTTACCGGCAGAAGCTGAAGATGAAAGTGAAGAAGCTGAATTGGTTATAATGAAGCTTTCAAAAGATGGTGAAGATTATATCTTTGAAACTATCGATGACGAAGCTGAATTTGAAAAAGTTGCAGCTTATGTAGAAAGTTTGGAAGACGAAGAAATCGAGGAATAATAATTGTTTGAACGTTTTACGGAAAAGGCAGTAAATGCTGTTAGCAAAGCTCAAGAAATTGCACAAGAAATGCATTCAAAAAACGTATTATCGGAGCATCTTCTTTTAGCTTTGTTGGCTGAAGCTAAAGGTGTTTCATTAAAGATTTTCAAAATGTATGGTATTACATACGAAAAGCTTTATGATGAAATTATGAAGGTGATTGAGATTAAGCCTGCTCAATCTGAAGATGATGTGCCGAGTTTTAGTCACCACGTAAAAATATTGTTGAAGGATACTTTGGATTTGGCTGTAAAGTCAGGAAATCCGACAATATTGTACGAGCATCTGTTTTTGTCCGTAATTAATGATAAAAATTCAAACAACGTTATGACCCTTGAAAAATTAGGGTTTAATATCGAGATGGCTCGTTCTCTTCTGGAAAAACTTGTTCAAAAGAAAACGAAAAAGCAATACCATCCTGAGTTTGATGAAAGTAATTCTTATAATATCAATAAGAGTGAAGAAACTGATTCGTTATTATATGATAATGATGAATCTAGAAGTGTTTTTGAGCGTGCGGTTGCAAAACTTTCTGCTTCGAATTATGAGATTTTAGGAACAGAACAAATCTTTTCTTCTATTCTTGAAAATGATAAGTTTGCTGTTACAAAAATTCTTTCTCAGTATGGTATTACAGCCGATAATTTCGAAGACAAACTTGCAAATATTCAGTCAAGAAAATCTGAGTATGAGGGTCGTCAAATAATATTTACCCCGAACGCATTTTTGATGATGAACTTGGCATTACAGACAGCAAAAGAACTTGGTTCATCTGTTGTTTTGCCTGAGCATATTATTTTAGGTATTTTAAAAGCTAAGAAGGGGCTTGCTTATGATATCCTGAAGGAATATCGCATTGATGATAATGAGCTAGCCCACAGTATAATAAAGCCTATTGAAAAACAGATGCCGGAGACTCTTACTATACTAAGGTTGGCAAAGGAAGAAGCCAGAAGATTAGGGCGTAATGTTGTCGGAACAGAGATGTTTTTGCTTGGTATAATCGGAGAAGGTACCGGTGTCGGCGGACAGGTGCTTGCTGAATTGGGAATTACAATTCGCGATGCAAGAAAAGTAGTTGAAGCCTTGATTGGTTTTGGGAATGAATATTACGATAAAGAAGTTGTATTTACGACAAGAGCCAAAAGAGTCTTAGAAAAGGCTTGGGAGCTTGCGAAAAAAGAAAAGAAAGTTCGTATCGAATCTGCTCATATGCTTTTGGCAATTATGACTGAACCTACTTCTCTTGCTATGTGTGCATTGGAACAATTGGGCGTAGATGCTGTCGAAATTAAAGAAGGTATAAAGAAGTTTTCAAATGACTAATGTTATTGAGTCAGTTAGTTCTTTTCTTGATAAATATAATCTGAAAAATCAAGTTTTATGTTTGGGTTTTTCAGGCGGTTATGATTCGATGTGCTTGCTTCATGTTTTGCATAGGCTTGGATGTAATGTAGTGGCTGTTCACTTAAACCATAACTGGAGGGGTGAGGAAAGTCGAAATGAGGAGTTTAGGTGTAGAAATTTTTGTGAGAACCTTGGGGTTAAGTTTTATTCTGAAACCTTAAGTGCTGATGTCCCTCATACTGAAACTGCGGCTCGAGAAGAACGGTATAAATTCTTTAAGCGTGCTATGCAAAAATTTGATGCAAGTGCTTTTATTACTGCTCACAATGCGAATGATAATGCTGAAACTGTAATTTATAGGCTTGCAAGGGGAACTGGTGTTGATGGTTTAGCTGCAATCTCTCCAAAAAGAGATTACTTTTATCGTCCGTTAATCAGTGTGAAACGAAATGATATAGAAAAATATTGTGCGGATAATGATTTAAGTCCCAATGTAGACAGTTCAAATTCTGATACAAAGTATATGCGGAATTTAATTCGCCATGAAATTATGCCATTGTTGGAAAAGATTAATCCTGATGCTATTGTTGCGATAAATTCCTTGTCGTCACTTGCTAGAGAAGATGCTAAAATTTTTGAATTGGAAAAAAATATTACCACTGAAAAATTTCTTGCTTTACCATTTTCTATTCAAGGTCGAGTTATTAAGGCAATGCTAGTTGAAAAAAATATAGATTATGACAAAGAGCGTATCGAATATTTAATTAATTTTCTTCAAAATAATAAGGATTCACGTTCAGGGAACAAGTGCTCTGTAAGTGATAAGTTTATGTTCTTTGTTAATAATAAAGAATTTAAAATTGTTGATAAACCATTAAAATCTTGTAATGAGATTAAGATTGACTCTGAGGGGTGTTTTGAATTCGGGAATTATAATTTTATAATTGAACCTTGTTCTGAAATTCCGGAAAAATTTCCTTCTGATAGTGATTTCGTTGCATATGCCAATATTAGTACGATTGATTTTACGTTAAGAACCCGTCGTGATGGGGATTATCTTTATCCGCTTGGTGGAATTGGTAAACAAAAGTTTAAAAAATATTTGAATGGTAAAAAAGTTCCGTTTTATGAGAAGGATTCTATTGTTTTGTTATGCAGCGGAAAAGAAATTCTTTGGGCTGCGGGATTAGGAATTAGTGATAAAATTAAAGTTACGGATACTGTTACTCACAGATTTAAATTGATAAAAAAAGGTGGTTAATTATGGATGTAAAATTGTCTGATATTAAAGTTTTATTTACTGAAGAGCAAATTCAAAACCGAATCAAAGAGATTGCTCACGAAATGAATGAGTTTTATACAGGAGAAGAGGTTTGTGCAATTTGTGTTTTAAAGGGTGCTGTGATGTTTGCGGTTGATTTAGTTAAAGAATTGGATATGCCTTTGCAGATGGAATTTATAAGACTATCAAGTTATGGTTCATCCACAACGACCAGTGGTAAGGTGAATGCCGTCGATATAAAATTGCCGGATTTGAATGGAAAAAATGTTCTTATTATTGAGGATATTGTTGATACCGGATTGACTGCGAAATTTTTGTTAGATTTTATTGGTTGTAATTTTAAGACTAAATCTACAAAGTTTGCATCTTTGCTTGATAAGAAAATTTTCCGTCAAACAGATATCGAACCGGATTTTATGGGTTTTCATGTTGATGATAAGTTTTTGATTGGTTATGGTTTGGATTATGACGGATATTACAGAAATTTAAAGTTCATTGGGTATGCAGATAAGTCTTTGTTGGAGTAGGTTTTGAGTTGTAAGGATGTATTTGTAAGTTTAATACCTGAGTTTTATGAAAAACGATTGAATGAAGAAAATTTTGAAAGCGTAATTTTTAAAATTTTAAGAAAATTGTTTTCATTTGATTCGGCTTACATTTTCTTTATTAATTCTGATTCATACACGTTAAAATATGCTTATGCTTCCAAAATGAAGAGTAAGAAAATTTCTTTTGAGGATTTTGAAAAGAGTTTTGAGCACGGGGCTTATATTGCTGATTTACGATTAGAAAATTTTTCTTTTGCTAAGTTTGTTATTGTTTCTGATCGTTTTTCAAAAGAAGAAGAGGAAGTTTTTACATCAGTGGCTTCTATTATCGGTAATCTTATAAAAGATATGGAGCTGACTTCTATTTTGAAGATGCAGGTGCAGGCTTTGCAAGAGGGAATTGATGAGGTTAATGAGTTGTACGATACCGTGAGAGCTCAGAATAAAAAAATAGTTAAGTCAGATAAGATTAAAAATGAATTTTTAGCTAGTGTGTCCCATCAGTTACGTTCTCCATTGAATTCAATAATCGGGTTTTCTGATATGCTGTCTGAGGGTGTTGCTGGAACATTGAATGAAATGCAGAAAGGTTATATTAATGATATTAAGATTGCGGGTATAAAGCTTCTTGAGATGATTAATGAAATTCTTGATCTTTCAAAGATTGAAGCTAAAGCAATGAAACTTTTTCTATCGGATATAAATATCAGGCAGAATATTTGTGAAGTTTTAAATATTTTAAAGCCCTTATATATGGAGAAAAATATTAAGGTTGATTTAGATATCCCTGATGAGATTTGCGTTTTTGCTGATTATTCTAAAATACAGCAAGTCTTTTTTAACCTTATAGCGAATGCAATAAAATTTACTCAGGTTGATGGAAGAATTGTTTTAAGCGCTCGTGTAGATAAAAAAATTGTAAATATATCTGTAAAAGATAATGGGATTGGAATTGCAAAAGAAAATCACAAAAAGATTTTTAATAAATTCGAACAGTTTTCGACATCATCTTCTCCTTCCACAGGATTGGGTTTGACTGTTGTAAAAGAAATTGTAAAACTTCATGGTGGAAAAATATCTGTTAACAGTGAGCTTGGAAAAGGGGCCGAATTTATCGTATCACTTTGTTTAAGTTGATTTTTTCCCCGCAATATGTTATTATTGTAATGTTGTAATATATATTGGAGGTTGGAATGGCATCAATTATCGAGGCATTTGATAGTACTATAAAAGAAAATTTGGCCGTGATAAAAATTTTTCTTTGGGCATTACCTGTGACGGCCTGTGTTTCTATGCAGAAAACCTTTATGGGAAATTTGCTTGCTTTAGTTACTGCAATTTTATTGGTTGGTTGTGTTACCACGATAAGTCATAATATTATCAAAAAAGAGGGTAAACTTATTCCCGGTATAAATGTTCTTCAATATGGCTTGACAGGTGTTATTACAATTGCTGTTATGCTACCTTTTGTGTTATTGGGTGCCGGTGTAAATATGTTAATTACAAGCTTGGTTAAAGTACCATCTCCTGTTTGGAGTTTGACAATTCAGGTTCTGAGCTTGTTATTGGCTGCATCTTGCGTTTTGGCTTCATATGTAGTTTACGTTAGAAGGTTGAATCCTATTGAAGCTTTTAACTTAAAGAAGTATTTTATCGGATTTGGTGAAGTGTTCTTATCTTTTTCATATCTTGTTATAAAGTTAGCTGTATGCTCTGTTGTATTGATCGGATTCTTTATGTATTTGTTTTCAATGTTCTTGGGCTTTGAGAACGTAATTTGGATATACGTTCTTGCTGCATTTTTTGTGTTTTATTCTTTTATTGCAGCAAATTATATGGCTCAAGTCAGTGAAGAACTATTTACCTTTATTGAAAAGGCAGAAGAAGAAAAAAGAGAAAAAGAAGCTATTGCAAAATTGGGAGAATAGTTCCAGGTTTTGCAATTATATCGGAACTAAAATTTCAAAAAACGGCGGACGAAAGTTCCGTCGTTTTTTTTGAATTCTAACTATGTAAAAGTTGAGATGACGGCGCGCATGTGAAATGCAAGCCGATCATATCAGTATGCAGAGCTAACCCAATAAAATTTTCAGGGAAAATTTTATTGTTCAATTCCTAATCCGCCTTAAAGCTAACCCAAAAAATAAAATGCAGAAAGTAAATGGCGGCGGTAAGGGGAATTGAACCCCTGTCTGGAGAATGAGAATCTCCCGTCCTAACCACTAGACGATACCGCTTTGTGACTCGATAATTTTAGCACGCTTAATATATATTTTCAAGTAATAATTTCTCTTATTATTATTTGTTGAAAATTTTTTATTAGTTCTAGTATAATAAGAGCGAAAAGGAATAGTGTATGAATTCTAAAAAGATATTGATTATTGATGATGAAACAGAAATTTGTGAGCTAATCCAGATGACTCTTGAAATGAATGGCTTTTCACAAATTAGAATTGTTAAAGATGGTAAAAGCGGTATTAATGCTGCAAAATTTTGGTTGCCGGATGTTATTTTGTTAGATCTGATGTTACCTGAGCTTGATGGTTTGAAAGTTTGCAAAATATTAAAAAACAATCCAGAAACTGCGGATATCCCGATAATCATGCTTACGGCAAAGGATACTCCGACAGATATTGTTGTTGGGTTGGAGTTAGGTGCAAGTGATTATATTACAAAACCTTTTAACAATCAGGTTCTTGTAGCTAGAATTCGTACTCAATTAAGACAGTTTGCTTCAGAACAAGCTTCTACCAAAAATATTCGTTATAAATCTCTTTTAATTAATGAGGAAGAATTTAGAGCAGAATTAGATGGTGTGCATTTGGATTTGACAAAAACAGAGTTTGACATCCTTTTGTTGTTGGTTAAATCGCCTGGACGAGTATATACAAGAGCTCAGATTATAAGCAGTTTAAAAAATGGTGAGTATGCAGATATAGCAGATAGGTCAATTGATGTTCAAATCTTAAATCTTCGACGAAAATTGGGTGATTTTGCTGCTAACATTGAAACTATAAGAGGTGTAGGTTATAGAATGCAGCAGTTAACTTCAGGAGAGAGAGGTTAGTATATGAAACGTCCTGATGTTAGGTTTATGTATGTTGTTCCGTCTTTGATTGGTTTGACTGTTGTTATATGTGTATTCTTACTGATGCATCAGATGTTTGCTTTTACTCATTCTTATTTGTCTGAGGAACAATATGAATTGAGAGAAAAAGTGGATGATTTTGTAAAAATTGCGTCTCCATTGATAGAGCACAAGCAGTATGATAAAGTTAATAAGATGTTAGCTAAGGCTACTGTCGGAATATCACTTTTTGATGAGAATAAAAAGCTTTTGGCTTCAAATATTAGTCCTGAGGATGTTTACGAAGAAGAAATCCCTTTTGAAAACAGTCTTATTTATCACATAAATGTTGTTAATTCCAAGCAGGTTAAGGAGTCAAATTTAGTTGATATAAACGGAAAGCAGTACTATTTAAAAACTTACATGCCGATTGAAGAAATGGCAAATTTGTTGAATAGAACGGAAAGGAATATTTTGATTACCTTTTTGACTGGTTCTGTAATTGTAATATACCTTTCGTTGTATATGTTTTTCAAAGTTAGAAATCCGTTTATGAAACTTCAAGAGAGTGCTGTTAAGATTTCTAATGGTGATTTCTCCAATGAGATTTTTGTACCTTCTGACGGTCCGTTGGTACAGTTGTCTTTAGCTATTTACAAGATGGCAGAAAAGTTGAAGTCTCAAATTGAAAGATTAAAGAAAAATGAAGAGTTTCGAAAGAGCTTTATCGAAGATATTTCGCATGAGGTAAAGACACCGTTAACAGGTATTTTGTCTTCTATTGGTTTGTTGCGTGAGTTTAAGGATGATTATCCGCCTCAGGTGAAAAAATGTTTTGGAATTTTAGATAATAATGCAAATAGGCTTGATAATTTGATTAAGCAGATTTTGAGTCTTGCAAATATTGAAGACTTGAGTCTATTAAAAAATAAAAACTTTATCAAATTTGATTTAAAGGTTGGTATTGAAAATGCAATTATCTCCTGTAAAAATATGCTTTCAGAATCAGGTATGAAGCTTAATTTAAATCTTTCTGATTCAGTTTATATTTACGGAGAGATTTTTTTGATTGAGCAGGCGATATCCAACCTGATAGTCAATGCAGTAAAATATAGTAAAAGTCCGGTGTTAGATATTACTCTTGAAGTAAAAAAAGGTGAGGCCATAATAAGCATTAAGGATTATGGTGTCGGGCTTGATAAGACCCATTCTGAACATATATTTGAAAGATTTTATCGTGCTGATAAAGCCAGAAGCCGTGAATTAGGTGGTACCGGGCTTGGTTTAGCAATTGTTAAGAATATTGTTATTCTGCATAGTGGTACTATCCGATTAGATAGCGCTCCGGGAAAAGGTTGTGCTTTTTGTATTACACTACCGACGGCTGTTGATTAATTTTAATTAAACGTTTTATTAATATTAAATTAACATTACTTTTAGATAATAGAAGTATGAAGAATTTATTATTATTTATTAGGGACAAACGTTTTTTATTTAGTGTAGGCTTATTTGTAGGCTTATATTTGTTATTTTTCCACAATATGTGGGCATATGATCTTATGGATGTAGATGAGACTCGTTATGTTGACATGTCTCGTTACATGCTTCGTACAAAAGATTTCTTAACCTTACATTTGAATGGTAACTATTTCTTTGAAAAGCCGCCATTATATTTTTGGTTTGAAAGTCTTGTGTTCTTTATTTTTGGCAGAGTTAGCGAAGGTATTGCAAGAATTCCAATTGCGTTGCAGGCTTTGTTTGGTTGTCTTGCCGTTTATTTTGTTTCTGCCAAGGCTGTGTCAAAGAAGTTTGGATTTGTTACGGCATGTATTGCTGCGACTGTTCTTGAATTTCTAATTCTTGCAAAAGTTGCTATTTTAGATACGTTATTAACTTCATGTATTACTATTTCTGTATTTTCAGGCTTTATGACTTATTTTGTTAAAGAAGAAAATAAGAAATATTTCTGGTGGAGTTTTTATATATTTTCAGCATTAGGTGTTTTAGCTAAAGGTATTCCGGCTTTTGTTGTGCCTTTTGGTGTTATGTTCTTTGTCGGAATTTACACAAAATCTTTAAAAGAATATTTTAAACCGATGTATTTCGTAGTCGGGTCTTTATTATTCTTGGGTATTGTTTTACCTTGGCATGTTATTATGCTTTTGAAGTACAAACATGCTTTCTTTGATGAATATATTATGCTTCACCACTTAGCAAGGTTTATCGGTTCAAATGTTCTTAAGAAGAATAGACCGGTTTATTACTACTTCCTAGTAGTTATGTGGGGATTCTTCCCTTGGATATTCTCCTTTGTGCCAATGATTGTTAAAAAATTCAAAGAGTTTGAGTTTGTTGGGTTTGATAAACTTACTTCAAATAGAGAAAAATTTGTCGCATTCAATGTAATTGGATTTTTATTTACATTTGCATTTTTTACAGCTTCTTCTTCAAAGCTTGTAACTTATATTCTTCCTGTTTATCCGTTTATGGCGGTATTGCTTGCGGATTATTGGTGTGGAGATAAGTTTACTAAAGGTTTGAAAGTTTCTTCAATAATATTGAGCTCGATAATATTATTTGTTGGAGTTGGTGGATGCTTTATAAAGTTTTATCTTCCTGCATTTTTGTATGATATTGTCAAAGAAGTTCAACTTCTTACTTGTGTGTTATTCACAATTACGGGTGTTTTGACATTTTACTTTATTCATAAACAAGAAAAGGCTAAATTGTTCTTTTCATATGTGATATTTATGGTTTTATTTTCAGCATTTGGAGCTTACCATTTGTTTAATATTGATTACAAATTTGGACAGAATGATTTGAAGAGCTTTGCTTTGTATGCTAAAGAAAACAATAAATCGCTTGCGTCTTTAAATGTTGGTATTAAATACAGTTTGAATTATTATTCTGATTCAAATGTCAAAATATTTGATGGTACTAATCCTGTTGTTGTTGAACCTTTGATGAATGAGGGTTATATTCTTGTTGTTAGAAATAAGGATCTTGACACGATTAAACAATCTTTGACATTTAATACTTTACAAACCGGATTTAAGTATTCTTTATTATCTAAGTAGTTCTGGTTGTTAAGATGTTACGTCCATGCTATTCTATATGTGGCAGGAGGGTATAATGAAAAAGATTTTGTTATGTGTGTTGATGTTATTTGCTTGTTTCTTGAAACCGGTTTATGCCGATGAGAACAAGACTCCGGTGAAGTTTATTTATTTGAATGGTTCTAATACGAATACCGAAGAAAGTGAAAATGATTTTATTAATGGCATTGCTAAAGTGCATCCATATATAAAAAAATCTTTGGAATCTTCTGACTTTGTGTCAAAGAATATGTTACATAGCGGAAATTTGTGTATTGATTCAAAGCCTGAAACTTTTTTCTGGGGGTTTGAATCTTCTAAGGACTTGAGTACTGTTGATGAAAGTTTGAATTGGACTTCTGTATTTAGTCCAAGAATTGCTCAGAGGGTGAGAAGTTTTATTTCTCATTGTACGCATGATGCTATCTGGGTTCAAAAAAGCTATAACATGCAAAAAGTTATAAATGATCTTCATGTTAGAGTTTTGGAGGCTTCAAAGAACAATGAAAAAGTCGTTCTTCTTGGATATAGTGCCGGAAGTTTTATAACCTACGAATATTTGATACATAAGATGCCTGCTATCGATTTGAATAAAATTTTGGCGACCGATAGTAAATCGGCAGTTAAGCCAACTTGCTTGGATGCGGTTTTAGCTTCACGAATTGCTATTTACAGTGCTAGCGGTGAGTTTCTTAAAAATCCTGATAAGGAGCAAGTTAAAGGTTTATTCAATAATTTAGATAATTATACGGATTTATATTGTGCACCTGACGATACTTTAATCGGTGTTGTGAATTATGCAAGTCCTCTTGCTCTGTTTTATTCTGATAGATATAATCATTCGCTCGAAATTAATAATTATAATTCGTACTTATTTGAGTATTTGAAAAGAAATGATATATTTATGCTAACTGTAAATTTTGCTGACGATCCAATGGGATTTCCGATTGCTAATAATATGACAATTGATGATTTACATAAGCATTCAAATTGGAGTATTTCAGATGTTGGACATGGGTTCTTTTATTCAAAATCTGATGTTAAAAGTTCGGCTACATTTATAGGTGCTCACCTTTCTTATTGGAAACACCCTAAAAAGTTTTCTAAAATGATTACAGATGGATACATTGAAGGGTATAAGTACTTTTACAAGTTGAAATAGGCTTAATTTTACTTAATAAATGGGTTTTGAGCCTGTTTTTATGCTAAATTAAAGAGAAAGACTCGGAGGAAATAAAATGATGACGACAACTAATTCTATCGCTAACGATATCGATAAACTTTCAAATAGAGATTTGATTTCTGCAAAAAATACAATTGAGAAAGAAATTGAAACTTTGAAAGTTATGGAAAATGAATTAAATAGTTCTTTAACAGTGGCGTTAGATATGATGCAAAATGCAAAAGGCAGAGTTATATTGACTGGTATGGGAAAATCAGGTCATATTGCTAAAAAAATTGCTGCTTCTCTTGCATCTACAGGTACTCCGTCATTTTTTGTTCATCCAGCTGAGGCTAGTCATGGTGATTTGGGTATGATAACAAACGAGGATGTTGTTATCGCAATTTCTAACAGTGGAGAGTCAAAAGAGCTTGTTGATATTTTGAATTATTCAAAACGTTTTGGTATTCCGCTTATTGCTATCACCAAAAATCCTGAAAGTTCTTTAGGAAAAGCCGGAGATGTTGTTCTTAAGCTTCCTAATAACGGGGAAGCTTGTCCTCTTGGATTAGCGCCAACTTCCTCTACAACCGCAACTCTTGTTCTTGGTGATGTGTTAACCGTTGCTATGATTGAAAGAAACGGTTTTACAAAATCTCAATTCAATCAACGTCATCCTGGCGGCAAGTTGGGTTCTGTGTTGCAGAAGGTTTCTGATTTGATGCACAAAGGTGATGAGATGCCTTTGTTAAGCCAAGATTCAAATATGCAGGATGTCCTTCTTGAAATGACTTCAAAACGTCTTGGTTGTGTAGGTTTTGTTGATGCATCAGGCTCATTGGTTGGTATGCTGACAGATGGTGATTTGAGAAGATGTTTGTCTAACGATATCTTAAATAAGAAAGGTATTGACGTTATGACTAAAAATCCTAAAGTTATCTCACCTTCTGCAATGGCAAGTGAGGCTGTTAAATTAATGCATGATAAGAAAATTACTAATTTGTTTGCTGTTGAGAATGGCAAACCTATTGGTGTAATTCACATTCACGACTGCCTTAACAGTGGCGTTGTATAATTAGTAATTTACTTTTTATCGTCTTGAATTAGTCCTGGTTCCAGTTTTGAGCCTGTGACAAGCTTTCTGAATGCAAATTGAGCATCCGGTAGAACACATGCAAGCAGGTAACTGCTTATTGCAACATTTGCTAAGATGTTAAAAGTCTTTGCAGCTTTTGCTTTTGAAATATATTTTGTGACAAGTTTTTCTGCTGAGTTTTCCTTTGCAGGATCAATTGTTTTTTTGCTTAGGTCTTTAATTGTTTCTGCAAATTTTGCAAGGTTATCTCTGAATTTCCCTAAATCTTCAACATCTACGTAGGCTCTTGGATCTCTTATATTATCATTAATAAAGCTTAATTTTCTGAATTTTTTTGCATATTCTACAAACAAGCTTGAACTGTTTTCTGCATTATCTACAAATTCTAACAAGTCTTTGGCAGAGTTTGTTGCAGGAATCTTAAATGTTCCGTTGAGAACCTGTGCTTTTAATCTGTTATCTGCAAGTATTTGCGGGTCTAAATTTACATCAAGTTTAAATACAGATTTTGAAATTTTGTTTAGGAGTTTTTCAAGTTGTTTTGGTGCAACGAAGTTTAGATACATCATTCCAAGCATTTTAAATCCTAAGTCAATGCGTTCGTTTTTCTTTCTAGCGGTAATAACACGTCCAACAGCGTATCCACCGTCAGTGATTGCCATTTTGTCAACTGTTCTGAGGTTGCATACAGCTCCGGCAAAGCTGCCTTTAAAGGTTATTTTTTGAGGATTTTTTAAACTGAATTTGTCAAAAATGTTATTTCCTGAGAATGATACATTTTTTTCTGACAAGTTTTGTTGAATATTTTGTTGTTTTTGAAGAGCTTCTTTTTTAGCTCTGGTTTTTGCTGTCATTGCAAAAACTGCTTTTGGAATAACAAATCCCATTAGAGCAATTGGAACTGCCATTGCTGCTATAAACTTATTTCCTTGAAGCTTTTTGTATTTTGCTTGATTTTCAAGTACATATTCTAAATCTTTTACAGCTTCTTCTGCACCTTTTATGTTGCGGAATTTTTCAATATTGTATTTTAACCCCTGAACTCCATTTTCTTCATTATACAATTTTATATTTACATCAGGGTTAAAACCTCTCTTTTTGATAAAGTAGTTTGAAATCTTATCAATCAGAGGAATGCCGCCAAGCCAAACTGCAGAAGTTGAATATTCATCGATAATTCTTTCTCTTGTTGCAAGGTAAGCGATTTCTTTATCTTGTTTGTTTTGGTTGTATGTTTTATAAACTTTTGTCGGAACTTCTATTCCGCAGTCTCTTACCAAAAGGGGGTATATGCTATTGTTATTTCCAATTGCTGAAATTATGTTTGTTATAATTGCCATTGTTCTATTAATCTCCAATCCATTAAAAAAAGTAACCTCTCTGCACTAAATCCTGAAAAGGCTACTTTTTTGAATTGAATCTATTTTTAACAGTGCATCATCAACTCTACAGCCTTTTCAGGTTGCTATGGTGATGATGATGAAACTGTTTATTTGCTATGTACTTAATCATTGTAGTGTCAATATAACAATAAAAAAGAATTTTTGCAAGTGGGCTTTTAATTTTGTAAAATTTGATTTACATAATGACAAAATTTCTCATGCAATGTTTATAATATACTAGTTATGATAAACTTTTCGCCCCGTTCTTTTAAGTCTTACATCGCAAGAGAACTTACTTTTGCGGACAATGATGACCAAAAGAACACGTTACCAAAGAAAAAACGTAAGCAAGCTCCAATGCAGGAGATGATTTTGAGTGCAAATTCGAGAACTTCTCCTTATTATTATGCTGACAGTTATATAAGAGGAGATATCTCTGCAAAGAGTGCAGTAAAATCTTACGCTTACTCGAATATTCCTTTTTATTCATACTACACTCTTTATGAGAAAATACGTCACAAAGAAGTTAGCCGAGGAGATGCTATTAAAGCGTTTTTCCTCAGTACTTTAGCTAATTTGAGTTAATTCATTCTACATTCTTTCCGGAGCCGTAACAGCAAGAAGGTCAAGTGCGTTGTTAAGTACTTTCTTAACTGCAATTACAAGTGCAAGACGAGATTTCATTAAATCTTTATCTTCAGAAATTACTCTGTTTGCGTTGTAGAATGAGTGGAATTCTCCGGCAAGTTCTTGTACATATCTGCAAATTGTGTAGACTTGTCTTGTTTCCGCAGAATTTTTAATCATTGATTTATATTCTTCCAGTTTGAGAATTAACTTTTTAGCCGTATCAATTGTTGGAACAATTGTTTCAGGTTTATATGAGTTAATTAGTTCATCCAATTCGTCTTTTGTAATTGGTGCTGGTATCTTAGCTCCTGTTTCTGTATCTAATTTTTCTTCCACTGCATTTCTTAATATAGAGCAAGCTCTTGCGTGTGCATATTGTACGTAGAATACAGGGTTTTCATCGCTGTTTGTTTTTGCAAGTTCAATATCAAAATCAAGAGTTGTATCAATATTTCTCATGCTCATCCAGAATCTTGTTGCATCAACTCCAACTTCATCAATCAAGTCTTCAAGAGTAACCATGTTTTTACGTTTACCCATTCTCACTTCATTTCCGTTTACGACAAGGTTAACGAGTTGACCGAGGAGAATTTCCAATTTATCAGGGTTATCACCTAGGGCTTCAATTGAAGCTTTAACTCTGGCAACATATCCATGGTGATCTGCACCCCAAATGTTTATCATTCTGTCAAAGCCTCTTTCGAGCTTGTCAATGTGGTATGCAATATCTGCAGTAAGATATGTATTTGAGCCGTCAGCTTTTTTTATTACTCTATCTTGATCATCTCCGAAGTCTGATGATTTAAACCAGTCGGCACCATCTTTTTGGTAAATTTTACCACTGTTTTTGAGTTTTTGTACGCACTCATCAACCTTGCCTGATTTGTGCAGAGTTAACTCTGAATAAAAATTGTCGAAGTGAACTCTGAATTTTTCAAGCAAATCTCTTTGAACTTTTTCTTCGTATTCTTTTGCAAAATCACAAAGTTCTTGAATATCATCCGGTAAACCTTTATGTGTTTCCAAGTATTTTTTTGCAACCGGTATAAGATAATCGCCCGGATAATAATTTTTTCTTTCAACTTCATCTGTCGGGAAGTCTACATCTTCACCAAGTTCTTGTTGAATTCTTATTTTTAATGAGTTTCCAAGTTTTTGAATCTGAGAACCTGCATCGTTAATGTAAAATTCTTGATACACATCGTGTCCGTAGAATTTTAGTAAATTTGCAAGAACAGAACCCATCGCAGCCCATCTTCCATGACCAATGTGGAATGGCCCTGTCGGGTTTGCTGATACATATTCAAGTATGATTTTTTCTGTTTTTACATTTTCAGGTTTCCCGAAATTTTTATCTTTTTGGAAAATTTCTTGTACAGTTTCTTTTAGAAGTTTTTCACCGGTTTTAAAGTTGATGAATCCTCCAATTACGTTGTACTCATTGTCCTCTTTATCAACAAATTCAATGATTGCATTTGCAATTTGAGGTGGAGCCATACGTGCAAAACGTGCAAGCGAAGAGACATTGATTGCAAAATCTCCAAAGTCGCTATTTTTTGGTCGTTCAGTGTTTAGAGTACCTGCTTTGTACTCTTTCATTTCGCCTAGTTTGCCAGCGGCAATTGCGTCTTTAATTGCGTTTTCAATTTTATTTAAAAAGTAATCTTTTATCATATCTTTGTCTCTCCTGTTAATATAAAATTATTATACTATAAACAAAACTCATGTTTGTAATATAATATTGTTGTTATGAATACCCAGAGCATTGTAGAAAGAATCAGAGAAATAATAGATGATGAAACGCTTGTTCAGCTTAAAGAAGAGTTGAACAGTTATCACGAAGCGGATTTGGCTGATATTTTTCAAGAGCTTAAGCCTGAAGAACGTTTGCAGTGTTTTAAATTGCTTGATTTAGAAAAAGCTGCGGATTTGATGGAGTATTTGACCCCACAAATTCAGGTTGAGTTGCTTGGCGATATTGATGAAGAGATGGCTTCTAAAATCCTTACAAAACTTCCTCACGATGCTGCGGCTGACGTTTTGGGTGATATGGAAGAGGATGAGAGTGAAACTTATCTTGATAAGCTTCCGCATAAATTTTCAGAAGAGGTTAGAGAACTTCTTACTTATAATGAAGATACTGCCGGCGGTATTATGAATCCGGTTGTTTTGACTGTTAATTCTGATATGAGTGTTCAGGATGTTTTGAATCATATAAGAATTAAAGCTGAAGAAGACAATATGGAACTTTATTATGTTTATGTTGTTGATAAACAGAACCACCTTTTGGGCGTTGTATCTTTAAGAAAACTTTTGACATCTCCAATTACACAAAAAGTTGAAGATATCATGATTTCTGATATCGTAAAACTTCACGTTGATGATTATAGTGATTTTATTACAGATGAGTTCATGAAGTACCAATATAATGCTTTGCCGGTTGTTGATTTATACAACAGGCTTAAGGGTATGATTACTTGGGATGACGTTCATGATTTGTTTGAAGAAGAAACTACTGAAGAAATTTACCAATCTTCAGGTATTTCGACTGAGGTCGTTGATGAGGATGAAATCCTCTCTGGTAATATTATTAACGCAATACGTGCAAGAACTCCGTGGTTGTTTATTACTTTGTTAGGTGAGTTTATTGCAGTTAATGTTGCTCATCATTTTGATCATACGTTTTCTTTGTTGCCGGTTGTCGCTACGTTTATGCCTTTGTTGGCAGGTTTGGGCGGTAATATCGGAACACAAAGTATAACTCTTATGGTAAGAGGGCTTTCAACCGGACAGGTAACTTTAAGCTCTGCGCTTCATTATATATTGCGTGAATCTTGCATTGGTGCTTCTATCGGTTTATTATTCGGTTTCCTTGTAATGCTTGTTACTTGGGGATGGCAGCACAATGTCGGGTTAGGTTGCGTAGTAGGTTTAGCTATGGCCATAAATATGACTATGGCTACTGCAATCGGAACTTTTACTCCGTTTGCGCTGAAAGCGATTAAGGTGGATCCTGCTGTTGCATCAGGACCGGTTATTGCGACTACAATTGATGTCGTTGGACTTGCTGTATACTTTACTCTTGTAACTGTATATTTAGCTCGTGTATTTTCTTAAAATCAATAATTTAATGTATTTTTGAGTTTTGATTTTATTAAATTGAATTTTTAGGTTAGAATGTTATAGCTGATTAATAACAAATAGGTAAGAGGGAAATGGCAATTTACAAGCAAATTAACGGGAATCAAAATAATAGAAGGGTTACCCCAAAAAAGGACAAAAATAAGGCATATTTGAATGAAATTAAAAGACAACAGCAAAGACAGGCTGTTATTATAAGAATGTTTATTACTGTGGCTCTATTCTTAATTGCTATTGTAATAGGATTATTCTATGTCGGTGTTAATACTGATTTTTGTAAGGAAACTTTCGGGGAAGATGCTGCTATAACGAAGTTCTTTGATAAAATGGCTAACGATAATGCGAACAAGGCTAATGCAGAATTTAGTCTTCCATTTGGTCCAAAACGTCAAAATGTCTTGCTGCTTGGTGTTGATGCCAGTGAAAACCCTAATGATTTGTGGTCAGGAACTAGAACCGATACTATTATTCTTGTAAATATTGATCCTAGATCAAAATCTGTTAATGCTATTTCTATTCCTCGTGATAGTAAAGTTTATTTACCAGGAAATCATGGTATTCAGAAAATTAATGCTGCGCACGCAATTGGCGGTGTTGGTATGACTATTAAAACGATTGAAAATACCCTTGGGGTAAAAATTGATCGCTATATAATGGTTCACGATAATGCTGTTAAAAGTATTGTTGAAGCGTTGGGTGGTGTAGATGTTTTCGTTGAAAAAAATATGAACTATGATGATTATTCAGGTAAACTTCATATCCACTTAACAAAAGGTACTCACCACTTGTCACCATCTGAAGCTGTGGGGTATTTAAGATTCAGACATGATCCGATGGGTGATATTGGTAGAACTCATAGACAACAGTGGTTCTTGCGTGGTGTTCTAAACGAGATTAAAAAACCTGAAACTGTTACTAAAATCCCTGATATTGTCAGTGTTGCAAGACAATATGTAAAAACTAATATGTCTTTCTATGAATTAACTCAGTTTGCAATGATGACAAAGCATCTTGATATGGATAAGGTTGAGATTGCGACTTTGCCTGGTGCTCCTAACAAAAAAGGTCATATCAGTTATTGGATTTTAGACCCTGAAAAAACTCAGGAAGTTGTTGATAGATTGATTTACAGAGAAAAAGTTCAGCCTGAGGAAGGAGTTCAGTTTACAGCTTCTGTTGTTTATGCTGAATCAAAGGCTGCTGATGCTCAAACTATTATTGATGAGTTAAATACCGCAGGTATAAAAGTTTCTTGTAAGTCACATATTTCAAAGACTCACTCACAGTTTGTTGCTCATTCTGCTAAAGTTACCAACGAGTATTTCAATCATTTGAAAAAACAATCGCCTTCAATTGCTGGTTATCAATTTGTTTATGAACCAAATGTATATATGTGTGGAAGCACAGATTTTACGGTTGTTGTTGCGGGAAAATAAATTCTATATAATAGTAAAACAGCCTTCAGTTTTGAAGGCTGTTTTTTAAGAAAGGTTTTGGGGTAATAAGTATATGATTAAGCTTTTTTATTTCCGCCGAACAAGCCATACAGTAGTGCAGCGCCGCCTGCAATTATGGCTCCCCATTTGCCATATTTTTTAGCTTGTTGCCATTTGAAGTTTTTAAAGAGGGCTTTTGTTGCGTCATCAGCTTTGTCCAGTAATTTGCCTTCTTTGCTTAAGTTGTCGAAAATTTCGTCTCGTCTTTTTAGTACAAAATCTTCAGCTTTTCGTATGATTTGTCCTGCGTCATCTGCAACTTGTGTTTTACCTTTTGCTGCAAGAGCTTCTATTTTTTGTGCAACTTCGGCTTCGGTTCCTTTTATTCCGAAAAAGTCTTTGTGTTTTGTTATCAAAGCTTTTAGTTCATCAGCATTGGCTGTTTTATTGATTGATGATAAGATTTGGTCATCTGTACTTGCTTTGATGATTCTGTTGTAATATTCTGTGCCTTTAAACTTTTCGCTGACATTTTTAACAACTGTCTCTAATTCAAAATCGCTAAGTTTTGCGCCTGTTTGTTCAATAATTTCTTTTGCTTTTGCAGGAGTTATGCCATCTAAATTATTGTTTTTTAAGAAAGTCTTTACTTCATCTGGTAAAGCGTCAAAACTTTCAACTTTTGCCAGTTGTGCTAAGTTGTAGCCTTTACTGTTTTTTAGTTGTTTTACTGATTCTTCTACCTTTTTTGCCAAGTCATATCTATCTATAGTTTTATAAAAATCGCTGTTCAAGGTTTTGTTTGCCATGTCTTTTACCGGATTACTTAAGAAATAGTATCCGCTCGCACCACCAGCTGCGGCGCCTGTAGCTGCGATTGCTGCTGTTCCTAGTAAACCAGGACCACCGCCTGTTCTTTCAAAAGTATCAGTCTCAGGCGCTCCTCTGAAGGCAGGAGAACCCGCGGTTTCTGTTAATCCTGGAATTTTTCCGCTTTCTTCGATTGCCTTAAAATGTAAATTTGCCATGAAATCATCATTTGCGCCACCATATTGTTGCATTAAATATGGATTGTAATTGCCAAAACCTACTGTATCTCCAGCCATAATTTAACCTTTCCTACTTTTACCTAACCTTATGCTTTAATAAAGTATTTTTTTGAAGGAAGATTGCTTTTAAAATACAAAATGTAAAGTTTTTGTTACATTAGGCTATTAAATAGTGTTTCAAATTCTGGAAATGATATAGACGCCCATTCAAAATCATTTATGGCGATTTCTTTTTGTGCGATTAGACCTGCGACATAAAGACTCATTGCAAGTCTGTGATCGTGGTAAGTGTTAACTTCACATCCACCTTTTAATATTGATTTCCCGTGGATGACGAAACCGTCTTCTAATTCTTCTATATCTGCACCTAATTTTTTCAATTCAGTAACAGTTGCGGTAATTCTGTCTGATTCTTTATTCCTTAAGTCTCCGGCGTCTTTTACAATTGTTTCACCGTCTGCTTGTGTTGCAAGAACTGCTATCACAGGTAGTTCATCTATTAGGCGAGGAATAATGTCTCCTGAGATTTTGCAACCTTTCAGTTCTGATGTCTTAATTCTTATGTCGCCTGTTTCTTCTCCGGAAATCGTTTGTTTATCAAGGATTTCTATATTTGCTCCCATCATTTTTACTACATCTAGAATTCCGGTTCTTGTTTCATTTAGCCCGATATTTTTTAATATAATGTCAGAATTTGGAACTATCAGGCCTGCTACGATAAAGTAGGCTGCGGATGAAATATCCCCGCAAATCTCGATTGTTCGAGGTTCCAGTTCTGATTTTTCTATACTTACTGTATTTCCTTCAACACTTATATTTGCACCCATGTATTTAAGCATAAGTTCTGTATGGTTTCTTGAAATATAAGGTTCTGTTACACTTGTTAGCCCTTCAGTATTTAGACCGGCAAGTAAAATGCAGGACTTTACCTGTGCAGATGCAAGCTTTGAAGTGTAGTTGATTGGTTGTAAGTTGCTGCCGGTTATTATAAGTGGAGCATGACCGTCAGTGGATTGGATGTTTGCCCCCATCAGAGAGAGGGGTTCGATTACTCTTCTCATTGGTCTTTTGGAAAGACTTTCATCTCCAATCATAGTTGAGGTAAAGTTTTGGGTTGCTAAAATTCCGCTCATTAGTCTCATTGTTGTGCCGGAGTTTCCGCAATCCAAGTTGTCTTGAGGCTTATGAAGAGTGCCTTTTGAATTTATTGTGAGTGTTTTCTCGTCCAAAAATTCAGCTTCAACGCCCAGTTGTTTAAATATTCTGAGGGTTGAATGCGGGTCTTCACCTTTAGAAAAATTTTTAATTAATGACTTGCCTTTAGCAAGAGAGGTAAACATGACAGATCTGTGTGAAATTGACTTATCTGCCGGAATTTTTATGTTGCCTTTTAGTCCTGTTGTGTGTTTTGAAATTTTCTTTATCATATAAAGATTTTAGCATAAACACTCTCAAGTATTTAGTTGGCGGATGTGCATAGTAAATATTTTTGATTAACTTTAGCAGTAGAAAGGAGTAATTATGTTTTATAATGTATTAAAAGCTAAGGAGCTTATTAATTTAGATGGTTCAAAATTCGAGAGAAAAGCTTTGCTTGAAGACGCTGATAAGTCTTTCAGCATTATTGCTATTAAAAAGGATGAGATAATTGATACGCATACCTCAGTAGCAGATGCTGCGGTTTTTGTGTTAGATGGTGAAATCGAAATTCATTTTGATGCTGAAAAATTTAGGTTGGACAAAGGCGAGATAATTATGTTCAAAAAGGATACGGAACATAAGGTGTTGGCTTTAAAAGACAGTAAATTTTTTATAATTAAGATATAAAAAGTGTCCTCTGATTTAATATCAGAGGATTCTTTATTTACAATGAAAGTTTTTTATGTTATTTTAAGAACTGAAAGTTAAATAGAGAGGTGTCCGAGCGGTTTAAGGTGCAATCTTGGAAAGGTTGTGTGGGGTTATTTCCCACCGTGGGTTCGAATCCCATCCTCTCTGTTTTTTATTGCTTTTCCCAAATATAGGTGTTTTGGGTTTCGTCGCTTATTTTGAAGCCGTTTTTTTTATAAAAATCTTTTACACTTCCTTTGGCTGCCGTTAGTTCAATTTTGTCGTATAGTAATTTCAGGCTGTCGAGTATTCTTGTACCAACTCCCTTAGTTTGAGGGGTGCCAAGCATAAGCGGATAATCCGGTTTGACCTGAATATAATGAAGTTCTATTGATTTTTCGCCTGTTTTTTTTATATTTGCCATTCCAAGAAGCTTTTCATCATTTAGGTTGTCTAAATTATTTAGTTGTTCAGTTATTGCAAAAACTTTATTGCTTCTTCTGTCCATTATATTTTGAAAAAGGCAATTGGCGGTGTAGGATATGTTTGACGCATATTTTTCATAAATCCAGTTTCTTGCGGCGTCAGACAACGCAAAAATGTCTTGGATGTTATCAGGATCTATTTCTATTACTGAAACATCTTGAGGGGTGTATGATTTTGTTTGCGGGTTTAGCTTCTTAATTTGTGCAGTGTTTATAAATTTTGCACCAAAACTTATTGAATTATTCATCGTATTAATAACAAAACTTGTGAAAAAAATTTTTGTTATTTAATTTGTTTTACTCCATTAAGATTACGGATTACTCAGAATGTAATATCTAGCAAATAATTGACTGAAATTTGAACATTTGGTAGAATTTGTAGCTGGGTAGGTAAATTTAGAAAATATTTTATTTGTAAGTAAATTAAAAATGCTTGTAGATAATGCACTAAGATTAAAATTTGATATTTATAAAGTTTTAAAAGAACTTGCTAAAACCAAACCGCTTTTTTGTAGTGAGTTGGAATTTCAGTTTTATTTAGCTTGGGCTATTAAGGAGTTGTACGGAGATGAATATAAAATTTGTATCGAATATCCTTTAAAGAACTATGACGGGAAAAATAGAAATATTGATTTAGTTCTGGTTGATAGTTTAGGATTTTTAATCCCTATTGAATTAAAGTATAAAACAAGTAAAATTAAGCAACTTTATGATGGTGTTACATATGACCTAAAAGATCAAAGTGCAAACAATTTAACAAAATATGGCCATTGGAAAGATATATCAAGAATTGAATATTTTAGAGATGTAGGAGATAAGTTTTTAGTTGGCTATGTAATAACTCTTACGAATCAGCATTGTACTTGGCAAAATATTTCAAACCCTGAGAAAAATGATTATGAATTTGCGTTGGCCGATGAATCCTTTGTTGCTGGAGGTGTAAAAAACTGGACTGATAAAACTTGTGAAAATTTTAAAAATAAGTATCCTGCAATTACTATAAAAAGTGATTATTTCCTTAAATGGCATGAATACTCTAACTTTGATAACCGTAATGGATTGTTTAAGTGTTTAGTTACGGAAATAAGAAAATGCTCAAACTAATTCTTAATATGCCCTAATGTTATTAAATGGTCTATTCCAAGTGAGCTTTTGAGTTTTCTTGCTTTAAAGTATGCTGTTTCTAAAAAGTTTTTGACTCTTGTTCGCATCACATAAGCTCTTTCTATATCGCATGTTTCATCAATTTTAAAGCCAAGCTTTTCATAGTTTTTTCTTACTTTTCTGTCATTTGCTTTAACAAAAAGAGTAATTTCTTCCGCTTTATATTTTAATGCCATCTTTTTTATGTCGTCATATATTTGTGGCATCAGATTTTTTGTTTTTGAATTGTTTTTTTGTGATTTATTTCTAGCCAAAGCGTCTATGAACATTGATTTTTCGTCAAGTCTGTTTTTTCTAAATTTATATGTGTAACCGGCCAGAATTTTCCCGTTTTCGTCTTTTACTACTCTTAATTTACAAAACCTCGATATGCAGTCTATCATGTAGCTCAATGGGTTGATTAGACGCCATCTTTCGTGCCTTGTGTTTGAATATAATCTGAAGAAATTATACAAGGTTAGGGGAGAGTAGTTCTGTTTGACGGCAAAATTCTTTTGTCGTGCAAGTTGTGGTGCGTATCTTAATCCTAGAGAGCGTTCATTAATATGCATATCAGTTACTATAAAACTTCTAAATAAATATTTTGCTATTTTTATAGCTGGGTTTTAGGGGTGTTATTTCCTTTTTCTGAGAAGAAGTTTATTATTTTTCTTATGAAGCTTTGAGGATTTTCATTTGTTGAGTTAGCTTTTAAGTTTGATTTTGGTTGTCCAAACAGGTTGTAATAAACAGTATTTTCTGCCAACATACCAAATTCTTTTGGCTTTGTTTTTATACATTCTGAATTTGGTAAAAACAGGTTAACAAAATTCGATGATATTGCTGAGTTATTGTCAGGTGACATATATGGGAATGCTGTGCATAATCCTTGATCTTCATAACCTTTGCTTAAAATTTCTGTTGATTTGAATAGCTTTAATTTTAGTTTTATTAGTGTGTTATTAAGGATATTTTTACTGTATTCGTTTGAAGTAATATTTTTGTCAAGATAAATTACTGTATCTGCATTCTTTCTTCTCGATAACGCAATGTTGTTGTTAATATTTGAGATGCCTTCTTTTGTCGCAGAAATTGGGGCGAATATTATATGTTTGTTCGGTAGTAGTGATTTTGCATTTCTATAGTAATTGCCAATTTCTACCATTGATGTTCCAGTGCCTGCAATATCATCTAGAATTAAAAAAGTGGAATCCGGCGGGCAGAGGTTTAAGCTTAATATGTTCGAAACTTTGATGATTTTGTTTTCGTCAATATTGAATAAGTCTTTGTACATTTTATTCACAATATCGAAACTTTTTGGGTCATCCGTTTCACCTGTTATTAGGTATAAGTTTTCTTTCGGAAGATTATTTTCTTTTAAGTAGGTATCAATTTTTTGATTTAATCTTTTTAAATCTTCAATCATACTTTGCTTAGAATATATATTTACGTTGTTATCATAATAGCTCGCTATTGATTTGCTGAGTCTTCTGTATCCGAATCTTTCCATTGTGTAGTAATCTGCAATCGTTTCTATTGAAGCGCTGATTTGACTTTTTGTTGGCTTAATAGGCTGCATTTGGTTTAGAATTACATCTTTTGTCGGCGGGTTATTTTCTCTTATTGTGAAGACTTTAAATCCATATCTCTTTAATTGTGTTTCAAGTTTATTGTTTAGAGCATTTTCAACGCATTCTTTGAAAGTTAGGTTTGGATTTGTCATTTGTATTGCTTTTGCTTCTGCAAGTACCTTTGTGGTTTTTTCTGCAAGCTTTTGATTGTCGTTGAATAAGTTTATTCCATCAGAAAAGCCTTCCAAATTTATAAATTCTACATTCTCAAATATCGGGTGATTTTTCCCCTTCTTTAAGGTAGTCATAAGTTCAGTGTTTTCTAGGTCATTTTTTGAAAATAAAATCCCAATTTTTTTATCTATTTCCGGATTTAGTGAAAATAATTTTTTTGAGTTTTGGAAATAATTAAAATATGGGTAAAGTTCTCCAACTTTGGCAAGTTCTGTGAATTTGGCTTTGTTTAGTTCTTCTCCGATTTTTTTAATTGATTTGTAACTCGAAAACTGAGTTAATTTTTGCATTACCTCGATGATTTCTTGTTCTGTTGCGTCCGGAAGCGTTTGCTTAACTTCAGTTATTGCTTTCTCTAAGTCCTTTTCTTCAAAGATTTCTAACTTATTGATTGCCTTTTGGTATATGTTATCTACGTATTTATTGATTTTTGTCTTAGTTTTATTTCTTGATACAGGGTTTGCATCATCGTCCAATTTTACGGTTATTCTTTTGAAGTTTAGCCAATCTGGTTTGTTTTCGCTGTGCGGTAACTGAATATCCGCAAGAAAGAAATTCTCTCCTTTTCTATTGCTGTAAAATTCTACTTCACGAAGGGTTTTACCGTAATAGTTTTTAAGAGCTTGAGCTTTTTCCAGTATATTTTCCCAATTTAGATCAGGGTGTGTAATTACAGCATTTGTGCTAAATGGGGTTACATTACATTTCGTAAGTTCCGTAAATAGCTTTAATTTTTCGGTATCAAGGTTTCTTAGGCTAAGTATGTAGTCTGATGAGTAGCTCCAAAGACCAATATCTCTTTTGGACATCAGAATTGGTTCAAACTCTCTTAACCTTTCATTTGGCATGTTTGCGTATATTTGGAAATGTTTTGCAGGAATTCTAATTTCATCTGAAATATCTTTTTTCGATGCAAGTTCATATAGGTATGCAGCTTCTGCTTTTTTCTTATCTTTCAATATCTGAATAATATCCAAATCATAGTTTTCAAGAGAAAGAAAGTCTCTTATAATTTTGACTTTTCCTTGAAATTGTTGGGCTAACTCTCTATCACTAATTTTGAAGCCTCCAATAAATTCATCAAGTGGCTCTTCAAACCTATACATGTTCATCCCTCGAAAACTTGGGGATATTTGCTTTTGTCTTTTATTGATTGATATATTGGGGTAATTTGTTATAATCATTTGCTTATATTAAAACACGTGATATTTATTTTTGCTAGTAAAGTTTAATGTTTATTTCAAATTTTTAAATGTAGACTTTAATATTCTTTAACACTTTAGCAAAAAATTAGTTTATAGTTTTTACTATGGATATGAATTCTAGAATTGAAAAATATAATAATCTGGTCTCTTTTCGTGCAAGAGTGAGATTGTCTGATAAAGGACTTCTGAATTTGCCTCAAAAAACAGATATTCTCTATTCTTCAAGTCCAATGGATTTTTTTTACAGGGAGTCTAAGGCTAAAAAACATCTCGATGCTTTATCAATAAAAGTTAAGGATAGAATAAGAGAAGAGCAGTCTAAGCCTGATAATTCTAAATTTAAGCGCTTATTTTTGCGTAAAAGTTTTCGTGTCGCTAATAAATTAAGAGCCGTTGCTTCTAAGCTTTTGGTTCTTGAACATTTAAAGGGCGTATGTGGAACTTTTAGGTTAATTAGAAAACTTAATCCATCATCTCCTCGTTACATTGAAGAGTGGGCAAAGATCGGTAATTCAATTAATAATAAATTTGTTAACATGAATATCGAAGACGGTCGGATAGAAAAACTTGCATCATTAAATGAAGGTGTTATTTTTATTTTAAATCACGATAATCCTGAGCGTGATAAGTTTATCTATCCCATATTTAACTCTTTTTTAAATTATGCTTATACTGCGTTTGGAAAGCAAAATGATTGTCCCCGTCCAAATATTTTAGTTAGCGAAAATATCTTTAAATTTGCGGGGGCAAAGTTGAGAAGTGTCTACAAAAAGATGGGGCTTATTCCGATAGATGCATCAATGACTGAACGTAAAGTTGATACAAATGTTGTGCCGATTAAACAATTGGTATCTCGTTTTGCTCAAAATAAGTGTAATTTATTTATTTTTCCAGAAGGGAATAATTCTGTTTACAAGGATAAAACTCTCGAAGAAAAGTTTCAGCCTGGTATTGCAAAGATTATTAATAAAATTTTAGATAATAAGAGCTCTGTTAGGGTTGTCCCATTGGGTGTATCGTATGGTTCTTCGAAAAATAGTATGGGCTCAGTGCATATAGGCGATTCAATTATCTTTACCAATATTGATAATAATATTTTTTACAAGCCAGAGCAAGCTGAAGCTACTAATCTTGGAAAAATTGGTTCGAAGAAAACAGTTAACAATATTATGCAGATTATGTGTGAGAATTTGAGAGATAGTGTTAATTTGAGTAAGTTGGAAAATTGATACCGTTTAGCTTATAAGTTCTTCTATGTTAATGTTTGTTTTAAGTTTTAACGCATATATATTATTAAAATCGAACTGCTTTAATTTGACTGCATCTTTTTCTGTTGTAACACAATAACCTGAAATATTTGCAATGTCATCTTTTGTATATTTGTGATGGTCATCAAAAGTTTTTATGTTGACAATATTATTTTGATTTAGAAATTTATAAAATTGTTCAGGTTGTCCGATTCCCGATAAAGCTGTGAATTTTGCATCATCTGGTAAAATTTCTCCAGTTTTGATGTTATATATATAATCAGGTTCTGTTTTGCATACTAACGTTTTTTTGTTTAATTTTTTCTGGTAGATTTTTGCAAGTTTTTCCGCACGTGTATGTTCAGAATTTTTACTTACAATAACCAATCTATCCATTCGTTTAAAAGCTTCTAACCCTTCTCTTAAAGGTCCTGCCGGTAGCAATTGTTCATTGCCAAAACCTTTTTCGCTGTCGCTTAATATAATGTCTAAATCTCGGTGTAATTTTCTATGTTGAAAACCATCATCAAGAATTATTTGTGTTACTCCAAATTCTTTAATAGCGTATTCAGCTGCTTTTACCCTGTTTTTAGACGTTACAACTATTGCTTTTGTATTTTCTGCAAGCCAGTACGGTTCATCTCCTGCAAGTTGAGCGTTATAGTATATTTTTTCTCCGTCTGAAATTAAGTTAATATTTTTGTTAGATAATTTCCCGCCGTAACCTCTTGAGATTATTGCAGTTTTTATTCCCTTGTTTGTAAAATATTTTGCCAACTCTGCAACAACTGGCGTTTTCCCAACTCCACCTGTTGTAATATTCCCGACTGATATTACGTTAGCATCAACTTTGTATGCTTTAAGGAAACCTTTATCATAAAGCATATTTTTTAGTCCACTACCTATTCCATAAAATATTGAAGCAAATTTAAGTGCACAAAACCAAAATCCGTGAGCATTTTTATCATAGTGCAATTTTGTAATTTTTGTCTTTATATTCAATCTATTTGCTCCACTTAGAACAGTAATCTAAATATCAAGAAGCGTTTGTTTAACTTCTCAGAGAATTTTCTCAAGTTAGATGTTGTAACTTTTGTATCTTCTAATATTGTATCAAGCTCAGTTTTATTTTCAGGTGTCATTCTGTTAATAGACGCTAAGGTTGTGTTGACATTGTCAAGAGCTTTGTTTGTACTTGCTATTGTATATGTCAAATCTTTCTTAAGTTGTTCATCTTTAGTCATTTTATTAACAGATGTTGATATTTCTGACAAGTTGCTTGTAATTGTTCTTATGTCTTCTGCCAATTTTTGAGCTTCTTCATCATTGCCCATTATTTTATTCAAGTTGTGTGCCATCTGATCAACTGACATTGTTGCAGACATAATATTCTTCTTAAACATCGGATCTCCGATGATGTTATTAAGATTTCCTGATAATGCATTAAAGTCAGCTGCTGCATGGTTTGCAAGAGTGATTAATTCTTTTATGTCATCTCTTGAGTCATCTATAAGTTGATTTACTTTATCCACTGTTACAGAAGCTTTTTTAGTCATTTCATCTATATTATTAACCGTTGCTTGCAATTCAGAAATTGTTTTATCAGAAAGCAATGTGTTAATTTTCATATTTGTTTCTGTTAAACTTTCTGCAGCTTTATACTGCCAATCTAAGAAGTCTGCAATTCTCATAGGTTCAATAATTGTGTATGGTGAAGTTTGTTTCGGGTATGGGAGAATAATATTATCAATAGATGCTATTCTTAGTTTTTTGTTCCCATTCTTGAAGCTTACAGCTTCACCTTTTAAGAATTCAGGCATAATTAAACCTGGCAAATTAATTATATAGTCAATTTTGTAAGCATATTTTGTTTTGATTTTATCCTTAAATGAGTAAGGCAATGCGTCACGAGATATTACTTGAATATCTTTTATAATACCAACGTCATAATATTGGTCGCTTAATTTCATTTCAACCGGATCATCTTTGTACAGAACGTCCTTTGATACCATTGGAATGTAAATAGTTCTTGTTTTTGGCGGAGTTATTTCGAGGAATAATTCACCGATTAAACCTGATTGTTGAATTGAAAACGCTGAAGCTTTTGGAATTGAAACATTTGGGTCTGTAATAACAAATTTTACGTTAACATAGCTGTCATTTCCAACTATTTTCGGGGTAATTTCTTCAACTTGTCCTACTTTAAGTCCCATCATTTGAACACCTGCACCAGGACGCATGCCGTTGACATCCTTGAATTGAATTTCAACACGCGGGGCAGATGAGAATGCTCGACCTTTAACTTTTAATACAACACCTATGAGAAGTACTAGTGACAATAGTGTTAAAAGTCCAACCTTAAATGATGATGACAATTTCATTACAAACATTCCTCTTAATAATTCACAAGAATATTGTAACAAAAACACCGAGAGATTGCAAAATATTCACAATTATTACAGTGAATACTCATCTTTGAGTAATTTTAGGGCAAGTTTTCTTTCTTTTTCAATTTGTTTAAGTCTAACTTCGTATTCCATAGGACTTAAACCAACAGTTTCTACTAAATCTGCAAGTTCGGCCATTTTTCTTCCATATCTGTTTTCAATAGCCTGTCTTTGAGGAGAGAAAGGTTCATTTGGTTCGTAAACATAAAAACTATCTGAGTAGTTATTGTCGCAGTATTCGTTTCCAAAATGAGGTTTTGACATATTTCCTTTTGTTGGAGTTAATAAGTTATGATTATACCTGTTCATTACTGCCTGAATTTTCATAATTTTCTCCTTTGCTTTACTTGTTTAAAAGCCGTAAAAAAAAGTTTTTGCTATTTACAGGTAATTTGCTAAAATATTCTTAACATAGTTTTGGGTTTCTTCGTACGGAGGAACGCCTGAATATTTGTCAACGGCTCCAGGACCAGCATTGTATGCGGCTAATGCAAGGATAATGTTGCCGTGGTACTTGTCAAGCATTGACTTAAGGTATTTTACTCCGCCTTCTACATTTTGTACAGGATTATATGGGTCACTTACCCCCAGATGTTTTGCCGTTTGAGGCATTAACTGCATTAGCCCCATAGCTCCGGCTTTTGATTTTGCCTTAGGATTAAACCCTGATTCTTGTCTTATTAAGGCTTTTACAAGCTTATCATCTACGCCATGTTTATTTGCAATATTTTCAATCATTGTTAAGATTTGGGTTCGGGATGCTGTTGGTGCTGACTGTGATATTGCTGCCGCTTGGGTAGTTTGGTCTATGCTGCTCAAATCTCTAATTGCATTTTGAATGGATTGAGTTCCGCTATTTTTGATAATATTTGCGTTTACGCTCATTGTTTGAGGGTTTAGCAGCAAGTTTCCAAAGTTAGCTTGGTTTGAATTTTGAAGTATACTCTCAAATGAACTGATTTTTCTGTCTGCCGGATAAATTGTATCAATAGGATTTTGGTTGACTTGTTGAACAGGTCCTTCCAATTTGTTCCTAAGGTTATTTACTTGAGCTGTTAATGCTGCATAACGCTGCATTGCGGCCGTTTTTCCTCCGGAATTTAATAAATTTTGTATCATTTCTGAAAACATAATATATCCCACCCTTATCTTGGTACTGATATTATAGACCTAAACTAACACCCTTGTTATCATATAAATTAATGATTTTTTAGTGCATGTCAATTTTAGGAAGGTTTTTCAGCTCCTCGATGATTTGGCGGAATTCATCAGAAATATCTTCTTGCCCTGAGATGTTTATTTTTACAAGATTAGCAAATTCTGATTTTTTAAATTCGTGTGTTCCTCTGTTTTTGAAGAAATCTTCAAGATAATGTACCATTCCGTTTGAGTTATCAATTTTTTCATTATCAGTGAGTGAAATGTTTTCAATAGCGTACTTTAACGTTTTTTCAACCAGACATAATGGCAGAATATCTTCAAATTCGCCCTTATCAAGAATGTGTATTTTATCAAAATTTCTTAATCTAGGTAATATTTCATTGTAATTCTCTTTTGCGTCGCTATCTAATAGAACAAATATTGGGATTTTTAGAGTTTGCGAATATTTATAGAAAGTTTTTACAACCTGATTTTTCCCACCGGCCGAGATTATGTGTATTCCATTTTTATCGAAGTCGTAGTTTAGTAGTTTTGCAAATTCAGGAAGAAGTGTTTCTTCTGTAATTCCTTCACATATTATGACCTTGTCTATCGGGAAGCGGAACCCTCTGTCCCAGCTCTCTTGGTTTGGGTTAGTTGATGAGGTTAGCAGTTCCAGCCATTTTAAGTTTTGTGGAATTTCATCTTCAAGAAGTTCTATGATTCCGTTGTAGTTAATCTTATTTTTAATAAGTTTTTGAGTTTCAGAATCAATAGTAAAAAGGTTATTCTCATAGTCTATTAGACGTTGATTTGCCAGCAAGTTGTTTTCACTATCTATTCCTAACTTTAGCAATGAATTGTTGATAATGTACTCTGCTAAATAAGTTAGTGTTTCATAACTCATTTTGTCCAAATCACTCTTTTTGAAAGACGGGTTAATAAGATTTCCGGTTATTATGTCTTTGTAAACTCTTAGATACTTTGTTTCAGGTTCCTTAAAGCGGGTCAACCTGTCAGCAGATATTCTTAATTGTTCTTTGTTTAGTGGCTTGAACTTTATGTCTTTCAACGTTTCCCTCTATTTTGTAACATTTCTTACAAATTTAATTTACATTTAGCAATTTTTCAAATGTTTGTTTTTTTATATATATAAAGTGTGGAGTAGAAATAGTGTATTCATATAGTACTTCTTTCAACAACAAATATTATAACACAACCGGTACAAATCATAGCTCTAAGACCAAAAATGTTGCCGGTGTTGAAGCTGTTAATGTTAGAAAAACTTCCGCTTACAAATCTTTTCCACAAATGACGTCTGTTCCGTTTAATCCTTCTTTTGCAGCTTCTGCTCTTCGTACAAGACTAATTTCAAATGATGAAAAGAGTAAGTATAATGACTTGCAAAAAGTTTTAGATAAACATGGCAGAAAAGATTTGGATTTGTTGTTGAAGAATGGTGTTTTATTGAATGCTGATTCTACTAATAACTCAACTGTTTTAGATAATTTATATAATATTTTAACAACTGAACGTGCTGAAGGCTTGAATGCACAATCTTTAGTTAAGGATGTTGTAACAATTCTTGCAAATCCTTGTGTTATAACTCAACAATTTGGTGATATTCCTGTAAATTTAAAAAATTCAGTACTAGACACATATGTAGCAGAGAAAAATATTCCTAAGTCTGATACAAAAGCTATGCGTAATGCTGAAAATGACATTAATGTAGCTCATTCCGGAACTTGTGTTGCTGCTAGTATTGAATTTAATCTTGCGAAAAAAGCTCCTGCTGAGTTTGCAAGATTTGCAGAAGGCTTGTCTTCTAAGAATGTTCAAGTTGAAAAAGAAATTCATCTTAATAAACTTGCAGATAATACGCTTGATGCGGTATGGCTTTTGAATGCGTTTGAAGTTCCTTATGAAATGAATGATTTCAACAAGGCAAAATTAACTTTTAAGCCTGATAAAAATGCAATTATTCGCGCAAAAATTCAAACTTCAGACAAAGATAACGGAGAACGTTCTCCTATTGATGTACTTATGCAATCAACATTTATGCAAGTTGGGTCTCAGCAATCTTATGATTCTTTAACAGATAAACGTACAGGAAAATTCAATCAAAATGATAAAGGCTTAATCGAATTTGAAAAAACTTTCACTGAGTCTGTTGTTGAAGATAAAAATAAAATTTCAGTAACTTATCAAACTGTTGATGAAAATGCTCGTTTAGTTGGTTATGAAACTGATATGAATACTCTTAAACGTCATTTGACAACTGCTTTAGATGCAGGAGAAAATGTAATTCTCGGATATACTCAAACAGACAATAACAATATAATCATTAACGGTCACGAAATTACTGTTATGGGTTATAAGAAAAATTCTAACGGCAAGCTTACATTTATTTGTAATGATACCGATGATAATCTTTCAAAGCCTGTTGAATACAGTGAAGACTATCTTCTTCCAAAGATTCACCACGCAGCTCTTCCTCAATCAGTAGTGGCAGGAGATGTTAAATTGGTTGAAAACTGGGTTGAAGGTCTCAAGACATATAACGAAATGAAAAAGGAAAAATCAATTCAAAATAATCCATTTATAACTAGTCCTATAAAGAATGCAGCTTAGTAAAGGAAATGACATTATGATTAACAGCGTAAACCAATATAGAGTTAACAACTATTTCCCGGCAGGGTACGGAGTTCAAAAAACACAAAATCCGATTCCGCAAAAGGAAGTTCAAGTTCAATCAAAACCAGCTTCGCTGTCAAATGATAATTTGAACCTTCAACCTGTTAAAACAAGTATTTTGTATATGAATGATATTCACGGCAAAATGACTAATATGGAAAGAATTTACTCCGTTGTTAAGCAATTTGATAATGCGAATATGCCTGGTACTGATAAAATGAAATTGGCTTCCGGGGACGTAATTTTAGGTGCTAATTTTATATCAAATCAGGTTGCAAATAATTTCTTAAACTGGATTGGTGTCAGTGCTAATGCTCTTGGAAACCACGAGTTAGATGTTGTTCCGAAGAATCTTGCTGTTTTAATGGACAAAGCTAATTATAAACTTTTAGCTATCAATGCAACTGTTGATCCTTCAAGCCCAATGGCCGGTAAAATCGGAAAATCTATTGTTCAAGAAATTAATGGACAAAAATACGGTATAATTGGAGTTGCTCCTTCAGATATGGCTGAGCGTGTTAAGCTCAACGACTCTGTAAAAAATATTAAAATTGATGACTTTGAAACTACTGTTAAAAAAGTTCAGGATGAAGTTAATAGACTTCAGAGTGAAGGTATAAACAAGATTGTTGTACTTTCACATAGCGGTTTAAAACATGATAAAAATTTGGCTCAAAGTACATCAGGTATTGATGTTATTTTAGGTGCTCACACTCACGATCTTATTTCAGGTATCGAAAAGGATAAAAACCTGTTAATGTCAAAATCCGGTGAACCTGTAATTATTACTCAGGCTGGAAAAGATGGAGAAAATGTTGGTATCCTAAATCTTGAGTTCGATTCAAAAGGGGTTATAACAAAAGCCCAAAATAATTTAGTAAAAACCAGAGCTTATAATAGAACGTTAGAGTCAAGGGCTGCTGTCGAAAGTATTATAGGTAAGCCTGAAGTCGTCGGAACTGTTGCCTCAACTGTTGAGCCGCCTAAGGAACGACTTATTGAGAACAACCCTGATGCTGATATTGTAGTAGATGCTATGCGTTCTGAATTAGGAACTGATATTGCGATATTAAATGCCGGAAATATCCGTGGACACTTTGGTGTCGGTAAAATTGATTCAAGACTTGTAAATGATGTAACTCCATTCGAAGATAAAATTTTAATCGGTGAATTGAGTGAAAAAGATATTGTAGATGCAATCAATGTAGGTGGTAAGTCATTTTTACATTCAGGACACAAACCTGGTATTCTAATCTTCTCTGGTATGAGATATACAATGACTGACAAAGGTGAATTGAAATCATTAACCTTTATTGATAAGTCAGGTGTTGAACATCAGATCGATGTTAATAACCCAAGTACGGAAAGAAAATTCACGGCAGCAATGGATGATTTCTTCGCTATGGGCGGCGACAATTATCTACCGTCTAACGAAAATCCTGATTTTATCATTAAGAAATTTGACTTTGATAAGAACAAGCTAACTTGCAACTACATCAAGAAGTTGCCGCAACCTATGCACATAACAAATGATGAAAGAGTAAAAATTGTTCCTTCAAACTAGAAGCCAAATTGTTCTTTTGAATTAAGATACTCTTTAATCTGAACAAGTGAAGCTTGAACAATACGGGTAACACGCGAAGGTGATAAGCCGATTTGAGTTGCGATATCTTTAACCTGCATGTTTCTATAAAATCTGTATTCAACGACAGTTCTCTCTTTTGGCGGAAGTTTTGAAATTGCTTCTTTTATCATTCTTGCAAGTTCAGAAATTTCTGCACTTTCATCCGGAGTAGCATGCGGATCTTTCAAAAAGTCAAATGGAGAATCATTGTCGCTTGCAGCATCTGCGAGCCCGTCAATAGATAAGACTGTCTCGTAAATAGCTTCACGAACTTTTGATTTCTTTGTTTCTTCATCTTCGTTTTCATCAAAGCCTTCTTCTTCTTCAGGTTTGTGCTTTAATGAGTACCATTTGTATCTTATACGAAGCTCGTTTCTTATAGCCCATCTTACAGCTGTTGCTACATAAGCGTTATTATACTTTTCAAGCTGCTCTGGAGTTTTATTTTTGATTAAAACTTGGATTGCAATAATACCGATAGACAATAGTTCTTCATAGTCGAGCATGTGTGAAGGAATTCGGTGATATTCAACTCTCGCAACCTTTTGGACTATATCTAAATATTCTTGTATCTTGTTATTTTCTTGCATAATCATCATTGTTATTAACTGAGCCTATTTTGCCCACTACCAATATTACCTTGTTTTTGTTTATTTTTCAAGTTGTAAACAAAAAGTAAAATTTCAGCGACGGCTTTGTACATTTCAGGCGGTATTTGTTGGTTCAAATCAACCATTTTGAAGAGCGCTCTGGCGACTGGTGGGTTTTCAATTACCGGTACTCCATGTTCTCTTGCAATGTTAATAATTTTTTTTGCGATTAATTCGGTCCCTTTTGCTATAAGCATCGGGGATTCCATTTCTTCGGATTTGTATTTGAGTGCGCATGCTATGTGTGTTGGGTTTGTTACGACAAAATCGGCATCTGGAACAGCATCCATCATGCCTCTTTGTAACATTTGCATTCTTCGCTGTCTTAGTGCAGCCTTAACGTTGGGGTCACCTTCAGTGTTCTTATATTCATCTTTTATCTCTTTAAAAGACATTTTTTGGTCTTTTAAAAATTTCCACTTTGTAACACCGTAGTCTGCTGCTGAAATTACAAGGAATGCAATACATGCCTTAAATATAAATTCAATAATTAATTCGCCAAACTCCTTCATTACTGCAAAGTTGTTGTCTATTGCTGCCAGCATGAGAATATGTTCAATGTGCGCTGTGTACACAACCCAGCCTATATACCCCAGTAAAACAACCTTAAGAATGTTTTTAAATAATTCAAAAAGTGTCTTTATTGACATTATGTTTTTAAAATATTTGGTTGGATTGAGCTTATCTAATTTTGGCATGAGGGGTGCAGTTGCAACCAGTGGGCCAACTTGGATAAAGTCTGCCATAATTGCAACAAACCATGCCAGAAATAATATCGGGCCGATGATTAAAACTGTTGCTTTAGTCGTGATTGTGAAAATGTATGCTATCCCGATTTTTTCAACGTGTGCATTCGGAATTTGCTCATACATTAGTTCGAACAGCTGGACAATTTGATCCCAGATAAATGGTGCAAGACCTAAAATTGCAGAGAACAATATAAGCAAAGATACTGCTGTTGAAAAATCTTTTGATTTTACAACTTGCCCTTCTTTTCTGGCCTGTTCCAACTTTCTGGGGGTGGCATCAAACTGCTTGTCCTCATCACCCATTTAACTCTTCCTTTCTAGTAAGTATTATAACATAAAAGAAGGAGAAGTCAGATTGCGAGTTCGTTAAATAATGAAGCCTTTTGTTTTGATATTTTCTGCTTCTTTGATTTGCTCTTGTATTTCTTTTTGTCTTAGTTGTTCCTTTATATATGCTTTTTCCATTTCTAGTTTGAGTTCTATGGCTTCTAATTTTTTTAAATCTGTGCTATCGATACTGTTTTTGTTTTAAGCTTGTTGTATCAACCTTCTCAGTATTTGAATCCTTTTTTTTAGGTCCTGTAATGTAGTGTCCTGCCTGAGCTGTTTCGTTTACTCTTGTCCCCATAATTTTTTCTCCTTAATTTCCCAAGTGTTATATTTGTATAAAATATTTTTTTGTTTATTAATTGCCTAATTGTAATATAATTTAACAAAACTTTTTTCTTTACGGTAGTAAAATTAAATTATGAGTACAAAGCAGATTAAGTGGACAATGTTTATAATTACCGCTGTCGGTAATTTTATTGCAATGTTGGATTCTTCAACTGTAAATTTGGCATTGTATCCTATGTCAGTAGATTTGCATGTTACGATGAGCCAGATTCAGTGGGTAATGATACTGTACATGCTTATTCTTACTGTTTTGCTCCCATTTTTTGGTAAACTTGGAGATATATTTCCAAAGAATAAGCTTTATACAATCGGTTTTGGTTTGTTTGCTTTAGGTGCATTTTTAAGCGTCATTTCTTCTAATTTTAAGATGTTACTATTATTTAGAAGTTTGGAAGCTGTTGGAGCTTCTGTGATGTTGTCTAATGCACAGGCTATAATTGCAAGCATTTTTAAAAAAGAACGTAGAGGTAAGGCGTTAGGTCTAAATGGTTGTATTGTTGCTATTGGTGGAATGAGCGGTCCCGCTTTAGGCGGTGTTTTATTAAACTATTTTGGTTGGAGATCTGTATTTTTGCCAAGTTGCTTTGTTGGGATAATTGGTGCTTATCTTGCGTTTAGACTTTTGCCGAGAACTGTTAAGACAGATTTGAAGAATTTCAAGTTTGACTATTGGGGTTTTATTTACTTTTCAATCAGTTTATTCGCGTTGTTACTTGCAATTTCTGAAGGATACAGTTGGGGATTTAATTCTGTGAGGGTTATTTCTCTTGGGCTTATTACTCTTGTTTTTGGAGCTTTATTCTACTTTAGAGATCACAAGATTAATTATCCTTTGATAAATTTTTCAATGTTTAAAATTAAGCCGTTTACGTTTGGAAATTTGGCGGTTATGACTTCTTATATGGCAATGTTTACGAATAGTATTTTGCTTCCTTTCTTTTTGCAAGAACTATTAAAGTACAGTCCTTTGATTACCGGTTTATTAATATTGCCTTATTCTGTGACCTTGTCGGTAGTTGCACCTATTAGTGGAAGATTGTCTGGAAAGTATGGCAGCAGATATTTAACTTTAGCTGGGCCTTTAGTTTATTGCATTGCGTTGTTGATGTTTACTTTATATGATAAAAATGTAGCGGCTTGGCAGATTGTCTTTGCGTCAGGTGTTTTAGGGATTGGTAACGGGCTTTTTCAGTCGCCTTCAAATAACGCAATTATGACTAGTGTCAAAAAAGAAGAGCTGGGTATAGCTTCCGGGATTTTAGCTTTATCAAGAAATATGGGTAATATTCTTGGGGTTGCTGTTACAATTATGCTGTTTGAAACTTTCAGAACTTTGTTTGTTAATCATGGTTTAGTCTACGAAAGTGCATTTTTAACTGCATATCGTGTGACAATGTGTTTTGGTATATTCTTTGGCTTGCTTTGCTTTACATTTGCTTATATCGCTTATAAAGAATAGTGTGGTCTGTTTTCAGGGTTGAAATATTTGTATTTTGTGGTTAGAATTATATTAGCCGTGCTCCACGGGGAATTGCAATCTCTTGACCCGAAGTTTATGCGGGGTGCAGAGCCTGTTGTGAGGGGTTATCCGGCAAAGTAAAAGTTAATAGTTTTGTTGATGCTTAAGGTTAAGATGGCGTAAAATATCGAACCGTGTCAGGATGGAAACATAGCAGCACTAAGGTAACCTTTGCGGGTGTTTTAATTTTAAGAGTAGAAATTATTTCCCGATATTTTGTTGTATAAGTTCGATAGACAGTGGCACGGCTTTTTATTAATTCGTAGGGAATTTTATGGGTGTTAAAAAGTTTATACTAAATTCAGATAAGTTTGGAGTTTCACAAGATTATAACCGTGCTATTCTTAACGGTTGTAATACAGGATTTTTAAGAAGTGCAAGTTTGACTGCTAACGGAGCTGCGTTTGATGCTGCTGTAAATGAAATTTTGCCTGAGTGTCAAAAGATTAGTGTGGGGGTTCACTTGAATCTCTCTTTTGGAAAATCTCTTACTCGTGCTGACTTGCTTACGGATGAGGTTGGAAATTTTAATCTGAATTTTCTTTATCTACTCTTTAAAGCTAGTAATCGTGAACTTTTAGCACAAATTGAGAAAGAATTTAGAGCTCAGATTGAAAAGGTTGCGGGTTTTGTAAAGCCTTTGCACATTGATTCAGAGGCTAATATTCATGCTATACCTGCTATATTTGAGATTGTTTGTAAACTTGCTAAGGAGTTTAATATTCCATATGTGAGAACTCATTTTGAAGAGTTTTATGTTGTGCCAGATTTGAAATCTAATTTAAGCCTAAGATATCCTTTTAATATAATTAAGCTTATTGTTTTGAATATTTTTACGATGAAAAATCGTAAATTGATTAAAGAGTATGGCTTAAAGACAAACGATTACATATTAGGGGTTACATATGGTGGTATGATGTCTAATAAGACTTTAGAAGCTGGTTTAAAGACCCTTTCTGATGAAGATGATTTCGTTGTTGAAGCTATTATTAATCCTGCAAGTTATCTTCGCAATATAAATGATTCTCATTCAAAAGAGTTTAAGCTGACCCAAGATAGATTACTAGAAGATACTATTTATCGTATGGGATATGAAATTTTAAGTCATAAAGGCTGTTAATGAAGGAAAAGTTAACGTTATTCTTTTTAATTTTAAGTTTTCTTTTTGTCTTATTTTGGCAAATTATTCAGAATAATAATCCAAGAGTGCTCAATGTTATTTCTCCTGTTCTGATTCAGGTAGATTTTAATTCCAACAATATATTTGATGATGGTGAATTAGTTTGTGTTAACGGTGTTGACAGTTTTACTTCTAACTTATCCAAGTTTTCAGATAATTTAGCAAATGACTTGGATATTTCTCCCGACAAAGCTATTGCGGTTGGATATTTGGCGGATGAGTTTGCAAATAATTTGTTAGCCGGAAAAAGAGTTAAATTACACTTTACTAATGAGCATAAAAGTGAGTGCAGGTCTGCTGATATTTTTGTTGATGGGGTTGATTATGGTGAAAGTTTATATAATGCCGGTTTTGGAATCCGAAGCGGAAAATCTGTCAATGAATCTGAGTTTAAGAAAATTCTTACTAAGGCAGAAAAGTTAAAGCTTGTCATTTTGAATCATAACAGTAATAAATATCATACTTTGACTTGTAAATATGGAAGAATTGCACATGATGCGGTAGTACTTCAGCTTAAAGAAATTCCCAAAAACGCTAAACCTTGCAAGTTTTGTCATTTATCTAAGTCAGAGGAAAAGAAACTCACAAAGCTGAAAGAGATCGTTCCGCCGCCGAGTTCTATAACTGACGGAAGTTTTAAGCTGATTTTGACAGATTTTACAACAATATTAAAGCCTGACAGAACCTGTTCACATATTGTATGTTCTGAGTTAGTAAATTTAATTAAGAATTCAACTTCAACCATTGATATTGCAATGTATGGTTGGGCTAATATTCCAAAGGTCGTTGAAGCCTTGGAGGATGCACAAAGACGTGGCGTTGTCATTAGGATTGTTTATGATACGACTTCTTCAAACAAAGCGAATTACTATCCTGAAACTACAAGTTTTGTTGAAAAATATGAAAATACTCGCTCTGACAGCATTGAGGGTAGTTCTAAGCTTACAAATATGTTAATGCATAATAAGTTTTTCGTGTTTGATAACAGGAAAGTTTATACAGGGTCTATGAATTTTAGTACAACAGGACTTTCTGGGTTTAATCATAATAATGTGATAATAATAAATTCTTCTAAAATTGCGTCTTTGTACACTGTAGAGTTCAATCAAATGTTTGATGGGAAGTTCCATACTTTGAAAGCATTGTCATCCGATAACAAGGAAATAAATGTTGGAAATTCTGAAGTTTCTGTGTTTTTCTCTCCTCAAGATAAGCCTTTATTAAATGCAGTTGTTCCAATTGTTAATAAGGCTAATAAGTATATTTATGTACCAACTTTTATAATTACGCATGATGATTTGTTTGATGCGCTAGTTGCGGCCAAAAAGCGAGGAGTAGATGTAAGATTTATTTTGGATGCTACCGGTGTACATAGTACTAATTCTAAGGTAAAAATATTAAGGGCTAATAATATTCCTGTTAAAGTCGAGAATTTCGCAGGAAAAATGCACGCAAAGGCTATGATTATAGATGATGAATATTTGATTCTCGGGTCAGCTAATTTTTCAAAAAGTGCAGAAAATAAAAATGATGAAAATACTTTATTAATTTGTAATCAAAAACTTGCCAAATTATATGCTGATTATTTTAGGTATTTTTGGTTAAAAATTCCTGATAAGTATCTAAAATACAATGTTTCAGCGGAGAGTATTTATTCACTGGGTTCTTGTTCTGATGGCATTGATAATGACTTCGACGGTAAAACTGATTTTGCTGATGAAGGATGTAAAAAATAGCACCCCTTTTTTAGAGGCGCTATTTTAAAATTTATTAGCAATCTTTTAGTATGTTGTATGCTGTTTCCGCGTCTATTGCTCCTTTTTCTCCGAGTCGTACATTTCTTGCCTTAAATCTTTCTCTGATTTTTTCAGCAGCTTCATTTGCATCAATCTCGTAGTCTGATAGTTTTGTTTTCATGCCAATAGAGTTATAGAATTTTTCGACAGCATCAATTGCTAAATCTGCAGCCTTTAAGTCAACAACTTCATTAAAGCCGAATACTTCACGTGCTAATTTTGCAAGTTTTTTCGATTTTGTAACCTTTTGGTTTTTCAGAAGTCGTGGCTGAACTATTGCCAAACTTTGACCGTGGTCAATTCCATAGAAAGCTGTAAGTTCATGGCCTATCATGTGAGTTGCCCAGTCTTGAGGTACACCTTGTGAAATCCAGTTGTTTAATCCGCAGGTTGCACACCAAAATATATTTGCTCTTGTGTCATAATCATTTGGATTTGATAATACCTTTGGAGCCTCTTTTATTAATGTGCGGAGTATTCCTAATGCCCAATCATCTTGTAACGGAGCGTTTACATCATACGTGCAGTATTGTTCCATAACGTGTACAAATGTATCTACAATGCCGTTAATTGTCTGTTTCAGAGGTAGTGAATAAGTAACCTCTGGGTCTATTATTGAAAATTTAGGGAAAACTTTGTCGCTATGAAAAGCTAATTTTTCACTTGTAGCGAGTCTTGATACGACTGCTCCATTGTTCATTTCAGAACCCGTTGCAGGGAGCGTTATTATATCGGCAAGTGGTAGTGCGTCTTTTATTTCTATACCATTTATCATTATGTCGTCATAAGCATTTTCGCCTTCATACTTAGCTGCGGCTGCAATGAATTTTGTTCCGTCAAGTGTAGAGCCCCCGCCTACTGCAAGTAAGAAGGTTACTCCTTCTCTTTTAATTAAATCCACGGCTTGCATACAGGTTTCATATTTAGGATTTGGTTCAATTCCGCCAAATTCTAATAGGTTGTACCCTTCAAGAGCCTTTTTAACCTGATCATAAACTCCATTACGTTTGATAGAACCACCACCGTATAACATTAATACCTTTTCTGATCTATCAATATATTTAGGTAGTTCTGCAATTGTGTTTTTACCAAAAATTACCCTTGTAGGGCAGCAAAAGTTAAAATTGTACATATAACTCTCCTTTATTATTACGTGAGTTTATTTTACAACAAAATTTGATATTATGCACATTTTCATTTTTTTGGTATTATTAGTTTTGATATTACTGAATTGGGAGAGTGTATATGGATTTTATAAATGCAATTTTGGCACATTTGATAAGTTGGATTGAGCATATTATTACTGTGATGGGACCTTCCGGCGTGGCTCTTTTAATGGCAATTGAGTCTTGTAATATTCCTTTGCCTAGTGAAGCGGTTCTTCCTTTTGCAGGTTACATTGTTTCAAAAGGTGAGATGAATTTTCACGTCGCAGCTTTTGCAAGTGCAATAGGTTGTGTGTTAGGTTCATTGCCTTCTTATTATATTGGGTATTTTGGGGGCAGAACTTTTGTTGAAAAATATGGTAAATATTTCTTGGTTTCAAGAAAGGATCTTGAAGAAGCAGATAAGTGGGTTGATAAATATGGTGATTGGGCATTCTTTATTTGCAGAATGCTGCCTGTTGTTAGAACATTTATTTCACTGCCTGCCGGAATTTTGCGTGCCAAAAAACGCTTCTTCTTTACTTTCACATTCTTAGGTTCGCTTGTTTGGAGCTATCTTTTAATTTATGTTGGAGTAAAGATGGGTCAGAATATGGAAGCTTTCAAGCATATTTGGCATAAATTTGATATCCTAATCATTGCTATTTTTGCAGTGCTTGGCGGTATTTATGTTTATAAACACGTAAAACATTTAAAAGAAAGCTAATTCTTTATTAATTAAAGTCTTAGTGTGAATAAATGTAACAAAATTCCTTTATTTTGAATTTGCTTTATTATAATTTACTTTATTCTAAATGTAAGTATAAAGTGAGGAGTTTGTCTATGTGCCCAAATAATGTTGAAAATACAAATAATTATCCCGTATCTGTTGCATATACGGTAAGAAAAGGCGATACTTTGGAAAAAATTTCGAAAGCTTCAGGTATTCCTGTTTCAGTTTTGGCAAAGGATAATAATATAAAAAATCCGGATGCAATTATGACAGGTCAACCGATTAATTTAAATTATCACCCTGAACCTTGGGAGTCTATCAATAGCAGTGAAATGAATGAAATGTTCCCGAATTTAGATGATCAGGTTCGCTATTTTGATGAGATGGATGCCGAAACTGCTAGAAAGTATAACCAAATTAACTCAATGGGTGCCCAAGAATACGTTAAAAAGTTTGATTTAAAAATCTGAGATTAGATAAATTTTGATTACATTCTGAATGTGAAGAAGGAGCAAGTTTAAAAGCTTGCTCCTTCTCTTTGTCAAATTAATTATTATTAGTTATTTTATCAATTATATACAACGGTCTGTTTCTGGTTTCTTCGTATATTCTTCCGGAGTATAAGCCTACAATTGCAGTAGCTATTACTTGAATAAAGCCTACAAACATAATTGCTGAAATTATATGTTGACCGGCGATTAAAAATGCTAAAAACGCGATGAATAGAATTGATGCCAGCCACCATATTAGGGTAATAGGTGCTGTTGACATTTCAAATATTGCAGCTAATGCTAGTTTTAGCATTGCACTAAGCGGGTAGTGAGTTTCTCCGGCAAATCGCCCTTCCCTATCGTAATAAACAGGGACACTCTTGAAACCAACCCATACCGCAATGCCACGAATAAATCTTTTGTGTTCTCTGACTTTTGTAATTGCATTTCTTACATCGGCAGTAATTAACCTAAAATTACCTGTGTCAGTTGGCAGTTTAATGTCGCATAATTTATTAAGCAGTCTATAAAATAGGTATGCTGTAACTTTTTTGAATGCATTTTCATCTTTTCTTTTTAGTCTTTTCCCGTAGGCAACTTGGTAGCCTTCCTGAATCTTTTTGTACATGTCTTTAATTAGTTCAGGCGGATCTTGTAAGTCTGCATCTATTATTGCAGTGTAATCTCCGGTCGAATTATCTAAGCCCGCAATTACCGCAATTTCGTGTCCAAAGTTTCTTGAAAAATTAATTATTTTGACACATTTGTATTTTTCGGCATAACCTTCAAGCATTTGCAGGCTGTTATCAGTAGAACCGTCATTCACAAATATAAATCTCGTGTCTAAATTTTCTTTGCTAAGATCTTCTCTTAAATTAAGTAATCGTTTGAGAAGTTCATCGATACATCCGTTTTCATTATAAATTGGGATTACAATATCTAGTGTTTTTAACATTTTACCATCCTTATTCTAGTTTAATAATAAAATAAGAATGTTAAATTTGTGTTAGGTAATTAATTTAAATCTGTGATTAGACCGTTTGATTAAAATTTTGAGTAAGTAATTTTTTGCTATTTCTGTAAAAAATTCTACTGATAAGTTTATTAGCATCCTCTCCGAAATTATCTCTTATGGCTTCTTTAATATTTTTGATGTTATTCTCATACGCATCTTTTTGTTTTAGAGCTTTTTCTCCAAACACTCCAAGAGGGGCATCTGTTCCGAATAGCAGCTTTTCTGTTTTATCACCTTTAGAACTGTGCAAAAGTTTATCAACAACCTCAATAATATGTGGTTTTGCTGGATTATCCCAATCAACCCAAGCTAAATCTGCATACAGGTTTGCGTCATTGTGATCTATGGAATCCATAAGCGTTTTGATACCAGCTTCGTTAGCTTCTCCTCCGCCTAATCCCATATGCCCGAGAATTACTGGTACGTTTGGAAATTGTCTTGCTGTTTCATATATGAATTCAGGATCTGAAACTCCACTTCTGATAAATTTGTTGTTAGCGTCTGTTATAACTTCACTGTGAAATAAGCAAGGTTTATTATATTTTTCGGCAAGCTTCATATAAGGTATGTATTTAATGTCATTTGCTGCTAAATCAAGGCAGGCAGGGTGAAATTTTAGTCCTTTAATTAATTTTGGGTACATGCCTAATAATAATTCTATGTTCTCAGCAGAACCGTATCCGGGTTGGCATACAACGAATGGCACAAGCTTGTCATTATTTAGGCACGCTTTTAGCAATTTAAGGTTTCCGCTCAATTCATCTTTATAAGGCGTCTTATTATCCGTATTAATTATGCAATCCAGATTTGAAATTATTACCCTATCAATTGTATCTTTTCCATTATTAAATTTTCTGTTAAAAAAGTCTAACACGTTGTCTGTACTGAATAAATCATTTGTCCATTTGCCACAGTGAACATGTGAGTCAATGATTTTCCCATTAAAGTTTTGTTTAACTCTATGGTTTGTATTAATATTGCAGACTTGCATGCTATCTCCTTTTAAATCACTCTATTTGTATATAACTTAAAAATAATTTTTTTTGCGTTTTATCGTTGATTTTTTATAGAATTAATTAAATTCTTAAATTTTTATTTATAAAAAGCGCAATTTTTAATTGCAAAAATACTTTATATTAATACAAGGATATTAACTATTATTTAGGGGAAATGGGGAATTTTTGAATGGCAAGTAAAGTTCAAGTTGCAAAAACTATTTGCACATTTATGGGGGTTGCTTCAAAGCAACAATGTAACAAATCTGCTAAATTGGTAAAGAAAGAATTATCAAAGGTGCTTTCGGGACTTGCTAAAGGGGAAAAGGAACAAATCCTTGAGTCTCTTTCTAATATGGCAAGTGGCAGAGGTAATTTTCAAGAACAAGTTGGAAATATTAAGAAAGTTGCACTTAACGCACGACAAAGGACTGGGCGTTTAGTTGAAGTTGGATATGAAGATGAAATTAAGAAGATGGTGCCTGAGCAGCTAGAGCGAATGAAAAAAGCTCAAAAAGAAATGGCTGTTTTCGATTCATTGCTAGGCAATAATCCGGTAGAACAGGAAATTACTCTTGCAGATGCTGAAAAAGCTGTTCGTGATTTTTACAGTACTATGCCGAAAAGATATGCTCGACAAGGCGGGGTCAATGTGCCATATCAGCCTATTGTAAATCAAATGAGTAGTCGAAAAATTGTAACTGATTTATCTGCAAATTTAAGAAAAGAGTTACAAAGTATATCATTATCAGCGCCTGATATAACGCTTACTCCAGAACAGATTAATAAAATCTCCAAGGAAGTTACAAAGGAAGTAAGACAGGATATGTTTGTTCTTGGTACACGCGGTTTCATGTGGCCTATCACTAAGCTGGCTTCTCTTTTAGGTACATCTAAATCATTTAGAAAAGAATTTGGTGATCTTGCAAAACTCTCAAGAGATAAATTTGGCATGTCATATTATCAACGACTTTTGGATTTGAAGAAGTTAGCAGGACGCGCTCCAGAAAAGATAGTTGTTTTGGATAAAAGTGCAAGTGCGACAGTTGAAACTCTTATGGCAGGTAGCAAGACTTGTCAGGGTGGTTTTAACCAAATGTTTAATACAATAGAGTTTACGAAGGAATTACAGACTCTATCCAGAGCGCAGCAAGCAAGTTTAATAGCGCATGAATTGAAGCATTTTGAACAAAGTGATATTATTATCAGAACTTTTGGAATTGATAGGTATATTCAAGCTATTAAAAATAGAGCAGTAAACTCTTTAGTTGCCCAGAATAAAGGGAAAACCAGGGAAGAAATTGTTAAAATGGTTGAAAATGACTTTAATAGTAATAATTATGCGCAAGTTGTTAAAGATGCGTTTAAAGGGTCTGTAAATGCTCAGAAAATTGATATAAATTCTGAGGAAGCAAAGCTTGCTAAAACGTATATTGAAGCTCTCGAAAATTACGTTCAGCCTGATGACAAGGGGCTTTTCCTATCTATACCGAAGGAGTACTTTAAAAACGCCTTGGAAGATGAAGCATATAAGGTTGGACGTAAAAACGGCTGGAAATTATGGCTGTTGGAGCAATTAAATTTAACGCAAGTTTAGCTGGAAATAGCTTCCTAAATGCAAAAAAAAAGATGCATCATTGCATCTTTTAAATTATGGGGCGGGAGATGGGATTGTCTTGCTCGGCGGCATTAAACGAGTCTTCGTATTTTGCTTTAGTGTTTCACACTTTCGCAAAACACTCCGCTCTCTGCCGCCTCGCGCTCGAACCCTTTTAAAGGCTTCGCCTTGATGGGTTCTCATCCTCATCATGCACATTAAAAAACTCTCCTTCTGGAGAGCTTTCAAAAATGGGGCGGGTGATGGGATTCGAACCCATGCATATCGGAACCACAATCCGAGGTCTTAACCACTTGACGACACCCGCCATATAATCGGTTCTTTTTAATCATAACATAAAAAGATTTTTTGTCCAGTAGTTTTTATCTGGAAACTTCAAATATATTATTGCCGCTTTTGAAAGCTGCTTTAATCTCATCAGCCTTGGCTTCAGCTTCTTCTTCTGTATTAAATCCTCTGGCAAAAATTGCACGGTATTTGTCATCAAATTTTACAAACTTAACTGTGTAATAAGTATATGTACGATGTCTGTGGCGTCTATATCTTTTACGGTAAGATTCACTTGTAACTATTAAATCTTTAACCTCGTGCGGATCCACAACAAATTGTCTTTCGACCTTATTTGAATTTGTTATTCGTTCAACTTCACATCTTTTTTCCTGCACATTGCATATCAGCTTCTCGGATTTATACCGCCCGAGATAGCCGAAAATATATGAACCTATATAAATTACTATTATAAAAATAAGGAAATAAACTCTGTGCATAATCACCATAAAGCCAAAATGCCACCTTATAGATGGCATTTTGTATTAACTGATTCTTTGAAACATATAACCGATACCGCGAGCTGTCAATATCAATTCCGGATTTGCAGGATCAGCTTCTAATTTTGAACGTAATCTTGAAATATGTACGTCTACAACACGTGTATCAATACGATGATCTGGCGGATAAGCCCAAACATGCTGCAATATTTCGTTTCTTGAAAATGCTTGTCCTGAATTATTTACCAAAAGCTCAAGCAAACTGAATTCCATACCCGTTAGGCGGATTCTCTCATTTTTTCTGAATACCTGACGACGTGCAGTATCAATTTTTATATTTCCTGTTGTAATTACATTTTTTGTAACTTTACCGGAAGGTGCCACAGATTCACGGTTATTAGTTCTTCTGAGAACTGCTTTTACACGGGCTTCCAATTCTTTTGGTGAAAACGGTTTAATAACATAATCGTCAGCACCAAGTTCTAACCCTGTAATTCTTTCAGAAACATCACCAAGCGCAGTCAAAATAATAATAGGAACATCAGCAGTTCTTCTGATTTCTCTGGTTACACCGTAACCATCCATCTTAGGCATCATAACATCTAAAACTACTAAATCTGGATTATATTTATTAAATGCATTAACAGCTTCTTCTCCATCTGCAGCTGTATATACATCATAACCTGCCATTTTTAATCTAGTTTCAAGAATACGTCTGATACTTGCTTCATCATCTGCTAACAAAATCCTTTGACGATCTTCTGATTCATTAGAAATTTCCATGTTCTCTGTCATTGCTTTTTGTTCCTTACATTGATAATCTAACACCTTTTATAACCAATAAATATTACAAAATATTTAGTTTTCTAAATTTTTTTAAATATTTATAACGTTATATTAATATAATTTTACAGAAATTGCAAGTACTTTTTTGCCATAAAATAAAAAAAGACCGAAATTTCTATTTCGGTCCTTTTTCTATTATATACGTTGTTATGCTTCAGCAGCTTGTGTTTTCGCTGTTTCTTTTCTCATCAAGCCTTTCTTTAGTCCGAACCAGCCCAAAAGTGACAATGTACCACACGCTAGCGCTCCGTATACTGAGTATTTTCCTATTGTTTTAATTGGAGCGTTGCCTAGTCCCTTATCAAGTCGTTTAATTCCATCGAGGATTGCTTTTTGCATAGCTCTGAATGGCTCTGAGAACCATTTGAAGTCTTTACCAAGACCGCCGATTGCTTTTAACATATCCTTGCTTACTTTTATTTTTGGATTGTTTTCAAATTCTGCAAACATTTGTTTTGCAACTTTACCCCAAGCTTGTTTTTCTTCAGGTGTAAAGTTTTTGATGTTTTCTATTGCTTTAGCAAATCCTTCAGCAAAGTTTCCTGTTACTCCACCGACAATTTTGCTTGTTTTTTTATTGAAGCCTAAGAACTTCATTATAGTTTGTCCAACAGGTGATTTAATTTGTCCTCTTAAGCCGCTGCCGTAATTTCTAATATTCTTTTTAACAGAAACACCCTTTACAATTGGGTCAAGAACTTTATCAATTACTGCTGATGCATGTGGGTCATTGGCAAATGCACCGTGTAATCTTTCCGAAAGTGTTCCTGCGATTTGCAAAATTTCTTCTGCTACTGCAGGAGATTTTGCATTTTTTATTGTGTCAATAAAATTCATCATTTCAGGCGAATTTTTGATTGCTGTTTTGAATCCGTCAACTGAATCTGTAATTACTTTAGCGTAATCCTGTTTTGCAACGGTGCTAATTAATTCTCCAGGTAATTTTGCAATTCCGACAGTACCCCCAAGAATTGCACCACCAATCATACCGCTTGTACCTGCGACAACTCCTGTTGCAGCTACTGTTCTATCAGGGTTTTTCGAAACATATACAACTTTTTCTTTACCCTTTTTTACTTTTTCTTCTTTTGAATCTTGTTGAGTGTTTTTAACTGTGTTTTCAGTAGCAACTGTCTCACTAGTACTATTTTGAGTGGCTTTTGTACCAGCATTTTCGTTTATTTTTTTGTTATTAAGCAAGTCACCACGAAAGCTAATTCCAGATATTCCTACCATGCGTTTCTAACCTATAATTTCTACTACTACATTTATAAACGCTTTAAAATCAGCTTTATTGCTATTATATTAAGAAATGTTACTTGTTTATTTTGATTGTTTAACAATTTCTTTGAATTTAGCTAAATCTTCTAACGTGTCTATTCCGACAGGTTTAAAATCTACAACGCTTGTTTTAATTTTCATCCCGTTTTCGAGTGCACGCAACTGTTCAAGGCTTTCTGTTTTTTCTAATGGAGTTTGCGCTAATTCTGTCATTTTTACTAAAGCAGCTCGCTTATAGCCATATATGCCTAAATGACCGTAAAATTTTGTATGACCGGAATTTCTTTCAAAAGGAATTTTTGAACGAGAAAAATACAGCGCAAAACCGTTTATATCAGTTACACATTTCACCAGATTTGGATTATTTAATTCATCCTCATCACTTATTTCTCTAATGAGAGTTGATATGTCAGCGATTTCGTTGTCTTTTACATTTTTAATTACTTCATCAATACTTTCAGGTTTTATAAGCGGTTCATCGCCTTGAAGGTTAACAACGTAAGAAATTTCAGGATGTCTGTCTACTACTTCTCTTATTCTATCACTACCACATTTGTGGTTTACTGAAGTCATTTCAACTTCGCCGCCAAATGCCTTTACTGCATTAAAAATTCTCTCATCATCAGTTGCAACAATTATCGTATCTGCCAGCTTGGTCTGTTGAGCTTTTTCGTAAACCCATTGAATTATTGGCTTTCCTTCAACTTCGATTAACGGTTTACCTTCAAGTCTGCTTGAACCATATCTTGCAGGAATAATTATTGCAGTTTTTGACATTACTCGTTCTCTCCTTTTCTTACGACAAAACCAACCCACTGATCTTGATGCATTTCTTCTACTATTTGTAAATTTTCTCGCTTAATTGCTTCTAGAACAATTTCTCTTTTCTCATCTAAAATGCCGCTCAGACTTAACAATGCGCCCGATTTCATTATAGCTTTCAAATCGCCCATAATGTCATATAGTACATTGTGTAAAATGTTCGCCATAACAAAATCATATTTTTTTGTAAGTTTATCTGCGGTTTTTAGTTCAAATGTACATTCAACCTGATTTTTAACCGCATTTTCTTTTGCAACATCAATTACAGTATCATCATTGTCACAGCCGTATGCTGACTTAGCACCAAATTTCATAGCACAGATTGCTAATATACCTGATCCTGTTCCAATATCAGCAACTTCGTCCCCTGTTTGCAGATATTTTTCCATAGCCTTCATGCATAACTGAGTTGTTTGGTGAGTTCCGGTTCCAAACGCACATCCCGGCTCTAGCTTGATAATTACTTCATCCTCTTGATGCGGGGTATATTCAATCCAGTCAGGAACAACCGTAATTCTCTTGCTAACATGGGTTACATCCCATTTTTCTTTCCATTTCTTAGACCAGTCTTCGTTTTCTTTAGTAACGAAAGTGTATTCCCAACTACCGAGTTCTTCATCTGAGAAGCCTCTTGATAACAAAAGATCTCTTTGTTCTTTTAGTATGTTCCTAACATCTGCATCTTCTGTCAGAAATACTCTAAGAGTTCCTTCTGTTGTGGCTACCATTTCTAAGTCTTTATAGGTTTCTTCGGCTAAAACTACACCTTCGCAAGGCAAATTTTCAAAACAAATCTCAGATATAATGTCTTCCATATCAGGATTTACTTTAATTTGTAGTTCATAATATTTATCAGCCATCTTCTATCCTTCGATGAATGCGCCCATTTTTCTATATTTATCGTAGCGAAGGTCCTTAAGCTCTTTAGAAGAAAGTTTTGAAAGATCTTCAATCGCAGATTTGATTGTTTTCTTCATTTCTTCACACATTAAAGCATAGTCGTGATGAGCACCGCCAACAGGTTCTTTGATTGCTCCGTCTATGATGTCGAATTTCATTAAATCTTGAGCTGTAATCTTTAAAGCTTCAGCAGCTTCGCCGGCTTTAGCAGCATCTCTCCACAAAATAGAAGCACAACCTTCCGGAGAAATAACTGTATAGTAAGCGTGTTCAAGTAAGTAAACTCTATCTGCAACAGCCAATCCTAATGCACCGCCTGAGCAGCCTTCACCTGTAATAATCGCGATAACTGGTACATTTAATTTTGCCATATCGCGTAGGTTTGAAGCGATTGCGATACCTTGACCTGTTTCTTCTGCGCTTATTCCTGGATATGCTCCAGGGGTATCAATTAAAGTAATAATTGGCATATGAAACTTGCTTGCGTGCCTCATTAGACGCATAGCTTTTCTGTAACCTTGCGGTTGTGGCATCCCGAAGTTATATTCAAGGTTTTCTTTAGTTGATTTACCTTTCATTGTTCCTATTATCATAACAGGTTTGCCGTCAATTTTTGCCAATCCGCCAATAATAGCACGGTCATCCATCCCTGTTCTGTCTCCGTGAAGTTCTATGAAATCTTCACAAATTCCAGATACATAATCGAGGAAGTTTGGACGTTCCGGATGTCTTGATATTTGCAATTTTTGTGAAGGTTTTAGATTTGCGTACAAATCTTTTTTGTAATCTTCAGCTTGCTGTTCAAATGTTTCTATTTCTTTGTTTAAATCCATACCGGACTCCGCACTTATTTTTTTAAATTCTTCGATTTTCTTTTCAATTTCCATAATTGGTTTCTCAAAATCCAAAATTGTTGCCATTATAGTAATCCTTTTATCAATACTCTTATTTATTCATGCATAGCAAAAATATTTGCCAGTGTTTTTCTTAAATCCTTACGTTTAGACACGATGTCAACCTGTCCGTACTTAAGCAGATATTCAGCAGTTTGGAAATCTGCAGGAAGTTTTTGACGGATAGTTTGTTCAATAACACGTCTGCCTGCAAAACCAACTCTAGCACCCTGCTCTGCTACTATTATATCTCCAAGCATTCCAAAGCTTGCTGTAACGCCGCCGAATGTTGGTTCAGTAATCAAGTTTACATATAAAATGCCTTCATCATCAAGTCTTGATACAGCACAAGATGTTTTTGCCATTTGCATAAGACTTAATGCACTTTCTTGCATTCTTGCACCGCCTGACGATGTAATTGCAAGTACAGGCAATCTTAATTCAATCGCTTTTTCCATTATTCGGGTAACTTTTTCTCCAACAACACTGCCCATTGAGCCACCCATAAAGTCGAAGTCCATAATTGCAACTGCAATCTTGTGACCTTCAATTTCTGCTAACCCTGTTACTACCGCGTCATTAAGCCCTGTTTTTTCTTGAGCTCTCGCAATTCTATTTTTATATGATTCAGTGTCAACAAATTCTAGCGGATCTGTTGGCTTGATATCGCTGAACAGTTCTTCAAATGAATTTTCATCAAACAACTGCTTAATACGTCTTCTTGCATTTATTCTGAAGTGGTAGTCACATACAGGACACACCATATCGTTGTTGTCTAAGTCTTCTTTTAGAAGTTGTGCATCGCAATGCACACATTTTGTCCATAAAGCAGGATCTGTATCATTTTCTACACGTGCTTCAAGCGCTCTGCGTTGAATTTGTGCTTCTTTACGTTTTTCAAACCAATCTTGTATTGTCATAAATAATATCCCTAAAAATTCTATTTACAAACCTAGTTTATATCAAATAAAAACAGTTTGCAAATTTTTAACATTAATATCTGATTTTAGATGCTCTGTCCATTTCACGTTTTTGGTCTTTTTTAGCCAGAGCTTCACGTTTATCGTGAAGTTTTTTACCTTTAGCCAGTCCGATTTCAATCTTCGCAAATCCTTTTTGAATATAGACTTCGAGCGGAACTATTGAGTATCCGTCTTGTTTTACTTTGTTTTGCATTTTTAAAATTTCTTTTTTTGTAAGCAAAAGTTTACGTACTCTTTCAGCTTCGTGATTGAATCGGTTTCCTTGTTCGTATGGTGAAATGTGACATTTGTATAAAAAGACTTCGTTATTTTCAATTTTGCAGAAACTATCTTTTAGATTTATTGCACTTTTTCTTATTGATTTAATTTCGGTTCCGGTCAAAACAATACCGGCTTCATACTTGCTTATTATTGTGAAGTCGTGAAATGCTTTTCTGTTAGTTGTAATAACTTTTCTTTCCATAGCGCAATTATAACACAAATAATATTACTTATTTAATTTCATATATAAAAAGCATTTTACGGAATGCTGGTCATTAATTTCAATATCTGAAGGTTGGCATTGAGTGCATATATCCATACAGTGCGGGCACCTTGTGTGGAATTTACAACCTTTAGGAAGATTTGCCGGGGAAGGTAATTCTCCCCTAAGAGTAATTCTTTCTTGTTGTTTTCCTGATATTTGCGGTACTGCACTAAGAAGTGCCTTCGTGTATGGGTGCTTTGGATTGATAAATATTTGTGACGTGGTTCCAATTTCCACAATTTCCCCAAGATACATAATTGCAACACGGTCTGCCAGATATTTTATTACACTCATATCGTGGGTTATCAATATGAAGGTTAAGTTGTAGTCATTTTTTAGTTCTCTTAGAAGATTTATTATTTGAGCTTGAATGCTTACATCCAATGCGCTAACCGGCTCGTCTGCAAGTATAAATTCCGGATTTAGTATAAGTGATCGTGCGATTGCAATACGTTGTCTTTGCCCTCCGGAAAATTCATGCGGATAAAGCTTTAAGCAATCTTTGTCCAAGCCTACCTTCTCAAATTTCTCCTTGATAATCTCATATATCTCAATATCAGATAAGTTTGTGTTGATTTTGAGCGGTTCTTTTAGAATATCGAATATCTTCATTTTCGGATTTAGGCTGGCATATGGGTTTTGAAAAACCATTTGTGCCTTTTTACGGTAGTTCTTTAGAGTTTTTTTGTCCATAGCAAGGACATTTTTCCCTTCAAAATTTATCTCACCGCTTTTTGAATTTTCGAGCCTTATAATTGCCTTGGCAAGTGTAGATTTACCGCAGCCTGATTCTCCTGCTATTGCGAGGATTTCACCCTTATGCACGTCGAGATTAACGCCATTGACAGCGTGAATAATCTGCTTCTCTCCGGTAAAGCCCTTATCTGTTTTATATTCAACGTATAAATCTTTAATTTCCAGAAGATTTTCAACCATAAGATGAGTTTATATTAATTAAAAGATATTTGCAATTAGATAGATGAACGAAGTTTATATTTTAATGCTAAATCTCGCGTCTGCCTTCGATTGCGCGTGCAATAGTAATCTCGTCTGCATATTCTAAATCTGCACCAACAGGCAGCCCAAATGCAATTCTGGAGATTTTTATACCAAAAGGCTTGATTAATTTGCTAAGGTATAGGCTTGTTGCCTCACCTTCAACCGATGGGGAAAGTGCTAGTATAACTTCGTTTACATTTTCATCGGTAAGTCTTGTAAGGAGTTCTTTAATTCTTATGTCATCTGCTCCTATACCGTCCATTGGTGATATAAGCCCTTGCAAGACGTGATAAAGACCGTTATATTCATTTGTTTTTTCAATGGCTATAAGGTCTTTTGTTTCAGCAACTACGCATATTGTAGAGCGATCTCGTTTTGTTGATTGGCAAATTTCGCACGGGCTTGTTGAAGAAAGGTTAAAACAAACTTCGCAAGTTCTTGTGTTTTCCTTAGCTTCAACAATACTTTGTGCAAACTTTTGCACTTCAGACATTGGCATTCTTAGTAGATAGAATGCCATTCTTTGTGCAGATTTTGGTCCAACTGACGGGAATTTTTGAAACTGCTCTATTAATGTCGCAATTGCCTTTGGATAAATCATAATTAGAATAATCCCGGAATGTTCAATCCGCCTGTTGCTTTTTTCATTTGAGCTTCCATTTCTTTTGAAGCTTTTTCACTAGCTTGGTTCATTGCTGTTGAGATTAAGTCTTCAAGCATTTCACGAGCTTCATCATCAACATTAACAGCATCGCTTGTAAGTTTGATAGATTTGAACTTGCCTTGACCGTCACAGATAATTTTAACTGCTCCGCCGCCTGCTTCTCCTACAAGTTCCATTTTTGAAAGTTCTTCTTGTGTAGCTTTCAATTTTGCCTGCACATTTTGAGCTTGCTTCATAATTTGCATTATGTTCATAAGTTCTCCTCCTAATTTATTTATTCAATGACTGATACATGATACACAATTTACGTATTTTATTATACAATAAAAATATGGTAAGTAAAACTTATGTTTCACAATCGTTAAAAAACGGCAGGTTGATGCGTTGGACATTTATGCCGTTAAAAGTTTATATTGCTCCTATGAAGTTTTATTCAAAACAGGGGCAGGATTATAAGTATAATTCACTTGTAAGAAAAGCTTTAGATGAGTGGCAGAGGGCTACGAGGGGACGTGTTTCCTTTGCTGTTGTGCAAAACTTGCTTGAATCAAATGTTAACATTGATTGGAAAAGGGTTGAACGAAAGGCTTTAGGGCATTGTTATTTCAGTTTTGACCCAAATAACAGATTGTATGGTGCAGAAGTCGCAATCGGGCTTACTGACGGTTTAATCCATGGTGAGTATGCTGATGAAAATGAAGTCTATCACACTATATTGCACGAAATTGGTCATGCTATCGGGTTAGGTCATAGCCCTTATAAGACTGATATAATGTACACCCCTCACCAAAAGGGTATTCATAGTGTTTCTGAGGGAGATGTTCTCACTGTGAATTGGCTTTATAAGTTTCCTCAAGGTGCATCTACTGCTGAAATTGCATCTAGATACGGTGTTGGCGGAAGTGACATTGATCAAGTCATTGAAAGAATTATGGCTAAAAATGCTCCTAGCGATTTTGAGAAGGTTAAACGCTCTATTAAAATTCAGAAGCGTGATTTGTTAGAAGAAAACGAGAATATTGCTCGCTTACACATGTATCATATGTCTTTGCAAAATGTTTCGTTGTCACCTGCTGCCAAGGAGTTTTTTAAGAAAAATCCTAATAATCGTGATAAAGGTTAGTATATGAAGGTCGTTTTACTTGGTAAAGGAGAGATGCTCGCAAACTTAATAAGAGGGTGTGTTCTGGCGGGTGTTGATATTGTTGGAGTATTCAGGTATGAAAGATGTTTATACTCTAATTTAAGGCTCTTTTGGCAGGATTGTTTTATGCCTTCCCCTGAGCTCACGCTTATTAAGAAGCATATGCTCTATGAGATAAAATGTAAACGAGCTAACAGTAGTGAGTTTAAAGCAGAAATTATAAAACTGAATACGGATGTGATTTTGGTCGGCACTTGGCGCGAAAGATTAAAAAAAGAGATTTATGAGCTGCCTGTAATTGGGACAATTAATGTTCATCCATCGCTTTTACCTAAGTATCGGGGTCCTAATCCTTATCTTCAAACAATCTGGCACGGTGAAAAAGAATCTGGGGTTACTTTTCACTTGATGAATGAAAATTTTGATGAGGGAGCAATATTGGCTCAAGCAAAGGTTGAAATTTTGGAGGGTGATACCTCAAGAGAATTGAAGAATAAAACTGTTTTTAAGGCTCGAATTTTATGTGCTGAGTTATTAGAAAAGTTAAAAACAAGTGTTATTGTTCCCATAAAGCAGGATGAGAGCAAGGCTACTTACTATAAGAATATTAATCCTGAGGATATGACGTTAGATTTTACCAAGGAAACGGCTGAAGAAATTTGCGCTCATATTAGGGCTTTTTATCCTTTTTTGCCTACATATATTCAATTTGGTAATAAATTTTATGTCACAAATCCGTATAAAATTTCAACAACAAAACAGTCAGGTGTTGCAGGAGATGTTCTTGTTGAAGATTTAAAGAACAAATCTCTCACTATTGCTGCAAAAGATGGCGTTGGAGTTTGTTTGAGCGGGCTTAAGCTTTATAGAAAATTTATGTTTTTCTAGTAGCGAAAATCCCTTTCACCTTGATGAATTTGGGTTAATTTTTCCTCAAGGTCACCCTTAAGTTTTTCATTATCGAAATTAATCAATTCTTCGTTAATTAGTTTTTCTCCAGCCGCTTTAGTTTCCGGTGAAGCATAATCTTCCAAGTACTCTTTCAGTGTCATCAATGCGTTAGGATGACAGAAATTGTGGATTTGCTCGTGTTTACAGATTTCCATAAACCTTTCACCTGTTCTTCCTTTTCGGTAACAAGCAGTGCAAAAACTTGGAATATAACCTAAGTTAATAAGCCATTTGATAACTTCATCGAGAGGTCTTCTGTCAGAAACGTCAAATTGAGCGGAGTCTTCTTTTTCTGGCATTGGTTGGAAATAACCGCCTACACTTGTCTTTGAACCGCCTGAAACCTGAGAAATTCCAAGGTCAAGGACTTTTTCTCTGCATTCTTGACTTTCTCTTGTAGATACAATCATTCCTGTGTATGGAACTGCTATTCTTATGCAGGCAACGATTTTGGCAAATGTGTCATCGTCAATACCGTTATCAAAAACGTCAGGGTCTATGTCGTCAGCTCTACGTATTCTTGGTACGCTTATTGTATGCGGTCCTACTCCAAATGCAGCCTCTAAGTGTTCTGCGTGCATTAAAATAGCCGCAAATTCGTATTTATATGATTCCAAACCAAACAATACACCAAGTCCCACATCATCAATGCCACCTTGCATTGCTCTATCCATAGCTTCTGTATGATATGCGTAATCGTGTTTTGGACCTGTCGGATGAAGTTTTTCGTAACTTTCCTTGTTATATGTTTCTTGAAATAAAATGTATGTGCCTATTCCTGCATCGTGCAATTTTTTGTAATTTTCAACCGTTGTTGCAGCAATATTTACGTTTACACGGCGTATTGCACCGTTTTTATGTTTGACACTGTATATTGTGTTTATTGATTCTAATATGTATTCAATAGGGTTGTTTACAGGGTCTTCTCCTGCTTCAATTGCCAGTCTTTTGTGCCCCATATCTTGCAGGGCTTCAACTTCTCGTCTGATTTCGTCTTGTGTAAGTTTTTTTCTTGGAATGTGTGTATTTTTCTTGTGGTATGGGCAATATACACAACCATTAACACAGTAGTTAGACAAGTATAGCGGAGCAAAAAGTACAATTCTGTTTCCGTAATAATTTTGCTTTATTTTTTTTGCAAGTTTGAAAATTTCTTCATTTTTCTCCGGAATATCACAAGCTAGAAGAACAGAAGCTTCTCTGTGTGTAAGTCCTTTTTCTTCTTTAGCTTTTGCTATTATTTCATCAATAAGTTGAGTGTTATTTTTATTTTGTTCAGCATATTCAAGAGTTTCCAGAACTTCCTTGTGGCTGATAAATTCTTCTGCTTTGTGTGATTTCGGATTATACATTGTTTTCTCCCCCATTAATGTAATAATAGTTCCGTAAAAAATAAAAGTAAAGTTTATTTCTTATTTAGCATAATAAGAATATCCGGAGGGAAGGCTTTCACTTCTTCTATTTTATACTCTTTAGCTTCAGAAATATTTTCAACTTTTCTGTAATCAAAGCAGGATAGTGCAGAATTATCCCCGACGATTTTTGGTGCAAAAAATTGGTATATCTTATCCGTGTATTCTAAAATTGAGCCGTTCAGTCTTCCACCGGCTTCAATTAGGACACTCATTATTCCCAGTTCATAACTTTTTTTTAGCACGTATTCAAGGTCGATTTTCTCTAAAATAGTTGGAGTTGGAATAAAATTTATTCCATTAACTTGCGGCTTACTAAGTTTTTCGTCATAAAAAATATAAATATTTCCATTTTGATATATTTTTGAGTTTTTAAAGTCTGTTTTTAGTTCTCTGTCAATAATAATTTTATTTTTATGGAGCATAGAAGGATTATCTGCAATAACTGTTGAGGATGAGGTTAATATTGCATCATATCGCTTTCTGATTATTTGGACTTCTTCTCTTGCTGCACTTGATGTAATCCATTTTGAGCTTCCGGTCGAGGTTGCAATTTTTCCATCTAATGTTGTTGCCGTTTTTAGTGCCACAAATGTTTTATGCTCAGTCATATTTTTGATAAAAACTTCATTTAGCTGTCTGCATTCATTTTCAAGAATGTTTTCAATAACTTCAATTCCTGCAGCTTCAAGTTTTCTGATCCCATTTCCTGCTACAATTGGGTTTACATCTCGCATTCCAAGAACAACACGCTTAAGGCCTCTTTCTATAATTAAATCCGCGCAAGGAGGTGTTTTACCATAATGTGAGCAAGGCTCCAAATTTACAACGAGTGTACCACCTATTGCATCCTCAACGCCGAGCTTCAGTAAGGCATCCCTTTCCGCGTGATTCTCGCCATATTCATGGTGGTAACCTTCTGAAATTACATTGTTATATCTGTCAAGTACAACACAACCTACCTGCGGATTAGGGGAAACATGTCCCTCACCGAGTCTTGCAAGTTCAATGCACCTTTTCATATGTTCTTCGTAGTTCATACTTGTATTTTACCAAAAAAAATGATATTGTTATCTTTGTAATTATGTATATTTAAAATAAGGAGAGCATAATGGTTGATATTAAATACATAGGACATAGTGCATTTGAATTTAAAAGTGGCGACAAATCAATTATTGTTGACCCGTTGGTTTCTATAAATGAAAAATATGATTATAAAAAGTCAAATATTGTTGATATATTTGTAACTCACGGTCATTCTGATCATTTGGGCGAAGCTATTGAAATTTCTAAGGCTAAAAAGGCTCCAATTACAGCAATTACCGAGGTGGCAAAGTATTGTGCAGATAAAAAAGCTAAAACAAGAGCTGTTTGCCTTGGTAGTTGGTTGAATTATGACTGGGGTAGAGCTATATTCCTTCCGGCATATCACTCAAGCTCACTTCCAGACGGTTCATATGGCGGTGTGGCTGCAAGTATTCTCTTCGATATTGAAGGTGTTAGAATTTTCCACGCTGGCGATACTTGCTTAACTCCTGATTTTAAAACTTATAAGGAAATTTATAGACCAAATATCGCCTTATTGCCAATAGGCGGGAACTATACTATGGATATTGAACACGCTGTTGTTGCTGCTGATTGGCTTGGGGCAAAAACTGTTATCCCAATGCATTATAATACTTTCCCTGAAATTCAGGCAGACTTAAATAAATTCCTTCAGCTAATGCAGTTTAATAATACAAATTGCGCTATTTTGAATCCTGCTGAAATTAAACAAGATTAATTTACAGATTTGTGATGCTACAACTGATAATAAAAAATCCCGTCTAAAGCGGGATTTTTCTTTATAAATATAATTAAATGTTTACAGTTTATACTTTTTGAACCTCAGAAATTGTTGGATCAAGGAGTCTTCTGCCGTTTTCAAAGCTTATAGAACATAAAACTTTGTTTCCGTACTTAATCATTTTTTCAACAACACCTTCACCATATTTTGGATGTCTAACTCTGTCACCAGGTTCAAATACAACTGCGTTAGAATTTGCAGTTGGTTCTTCTGCTGGATATATAGGGATTACTGGAGGGTTTTCATCCGGTAATCTATCTTCCAATTTATCATCGAGTTGATCTTCAAGATTAGGTTGCTTAGATTCTTCCGGCATATTTATATCTTGAATAAAATCTAAATCATCTTCGGTCAAGTTATCTTGCTGAGTTTCTTCCAATATAGGTAATTCAGGCTCAGCTGCAGGAAGCTCATCTTCCAATGAAGGTAGAGTTTCTTCTGAATCTTCTACAAGAGGTTCCTCTTCAGAGATTTCTTCAGGCTGTTCTTCTACAATTTCTTCTTCTTGAACAGTTTCTTCTGCAGGATAATTGTTATCATCTTCCTCTATTTTGTCTTCCAAAGGTTCTTCTAAAGATTCAGTCTCATCAGTTTCCTGTATGAAATTTTCGTCAAAAGTATCTATTTCATCTTCACTGATTACTTCTTCTTCAGGTTCAACAGGTGCATCTTCTTCAACTTCATCGTCTTCAACTTCTTCAAGTTCTAAATGTTTATTTGGAGAACCTCCAAATTCTTCTTCAATTTGCGAGGTTTCAAGGATTTCCTCGTCATCAGCATCTATGTCAACAGGGATTTTATTTGCAACAGTTTCTTGTTCTGAATCTTCAGAATCATCAGAATTATCATAATCCATTAACTCAAGAGGAGGTAGTTCTTTAGGCATTTCCTCAAAAATGTTTACTAACGGCTCTGGAGCAGTTTCATCTAACTCTTCAAGAGGTTCCTCCGGTAGTGGAATATTATCTTCAAGCATTGTTTCGTAGGAATATGAATCAGACTCTTCAGAAAAATCGTCCTTAACCGGTTCCTGTTCAGGCTCAGGTTGTGGTGTTACAGCTTCTTCTTTTTCCGCCGGCATATTAGCAAACTCTTCCTCAAGTTCTTCTAACGGCATTATTTCCACAATTAGAGGAATGTTTTGTGTTGCTTTTCCGAATACGATACATTCATCGTCATTCAATTTGTTTAGGAATACGTTATATGAGTTGAAATCGTGTTGTAATGTCTGAGGAGCTAAGAAAATCATATTGCTTGCTCTATCTTTTAGCTCATATACGTACTTGTAATTGTGTGGAGCTGCAACTGTTGTATAGATTTTATCTTGAGATAAGAACTTACGAATCAATTTCTTATCTGCATTTGCGCTGTTAATTTTTACTAATGAATTTACAAATAAATCCATTGAATTAATTTCGTCATAAACGTAATTTATGATTTGCTTTTGCAATACATCATCTGCTCTGGAAATATTTATTAAAGTAGACATATTTGCTCTGATTGCACTGCGTAATGCGTGGATTTCTTTAACGTTTTGGGCAAATACAGCTTCTTCCTTATATTTAAGCAATCTGTTTTTTAACAATGCTAATTCAGGGATTCCGGTTTCTCTATATTGTGTTTCAACTACTGCGATAAAATTATCGAACGGTATAAAGTTGTCTAATACAGTTTTAGAATATTCCTGAACCTCAAGGAATATGTCTTGAATTACAGCCTTGCTTGTTGGTTCGACATCAGTTAAATCATTTTCATAAATGAAGTTGATAGTATCGTAATTTAAAGGAAGTTTGAAATCTCTTCCAAAAACAAGGGTGTTTTCAGCATTTATGGTAGCATCTGTATCAAAAATTACTGATTTTTGTCCGTATTCAGTAATTTGTTTTGCAAAATTAGATAGTAAAATATCAGTATATTCAGTTTTATCTGAGCAAATTAGAAGGTTCTTTTCCAAGATAGAATAATCTACGTTTAATAAGAAGTTTTGCTGAGCAAGTTTACCTATTTTTAGGGGTTGTTCAACAGGTAGTATATCTAAAAGTTCATTTGAAGACAGTCTTGTAATATTTGCATCTAACTCAGGAATTGTGCCGTTGTAATTCTTAACGATACCTTCTTCGTTAAATGTAAATAAAAGTTTTACGATAGCATAATTAGAACCACTATCAGCTTTTAAACTCATCACTTGAGCAACATAAGGACACTGAGAATCTTCTATTATTACGAAGCCTGATAAAATAAGGTTATCTTGCGCCGTATAAGAAATTTTTACCAAGTTATTCTTTACTTCTAATATTTTCATTGATACTTCCTTTTACTACCTTCTTTATTCTACCATGAACATGCCCGAATGATGTCAAATGGTTAAAGAAATGAAACATTAACTGTTTACAATATCTTCCAATTTGTTATATATCTCTATTGTTAAAAGGCAGATCTTTAAGTCTCTTTTAACCAAGCTTTTAATTGTGTTTTTGTAACACTTCAAAAGAGCCTTGTTTAAGCCATTCTCTTCATCCAAAAATTGTCTTATTTCTTCAGAACGTTCCTTCTCTCTAGTATTTGGTTCTATTTTGTCAGCTAAAAATATTATTTTTTCAAAATCAGTCATGTCGATTTTTCCTAAGGTATGCCATCTGATTGCTGACAAAATTTCTTCATCATCAACTCCAAAGTCCTTTTTTACGATGTATGCACTTACTGGAGCGTGAAGTGTTTTGTAGTTCTGAAGTTCACTTTCTTCTACATCAAGGTTGTTATGTATAATTTCAAGTAGTTTTTCGTTAGAAAAACACTTTGCTGCATCATGAAGAAGCCCCGCAATGTAAGCTTTTTCTTCATTTAGTCCAAATTTATTTGCAAGTTCTTTTGCGCACTGCGCAGTTCCAAGTGAGTGAGAGTATCTCTCTTCACTCAAATTATTTTTTAACCAATCACAAATCTCTTGTTCACTAATCTTTGTATAAATCATTTTTTCTTATATATTCCTCTACTTTCTCCGGGACGGATATGCTTGATATCAACTTACTTTCAACATTCCTAATGTTTGTTGATGATATATCTTTAAATTCAAGTGGCATAATCTCAAAGTCGTATCCTTTTTCTTTTAGATAGTCAAGCTCACATTCTTGAAAATTATTTTCTCTAATAAAAACTAAAAAATGTAATTTTTCTTTAAGTTTATCGGTTTCATACCAACTTTCTATCTTTCTAAAAGCGTCTGTACCTATGATGAACTTAATTTTATTTTCAGGCTTGTACTTTTTAATTAGCTCACATATTGTTCTATATGTATATGATTTTCCTCCAAGCTTAAACTCAATATCAGAAACTTCAAAGCAGTCTTCGTCTTCAGTCGCAAGCTTTACCATATTTAATCTGTGAAAGCTCAAATTTGAATCGCAATCCTTATGCGGCGGAATGAATGCCGGTATAAAGATCACCTTATCTGCTCTCTGATTTTCTATCACATATTTTGCAACTCTTAAGTGTGCGTTGTGTATAGGATTGAATGTTCCTTGAAACAAGCATAATTCCATACGCTTATTTTATCATAGATGTTAACATTTGTAAAATTTTTAGACCCGATTTAAAGTTTATTACACCATATGTCGTAGAAAATTATGTACAACTATAAGGATATGTGCCTATGGGTATGGCAGCCGGTCAAGCAAGATTACTCTCGATAACAAAGCGCTTAGGAGATAATGAACTTAAGGCGCAGAGTATTACGCAGGCAAAAATCAGGCTTTCTGAGGCTAATATGGTTGCGGGTGATGAGTATGTTAGGGCACTTAATAAAAGTCAGCTAAAATATTCAACTTACGATGCTCAAGGAAATGTAAGTTATCAAAAGTTAACCGCTGCAAATTTGACTCAATATGGCCCGCTTAAAAACCAATACGTTATTGTAAACTCGGCCGGGCAGGCTATGGTTAGTGAAAAAGAGTCTGCAAATTATCAAAATAGCGACTCTTTAGAAGAGTTTTTACAAAATTATGACGAAGATGAAAAAAGTTGGTACACAAATTTGTGGTACAGAATGAATGGTGATAGTGATGATAAGAGTTCTGCATCACAACAGAGTTGGACTGTTTTATCCGATGCTGACTTAAATAGTTCTAAATGGATCCAATATGCTCTGGAGAATGGTATTGTTACTTTAGAATTGGCTCAACGTTCTAATTCTGAGGATTCCAATGCTCCTGTTGATACAATTGAGTGGAAAGCTGTTGCTTACACTTCAGCACTTGATATTGTCCAAGATACGGATGACACTGATCTTGCTAAGGCTGAAGCAAAATACAATCTTGCTCTGCAGGAAATTCAAGCTCAGGATAAGCAATATGATAGTCAGCTTAAAAAGCTTGATACAGAACATTCTGCACTGGAAAGTGAATATGACAGCATCAAGACAACTGTTGAAAAGAATGTTGAGAGATCCTTTAAGGCTTTTTCTTAGTTAATCAGATTTAACTTACACTGACATCTTTCCTGCAAGAACTTCTAAAGCTTTCTTTTCCGCAGCATCTGCTCGTTGCAATGCTGCATCAACCTCAGAGTTGTCTTTTTGTACAATTTTTACACCTTCAGGTGAAGGAATGTATCTTGCCTTTTTCGGTTCTTCTTGTTGTTTTGTTTCTTCGTTTTTTGCTGTTTGCGATTCGTTTTTAGCCGCAGCCTTGTCCTCAGTCTTGTTAGGTTTTAGCTTGTTTAGTAAACTTCCCTGACTGCTAATTTGTGCACTCTTAGGTTGAGGATTTTTATATTTATTTAGCAGGTTTGTAGTGCCTGCTGCCGCTGCAGTATTGGTTTGAGTTTGTGTGCTTGCGACTGAGGTTCTGTTAATCTGATTTTGAGTTGCCTGATTTATTTTGGCTGCTGCAGCCATTTGTTCTTGTTTTTTCTGTTCTTCTTCAATTTTTTCTTTGTCTAAGATTGAGTATTTTGGTTTGCCAAAGATTGCGTGGCAACCTTTTACTGCAAGTTTGTTGAAGAATGTTACAAATACCATCATTGGCAATATAAATCTTACAGGATAACCTGCCATTTGTTTTAACCAGTATTTAGGGTTACAAGCAAAATCTTTAAGTCTAGGTCCAATGTTTTTAATGTATTGGAGCGGACTCTTTAAAATTTCTGTAATGCACAGATTTACTTGTTTTTGCTTAAATCTGGTATATGGTCTTACTTGTTCTAAGCCAACTGTTATTATATCTGCACACTTTCTTGCAAGCCATACAAACGGATTTTTTGTTTTTGGTCTGAATTGGCTTCTTAGAACTTTTCTTGCAGCTTTATATTCTTTTTTGTTTGCAAATGCACAGTTCATAACTTTTTCATTGAACTCTTTAACAGCTTGTCTGTAATTTGCAATCTGCTCAGGTGTCATTCCGCTATATTGTAGACCACCTATTTTGTGCATTAATTTAATTGATGGCGGCATAAATACAAAGAATCCGATAAGTTCAGTCATTCTTTCAGCAAGTGATTTAAATTTGTCTCCTGTTGTTTCTTGTTTGTTCGCCATAATTATTGCCTCAGCAAGGAAATATGCTTGCATCAAGGCCATTATCTTACCGCCAGCCATTCTGCTTGTTGAACCTTCCATTATCATGTTGGAAAGTTTAGCAAGCCCTCTGCCGAGTTTTGAGCGGTGCATAGTGTTTGACATACCTTTTGAAGCTTGGATAAGGTTTGCCATTTGCGAGAAACTTACTTTTCTGCCAAAAATTTCTCCGTTTAACTTAGTCATAATGTTTTTATCTGACCAACTTACACGTGAGAACATCTTTTTGTTGGCTTTTTTGAATACTTCGATTAACTTCTCATGATATTTTATTGGGTCACTCTTAAGAAGTTCGTACTCTGCAGCGTCCTTAAAGCCCATTGCTTTAATTTTTAAGTCTTTAAGAATTTTTGCTTTAACTTTTTCATTAGCATTGTATTTGAATGCTCTGATCGCTTTTGATGATTTATCCGGGCTTAATAGCCTAAACTCTTCGGCTTGTAATATTAATCTTTTTTCTTCTGCTGTTGCGGCTTTCTTTAGTAAACCTTCAACTCTTTGTATATCTGCCTTACTTGCACCGAGGCAATCTAAATCTTTCGCAGATTTAACTGACTCTAAAAATGCGTCACAAGGGTTTGTAATATCATTTGCAATCATCCCCAAATCACCTGCAAATTGGTGTTTTACAAGTGTTAATTCCGGTTGTGATGGGGTTCTATCAAATGCACGCAATAGTGCAGAATTATCATAAATATTTCTCTTGGCGAATCTTTGGCCTTTGTTTAAAACTTTATTAATGCCTTTTGCAACAGGGTTGTTTGTTAAGAAATCTGTTATCTTGTCTCCAAAATTACCTATTCTTCCAGGAATTGATTTTGAATATTCTCCTCCACAGGCTTTTAAATACCTGTCCATAGCCTGGTTCATTACCAGCCATACAGGCAATGCTACTCCCATTTGGAGGGTAGGGTCTACTTCAGAAAAAGCATTTACTCTGTTAGCAATGTAGTTGTCGTTTGCAGCATCTTTGATGCGTTCTTTATTTATCTCAGCTTGCATTGCCGGGTGTGCCTGATTCCCACCTTGCTGAGTCGTCATACCAAAATTTGCAGTTGTGCTGCCAAATTCAGGTCTATAATTTTTGTTCACATTATCTAACATTACTTACTATTTTCCCCTATATTAGTATAAAAACATTTTAGCTTTTAAAATTGCGGTTTGTACGGTTTTATTTTAGGTTTTGTAAAGAAATGTAACAAAATACCTTCTTAGTGAAATTTTTAAATTTGTATATACTTTATATATACACAGAGAGCAAATAAGAAGAGAGGCAATAAGATGGCAGTAGCTAACTTAAAGAAAATCGATCAAAAGCTTAATGATATGTATAAAGATCAAATTACAACTAATACAAAGGCTGAAAACTTTGTTGACAGATCTGAAGTTTTACTAGCTCAAATGAACTTCATTGCAGTTGCCAATAAGCAAGCTCTTCATTTGATATAAAAAGTTTTTCTAATATATAACTCCAATTAATTTTTCCCCTACAAATTTTGCACCTGATTTTATCCCCTAAAATCAGGTTTTTTTTGCTAAAATTTCAGATTATATTTATGCTAGAATTCGGTTATGAAAAAACGTACAAAAAAGATTTCCAGGTTAGCCCAAGAATTTGCAATGAGAATAAAATTCGAGCGAATTCGCAGAGGCTTTTCACAAGAAAAACTTGCACAATTCGCTGGAATTGGTAAATCTACACTTGCTCAGATTGAGGGACAACTATCTTCACCTACTTTGGATGTTGTAGAGAAGATTTCACGAGCTCTCGGTTATAGTCCGGCTGAACTTATTTCTGATGAGCAGATTTTTATTTAACTGTTGTTTTTAGAACATCATCAAGCATGCCGGTCATTGCTGATTGCAATTGTTCACACTTTTCTTTGTTTTCAGCTTCAAAACGAAGTGTAAATACAGGTTCTGTATTACTTTGTCTGATTAGTGCGAATCCGCCGTCAAAGACAATTCTCATACCATCAAGGGTAATGATATCCTTTATTTCTGTTCCGAATATGTTCTTATTGTTGTTTACTTTTTCCTTAACAGCTTCCAAAGTTGATTTTTTTAGCTTATTAGGGCAAGGATATCTAAGTTCTGGTGACGAATATACTTTATCGAAAGGTTTTAGCATGTCGCAAATAGTAAACTCAGGGTTTTCTTTTCTATTTTTTGCTATAACTTCGATAATTCTGCAGCCGGCGTATATAGCATCATCAAAGCCAAAGTATTTATCTTTAAAGAATGTGTGACCACTCATTTCTCCGGCAAGAATAGCACCAGTTTCTTTCATTTTGGATTTAATATAACCGTGGCCTGTTTTGCACATTATAGCCTCGCCGCCAATTTTATTAATTGTATCGTAAAGCACTTGAGAACATTTAACTTCACTTACCACTTTTGGACAAATACCATCTTTTTTACATTCTTTGATAAGTTCAGTTGCGTAGATCAAAAGAAGTTTATCTCCTGTTAAGAACTTACCGCAGTTATCGATTACACCAATTCTGTCGCTATCACCGTCATATGCAATTCCTATATCTGCCTTTTCTTTAATCACAGTTGCTTTAAGTGTATCTAATGTTTTTTCAACACTAGGATTTGGGTGGTGATTAGGGAATGTGCCATCAGGTTCAGAAAATAATTCTACAACTTCACATCCAAGTTCTCTGTATAGTTCAGGTCCAACAATACCTCCCGTTGCATTGGCACTGTCAACGACAACTTTAACACCTTTTCCAATGTTACCAAAGCGTGATTTCATATCTTCGATGTATGAAGGGATAATATTGTATTGTTGAACAAGCTCAGCATGTACCGGTTGAATATCATCTGTCCAATTTGCCAGTGTAATTGTTTTTACTTCCTTGATTTGGGTTTCTGACAACGTTTGATTGCGGAATGTCATCTTCATTCCGTTGTATTCTTTAGGGTTGTGGCTTGCTGTAATAATACAAGCTGCAATAACTTTTTTGCCATCAGTTAAATTTGACGGTACTCCAACAACTTCAGAATAGTAGCCAATTGGAGTTGGGGCAAGTCCCAAATCAATTACGTGTGCTCCTGTTGATGTTATGCCTGCTTGTAATGCTTTTGAAAGTGATGGAGAATGTGTTCTGGCATCCATACAAACTGTAAGATACATTGAGGTTTCTTCTTCACCAGATTGTTCTTTTAAATATTTAACGTATCCTCTACCAACGTTATAGAAAAGTTCTTCGGTGATATCATCGCCATATATACCTCTAATATCGTTCTTTCCAAATGCGTGATCAAATTTATTATCCATCATTTTATCTCCCTAATTCTCTCATTTATTGTATAATTATACCATGAAAAAGTTTTTGGATAAAATATTAAATAGCCAAAGTGCCGCAGGATGGGTGTTTATTCTTCCGGCTCTTATTGGGACTTTAATTTTTATTGTTATTCCGGTTATCTGTTCATTTGGATTAAGTTTTGCCAAATGGGATTTGCTTAATCCTATTGAATTTGTTGGATTGGAAAATTATCGTGAAATTTTTTCTGATGCTTTGTTTTTTAAAATTCTCATAAATACAATTGTTTTTGCAGTTGCAACTTCTGTTTTCGGTGTTATTATTCCGCTTGTACTTGCTGCAATTATAAATTCCAAAGTTAGGGGAAGTGAGTTTTACAAAACCGCATATTTTTTACCTTTTATTACTCCAATGATTGTTATCGGGATTGTATGGGAATGGATTTTTGATCCTAACATAAGCTTTTTGAATAATATATTACAGCTCCATATAAATTGGCTTTATGATACTCATTATGCAATGCCGGCAATGATAATTGTTTCAGTTTGGAAGCTTATAGGGTATAATATGATTATATTTTTGTCTGCGCTTGGCGGTATTTCTCAAAGTCTTTTTGAAGCTGCGAAAATTGATGGTGCAAATTCTGTGCAAACATTCAAAAATGTTACTATTCCAATGCTTTCTCCCACTATATTTTTTGTTGTCATAATTACTGCAATAAGCTCATTCCAAGTATTTGATCTGATATACTTGATGACTCAGGGTGGACCTTTAGATAGCACCAATGTGCTTGTTTATGCAATTTATAAGAATGCTTTTGAGTACTTTAATATTGGTAGAGCTTCGGCATTGGCGTATGTTTTATTCAGTATAATTCTTGTGCTTACTTTGATTCAGTGGAATTTAAGAAAAAAACTTGTTTACAGCGAAAATAATTAGTTAAATTTTGTAAAATATATTTTAAATTTCTAAAGTTTCGTTATTTTTTGCCGTACCAAAACATGTAGATTAGTGGAGAAATTATACATGTTTGAAGATCTTAAAAAAGAAGGTATTATCGTTGATTTACAAAATCTTGTCGATAAAGCTGAGGAATTTAAAAGTGATTTAGATTCATATTGTGAATTTATGCGTGAATGTATCTTAGGAACTTCTGGAATAAATTAGTCTGAATTTTCTCTGGTTAGGCAATACAAAAAAGAAACATATTTTTGTATTCTTTGAGTATGAAAATTGTAATTATTGGTGGTGTTGCAGCCGGTGCAAAGGCTGCTGCTAAAGCAAAAAGAATACTTCCTGACGCAGAGATTGATATTTATACCGAAGATACACACGTCTCTTATTCTGCATGTGGTATTCCTTATTATGTTGAAGGAAACTTTGATGACTATCGCACTTTGTTGGTTCGTTCTCCTGAAGAATTTCGAGCTGGCGGCATAAATGTTCATCTGCTTCATAAGGTCACTAAAATTATTCCGGTCTCTAAGCAAGTTCTGGTGCATGATATAGAGGCTAATATTTCGTTTTTGGTAGAGTATGACAAATTAATTATTGCGACAGGTGCTTCTCCAATTATTCCACCAATTAAGAATAATTGCTTTAAAAACATCTTTAGTGTCAGAACTATTAATGATGCAATTAATATAAAGAAGCGGTTACCGGACTGTAAGCGTGCAGTAATTATTGGGGGTGGATATATCGGCATTGAGATGTTAGAGGCGCTTGTGAGAAATAATATTCATACAACTCTCATTGAGCGAGGAAGTCATATAATGCCTGTTCTTGATGAAGATATGTCGGTACTCGTTGAGGAACATTTGGATTCAATTAATGCAGGTCGTTTTACTCTTATCACAGATCAGGCGGTTACTGAATTTTGTGGTGATGAAGATGGTGTGCATACGGTTGAAACTTCAAATGGTGACGTTTATGAGGCTGATATGGTAATTATTTGCGCTGGAGTTAAGCCAAATGTGCAGTTAGCTGTTGATGCAGGGATTAAATTAGGTATAACAGGCGCAATTAAAGTGAATAAGCAAATGGAGACTTCTGAGTCAGATATTTATGCTTGTGGAGATTGTTGTGAAGAGACTCAATTAATAAGTCAAACTCCTGTGTGGATGCCGCTTGGGTCTAATGCAAATAAAGAGGGACGATGTGCTGCAATTAATGCTTGTGGTGGTTTTAATGAATTTCATGGGGTTTTGTCTTCTGCCGTTACTAGATGCTTAAATTTAACTATTGCTATGACGGGACTTACCGAGCGTGTTGCAGAGAAATTAGGTTATTCAGTCGCGGTTGCAAAGGTAACAAAACACGATAAAGTTGGGTATATGCCTGATGCAAATGACATTACGATAAAACTTATTGCGGATAAAAAAACAGGTAAGTTACTTGGTGGGCAAGCAATGGGTGTTGGTGATAGTGACAAAAGAATTAATACACTGACAACAGCTCTACTTGGCGGGCTAACCGTTGATGAATTTGCACGTAATGATCTTACCTACGCACCGCCATTTTCAACAACAATTGATCCCTTGCTCGATGCTGCTCAAATTCTTATTGCTCAGGTTGATTCAAAGTGATTTAATCATTTGCTAATTTTTGTGCAATGAACTTTGCAATTCCTTCGCCCATTGAGAAGCAGCTTGTCTGTACTCTAAGCGCTCCTTGAGCCATAAAATCAGCAGATATACATCTTCCGGCAACAAATAAATTGTCAATATCAGCTGACATTGTACACTCAATAGGTATTTGATAATCTTGAACCATTTTTAATGTAGAAGCATTCTTTTTCTTAGAGTGAACATCTATTGGGTAATTTGCAATCACAATTGGGTGCTCAAATGTCTTGCCAGAAACTATGTCTTCCATAGTGTACACATATTTACCCTTTATGCGTCTAGAGGTTCTAACACCAAGCATATCGGCAATGTTTGAGATATATGCATTCTCAAATCCAGGAAAATATTTTTTACAAAAATTTGATAACCTATATATCGTCTTTCTCGCTAATATCAAGGCTTTTGAGACATCTTTCACCGCAAGAGCTTCATTGTAGTCAATGATGCGAGGGCAGTTAAACGCAACAGTATTAGGCATTCCAGCTACTGTAAATATCTGAAAATAGTTACTGTCGTGTGGTTTTAGCTCCCCTTTTGCCTCTGCGTCCTTAAATAGAGGGCGTAATGCCCATTTTTTATCCATATCCCACGTATAGGCTGTAGAGAGGTGTGTAAATCCGTCAATTTCCTCTACTGTTGTCGTGTTTCTGTCGCTATCGGTCTTTAAAAGCCAGTCTCCAAACGTTTTTAAGTCAACACCGCTCATAATAAATCTCAAACTTACCGGCTGATTTTCAGATTTTTTTTCTAAAAATTCACAATCACAAAATTTTCCAATTTCGCAATTTCCTGTCGCGTCTACAACATATCTCGTCTCGATAGGTACTGATAACTTCTTTTGTTTTGTTTGTGACTTAGCGTTATATACTGATAAGATTTCTTTTGAAATTGTAATGGACTTAATCTCTCTATCTATATGCTCAATAGCTGTAATATGTGTGTCAAAATAAACATCCACGTTGGCTTTTGCCATAAGTGAATCAAGCGCTATTTTCATAAGCTCAGGATTAAACCAGCCTGGGTTGCCTAAATAAGTGATTTGTCCACCAATAGAGTGTAATTCATCAATCAACGCTTGGAAAAATTCTGTATTTATCTGATTTTCAGAAGATTTCATTGCCGGAACAACAAGTCCTGACGTAATTGTACCACCCAAGTGTATATTTTTTTCAATAATTAAAGTTTTCAATCCCAATTTGCCGGCCGTATATGCAGCAGCACAACCTGCAGTTCCTCCGCCAACAACTATTAAATCATACTTTTTCATAATTAAATTATATTTTTTTTCTTATTTTAAAGCAAAAAGGTTAATTAATATTAATTAACCTTTTGTTGTATCAATACGATATATACCAATAAAATTTATGTTTAATGTCTTAGCAAATGATCTAAATGATCAAAATTGTGCAATTCATAATCACCACTACATACAAAATTTAATGTTTCAAAAGGTAGTGTACCAGGGTGAATATGCTGCCATTGCTCATTTACCATTTTGTGCTCAACAATTGAATGGCCATTAGCATCATATGCAAAATAAGAAAGACGTCTTACATATCTTGTTTGGCAATCCAAAAGAATTTTGCTTGCAGAAACCCAAACATCTTTGTTTAGTATTGTTTTAATAGGCTTCTTTTCTGCAACAATTTTTGTCCAAGCCACATAGTATCTACCGTTAAGCGGATATCCTTCAAAATTTTCTTTTCTTTTGATAGTGTCAACGTCAACAAAATGCTGAGGACCAACTTGAACCCAATGTGACGAAAATGCAGGTGTTGAAGCTAAAAGTAGTACACCCATTAGTATAATCAACCTTTTCAACCGCGCTCTCCTTATAATAATCTTTCAAATACCAATAAACTATATATGTATAATATGTTATGTGTTTAAAAATGTCAAATTTTAGATTTATGTTGCTTTATGTATTTAGAACTTGAGATTAGAGTTGATGAATTAACTTCCTCAGTATGCCGAGCGATAATAGCCTCATTTTGCCCGTTTAAATTTTCATCACGATAAGTTATACCTGATTTAGTTTTTAGAAGCCCTAAATCGTATTCTGAGAGCTCATGTTTTATAAGAGTTTTATTTTTGACAGCAATGGTACCTGTAAATTTATTTTCAACAGGATTAAATATTTTTCCAATGCAAAATCCGGCTTCGATAAATGCGTTCCTTATTGCTGCCGAATTTGAATATGTTAAAATCATTCCATCCGCTTCTAAATGATCAAATATGAGCCGAAAGAAATCAACAGTCCATAGGCAAGGACATTTTGCAGGTGTAAAAGCATCTAAAAATACAAAATTATACTTATTATTATCCTCTAAGAGTTCACTTCTTGCATCGTTAATTTTAAGGTCAAAATCAAAGTTCTTATATAATGGCTCATTCAATGCTCTTTTATAACGTTTTGATAGGTGGTTATAATATATATTATGTAAAAAGGCTTTTATGCGCCTTAGAGGGGTATAATTACACTCTCTCGATTTATAAAAATCCAATAAACGGCAAATATAACCATTAAAATATTGCCTATATTTTTTGCTCGATATTAATTCGGCAATATCATTGTTTTCTAGTATGTCAGGGTTGCTGCGGATGATTTTATCCAGTAATATTATATTTAATTCTACCGGATACTTTATCAAACTTTCGCTTATTTTTAGTGATATATCACTATCAGCTGAATTTATACTATTCCCTGTTTTAGAATTTTGTTTACACTTTTGATTTGATAGAAATTTTGAAATTTTATCATTTTTAAAAGGTAATTTATAGTTTTTTGGTGGTTCCGTGCGATCTGATACAAAAAATGGTGATAAATATGCTAGAACTTTATCTGTATCTATCGCTTTGATATAAACCTTATAATTATTTAACCTTTCGTTGAGTTTTATTAAATTTTCTTCTGAAATATTATCGGAATATATCGTGTAGTTATTTGTTATATCGTGTAAAATATTATTAGTATATATCTTATCGTTATATGGTGATAAGATTTTTGTTAGATTTGCAAAATTTTTTTTTGAAATTTCATTTTTCAAATTTAAAAAATAATTTAGAAAACTTTTTGAATTGTAACCAATTCCAAAACAAATATCTAAAATTTTTATACTGTCATGTGTTAAAAGAAAATCAATGATATTTGCAGGGAATATAAATTTTTCATACGCCTCACTTGCGGCACCGTAGGTAGAGTGATAGATATCATCATCTTCAGGGCTAAAAAGCCCCACAGAACCGTCTTTTGTGAAGTATGAATATAATTTATACATACATATCCTCTATTTTAGCCGCATTGAGAGCTTAAGACCTAAGTCTGGCAAGCATTATCGGCTATTTATCATGAGAAATTACGTGTGCACCGTGAGATTCAACAGGGAAAGTATAGATTTGGGCTTTAATATTCAAATCATCCCAAGTTTCTTTCACGATAGATTTCATTCTATCAAGGTTGTTTTTAAGTGAAACAATCAATATAGAAGGACCGGCGCCACTAAGAACACAACCTAGAACATTATCCTCATGCTTAAGATTTTCCATTATTTTCTCTAAGCCCGGAACAAGTTTCATTCTGTATGGTTGATGAAGTTTGTCTTTTAGCGCAAGTTTCATCAATTCAGCATCGTGAGTATTTACAGCTTGTACAAACATTCCCATACGCTGAGAGTTAAATATTGCATCTTCCATTGGAACTTCTTTTGGCAATACAGAACGTGAAATTTCTGTCGGAAGTTCATACTCAGGCACACAAACTGTAAGCATCCAGTCTTGAGGCCAATCTAACTTTCTATATACAATACTTCCATCTTCTTCGGTTGATGCCATTGTAAGCCCGCCAACGATAGCAGGAGTAACGTTATCCGGGTGTCCTTCTACTTCAGTCGCAATAGATAGTAATGCAGCTTCATCTGCAGGATGACCCAATAATTCGTTAGCAGCGATTAAGCCTCCAACAATAACAGAAGCACTGCTGCCTAAACCTCTGGCAATTGGGATTTCTGAATGTATTGTAATTTTTAACTCGCTTGGTGTTTGACCAATTGAATTATATAGTAGTTCAACTGCCTTATATATAATACTGTTTTCATCTATCGGAACATGTTCAAGAGAAAATTCGTCCGAAACATTCTCATTAACAAGAACATTTATTTCTACACCTGTTCCTGGTAGAACTGTTTCTTCAATCGTAATTGTATTATATAACGGTAGTGCAAGCCCTAAACAATCAAATCCTGGTCCCAAATTGGCTGTTGTTGCTGGAACTTTAACGCTTACTTTCATCTGTACTATCAACCTCTTTCTTTTTCATATTTATTATAACATAAACATAAAAAAGGGAAAGAATTGTTAACTAGCTAGATTAGCCAACATCAGGAACTACAGATTTAATATCGTCTTTTGCTGATTGAGTGTAAGCTTTTTCAGATTCAGTCCATAGAGCTAATTCATTTTCAGCCTGTTGTTTTTCCAGTTGCAAGCGTTCTTCTTCATCTTTCAATGGCTCAAGTTGCTGCTCCATCCAATCATCCCAGTAACTAGAATTATATTCACGCTGCATTGCATAGTTATTTTGTGCTTGTTGAATTTGACCAAATATACTATTTGCTTGACTTGTATCACCAGCCGTTTGTGCAGCTTTTAATTGGTCATACAAACCAACATTGCCAGCTGATCCGTATAACCTTGTTGATAGATCAGCTTGCATCATCATATTATCATATTTTTGTTGGTATTTTAATTGTCTTTGTTGGTTTCTCATTTGTCTTTGAACTCGACCCACTTCAAGGTTGATGCTCATCAAGCGCCTTTGTGCTTGGAGCTTCATCCTTAAAGAAAATGATTTCATAAATGTCGAGGTCAAGAAACCCATATAAGTATCCTTCGTGTTTTTTACTCTTAAATATATAAACGTTATATATACTGTGAAATTGCTTTTTTCATGGATTTCTGTAATATAACTTAACATATATTTTAACGAAGGAAATTAGCCACCAACTTGGTTTCTGCCATTATGTTTTGCGTTATATAAACGTTTATCTGCTGCTTCGATTAATTCTTCAGCAGTAACGCCGTCATTCGGGAATGTTGATACACCAAGACTAATTGTTACGGAAGTTTCTCTTCCGTTAGGAAGCCTGAAATCTTTTGAAGAAACCCTTGCACATATTTTGTTCGCAGTAAAGATTGCGATTTCGTGATCTGTTTTAGGTAATATTATACTCATTTCCTCGCCGCCATAACGACAAGCAATATCTGTGGAACGAATATTTTTCTTTAATGTTTGTGCAACCTGTCTTAACACTGCATCTCCAGCCTGGTGACCAAACGTATCATTAAATTTTTTAAAGAAATCAATATCGAGAATAATCAAAGAAAATGAAGTTTCATAACGTTTAGAAGCCTCAATCATCATACGCATTTGCTCTTGAAAATACCTGTGGTTATATAAATCTGTCAAACCATCAGTCGTAGCAAGCATATACTGTTGTTCAAAGTCCCTTGACTTTATTAGATATTTTACAATATATGCAGAAATAAATGTTAAAATAGCAAGCAACAAAGGATAAATTATGTCAACCCATAGGTTAAAATACTTCATAGCATAGTACGCAGCAAAAACATAGAGTAAATACACTGAAAATGCTGCTAGTGAACCAACAAAAGCAGATGCTTCATTCATAACGATACAAATAGTTATGATTGACAAAAGTGTGCCTAAAAATATAGTAAAAGATCTATCCAGTCTTCTTATAAAGTTATTATCAATAATATTGTTTACATATGTAGCTTGAACCTCAACACCAGGATATACTCTTGATGACGGTACCGTCTTAATATCAAATAAGCTGGAGGCTGTTGTACCAAAGTAAACAATTTTATCCTTGAAGTTTAGATCAACATCAGAATATTTACCGTTTACAAGCTGAATAATCTTATACATCGGAATGTATTCATACGTTTCGTGTGGCCCGTACCAGTTTAATATTGCACTGCCATCTTTATCAAGATATATTTTTCTATCGCCTAAAATTAAATTTGAGTTAGAATCAATAACAAGCTTTTTGGGGTCTAAACCAAGGTAATGCATCCCTACCTTTAAACCAAGTTGAGGATAGTATTTCCCTTGATATTTAACCAACACCGGCATTTTTCTCAAAATCCCGTCTTCGGCACGAGTAACATTTATCATACCAATATTTGATGTATGATATAAAATTCCATCAAGAATTTTTCTGCAATTTGTGTATGTTTGAGAAGAAAAATCAACATTTGGTGATTTGTTATCAACTCTAATGCTTAAACTGTCCGGAAGGTTCGGCGGAGTACGCAAGTCATGAGACTGATCGTCCAAATTCATTGATACAAACACATTATCGTATTTTTGCATCATATCAATAAGCTTTTTGTCGGCAACAGCATTACTTTTCATTGATTTTACAAACATCAAATCAAAAGCAATACTTTGAGGTTGCTGCTTTTCAATATAATCAACAAGTTCAGCATAAATGCTTCTTGGAAGCGGCCATTCACCATACTTATCTAATATATATTCATAAGTTGCGTCATCAATAGCAATAATAACAATTTTGTCGCTAACATTCTTACTGCGTTCTTTGATTAATACATTTTGGCGTAAATCAAATGTACGGCTTTCTATCATTGAAATAAATGTGTCAAAGTTTGTATTTTTAACACTTACAAATACTGTAAAAAGTACCAATAATAACCAAATTGAATATAAAATTTTTCTCAACATATACCTAACCCAAATCTACATTATCAGTATAATTGATACTGGAAGATTTGGCAACAAAATTTTTTACAAGAAAACGTTTTTCAAGAATAAAATTATTTAATTTAAGAATTTCAGTAGAATAAGAAAGTTCATCCGGATTTTTAAGATATCTTAAAAGACATTGTTCGTGTAAGTTCATTTAATCTAACCACCTGTGAATATAAAATAATAACGCCATTCGGCACATTATAATTATGCGATATTAAGAAATAAAAACATCGGCTAATTATATAGTTTTGTCACTTTCATATCATATGTTTAGAGTAGTAAAAAAATGATTAGCTTTTTTTTGATAAAACGAGGGCGTTGGAGATTGCAATACCGCCTTTATAAGCAGGGTTATTAACTACCTGCCCGCCAACATACATTACGGTTGAACCTCCACCGTCCAAATTCATTGCATTTGTACAACCTGCTGCTTTCATAAAATATGCAAGTTGCATCAAAGTCATTCCGACAGAACTTCCTTCTCTTCCGTCGACAGCAACCATTATTAAATCCCCATCAGCTGTATAGCCAATAGCACTACGAGGATTTTTACCGCCAATTGCTCCTAACTTTTGGGCGGTCATATCAACAAATATTTCAGAATTTTTAACTAAATATGGGCCACCGCTTATGATATGGTTTACACCCTTCCAATTCGGTATTGTTCCTATTTCAACTTTGATCTTATTTGAGTTGCTAAATTGTTTTAATTTACTTGCTGGGCCAACTATTACATATCCATCTTCCGGTATTGATAAGGCTGAGGTTGAACTTGCGATAATTTTGTTACCGCTAACAGCAAGCTGCATCCCATATTTCGGGGATGCAGGTGCTGTTTTTCCCCAAGCGCTTGAGTATGCTATTACATGTGTTGATAACATTCTTGGTTGGTTTATGTTATCAATCTTTGTTACTAGATTACCTGCCTTAATCTTTGCATTCATCTGAACTCGTGCCATTTCGAATTTGTCATCGAAAATTCCCATTGCTACTCTATCGTAGATTGGTCCTGTGTACATTTTTCCGTCAATAACAAGCGTTCCAAGAGGAACTCCTGTCTGAGGCTTAAAGAAGGTGCCGTTCAAAGCAACTATTGAATTTGTATTCTTTGCAATAGTTGTGATTGTTCTTCTTGATTTCAAATTTGATGATGAGGATGATAGTGCAGGCTTTATCTCAAAATCTTTTGCTAATGATCTATCTATTTCAACCAGATTAATCCTAACTGGTCTGCCATCATAGTACCTTGTCATTCTAACGTGTTTTACACCGTCTGCAACTGTTCTGATAGCAGAATTTGGGTATTTGGTGCGAATTTTTTCGTTAAATTTTTCTTTTTTTGCCTCTGGAGATAACTCTTCTTTAATTTCATTATAAACTTTCGATGCATCAACATTTATTGTGTAAGTTGTTGCATTGGCAAGTTTAATATCGTCGGCAAACATTGGTGAGGTGAATAAAAAATGATGCATGGCAACAATTGCCATAATTGCGGCAATATTCAACACCAACGCCGTTGTTTTTTGGGTATTCCCTGTGTAGAGATCAAGAGTATCCATGTCGTCACCTGCTTGTGTTTTAGTAACCGGATACCTTTTTTATTTTAGAGTGGGGTGGGGAATAACACTCATCGGAAACCTGCATAACCAAAACAGGAACTTCCTACTACTATTGTAACATAAATTTACAAATACTTCAAGCCCTCTGATAGCAAGCGTTTAACAAAACTAAATAAGGTATTTTAAACACTTTATCTTAATATTTCTTTATATTTAAGGTAGTTAATAAGTGAATAATCTTTCGTTACTACTCCAAATTTAACAAGCTCATTAAAAACATCTTTAGAGTATCGTGCGTTGTAATATTCTTCTAAGTTTCCTTCATGGTAAAGCTTTTGCATATATTTAACATGTACACCAAAGTTTGAGTCTGTATTTGGGAGAGAATCTAAATATCTAATAGCTTTTTGGAGATAGTCTTCATATGTTCCATCGGTAAAATGATACAAAATTATGTCAGAGGTAGAACGAACTTTTTTATTCCACATAGCAACATCGTGATTCCCGGGATGTATGTGTTTATAGCCTTTTGTTTTGTGTATAACTTTTGGGCAAGAAGATTTATTTCTAAATCTTCCAAGTTTAGGCAAATCTGGGTATAAATTGTACCAAAAATCTTGCACATATGTCGTTATAAAATGTGGATTTAATAGTCTATTTTCACTGCCATCAGGAAATGAGAATGTTGAATCTACACGGATAACATTACCAATATTGTATTTTAATATACTACGCTTTAGATTTAAGTCTTTTGAGTAGTAAAACTCGTCAGCATCTGCATTAATTATCCAGTCAGCCTTGTATTTTTTTTGAGCAATATTTATCATATTATCAACGCGAAAGGCTTGTTTTTGTTCTGGCTCTTTTACTACTACAATCTCTATTGGGATGCCTTCTGCTTTTAACCTTGTCACTATTTCCAGAGTTTTATCCGATGAATTATGGACTGTCACTATAAATTGATCAATACCCATTGCATAATGAAATCTTATATTTGCTTCTATAAGCTTTTCTTCATCTTTTACAAGAAGTGTCATAACAAGTTTTACTTTTTTATCTTGGCAATATTTTAAATATTTTTTTAGTTTAATTCTGTATTTGCCACTTTTTTGAAAACACTTTGGCAAATAACTTATACAAACACCTACAAAATTTAGCGGGTACTTCATTTAAAGCTCCTAATCAATATTTACCGGTTCTCGTTGAATTTTTTCTATTGCTTCTCTTGCTGTAAATACAAGGGCTTCCGGAACATTAGAAATCGTTGTAAACTGTCTCAATACATCAACAACTCTCTTGAATGCTCTAACAATATCACCCTCGCCCATATCAACCTGTCCTACAATATCTTCCCACTCTGAACCTTCTACCCAAAGTTCAATTAGTGAGCTAAAATATGGATTTATATAGCAAGGTGCTTCAACCAAATATTCATTTTGCGCTTTTTCAACTTTACGTCTAATATTTCTTATAAGATTTAAAGTTTTTCTTACAGGCTCAGAGAATGGAATATATGGAATATCAATTCTTAATTCTTCAGTAGTTATCGCACATATAACTCCAGCAAGTTGTGATGGAGTTAAATTTTCAAGGACATGTGAATTTATAATTTCAGCAATGAACAACTCATTTTCTGAGCGAATTTGTGCAGTCATAACGCCCTTTTCGGTTGGGTAATCGTCAGATAAGTAGCCAAAAGCGTTCAATACGCTTCTGTGAGCTAAAAACTTATTCCAGAATATATCTCGCTGACGTTCAATCTCTTTTTCAAGTTTATTTTTTCTAACTCTGATACGTTCAAGAACTTCTATGTTCTTAGAATGTTTCTTATAAAGCTTGCAACAGTCACATTGGAATGTGTGCATCTTGTTGAGCATATCTTTTGTAGTCTTACCAAACTCAATTGCTTCAGGGGACAATGGCCTGTTTTTAGAACGTTCTTGTTTACATATCTTCTTATAAGTCTGCCTGTTTTGTACGTAGATGTGGCGTAACTTATCATACTCGTGCAAATCGTTATCTGACCGTTTAAATGGACAAATAAACTCTCGTTCTTTAATTTCTTTGTCGTATGAATTTTGGAGAGCTAGTAAAGGTTTTAAACGAGAACCTGATGAAAAGTAACCAAAACTTTTTAATATAAGTTCCTTAGCTTCATCAATAGAAAATCTTTGCAATAAGTTTAAAACCATAGAGTAGCTAGGTGAAAAACGGCTTTCTAAAGGATTTGCGTCACTTAAGACAAGTTCAGCAACCTCTTCCGGTGTTTGAAACATTGTACCAACAATAGTAACATATCCGACCTCATCCATTCCTCTACGCCCTGCACGACCTGACATTTGAAGAAATTCGCTTGCCGTAAGCATTCTGTGACCTGAATCAGTTCTTTTGCTTGTTGAACTGATAACTGTTGAGCGTGCAGGCATATTAATTCCAGCAGCCAAAGTTTCTGTCGCGAATACAACTTTTATAAGCCCCTTTTGGAATAACTTTTCAACAAGATTTTTCCACGCAGGTAAAAGCCCCGCATGGTGCGATGCAACACCTTGCAGCAGGTAATCTATGTGCTTATTATTGTATAAATGAGGGTTTTCTGCTATGTACTCATCTACAATTTGTTTAATCTGAGCCTGTTCTCCTCTGGTTACAAGTCCTAAATCTGCACAACTTTCCATTTGCTCGTCGCACTTACGTCTGGAGAATGTGAAATATATAGCAGGAAGCATATCTTTTTCTGCAAGATTTCGAACAATATCTTTAACAAATGATTTTTGTTTTTTTCGCTTTGCACCCCAAACTCTCTTTTCAGGTTTTATTTTTTTATTTAGCTGACCTGTCGGAGTAAATAACGGTAAAATTTTATCTGGCTGAGAACTGTCAAAGTAAAAGAATTTAAGAGGCACCGGTCTAAAATCAGTATCAACAAGTTTTGTTTCGGAGTGAACTGTATTAATCCAGGCTGTAAGCTCGTCAGCATTGGCAACAGTTGCAGACAATGCTATTATTTGAACATTTGTTGGACAATAGATAATACTCTCTTCCCAAACAGTTCCACGCTGTTCATCATTCATATAATGAACCTCATCCAGAACAACATATCTAACATTTTTTAAATTATCAGCAACAGCCCCAAAATTTGTTCCATAAAGCATATTTCTGAAAACTTCAGTCGTCATTACGACAATTTGAGCATTTCTGTTTATTGAGGTATCACCTGTAAGTAATCCAACTTTATCAGAGCCATATTTTTCAGAAAAGTCATAATATTTCTGATTTGATAATGCCTTTAATGGTGTAGTGTAAAAGATTCTGGTATCATTTTGAAGTGCCAAATGTATTGCATGCTGCGCGATAACAGTTTTCCCGGCTCCTGTTGGGGCGCATACAACAACACTTTCACCGTTCGATATATAATTGCAGGCCTCTTTTTGGAAATCATCCAGCTCAAATGGAAACTCAAACATACTTGCTCCTTATCCAGTATCTATATTATAACACAGGTTTGGAGTAAATAAAAGCGTATTTACTAAGCCTCATTTGATATAAGCTCTTTTTTTACAGGTTTTGAATATACCGATAAATATTTATTCATAAAGGCTAGAGCTTTTTTGTCGGACAAAAATAAAGATTCCGTTGAACCATTTTTAAAATATAAAGTAATATCGTACCAGCGTGAACTTTTTATGGGATTTGACATTTTAACTTCATATGTTGGCATTAAGTCGCTAAAGTAATATTTTGAACCATTCACCCAGAAATATAGTTCACGTGTATTAATAGTCAGTTTTGATGTTTTGATATATTTATTAAGGTATAACAGGGAAAGTGCTACCCCCGTTACACACAACAATACACCTATACTTGAATAAACCAGAATATCCCGAGTATAAAAAGATATAAACACACATGTTACAAGTGCAAATAATCCAATTATTGAAGGCACCAGCAAGAAAAATTTATCTATATAATCTTCTTTATTAAAATATTCTATGTCCAAAATAACCTCACTTATTATTGTAAATTCTTCTGTCAAAAATCGGAAGTACATACCCTGTGGCAATTAATAGCATCGGCACCATATACACAGAATAATACCAGCCATAAGGGTGGAAATAGTACCGGTAAGCAAACAAAAAAGTCGCTAAATAAAGCACATTTTTAAAAAGATAAACTTTAAAATATCTTCGAATTGTAAAAGTTTCCTCAGAATAATCATACCTGTATTTTTTATCAAGAAGTACTGACCAAAAAATAAAACAGTAATAGGGAATAGAAACATGCCAATCCAGAAAATAAATCGGGATACTTAGTAAGAGTTTTACTATGAACGGAGTTTTCATATAAATGTATCTGCTACATAATAAAACCTTACAGAAAAATATCCAGCTGTTGACTAGCTTATTGTCCCTATATGAAAAGGGCTCCTCAAGCATTTTATTCAGTTCAGCACGGATATTTTTCAAGGCTATTCCTCTTAGATTTTGTCAAAGCCAGTATATTTTCTAAGAACTTCAGGAATGATGATTGTACCATCTTCTTGCTGATAATTTTCAACAATAGCTGCAAAAGTTCTTCCAACAGCAAGTCCTGAACCGTTAATAGTATGAACGAACTGCGTTTTACCGGTTTCTTTATCTCTATAACGAATGTTAGCACGTCTTGCTTGGTAATCACCAAAGTTTGAACAACTAGAAATTTCCTTATAAGCATTATAAGAAGGCATCCAAACTTCTAAATCCCAGCATTTATTTGCTGAAAAACCAATATCTGCGGTACAAAGAGCTTCTCTTCTGTATGGTAATTCAAGAAGCTGAAGCATTTTTTCTGCATCTTCAGTTAGTTTTTCATGTTCTTCAGCACTAGTTTGAGGTGTACAAAGCTTAACAAGTTCAACTTTATTGAACTGGTGAACTCTGATTAAACCTCTTGTATCACGACCTGCTGAACCAGATTCTCTTCTAAAACAAGGTGTGTAAGCTGTCATATATTTTGGAAGATCATCTTCAGAAAGAATTTCGTTAGAATAAATGTTCGTAACCGGAACCTCAGCTGTCGGAATAAGGTATAAATCCTCATCAACACACTTGTACATATCTTCTTTAAACTTAGGTAACTGACCGGTACCAGTCATTGTTGCAGCATTAGCCATAAACGGCGGTAGAATTTCTTCATAACCTTGTTGAGAAGTGTGGTAATCCAAGAAGAAGTTAATGATTGCACGTTCTAACTTTGCACCAAGTCCTCTGTACAAAATAAATCTGCTTTGTGAAATCTTAACTCCACGTTCAAAGTCAACTAAATTCTTTTCCTCGCACAAATCCCAGTGTGCTTTAAATTCAAAATCGAATTTTCTAGGTTCACCCCATTTATACACTTCCTGATTATCATCTTCAGAAGTACCGATTGGGGTTGTTTCATCTGGAATGTTTGGAATATGTAACAACAAGTCTCTTTGTTTATCATCTAATTCGGTCTGACGTTCTTCCAGCTGCTTAATTTCATCGCCAAGTTTTTTAACTTCAGCTTGCACAGCATCTGTATTTTCACCCTTTTTCTTAAGTTCACCTATTGATTGCGAATCTTTCTTTCTTTTTGCTCGCAACTCATCTGCTTGAGCCTGAACTTTTCTTCTTTCTTCATCAATCTTAATAACTTCATCTACTGACAAATCAGGGTTTCTGCGTTTTAAAAGTTCATTAATTTTTTCCGGGTTTTCTCTAATCAATTTGATATCAAGCATTTCAGACCTCTTTCTTACTTATTATATGCATAGCAATTATAAAATAAATATAAATGATAATCAAGAAAATAATATCCTAAACCTTAATATTGAAGGATAGATTGAAATTTTTATCTACTAAGTATATAATATGTTTGAGGGTACGTGTAATGAAACTTTTTAAACAGCTATCAAAAAGGTTAAATAAAAACTCTAAGAAAGTGTCTGTACAAGGCATGATAAAGCCTATTGACGTAGATTTTGACCTTTCTAAAAACGAATTTTTAGATAATTTATCAAAGCATGCTCTAAAGCTTTATGAAAAGAAGTGTGATGTATCAAATTTCACAAAGTTGGTACTTTCTGACCCTGAAAACACTTCACATAATGACCTCGTTAACGATTTATTTAAGCAAAATGTTAAGGACCCTCTTGAAAATCAAAAATTAGCTGAATTGGCTGATAATGAAAAGTTTCTAAGAGATTTAGGTCTCTTAGACTAGATTCTTTATTATTGCATCAGTAAATTCTGTTGTCGTAGCGTGTCCACCAATATCAACTGTACAAATTCCACTTTGCAAAGTTTTAAACAATGCTTTTTCAATTTTTTGTGCATAGTCAAACTCATTAAGATATTTCAGCATCTCTATACCTGATAATAGTAGGGCTGTTGGATTTGCCTTATTTTGCCCCTTAATATCAGGTGCAGAACCATGAACGGGTTCAAATACCGCGCAGTCAAGCCCGATATTTGCGCCTTGTGCAACTCCTAAACCTCCAATTAGTCCTGCTGTTAAATCTGAAACAATGTCACCATACAAGTTTGGTAATACCAGAACATCAAATCTTGTCGGATCTTGAACAAGTTGCATGCATAAATTATCAACCAGAATTTCGCGTTTTTTAATTGTAGGGTAATCCTCTGATACTTTTCTGTATGTATCAAGGAACAATCCATCTGAGAGTTTCATAATATTAGCTTTGGTTACAACACAAACTTCTTTTCTTCCGTTTTTTACGGCATATTCAAAAGCAAATCTGCAAATTCTCTCACTTGCTTTCTTTGTAATGACCTTAATACTTTCCGCAGTATTTTCATCAACCTGTCTTTCTATTCCAGCGTAAAGATCTTCTGTATTTTCCCTTACAACGACCAAGTCCACATTATCAAAACGAGTTTTAACTGATGGCAAATTCTTGCAAGGCCTGATATTTGCGTACAAATCAAGTTCTTTTCTTAATTGAACATTAACAGAACGAAAACCTTTCCCAATAGGTGTGGTAACAGGAGCTTTTAAAGCAACTTTATTGCGTTTTATTGACTCAATAACTCTATTTGGTAATGGTGTTCCTTCATACGCAATAACATTTTCACCTGCCGTTTGAATTTCCCACTCGATTTCAACTCCACTGGCAGTAAAAATTTTCATAACTGCGTCAGAAATTTCAGGACCTATTCCGTCACCATTAATCAAAGTTACTCTTTTCATTTTCCCTGTTTCCTCACTATGTGTAAAACTCGTTTAAATTCTTTGTAAAAAGCACATCTTGTAACCACAAGGCTATCTTCTAAAAATACATCACCTTGTACAAGAGCGCTCAACAGCGGACAATCAAACTCTTTTACGTAATTTTCGCAAGAAAGACATAAATCATCATCTTCAATAAATACTTTTTCACCGTCGCTGTACATAAAGAAATTATACAAATTTTTTTAGAATTTGTAAATATATCTTTATTTGCTATAATGAAAATCATAGTTTACAGTTCAAGGAGAGAATATGAAAGCAATTATTTTAGCAGGGGGATCAGGAAGCAGACTTTGGCCGTTATCACGTGAAATGTACCCAAAACAACTATTAAGTATTGATGGTGAAATGAGTTTATTACAAAGTACTTTTTTGCGTTTGAACAAACTTATTCCTGCAAAAGACATACTTTCAATTACCAACGTAAAACACTATTCAGATGTGAAGTTACAATTGAACAAACTTAATGCTGAGAATGTTGTGCTTGCCGAGCCTCTTGGAAAAAATACTGCGCCTGCTATTGCTTGCTCACTTGAATATTTTAATCAAAATTCCACAGAAGATGACGTTGTAATAATCGTACCGTCAGATCACCTCGTAAAAGATAGTGACGCTTTTATTGCGACAGTGAACGATGGACTTAAATTGGCAAAAAAAGGTTATATCGTTACATTCGGTATCAAACCAACTTATCCTGAAACTGGTTACGGGTACATAAAAACGGCACAAGCCCTTGAGTGCGGGTTTAAAGTTGAAAGATTTGTTGAAAAGCCTGATATTAACACGGCTAAAAAATATCTTGAAGATGGTAACTACTTCTGGAACGGTGGAATTTTTATGGCAAAGATTTCAGTTTTGATGAATGAGTTTGCAAAGCTTGCACCGGAAATTTATGCAAATCTAAGTAGTTTAGAACTAAACAATTGCAGTAAAATTGAGTATTCTGTATATGAAAATATGCCTTCGATTTCAATTGACTATGCAATTATGGAAAAATCAGATAAAATTGCACTCGTAAAACTAAAATCTGACTGGAATGATTTAGGTTCTTGGCAATCACTTTATGATGTTAAAGAAAAGGATGCTGACGGAAACGTTATTACAGGAAAAGTTGTGACAAACAACGTAAAAAATTCTTTTATATATTCACAAAAAGAACTTGTTGCCGTTTCAGGCTTAGAAGATATCATTCTTGTTGAAACAGAAGATGCGATTATGGCTTGTAAACGTGATGAATCACAAGATGTTAAAAAGTTGTTTGAAAAACTCAAGGAAAGCGATACTACAAAGTTACATAAGACAGTATTTAGACCTTGGGGATACTACACTTGCATGAATAGCGGTGAAGGTTATCTTACAAAGACAATATGCGTAATGCCTAAACAAAAACTCTCTATTCAATCGCACAACTATCGTTCTGAACACTGGGTTGTACTAGAGGGAAAAGCCCTTGTCGTGCTTGAAGATAAAGAATACATAGTTGAAGCTGGTGACAGTATCGATATTCCAGTCAAAGCTAAACATTCACTACAAAACCCTTACGATAACGAGTTAAAGATTATCGAAGTTCAAAAGGGCAGCTACATATCAGAAGATGATATTATTAGATATAATGACATCTATGGTAGAGTTTAAACTCTAGGCATTTTGAATTATCTTTGACTTATAGCTGTCAAGTTGATCTCTATTATATTTTTCTCTTGATTCAAGTAATTTTAACCTTGGAGCAACAAATTTTTTCAAAACTGTATGCTCAACAAAATTATCAATAGGCTTGATAGCTAAACCAAGTGCAATGAAACCACCTACTGTTTTTAAAATTTTAGCATTAGTTACTTTTGATTTTTGATACTTCTTGATAATCATATCAATAGCATCAGATTTCGCGGTATCTCTATATGTTTCATCATCAAAGAATCTTTTCTTTATCTTATTATATTGATTAAACATTTTTTCAGTAAATTCTTTTGGTTTTACGCTGTCATCAGCTGACAATTGATTATAAATACTGAATACTTCATCAATACGTTTATTAGCATATTCCAACACTTTTTCACTAGGAGAATATGCAACAGCCTCAGGATGAGTCTTACTGAAGATATAATTTTTAACCGTTCTAAATGGACTACTCAACTTATTTTCAGTCATCATTTTCTTACGTTGGTTAGTAAGAGCGACCTTGAAACTTTCTTTAAATCCATCAACATTATCCTTAAACTCTGCGATATTACGCCTTTCCATGTGACCCTGAAGGAATTTAATAATTTCTTCTTCCGTCTGCAAAGTTAATTTATTTTTTCCAAATTTTCCAAGCAATGAAGCAGCTTTTTGTCCGCCAATAACAGCACCTGTTGGCATAATAACACTTGCTAAGCATTGAAATACAGCCTGTTCAGTACCTCTTACAGCACTTGGATTATATGAGTCTTTTTCATTTTTATATTTGTCATAAATATCTGCACCGAAGTATAACATTGCAGGGAACCACAAAAGTGTACCCAACTTAGGAGCAACTTCACTTATTGCCGCACCTAACTCGTTAGAGTATGCGAGACCTCTTGCAGGCCACTTCATTAATGGATCTGAGTACTTATGCTTATCCTTCTTCTCAGACGCCTGAAAAGACTGATATTTTGCGGTACTTGATGAATTAATCGGGGTAATGTTTACAGGCATGATTTCTCCTTATTAACTGTGCAAATATATAATATACAAAAAAATTTTTTTTTGCTATCTAAATAAATTATGCAACAAACTAATTAATCCACGTGAAGGTCGATAAAATCCACCATTTAAAACATCTAAAGCTGAATTAAGAAGCTTATAGTCCTGCTCTTCACGCTGTGCTTCCGCATAGAATTCTCTCAATAACTTTGAATCAAGTGTAGCATTCTGCTCTTTAACTTTTGTAACAGAAGTTTTGCTAAAACCTTCTCTAATTTGTTTTAATTCACCGTTATCCAAGTAAACTCCACCACAGTTATAACAGGTGTCAATTATGACATTAAGCCCGTTTATTTGGGTCTTAATCATTTTAGAAGCACAAACAGGACACATTCTTGTTTGCTCGGAATCGACTGGTGTAAAACTTTTGCCAGCCAGTACTTCATTAATTTCATTAACATTTTCACTGCTGCCTTCAAACGCTTTTAATTCTTTACAATCAAAAAACACACCACCACAACCTTCTGAACAAACGTCAACATTGACACCTGCAGAAGGCACAAAAATCTTTTTCATGACGCTGCCACAAGCCGGACATCTTATTGTTTGAAATGTATCAGCCATTTTTTATCTCCAATTCTATATTTACATCAACATTCACTAATTAGACATGCTGAAATTTATATGGTATAAATTATATACTATGAAAAAGATTTTGATATCATATCTTATATGTATTTTATTAACCCCTCCTTGTTTTGCGATACAGGACTACAAACAAATAAATCTACAGCAAGCCTTAGATATTGCAGTTGAAAAGAACATTGATCTGCAAGCTGCAAAAGTTAATGTCGACATCGCAAAAAATAGAATAAAAATTGCAAACAGACTCCAAAACCCTGATTTTAATATGTTTTACAATATAGGAACTGCAGGCAGGAGTGAACCTCAACAGCTTGGGTTTACCGAGTTAATAGAAATCGGGAAAAGAGGTGCAAGAAAACGCTTAGCAACATCAAACCTTGAGTTAGAAAACGAAAGTTTAAGATATACAAAATTCAATCTTAAAATGGATGTGAGAGAAGCTTATATCAACCTTGTTGCTGAAAAATCAGTATTAAACACACTTAAGCAGCAAGAAAAACTTCAAGAGCAGCTTCTAAATGTCGTTAAGAAAAAGGTTAAAAGCGGAAAAGCGCCTGATATTGACGAGTTACAGGCAGAAATAGCATTAAGCCAACTCAGAACGCAAGTTAACACTGCCCAAATTGCAGTCAGAAACGCCTTGGTTGATTTCAATAAAATTATAAATCCTGCTGAAGAATCAAATTACGATACACAGGATAAAATTTTTTCGGAAGAAAACAATTTTGATGAGTTGTTAACACCAAGCCCAAATGATGAAATGCCTGAGTTCGAAGAAATAAAAGAACATGCTCTTGAGCATAGATACGATATTAAGATAGCTAAGCAACAAATAAATATTGCCAAGAAAAAATTACAGCTTGTATCAAAACAAAGACTTCCAGATATTGAGCTTGTTGGAGGTTATCTGTATCAAAGTAAAGCGCAAACTGATGATAACTTCAGAAGCGGCGCCTTTGCCGGAGCAAACATAGTTAATTTACCTGTGTTTTACACCTTTAAACCCGAAATACAAAATGCTCAGCTTGAATTACAACAATCTCAGCTAAAATATATATCTACTGTCAATAAAGCTTTAAAGAGCGTCGATGTTGCTTACGCTACCTTTTTAACAGCTAGGAGCAATCTTATATGCTACGAACAAGATATTTTAAAAAGCTCCGAAAAATTAATCGAAAGCTCAATTAAAAGCTACGAAACAGGAAAAACTGATCTTACTGCACTAATCGTAATGAAACAATCCTATAAGTCGATTATTGTAGGATATACATACGCATTGGCTGAATATTATAATAGTTGGACAAACTTTTTAAGAGAAGTTAATGATGAAAGTTTTGACCTCTATGATGACGTTGATGCACTATAACGCAAAAAATTTTTTGCTCAAATTTTAATAATAAAACAAACTTGGAGAAATTATGTACATTACAAATAACAATATAAGAAATAACTATACCCCATCTTTTGGTAAATTTATTAAAATTACAAATACCACTGACAACATAGCGAAATTTAGAGATAAATTAAAAGCTAAAAATGATGAATTTGTAACTCTTGCAGTAAAGAAAAACAAAACAAAAACTATACTATATCTGTTTAGCAAAAAACATTTCGATGAATTTATCCGTATAGGAACAAGTATGCACTTTGGAACTTTCAAACGAAATCTCGAAAAATATACGAAATCTACCCCAAAGAAAATGAGTTTAAAAGAAGCATCTAAGGAATTAATTTAATCGTTTCTTAATTCTTTTTGGCTTTACTGTCTGATTAATTGCGCTATCTTCTTCAAGATATTCCTTTGCATGTCTGAGTTCAATTTCAGCATCTTTAAGTTCGCCCGCAGAATTTCTACGAGCCTCTGCGGCAGCATTCATAGTTTCACTTGCAGCTCGTCTTTCTTTTTTCAGCTGGCGCACAATCTTCATGACTTCCTCAATTCTATCGTCAATATTTCGAATTTCACCCGCAGCATCATTAAAGGCTTTCTCATCATCAGCAAATACAGCTTGAGCTCTTTTATATTTTAAATTAGCCTCTTCCTCTTTAAATTTTAGATACTTTGATATATTTATGCGGATAGTATTATCAGTTTCACGAAGCATTGTTTCTTTAATATCCTGAGGATAAGTGTCATACCCCTTGAGTCGTCCACCTTTGATAAATGCCATTATTCTATTACATTGCTTTTGTATATTAACTTTCATCTGTGGAAAGAGCGATAAAAAGAATGTATATGGCAAATCTGCGCGTTTTCGATTACAACGTTTACATAGCACAATTCCATTTTCCCAGCCATCAGCGCCTTCCTTGCTATGTGGTCTTACATGCTCAAATGTTGCTAACATGTCATTAAGAAATAACCTTATAATGTCTTTATCGCTTCTTTTCTTAATTACAGAATTTGTAATAAAAGTATCTACCGGGGACACAACATCAAATGGAAATTTTGAGACTATTTGCATCAACTGTTTCTTGATTCTTTTGTTTGAAGAACCAGAAATAAATTTTAAATACAAATCTTCAACTAACGCCTTTGTAATATCAGGTTGATAAATGCCTGAATTTAATATTTTAATTGCATCGGAATTGGTTTGAAGCAAGTTATGTTTATCATTTGGAGTCAGAGTATCAGCCAATGTTCGAAGTTGTTTAAATACCTCAATTTTTTGTTGAGAACTAACAGCCTTCGCTTCTTCTGCGTAAGCTGCATGGTAATTTTTGATTTCAGGCAAATTAAAAATCTCTGCAAATGTCTTCTTAGGATACATTTCAGAATAAATTTCCATCGTGTCAAAAACAGCCTTAAGGTCATCTCCAAAGCAATCACGATACTTTGAGAGGCGTTCGATAACTCTTTGAGAACGAGAAGTTATCCCATCTGCAATCAACGCAATTTGCATAATATCAAGCTGCGTTTTTGGATGTAAATCACGCATTTGCACCCCATTTTTAGGAACACTCAACAATTCTCTTATTGTAGATTTAGGAGCCTCTTTTGATAATCCGAGCAAGAATTGATATGCCTCGGTATCTTTGAATTTTAAAAGAGCATCGTTCTCAAGAGCTCTTTTAGAACCGGCCTCAAAACTTTTTAACATATTACTAACTTCATCAGTTTTGAACATATCATGACCACAACAACCACACTTTAGCTTTGGAATATCTTTTATGTCATAAAACACCTTATTTGGTAACTTATGTCCAAAACTAGGTTGATTTAAAGAAGTATTATAAGTGTTATATCTAAAATTACTTGCTATGAACATCATGACTGCCTTAAAAATACTAAAATAATTATCCCTGAAAAAAGAATTTGCCGCGTCTCGGAATCGAACCAAGGACACAGGGATTTTCAGTCCCTTGCTCTACCAACTGAGCTAACGCGGCAAACCTATTAAACTTTGATTAAAAGCGGGCAATAAAATCTTCTTTGGGATAAATGGTTTCGAATATTCAATTGCCACGTTTTTAATAATACTTGCTAAAGATTTAAAGTCAAGAACTTTTTCAAAATCTATTGTGGAGCCAGATACAAAGTTACATTACGACCTTCAAGCATAGGCTTTTTCTCAACAACAAGAGGTTCATTCTTTAAGTCTTCAATGAATCTGTTTGCAAGATCAAATGCCAAGCTTGAGTGCTGCATTTCACGACCTCTAAGCATGACCACAACTTTAACCTTATTTCCTTGAGAAATAAACTTCTGGATACTCTTAATTCTAACCATATAGTCATGAGTATCAATTTTATATCTAATCTTAACTTCTTTTACGTCGACTGTATGCTGTTTTTTCTTAGCTTCTTTTGCTTTTTTCTCTAACTCATATTTATACTTACCGTAATTAAGAATTTTAGCTACCGGCGGAGCCTGATTAGGGCTGATTACCACCAAATCTAAATCCTCATCGTAAGCCATTTTAAGAGCCTTAGAAGTTTCTACAATGCCTATATTTTCACCATCTTTTCCAATTAAGCGAACTTCCTTAGCCCTGATTCTTTCATTCATCAGAACTTTATCTTTATTGTCCTTGTTCATTCTTGTATCGTTTGCTATTGTTTTATCTCCTATAGTTTAGTTTCACACACTAATAGTAGCACAACAACATCTTTTTGGCTAGATTGTAAGCATTTTTTTTTGTAACAAAATGTTAAAACTCTCTATATTGCATAAGCATAAGGGTTTTCGTAACTTCTATAAAAATTGTATTAAAGTTTTAAATAAAAAAGCCGTAGAACAAATTGTTAGATGGATATAATTAAATAGGAGTATGTATTTATGAAAACAATTACCCCAAAGAATGGCACTGCTGCGATGAATATTCTTGGCGCATTGGAGCTTGAACACGAGAAGTCATTGATGGTAGAAGAAGAGTCGTGTTCGATAGATATTCCACTACAACAGATGTTTGATGAATTTATGACATTTATTTCCAAAACAGATTTTGAGTAAAAAAAGATCCCTCTTTACAAAAAGGGGGATTTTTTTTATTATTTCACACGCTAAATTTTATTTTACTCAAGTTATTTATTTTTATTTAGGATATTGTTTATATCCACAATCAGCTCTGCAACATCAACATTGTGTCTTTTAGCGCCATCAGCAATTGTTTCTTCAAACCTATTTTGACAGGTTGGACAATGCATACCTCGTCTTGTAAACGCAAGTGCTACGAGTAGACTCTTATTTAGAACGTCACTTATTAGAGTATTTTCGTCAATTTTGTTCATTTTCACCTCTTATAATATAAAATTCAGCTTGTTTACCATTTAAGTTATTGGCATCAACATAACCTTGGTAAGTATTCAAGTATATTCTATCCTTAGAAATTGTACCAATCAAGTTGTTCTTAGCTTTAATCTTGTTGAGAGGGGTGAACGGCTCTTGTCCTATTTTGTTATAACTTGTTGACATCAATACCGGCATATTTGCTCCGCCAACACTGTTAGCATACTCTTTCATGTATGAGAATATACCATCTGCCAGCTGCATGTTACCGGAATAAGCACTCATATCTTTTATAAGTTTGTTATTTGCTTCAATATTTTCGATAACAAGTGTATTTTTACCATTAACTTCGCCCATATAACATCTTGACATTGCAACAACTTGTCCATTAGAATCTTTCACTTCTACGACATTAATTGCTGTATTGAGCATATAGTTTGCCATTGAACCTCCGTTACTACCATCAAGAGCAGTACAGCAAGTTGTGTATGAGCCGTCAAACAATGATTCTTGCGGAGTTCTACTCCACAATCTTATAGTGTAAGTGTTTTTACCTATGGTAAATGTTTTTTGTTCAGGTCCGCTCAACCAGTTGTCATAATTTAGACCTTTTTCAGCAAAGGCTTTTTCTGTTTGTGCATTGGCATTGCCATGTTTATTGCTTGTGTCATTAATATAATTGTAGAAATTGCCTCGAGATGCCTCTTTAATAACAGTATCCAACTCACCTTCATCTTGTACAGGAGTTTTTGACAACAATGAAACATATCTTAAATCCCACTTAAGTTGTTCAGGACTTAATGATGAAAATTCAGCACTGGTAATACCTGCCTTTTCTAGAGTTAATTTCAGGACATCGTTTCGTATTGCATCTATATTCAGGATAAAGGTACCATTTTGAAGAGGAGTCTTATACTTATCAAAATCAATTTTTACTTCGGAGGCATCCTGAACTGCGCGTAAAGCTGAAACAAGTGTAATTAAATCAACTTTTTGCTGACCTGTTAACTTATCTGGAGCACCCTTTTTATTTAGTCGTTTACCATTTCTGATTAAATCTGAAAGCAGAACCCTGTCTGAATACGGCATTGTATTTATTTTTTCAATTTCTTTTGAAAAATCGGCCAATCTTTTATCTAATATTAATTTTACTGTTTCAAGGTCAGTTGCAGCAATTGCACTTGCTATATCTGCATAATTTTCATCAAATTTTTCCTTTATTTGCTCCTGATAATTCAATGCATCAAGCACTATTGCTGATACTTCATGTTTTTCAGCTTCAGGATATTGTTCTGCAACTCGTGCCTCAACATCAGCTCGACTTTCTTCACCTGATCTCAATATTTTTAATGCACTTATAATTTCCGGTGTAACTTCTCCGTTAATATAATCTTGTGGTTTAGAGTTCATAAATGAAAGTAATTTCGCTGTTGAAGACATATTTTCAACTAACTCTTTCTTAGTTAGACCATTTGATACAAGCAAGCTCTTTGAGCCATCAGAATTCAAGAAATTTTCAAACCAATCGCCAAATTTTGGCGCAAAATTCTGAGTACGAAGTCTTACATCTTTAATCATTGCATCTTTTTCATTTGCAAGTAAGTCATCTATAGTTTTTTGATTTTTGGCAAAGTCAACGTCCCTTGCAAACATCAATGATTTAAGTACTTTCGTATCAGTCAAACCTGCATCATAAGATTGTTTTACATATTCTAAATTTGTAGACACCGAAGATAAATCTAAACTTACAATTTTATCGACATCCCACAAAATTGCAAATAGATTATTCGCGGTATCGGCGTCGTACTCACCCAATTTATTTGCAGCACCAATTATGGCATCAAACTTGTCTGCTGGAACTATTCCTAATTCAACAGCAGCTGCAAATTCAAATATTTTAGAACCAATATCATTTATTTTTGTTGCTGCATTTTCAGATAATTTACTGTATAAAGTTTGCGCTGATTCAAAAATCGGAATAGTTAATTCTGGACTGTTAAGATACATCCCGATATCATCACCAAGAATATCTGTTAACGCTGAATTTTTATCTAAATATTTTACTTTATCCAGAGAATTAACCAATGTTGATAAGTATAAAGTCCTGTTTTGTAGCAATGCTGGCTTTGTACTAATGTAATCAAGAATTTCCTGTTTCATTTCAGGAGTAACTTCATTACATTCCGGCATGTATTTATCAACATAAACTTTAAGACCTGCCTCTCTTGCAACGCTCAAAATTTCAACCAAATCAGGTGAATTTTCACTTAACTGATTTATAGTTTCAATTATAGGAACAGTGTTTCTGTATTTTTTCTCAGAACTCATTTGCATGACTAAATCAAAATACGCAGGATTAAGTTTCGCAAATTCAGGCCTAAATTCTTCACTCAAATCATAACTTGACAGGTATGTTTCTTCACCATTACGCTTTTCAGACAATAAGCGAATTAAGAAATCAGCGTGTACAGTATCTAATTTTGTGTTATTACCGTTTTCAGAATTATCAAGCCCTAAGAATGACTTCAATTTAGTAGAATCAGAAGTCCTGAAGACATAAGAATAGAATTTTTCAACAAAGTCTGGATCATCAGCGGCACTTCTGGCAAAAGTAGTTAATTTTGACAAATTAAACCCATCTAATCCGCCTTCTTTAAATTCTTCATCAAGAACTTTTTTCACAAGATTTGCAACTCTAGGATCAATACAGTATTTTAAAACATTGCCTAACGAATATCTATCAAAACTACTAAATTTACATAGAGAGGTTCCGTCATCAGCAACCTTGTCATCATTTTGACTGCCTTTTTCTAACAAAGCCTTAAGAAACGATAAAGATGACTCATTTATATACGCAGCTGAAGTCAATGCTGACTGTACATCGAAATCCGCCTTTATTAAAACTTCAAATGCATCAGCTTGAATATCATTAAACGGCAAATTCAAATCATCAGTAAAATATGGTAAACGTTTTGAATTTGCCTGTAAACACTTCAGAACCCTCAAGGTTGCATCAGGAGAATCAAAAAATGAATCTCTACTAGAACTTTTATCATTTGAAAATACCCTTAGCAAATCACGGATTGGTTCTGAGCTTTTAAGTTCAAGACTCATGCCAACAAGTTTATTAATTTCATCAAAACTTAAACCACTCTGCTGATGGGTCAAATCAAAAATATCATATGCTTTTTTGTCACCAGTAAATTCAATAAGATTTTTTGCTCGATCCAGATTCAACTGACCATCATTATTTCGAGCATATTTTAAAACAATATCAAAATTACTAAATGATGATATTTCAGAACCTAAACGGAAAGAAAGTTTATTTTCATCACACGGTTCTTGGAATTTTTCGCAGATTTCTCTGTTTTTAAGTTGTAATATTGCGTACAACTTCTTACAGTCAAGCTTTCCATTATTGTCTTTTGCCAAATCGTACAGATGATTTATTTCTCCCAACTTTCCGTAATCAGAGAAAAAATTATCTTGCAATAAATTTTGTGTCAACTTGAAAGCTTCAGGAGTGACCGTTCCATCTTCATTTTTAATAAATTTCAATATAGATTGTTGATTTTCATCAAACCTATAATCACAATCCTTGTACGTGAAAAACTCATTAGTCAAAATTTCTTCAAGTGCACCATTATTTGAGAGTAACTCTAGCATTGTATCAGCAGAATTTTCTCCAACATTTTTACTTGTTTCCAATAAATCGTGAATCCAGTCAACTTTATCGGCTCTCTTCAAATCAGTATTAGCATACACAAGTTTTACAATATCAAACAACTCAGCATTCGGGGTTCCATCTGAATTAGTCAATAATCTGGTAATATCTTTAACTACGGCCTCAGTTTGACCTGAATTATCTACTATTAGCTCCCAGCTAAATAGGTCTTCAACTTTTTTGCTTAAGTCACCATCGAGGCCTGATACAATTCCCGCAGGAGTATTTTTTGAATTTTCGCCTCGTACAATTTCTCCATATTCATTAACAACTGTATTGTTAGGAGTAGTAGAAGTTTCTAATGCTGGATCAGTAGTTGCTTGCTTTTCGATTGATTTTCCTTGTTTAAGTCGAGCTCTTATTGCTTGTAAGCGCTTGCTGGCAGCGTCTTGCGTAACGACATTTTCACCTAAAGCCGCAGAACCAAGATTATAAGCTGTTCTCTCACTTAATTGATCTGTATACTCCTTCATATCGTCTGTGGTCTTAGTATTTGCAAATTCATCCTTATAGATTTTTCTTATATATTCATCGATTGATCCAACTTCAACTTTATCGTTAGCTGAACTAATCAACTTTTTATTATATTCGTTATTTATTGCCTCTTCTATGTACAATTCCTTAAGTTCACTTGGAATTGAGTTATCTTCGGCAATTAAGCTTCTGAGTCCATCTTCACCATACTGAGCTAAAATTTCTCTAAACTGCAATATGTGAATAAACTCATGTGATAGAAGATTATAAATTTCATTTTTAGCGTTCAGTGTTTTACTAATTTCGATTCTGCCAGATGGCCAATTAGCCGTACCGTCGCTGTTCTTCATTTCAACAAACGCTACAGGCGGCTCTAACCCCTGCAAACCTAATTCTTCACAGAATATCTTAATAACACCCTCAGCATAGGCTTGATCATTATTTGCAAACTTAGTCTCTAAAGCTTTAAGGTCAGCTGAGCGGGTTTTAGCAATATTTGTAAAAGTTGAATACAAATCAGCATATCTAGTTTTTAGATGTGAATTTAAATTTCCATTAATAAGAAGTGAAAGTGTTTCCAAGTTTTCACCTTTTACATTTGGATTTAATTCTGCATCTCTGAGTTCAGCATCAAGACTTTCTGGAGAGTTTAATCTAATTCCGCCATCTACTTCTCGAGCCATAACCTCAGACTTAATCTTTTGTTCTGCAACATCAGCAGGATTAGTATATTTTGCTTCATTTATAAATGCATTTTCTGTTGTAGTAAGTCCGGCCGGACGATTATGCATTTCACCAGTAGGAGTTGAATGTGTTGTAGGAGCTTCCGGGGTTCCGTCTGGTTTTATTTTTGCATTGCCTCCTGTTGTAACTTTGCCTACTCCGGATAAATCTTTTATATCAGAACTTGTTCCAACCACTATACCAATTAGGTTAGCTTTTAACAATGACTTCCAATCATCATTCGTATCCAATATC
>CASEYJ010000016.1 GCA_949292175.1 uncultured bacterium | reverse complement strand
TAAGGCTTCTGTTTCTTCTATTATTCCCAATCCGACAAACTTTCGCTGCATTGTCTTTAGGTCTTCCATTTTGGTTGTCATTACCATTTGGTCGACATATTCTTCTATTATTTTCTTAAATTCTTGGCGACTGTATTTCCCTCTGAATTGATCCAAATAACTTACACCGCTGTTAGTTTTTAAAATTTCCAAGCGGGTTAGAAACATTTCTTTTATATGTTTTACATTCTCTTCAAAATATTCACGGCGAGTTAATTGTTTTTCACTCGCTCTTTCCAGTAAATTTACTCCTAAGTTTTGGTAATCAAGTACCTTCTTTACATTGGTACTCTTTAATTTGTCATAAATATCTTTTTGGTCATCGTGATACCCTGTTATTGCTCCCAAGTGCTGGCTTGTATACACGGTAAATGCATCTTCAAGGTTTACACGTATCTCCTTAATTGCCGCCTTTTGTACGTGTTCTTCCGGATATTCGGATACCAATGCGTCCTCTGCTTCACTTACCTTTGCTGTATTATTATTTCCCTTTTCTACTACTAATCCCTTATCTAAATCTTTTACGGCGCCACCGCTTAATAATGCCAGCAGCTCACTTTCGCTTAGGTTCGCTAAGCGCTTCTCATACTCTGCTAAGGCTACTCCACTTATACCTTGCTGTTTACATATTTCTTGTATTAATGCTGTTTTGCCGTTTACGTCCATTTTTCTCTATTTGCGCATTCTAATTCTGTATTTACATCCTACCGGTTTGTGTTACGGCTTTCCCAGTCTGTTTCTTTAATAAACTAAGCATAATTTATACAAATCTTAACAAAGTATTAAATTATTACCCTACATAGATAGCAGATTATATACAAAAATTCATGCTTGTATTAATATATATTCGTTAAATATAAGGGTTATGACATGTTGAAGAAAAATATAATTGCGCTGCTAAGCTTACTTGTTATATCACAACCGGTTTTTGCTGATTTTAAAGAGCATTTTGATTTAGGTACACAGTACCTTTCAAATTATCAATATTCAGGAGCAATAACAGAATTTAAAAGCGCCCTTAGGATAAATTATCTTGATAACTCAGCCAGAATACAAATTATTAACGCATATCTGGCTAGAGGGCAACATTATGCAAATAAAGAAAAAAACTGGTCAAAAGCTGCTGACGATTACCGTAGCGCATTATTCTACATGGTAATATACCCGACAAACACTTCGCAAACATCATCTGCGGTTGGGCCTGTAACTCAAAATTTGAACACTTGTCTTAACATGCTGAAATTTGACAGAAGCCCTCAATCTAGATATGAAAAAGCAAAAGAATTACGAGCAGAAGGTAATTTTTCTGCAGCGGCATTTGAGTTTAATCAGGCTTTAGGAGAAAAATCACTAATTAAAGATTGTTACACACAAACAGGCGATATTATGAAGCTTCTTGGCAATGATCCAAAGGCTGCTGATTTTTATAGAAAAGCAATTTCAATTTCACCATCAGACATTGATTTACGACTATCATACGCAAAATTACTGGACAAACTTGGCTCAGAAGAGGCAGCAGTAGAAGAATATAACTATATTCTTACAAAAAGCGAAGGTAACAAAGATGTTCTTTATTCTTTGGAAAGAATTTATAAAAAGAAATTGCTGAATGATCCATCTGATGCAGATTTAAACGCAAATTTAGGTGCTATATTACAAAAGCAGGAAAAGTATGATGAAGCTTTAACTTATTACAAAAAATCAGAACAGCTAAATCCTGCAAACGTTAACACAAGAATAAATGTTGGTACTCTATACCAGCAAAAGGGTGATTATAAAACTGCAATTATTGCTTATGATTCAGTACTTATTCTTGACCCAAATAACGTTAATGTGAACTTATACAAGGCACAATGTCAGGAGGCAATTGGAGAACATAAACTGGCGCAAGAAACCTTTAAAAAGGTTTTATCACTTGATCCGGCAAATACAATTGCCCAAACAGAATTATTTAATTCGGCAAAGTCAAGTATGACAACTGCTCAGTTTATAGATTATGTCAAGAAAAATTCTAACGGTGCGGATACGTCTGCAATGCTATACAATTACGCACTTGATCTACACAAACAAAACAAGTTAGACGATGCAATTCTCGTTTATAATTCTGTGTTAAACAAAGATACAACAGGCGAAATTTACGTTAATATGGCAATTGCACAAACACAACAAGAAAAATATGATAGTGCACTTAACACATTAAAAATTGCACAGACTAAATTCCCTGAAAACCCTCTAATATCAAACGCAATCAAAGATATTAACAATACAGTGCTTAATAACCAGCTTAATGTTGCGGCAGAATACTATAATAATAAGGATTACCAAAACGCAATTGCAGAATACTTAAAAATTCAACCTGCAACTGCCGATACGATGCTTGGGGTTGCTTCTGCATACCAAAACCTTGAAGATATCCCAAATGCGATTGTATACTACAAAAAAGCACTTGAGCTTAAACCAACAGATTCCGAGATTGCTTATTATATAGCTGCCCTATACGCAGACAGCGAAGACTACGCAAGTGCTGAAGCTTATGCTCAAAAATCACTATTGCTTAACAAGACAAATCAAAACGCAAAAGATTTGCTAGTAAGCATCAAAGAACACAACACTGGAGAAGCTCTTCAAAATGCTATAACACTTTTCGAAAGCGAAAAATACGAAGAAAGTTTGCCACTTTTGAATAAAGTTTTATCAGCAGATGCAAATAACGCATACGCACTATATTATAGAGCAATGATCTACGATTCACAAAAGAAATTAAATGAAGCAATTGCAGATTATAAAAAAGCGTTATCAATAAACCCAACTGATTTACAAATAATTAATTACATGCTCGGTGCAGATTACGATACATTGGAAAAATACAGCGAAGCTTACAAATATTATCTAACATACGCTAACTCTGATGCACCGGAGGATGAGTACAAAACTTATGCAAAAACAAGAGCGGAAGAATTAAAAGATTATGTTAACTCAACAACCTCAGCTTCACAAAAATAATAGAGTACAAAATTTAATAAGTAGTAAAGTTTCTCTTGCCCCAATGGCCGGAATCACCGACTATGTACTCCGAAGCATGGTAAGAAAATATTCAAAAACTGCACTTCTTACAACAGAGATGATCAGTTCTGAATTTCTAGCGCAGGTTAAAGAAAGTGACATAACAAAAATTGATGAAAATCACCATCCGATAAACTTTCAAATAAGCGGTCATAAGCCACATCTAATGCGTGCTGCTGCTGAATTTTTATCCGATAAAGCAGATATGATAGATATCAATATGGGTTGCCCCGTCAATAAAGTTGTAAAAGGTCAAGATGGCTGTGCGTTAATGCGTAACCCTGAATTAGCAGTAGACTTGGTAAAAGCAGTAAAAGATGGAACCGATAAGCCGGTTAGTGTTAAATTTAGACTTGGCTACACTTTTGATGAATTGAACTACGTGGAATACGGTCAAAAAATGCAAGAAGCCGGGGCTGAATTTATAACTATTCACGGGCGCACTCGTTCTCAGTTTTATGCAGATAAAGCAGATTGGAAAAGAATTAAGCTGCTAAAAGAGAATGTTGATATTCCTGTATTTGCCAATGGAGATATAATCTCCGTTGAAACTGCAATACAATGTATGGAAGAATCTGGGGCAGATGGAGTTGCAGTTGGAAGAGCCTCTATGGGTGATCCGACTTTAATTTCAAGAATTGAACACTACTTCAAAACAGGAGAAATACTTCCACCTCCTTCTCTTTCAGACAAAATAAAAATGATGAAAGAACACCTAAACGGAGAAATTGAACTAAGAGGAGAAAATATCGGCATTAAGTTCTTTAGAAAATTCTATCCGTTTTACATATCCGGAATTAAAAATGCAGCTAAAATTCGCTCAGTCTTGGTTGTAGAAGAGAACTATAACAAAATTATCGAAATTCTTGACGAATTAGAATCTATTGCACTTGAAAAATAAATTTTAAGTGCTAATTTAGTTTTGACGATAAGTCTTAAAATTCAAACAATCTGTATGTAGCGCAGCTTGACTCTGCCGACGAGAACGATTGAGTATCGTTCGAGGAGAGGAAGCACCGTAGGGGCGCTACACAAGTAAAAACAATTTATCGGAATGTAGCGCAGCTTGGTAGCGCACCGTGTTCGGGTCGCGGGGGTCGCAGGTTCAAATCCTGTCATTCCGATTTTTAATATACATTATTTTTTTCGTAAAATTGCCTTAAAAATTTTAGGAATAATTGTTCCGATGCTGAAACCAACAATACTTGCACCCGGAATAGGGGTAATCGCACCGGCAGCACCTAAAATTGCTGGAGGCAAATCCTTAACTCTAACCTTTGTTTTAAGACAGGCTGCATAAATTTTTAGCAAATGAGATTTAGTAGCAGGATATTTTTTAATATCAGAAAGTCTTTTACCCATTTGCCAACCAGACTTAGCATTATTTTTATAATAATAAACAAACTCGTTAAACTCAGCCTTCATTGCATTAACTTGGGACTTTGTCAGTTTTCTGCAGTTTGCAACGTGCTTTGGAGAACAACCTATCTTAAAATAATTTCCCATATCTACCTGCCTAAGTGCACCTTATAATATAATAAAGTAAAATAAATTTCAAAAATTTACCTTAATTGACTTAGATGTATATTTTTTATAAAATTCAAGTTGAAAATACAGCCAAGGGATATGTAATATGAATAGCTACGAATTAATAAAAAAGGCTGAAAGAGAACTTCAGCAGCAATTTGAGATAATTGATGAGATAAGAGTTTTTAATCAAGAAAAAGTTCTTAATGCGTTTATAGAAAACAAGGTTGCACCTGAACATTTTTACACTGTTTCCGGGTACGGGCATGATGATTTAGGACGAGAAGTTTTAGATAAAGTTTTTGCAGACGTATTCAAAACAGAAAAAGCTCTTGTAAGAATACACTTTGCATCAGGCACTCATACACTTGCATGCGCATTGTTTGGTAACCTTAAATATGGAGATAAGTTACTATCAGTTGCAGGTCAACCATACGATACTATGCAAGAAGTAATTGGTACAATGGGAGATGAGGAAACCAAAAGAGCATCTCTTATTGGAAATGGAGTTTTATATGACGAAGTTCCGCTAAAAAATGATACTGTTGACCTTGATACACTGAGAAACAAAGTCGATAAGAATACGACTATGGTTCTAATTCAACGTTCAAAAGGCTATTCTACAAGAAAATCTCTCACAATAGAAGACATTGAAGAGATTTGCAAAATAGTTAAATCAAAAAATCCGGAATGTATCTGTTTTGTAGACAACTGCTATGGAGAATTTGTTGATACAAAAGAACCAACAGAGGTAGGTGCAGATTTAATGGCCGGTTCCCTTATTAAAAACGCTGGCGGAGGAATTGTAGAGGCCGGCGGATATATTGCAGGGAAAGCTCTTTACGTAGAACGCGCAGCAAACAGACTAACAGCCCCTGGTATTGGGTCTGAGGGTGGTGCAATGTTTAATCAGCACAGATTAATTTTCCAAGGATTGTTTATGGCACCTTCAGTAGTATCCGAAGCCGTTAAGGGTGCAGTTTTAGCGTCAAAAGTCTTTGATGAAATAGGTTACAATTCAACTCCAAAATATAACGAAAAACGTACAGATATAATCCAAAATATTACATTTGGCTCACCTGAACCATTGGAAAAGTTTTGTCGCACAATTCAATCATTATCACCTGTTAACGGTTACGTAACCCCAATCCCTGAATACATTCCCGGTTATGAAGATCAGGTTATAATGGCGGGCGGAACATTCATTGAAGGTTCAACTATTGAACTTTCGGCTGATGGTCCAATGCGTGCTCCATACGTTGCATATATGCAGGGTGGATTAAATTATGCACATGTAAAAATTGCATTGCGCAAAATTATTGAAAAGATACAAAACGAACATTAAAAACGATATTTGAGCGCAATTGTTAAGTTTTTTAAACCTTGAATAGCACCATACAACTAGTTCTTAAGGATTAGATAGAAAAAATCTTAAGAATTAGTGTATAAGTATTAGTTTTTATGTTATGCTGTTGAAGACCCCAAAACGGGTGATGAAAGTTTGTATGTAGTATTAAAGAAGAAAGGGTAAAATATGACATTACCAAACGTAGCATATTTTTCAATGGAAATCGCTATTGACCAGTCTTTAAAGACATATTCAGGCGGTTTAGGATTTTTAGCAGGTTCACATATGCTATCTGCAGGCTATTTGCAAATGCCAATGGTCGGCGTAACAATGTTATGGTCTTACGGTTACTATGATCAGAGAATTGCACATGATGGTCAAGTTGAAGTAGCTTATATTAGAAAGTATTATGATTTTCTTCAAGATACAAATGTTTCAACTGAAGTTGACATTTTTGGAGAAAAAGTTAAAGTTAAAGCGTTCTTAGTAAAACCTGAATTATTCGGAACTTGTCCTGTATACTTATTGACAACTGATATCGAAGGAAACAGCGACTGGGCTAAGAGCATTTCTCACAAGTTGTATGATGGAAATGAAAAAATCAGAATCGCACAAGAAACAGTTCTTGGTGTAGCTGGTATCAGAATTCTTCAAGCTGTTGGTTACAAATTTGACTGTGTTCACATGAACGAAGGTCACGCACTTCCTGCAGCATTCGAATTATTGAGACAATACAACGGTGACTTGAACGAAGTTAAGAAACGTACAGTATTCACAACTCACACTCCAGTTGCAGCAGGTAACGAAGTTCACTGGGTTGACACATTGATGGAAGGTGGTTTCTTTGCCGGAGCTTCTCGTGAAACAGCTGTTAACCTTGGTGGAGAAAACTTCTCACTTACAGTTGCAGCATTGAGAATGAGCAGAATTGCAAACGCTGTATCTCAATTACACGGTCTTGTTGCTAACAAGATGTGGGAATGGGTTGATGGCAGATGTCCTATCAGAGCTATCACTAACGCTGTTAACTTACATTACTGGCAAGATCCTAGAATGCAAGCTGCTAAAACTCCTGAAGATTTGCTTGCAGTAAAACGTGAAATGAAAGTTGAATTGTTTGAATACATCGCAAACGTTGCAGGTAAGAGATTTAATCCTGACGTATTAACAATTACCTGGGCAAGAAGATTTGCTGATTACAAACGTGCATGGTTAATTCTTATGGATAAAGACAGAATTAACAGACTGCTTGATGAAAACAAAGTTCAAATCATCTTTGCTGGTAAATTCCACCCGGATGATATTATGGGCAAAGAAATGTTCAACAAATTGTTGAATCGTTCACACAGCATGAAGAACGTTGTTGTACTTCCAGGCTACGAACTAGAATTATCTGGAAAACTAAAACGTGGTTCAGATATTTGGTTGAACACACCTCTTAGACCATTCGAAGCTTCTGGAACATCAGGTATGTCAGCTAATGCTAACGGTGCACTTCACTTATCCACATTTGATGGTTGGACTGTTGAAGGTACATTCAATGGTATCAACGGTTACACTATCGAATACCCTGAAATTGATGATGAAATGCCTTGGGAAGAACGTCATTGGAAAGATCATGAATGCATGATGAACATCATTGAAAATGAAATTATTCCTACATACTATGAAAACAAAACTGAGTGGGCTCGTTTGATGAGACAGGCTATCAGAACTTCTGAAGCTTACTTCAATTCAGACAGAATGGTTATTGAGTACTACAACAGACTATACAAACCAATCGCTCATGATGATGCAACTACCGGTGAAACAAGAAAAGAAATGAAAATTTCTGAAACACCTACATTTGATGCTTGGACTTTCTCAAATATCAAGTAATAAGGTAGTTAAAAGATAAAACTAAAACGGAACTTCGAGAGGGGTTCCGTTTTTTTATGTTAAATTTTATGCTAAAATCGGAGTATGATTGAGAATTTGGAACAGCTTAAACTAGCAATTGATGTGGAGGTAAAACACAGGTACATTGATATTAGGGGGAAATCTCAGTGTTTCTCTTCCTTTATATGCAAAGAAGCTGACAAATACTATAAGCTTTCAAAAAAGAATCCAAAGTGGTCTGTTCTCAAAGAAACTTTTGAACATTATCCTTGTGCATCAGTCACGGAAAGACGCAGGGCAATTAATTTACTAATCAAAATTATCAAATCGGAAGTAGACGCAGCAAAAGAAGCAGAAATTAGCACAAAAGATACAACTACACCTAAAGATCCAAATAAAGTTGATGTAATGTATGTTAAGGGTGTTGGTCCAAAAGTTGCGTATATGCTTAATAAACTTGGCATTTATACAACAAACGACTTAATATGCTATTTCCCGAGGAAACACGTGGACTATTCATCAAGAACTCTTATTAGAGATCTAAAAGAAGGGGAAACAACAACCGTTTTTGGCTATATTACAGGTATTTCCATTTACAACTCACCTAAGGGATTATCTATTACCAAGGTTCAAGTTACAGATGAGAGCGGAAAACTTGAATTAACCTTTTTTAACGCAAAGGCTAATAAGTACGTACAAGAAAGAATGCGTTCACAATTCCCGAAAAACTCAGGGATAATGCTATCCGGCACAGTCAAAAGAGATAGTTACACAAATCGTCTGACATTTGACAAACCGACATATTCTATTATGACAGGCGAATTTTTGACTGGTGAAAATAAAAATCTTAATTTAGCAAGAATTGTCCCTATTTATACAGTATGTGAAAATCTAAATATAAAAACACTTAGAAAAGCCATTTATAACGCAATAGAAACATACAAAGACCACATTATAAATATTATCCCTGATGAAATTAGAGAACGCATTGGCTTAATGGATAAAAGAGAAGCTGTCGAGCAGATTCACTTTCCCGAAACAATGGAGAAACTTGAACAAGCAAGATTTACACTAGTTTTTGAGGAATTATTTTTGCTCCAACTTAAACTTGTCAGATTAAGAGAGGCAAACAGTCATAAATCAGCACTAACGCTTAAAATAAAAGAAGATGGATTGGTTCAAAAATTCATTCACAGTCTTCCATTTGAACTAACAGGAGGGCAAAAAAAAGCAGTTAACGAAATTCTAAGTGATTTAAACTCAGACAAACCAATGGCAAGACTGCTGCAAGGTGATGTAGGTAGCGGAAAAACCGTTGTTGCAACAATTATGCTACTGGCTGGAGTTGAAAACGGTTATCAAGGTGCTTTGATGGCACCGACTGAAATTCTTGCCCAACAACATTACAACAACTTAGTCCAGTGGCTTACTCCGCTTGGGTTGAGTGTAGGCCTATTTTTAGGTTCGCAAGGGAAAAGAGTACGTGAAAAATTTCAAAAAGACTTACTTAACGGACAAACAAACATCGCAGTAGGTACCCACGCCCTAATACAAGACAGCATAAATTTTAATAATCTTGGAGCCATTGTTGTTGATGAACAACACAGATTTGGAGTAAAACAGAGAAACGTACTGAAAAAGAAATCAAACAACCCGCAGATGCTTACAATGACTGCAACTCCAATTCCAAGAACTCTTGCAATGACTGTTCACGGAGATTTAGATTTAACAATCATTGACGAACTTCCAAAAGGAAGACTTCCGATAAAAACCTCACTCACAACATCCCATAGAGGCGTGTATGAGCTTATGGAGAAGGAAATTAACTCAGGCAGACAAGCATACGTTGTATATCCTCTAATTGAAGAAAGTGAAACCCTTTCAGCGAAAGCCGCAACAATAGAGGCTGAAAAATTACAAAATGAAGTATTTCCACAATACAAGGTAGGACTCTTGCACGGTAAGCTTAAAAATGACGAAAAAGAGCAAGTAATGTCAGATTTTAAGAATAAAAAATACGATATTCTTGTCTCTACAACAGTTGTTGAAGTTGGAGTTGATGTACCAAACGCAACTGTAATGGTAATAGAAAATGCCGAAAGATTTGGGTTATCGCAGCTTCACCAGCTAAGAGGAAGAGTAGGTAGAAACGAACTGCAGTCATATTGTGTTCTTGTAACAGCCTCTAAATCACAAGAAACACGTGATAGATTAAGTATTATGACTCAAACAAATGACGGATTTGTTATCGCAGAAAAAGACTTACAAATAAGGGGACCTGGAGAATTTTTAGGCACAAGACAAAGTGGACTCCCAGACTTAATTCTCTCAGATATAGTGAAAGATGCGAAGATTCTTGAACTTGCAAGACAAGAAGCTATAAATCTTGTTAAAAGCGGTAACGTAGATAAATACCCTCTACTTGAAGAAGTGACTTCATTAAAAATGTTTAGCGGACTGGAAATATAAAGTTTTGTAAAGCATATTTTTATGAAAAAGTCAATTATTTACAGCTTATATACTTTATATATTTAGAGACAAAGTATAGAGGAATAACTATGGTTCCAAGATGTATTTTTATGCAACCAAACTCAATTGGTGCAAGAACACGCAGCGTCACATATATACAAAACAACTTTTACGGGGCTGGCTCAAGACCACAAAATATTTGGACTTGCGGATACCCGACAATGCGGCCGATATACTATCAGCAGCCTTGCTATGGATTCAGCACATGGATGCCTGGTTGCGTACAAAATGCAGTAAACCGATTTATGGGCTTTAGCTTGATGCAAAACTTATTAAAACCTTTTGATAATACAACTTTAGAGGAGCCGGAAGTGCCACCTCAAAATGATATGCGAGCGACCCAAGATGAACTGAACGAAGTTAACCAAAGGTACGAAACTTAGTACCTGTTTGGTATAATTTTTGCCTCGACTTCCTTCGAAACATTTGTACTGTTTTGGAGACTTTTGGCAAGCTCGGCTGCTGTATTAGCTGTATAGAATTTTCCGCCTGTAACAAGAGAGGTACATTGAAGTTGTGCTAAATCGTCTTCGTCATTGATATTAAAAGCAATGACGTCTATTTTCACATCTTTTCTAATTTTTATTAACTCCATAACAAATTTACAAGGGCTTTCATCACAGTTTTCACCACCATCAGTAAGTAATATAATGTGCTTTTTACCAGGGAAGCCCATAAAATCGTATTTGACAGCTTGTTTTAGTGAATAAGTAATCGGTGTCATTCCTCGGGGATGAGTTTTTGCTAATGCACCATCAATTGCAGCAGCATTGGAAGTTGTAATTGGGACAAGCAAGCTTGATGCTCTGCACGAATCAAATGGAGTAAAACCCATCTTGTGACCATAAACCCTTAACCCAATAAAACTTCTCGGATTAAGAGAGGGTAACAATTTTCTCATCGTATCTAACATCATATCAACTTTACTTTGTCCGTCGAGATATTCAGACATAGAGTTTGAAAAATCCAATATAAAAAGAGTTCTCTCACTCTCTTCTTGCGCAATACGGTAATTATCTTGATTATAGACATTATACACTTCTGCAAACACAGGTAAGGATATAATTAAAAAACATATTAACAAAAGCTTCTTCATAATAATATTATAATTATGAAGAGAAAAACTAACATTAGCTAACAAGCTAATATACAGTTAATTCGCCATCAAGGACAGAATAAGCCCCATAAGGAAGTGTTTGTTTTTCAGCTTCATGTGAGATTTTAAAACCACCATAAGCTGGAACATCTAAAATTTTGGCAGTCTCTGACAGAACTTCTCTCAGCCAATTATCATCATCTACACCTGTAAATTTTCCAAACGCTATACCACGTATATTTTCGCGAAATTTTTTAATATTGATAAGTTGATTAAACATTTTATCAATCTTATAAACAGGCTCATTAACATCTTCAGCAAAAAATATAAAACCTTCATCAGGAATAAAATCGATTCCACACAAAGATACAATAGTCGATAAATTTCCGCCAAACGTAATACCTTCAGCCTTTCCTGAAATATAAGTATCCTCAGACACATAAAAATCCTTTTGACCAGATAATACCTTAAAAAAAGATTCTTCAGTCAACGGATTTTGCGACTCGGAAGCAAAATCACTAACAGCCATTGGAGAAGAATATGTAATTAAGCCTGAATGCTTCAAAAACATTGCAGATAGAGCAGTAACATCAGAATATCCGCAGAATATTTTAGGATTATTTTTGATTAATTCAAAATCTATTAACTTAATAAGTCTTATTGCCCCATAACCACCTCTGGCACAAACAATAGCCTTAACATCATCATCCAGAAACGCATTATGTAAATCTTCAACCCTAGAAGCATCATCTCCGGCAAGGTATCTCTCAGCATCAAAAAGATGCTCCCCTAGCTTAACCCTATACCCTTTTTTCTCGAAGTAAGACTTTGCAGCCATAACAGGTTCAAATTCAACAGGCCCTGAAGGTGCAATTATTTCAATTAAATCTCCGCAAGAAAGTGGTCTAGGTTTAAGTAAATTCATAAATTTCCCTTTTTTAATTCTCTTCTGCTATAATAATACTATGATGAATGAAAAATATATACCTTTATACCGTAAATATCGTCCACAAAGATTAGAACAAATAGTAGGGCAAGAACACATAAAAAAAGCACTAAAAAATGCAATCGAGATGAATAGAATCTCTCACGCTTATTTATTTACAGGCCCTAGAGGGACTGGAAAAACTTCTACTGCGAGAATTTTTGCTAAATCTCTAAACTGCAAAGAAGGTCCGACGATTAACCCTTGTGGCGTTTGCGAAAACTGCGTAGATATAACCAATTCAGTACCGATGGACGTTATTGAAATCGATGCGGCGAGCAACAGAAAAGTCGAAGACGCTCAAAACATACTAGAAAAAGTAATGTATGCGCCGGTAAACAGCAGGTATAAAATCTATATAATTGACGAAGTCCATATGCTTTCAAACACAGCATTTAACGCACTTCTAAAAACACTCGAAGAACCGCCTAAGAATGTAATCTTTATCTTGGCTACAACTGAAGTTCATAAAGTCCTTGACACCATAAAAAGCCGCTGCCAAAGATTTGATTTTAGAAGGATTACAACAGACGATATAGTAAAACATCTCAGATACATCTCAAATGAAGAGAAAATTAACATCACAGACGATGCTTTATTTACGATTGCCAAAAACTCGGCTGGCGGAATGCGTGACAGTATAGCATTGTTAGACCAATTAAGCATCTTAGATGGAGAAAATGCTATTTCTACCGATGATATAAACAATTTGCTCGGCAGAATTTCCTTCGACAAGCTTAATTCACTTGCAACAGCAATTACGAATTCCAATCCGCAAGAAGCAATTGAAATCCTTGAAAAAATATATAACTCAGGAAATGAACCAACTCAAATTCTAACAAATTTGCTGGACTATTTCAAAAATTTGCTAATTGTGAAAAATTGCAAGCCGGAAACTGTTTTTGAATTAACGCAACTAAATGAAGCTCAAGTTCAAGAACTTAAGAAGTTGTGCGAACAACTTGAAACACACCAAATTACATTTTTAATCGACAAAACCGCAAGTTACATAAAAGAAGTTAAAACAACAAATAATCCTCGTCTATGGCTTGAAGTTGGCGTAATTGATTTGTCAAACCTTACAGAAAATACAACTTTACTTGAACTTCAAAACAGAATAACAAAACTTGAAGGTGGAAATATCTCCGTTGCACCGCAACAATATAAAACTCCGCCAACACCTGTTTCAACTATTCACAAAATAAAAGAACAACTTGAAGAAAATATTTCTAAACAATCTTCAACACCTCAAAGACCAGTTGAAACACAGGTTCAAAGTGAAGAAAAGATTTCAAAACCGGTTGAAGAGCCTCAAGCAGTTGAACATCAAACAAATTCAGACTCTGAAGATTTTTCACCAGTTCCAATGTCAAAACCTGCAGCAAGTAATGATATTGCCGTCTTATGGGGACAATTACTTAACAATATAAAATCAGCTCCAACACGTGCGCTTTTAAAACAATGGGCAAACCCTATTAAAATTGAAGCTGAAGAAGTAGTTTTAACCATCAAAAATGAACTTTTGCTTAATCAGTTTGTATCAGGTAATAAAAAGACAATTTTGACAGAAGCCGTAAATCTACTGTTTAATCAAGCTGATTCAAATATAATAATAAGACTTCCGCAAGCAGGAGACGAGGTGGTAAAACCCAGCAGTGCCCCACAGCCAAAGCCCAGGCAATTAACACCTGAACCACCTAAAAACACTGCGCCTGCGGTAACTGAGGAAGAAATTACCGAAGCAAAAGAAGAAATAAAAGTCCAAAAACCAAAATCTTCTGTTGCAGCAAGTAACTCTGATCAAGTAAATATGATTATTGATCTTTTTGATGGGAAAATAATTAACTAATAGAATTATATCCGACAGGTTTAATAGGTATTTCGCGGTTAAGCTACCATATGCTTATCTAAGAAAGATTTGTTCTGTCCCATTAAAAGAGCATTTGAAGCATCTGTCGTATCAGCGTTTTCAACTGGAGTTGTATCCTGAACAGGAGCCTGCTTATTTTTGTCAACTTTGCCTGCTTTTTGAGCAGCTTCAGCTTCCATCCTCTTTATTTCGGCAGCCATCTCAGCCTTAACTTGTTCTACCGTTTTACCTTCAGCTTTTGCAACTTTTGCAATTCTTTTTTCTTCGTTTGCCTTAGACATTTTATCGTTAATCTTAGGTAAGTAGTAGCCGAGGAATATGCCAGAGTATAAGTAACCTACAATTTGAGCAATATTCAATACTGCAAGTTTTCCGTTTAATTTACCCTTAACTTCTTTTGGAAGCTGTTTAGCAGCTTCTAATAACTTACCGTAAGACAATGCCTTACCATCTTTAACAACATCAATTCCATGTTTCTTCAAAGTTTCAAGTATTACTTCATCTCTAGACTTAACAGAAGAATTCTTCATCCAGTTAATAATACCCTTACCTGAATTTTCGGTAAGATTTATAAGATCCTTATTAAGTAATCTAGTGACACCCTTAGTAACAAGGCTACCAAGAATTAACAAGTTCAAGAAACCTAATGAATCTTTAACAGCAGATTCACGAAGTTCATTTTCATCTCTTGCACACATCAATCTTGACATAATTGTCATACCGTAAACAAACTTCAACTGGTTAATCGTAGGCATCATACCCTTGAACTGAATCTTAGCAAGGAATCTTTCACCAAAAGCTTTTAATTTTTCAGATTTTGTAAGCACTTTACCAGCTTCTTTAATAGCTGATTTTTTGTCACCAATCATAATTGTTGAAATAGCACCAGCACTAAACAATACAGCAATTGCTGATTTTAAAGCAAGGAATCTTGCAGACTTATCTCTTTTACGACCAGGAACCCCAGGGAAACCGTCACAACCAGTATTTTTCTTAGTCAAATACATATTCATTGGTTGAACTGACATACCAAATAATGAGGCAAAACCAAGACCTGCAACAGATCTTCCAACATTCAGTTTTTTCAATGACTTTAGCAATTCAACAGATTCTGCTGAAGCAGCCTTCTTGAAGCTATTGATAGATTCCGGTTTATTAAATGCTTTAGTAACGTTATGAATATTTTCGATTAATGTAGAAAGAACATTATCCGCCTGAGCAGGTTGACCTTTGTAGAAACCGTTAACAGATACACTTCTTTCAGCACCTGTGTCAGCGGTAATTAATGCTCTAATATAATTTACATCATCTTTTTTAATTATTTCGTTCTTACCATTTTTGATTAAGTCATACAACTTATCAACAACAGCAGTCTTTGCATCTTTAATATCAACCATACCGTCAACAGCATCTTGTCTAGCCGGATTGTACAGCTTCATATTAGACACAACATTATTCAAATATTCACGCAAAGGATCTTCAGAACCGGATTTTAAAGCCTTATACCAATAATCACTCAATACATTCAATGTATCATTATTAGCAAAAATCTTGTGAGCTTTGAAATTATAAGCCCTATTAAGCCCCATAGCAAGAGCAGCACCTGCAACAGTACCATATACACCAACCATTGCATGGTTGAATGTACCGGTAGATTCTCTTCTACCAGTTTCTAAACCAGTTGCAATACCTCTGTTTTTAGTATCATACCAAGTTCTTGGAATAACCATAGAACCAACGTCAACAAGGTTAGCACCCCAAGCTTGGTTTGTATCTAAGAACCTTAAAAATACTGCAGGAGCAGTCATCAAAGCACCAGCACCTTTAAATGAAGGGGCATTTACACCTTGACCTTCTTTGAGATTCATCAAATTATTGTTATTTTTAAATTGCTGTCTGTGTTGTCTGTTTTGTGGGGTTAAAAGTTTTATTTCCATAATTATTTTCCTTTACGAATTAAAAAATGCTCCAAATGCTGTTTTGTTTTTGTCTATCGGCAAAAGCGCGGGATCCGTTTGATTGGTGGCCGCACCGGTCATAGTGGTTGCCGTTGTAGACCCAGCACCGGTAGAAGCTGCTGATGCAACTTTGGTTGAGCCGGTACCGTTGGTACCCGCGGCTCCAGATGCTGTTGCAGCTTGCGCATTTTTAGCAAGCGATGCTTTTCTTGCCTGCTCATTCTTATTCGTTTGGATTCTATTAATCAACGGGATAAACAAACCTAGTGATAACAATGAGAATGTTAAGTTACCCAACTGACATACAGTACGAAGATTTTCTGCATGTTTTGAAGTTAATTCACTGGTTGATTTCAAAGCAGTGTGCTTAGTCCAATGCCAGAATTTTTCAAGAGCATTAGCACCTTGCTTTAATGGTTGTAAATCGTTTATTAATTTTATTTCTTCTGGGGCTTGCTTACCAGCCTTCAAAGCTTTTTCAATTTGTTTTTTATTTCTAAACTCTAAGAAACTTGCAATACCTTTTGCAGCATAATCACCCAAGAAGTAAAAACTTGAGAATGTAGCTAAATCTCTTACAGTAGATTCTCTTAAGTCGTTGAAGTCTTCAGAAGCACCCATACGGCTTGCGAATGTAGCAGTTGATACGATTCTAGCTTGATCCATAGAAGGGAAGAATTTTTTAAATTCAAGCATATGCAAGTTTGGTAATTTCATCATAGAAAGCCAAGACAAGCCAAGCATAGAACCAATTGAAACAAATTTTTGTTTCAATAATTTCTTTTTATCTTCAGAAGATAAAACACGTTCTTCATTATCATTATATAATGGTGCACCTTTTTTACCACCGGCAGATTTGTGCGTAATCCAACGGTTAATTGGCTGTGCAGCTAAGGCAAGAGGGATAGTTACCCCAAACAAACCAATTAAACTCTTATATTTAACAAGCTTCTTAGCTTGTTTAATATAACCGGCAAAATCTTCTGCTGTATTAATTCCAGCATTTTTTGCATCGTGTAAAATTTCTACTGTATTACTGAACAATGAGTCAAATGAGTTGCCAAAAAATGCTTTCTTAGGATTATTTGATATAAATGAAATATTTTCAGAAATACGAGTTTTTTCAACGATATTAGATACAGCTGCCTTTAATGCTTTTTTATCAAGCTTTTCAGCATCAGCAAGATTTGCTAAGTTATCAAACAATTTATCATACGCAGCAGGATCCGCATGATACATATCAGCAAATGACTTATTGAATACCTTACCATCTGCGCCATTTAGATCAAGGAACATATTCTTCAACATTTGCGAATAATTTTCAGTTCCTGTACCTTTATAAAACTCGTTAATCTTTTCTAAAGTAGCGCTATCAGCCCAGTTCTTTATGAGATTAGATTTCTTACCCATTATGCTTCCGTTCAATAAAGAAGCAATTCCCATAACAAAAGCTCCAGGAAGAATACAGTTAATAAATAATCCTGAACTTTCTCTTCTGAAAGCTTCGAAACCTGCTAACAGGTTAAATTTTCTCTGAGGTTTACCATTTTCATCCAATATAGGATTACCGTTTTCATCTTTTTTATGAGAACCGGCAACAGTTTCAATAATCGAACGAGGAATGATTGCAGTAGATAAATCCAATACAGTAACGTTCACCATTGGTTCAGCTTCGCATCTTTGCATTCCGCGTATTAACAAATCTGCCACGCCGGTAAAGCTTGGATTCTGCTTTTTATTTTCATCCCTAGTATAATTTGGGGTATATTGTTTTTTGTCTACACTACTAACTTTTTGTATCATATTGTCAAATTTTTTCTAAGAACACAATCTGATTATAACAACACCACACTTATATTAAAAGTCCTGCAAAATAAAAATTGCGCTTTTTACACTAAATGTAAAGGGAATATTAAGATTGATTTTCAATTATTTTTATAAATATACGAGTTTTTTAAAAATATCTGCAATTTTAAGACAATTTCTAGACGTTATAACGGACATACAATAAAAAAACTTGTAAAATAAGGCTCTTAGAATTTTGTAAATATTTGTAACGATTTTACGTAAAAAAGAAGATAATATGTATTCTGTATATACAAAATTGAGGAAGTAAGCATGCTTTAAAGAGATTTACATGCTATAATTTTTGTAATTAAAGGAGAAATAATGCCACATTTTTTTATAAATTCAGCACAAAGAGATGGTGACACAATAAGTATTAACGACCCGGATATATATAAACACATCGCACGTGCTCTAAGGGCAAAAACAGGGGAAAAGCTTCTTCTTATTGATGAAAATCAAATTCAATATGAAACTATTATTGAAAAAATCACTAATGATACAATATATGCCCATATTGAACAAGATTACAAATCAAAGAGGAAACTAAATTTCAACCTGTATTTGGCACAAAGTCCACTCAGAAGTGATGCTCAGGCTACAATTATAGAAAAAGCAACTGAACTCGGTGCTGCTGGAGTTTTTCCTATTTTTACAGACAATTGTGCAGTAAAAAGAGAAGTTATTGAGAAAAAAATAGCAAAATGGCAAAAAATTATGCAAGAGGCAGCAAAACAATGTGAGCGAGCAGATATTCCAACCTGCTATGAACTTACAACGTTAAAAGATCTACTCCATAGTAGAACTTTTGATTACGTAATTGCTTTTTGCGAAAGATTATCACAAAAAACACTGAGAGAATTTGCAGAAGAACATAATAATTTATTCAAAAACTCCAACATTCTTGTAATAATTGGACCTGAAGGAGGGTTTTCAGATAGAGAGTTTGAATATTTCAAAACGAACTCTATCCCAATGCTTACGCTTGGAGATTTGATTTTAAAGGCAGAAACTGCTGTTATTGTGGCATTAGGAAACATTAATTATGAATACAACAATTCTAAATCAAATTAAGACTGACAAAATAATTGCAAAAATAGCTGAAGTCTTTCCAAATAATGAAATTTACATCGTTGGAGGTACTGTCAGAGATTTTTATATGGGAGTAAAAAGCTATGACAGAGATATTATCGTAACAAACATGGAGGCAAAAGATTGTGCGTTAAAATTGCACGAAACGTTTGATTCTGCATATATTCCTCTTGATGAAGAAAACAAGATTTACAGGATTGTCCTTCACGAAAAAGAAGATACTAATAACCAAAGTATGATAGATATAACTAATCCAATTGAAGATTCAATTGAAAAAGACTTACAAAGACGTGACCTTACTATCAATGCGATTGCAATAAATATTCACACCGGAGAAGTTCTTGATTTATTTGGCGGAACGACTGATATTCAAAATAAAACTCTTAATCACATAAAAGAAATAAATTTTGTTGATGATCCGCTAAGATTGCTTCGAGTTTACAGATTTCAAGCCATTTTAAACTTTGAACTAACACCTGAAACCATTAATGCAATATGCAAATACTCAGATCTAATCAATAAACCTGCAAAAGAAAGAATTAACTATGAGCTAATGAAGCTTTTTAGCGGTAATTACACCTCTAAAGCTTTATTGAATATGAATAAAACTTGGTTGCTTGAAGAAATATTCCCTGTTATTAAAGAACTCAAACAGGTTCCTCCAAATACTCATCACCACTTAGACTTACTTCATCACAGCATTGAAACGGTTAATCAAATACAAATATTATATGAAGAAGCCAATGATAGAGTAAAACAACATCTTGATAAAGTTGATTTCGGAGGTTTTTCAAGACTAGCGCACCTAAAACTTGCAGGATTTTTGCATGATATAGGGAAATTTTCAACATGGACAATTGATAAAGATACAGGAAGACACAGATTTATAAAACACGATGATGTTGGCTCAAAACTTGTAAAACCAATACTAAAAAATCTCTGTTTTTCAAATAAACAAATAAACTATATATCTGACATGATTAGAAACCATATCTATCCATCGCAACTTATGACATCCATTGATGTAAATGAAAAAGCAATGACCAGATACATTCGAAAACTTAATGAAAACGTTATAGATAATATAATATTGGCTAAAGCTGACAGACTGTCAGCAAGAGGGGAACTAATTACGGATGAAATAGTAGCCTCAAATCTCACAGCTCTTGATAAGCTAATGAATTACTACTTTGAATCACCAGAAACCCTAAAACCTCTTCCAAAACTTCTGGATGGGAATGAGGTTATGCAAATACTAAATATAAAACCTTCACCAAAACTTGGCGAAATACTTAATGCGCTTCACGAAGCACAACTAAACGGTGATATAACAACAAAAGATGAAGCTATACAACTAATTAAAAACTATAAATAAAGAACATATTCTTAGTTATAGAAACAACTTAGCCCATCTGAGCATTCGCACCACTAACGACTTCCACAATTTCTTGAGTAATCGCAGCCTGACGAGTCTTGTTATACTCAACAGACAACGTTTTAATCATTTCTTCTGCGTTATTAGTTGCAGCTGACATTGCCGTCATTCTTGACGCCAACTCACTAGCCTGAGCTTCCAACAATGACTGATAAATTATATTTGTAATATACATAGGAACAATTTTCTGTAATATATGATGTTTATCAGGCTCAAATTCCATCAACGGGTCAATTACATTATCACTATGTTTACTTTGCTCATCTGAAAATTCATTTAACGGCAAAACTTCCCAAGACTCAACAAAATAACTCATCATATTCTTAAATCTTGTAGTTATAATTTCAATCTTGTCAATCTTGCCGGTTACAAAATATTCAGCTAAATCTTCAGTAACAAGCTTTGCTCCTTCTCCAGAAGGATTAGCTGCAACACTTAAATATGTTTTAACTATTTCACAATCATAACCCTTGACTTTACGTTTAAGAGCAGAAATACCTTTTTGACCAATAATGAAAAGATAAGTTTTAATTCCTTGTTCAGAATATTCTTCAATTTTTTTAATGGTTCTTCTTACAACATTGGCATTGTAAGCACCTGCAAGGCCCTTATTTGACGAATTTACAAGCAAACCTACACTTTTGACTTCACGAACCTTCAAAAGCTCAGGATAATTATCAACAGGTGACTTAATCTTAAGTGACGCAGCACTATAATCACCCACAGAATGCAACAATTTTCTGAACATATCATTCAAATTCTGCGTAAAAGGTCGAGATGCTTTTACGGTATTTTCAGCTTTTTTTACCTTAGCAGCAGCAACCATCTTCATCGCACGGGTTATTTTCTTAGTACTTTGTACACTCTGTATTCTGTTCTTGATATCTTTTAAATTCGTCATAGTATTAAATCCTTAACTCGGAGGGGAAATAAATTCCCCTCTCCTATACATTTAGAATGTCTTTTTGAATGCAACAACTGCATCTTTCAAGGCTTTTTTGTCATCATCAGAAAGAGCAGAACCTTCGTCCAATCTCTTCATCAAATCAGCTAACTCGCCTTTCAAATATACAGACAAATCAGACTTAAATCTTGCAATCTCAGTATTTTGGACATCATCCAAAAGCCCTTCGTTTGCAGCAAACAAGAAGCAAACTTGTTCAGCAACACTCAAAGGTGCATACTGAGGTTGTTTAAGAACTTCAGTCAATTTTTCGCCTCTAAGCAACTGGTTCTTAGTTGCTTGATCCAAATCAGAAGCAAATTGAGCAAAAGCTTCCAACTCTCTAAACTGAGCCAAATCAAGTCTTAATTTACCGGCAACTTGCTTAATACCCTTAGTTTGAGCAGCACCACCAACACGTGAAACTGAAATACCGGCGTTGATAGCAGGTCTAACACCTGAGTTAAACAAGTTAGCTTCAAGGAAGATCTGACCGTCAGTAATTGAAATAACGTTTGTCGGAATATAAGCAGATACGTCACCAGCTTGAGTTTCAATAATAGGCAAAGCTGTGATACTACCGCCACCGAGTTCATCATTCAATTTTACGGCACGTTCCAAAAGTCTTGAGTGCAAGTAGAATACATCACCAGGGTATGCTTCACGTCCTGGTGGTCTTTTAAGAAGCAAACTCATTGCACGATAAGCCTGAGCGTGTTTACTCAAGTCATCATATACAATTAAAACGTCTTTACCTTGCTCCATAAATTCTTCACCGATCGCAACACCTGCAAATGGTGCAATATATTGTAAAGGTGCAGACTCATTAGCTGTTGCTGAAACAATTATTGAATAATCCATTGCACCGTGCTCTTCAAGAGTTTTTGCAATTTGAGCAACAGTAGAAGCTTTTTGACCAATCGCAACATAGATACAAATAACATTTTTACCACGTTGGTTAATGATAGTATCAATAGCGATAGCGGTCTTACCGGTCTGCCTGTCACCGATAATCAACTCACGTTGACCACGACCGATTGGAGTCAAAGCATCAATCGCAGTTAAACCAGTCTGCAATGGCTGGTGAACAGACTTTCTTGTTACGATACCGGGTGCAACACGTTCAATCGGACGAGTCTTTGAATATTCATATTCACCCTTTCCGTCAAGCACCTTACCGGTAGGATCGATAATTCTACCGATTAAAGCATCACCAACAGGGACAGAAGCTATTCTTCCTGTTGTTTTTACTGTCATACCCTCTTTAATATGAGTATAATCACCAAGAATAACGACACCCACATTGTCTTCATCAAGGTTCATTGTAATTCCAAGGGTATCATTACCATCTTCAAATACAACAAGCTCACTCGCCATTACGTTACGTAATCCGTAAATTCGTGCAATTCCATCACCGATTTCGATAACACGGCCAGTATTAGCAATCTCGGTTTGAATTTCAAAATTCTCGATTTTACTTCTGATTATAGAGCTTATTTCATCAGGTTTAATAACTGCCATAATTTCCTCTTTCAGTTCTTATCTTAACATTAAACTTTTACTCAATTTATCGATACGATTCTTAAGACTCATATCAATAACATCATCATTAATCTTAATCTTCAAGCCTGCAATAATATCTTTATCTACACACCATTCAGGTTGGATTGTCTTAGAAATTTTAGAAGACAATTTATTAACGATATTATTTTTATAATTATCATCCAACTCAATTGCTGAGACAATTTTTACAGGCTGAATATTGTGAATAACATTCAACTTTTCAACAAAATCAGCATAAATTCCGCCAAACTCATTAATTCTATTTTTGGAAATTAATATTTTCAAAAAATTAACAAGGTGACTATCAACTTTTCCATCAAATATACTTTCAACAATACTAGCCTTAGTTTCTTCTGTAAATGAAGGGTTAGTAAACACCTCTCTCAAATCAGCTGAATCATTTATTGCATCATTAATGATGCCTAAATCCGAGGCAAGTTTATCAAAAGGCACTAGCCCCTCTTCTCCAATCATAATAAGAGCTTCAGCGTAATTTTTAGCGGCAGATGAAATTTGTTCAACAGACTTTACCATAATACTAAACCTTTACCTTGTCTAATTCATCAATACTTTCTTCAATGTATTTTTTGTGCAAATCAGGCTGCTTTTCAAGCATTAACTTGATATAATTTGATGCAAGTTCAACAGATGACTTTGAAGTTTTATCGGTTAATGAGGTTAAAAGAGTCTTTTCCTCAGCTTCAATTACCTTTAAAGCATTATTCTCAATCTGTTTTAACTTTCTACTTACATTTTCAGAAATCGAGCCGGCAATATTTTCAGCCTGCTTAGAAGCGATAGATAATCTTTCGGATATTTCATCTTCAATATGTTCTATCTTTGACTTAGCATCACTATATTTCTTTTCAGCGTTAGCTCTTGCTCTCTTAGAATTTTCAATAGCCTCAACAATCTCATCCTTGAGCTTTTCAACAGCATCTGAAATTTTAAGTTTTTGCATAACAATTGTCAGCAAAACCAACAGCACAATGAAATTAAATGTATTTGACTCAAGTATTAAGTTCCAAAAATTTGCAAATTCACTCATTATTTAACTCCATTCAATAATGCTTCATCATCGATTTTAACTTCCATACCCATCACTTTAGAAGCAATATTCTCAGCAAGTCCAACGACTCTCGAATCAAGTTCAGAACTTACTGAAATTTTTTCTTCAGCCAAACTTGCTTTTTTAGACTGAATATCTTCTGCTGATTTTTTAGCAGCTTCATCCGTTAATAGTTTTCCTTTGGAATTTTCACTCTCAACTCTCTCAGAGATAATTTTTCTGGAATCAGTATCAGCCTTAGCCAATTTATCATCCCTATCTTTGAGAATAACTTGGGCGTCATCATCGAATTTTTTAGCATCATTATAATTAGCATCAAGCATCTCTTTACGTTTAGCGACAACACTTGTCAAAGGAACGTAAAAGATTCTGTTCATAATCTCTACAAAAACTAAGAAACTAATAATTGATACTAGAAATGTTGCATTAAATTCCATGATGACTCACTCCAAACTTTAAAACTACTTTCCTAACAGCATGAAAGCTACAACGAATGCATACAATGCACAAGCTTCAGAAAGTGCAGCACCCAAAAGGAAGAAACCGAATGCTTTACCAGCAACTTCAGGTTGACGAGAAACCGCATCCATCAAACCTTTTGTAGCAAAACCGATACCAAGTCCAGCACCGATTGCACCAAAACCAATTGCAATACCTGCTCCTAATTGTGCTAATTGTAATGATTGTTCCATAATTTTTCTCCTTATATTTAAACTTATAACAACTAACTAATGTTCTTCACCGGTCGCTGAACCTATGTATGCAATAGTAAGCATCATAAATACGGTTGCCTGAATGAAAGCCACAAGAATTTCGAAAAGCATAATCGGAAGCGGAGCGAAATACGCACACGCACCAAGAGCAATTGAAATCAAAATTTCGCCGGCAAAAACGTTTGCAAAAAGACGGATTGCTAAACTTAAAGGTCTGGTAACCATTTCTAAAAGCTCGACAAGCGCCATAACAATGCTAGTAAACGAAAAGTCGTGAAGGAAGAATTTTGGTCCTTTCTTCATTATACCGGCACCCAAATAATATATTAAAACTATAACAGCCATTGCAGCTGTAAGGTTAATATCATTCGTAGGAGAAGCAAGCTCACCTTGCTTGATATGAATTATACGTAAAGGAAGTTGTCCCATAAGGTTAGCAAACAAAATGAATAAAAACAAAGAAGCTACCAAAGGAACGTGCTGCTTATTGCGTTCAGGAATCATAGTATCCATAGTTCCCCAGAAAAAGCCCATAATTTTTTCACAAAAAGCTTGCAACTTTCCAGGCACAACTGATAAACGACGAGTAGCGATGAACGCAAAGACAATAAGACATATCATTGCAAACCACATAGTGAATATGGTATCAAGGTTAAAACTAAAAGAATGTCCTAAAATCGTTGTTGTATAAATCCAATGTTCCATAGATTACTCTCCCCTATGACCTTATCCTAACACGTAAAAAAAAAAATCGCAATAATTTTTTTGTTTAGTATAAAATATAGTCGTAGTAGGCAATTTGGAACATTTAATGAAAAAAATACACCTTGAAGAAGTTAATTCAACAAACACATATGCTAAGGAAAATATAGAAAAATTTGATGATAAAACCATAATCTATACAGACCGACAAACGGCTGGCAGAGGGCGTTTTACCCGCAAATGGGTAGACCTAGGGAGTAGAAATTTATACATGACAATTATTCTACACCCCGGAGAAAAATTTAATGAGAATTTTTCAAATTTAACACAATATCTCTCAGTAAAAACTTGCAAAGTATTAGAAGAATACGGCGTAAAACCTCAAATCAAATGGCCAAATGACAATTTAGTGAATAATAAAAAGATTTCAGGAATACTCTCCGAAGCAGTTTTCAGGAGTGGAAAACTCCTTGGAATTGTCCTTGGGATAGGGGTTAACTTAAACGCTAATCTTGAAGATGTAAAAGCCATTCCGGACAGAATAGCTACCTCACTTAACCTTGAAACTAACAAAGAAATAAACAGAGATGAATTTTTAGATAAACTGGCAAAAACCTTTTTTGAAGATTATGATAATTTTTTAAGAAACGGATTTAAACAGATCAAGGAAGAATATAAAAATTATCTTGTCTTACTTGGGGAAAAAATAACTTTGCAGCACCTATCTCAAAAAGTAACAGGGATATTTAGTTCAATCAACGATGATGGAACAATTACTCTGCTAACCGAGAAGGGGGAGGAAATATTTTCTATCGGAGATATACTATAAAAGAGAGTTATTATGAAAAAAGTAGGATTATTACAAAATTCAAATAGAAATTTTACTGAAGGTTTAATAGACAAATTTCTTAGCGAAGAGGTAGAGGTTTGTTCATTTAGCGATATTAACTTACTAAATGAAAATCTCTTTGATTTGGTCATACTATACAATTTTAATAATCTGCCAATCAAAAATAATTCAAATACAAGGTGCATTAATATTCATCCTTCACTATTACCTGCCTTTGAAGGTGAAAATGCAATAGAAAGAGCATATAAAAGCGGAGTAAAAGTAACCGGAATTACGATATCAGATGCAATCACTGAAGAAATTATTGCACAATATCCCATTTATATAAGGAACCTAATGCACTTTGATGAACTAACAGAAGAGATAAATAAAAAGATTTGTTCAACAATCCCGAAAATAGCAAAAGCATTACTTGAAGATAAAATTATCGACTTCTGTGAAGCCACAGAGGCTCAGAACTCTTGTTGCGGAGGACAATGTGGAGGATGCAATCATGAAAGAAATTAACCTCCTTATATATGGGAAAGATGCCAAAACAAATGCCGCAGCTAGAACACTAAAAAAATCGCCCTTATTAAATAAAATTTATTGCACCAGAAATTTTAATTTAGAACAACTTGAAGTAATAGATATCCAACACAAAAATTATAAAGAACAGTCTAAACTTTTCGCAGAAAGTGGAATAAACCTTATACTATTACTTGATGATAAAGCAATCTGTGATGGTGCAGGGGAAATTTTTAAAAAAGACGATATTGCGGTTATTGGAGTAAACAAAACCTTCGCTCAACTGGAAACCTCCAAAATTTTCGCAAAAAAATTTATGGAAAAATACGGCATCGAACACGCAAAAGTACTTTCAGATAAATTTGAAAAATACCCTCAGATACTAAAATTCAACGGATTTTGTAAAGGTGAAATGTGCACTCAAATAATAAATTCAAAAACAGAAAAGGATTCTGCAATAGCAGGAACCGATAGAGATGACTCGTTTCTAGAAGAATTTATTGATGGAGACAAAATAAGTATAACAACATACACAACGGGCGGAACATACACAAACTTTGGACCTGTAAAAATAGATAGTAATATTTCCTATCTACCCGCCACACTAAATGCAAACCAAAAACTAAAACTCAATGTATTTCTGTGTAAACTTGAATATGCACTAAATCTTGAAGATGCAGACTTTGATGGATTTATCACCTCAAATTTAATCTGGGAAAATCAAAATTGGGTAGTTACAGACTTCAAAGTAAACCTTAACGACACGGCAGCAGAATCAATTTTAACAAACCTAAAAAGCGACCTGATGGATATTTTATTAACCGGAACAAATCCTGAATATAAAGAACCTCAAAGTGCTACAATAGAAATATACACTGAAAACGCCAACATAAATAAGACAATCATCCTTCCACAAACTTCAAACGTAGAGATAAACTTTGAAGATGTAAGGTTTTCAGGTCAAACAATACTAATTGATGGAAAAAAGATTTTCACAATCAGCACCTGTTCTCCAAATCCAATAGAAGTTTTGAAAAATTTTGCACAAGATATAAAGATTAATTAGCTATTTTTGCAAACCTTGAACTAAACAAATTTTTCTTCTCAGGCGGCAAAGAGTTTTTTGAAGGACTTTTCTGCTCAGGTGGAATAACAGGCGGAAAATCATACTTATAGTTTCCAGAAGCAAAACTCAAACGCTCAACAAACTCAACTGTTGAATTCTTGGTAGAAATTTCGTGTATGTTTTTTAGAATGAATGTATCATCCGTCTTTTCGAGTTGAATTATAAAATCAAAGGCCTTTGCAAATTTCAACTTTGCAGAATTTTCGTCGCAACCGCCCATAAACATCAACTTACGAATACAAGCTTTAATTGCATCATTTGGACTATCAGCTTCAAGAGAAACAACCGCAGAAGCATTCTGTTCAAGCTTCTCTACAAGTTCAAGCCCAAAACCAATATCATTTACATCTGAAACAACACAACTTGGTTTATAAGCTAAAACCGCATTCAAAAGCTTATTACGTTCTTGAACCGTTAAATCGCCAACATTAAATCTATCAATAAGTTTATTTTCAACATTTATTAATTCGCATTCTTCAAACAACAAAACTCCATTTTGAGTCTGAGCTTCATTAACAAAAGCATTCAGAAGTACAGTTTTGCCAGAATTTCCTGGAGCAATCACCAAAAAGCGCTTTCCAAAACCTAATGAAGATCTAAAAAATCCAATGATATCCTGATTTAAAATCTGCTTATTTTCTAAAATTTCGAAATTATAACACACATCAGAAAGCTTCCTCAAAATTAATTGAGGAGAAGATACAGGCTCAGATACGATCGTAACAAACAAATTGTTAAGCCTGAAAGAACAAATCGGAGATTTTTTATTAGCAAGTTCTTGTAACCTTGCTATCAAAGAATTAAACTGCCTTTCATCAAGAACAGTATCTGCCTTGACAACTTCACCATTAAGCTCAACAAAAATATTATCGTAAGCCTTCACAAAAATCTTAGAAACTTCTTTTTGCTCAATTAAAAAATCCAACGAGCCAAACCCATAATTCATGCTTAAAAAATAAGCAACTATTGAATCCTTCTCAGCATCAGTAAGATGAGTTCCGGCATAATCGCTATTTAGCTTTGCGTTCAAGAAATTCAAGACAAGTTCTTTTTGTTCATCTCTTGAATATTCAAACCATACAGGAATGAGTGCGATTTTAGCAGAAAGCAATTTAGACAACTCGTTACAAATAGTCCTCACCTCAGGCGAAATCGAGGTTTCAGGCTTTTCTGTAATTACGGGCAACAAATCAAATTTTTTTAATCGTTCTTTTAAAGTCAAATTTAACTCCTGAAAAATTGTTCAAGCATTCTCATATTATCAGGAGAAAACTTTTTAATCAAATTATTTCTAAAAACACTATCTGAAACATGCATAGCCAGCTCTCTGTAACTTTGAGCTACATTTGAATCAGCATTTAATTCCGAAAGCAAAATTCCTTTATTAATAGATGCCATCATTGCAAAATAGTTGTTAGGAATTTTCCAATAAATTTGCTTTTTTAAAAGTTTTTCAACATCATCAGAGGAAATTTCATCATTTTCCATGAACCTGTTAACAAGCACCTGTACTTTATCATCCTCATAACCAAGCTTTCCAAAAAGATCCAAACATCTTTGACAATTACGAAGCGCAGGCAAATTAACGATAGTAACAAGAAACAACAAATCAGAAGCATCTAAAACCGTAACAGTTTTTTCATCAAAACTTGCACCAGTATCCACAACAATGTAGGAAAAACTGTCCTTCAGTACTTCAAACAATTTAGCAATCTGCTTGGATGAAATATTATCCGCTTGCTTAAAATAAGGTGGGTCAGCAAGCACATAAAGACTAGTATTCTTATATTTCGCCATCGTAGAGAGTAAATAATCTTTATTCAACGTATTTAGATTTTTTAGCATGTAAGATATATCAAAAGACGGTTTCAAATCCATAAAAGTTGTTATATCACCAACTTGGAAATTCAAATCAATCAAAGCAACATTTTCTTTGGTAATTTTAGCCAATTCTAAAGCTAAATTACACGCAATAGAAGTTTTTCCAATACCACCTTTATTTGAAAAAACAGAAATCATTTTACATCTGTCAGCCCTATGAGCTTGAACGGAAAATTGTGAAACCGTATTTTCAACGGCCCCAAACAACTCCGACTTAATTACAGGAGAAGATATAATTTCCTTTGCTCCTGCCCTAACTGATTTTACAATAAAGTCAACATCCGGATTTTCTTTAATCAGTATAATTTTGCAATAATCAAAATCTGATGAAAACTTTTGGATAAAACGAATATCTCTACAATCAGCATCAAGAATAAGAATAACCTTTTGTAAAGCAGAAATCGTATTATATAGCTCAGAATCATCGCAAAAATCATCGAAAAGTTCTAAGGATTCAATCTCACCGACATATGATCTCAAAAGCCCTTTCAAACGTTCATTTTCAGTAATAATAATTGCAGGAATCTTCTCAGCCATAATAAACAATCCTTAAATTATATAAAAAAACTCTAAGGGATGTGATTTTGTTACCTGCTAGGCTCGCAGGTGGGTGAGCGCCTTGGTCAATCCGTTTCCCACTGGCGATAAAAATATCGGTGGGTATACTTCAAAACCTATGAGAGTCAACTCTCCCTATTTAATAAAATGTAGGAACAAAATTGAACACCCGCATAGAGCAATATCAGTATAACAGTTTTTTCAACAAAAAACAATACCTTACAAGTTAATATTAACACGAGAAAATATATATAAAAAAGTCATTGACATTACAAAACTTTTAAGTTATCTTTGTAAGGGCAGTCGGAAACGTAAGTGAAGGCTGACAAGTGAAAATTAAATATGGGCATGTGGTGGAATGGTAGACACGCTAGTCTTAGGAACTAGTGCGAAAGCGTGGGAGTTCGAGTCTCTTCATGCCCACCATTTAAAAAGAAGTCGTTAAGACTTCTTTTTTTGTGTTCAAATAAACCTGGTTATTTAAATAACGGTTGACCAAACAGGTAAATTTGTATTGCTCCAAGATCTCTTTGCCATGGAGTTTCCACATCATTATCACTATTAACAAGATTGACAAAGAATAAGTTCATTTCAGCTTTTAGTTTTGCTTTACTCTTAAACATCGTATTTGGATTATGCACAAATTTAAGGTAAATATCATTAGCCCTAGTCTTAAGAACCAAATAATCTTGACCCTCTTCTGTTGCAATGTCAACATATCTTATATTACTCTTGTAAAAACGATTTTTTATCTTTGGTGTCTTATCCCAGTAAGTTTTTTCTAACACATAGCAAACATTTCCCTGACACCTTAATTTCTTTAAAGGTGCAGAACTTATAATGCCCACTAGAACAAGCATTACAACAATTACGAATACAGATATGATTGCATACTTCATAGATTATCCTTCGGATATAAAGCCACAAAAATTCTATCTTAACCAACAATTCTATTATAATTGTAACATTTATTGTAACATTTATGAACCGGTAAGAAAATATTGTAAACAAACATTAAGCACTAAACATTACCCTTATTCATAAAGCAGGCACTAAAATGCGACTTAGATATACCATAATTATCAGGCACTTTTTCTGAACAAATCTTCATTGCTGACTTACAGCGAGGGTGGAATCTACAACCAGAAATATCTTGCTGAATAGATGGAGGCTGCCCAGAAATAGTATCCAAAATTCTCCCTCTATTTTCAGGAATAGAGTTAAGCAACGCGATAGAATAAGGGTGACGTGGATTGTCAAAGAATTCTTTTGCAGGAGCGCTCTCGACAATTCTTCCGGCATACATTACAGAAACGAAATCTGCCTGTTCTCTCACAAGAGCTAAATCGTGAGTTATAAGTAAAACTGAAGTATTTTTTTCGTTTTTAATTTCATTGATTAAATCCATTATCTGAGCTTGAATTGTAACATCAAGAGCTGTCGTAGGCTCATCTGCAATAATAATTTCTGCATTACAAGCCAAAGCCATAGCTATAATAGCCCTCTGCTTCATTCCACCGGACAATTCATGCGGATAAGCTTGCATACGTTCTTTTGCTGATGGAATTTGCACCGCTTCAAGTGCTTCAACAGCTTTTTGATAAGCTTCTTTTCCGGTTAATGACTGATGAATTCTAATAACTTCAAGCAACTGATATCCAATCGTAAACAAAGGATTCAAAGAAGTCATAGGATCCTGCGGAATAAGCGCAATTCTTTTACCTCTTATATGCTGAAAATCTTTATTTGAAAGTTCTAACAAATTCTTACCATCAAAAGTAATTATACCAGACAACACTCTGGCTTTTTTAGGCAAAAGTCCAAGAATGCTCATAGCACTAATTGATTTTCCGCATCCCGATTCTCCAACTAAAGCGTGAATAGAACCAGACTCAAGGGAAAAAGAAACATCCCATAAGGCTTGTCTAAAACCATTCTCACAATCAAACCCCAAATTTAATTTATCAACCTCTAAAATTTTCATAACGACATTATATAACAGAATACAGCGTTTTGAATAGCACTAAAGATTAATTATTAATTGTAACAAAATATTAACAAAAAGGGTTCAAATATTAAAGAATCAGTGAAAATAGGCCGATAACCATAACGTAACGAAATTGAAAGGAAAAAGTCACTTACTATGGGAATGGCAGCATCACAAGCTAGATTATTATCAATCACTTCTCGTATGTCCGACAACGAACTACGAGCACAGTTGATTAATAATGCCAAAATGAGACTAACCTCAGATAGTGCTAGAGTTAGTGATGAGTATATTGCTGCATTAAATCAAACCCAATTAATGTTTACAAACTATGACTTGGCTGGAAACGAACAATATCAAAACCTTACATTCAATTCATTAACAGCATACAGCTCATATAACAACCAGTATGGTATTGTTAACGGAGCTGGTGAATTATTAGTTTCAGCACTAGATGCTGAAAACTTTGAAAAAGCCGGCAACCTTGAAGGCTTCTTAGGAATGTATGGTTTAACTAAAGATACAACATATTTTGAGACAAACAAGCTTGATACCGTAGGTTACTACGACGATTACGGCGCATGGCAAGATTTAGGTGTAACTATGGCAGATATGCAAGCAATCTATGAAGGTAGAGTTGATGCAAATGGTATTGACCACTATGGTTATGATGCTTCTATGAACTCTGCTGAATTTTCTGCATACAAAAATTTAGTTACAAACTATAAAACAGCAAAAGAAGCTTATAAATCAAGTATTAACGACCAGTTGAACAAATTTATGAACGGTGAACTTGAAATCAGTGGTAAAAAACTTCAAGCTGGCGGTAAGAATTTTGAAACATTATACGAAGAAGTTAACAAATTAACACTAAATGCAGATGGCTCATTTGATCATGCAGTACTTGGTCAATACAGAGACTACATGAAAGACTTAATGGGTCAACTTGGCATAACATTGACTGATATACCAGCAGATTTAAGTGAAACAACATCTAACTTCTTAACAGAAGAAAGTAGTACATTTATCAATGGTATAGAAAGTAACTTTGCATTATGTAATCCAGATAAAATTGGAACAGCAGTTAAGACATATTCTTATCAACCAAAAACTTACGGTTACGCAGTTGTTGATGAAGAAGGAAAGATAATAAATACAATAACAAGTGCGGATATTGGTAGCATATATGTAAAAGACGAAGAAGATCCAATTCTTGTTGGCGGTGAAAAAGAATATATTGATGGCATTGGTTCAAAATGGATTTATGGCACATATGTCGCAGATGCAGACCAATACAACAAATTAACACTACCTGAACTTCCTCCAAATCAGTCATATCAAAAATTGTACTATTATGAATCTACTAGTGACAATTACGATTATACTGAAGTTGTTGATGGTGTAACTAAATACTATAAATATGCAACACTAGATACATACCAAGGAGACAAGAGTGACTTAAAAGAATATGTTATTAGTGACACTCCATGTATCAACATTAGAGAATCACGTTTTGATGATGGAGATGCTTTAGCTTCATTAAAATACATGTATGAATATTTCAAAAACAACGCTAAAGTAAACATTAATGAACAAATCTTCGTTCAACAAGACGCATTCGCTAAAGGTAAATACAATGAATACAAAAAAGCTGCAAAAGAACTTGCTACATTCATCTATGGTTCAGAAAATGCAGCATTAATCTCACCAAAATATTATGATTACCTTGATGACCCAAGTTGGGTACTATCACAAAACCATATGTATCCAGAAACAACAATTAAATACACAAAACACCAAAAAGATCCTACAACAGGAGAAGATATTACCTATGAAGATACTGTAACAACAACAGAAGTAGACAAAACACACTACAATCCATATTCATTCCCAACAACAACACCACCTCCTACAGAAATGGTAGTTGATGGGGTTACATATCCAGTAAACTATCAAGTAGTAAAAGATTTATTCTTGCTAGAGTGTATGTTTGAACACTACGGAGAACCAAACTACACCTGGATAGATGAAACAAACCCAGACGAAAATGCAGAAGCAAAAGCACAATGGTACACAAACTTGTACGAAAGAATGAGCGAAGGCTACAAAGTACTTCCGGAAAACCTACAAGATAGTCAAGAATGGCTTCAATTCGCATTTGAAAGTGGCTTGGTACATATGGAACAAGTTGACAAATCAAACGCTTGGGTTTCAACAATGTACTCAAATTGTAGTAACATCAAAGAAAGTACAGTAGATGTCGATGTCACAGTAGCAGAAGCAAAATACAACAGAGAAATGAACAAAATTGAAGCTAAAGATAAACAATATGATATCGAACTTAAGAATATAGATACGGAACACAGCTCACTACAAACAGAATATGATTCAATCAAATCAGTAATTGATAAAAACGTTGAGAGAAACTTCAAAATGTTCCAAGCATAAAAAAAGACCGCATAACAAGCGGTCTTTTTGTTATAACAAATGTTATTATTATCTTGAGCAAATAACTCTAGCAGCGTGAACACCTGATGCTGAAGCCTGTATAAGACCTCTTGTAACACCGGCACCATCACCAATAGCAAATAGATTTTTTACGCCTTCAGTTTCAAGTTCATCTGTCAATTTAACTCTTGCTGAATAGAACTTAACCTCAATACCGTACAACAATGTGTATCTTGAAGCAGTACCAGGAGCAATTTTATCTAAAGCGTAAAGCATTTCAATGATACTTGTCATCTGACGATAAGGGATAACAAGACTCAAATCTCCAGGAGTCGCACAACTCAATGTAGGAGTAATAATACTTGATTTAATCCTTTCAGGAGTTGATCTTCTACCATCAAGCAAATCGCCAAAACGTTGAACAAGAATACCACCACCAAGCATATTAGCTAAGCTTGCAATATGCTGACCGTACTGAATAGGTTCTTTGAACGGTTCTGTAAATTTTTCACTAACTAACAACGCAAAGTTTGTATTATTAGTTGTTTTTTCAGCATAACTGTGACCATTTACAGTAGCAATTCCATTGTAATTTTCCTGTACAACTTCTCCGTTAGGATTCATACAGAAAGTTCTAACTTCATCACCAAAAGTCGGCGAGTGATAAATCAATTTTGATTCATACAATTTTGAAGTTAAAGGTTCAAACACAGGCGCCGGAAGTTCAACACGAACACCAACGTCAACAGCATTATTAACCATACCGATTTTATTTTGGCTAAATTCCTTAGTTAGCCAATCAGCACCTTCTCTACCCGGAGCTATGATTGTATATTCTGCACGAATTTCTTCGCCATTATCAAGAACAAGACCTTTAACCTGTTCACACTCAACAATTAAATTTTTCGCAGAAACATCATTACGGATAGTAATTTTTTCATCCAAATAGTCTTGCATATTCTTTAATACATCAAGACTTCTTTCTGTACCTAAATGACGAACAGGAGAATGAACAAGCTTCAACTCAGCTAACGAAGCCTGCCTTTCTATTTCACGAAAAACTTTCATATCAGTACCAAAAACTTCTTCAGTGGCACCGTATTTCAAATATAACGAATCTGCATAGTCAATTAATTCTTCAACTTTTTCTCTAGACATATAGTCATCTAAGTGACCACCAACATCAGGAGTCAAAGTCAATTTTCCGTCAGAAAAAGCACCAGCTCCGCCCCAACCGCATAATAAACCGCATTTTCTACAGTTAGGACACTTAGCATAACCTTCTCTTAACAGACACTTTCTATTTTCAATTCTGTCACCTTTTTCAATTAAAACTACTTTCCATTCAGGTTTCAGCTTTGTAATCTCGAGAGCCGCAAAAATTCCGGCAGGACCCGCTCCAACTATTGCTACGTTATACATTTGATAATTCCTCATATATTTACACAACCAGAAAAATATACACTAAACAAAACTGAAATTAAATAGTTTATGAAGAATTTGTTAAATAAAAACTAAAAGTATTTAATTTATTGAACTTTCAATTGAGGTTTTCTTCCACAAGACTTGTCCTCATCACAGAAACCCAATCTTTCACACTTAGGCACCAAATAAGGTTTAAGCCAAGCTTCTTCTTTCAAAAGCTCATCACACATCGCTTTAACAAGCATTCTAATTTCATACTGAGCTCGTGTACACAATCTTAAACTTGCCAAATGAATCATCTCACGCAAATTTAAACTTGCAACCATAGAACTTGCAGTCGCATTCGGCAAAACAGCTCTCGCATCCTCAGCGGGAATACCGGCATCAATAAATTCTTGATACTTTTCAGAAATCTCGCCCATAAAAGCCACGAATTTTTCTTTTAACTCTTCATTCTTTTCAATTGTAGGCGGTATTATAAAATCAAACTGCCCCTTTTCTTTGACATATCTTTGAGATTTTTGTGAAAAGGACATATGTCTATGCCTTACAAGCTGGTGAGTACAAGCTCTTGAAACGTTAGAAATTGCAAAACTAACCTGAATATGCTCGATTGTAGAATAATGACCTGATGAAATAACCCTTTCAATAAGTTTGAGCATTTTTTCTTCATCATCAGTACTGTTATAAATATTAATAGGATAATCCGCACTATAACAAGTCCTACAAGCGGTGTAAACCGTCTTTAGCATATTTGACGGCTTTGATATTAAATGAACAACAGGTTTATTATTATCTTGCATTTTCATACTCCTTACTAATACTTTTTCCAATTATATATTACACAAATTCAAAATACCAGATTTTTACATTTTGAAATACAAAAAAACACTCCCTAAACAGGAGTGTTTTTTAATTATTCTTTCAAACAGCTTACTTGTTGCCGTAACGTTTGTTGAATCTTTCAACTCTACCTTCAGAGTCAAGAATTTTTTGTTGACCTGTGTAGAATGGGTGACATTTGTTGCAAATTTCAACTGTAATATTTTCAGAAACAGAACCTGTTTCAATTTCGTTACCACATACACATTTGATAACTGTTTTCTTATAATCTGGATGAATTCCGTCTTTCATTTTCTACCTCTTTCTTTGTGCTCAAGATTCCAAACTTGATTGTTATAATTCGACTAACTTAATAGTAACATAGGCAAAAAATAAAGGCAATAGGTAATTACTATCTCTTAACAATTGATTTTATAACATCAGAAAACCAAGGGATATAAGAATACTTTCCAAAAAATGCAGTAATCATAAGATAAATGATTGCTGAATATATAAGGATTTGCATAATAGAATATCCGATGATTAACGGCATGTTAAACAGGAACACAACTTGAGCTACAACAACATTAAGGAATGGGATATGAGTCACAATTTCATAGATCCACCAAAAAATATAGTTAAAAATCACATAACCTAAACTCAAAAATATAGAAAGATAGCAATGATACAATGTAAAAGTTGTTGGAGAAGATTTTGTAATCTGACCTATAATCAGCCAAACAAAACCTACCAACCCCATTGTTGGGTAAGTTAACCCTGACACTATTCTTTCAATTACATATAGTTTAGGTTGCTGATTTTGCATTGTTATACCTTTTGACCATTTCTCTTTTTATCAACATATTCATCAAGCACCTGTTGATATACAAGTTTATGTTCATCATTCTCAGGCTCAAGCTTAATAGCTGCACGGTATGCAGCAATAGCTTTTTCTATATCACCTTGCAAATAATGACCATTACCTAAAAGCAAATATGTACTTGCATCATTTGGAGCAAACTGAAGAGCTTTTTTGTACAAAGCAACAGCCTCATCCAACATTCCCATATTGGCATACAAATTAGCAAGCAATTGATATGCGTTAACTTTTTTAGGCTCAAGCTGAATTGCCTTATTATACATCGCAATCGCCATATCATATTCACCAAATTCGGATAAAGAAATTGCATAACATAAATACACGTGATAATTATCACCTTCCATAGTTAATGCTTTTTCATAATAAGAATAAGCGTTATCCTTATCCTTCATTAAAGAATATGTATTACCGATACAAACGGCAACAATTTTGTTGTCTATATTTAAAGCAAATACTCTTTTGTACAATTCAAGCGCAGTTTCGTAATCAAAGAGCTTAAAGCAAACATTACCCATATCTACAAGCGCTGTAATATTTTCTGGATCTAAAGACAATGCCTTTTCGTAATAAGCCTTTGATTCAATATAATCTTCATTGTCTTGATACAAAAGTGCAATCGCATTATAAATTTCCGGATTAACCGAGTTCAAATCTACTGCTCTGCTGTAATAAAATAAAGCCTTAGAAAAATTCTTCCACTCAGCAAATACATTACCAATATTATAGTAAATCAAGTAGTTTTTCGGATTTATATCGAGTGCTCTGTTATAGTAAGAAAGAGATTTTCTGAAATCCTTTTCATAGAACCACATAGTTCCCATACCGACCAACGCCTGAACATCATTCGGATCAATATCAAGAATACTCTCCAAAACAGACATAACCTTATCATAATCTTGCAATTCCATATACAATCTGGAAAGCTTATGATAATTAGCCAATTCCTTAGGAGCTTTTGTCATTTCCAAAATAGTTTCACTAATTTGTTTTTCAATTTCTTGCTTTTCCATAATTTATCTCTCTCTTTTGTAATTAACAGTTACTTATTATATGTTGAATAATCTTTGGACAATTCTTTCCATTCATCTTCAGAAATACTGTAAGCGTTGTTCCAGAACTTTTCAATAGCATAAGTATCTCTTTCTTCTTTATGCAAAATATGAACAACAACATCACCGTAATCCAACAAATTCCAACGATTACGCTTATCATTTTCCATTCGAACAGGCATGCGTTGAAATTGTTTTTTAACTTCATCTTTAACAGTTTCCATCAAAGATTTGACATGCGGAGTAGAATCTCCGGTTACAATAACAAAATAATCAGCCAAAGAAGACACGTGACCTATATTCAAAATCGAAATATTTTTACCTAACTTATCATCCAAAAATCTTGCAACAATACAAGCAAATAATTTTGAATCCATATCTTTTGTCATAACTACCTCACTTAGCTAATTATAACAAACTTTTTCAAAATTAGCAAATATAAAAGGGCATAAAAAAAGACCTTATTCAGGTCTTTAGTGGTGCCCTTGGCCAGACTTGAACTGGCACCGAGGTTGAGCCCCGATTGGATTTTAAGTCCAACGCGTCTACCGATTCCGCCACAAGGGCAAAGATAGCATCTGCTAATCAATTACAATAACTATTCTATGCAAAACAAATTTAATTGTCAATCAAAAAGTAAAATTTAAATTATTAAATTATGTTAAGCATTTATTGAAAGAAATAGCAAAAATATATACTTAATATACTTTATATATATATAAGAGAGGATAATTATGTCATCAGAATACTGGAAAGGCGTATTAAACAGACTTCCGGACTTTTTCCAAAAAACGTCCGCAATGTGTCTTGGGGCAAGCATAATGACAAGCTCAGGCTGCTGCCATAGACACAGTATATTTCCAATGGCTATGACAATGGGTATGCCATATACTTACATGCCATTTTCGCAATACACCCCATATCAACAGTATTCGCCATACTCACAGTATAGTCCATACCAACAGTATAGTCCGTACCAGCAGTACAGCCCTTATATGACGAATCCGACTTACCCACAATATACATCACCATATCCGTCAGCACCATATCCTAGCATGTATCAACAACCACCACAAATACAAGATGCAGGAGCCGTTGAGGAAACGCAATCGAACTCACTAGGCAGAAATATTGTAAATGGCGAGGATACACAATTTGTTTCAAATAACTGGCAAACACTTGATAAATCCACAACAAAAACACCGCAACAAAATTATCAATTAGTTGGTAAATACACAGATTTTGTAAGCAACCTTGCTAAATCATTTGTGACATATATTGATAAGAGTAACATAGGCAACAAAGACGGCTACCTATCAAAAGAAGAATTCCAAGCATACTACGTTATTCAGAAAAAAACAAACGAAAGCCAAGAAGCAGAAATTGAAGCACTAAAAACAGAAGCCAACAAAGTTTTTGCAAGTTTAGACCAAACCAAAGAAGGCAAACTCGATTGGAAAGAAGCTGCAGCATTCTTTAGCATGGCAGACGCTGCCGGAGCAACAAATCAGTACGATGGCACAATCAAAAAAGAAGATACGCTAAAAGCAATGAAAAATATTGTTGATAACAGTACCGCAGCTCAAAACAAATTAAGAGAAAACTATGGAAATTTATTTAACCGAAGAGTTTAAAATTCCATCGTATATATTCCATTCGAAAGTCTTTGTTTTTGCAAAATTTAACAAATCTTGAGACTGAATTGTTTTTAACTTTGCAAACGCGTCATCAAAATTTTCATCAGCAGAGATTGTTAACAAAGGTAGAAAAGCTTCATAAGCCAGTTTTGCAACCTTTGCATCATAATTAATTGCAATAGTAGGAACTCCTGTCTTAACTGCGACAAGCACAGCATGAAACCTCATAGCAATCATGTATTCGAGCTTAGATATTTTTATAATGAAGTCATTTTTAGAAATTGAATGAATAATCTCTGTCTCGATTTCAGGATATAAATTTTTAAGCATTTTTTCAAACTTTAAACTTATCTCCATATCAAGAGCATTCTGGAATACATACAATTCTATTTTTCTATGAGCGAATTCTTTTACAACAACTTCAGCTAATTTGTGAAGGAATGCATCATTAACAGTTTTAAAAGACCTCAACTGTATTCCGACAATAGGTTCTGTTTTGCTTCTTGGAAGATCAATTGAAAACACAGGATCACTGACAACCTGAGCATTAATTCCCCAAGATTTTAGCAATTCAGCACTCTTTAAATCTCTCACTGTAACCAAATCAGCCTTTGAAATAAGATTACTAACGATATCTTTAGAAATCTGTCTTTGCAAAGGTCCAATACCTTGGGCAAAAATGATAACTTGTTTATTAAAAGCTTTAGCTAGCCAGATTATGAAAGAATAATACAAAAGGCTCTTAAGACTTGTTACATCCTGCAAAAGGCTTCCACCGCCGGAAATAAGTATATCGCAATTTTTAATTGCAAATAATACACTGAGAAGATTAAAATTTTTCACCGCTTTAACCTGATATGAATAAGCAGTCTTTCTCGGGTTATGTGATAAAACTGTAACATCAGCATTAATTTTGAGTAAATGATCAATTAGTACAGATAAAATAGCTTCATCCCCGAAATTATCATACCCATAGTAACCTGATAACACAACTTTTTTTGTCATAATTAACTTTCACCTTTCTTTAAAACGGCAAAAACCTCAGAAGCGGCCGGAATAGACTTTACAGCTCCAATATTCTTAGCTTGAAGTCCCGCTGTAACACTGGCAAGCCTTGCAGCTTCAACAGGATTATTTCCGTGCGTCAAAGCATACATAAACGCCCCGTTAAAAGCATCTCCTGAACAAGTAGTATCAACAATCTCATCTTTTTTGGTGAAGAATTCAGTAAAGTTAATACTACCATTATATCCAACATAATACCCGCTCTGCTCAGCAGATTTTAGTACGATGATACTAATACCCATATCCCAAAGCTTTTTCATAATATTTTCCACAGAACAAAGCTCAAGAATACTACCAGTGTCATGCTTTGTACTCATAAACAAAATATCTAAATTAGGAGCAACTTCATTGAAATTTTCACGAGCTATATCCGGAGTAGAAATTGCAGAGGTATAATTTGGATCATAAGCTGTCATCACCCCATTATCTTTTGCTATTTTAAACATTTTAGCAACAGCTTCCTTAGCCGAAAGTGACAATGATTGAGTAATTCCACTGGCATATACGATACGAGAATGCGTTATATAGTCTTCATTCACATCATCAATTGAAAGTTTGGAGGGAGCAATCTTTTTTCTATAATATAGAAACTCTTTTTGGCACTCAAATTGCTTTGACACAAAATAGAGTCCATTCTGCTCATTAGCAACTTTAACTTGAGAAATATCAAGTCCTTCAGCCTGCCAGCTATCCATAAGGAAGTCCTTAAATGCATCATTACCGACTCGAGTTATAAACCCTACTTTTGCTCCCAACCTAAGAGCAGTAACAGCAGAAACCAAAGCATCTCCACCATAATACTTAGAGAAACAATCACTACTGCTCAAGCTTGTATCACTTGAGAGTTCGATTAGACTTTCACCTATTGTAATTATATCTAATTGTTCTTCCATATTATCCCTTTAATTCAGCAACAATCGACTTTGCTCTATTTGTAATCTCAGAATAAGAATAACCGTCATAAAAATCTCGTCCAACACCAACAGCGTAAGCTCCAGCATTAATGTAAGCAGAAACTTCGTTGAGCTTAACATTACCCTGAGGTAAAATCTTTAAAAATGGCATAGGTCTGAGAATATCTTCGACATATAAAACTCCACCCATAGCTGTCACGGGATAAAGCTTAATCAACGGAATTCTTGCTTTCCAAGCGTTATAAGCTTCATTTGGAGTTGAAGCTCCGGCAATAAAAGGAATTTGTCTATCCTTAGATATTTTTACAAGATTCATATGAAAAATTGGAGATGAGAAAATCTCAGCACCAGCACACAACGCAGCACGAGCTTGCAAAGAAGTAATAACACCTCCTGCACAAACAGTTGCGAATTTTGAAACTTCTTCTATTGCCTGATAAACTTCAGGTGACTCAACATTAATTTCAAGAATTTTAATTCCGCCATCAACCAAAGCCTTGGCAGTATCAATTACCTCAGAAGCCTTTTTACTTCTAATAATCGGGAAAATTTTCTCTTCCCCCAGCATATCCATTAAATTTTTATTCATAATCTATCCTTTTTTTGAAATTTATTATATCATAAATAACAGGGGATATGGAAAAAACATGAAAATACTTAAATCAAAGGGCTTTTTTATCAAATCATTTTTTCTACATTTGTTTTTATCAATTGTAGTTATGATATTAACTTGGGCGTTTTTAGAGCCTTTTGCGTACAATTTCATGACAAAATATTTTTCTGCGGTAAGAGAAGGGTCATCAGATATTGCAATCATCGCAATTGACGATAAGTCAATATCATATCACAGGTGGCCATGGCCAAGGGAGTACTATGGAGAAATCATGGATTATCTTAGTACTTACGCAAAACCTAAAGTTATAGGATTCGATGCTCTTATCCAATCAACAGATAAAACGAACACTGAATCAGACCAAAAATTTTACCAGTACGTAAAAAAATCAAAAAATCTTGTTGTAGGTTTCAGTCCGCTTACACATGACGTATTTAACCCTCAGAGAACAAAAACTTACAATGACAAGTTTTTTAATAAATTTAAGGTTTATGTAAACACTCCGTATGAGTTATACGATTATGGAACATACACAAGTATTTCGGAATTTCCAGATGACTACTTTAATGCAGTAAGAGAATCAGGCTCTGTCAGTGTAGCTCCTAACGCCAACGGGTATGTTACGTATATGAATCAGGTAATATCCGTAGGAGGGAATTATTACCCTTCATTGGGGCTAAGGATGTATATGCATATCAAGAATGCAAACAAATTGACCGTATACCCTGATAAGATAGTGGTTGACCAAACAGGCCTAACAATACCTGCGGTTGCCACAAGTCGAGGGGTGCAAAACCTCATCAGATACTATAAATTTTACAAAGACAGCGAATATACCCATAAAAAATATTCCGCCTCAGATATTTTAAAATCTTACGAAGCAATTCAACAAGGGAAAAAACCTATAATTGACCCGAAAGAATTTGAAGGGAAAATAGTCTTTGTCGGCGCAAACGCAAAAGCTGCAGCATTAGGCCTTGAGGATGCTCTTCCTAGTCCTATGCACATAAAACACCCAGGAGTCGATATACAAGCAACAAATGTCGACAACATTTTAAATAACGATTTTATGCGAAGCACGGGTCTTCTTCAAGATTTGGCCGTACTTTTTGTAATTTCAAGCATAACATTCATACTTATAAGTAAATTTTCATTTATCGTATCTCTGATTTTACTAATCGGACTTGCTATCTTATACTTTATAATTTCAATAATATGTTACAGGCATGGTATAGCAATAACAGTATTCACTCCGCTTGCAATTCAAGCATTAACTACAATTTTCGGTTACTCATACAGATTTATCCTTGAGGGCAAAAATAAGGAAAAAATAAAACAGGCAATGGGCAAATATCTTTCACAAGATATTATGAAAAACGTTGTCCAAAACATAGATGACATCAAACTTGGCGGAAAACGTGCAAACGTAACGGTTCTTTTTGCTGACATAAGAGGCTTCACCAGCATGAGTGAAAAAATGACAGCAGAAGAAGTTTCCAAAATTTTGAACGAATACTTTACAGAAATAGAACCAATCATCACAAGTTACAACGGAGTAATAAACAAATTTATTGGTGACGCTGTTATGGCGATTTTTGGCGAGCCAATACAAGACATCAATCACCCAGTAAATGCAGTAAAATGTGCATATGCCATGCTCAAAAAAGTTGACGAACTTCGTGACAAATGGCTCTTTGAGGGCAAACCTAAAATTGAAATAGGAATAGGTATTAACACAGGGGAAGCGTTTGTCGGAAACATCGGTTCTGAAAAGAGACTTGAGTACACTGTAATTGGTGACACAGTAAACTTAGCTAGCAGAATTGAAAGCTACAATAAGGTTTACCATACAAACTTCTTGATAAGCAGCTCAACATACTCCCATGTAAGCGATATTGCAGACGTAATAAAAATAAGCGAAGTAACAATTCGAGGCAAATCCAAAAAGATGGATATATACGAAGTTTTACGCCTCAGCAACCACTAAACAAGGCTATTGAGCGGAACTTAAAACCTCTTGTAATTATTTTATGTCCTTATTATAATTGTGCCATAGTACGAATATAAATAGGGGATTAAAATTATGACAAAGAGAGTATTATTGTGTATTATGGATGGTTGGGGAATAAGCACTAATCACCCTGAATTTGACGCAACTAAATTAGCACACGCAGAAAACGTTAGTAAATTAGAAAAAGAATACCCTACAATCTCCATTCACGCTGATGGCGAATATGTAGGTCTTCCGGCTGGACAAATGGGTAACAGCGAAGTTGGTCACTTAAACCTTGGTGCCGGCAGAATTGTTTACCAAGATTTGTCAAGAATTAATAATGCAATTAAAGACGGTTCATTCTTTAAAAATGAAAAATTCTTAATGGCAATGGATCACGCAAAGAAGAACAATTCAGCTCTACACATATACGGCTTGGTATCAACAGGCGGAGTTCACTCTTCACTGGATCACTTGCTTGCCCTAATTAAGATGGCTGCTCAAGAAGGTCTAACTAAAGTTTATGTACATGCTTTCTTAGATGGAAGAGATACTCCACCTCAGAGTGCTTGCACTTTCTTGGAAAAAGTTGAAGACGAATTGAAAAAATATAATCTTCCACCAATTGCAACAATTATCGGAAGATATTACATTATGGATAGAGATAACCGTTGGGAACGTGTTGAAAAAGGTTACAACGCATTATTATTCGGAGAAGGTGAAAAAGCATCTTCAGCTTGCGAAGGTGTAAAAGCTTCTTACGAAAGAGGAGACAACGATGAATTCGTTCTTCCAACAGTAATCGGTGGAGAAGAAAGCAGAATTCATGATAATGATGCAATTATCTTCATCAACTTCCGTCCGGACAGAGCAAGAGAAATTTCTAAGGCAATTAACTTCGCAGACTTTGATGGTTTTGAAAGAAAGAAAGTCTTGAAAAATATTTGCTACGTTACAATGACTAGCTACAATGAAGACTTTACATTCCCGGTAGCATTCCCGAAAGAACATTTGGTAAACATCTTGGGCGATGTTTTGGAAGCTAACGGCATCCACCAATTCAGAACAGCTGAAACTGAAAAATACGCTCACGTTACATTCTTCTTTAATGGTGGAATTGATGAACCACAACCTCACGAAACAAGAGTACTTGTTCCATCTCCGAAAGTTGCAACATACGACATGCAACCGGAAATGAGCGCACCAGAAGTTTGCAAAAACGTATTAGAAGCAATTAAAAATCCTGAATACCAGTTTATCCTAGTAAACTTTGCAAACCCTGATATGGTTGGACACACCGGTGTCATCGAAGCTGCAACAAAAGCTTGCCATGTAGTTGATGAGTGCGTTGGACAAATCGCTAAAGCTTGTGAAGAAAACGACATTATCATGCTATTAACAGCTGACCACGGTAATTCAGAAGTAATGGTAAATGCTGAAACAGGAAAACCTCAAACAGCACACACAACAAACAAAGTTCCATTTGTTTTGATTAACGCACCAAAAGGTACTGAACTAAAAGAAGATGGCGCATTATGTAACATTGCACCAACAGTACTTCAGGTACTTGGAATTAACAAACCTGCTGAAATGATTTGTGAATCACTAATTAAGTAATAAATAGCTATACTGGCGGCATTATTGCCGTCAGTATTTTATAAGAAAGAGATAAGAAACGATATGACGACAGAGAACGCTTTAAATATTGATTTTTCAATCAAAAAGAATAACGTAGATGAATTATTTTTCAACCTCTCAGAAAACCCCGAAGGCTTTAAAAATAAAGATTTTCGCTATACACTAAGTCTGATATACCAGACAGTTGAAGACGAGTTTAAAGATGTTTTCGTAAGTCCGCATTCACCAGCCAGAAACACTGACTTCTTTCTTGTTAATGAGGGCGGTAAGTTATCGTTTTTTATCACACCTACAAACAATTTTGAATATTACTTAAAATCAAAAGGTTCTCTATTTAGATTTCGTTCACAAGTAATGGGCGAACACGTCGGATATGCCATGAATTTAGATCTTGTAATGGATTATTTTGGTGGATTTGGCGATATCGTTGATATGGATGCACTTAGTCCAACTTTCATCTATATGAATGCCTTAGCACACTTTGTAATGAAACTAATCGAAAAATTATACTTTATTCCTGTTGTAAAAACTAAGGGAAGTATGTTCAGAATAGTTTATGAACCTATCATTCCAAATCAACAGGTTGCCAGAATCGTCAACCAGTTTGAAGAAAACATTCCGGAAAACTTGTTTATCAAAGGCGAAAAACCAGATAACTTCGTAAAAGATTTTATACACAACTACTTAAATTACGTCATATACAAATTTTTAAATATAAAAGCTTATAAGTTTAAAGATGTAAAATCAGGAACTTATATGATAAAAGACCTTGAACAACGTTCATGTATGCGTGGAACAGACATTGCAGAGAATTTTGCACAATGGTTTGATGAACTCTACTTGGGTAAATATGATGTAATTCCATTCTTCAAAATAGAAAAAGTTGAAGATGAGTTGTTCAGACTAAAAGTACACATCAAAAACAGAAAAACAGATGAAAGCGTACTGATTGATGACTTGTACCACAAAGATACAATCTTTGGTGCAAATTCATCTGATATAGCCAAAATTGTAGAAAAACAGCTCAATTATGCAATTCGCTATATGCCTGAACTTGAAGACTTATTTGAAGACGAAGATAAACTTGCACTTGATTTAAATCTTAACGAAGTGTACAAAATAATTACACAAACTGCATATTATCTTCAAAAAGCACAAATTGAAGTTATCTTACCTAAGGAATTGGTAAATATCGTAATTCCAAGAGCTTCAATAAATGCAAAAGTAAAAGCTTCACGTGCTCAAGATTTATCTGATATATTTAACAATACAGCTTCTTCTAAGATGTCATTGGATGATATTTTGGACTTTTCTTATGAAATTGCAATCGGAAATGAAAAAATTTCACTTGAAGAATTCAATAAACTTGTTGAAAGCAATAACGGCTTAATCAAATATAAGAATAAGTACGTTCTGATTGATAAAGAAGAAAGCAAAAAGATTTTTGAACAAATTGCAAAAGCGAACTTCAAATCACTATCCAGAATGGAACTTATCCACGCATCAATGTCAGGTCAATTGGCTCAGTACGACTTTGATTATGATGATGCATATGCAAGAATTATCCAAGACTTTACAAAACCTGTCGATGTCACACCACCTGAAACTCTTAAAGGTGAATTAAGACCTTACCAACAAACAGGTTTAAAATGGCTATGGACCAACGTTACAAAAGGCTTTGGTGTATGTATGGCAGATGATATGGGACTTGGTAAAACAATTCAAATCATCAGTCTTATACTAAAACTTAAAGAAGAAGACAAACTTAAAAAACCTGTTCTTGTTATATGTCCTACAACACTTATGGGTAACTGGATGAAAGAACTTCAAATGTTTGCACCTAGCCTTGATGCTGTTGTATATCACGGTACGGAACGTCAATTGGAAGTTAATCATGATGTAATTCTTACGACATATGCTATTATGAGAATAGACGTTGAAGAATTGAAAAAACATCAATGGGGAATGGTAATTGTTGATGAAGCTCAAAACATCAAGAATCCGGATACAGCACAAACATTGGCTATTAAAACATTGAAAGCCGACACAAAAGTCGCAATGACAGGTACACCTGTTGAAAACAGACTAACTGAGTTGTGGAGTATATTTGACTTCATCAACCAGGGTTACCTTGGAAGCCTTAAGGAATTTCAAAAGAGTTATGCAATTCCTATCGAAAGATTTAAAGAAAATTCTCGTGCTGCAAAATTAAAAATGTCAGTATCACCATTTGTATTAAGAAGATTAAAAACAGACAAGCACGTTATTTCGGACTTACCGGAAAAGATGGTCTTGAACGAATACTGCTACTTATCAAAACCTCAAGCTGTCCTTTACGAAAAGACTTTGAACGAAATGATGGAAAAGATAAGCGAATTTTCTGGCATCAACAGACGTGGAAACATCTTCAAACTTATTACAGCATTAAAACAAATATGCAACCACCCATATCAGTTCTTGAAATCCGGAGAAATGAGCAGAGAACTTTCAGGAAAAATGGATAAATGTATTTCAACTGTTGAAAGCATCTTAGAAAACGGCGAAAAGACACTTATCTTCACTCAATACAAAGAAATGGGAGATATACTTTGCAAAGTTATCAGTGACGAATGTAATACAGAACCTTTATTCTTCCACGGCTCACTAACAGTTTCACAAAGAGAAGAGCTCATCAACCGATTCCAAACTGAGGACGATGCAAAAGTTATGATTCTATCGCTCAAAGCCGGTGGAACAGGTCTTAACTTGACAAGTGCAACGAATGTAATTCACTACGACTTGTGGTGGAACCCTGCGGTTGAAGATCAAGCAACCGATAGAACTTATCGTATCGGTCAAGATAAGAACGTAATGGTTCATAGAATGATTACATTAGGAACATTTGAAGAAAAAATTGACGAAATGCTAAAAGCTAAGAAAGAACTTGCAGATCTTGCAGTTTACGAAGGTGAAAAGATTATCACAGAACTTTCTGATGAAGAAATCTACGAAATCTTTACACTTTCAGCTTAGTACATTCCATTAATTCCCCACTGAAACTGAGGAAATTGATATGCCGGAGCTTGCTGCTTACCTTCAACTCGTTCAACGAACTTTTGCATAGTAGCTTGTAACGCAGTTGTATCCTGTGCTGTTGTTTCACCAGTTACAGCGCCCTGAGGGTTTTGTTCAGACTGTGTAGATTGCCTCATTTCAGGATTTTCAGATTGAGGATCCTCGACAGACTTTTCCATCGTCTCCAGTTCTTTCATCATGTTTTCAATCAATTGTGGATCATCTTCTGCAATATTTTGAAGAGATTGAGCCGCATTTTGTAATCGTTCTTTTTCGATTTGGTTAGGAGTTTGTCCGTTAGCTTCAGCTTCTTGAACTTTCTGAGCACCCTCAGTAATAGCAATTGCGGACTCTTTAACCAATTGTTCTCTTGATTTTTGGTTGAATTTAGCTCTTAATGCGGCCAATTTAGCCTTCTTAGTGCCAATTTTATCAGCTTCAGAAACATCACAACCGAAAGCTTTATGTGCAACTTTACCTAATCCCCAGCTTGCAAGACCACCAATTACGGCTCCTGCAATACCACCGACAAGGTTACCAATTCCTGGAACAACAGAACCAACAGCTGTTCCAATAGCAGCGCCGGCTTTCATACCAGCCATAAACCCAACGGCTTCAACAGCTGCAACCCCTGTTGATTTGGCAATTTCTTTCGCCATAACCTTGTTACCACCGGCTTTCTTAGCCGCAATAAATTTATCATAATCAGCTGCAACTGACAGAACTGCAAATGCAGCATTACCTTTCACAAACTTTCCAGCCGTTCTTAAGACTTTTGAACTTGCACTTAAAGTTTTAGCAGCTGTGTTTACTGCTCGAACACCACTCACAGTCTTTACAACATTTCCAGCCTTACCTAATAATGTTGTAGGTTTTAGATTTCCTGTAAATTTTGCCTTATATGCAGCAAGCTTTGCCTCTGCAAAGGCTTGTTTAAATTCTTTTAACTTAGCAGCTTGAGCAGAACCTTTAAGTTTTTTCGCTTCATCTAACAACGTTCTTGCTCTATCAAAATACTGAGCTTTAAAAAGTTGCTTCTGATATTTCAACTTATCAGCAGCAGACAATTTAGCAAGTTCAGCCGGACTCAAAACTTTTGCAGTTGGAAGTTTAGAAGAATAATCTTTTATATTATTGTATCTCCAAGCGTTCTTTAACACTTCATATTTATTTTTTCCTCTAACAGCATTCTTAAGCTCAATCTGCTTACGCAATTGCTCAAGTTTAGAGGGTTTATTTTTGCTGAATACACTAATAAGTTTTCCACCACCATATCTGGCAAACTCAATACCAGCACCAATAGCACCGTTTAATAAAACACCATCCTTAAATGACATGTAACTATTATCACGATTAGATGTGTTTAGATACATTGCTAAATTATAGTAATCTGAATAACTATTAGCTGACATCTTTAAATTCCCCGAAAATATTATTTCCCCGTTATATATTTATAAAAAATTTTTAGCTCACAAAAATGCTTAAATGTTAAGAAATATAACAACCCAAGATGTATATCTTGGGTTGCCTCAGGTAATTAATACTTCCCCTGACTAAGATCTGCTTGCTGCGTAATATTGAGCAAATAATTCAGGATTTTGCATCATAGCTGACTGTAATTGTTGAGCCATAAACTGATCAGCATTCATACCACCCATAGCAAATGGATTTGTTGTTCCTGTATCAAAACCTGTTCCATTAGTATTGGCCTGAGCTATCTTTTGCTTAACTTCATTTTGTCTGTCAGTATAACTTTTACCTACAACCTTACTAGTAAGCCATTCACCAATCATACCACCAATGATACCGCCAACAACCGGAATAGGACACAGAGCCTGACCTACACAGAAACCTACCATACTACCGGTAGCTCTTGCACCAGCCTTAACGAATTCAGCACCACCGTCTACAATGCCACCATCAACTGTAGCTTTGATAATATTTGGAGTTTCAAAAGCCAAGAACAAAAGAGAACCTATTAAAGGCATTCTTGCAGCTAAAGCTTTTCCAACACCTTTAACACTGCCCCATAATCCAGACTTTCCAGCAGCCTTTGCAACAGCTCCTCCATCTATCCAGCCCTTCTGAATAGCTCCAGGAATATCCACCAAGTTTTTCTTCATAGCTTTGAAGAATCCACCTTCTTGTTTGATGAGGGCCTCATTATGATTTTCAGAGGCTTTAAACGCATTCTTTAATTTTTGCCAGAAATTCTTATAACCGGTACCACCAAAATATTTACCATCGGCACCTTTAACACCTCTTACGGCTTCTTTTAATGATTTTTCAAATACTTCTCCACCAGTACCTAATGCAAAGTCCGGTGCCATTTTTAAACCACGCTTCGCATAGTTCCACACTCTGTTAAAATTTACAGCATTAATCATAACCTGCCTACCTTTGATTAAATAATAACACTTACCTTTTAACTACCTTACTTATATAAAGTATTTTTATTCAAGCAAATTGCATAAATATAAATAAGTGTAATAAAACTTTACAAAAAAATAGAACTTAATAATAAAAAAAGATACAACCTGCTTGCAAATAGAAGTGGATAATTGAATAGCACAAGTGAAGGGGTTATATATTTCAAATTTTTATGATAGAATGTACACAAAAAATAAGAGAGGGATATATGTTAAAACGCTTATTCACATTTAAGAATATTATATTTTTAATATTGGTTGTTGCATTACTTTCGATATTACCTAAAATTGTAAATATTTTGCTTTTATTTTTTGCAGCATATGTAATTGCCTGTGCGTTAAATCCATATGTTCTAAAGATGCAAAAATTTATGAGCAGAAACTTAGCCTCAATAATTGCGGTTTTATGCAGTTGTGTCGCTATATTTGCATTATTCATACCAATTTTAATAATGACATATAAAGAAGTAAGTAACTTCTTATATAATTTGCCAACAAAGATTGTTGCACTCTTAAATTACCTTAACGCAACAACTGTATTTGGGAAAAAGCTTTCAGACTTGTTGAGCATCAACAACATATTTACAAGTAAAAGTAACCTCGCAGGAAGCCTAGTAAACCAGTCTTGGAACTTCACTATGGGGATTTTTGAAGTTGCAGTAATTGCGGTTGCATTAATGATGATAGTATATTATCTGCTTGTAGATAAAGACTACCTTAGAAAGAAATTTCTTGAATTTTTTCCACAAGATATTAAACTTAAAGCAAGCCAAATACTTTCAACAATAAGCCGTAAAGTTGGCGGGTACGTCGGGGCTCAACTTATTTCTATGGTTGCAGTAGGCTTAATGACAACAGTATTTCTAGCATTGCTTGGAATAGATTACTCATTACTTCTTGGTCTTATAACAGGTATATTGGATATTGTACCTCTAGTAGGTCCTGCAATTGCAATCGGTATCATCCTGTTGGTGGCATACCCGTTCGGAATAATAAAAGCAGTATTAATAATAGCCCTTTTCTTACTTGTTCAACAGTTATCAAACTACATAGTAAGACCGATTGTGTTCGGAAAATATATGAAATTACACCCTTTAATGATATTTCTTGCACTTTTCCTTGCACAACAATTCTTAGGATTCTGGGGAATAATCTTATCACCTGCTATTGCCGCAACGGTTGGAGTTTTGGTTGATGAGTTATACCTAAACCCGATAAACGCCAAATCTGAGGTGGAGGAGAATGAGTAATTCGGAAATATTATTATATAATCCGATAACCAAAAGGAATGCCGACTGCAATGTCTGGATGGCATTTCCCGGCCCTGAAGGGTTTGCTCTATCTTCACTAGGCTATCTTTGGCTCTACAAAAATATTGATGAAATTGAAAATGTAAATATTGAAAGAATCTACGCAGAAACAAAATCCACATTATACAAGACACAAGATGTAGATTTAATGGGGTTTTCATTTTCATTTGATATGGATTTTTTAACAATATTTTCGATGCTGGAAACTCACAACATACCTCTTAAATCTAAAGATAGGGACGAAAATGTCCCGCTAATTTTCGCAGGAGGCCCTGTTGTTAGCGCAAACCCAACACCATATGAGGAGTTTTTCGACTTTTTTATAATCGGAGACGGCGAAAACACAAATATTGAAGCCATAAAAATCTATTCACAAAATAAAAACTTAGCAAAACATGAAATTTTAAAACTAATAGCCCAACTTGAAGGGGTATATGTTCCAGGCATTACAGAAGGTACAGTAAAAAAACTGACTAAAAAACTCGATGAATGCATTTACACACCTATACTTAGCGAAAAATCATTTTTCCCTAAAACATTCATAATGGAAGTGGCCAGAGGTTGTGCGAACAGATGCGGTTTTTGCATTGCATCATACTTAAACCTTCCTCTTAGGTTTATGCCATACGAAGATATAATTAAAATTATTGATTTAGGACTTAAATATACAAACAAGATAGCATTACTTGGCGCACAATTAAGCGCACATCCGCAATTCCATAAAATTTGTGACTATATCTATAAAAGAATTCAAAACGGAGAAAAAATTGAAATGAGCGTATCATCTCTTAGAGTTGATGCAATAACTCCTGATATAATGAAGACAATGGTTGCCTGCGGACAAAAAAATCTAACTCTTGCAGTTGAGGCAGGAAGTGAAAGACTAAGACAAGTAATAAATAAAAACCTAACCAAAGACCAAATTTTTAACGCCGCTGAAATTGCAAAAGAAGCCGGCTTAAAAGGATTTAAGTTCTATGGAATGCTCGGATTACCAACCGAAACTCAAGAAGATATTGATGCAATGATAAACCTTGCAAAAGAACTTAAACAAAAATATAAAGGATTTGATATCTCCTTTGGTTTTTCAACATTTGTACCAAAGCCAAACACACCTTTCCAGTGGTGTGGACGAGAAGAAACAGCAAGTTTAGAACAAAAAACCACATATCTAAAAAAAGAACTTCACAAAATAGGAGTTTCAGCAACTGTTTCAAGTGCGAAATGGGATTATTGGCAAAGTGTACTTTCTAGAGGGGACAACAGTTTTACAGACTTTTTAATAGAAGCTTATCAATTAGGCGGTAAACTTGGAGCATTCAAAAAAGCTGCAAAAAAATACAATATAAATACAGATGATTATGCATACGGGAACTGGAGCTTTGAAAAAGCTCTACCATGGGATTTTATAGACATAAAACCAGGAAAAGATTTTTTAATTAACGAAAACAAAAGATTACTATCGCATTAATTCTCGATAATATCTATTCTCAGCCTTTAACTTTTCATAAGCATCTTTATCTCTATATTTAAAAACCTTAGCAGGATTGCCACCAGCTATAGCAAGAGGAGGAATTTCTCCGTGAACAACTGATCCACCTTGAATAATTGCACCTTCACCGATGTGTGTACCTGGTAATAGGGTAACTCTAGCCCCAATCCAACAACATTCACCAACAACTACTTCTTTGTCAATCCATGTATCATCAAAAGGCAACATATCACCAAGATAATTATGATTTCCTGTAAGGACAAGCAAATCCTCGCCAAAAGCAGAGTATGATCCTATTTCAAACTTTGATGGGCCAAGCACTCTCATATTACCAAATGAAACGTTATCATGAATAACCGTCTGTTTGGTAACATATGCCTTTCCACCAACCTGCAAATTTTTCCCAATATAAGCGGCTCTTCTTTTTACATGAAGGTACGACCAGCAATGCCTCAACTTCATTTTTACTTTATATCGTAAATCATTTTTATTAGGAACAAAAATACAAATAAGTTCTACAAAACATTTCCAAAGCATATATTACCTTCTCACTATTTTTCCTAACTATTATAAGATACTCTGATTACAACGGAGTATAATCAGAGTAAATTAAACTTTTCCAACTTTCAAAGTAACTAATTTGAGTAGCAGAACCTGTCTTTATATAAATATGTTGCAAAGAAGAATGCGGAATTGACAACGCATCACATATAGCAGCCTTAATTACATCTGGATGAGTCACAATAATAACACGGTTACCCGCATTAGCCTCGACAATTTCCTCAATCTTCGCAGACACTCTATTAATAAATTCAGTAACACTTTCTGCATCCTCTGGAGTTCTCTTCTCCGGCTCATAAATAAGAGAATGGAGCTGTTCAGGAGACTTAAGCTCAATACTTTCGAACGCAAGTCCACTAAATGAACCACAATTTCTTGGAGGAAGTTCAATTACATCAAACTGTTTTTTGTAAACCTTTGAAACATATTTAGCAGTCTGCACACATCGTGTAGCTGCTGAAGTATAAATTTTATCGTTCTTAACACCACGTTGCTTCAAAAATTCACAAATTTTCTCAACTTCTTCCACCCCATTTTCATTTAAAGGCGGATAATTATCTTTATCTGAAAATCTGTTTTCTTCTGAAAAAATTGTCGCACCGTGACTTATAAAAGTAATTTTACATTTTCTATCAAAATACATAATTCTATCCTTTTTTTATATTGTAACATAAATTTTAATTTTGTAGTAATATTAATATGTCAATAAGGAGAAAATATGAGAGGAAAAGCATTCAAATTCGGCGATAACATATCAACAGACCACATTGCACCTGGAAGATTATTTCACTTGCGCTCAAATTTGGAAGAATTTTCAAAACACGTGCTTGAAGATGCAGATCCGGATTTTGCGTCAAAAATGCAAAAAGGTGATTTTGTAGTTGCAGGTTCAAATTTTGGATTAGGTTCATCAAGAGAACACGCTCCGCAAATTATAAAAATAGCAGGAGTAGGAGCAGTAATTGCCAAATCTTTTGCCAGAATTTTTTACAGAAATGCAATAAACATAGGGCTTTTGGCAATAGAATGTGATACTGACGGGATAGATGCAGGCGACGAGTTGGAACTTGACATAGAAAAAGGAATTCTAACCGACCTGACAAATGGCGCAATTATACCAATAGAACCGCTGCCTCCTGTTATGATAAAAATGCTTAATGATGGCGGTCTTGTTGCACACATCAAAAAAAATGGCGGATTTAATTTAGAATAAAAATTAACATATAGTTGACATTGCGATACTATCGTAGTTAAATGATAGTACACTTGTGCCGAATTTTCGTGCTGGATATGTTCGGAATAAGTGGGCAGGACAGGACGTAAAGACCGACAGCACCTGTTGTTACACAGTCTGTAGTTCAGTCATTACCGGAATGCGTAAGGGTTTCAGGTTGATGATCCTGCCAAATGGTAGAAAATATAAGGAGAAAAAAATGCCTACAATTAATCAGCTTGTACGTTCAGAACGTAAAAAGCTTACTGACAAAACTAAATCTCCAGCTTTGATGAATTGTCCTCAAAGACGTGGAGTTTGCACAAGGGTTTACACTACAACCCCTAAAAAACCTAACTCAGCTTTGAGAAAAGTTGCCAGAGTTAGATTAACAAACGGATTTGAAGTTACTTCATACATTCCAGGTATCGGCCACAACCTACAAGAACACAGTGTTGTTCTTATCAGAGGTGGTAGGGTTAAAGACCTTCCAGGTGTTCGTTACCACATCGTTAGAGGTACCTTGGATACAGCTGGTGTTGCTAACCGCGCACAAAGCAGATCTAAATATGGTGCTAAGAAAAATGCTAAAGGAGGTAAGAAGTAATGTCAAGACGTTCTAAACCAGCTAAACGTATTCCATTAGCTGATCCAGTATATAACAGCGTTGATATCTCTAAATTTATTAACAGAATTATGAGACGTGGTAAAAAATCACTCGCTGAAAAAATCTTTTATGCAACTTTAGCAAGAATTGAAGAAAGAACTAACGAAAAAGCTCTTGAAGTTTTCCAAAAAGCTATGACTAACGCAACTCCGCTTTTGGAAGTTAAAGCAAGACGTATCGGTGGTTCTACTTACCAAGTACCTATCGAAGTTAAGGCTGATAGAGGTTTCGCTCTAGCTTCTTCTTGGTTGATTGAAGCTGCTAAGAAACGTGGCGGAAAATCATTCATCGATAAATTGACTAACGAAATTATCGATGCTTCAAACGGTGTTGGTTCTGCTTGCAAGAAGCGTGAAGATACCCACAAAATGGCTGAAGCTAACAAAGCTTTTGCTCACTACAGATACTAATTTTGTATTCATAACAAAAAAGAGTCCCGAAGAAATTCGGGACTCTTTTTTGTTACAAACGACTAACCTAAAATTTCGTTCAAGTCATTTTTTGCATTTAGTGCGGTTTTAATACCATAAACAGAATCTAAAGATGCAAGAATGGCAGGATTAATAACATTTGGGGGGCACTGAGTGAGGAAGACATTTTTTGCCCCCTTCTCTTTTAGATTAATCATACTTGATATAGAAGTTACATCACACCGAGTTACAAAAAATGCTAATCTTTCAGATGTAATAGGAATAAAATCAAAGAGTTTTATCAATACCGAATAAACCAGCGGTCTATTGTTTGCTACATTTATGTGCATAAAATTTTTACGATTGTAGCCAAATGAAAAACTTATAACATAAGCATCATCGGGCAGATTTGCCATAAATTCATTAAAATAATCCTTCTGACATTGTCTAAAGGCACTTAAGCCTATAATTATCACACGACTCGTATTACTATTTTTAAAATTTTCAGCAAGGACTTCAAATTCTCGCTCTAGAGTTGATGGATTATACCCTACAACTTCAGAATTTTTACTATGGCCTTTAGCAAACCCTTTTGCACTTTGTGCGGATTTAATAACATCCGAAAATTCCTCATCTTTTACGGCAACAACACCCTTTGGAAGCATTGAAGAGGTCGTAAATAAACGACCGCGATAAAGATGTTCTATATTAATATTTGAATTTCTTGTAAGCAGAATAGAGCCTGGAAAAGTCGCAAAATCCAAGACACAATTTTCCGTACAAGTTCCATAATGACCTTTCAAGTTTTTATAAGCTTTAAACTTTTCAAAGGAATGTGCAATAAGTAACTCATCATGAGTATAAACATCAATATCAGTATTCGAAACAGACTGCAAGATATTTTCCAGATCCTGCAAACACTCACCAGAAACTAAAATAGCCTTTCCCTTTTCCGTTGAATAGGAGACCTCAACGGCATCAATTTCACCAAAAGATTTGAACTGCTCTTCCGATAACTTTTCAGTCAAAACCTTATCAAAATGAGCAAGTTTCTTTATTTGAGCTTTGCAAGTTGAAAGCGGAAGTCTTGTTTTGTTGAGTAAATTAAGACCTTTTAAAATCTCATCTTTAACATCATCAAACACAACAGAATAATTCAAAAGCTTTGAAAGATTTGAAGCGGTACTTTTAATAACTGCGATAAGAATATCAGTCATATTTTTTTGCACCTGAGAAGTTTTCTTGTATTTATTAAGAAAAGCCTTCTCACCAAGACTCATAATCTGAGATAGATTCATCTGAGGAGTAATATTCAAAATAGACTTCAATTCTCTTGATTCAAGCCCTTTATGCTTACAAATATCTAAATATTTCTTTCTTGATTTAATAATATTGTAATAGACATTAGAAATAATATTCAAATGCTGTTCATCACTATAATCTGTCGTAGAAACTATTGTCGATAAAGTTTCTATAACAAGTCTTTCTTCACAAGCACAATCTTCACCTAACTTTTTTAACTCAATAATATAGTAGGCAAATTGTTTTAGACAAATCAAAAGGACTTCTTGCAGTGCAAATACACTTGGCGGAATAGAACAGGAGCCTTTTGCATTACATTCATCATACTCAAAATTATCTGAAAAAAAATTATACAACATAACACACCTATTTATTTAAACTTTTAGCATATTCAATAATCTTGTCAGATTCATACATTCGAATATCATTATCTGTATCCACAAGAAATGGAACTTGTGCAATTTTGCCAAGAGTCATAAGATCATCGTAATTAATAGAATAAGTAACATCCTTAGGCATGAAATCAATATGATTATCTTCAAAAAATTGAATAACCTTGCTACAATAAGGACAAGTTGGGGAATAATATAAATCAAGCATAATTTTCTCCTTTACGAGTTGATTATTAAGCAGTAGCAGAATTTTGTCATTACCCAAAATAGTTATTTAATAATCCAATAGACTTGCAGAAGAATATTTTTATGCTACCATCTTGGGTATGAGAAACATATTATTTGTATTCGGAACAAGACCAGAAGTAATAAAATTGGCTCCGGTTATTTTGGAACTAAAGAAGTATCCTGAAAAGTACAACGTTATTATTTGTAATACAGAGCAACAGAAAGAATTATCCAACCAAACATTGGAATATTTCAACTTGAAGGCTGATATTAATTTGGACTGTATGAAGCCAAATCAAACTTTGCTTGAAGTTCAAACCAGAATTTTAACAGCCTTGAAGGACGTGTATGCTAATAATAAAGTTGATGCAACAGTTGTCCAAGGGGATACAATGACCGTTTTATGCGGAGCATTGGCAAGTTTTTATAATAAGATCCCGGTATTCCACGTGGAAGCAGGACTTAGATCATATGATATTTATGAACCGTTTCCTGAAGAGGTTATGCGTCAAATGACTTCTCGAGTTGCAGAATTACATTTTGCACCAACCGAAAAGAATAGAAACGCTCTCTTAAAGGAAGACATTAGTGAAGATAAAATTCATGTTGTTGGAAACACTGTTATAGATGCATTGTTCTGCTTGTCAGAAGATACAATGCAAAAAGCTGCAGATTTCTACAATGAGCAAAATATTAAAATTGACGACAAAGTTGTACTTATTACAGCTCACAGACGAGAAAATCATGGAGAAAGAATTGACAGAATTATAGATGCAATTAAATATCTGGCAGACAAATATGCTGACCACACATTTGTAATTCCGGTTCACCCAAATCCAAACGTGAAGGATAAAATACATTCTCGTCTTGGACAACAGAATAATATCAAGCTACTAACTCCGTTAGATTACCCGTACTTAGTTTATTTAATGAAGAATGCTAAGTTAATTCTAACTGATTCAGGAGGAATTCAAGAAGAAGCCCCTTCATTTGGCTGTCCAACACTTGTTATGAGATATGAAACAGAACGCCAAGAAGGAATTGATGCAGGAGTTTCAGTCCTTGTTGGTGCAGATTATGACAAAATCGTATCTTTGAGCGAAAAAATCCTCTCAGGATCTAGAGAAGAAACCAGATTAAAAGCTCAAAACCCATACGGAGATGGAACATCTTCTAAAAAAATCGAAGAAATTATTTCTAAATATTTTAGCAGATAAATATAATATAAATTAAACATAAAAAGCCCTGCGTCAACAACGCAGGCTTTTTTGTATAACCCACATTTAGAAAAATAAAAAAATCCGCCTCTAAAATCTCGAAGCGGATGATTAAGGATTATTAAGGTTTATAGGTTTAAATAAAACTTATTTTCTTGTAACTGAATCCATACCGATGAATGGAATTGCATTACCCATCATATATGTAGGAAGGACTCCGTTCCACTTTTGAACAGCTTCATACTGAACAAGGGATTTATTCTTAGCTAAAGCATCTGATCTAATCTTCATTGAACGAGCCTCTGCCTCAGCTGATATTATCTTTTGCTTAGCCTCTTCTTGAATTTGTACCGTACGATTTTTTGCTTTTAAAGCTTCTTGTTCTGCGGTAACCTTGCTTTCAATAGCTTGTTCAAACACTTTAGAATAATTAATTTCAGTAATTTGGAAGCCAGTTACGTTAATATACTTTGGTTCAAGTTGGCGTTGTAATTTACCGATAATATCAGTTGTAGCCGCCTCTCTGTTAGCAACGAGATCTTGAGCATTCCATTTACCGATAACATCCTTGATTGTACCCTCTACTACCGGCATAAGAATAGTACTTGTATAATTCATACCAACTTCACGATACATCTTATGGGCATTTTGAGGCTGCAAATTGTAGTTAATTACGTAAGAAATTCTCGCCTGTTGAATATCCTTAGTATAAACTTCAGTATCCATAAAACTCTTTTGCGTTTTGACATCCATATTCTTAATTTTTGATATAAATGGAGTTACAAAGTGAACACCTTCCATATAACTTTCAGGAGAAACCTTACCAAGAGTAACCTTGACTCCGCGTTCACCAACACCTACAATCGCTATCGGATTAAATATTAAAAGAAACATTACAATCAAAGCAATTACGAGGGCAGGAGTTGCGAAACTCTCTCTTTCAAAATTAAAATCAAATTTATTACTGTTTCTAGAAGTCATTACTCTTCCTCCTTTATACCAAACCTAATATTGAAGCTATAATATAACCTGCAACAATTAATAGTAGTAATACTCCGAACGAGTTCAATATGGCTTTACCGTGCTTGCGGTATAAGTTAACGTTAAACAAGAAGCTAACTATAATTATTACCAAATTGGTACATATAACTATTGATAATAGAAGTAATAATACTCTGATTGCCATCTTTTACACCATACATTCCGCAACTACACCGTCAGTGGCCCTATCTATTAGAAACCCTTTGTAAATGCCTGATAGTATCAGCTCTTCTAATAGCCTGCTTCATTCTAGGATTCTTAACCTTGTAATCAATACTAGGAATAGTAAGCAACTCACGTCTGTAATTTCTGTACATAGCAATTTCTCTATCACGCATGTTCTTCTGAACAGCCTCTTTAACCTTGGCTCTTGGATCGACCTTAATCTCACGAGACTTAGCAAACATGAAGCATAATGCTATACCAGCCAAAATACTCCAGCAAATAGTATTTTTTGAAACCTTATCAGCGACAACAATTGGTGCTGATGCCGGGGTATCAAATATAATATTTGCACTTGAAATATTCTTTCCTTGAACGTAAATCCTAATTGCATTGCTACCGACATTCTCGACAATAACTCCGTTTGCCGCTGAAGTATTTTTGTAAACAGTCGACATATTATCTGAAGAAGTTAAACCTTTAATATCAAGGACGATTTTATTACTGTTTTCAACAACTCTTCTAACTGACGCAACTGCATCAGAACGTAAGATAATATTGTAACTGCTTCCTGTACCTTCCAAGACAACAGTATTCAAAAAGTTGTCAGCTGCAAAAGCACTGGAAAAAGTTGTAAATAAAATTGTTAACATTGTCAAAAGTAATTTTTTCATCTCTCTATTTCCCTAATCCTTTTCACACTCTAAGCATAAACGCTTGAACGCCACAAGTCATCAATCAACAGGACTGATTTTCTAGACCAATAGATTGATATTAAATACAAATTTTTATTGTAAACAAATGTTACAAAAGAATGGCATGTTGAAATTCAAAAAAAAATAAATCCTTTATATAGATGTAAGACACGAGAGATGATATTAAGGAGTTTGAAATGAACGGTATTAGCACACAACAATCAAGCAATTTAAATCAAACAGCTGCAAAGCAAAATAAAGAATCAATCGAAACAGCTGGCTCACTAGCAATGAACAGCACACCACTTTTTGCAGTACCGGTTTACAATTATGATATGTTCGTTCCAACAAATCCGTTTTCATTAAATATAGATTTCAGCAGCTACTCAGCAGAAGGTCAAGAAAATCTTGCAAGTAATACAGGATTTTTACAAGGTTTTGCAAATGCAATGTCCACTATCAGCGGATTTGGCGGAGGTTCATTTGCAGGGGCAGGTGCAGCAACAGTTGCATCAGCAGGCTGTGGTGGCGGTTCTTGTTCAATTGGAGGAGGTTTTACTTCAATCGGATAATAAAAAATTTGATAAGAGAAATAAAAGATTATGGAATACAAAGACAGCTCAGGCTGTCTTTTTTATTATATAATTCAGACATGGTAGAAAAGAGCTTTTATGTATATATACTGCTTACTGAAAATAACACCCTCTACTGCGGGTACACTGATGATGTTGAAAAACGATTCAAACTACATCTTGAGGGGAAAGGTGCCAAATATACACGAGCAAATAAACCCGTAAAAATCGTCTACAAAAAAGAGTTTAAAACAAAAATAGAAGCCCAAAAAGAAGAATATCGAATAAAGCACTTGCCTAAAAAAGCAAAACTTGAACTTATAAATAATACTAAGAATAATTTGTAACAAATTGTTAACAAAACCCCTCAAAACATTAAAGAAATAGCCTAAAGAAGCCGACATAGAGAATAAGGAAATTAACAAAAGGAAGTTAAATTATGGGAATGTCAGCTTCACAAGCAAGGTTATTATACCTCACAGCACAACTAAATAATTTATCTTTGAAGGGACAACAAATTTCAGATGCAAAGATTAGACTTTCAATGGATACTGAAGCTATCCAAGAAAAGTACATCAATGCTCTTAATTCAACACGCCTATTTGTTAACAATAACATATTCACAGCAAACGGTTCATATACAAACCAAGAATACATCAGCTTAGCAAACTTAAAAGCTCAAGGCTATATGGTTACAGATGGCAGCAAACTTCTTGGTTATTCATATCAAAAAGTTGCAACAGGTGAAAAGGATACAATTCTTATTGGTTACGAAGACGATTTAACAAAACCTATCTATCCAACAAAGAAAGTTCCGGCAGAAGGATTCCAAGCACCATCAGCAACAGCAACAGGTGACGCTGCAAAAATGCAAGCTATCATTGATGCAACCGGACTAGGTGAAGAAGATTTAGCTGTTCAATCATATAAGACAGTAATAAATGGAAAAGAAGTAGAATTAAATTCAATTGCAATAAAATCTCAAGCAGGCTTTGAAGCAATCTACGAAATGATGATGAATGAAGGCGCAGCAGGCAATATTTCAAATGCACTTCAACAAAATTACGTACTTGATGTTGACACAATTGACATGTCAAAATACGTAAGCACAGGTATTCCATTCTTCCAAGGTGTATTTGATGGTAACGGTGCGACTATCACAGGCTTAAACGGTATCCAAGGTTTATTCAGAGATGTATATGGCGTTGTTAAAAACGTTAATATTGATGGTGCTAATATCGCAGCAGAATCAGATGCAATCGGTGGTATTGCAGGTTACTTAGGCGATGGCGGCTTGATCGAAAACTGTAACGTAACAAACGTAAACATCACTTGTAACTTAAAAGATAAAGAATACCCAGAAGGATATCAACCAGAAAGAGCCGGAGTTGGTGGCGTTGTTGGTTATAACCAAGGTTCTATCAGAAACACTTCAGCTCAAGGTTCAATCAGTGTACCAAACGCAGATGAAACGTACGGATATATCGGCGGCTTCATTGGAGCTAACACAAACCCAGAATACGGTGATCCTGATAACGTAATTGAAAACTGCTATTCAGATGTAAACATTTCATTAGGCAATGGTAAAGATTATTCAAATTCAATTAACGGATTTATCGGAGATGATACATACGAAACAATTATTAACAACTGTATATCATTAGGCAGCATAACAACAGCAAACGGTGAAAAAATCAACGGAAAAGACCTAGCAAACTGGGGTCCTGTAATTGAATCAAATATCAAAAATATGATTGCCCTAGATACAAGAAACAACAACGACGTATTGTATTGGGAAGGCACAAATGACCCAAGCTTTGCAAATGGTTCAAGAATTCAACCTGACTCTTTAAGAGACGCAGTTGAAACTCTACCGGACGGAAGCGAACTTCCAATTTGGTTAACACCTGGAACAACTGGTTATGATGACCAAACTCAAGTTAGCGGTAAAAATAACAACCTTCCTGTTCTAAACCTTTCTGAACTACAAAAAGCTGGATTGGTACAAGAAGGTGAAAAAGAAGTTCCAGATACAGATGCAGAACCAATTGGATACCAACAAAAACCTATATACCAAGAAGTTGATGTCTACAAAACAGAACTTGTTGAAGATCCAAACTTCTCAATCTCATCAATGGCTTTGGAACAAGGTTTAAGAAGCGGAGCATTGCAACTTGTAAAACAAGCGAATGAAGAATCAACACAAACAGTTTCATTAAATGGTTTATTCTTCGAAGTAGTAAGCTTAAGCACTTGCTCAGTAATTACAGACCAAGCTGAGGAAGAAGCAGCTCAAAGAGCAGAAGCAGAGTACAACAAAGCAATGGAAGAAATTCAAGCAAAAGATAAACGCTATGAATTAGATCAAAAGAAAATTGATACAGAATATAATGCATACCTACAAGAAGAAGAAAGCATAAAGAGCGTACTAAATAAAAACGTAGAAAGATCATTCAAAACATTCGGATAAGAACTATGACAACAGATATCACATCACTACAATTAAATAGCACAAAGAAAGTAACCGTAGACATAGCAGAAGCTATTAAAAAAGGTACAACAGTTGGCCCTTCATTTCTAAAGCTAACTAACAACCAAATTGATACATCAAGTATCAAAGGAGTTGTTTTGGTAGAAGATGTTTTATCCGGTGAAATCGAAGATCAAATTAAGAATACGCAAACTGAAACAGATATCATCAATTCTGTACTAAATAACAATACAGATGGAAGCAACTTCGATTCAAACAAGGTATTCACTGCAAAAAAAATTGAATTTGAAGCATATGAACCAACTAAAACAACAAATTCTACAACAGAAGAAACCGGTTCAACAGCAGCTCCAACTCCAACCACTAACAGTAATATAAAAACCAAAACTTCTACAAATGAAATCTATAAAAATATCCAATATAGCTCAAACTATAATCAGGAAGTTCAAGAAAGAATTATAAAAGAAGGTATTGATAAACTTATCAATTGGCTAGACGACTATATCAATAATTACGACGCAAAAGTTGCGGAAGGCAAAGAAAGAGGCGATTCTGAAGTAAAACTTTCTTTCTTATTAAGACTAAGAAAAGCAATAGAAACTTGTGATTTCCCAATTGGCTTCGGAAATGATGAATACTTTGCAGAAGCATCAGGAGAAGGATACGTTGTACTTGGAGCTTATTCCGCATCATACAACACTTCATACTACCTAAACCCAGAAGATCACGCAAATGACAACGTAGGAGCTTTAACACACGGTAACAGAAGCATTATCTTAAACGCAGGAGTATTCTGCATTAACAGAAAATATAAAAATGAATACCAAGTTCAAAAAGCATATGAATACAAAGATTTTGACTACTTGTTTGAAGAAGGTGTAACTCAAGAAGAAATCAACCAAGCTTATGCAGATATTATCTTATCATCAGATGATGTATATTATGACTACGCTTCAACATACTTTGCATCAATCCTAGCACACGAATTAATCCACTCAACACACATTACAAATGAAGCAGTTACATACAACACTTGTGAAATGCTTGAAGATGACTTCCGTGGTCAATTAATAAAAACAGATTGGGACCCTAAAACTCAAGCTGTAGTTGACTCAATTTTTACTGATGTTAATTTAAATGAATTGACATTTGAAGATATCTTCTTACCAACAGGTAATGGCGGCGGTCTAGGTTTCCACGACTTAGGAAATACAGACGATGTAGCAAACCACGGTCACAATGAAAACATGGCTTATAACACAGATATTACATACGATGATGGAACAATAGCATACAAAGCTTACACTAATTTCACAACAGGTAATACTCTGGAAGATGATAAAAAAGAATTACTAAACTTTATAGTTTAATCATTTCGGCATTTTTAGAAATAATACCTTCAAAGTTTCTAAAATCCTCGATAATTTCATCAACTGCTGAAATATTTTTGTAATATTCAATAGGCTCCAAAGAAGCAATAGCTACAATTTTACCAATACCTGCAGCCTTAGCTGACTGAATACCTGAAATAGCATCCTCAACAACAACACACTCAGCCGGAGGAAGCCCCAAATTTTTAGCGGCAATTTGATATATATCAGGTTCAGGTTTACCTTTTATGGTACCGTCAGAATAAACTATTTTATCCACATCAAACCATCTTTCAAGCTTAAAATGCTCAATATAGAAATCTACATTATCCTTTTCAGACATAGTAGCAATTGTGCGAGGGATATTATTCGACTTCAAATAATCCAAAAATTCAACCGCATAAGGAGCTAGCTTGCACTTATCCCCCAAAGCCCTACACATATCTCGATATAACCCTTCCTTCTCAGCAGCCAACTTTTCAACTAAATCCGGCTCCGGCTCCTTTGATATTGCATAGGCAATTATATCCTTGTTGGTTCTACCAAACATATACTTACGCATCTCTTCATCAGAAAAAGCTGTTCCACGAAGCTTTTTAGAGAATTCACGCCACGCATCATAATGCATATGAGAATCGAAGAAAAGTGTCCCGTTAAAATCGAAAATTATACCACTATATTTATTCATTACGTAATCCTACTTTTTATCATTAATTAATTTATTATAATATCCAAGATAAAGCTCGGCGTCTTTAGGCTTATTCAGCTTTTTATAAACATACGCCAAATTATAATGAAAATCCGGCTCTGTCGACTTAAAATATATTGCATCAAGAAGTGCATTTTTTGCCTTTCTGAATTCACCTAATTTTATATAAGCACAACCTAAATTATAATAAGCATAAGCAAAATCATTTTTTACTTTTAACGCAGCCTTGTACTTATCAATAGCCATATTAGGCTTACCATTTTCTAAATACAAATTCGCCAAATTATACAAAGCTTTATAATTTTTAGCATCTTTATTGATTGCATGCTCATACATAAACTCAGCATCACCGCTTTTACCCATATCTTGCATAATATTACCCAAGATAAGCCATTGTTGAGTGGTTCTATCCTCTTGAGGGATACTTAACAGCAAATTAAAAGCATTATCAATTTGATTTGCCGCATACATTGAGTTAACACGCATATCCATATCGGCAGTTTCTTCTGCTAGTACAGGCACTCCCGCAAGACATAAACCTAATAATAAAATAAACAATATCCTCATAAGAGAATTATAAAATAAACAATCAAAAATTTCCAACCGAAAAAATTTGACTTCTAAAAAAAATGAATAATAATGTTGGTGATGTCTCTTTTACTGGTTAAACTCCGTTTCTCCTCCTTGAAACGGAGTTTCTTTATTTGATAATAAAAAAGGCTGAAAAACTTCAGCCTGATTCACACACATTTTTAATACCTTTACGCACAAAATTTGAGAAATTAAAACTTATTTTAAGATTTCATCTGACTAACAGCAGGAGCCGCCAAAGCTCCACCAACGGCACCTGCGACAGCTGCCCATAAAGGTTTACTCTTGAATAATGGAGCAATCCATTTTATTTTTGACAAAAGAGCTAAACCAACTGCACCTATTGTCGCACCACCTAATGCGTTTCCTGCAGTCTTTTGAGCTTTTTGTTTTCTACCAACAGGTTGGTTAGTAATCTTAGCAACGTTTTCATGAGCTGAAACACCGTCGTATAAGCCTAAAGAAATTGTCTGTAAGAAACCTTGTTTGAATGGTCCGCTTGAATTATTCAAAATATCTTCAGTTAATTCTACACCTTGATACTGTTTATAAAGAGCTTTTGCCTTTGCTGTAATCTGTCTGTCTGTTGCGTTTCCTTCAGGATCATAAGCTTCACGAACAGCAGCCTTCAATTCATTAAATGAATCCATAATCTGTTCTTGTTCATCTTGAATAATCTTTGTCTTAAGGTTTGCACATTGTTCTTGAATATTTTGCAAAGGTGCATTTATCTCAAAATCATTTGTACGCCATCTTTGATTTTGATAAAGCTGGTTATCATACATATATTCCTGATTACGCTTCATATTACGATAATATTGATCGTAATCAAAAGTTCCGGTGAAGTTAGGGAAGATGCTTCCGTTCATACTTAACATATCACCGTTCATTCTGTTGAAATTATCTAAAGCTGCAACTTGACTTTGATAATTATTCAAAAATGGAGCCATTAATATATCATTGTTCATTGTCGCACCAGTAAATGGTGTAAACATCATCATTGAAGGATCCATTTCCCTACCTCCGAATTTATTATACCTAACCTTACTTATATAAAAACATTTGCATTCACAAAATTGCATTACGTAAAAAAAAGCTTAACAAAAGTTAATATTAATCAAGAACTGTAAACTTGCCAAAACCCGCAAAGAATAGTACAATAAAAGGCAGGAGAAGAAAGTGGTAAAGATTATATTCCGAAGATTATTTTCATTTTTGCTCATTGTTGCATTCATTGCATCAATATTTGTATATCCAAATTGGTATAAAAGACAAGTTAACAAAGTCCGAGGAATGTATTACGTTGCTCAAGGCGACAAATATTTACGTAAACAAAATTTTCAAAAAGCCATATATAATTACCAGTACGGACTAAAATTATACCCGGAACATTATGGCGCTTGGTTTAACCTCGGAAACATATTTGTAGCTTACGAGGACTACTATTCAGCAGTAGATGCGTACGGAGAAGCAATTAAGCACAATCCAAACTACGTACTGGCAAGAATGAATTACGGTATTATATCTGTTGAAAAATTAGGGAACTTTGACGAAGCAATCGAACAGTATAATAAAATTATAGGAATCAGAAGAAAATTAGTTTATATCCCATTTGTTTTTAATAACCTAACCAGCTACAAAACAAACATCGGACTCGCTTACTATAATAGGGGCGTAGCTTACAGGCAGAAGTCAACATATCTTGATCAAGATTGGGAAAATGAACAAATATACCTTCAAGAAGCAATTAAGTCATACAAAGAAGCTGTTAAAATACTAAAAAAAGACTATGATGCCAGATATAATTTAGCTTTAGCATACCACCTCAACAAAGATTATAACCTTGCAGGTCTAACATACTGCGAAGCAATAAAACTTGAACCAATGAGTTATGAAGCGCACTATAACCTTGCAGTACTGCTAAATCACCTAAAATATTACAAAGAAGCTCTTAGCGAAATGTATAAGGCTACAACTTTAATATCAAACAACGTTGGCGACACAAACAGACAAAGATATGTGTTTGACGTTATGAATGATGTTACAAGAAAAATTATGCTTGATGAGAACGGTATGAAATACTTAAGGGAAGAATTCGAAAAGGGACACGATACAACAGCCGAAATAACCTATGTAAACGGTAAACTCGTAGCAACAGACGATTTAGATAGAGCGATGCTAAAAAACTTCCAAACCTGCGCTTCAAAAGATATCTTCTTACGAGAAGACAACTAACCTTTAACCGCCCCTTCATTCTCTCCTGAGATGAAATATTTTTGCATAGCAAGGAAAAATATCAAGATAGGTATAGTCGCAAGAATCGAACCAGCAGCTATAAATCTCCAGTTTGAGCTAAACATACCCTGCAAATTATTAACCCCGACAGGCAAAGTGTACATACTTTCTTTAGTTAAAACGATACTCGGCCAGAGGAACTCACCCCAAGAGCCGATAAACGTAAAAATAGCAAGAACTGCAAGTGAAGGTTTAACCATAGGGATTAAAACTCGCCAAAACAACTGCCAAACAGTACAACCATCGACAATCGCAGCCTCTTCCATTTCTTTTGGGATCCCCAAAAATGCTTGACGCATAAGAAATATTCCAAAAGCACTAACCGCAAAAGGCATAATTAAACCAATAAATCCCGCAACATTACTCACGCTATCGACAAGATGCAATTTTAAAGTAATCAAATAGACAGGAAGCATAATAGCCTGAAACGGTATCATAATTGTCGCAAGAATAGAAAAGAAAGCAATTTTCTTTCCTTTAAATTCCATTCTTGCAAGCGGATACCCTGCCATCGCAGAAAGTATAAGATTTAACAATACAGTTCCGCCCGCAACTATCATACTATTTACAAAATATCCTATGAAATCAACTTTGTGCCAAACACCGACGTAATTTGCCCAAGTAAAATCTTTAGGAATAATTGTTGGCGGATACGCAAAAATATTTTCACTATTACCTTTCAACGAAGTTGAAATTAACCAAATAAAAGGAAATATCGAAATCAACGATACCAAAATTAATACAAAATGTATTGAAAACTTTTCTAAAAATCGTTTCATAACTGATACTTATTCCTTTCAAAACAGAAAATATTAATCAAAGAAAAAATCATAACAATCACCAAAAGCACAACGGCCATAGCAGACGCATACCCTAAATCCAAATTTTCAAATGCTCTTTCGTAAATATAATAAACGATAGTCTTACTTGAATTTAAAGGACCGCCCTTTGTCATAACATAAATTTCTGCAAAAACTTTCATCGCAGAAATCGCACTTATTGTAGTAACAAGAGCAATTGTCGGCATAATATGAGGAATTGTGACCACCAAATGTTTAGTCAAGAAATTTGCACCATCAATGTCACAAGCCTCGTACAATTCTTGCGGGACACTCATTAAGGCCGCAAGGTAAATAATCATGTAATAACCGATACCCTTCCAAATCGTTACGATAATGACTGAGTATAAAGCCCAATTAGGATCTGTTAACCAGCCAATAGGTTTCATTCCAAAAGAAGTTACTATGTAATTTAAAATACCTTGATCCGCATAAAGCCATTTAAAAGCTATCGCTGCTACTACGATTGAAACAATAACAGGCAAATAAATCAAAATTTTATATAATGTAACGCCTCGAATTTTCTGATTAATTAATATCGCAATAAAAAGCGGAAAAATAGCCAGAATAGGCACCGCAACAAACAGATATAAAAAAGTATTCCACAAAACTTTATAAAAAATAGGACTATGGAACAACTTAACATAATTGTCTAAACCAACTGCCACCGGATGATAAATACTAGCTGAATAATCAAAAAAACTTAAATATACAGTCTGAAAAAACGGTATAAAAAAGAAGATTAAAAGCACAATCGCCGCAGGCAACAAAAATAAATAAGGTGCATATTTTCCATAATACTTAAACATACAATTTATATTAACGAAAAATAAAAAGTTGTGCAAATTGTTAAATTAAAACAAATTTTGCTGAGCAGTGAATTTCTTATACCCCAAATGCTCATAAGCAGACGGTGTAACTTTTCGCCCTCTCGGAGTTCTTTGCAAAAGTCCAGCCTGTAAAAGATAAGGTTCACAAACATCTTCTAAAGTTCGAACATCTTCCCCTAAGGCAGCTGCAAGAGTTTCAACTCCTACTGGTCCACCATTATACTTATCAATAATAAGCTTCAAAAGTCCTCTATCAGTGGTATCAAGTCCAAACTTGTCAATTTTCAACGTATCAAGTGCATCATTTGCGATATTTTTAGTAATCTTACCATCAGCTTTCACAAGGGCAAAATCAGCAGCACGTTTAACAAGTCTATTTGCAATACGAGGAGTTCCCCTAGAACGGCTTGCAATTGCAAAAGCACCACCTTCATCAATCTCTATGTTCAATATACCGGCAGTTCTTGTAACAACTTGTGCTAACTCTTCATCTGTATAAAATTCAAGCCTATGAATAATACCAAATCTGTCACGAAGCGGACCAGACAATGCACCGGCTTTTGTCGTTGCACCTATCAAGGTAAACTTTGGCAACGGAACTCGTAACGTTTTAACAGTCTGAGCCTTACCGGTTGTCATATCCAAAAAGAAATCTTCCATAGCAGGATACAAAATTTCTTCAGCCACCTTATTAAGACGATGAATTTCGTCAATAAATAATATCTCACCGCCCTGTAACGACATCAATATTCCAATAATATCACGTGGACGTTCAAGAGCAGGAGCCGATGTTATCTTAATATCAACCCCCATCTGTTCGGCTATTACCCCAGCCAAAGTTGTTTTTCCTAAACCAGGAGGACCATAGAACAACAAATGATCAAGAGGTTGTTCTCTTTTTTTAGCAGCCGCGATTGTAATTTTTAAAGTTTCTTTCAAGGCTGATTGTCCGATATAAGAATCAAAACTTTTTGGGCGGATACAATTCTCAAAATTTCTGTCACAGTCAATAGTTTCCGCCTTAACAATCGGATTTTTGGCATTTATATCAATTTTCTTAAAATTTGTGCTATCGTCAGAAATAATACTCATATTTTTATTTTCATGTTATCATATAAAAAAAAATAGGGAAATTTGTTAAGTTTACATAACAGAATGGAGAGAGAATGAAAGTATCAGAACGTTTAGAAAAAATACCTCCGTACTTATTTGCGGAAATCGACAGAAAAATTGACGAAGCAAAAGCTAAAGGGATTGATATTATCAGCCTTGGCATTGGCGATCCTGACAGCCCGACATTACAACCGGTAGTCGATGAAATGCATAAGGCAATCGATGATCCGAAAAATCACGATTACCCTCCATACAATGGAACAGTTCAATTCCGCAATGCAGCAAAAGACTGGATGAAAAGACGTTTTGATGTAGACCTAAATGCTGATACAGAAATTCTTGCAAATATTGGTTCAAAAGAAGCAATAGCTCACGTATTTTTTGCATACGTTGATAAAGGTGATTACACATTGGTTCCTGACCCAGGATATCCTGTATACAAAAACGCAACTATCTTTGCAGGCGGAACACCTTATGCTATGCCATTATTAGAAGAAAACAATTATCTTCCTGATTTTGATAAAATCCCAGAAGATATCGCTCAAAAAGCAAAACTCATGTTCTTAAATTATCCAAACAATCCAACAGGAGCAACTGCGGATCTGGAATTTTTCAAAAAAGCCGTAGATTTCTGTAAAAAATATGACATTTTGCTATGTTCAGATATGGCATATTCTGAAATGACATACGATGGCTACAAAGCACCTTCAGTATTACAAGTAGAAGGAGCAAAAGATGTAGCAATAGAATTCTACTCACACTCAAAATCATATAACATGACAGGATGGCGTGTTGGATTTGTAGCAGGTAATGCTGCTGCAATCAAGGCACTTGGAACTATCAAAAACAATATTGACAGCGGAACATTTAAAGCAATTCAACAAGCAGCATCAGCAGCATTCACCGTTGATCAATCTTACATTGATAAACTAAACGGTATGTACCAAGAACGCCGTGATGCTATGGAAGAAGGTCTAAGAGAACTAGGTTGGGACATTAAACCATCAAAGGCTACTTTCTACATTTGGATTCCAACTCCGAATGGCATGTCAAGTGAAGAGTTTGCGACATTAATGCTTGAAAAAGCACACGTCGTAGTTCCACCTGGAATTGGTTATGGTAAATGTGGCGAAGGTTATATCCGTATTGCCCTTACCAAAGATGTTGAAACTATTAAAAAGGCTATTCAAAGAATGAAAGATGCCGGAATTCGTTTCAAATAAGAATGAATAATGTAAAGCCTCCGGAGATAAAAGTTTTCGGAGGCTTATATTACCAAGTGTTAAGTTTTATATAAAAAAGTCTTAAATATGGTATACTTCAGGTATGGAATGTCCTAAATGCGGTTATGAAATCGACGAAAAAACAACGGTCTGCCCAAACTGTAAAAAAGTTTTGAAAGTTGTTTGTCCGATATGTAAAACCATTAATAAAACAAACACCTGCAAAAGATGCGGTTATGTTATACTCACAAAATGTAATCGGTGCGGAAAGATAAACCTCACCGGTAATCATACATGCAAAAAGTGTGGTTTAGACTTAGAAAAAAGTGTCATATTAAATGAAGCGAATACAGATGATTTCGTAGCTCTGGTCATTGACTTTCCAAACATGGATGAGATGCTGCATATATTAGGTAGCACAAGACTTTTTAATAAATTTAAAGATAATCTTGATGGAATAATAGACAAAGAGGCTCAAAAATCCAGAGCCAGACGGCAAATTGTAAAAAAATCATTTATTATCAGATTTGATAAGGAATACACATTTGGCTCCTCTGCTCGTGTTGCAATCGAAACCGCAATACGAATTTTAACAGAAATCACAAAAATGAATTACCGTCTGACCAATCGTAAAAATGTTTCAGCTCGCTGCAACATGATGCTTATGAAACGTACAGTTAAGGACGATCCTTACGACTTTAATTCAGGATTTAACATTAATATTTTAAATAACAACACTCAAGACAAACGCGCAAAGTTAATGGGGACATTCCAACTTCTTGCCGACAGCTTTGTTGAAAAAGTCCTTGGAAACGAATACTTATTTGATACTTTGAGTTCAACAGTCATCGATGGAGAAATGGTGACTCTATCTGAAATAGATGTTTCGGGCAAAATTATTATCAACTATGATGAATTGGAAGATCACGATGAAGAAGCACAAATTCCAAATTTTGTGCAGAACCTTCTTGTTGAACAAGATAAACTTGACGGTGCTGCATTAAGCAAATTGGAACAACCAGTCGATCCGGATGCAATTTATGACATTGAAACAATTGATTTTAGTGAAATAAAGTGCGAATTTATAAGGACTGAAAATATTGATGTTTTTTACCACATTGCAAGTAAACTTCAAGCTATTCCAAAGAGTATACTCGCAATCAGAACCGATCCGTTGTATGTACCGTATTCAACAAAGTTATTGGCTGTAATAGCAGACCTTAATATATATAAAAACGTTATAACTGTTACCTGCTACGATGAAATGAAGTATTCTCCATATTCGTTTTTTAGAAATCTGGTTTCAGCAATATTTGAATACACAATTTCACAAAAACTTTTTAGCAATAATGACTTTTCAATGTTTAAGTCAATAGATACCAATGGAATGATTAAAGACTTAATCTCACTCAAACAGAGAGATGTTGAAAGTCCGCAGGATACTAGGTATGAATATTTTGATATTTTCTTGACTCTTTTACAGGCAATACCAAACACACTTATACTTATTGAAAACTTTGATAAGATTGATACAAGTTCGTATGACGTTTTAAAATATTTGTTCGAATCCTTCGAACAACTCGACATAAGCTATTTAATCCAATATAGCCGCGATTTTAACCTGCATAAAGATATGCATTTCTTAGTAACAAAACCTTACTATACAGAAATCACTCTTAAGCCAACACCGTTTGAAAAGATGGTCGCAGAAAATAAGGATTACTATATAGACATCATGGATAGTTTCTACTTCCAAAGAATCGCAAAATACTCATTTGGAAGTATTTTATATCTTGATATTGCAATACAGTACCTAATTGAAAGTGGTGTTTTTGAAGTAAACAGAGATACTATACAGTTAGTAAATCCGAAAACAATAATTATACCATCCAGCTTAAATAAGCTTATAAAAAGACGTCTCAACCTTTTACAAGACTATCCTGATGCAATAAAATTTTTAGCATCTTGTGTACTTCTTGGAACACGTATTGACAGGGACACAATAAACAGTCTTGATTATAGAGGAATAGACGAAATTATAGAAAAACTTTCAGAAATGGGATATATATATTTCTACAACAACTGTATGTATTTCCCTAACTATAATATTTTGAGAGAAAATCTTCTTGAAACTTTGGATAAAACTGTACTTAAGAGCATTGCAGAAGATTTGTTTGATAAAGTTTTCAGTGCTGGTATGCCTTGTCCGGAGAAAGCTTATTTGTATGGTTTGTTAAACGATTACAAATCTGCATTCTTAGAATGGGAAAGATTAGCTAAAATAAATCTTTCATTGGGAGATTTCAATGCTTACCTCAACTGTGCATCAAGAATACTATCAATACTGGATATGAACAGGGACGAGGAAGCTCAGGAAGATATTGACAAATACAAACTGGAACTTTATGAAAACATTGCCAATAATATGTTTGAACTTGTTCCGGAAAAAACATTTGCTTTGGCAGAAAAAACATTGGCTAACTTAGAAAACAGTACAGACAATGAAAAAATAATAAATCTGTGCAATAAATTAATTCAAGGATGTTTACAAGTTGGGAATTATACTCACGCACTTGAGTTAACGCACAAAGTGTTAGCTCTGTTGCCGAACTCATCAATAGATCCGGCAACAACTAATTTCAACAAATATTTCTTCCTAATGACAATAGTTCACGTTGAAATTCTCTTCAATATTGGAGCTTGGGAAGACTGTCTTGATGTTGGTTACAGCATTTTGAACGTAATGAACCAATCAAACTTGGAAGTTCTAAAACCTGAGTATATGAGTGTTGAACAATTTGAAAGCATTGTTATGGACACGATTGCCTATATTGCATTGGCTAACATTCTACAATTAAAAGGTAACGTTCAAGAATTTCTAAATATAATACGTTCAGATTTCACAAATGTGCCTCACGGCTATGATATATTTATAGCTCTGCAAGAACTACTGTTTGGAAGAATTCCAAAATATGACGAGTCTATGCTTGATAACAAATTTTCAGGAGTTATCTATCACATATTAGAAGCGTTTACAAGATGCAGACACGATTATAAACTGTTTGCGGAAGAAATTTATGAAGCAAAATTAATTGCAAAACAATCACATATGTTCCAAATAGAACTGTTTATAGACTTAATGATAGCGTATGCTTACTTAAAACTTTGCTCATTTAGAAAAGCCTCAGCTATTACTTATCAAATTATAAAAACAGCAAACGAATGCGGTCTGACAAATCTTTTGTACATAGCTTGGTACGTAATGAGCGAACTTAATTTGGCACAAGGAAAATACACTGTAACATACGGAATTTTAAACAATTCTCTGATTCAACTTGATAAAGCAGATCACGCAAATGAATACATAATGCTTCTATTCAAGTACAACATGTACAAAGCTCTAAGATTCCAAGGCAAAAACGAACAATCAATGATTTGCTTGGCTCAAGCAAACTATATTGCACAGAAATTCGGTATTGTCTTTGAGTTTGATACGGAAGCTGACCACTTTATTCCGTTGGTTGACCCGGACGATGACAACATTATAAGTAATTCAAGCGGTTTTAAAACAACTACAATCGATAAACTTCCGGTAGCAGAACAAGACAATAGTGCAGAAGATGAAGAAACCCTTTTTAAATCACAAGGGTTAGAAGTTTTACCGGAAAACCAAAATGAAGTTAATACAGAAAAAATAGAAATAACAGAGGAAGAAGGAGAATAATATATGAAAGTTCTTTTTGCAGCAGCTGAGGTTGCACCGTTTTCAAAAGCCGGAGGACTTGCGGATGTAGTTGGAAGTTTGCCAAAACATCTGGAAAAAGATGCGCAAATAGCAATTTTCACTCCACTCCATGGATGTATAGATGTTGAAAAATACGGAATCAAAGAACTTGAAAACTCTGAAATGTGGCTTACTTTCGGTAATCAAGGCCATAAATTTAGATTATTCATGTGCAAACTTCCAGGCACAGATATTAACGTATTTTTCGTACATAACGATTGGTATTTTACTTGTTTTAAAGAAGTCTATCCAAAATGGCTTGATACAAGGTACGAACATGAAAGATACATTGCATTTTCACTTGCCGTTATGGAATATGCAAAATTACTTAATTTCCGAGCTGATGTAATTCACGCTAATGACTGGCACACAGCTATGATTCCTGTATATCTGAAAAGCAACTACAAATTTGACGAATACTGGAGCAAAACTAAAACAGTATTTGAAATTCATAACCTTGCATATCAAGGAGTTTGGTTTGAAGACGTCCTAGATTTTGCGAACATGAGAAAAGATATTGTGTATAACGAATGGGGAGTTGAACACTACGGAAAAGTTAATTGGATGAAAGGTGCAATTAATTATTCAGATAGGGTCGTAGCAGTATCTCCAACATATTCAAGAGAAATTTTGACCGGTGAATACGGTGAAGGAATGGACTATACACTAAGAGGTGCAACATATAAGTTGCGCGGAATTCTTAACGGAATAGATTACGATGTATTTAACCCTAAAAAAGATAAACTTCTGGTAAAAAATTACGATGTAAAGAGTCTAAAAAACAAAGAAGCAAACAAGAAAGCTGTATGTGAGAAATTTGGCCTTAAATATAATTCTGAAAGACCTTTGATTGCATGTATTTCAAGGCTTGTTCCTCAAAAAGGATTTGACCTTATAAGAGATGCTCAATATGCAATGATGGATACTAACGCTGATTATGTATTTTTGGGAAGCGGAAATAAGGACTATGAAAATCTTCTTATCTGGCTATCAAACAATAGCCCAAATATTAGAGCCTACATAGGTTATCACGCAGACCTTGCTAACCTTATTTATGCAGGAAGTGATTTTTACCTTATGCCATCTAAATTCGAACCTTGCGGTTTGAGTCAATTAATAGCTATGAGATACGGCTCTCTACCAATCGTGAGAGCTACAGGCGGTTTAGAAGATACTGTCACCGGCTATCCGATGAACGATAGTACAGGCTTTAAATTCTGGACATACAACGGCTTTGATATGATGCAGGCTGTTAATTGTGCATTAGATGTGTATAAAGACAAATATACATTTAATGCGATGAGAGAAAGTGCTATGAAAGCTGATTTCTCTTGGAAAAAGAGTTCTGAACAGTATTTGAATATGTATAAAGAATTGACACAAAAATAAAATGAAAAAGTATTTTGGATTTTTAATATGTCTTATCTTAAGCCTTATACTTCTTGGGCTATCACTTGTGACAGACACAATTAGTTGTGACAAGAAAAATGGAGCCTGCAAATTTACATCCAAAATCAGGTATCTAAATACAAAATTAAATGAAGAAGAGTTTTCTATTGAAAACCTCGCAAACACCTATTGCGAAAAACAAATTCAACCTTCAAAAAAAGGGCCAAAATCTTACTACATACTAAAAGTAGATATTAATGGCAGAGCATATAATATTTCAAGTTACAAAAAATTTAAAGACTGTAGACAAAGTCGAAAAGCAATAAACGATCAGGTGAAGGATTCAACAACAGATACTGTAAATGTTGATTCAAAAATGGGCTTTATAAATACTTTTGGTATAATGTTTGCTGTAATAACGTTTTTGGTAGGACTAATCATACTAAAAGAACCGCCTGCCGAGGATGAAGATTTAGAAGATGAAGATATTTAATATTTGTCTGAATTATTCAGCACAAATATCTCTACGATACCTTTTGCCCTCGAAATAAATATCTTCTACATTATCATAAAGAAGTTCCCTTGCCCTTGAAATAGTAGAAGCAGTTTGAGTAACAACAAGGGTTCGTCCTTTATTTGTAAGGTATTCAAAGTAATTATTTTTTGAAGTATTAAAGTGACTTACAAGAGCCGAATCATCAAGCATTTCTAATCCTGTAATAACTTCACCCTCTTTTCTTGCATAAAGCACGCAAGAAACAGTACTCAAATCGTTAAGCGGAATATCTTCATAGTCATCCGCAAATGAACCGACAGCACAAGCCTCTAACAACGCATACAAATCCGTATTCAAAGAATTAAGCACAGCCTGAGCATCATGATCTTTTAAAAACGGAGTAAATCCGGTAACGACATAAGAATTATCAGGACGTAATACACACTCAACACCCAATATTCCAAGATAAGGATTTCCTCTTTTTTCAAGAGAATTTAAAACCGGATTTACAACAGAACTCATAATATTCCCAACTACATCGAAAGAAACTTTATAGTCAGGAACAAAAGCGCCAACACCACGAGTAAACAACCCGGCATCACCATCTTCTAAAAATTTATAGTCACCAACGACAGAAAAAGTTAAAGCTCTATACCCGTCAGTCATAACATACACAGTAAAAGGATGACCATACGAATAATCTTCAATTACAACCTTTGGCTCATCAGCCAAAAATAAATCTGAAATACATGTTTTAGCAAGCGACACATTCGCACAAACAGCTCTAACTGAATTTTCTTTATCATCGTCAGCAGTAATCAGCAACGGCATATTTGCACCTTTAACGTAATCAATCGCCAACTGAGATTTTTCAAAAATTCCAAACTTTGGAGTCGGAATATGTAACTTATAAAGGAATTTTTTTGCAACAGCTCTAGATGTTGCAAACGCAGAAGCTGCCGCAAGAGGGGCAAAAATTAGCTGAGAATTAGCTTGAAAATAACCTGCAATATCAGCCTTAATCGCAACAGGAGAAGACGCAATAGTCAAATTAACATTTTCTTTTACGACAAACTCAAGGAGTTCTTCTACTGAATTTTCTCGAATATCAACTCTTTCGGCAAACTCTTCTGAAGCAACATTACCAGGGGCAATGTAAACCTTCTCTATATCACTATTTTTGGACAAATATCTAGCAAGTGCGTACTCCTTAGCTGAGGAGCCAACAATTAAAACTTTCTTCTTATTCATAAAGCGATTTTAACATATTTTCTATAATCAAGCAAGAATTAATTTGACCCGAATAAATTCAACTGAGGAACCTCAACCGCAGGCACATCAGAAGATTTTTTACGTGTAGAAAGGTTACTTGAGAAGTCTTTCTGCATTCTGCTCATCAAGTCTTGAGAACGCTTAACAACAGAACTTGGAAGTCCGGCCATTTTAGCAACCTGAATACCATAACTCTTACTAGCACCACCTCTTACAATTTTTCGTAAAAATTCAATTTCACCATTCTCTTCGGCAACAGTAATTCTGAAATTTTTAATCTGTGGATAAGTATTAGTCATAACATTTAGCTCGTGATAATGAGTCGCAAAAATACATCTTGCCTTAATTTTGGTAGCGATATACTCTGCAACAGCCCACGCAATAGCAACACCATCATAAGTACTTGTTCCACGTCCAATTTCATCAAGCAGAATAAAGCTTCTATCAGTTGCTGAGTTCAATATGTAAGAAGTCTCAACCATTTCAACCATAAATGTAGATTGACCGAGAGTTAAATCATCAGAAGCACCAACCCTTGTAAAAATCTTATCGACAACACCAATTTTTACATAATCAGCAGGCACCCATGATCCAATCTGAGCCAACAAAACAATTAAGGCATTTTGTCGCATATACGTAGATTTACCGGCCATATTTGGTCCGGTCAAAATCATAAATTGTGTTGCATCAACAGACTTACTCTTAAGCTCCAAATCGTTAGCAACATATTCTCCAAGCGGTAAAATCTTCTCTAAAACAGGATGACGGCCGTTTTTAACTATAAAATCATCAGACTCATCAAGTTCAGGTCTACAATAATTATTTTCAGATGCAACCTCAGCCAAAGAAGAATAAACATCTAACTTTGCGACACAATCAGCAATTTCACGAATTTTAGACACAAATTCTTTTGAATACTCTCTAAAATCAGTAAACAGACGATACTCTAATTCAGTTGACTTAAACTTAGCAGATAATACATCATCCTCATGCTTTTTAAGTTCATCAGTAATAAAACGTTCACCGTTTGTAATAGTCTGCTTACGTACATAATTAGCAGGAACAAGATGTAAATAAGAATTAGTAACTTCAATAAAATAGCCAAAAACTTTATTATAAGAAACCTTTAAATTCTTAATTCCAGTCTTCTGACGTTCTTCTTCAGCAAACTGAACAAGCCAATTTTCACCACCGGTGAGCAAATCTCTATAATAATCCAATTCTCCGCTCACACCACTCTTAATGATACCGCCATCTTTTAACTGAATTGGCGGATCTTCTTTAATGGTTCTATCTATAACACTTGCAAATTCCGCAATTTCATCTCTAAAAGTTTCGACATCAACAAAAGGATTATACTCTAACTGTCCGGCCTGTTCCAGAATTTCAGGAAGAACAAAAAGAGAATCTCTCAAGCTCAAAAAATCCCTCGGAGAAGCTGAACCATTACTAACTCTAGTCGCTAAACGCTGAATATCATAAACTCTTTCCAAAATATCAACAAGATTTTTTCTAACAGCAACATTTTCAACCATCTCGCTGACAGAATTTTGGCGTACCATAATGGAATTAACATCCTTTAAAGGCTGGCAAACCCAACTTTTCAAAAGACGAGCACCCATATTGGTTTTTGTCTTATCAATTGCCCATAAAAGCGAACCATACTTACTCTTTTCACGAAGAGTTTCCGTAAGCTCCAAATTCTTACGAGTAGCACCATCCAAAATCATGTACTCAGACAACTCATAAGTTTCAATTCTTTCAAATTTAGGCACATTACTTTTCAAGTTTTCCCAAACATACGCCAACAAAGCACCACCTGCTCTAAAACCGATTTTGTATTTTGAAAAACCAAAAGACTCAAGACTTGAAGCCTGAAAAACGGCTTTTAGATTAGATTCAGCAAAGTTAAGTTCAAATACATTAGCAGGAATCTTTGAACAATTATACAGTTTTTGAATATTTTCGGGTAAATCAATCTTTTGTTCAGGTACAATCTGGAATGGAAGAATCTTTTGATTAACAGCCGGAGCAACAATCTCAACAGGAGAAATTCTCGCAAGCTCAGCCATAATCATGTTAATAGGTGCCTGAGTAATTTTAAATTCACCGGTCGAAATATCTGCATACGCAAAGCCATACAAATCTGACTTTTCATCCTTAAACATTGCACAAATATAATTATTTGAATTCTGTTGCAAAAAGTCACTTTCAGTCAGTGTACCAGCTGTCACAATACGAGTTACACCACGTTTTACAATACCTTTAGCGAGCTTAGGGTCTTCTAGCTGCTCACAGATTGCAACTTTATAATTTTTTTCAACCAAACGTTCAAGGTAAGGCATAATAGCCTTATAAGGAATACCCGCCAACGGAACTCTTCCATAAGTAGCCCCTGCATCACGTCCAGTCAGAGTAAGCTCTAATTCGCGTGAAATAGTAACAGCATCTTCAAAAAAAGTTTCGTAAAAATCACCCAATCTGTACAACAATATTGAATCAGGATTTTCCCTCTTAATAGTCAAATACTGCTGCATTACGGGCGTAAGCTTATCAAATTCCAAATCGCTTGTATTTATATTATTGATTTCATTTTTTGACATAGTTATAATGGAATTATACCATGAATTGAGGTTTTGAAAATGGGTTGTTTAAAAAAAATCTTTCAATCAGTACTCCTGGCACTTGCTATAATTGGATTTTTGTCCATAGGTGGTAAGGAATGGCTTGGAAACTTTTTTGAAAAATATCTTCACACAACAAACGAAACAATTGCCCAAAAGGCACAAAAAGTCGGAGATTTTTCACAAATTAACGAAGAATTCGAGCTTGAAAAAGCAACCGGCATGATGGGTTACAACGGAGTAATTGCAGAACACAAAGCTACCGGTCAAAAGATGATTGTAGTTGATGCAAATAACAAACCGTTATTAACAAGAGATGATATTATTACAGGTAATGTTGAATCAAAATTAAAATCAACATTAGGCAAAATAAAATATCAAGCACTTGGCCTTGAAAATTTCACAATCACAAAACACGGAGAGCTGTATTCATTTGGGAAGACAGTTCCGTATGTAAAATTCAGAGCTAAGATAAGCAGATTTCCTGTAGGGGAAGTCGGGGGAGTAATTGCTGTTGCACAAAACAAAGATGGCGAAGACCGAATATTGGTATCAGCAAATGAAAACTCAAAATATTCTCAACTTTTGGCTGAAGAATTTTTCAAAAAAATAAAGTAAAATAAAATGTCGAAGTGGCACTCTGCCGCAGGAAAACAACTGAGTGTTGTTTTCCGAGAGGGTTCTCCTTGAGTGAACATCCGCCGCGTAGACATAAAACATTTTTTAAGTGATAATTAAATAGATAAAAATAAAATGTCGAAGTGGCACTCTGCCGCAGGGAAACAACTGAGTGTTGTTTCCCGAGAGGGTTCTCCTTGAGTGAACATCCGCCGCGTAGACATAAAACATTTTTTAAGTAATAATTAAATAGATAGAATTAAAATGTCGAAGTGGCGGAATTGGTAGACGCGCATGATTCAGGTTCATGTGGTTAACGCCTTGAGGGTTCGAGTCCCTTCTTCGACATTTTGTTTTATTGGAAATATTGCGAGCTTGATAGAAAAGGGATGAGAACCACCAAACGAAGTTTGGTAACGGTTCGAGCGGGAGCGAGCTGAGGCTGGAGAGCTTTTGTTTGACGTGATAAAATCACGAAAACAAAACTCGTAATTGCCGTTAAACGCGAGCGACCAAGACAGTCCCTTCTTCGACATTTTGCTTTATTGGAAATATTGTAAGCTGTTTTACTTAAACTCTAGCAATCGACATGATGTTTAGAATGCTTATCCCATCGATGTTCATAAGCTTCAACAGCCTTAGCTGCATCTTCCTCCGAATACTTATATGCAGACAAGCTAATCGCTATATGTCCGTCAGATTCCTCAAAAAGTTTCTTTTTAATCTTATAAGGATAAGTTTCATTACCACACATATTACCGTTATGAATTTCTCGGATAATATCATTAATATACATTTGCATATATTGAGGAATTTTTGGATGTCTTTTTATATATTCAGTCAAAGGCATATTTTCTCTATACCTGTTTCCGCTCGCAGATGTCAACAAAAAATTACCAATTGTATTCAATCCGCCATTTGATGCCGGTGTCACATGCTCGATGGAACCTGTTGACGCAATAAAAAGACGTCTGACAATTTCAGTCTGGCTTCGCTTTGAATACTTTACAACAAAAGCATTTTTGCTACTTTCAGATGTCGGAAGAAAAAGTGCCTTATTCTTAATCTCATTAAAAATCTCACGTTCATTATCATGAGGAATAACCTCATCTAAAGCACTTAAAAACATTTTTCTCTTAAATGTATCATGAACTGCTGAAGACAAAATTATTTGTCTAAAACTTGTAGTTTTGGCACGAACAATCAATGCAGTCTGTGCAGATAAGCGTTTTGTAAGCAAGTCAACCTGATCCAACACATCCATTTCTTCAAGTTTTAATCGAGTAAGGCAATTCGTTTTAATCATTTGAAGACAATTTTGCAAATTATCTTCGGGATTTATTCTTGCGAAGTCACTAAATATTGCATACATAGATTTTTCAACATCAAGCATATGGTCTTGATATTTTGAAAGCAACACAACGGATTGTTCTGCATTAAAACAATTTTCAAGATTTTTTTCAAAACCCTTAATCATTTCACTTGGAATAATTTTTATTCCTCGATAAGGACATGTAATATTCTTAAGTCTTCTAAGCGGTTTGCCGGCAGAAGTTTTACCTTCGTAAGGGATATCATAGTAATATTTCAGATAATTTTCGGATGTAAATCTTTTAAACTTCTTCGTAAACATATGCTATCCCAAACTCCTATTACATACATGATAACAGATGAAACGCTCTCCCGCAAGCCCTAAAGATACATAAAATACTATTAAACTAAACTTTTTGGTATTTACATAAAATTATTCCAGAGTATAATATTTTTTGGAAGATTTACCTCATAAATATAACTAGATAAAGAAGACAAAGAAGATGAAAATATATAATGTAACAAATCAACCGTTTTTCTGTGCAAACAGTAACGTGAAAAATCAACCGACATTTACTAAAAAACACTTAGCAGCATCACCTGTCTATCAAGGATTAAACACAGCAGGAGCTTGGTTTTCATTTGGCGTTGGGTTGGATTACGTATCAAGAAAAGTAACATTTTCAAAATCACCGCTAAAAAATTCCATTGCACTAAATGGCATTATCGGTGCAGCAGCAGGACTTGTAACCGGTTATAAGGTTCTACGCAACAAGGATAATTAATCCGTTATTGCTTATTTTGTGAAACTTCACGCTTATATCTGTATTTTGTAAACAAATTAGAAATTCCTGCTACAAAAAAGCCCATAACTCCCATACTAAATAAAAATGGAACACCAAAAATTAGAGCTTTTTGTTTTACAAGCTTGGTAAATTCTGCTTCAACTGAAGTCCCGTTCTTTTTGGCTAAACTTGCAGCAATATCACCAAGTTCATAAAAAGATGGAGTTTTTAAGTCTTTACCAATAATCTCCTTACACTTGTTTGACTTCACAAGGAGTTTTTTAAACCCTTTTTCAAACAAATCACTACCCGTAATGATATAAAAACCGACAAGCGGATAACGATACAATGTTTCAAGGAAATTCTGTTTTCCCCTATCTTTTGCCGCACCAAAATAACCTACACCACCGATTACGACACAAGAAGTAAGTTGTCCTCGACTCAAAACGAGTTTTCCATCCTGCGATGAAAAATCTATACTTGCATATTTATCTAAAAACGCACTTGCTTTTTTGTTATTTTTGAACAATTTTGAACCGGGAGCAAGAATTAATTCACTAAAATTTTGCAAAACCTTAGACTTTGCCCCTTTACTAGCCAACAACCCTGCAATTGCAAGTAACAATCCATAAACACTTGCCGCACGTTTAATATTTTTCTCTGCACTTTTTCTGACTTTTTTTTGCTTTTCAGAATCTTCCTTATCAGAATTTAAGTTTGCAATACTATTAAAATCACCTTTTTTAAAGACCTTAAGTGTAAATAAATTTTTAAAATAATTAAGAGTAAATTCAGTAAGCGGGATAATTAGTGAAGTTAAAGCAATTGCAGCTTTTACCGGAAGAACCTTTTTTGCTGCAGTATTATTCATCTTCATCAAATTAACAGCAGACTCTGCAACGAGAGATTTTTCTGATTTTGATAAATTCCTTGAGAAGATATTTCTTGCAACCTTCTCGCCAATAAGAGCAGGTGCAAAATAAACAAGCATACTTTCAGAAAGCTCTAAAAACGAATTCTCAGCTAAATCGGCTTTACTTCTTGCAAAAACAGCCTTTGGCAAAAGAGATGTTCCTGTATCTTGAATAAATCTTGTCGTTGATAAACCTGAAGCTTGTTCCTGAGAATTAATGAACTTAGCAGCTGATCTTAGTGCCGGAGATAATGTATTTAATAATGTAACTTGCATAAAAATTTCCTCTTAACTTAACTAAAAAACCTGTAACAAATTCGTACAGGTTTTCAAGAAAATTTATATGCTTAAAACACCTGTACTTAGAACAGGCGCCACCAAGAATTATTAAATACAAAATTGCTTAAATTTTTCATAGCCATAAAATAACACATACCTTAAATACTGTCAAGCGTCTTGAAAAGAATTCAAACAACGATTATAATAATAGATATGAAAAAATTATTAATAATACTACTGCTCTACATAATAACAGCCGCACAAAGCATGGCCTACCAACTTCCACGATGGAGTTACTTTCCACTTAACGTTTATATTGAATCAAACAGTAAAAAACCTATCATCGAAAAAGCTTTTGCAAGTTGGCAAGCCTCCTCAAAAATCGCAAAATTTAGGTTTGTGACATCAGAAAAATTCTATCCAAATATCGTTGTCAGGTTTGCTGAAAATAACCCTCACACCAGTGGCTCAACTTTTGAAAATGCAGTTGGACTGGCTCATTCTTATACACCACTTGGCTATTACGCAAAAGCAACAATTACAATGTACCTAACATACCCTGGTTCACAAATCCCTCTATCAGACAACCAAATATACAGCATAGCCTTGCACGAAATCGGGCACGCAATGGGCTTAGGCCATTCACCTCTAAAAAACGATATAATGTATCCGGTAGAACACGGGCAAACGTCACTGTCTAAAAATGATATTCAAAGATTTGAAATAATATACACTCCGTAAAAAATAAGGAAATCACATGAAAAAAATTTTTTTTACTGTATTTGCAATAATTCTATCAACTCTAACAAGTGTAACCCTTGCAGGAGATCTCAGGTACAAAAGTTTCCCGATTAGTGTATATATAGACCAATCTCCCCACAAGGCAACAGTAAAACAAGCATTTATGACTTGGACAAACCTTACACGAATTGCAAAATTCACATACACAAACTCTCCAAATGAAGCAAATATAATCGTAACATTTGAAGAACAGCCTGCAGTTGAGAAGAATCAGGCTTACGTTGCCGGAACCAATATAAACTACCCAACAAAAGATAATTACATAAGCAAATCTTTAATAACTATAAAATCAAATGTTCCCGGGAAAAATATAAAAATGTATGATAGACAAATATACTTAGTTTCACTCCATGAAATCGGTCATGCTCTAGGACTTGAGCACTCAAACAACCCGACAGATGTAATGTACTACATGACACAACATCAAATGATGCTCTCAACAAACGATTTAAACGCATTTAAAACACTTTACAGCAGCAAATAATAACTTAATATTACTCCTAATTTTATAAAAAATGAACAATTTATAAAAACAAATCGTTACTATAAACGTAGTAGTTATGATAGGAGAAGGGTTATGAAAAAGTTTTTAGCAATACTGAGCTTAATAGCTATAGTAGGAAGCACACTGCCTGCATCAGCAGACTGCGAAGATGGATGGAAATACAGAAGACACAAAATGCATCCAAAACATCAGCGTGTAGTCGTAAACCAATATTACGGAAGGAATTACTATCATCCTCCAGTAAGAGAGGTTCATTATTACCATAATAGAACAACAGCAGGCTCTGTTGCAGGTGGTATACTCGCCGGAGCAATTGTTGGAGGAATTGTAGCAGCAATAGTTGACTAGAAAAGTGTAAGCTGTTTCTTCTCTTTCTTTTGTGCAAAATGTTTTTTCAAGAATGAAGGACGATGAAACTCAGATAATCCGAACTCATCAATTGCTTTAATATGTTCTTTTGTAAGATATCCCGCATTACGCGCCCAGCCGTATTGCGGGAACTTTTTATCAAGTTCTTCCATATACCTATCCCTTGAAACTTTAGCCAAAATACTTGCTGCCGCAATCGATGCAGAACGGCTATCACCTTTAACTACAAATTTTTGTGGATATTTAAACTCCTTAATTAATTTATTGCCATCAACTAAAACCAATAAATTTTCACTATTTAATTGCTTGATCACATCCAAACAGGCTAATCGCATAGCCTTTAGAGAAGCATTCAATATATTTATTTTCTCAATTTCAGCAACTTCTACACAAATAGTTGAATTAACCGTTTCGTTTTTCACAATATCATACAAATACTCACGCTTTTTCTTTGACAACTGTTTGCTGTCATTTAATATGGATAATTCTTCAATAAGAGTATCACTAAGCTCACGAAAACAAACAGCACTTGCAAAGACTCCACCTGCAGCAGGGCCCCTACCCGCCTCATCTGTTCCAATAATTACAGAATCAAAACTTTCATCAAAAGCAAAAAGTCCTCTTATATGTGATTCGTCAGCAAAATTACTACTCATCAATATTAACTCAACCTCTAATCGAGAATAAATTTTCCGATCTTACCTTCTCTAAAATCTCTCAACAAATAAGCCGCAGTACGCTCAATATCAGGTTCACCACCTGAAACTAACCAATTTCTTGAAATTGCAATACCCTCAAGTGAAATATCACCCTCAAGTTTATAATATTCTCTAAGTTTATCAGGATATTTTTCATCAAGTAATACCAACAGTTCCTTAGCCACAAGCTCGTTAGAATAAGCATTTTCAGAAACAGAATTAACAAATGCCAATTTATGAGCTGCTTCTTGATTATCCTGACGCATAGGAATAATACCTGGAGTATCTAAAAGATCGAGCTGAGGATTAATTCTCACCCACTGCTGCTGCCTTGTAACTCCGGCCTTTGCTCCAATTTTGGTTTTAGAAGACCTTGTAAGCTTATTAATAATACTGGACTTTCCAACATTTGGCATTCCAACAACCATAACCCTTGCAGGGCGCCTCAACAAACCCTTTTGCATGATAGCTTGAATTCTAGGTTCGGAAAGCTCAACAGCCTTCTTTACAACAGTATTTAAATCCTTAGAGTTCTTTGCGTCGGAAATAAGAACAGGAGCATTATATTTTTCTTCTAAAACGGAAATCCATTTTTTAAGCTCACTTTTTTCTGTTAAATCAGATTTATTTAGCAAAATTAAGCGGGGCTTTTGACCCAAAAGCCCCGTAATATTTTCATAACTGCTTGAAATAGGCAGTCTCGCATCAATAACTTCAATTACAGCATCCACAAGTGAAAGTTGTTCTTTTAACTTTCTTTCAGCTTTGGCTATATGCCCCGGATACCAGTGAATATGTGTCTTATCTTTTTTCAATTTTTTCCTTGATACGAGTAGCTTTACCTGAACGTTCTCTCAAGTAGTACAATTTAGCACGTTTAACATCACCACGTCTTACAACGTTAATTTTGTCAATTCTAGGTGAGTGAAGTAAGAATACACGTTCTACACCAACACCTTGGAATACTTTTCTTACAGTGATAGTTTTGTTAATACCTGCACCATGTTTCTTAATGATAGTACCTTCAAAAGCCTGAATTCTTTCTTTATTACCTTCAACAATTCTAACAAATACTTTGACGGTATCACCAGGGTTTACGTCCGGCACTTCCTTTTCCATATAAGGTTTTTCTAATTCGTCAATAATAGGGTTCATTTTCCTGTTCCTTTATAATTTTAATTAATACTATTTAAATTCCTAATCGGCTTATCCACAAAAAATCACCGACGCACCAGTTTATACTATTATAAACACAGAAAAATTTCAAGTAGCATTTTAAGAAATGTTATATTCCGTTAAACTTTTTCCATGGTATTATTGGAATATGAAAAGTTTTATCGATAACATTTTGAAAAACAAAAAGAAAAAATTTACTCTAAATACCGAAAATATGGGAGTTAACATTGACAAGAACGAGTTTTACGAGATAAAACTTTCAAACTCAAATCATCCGGAGGATATGAAGGGGAAAAATGAATAAAAAGATTTCTGAAAAAGTAATCAACAGATTAACTTTGTATCATTGTATTTTGACAGATTATATTGAACAACAGATTGAATACATTTCAAGCAAACAGCTTGCCGGATTATTAAAAATAGATGATTCTCAAGTCCGAAAAGACATCAGCATATTGAACAACTCCGGAAAAAGTAATGTCGGGTATATTGTTAAGGAATTAAAAACTTCAATAGAAAAAACACTTGGGTTTTCGAAGAATAAAAAAGCTTTCATCATCGGAGCAGGAAACCTTGGAATGGCTCTGGCAAAGTATGACAACTTCCAAAACTACGGATTGAACATATTGGCTCTATTTGACAATGATAAATCTAAAATTGGGAAAGTTGTGAATAACAAAATGATTTTGGACATTTCAAAACTCCCAAATCTTTCAAGAAAATCTAACATAGATATAGCAATTTTGACAGTTCCAAGAAAATATGCACAAGTTATGGCAGACTTTCTTGTTAAAGCCAACATTAAATACATCTGGAATTTTACCCCAACAGTACTGGACGTTCCGGAAGACGTACAAGTTTGGAACGAAAATATTATGGGAAATTTCTTGCAATTTACCTATAACATTTAACTATTCAAGTAATAAAGATGTCTTAAACCTTCAAGGGTTAATGTCGGATTAATAAAATCAAAAGGTCTTTTCATATAATCGACAACAATACTTGCATAACCACCGGTCGCAACAACAACCGCCTTTGAGCCGAGTTCTTTTTCACACTGCTCAACTAAACCATCAATCATGCAAGCACAACCGCGGATAACACCGGACAATATAGCATCAGTAGTGTTTGAACCAATAGCAGTCGGCGACTTTGCAGCATCAATCCTTGGCAATTTAGACGTAAACTTATTCAAAGTTTTTAACTGCAAGTTTATCCCCGGAGCAATCACTCCGCCAACAAACTCTCCGTCCTTATTTACAATATCAAAAGACGTAGCAGTTCCAAAATCAACTACAATTACAGGATGAGAATACAAAACATAAGCACCGGCAGCATTTGCAATTCTGTCAGCACCAATTTCTTTTTTATTCTGAAGCGCAATCTTAATTCCGGTATTCAACGAAGCAGAAAGGAGTATCGAATCAATCTTCAATACTTCATCCACAGCCGTTTTAAACTTTTTATTCAATTCCTCAACTACTGACGAAATAATACAACCGTCAATTTTAAAATCTTTAAATAAAGACTTTATTAGAACTTCATACTCTTCAAGCGACAAATCTTTATCAGAAGCCAGCCTGAACTCTTCAACCAAGGCCGTATCATCAAACAAGCCTAATGTAATACTAGTATTGCCAATATCAGCAGTAAGCAGCATAGAATAATCCTCTCTTTTTAAGGACTATTCTATTACAAACAACTTTACAATGCAAAGTTATAGAGAGGAAGCTGCATCTCGAACTTGACCGGTTCTAAGAGCATCGCCAATCATTGTACCCATTTTAGTAAAAGTTGATGTAAAATCTCCAGCTTTCATCTGTTGAGCAGCTGTATTCAATTGTTCCAACGGACGTTTTCTGCGTGCCGCATCTGTACCAATTGATAAATTAAACTCAGACATACCAAAACTCCTTTTTATCGTGTTTGCACATAGATATGCTTCTCATATCTCTTATATATACATAAAGTATTTTTTCTCTACTTGATTGCGCGAAATTACAAAATCTGTTACAAAACTTTACAAACATATATCTAGAACGACTATTGCAAAATAAATAATGTAGTAGTATAATTTTCTGGTAGGTATATTTTTGAGGTTAGTATGTTAGTATCATCAATTGCTAGATTTAATGCTATTAATACAATGAATAATGCAGCGTACAATATGATGAACGCTTCTAATTCCATGACTAACATGATGCATTCAAAAGCATTCGGAGGTGAGCATAATTTGAGCATGCTCCACGAAATGGATAAAAAAATCAGCCTTGATTTAGCATCTAACTCTCTTTTATACAAGTTGGCATACCTACAAGAAAAAGCTTCAGCTAAACGTCAAGCTCAAGAACTTAAGCAAAACAAATTAGACGTTATGGCTTAATTGCAGTTTAATATATCTTTACATTACAGCAAGATTTCTGCTTTATGACTCTTAAACTATCTGTATGCAAGTTAGTAGGATTTCTACGAATAACATTAACCCAATAGTTACAGTAAAAAAAAGCTGTAACCAAACATCACCTGTTGAATACCCAGCTTATTGCAAATATCCGGCAGGGAATTTGCACTATTTATATTTTACTGGCTGCAACGCTCAAATGAGCGACGAAAGATTTGAAGGCCTAAAAAAAGAAGTAATCGAATACGCTGACAAATACGAAGATGAAGCTGATTTATCCAGACTTGACAAAGCAACAACTAAAGAAAATATAAACTTCTGTCTTTCACTTTTACGTCAAGAAAAATTTCCAAAACACGAAATATACCCAATAATTTGCCATACAAATGCAACTTCTCTACCTCTTGCAAAAACACTATGTCAGGATGAAAAATTTCCAAGATATCTCATCGCAAGGATTCTTAAAGGTTGCACACAGGAAAATCTACCATTCATAAAGGCATTATATGAAGAGAAAAAGTTACCACCTAACTTAATTCCAAGAATACTCGATAACATTGACCGTAAGACTAACACAAAAGACTTTATAAATGGCGTACCATACTATGCAAAAATGTACAATCAATGCATAAAAACCCCTGATAAATACATCAACGCTGGAAACCTTAACATGGCGCTTGACAAGAAGCAAGATATAGTAAAAATGTATTTTGCAACAAAAGCTAGTAAACTGCTAAAACTGGCTACACTTGAAGATAACAGCTTAAACGATATTCTTCTACGCAAACGCTTTTTTGAAATGAATGAGTATTTAAAAATACTAGACACATTTGAGCCCGAAGAATTTGAAACCTTACGAAACGGTATAAACTGCAAAACTAATCTGGAAGTACCGCTAACCCCTCCTGAAAAAGTTAACCTAATCGAATTAATTAATGAATATAAAATAACCAATTCAGACATGAGCCAAATAAATGATATGATTACACAAGGCTCAATAAACATTAAACAACTTAGACATGATGTTATCAATTACATTATGGAAAATATGGTATATAATGCAGATTTACAGCCGGATGAAATAAACACCTCATCTCAAAAATTGTCAGCTTGGGATTTAAACTATACCCACTTAATAGGTATTCAACTTAACAAAAATTCAGACTCACTTAAAGACATAATAGCATTAGCCAATCGTCAAGAAGACTTTAAAACCGCACTATTAAACTCCAACGATGAGATTGCAAAAATTAACCAAGCAGTTAAAAGTAGTTTTAATAAAAACGGATTAAACTACGAGAAATGGCTCACCCCTTCTGCTGAAAATGAAATTCATATCAACGCACAAGACAAATACACTGAACAAACGCAAAATTTAGCAAAAAGATTCAGCTTAAATGTCAATGAACTTATGACATCTCCGGCAAAAACGTTTATAACTAAAAAATATCAACGTTATATTAAAAATAATGAATTTCACCTTCCGCAAGAAATAATAATAAATAAAACAAAACTCCTTGACTTTATGAAAAACTTCAACTCCGAACTTACGCCGGTCTGGAACAGAGCAAAATCAAATATTGTCGGAGAGCATTCCGCAAAAGCTATGCATACACTAATGCTTCGCGACCATATAGCTTCATTAATAGAAGGCTGCGAACAAATAGAAGATGAATACAAACAAAAAACAATCGACCTAACAATAAAGATGTGGAATAGATTTCCTCAACACGACCTGTTCCAAGGAAACTACTCAACCTGCTGTATAGGAATGGGTAAAGACAATGGGGAAGCTATGTCAACATATCTTACAAATACTACATTTAATTTCATCGAATTAATAGATAACACAACCAACAAAACTATCGGCAATGCGCTGTGCTACTACGTCAGCACTGAAACTGAGCCTGCATTAATAGTTGATAATATAGAAATTAGTAACAGCTATATTCCATCTCCTGAAATGACAAAGAAAATTCGCAACGGAATTTTGGAATACTGCAAAAACTTGAATGAAGAAGTCACAGGGACGCGTAATACTCCAGTTTACCTTGGAGTACTATACAACGACGTATCGACAGACGACTTAACCGAAATTAAAAATCTAAATATTAAAGAATATATAGGACAACTTTGGAAAAATCCGGAAGATCAATTATATCTTGATGCTCTGGAAGGCTGGATTTACGGGATGGACTTAGAAGATAGCAAACAAATTAAAAACCTGTATAGATTAAACTAAACTTATAAACTAAACAACTTCTTAACAATAGGATAAGATAAAACCGCAGGGATTGCTGAAATAATGAGAAGAACAGGCATAATACCTTTTGCCTGTGCAACAAAACCTATAACGGTCATCGCAATAGCAACCACACCCCAAGAAAAACCATTAATAAAACCGCCTATAATGCTTTTATACTCAGGCAAAACACTTTGTGCCATAACCATTGTAACAGGAACAGCCATCCACTGAATCAATCCCATCAAAATGAATGTTACAAGAGCAACTGTTGGATGAGATTTATACAAAAGCATAAACAATATCATCATAGGGAAAGTTAAAATCATAGAAAAATAAAATACATTTTCAGTGCCGACTTTCATTTCAAATTTACGACTAACAAAAGCCCCTATCCCGCCTGCAAAATTAAAAGCGAATAATGCAAACCCGATATAAAAAGGATTATATCCCATATCCTTCCACAAGAACGGAAGCAAGATACAAGAAGAAGTCGTAACAAGAGTCTTAAGCATAGCTATAACATTCAACAAATTAAGTTTTCTATTGGTAAGAATAGCTCTAAATGTATCGATAAAATCTTTATGCGACTTGTTAGCAGAAATATGGCTGGTTTTAGGAACGAACGCAAACATTAAACAAGCAACGGTTACCCCTACACTTGCTAAAAATGGCATTTTCTCAAGACCAAAAAACTGGGTAATTCCTGACGATACAATTGGTCCAAGAGCGAACCCTAAAGTTCCACACCCCATAAAAATTCCCATATTTCTTGAGATATTTTCAGACTTAGAAAATTTAAGTACAAACCCTAAAGCCTGAGGATGAAAAAGACTTGATCCAAGACTACCCAAAATCACAAACACAATCAAAGGTGCGAGATGCGAAACTCCAGGCGCAAAGGATATAAATAATGCCGTGGACAGAAGCCCCCAAAAAATGAAAGCTCTTTTTCTCATATTGTCGGCAAAAAATCCAAATATTGGCTGCAAAAGCGAAGCACAAATATGCGACAGACTCAAAACAATCGTCGCAATAGCCATTGTAATACCCAATTTCATAGCAACAAAAGGCATGATAGGGTTTAACATTCCCGTATAAATATCATTTACAAAGTGAGCTGTATTCAACCATATTTGGGGCTTTTTTTCATCAATCATATCCATATATAAATACTAACACAAAAAAATAAAAATAATTCTCAAGAAGGATTAAAAACCCATTAACATAGCTTATACTGTATAGTATAAAGAATAACTCTCGAGGAGATATGGATAATAGGAATAAAGCATTTACCTTAGCTGAAGTACTTATAGTTATCAGCGTATTTGGCATAATTGCAGCAGCAACAATGCCTCAGCTAATTGCGTCTTATCAGGATAAAGTTAATAAAACAAGATATCAAGCTGAATCATCAAAATTTGCACAAGCTGTCAACAAAATATATGCAGACGATTCTCTTGAACACATAAAAGGTACAGAAGATTTTGTAAACGAACTGAAAAAACATATGGTAATAAGTAAAGTTTGCAAAAATAGCGAATTAGAAAAATGTTTTCCGCAAGAAATCAAGTTAGAACCAAACACTTACAGATTTAATGCCGATTTCAACATGTGTTCAAGCAGCATACTTGCAAGAGCAGCAAGGGCTATGAACCCTCCAACAAACAATGCCGAATCAGCCGGTATACTCGCTAACGGAAGCATTGCAGATGTACCAATGATGATGAGTTTTTTCGAACAATATGACTCAACTGCAGTAGTACTAAACAGCGGAGCGTCTTTGCTAATAACATTTAATCCTGATTGCAAAGAAAAAGCACAAAGTCCGTTCAGCAGGCTTCCTAACATTACAACACCGAAAAACAAATCCTTAACACAGTGTGCTGCCGCAATAATAGATGTAAACTCAACACAAGCACCAAATGAATTCGGAAAAGATATTTTCTACTATAACCTAAATGCTTGTAACGCGTTATACTAATAAAAAAAGAGGCCTTTACAGCCTCTTTTTATTATCAATTAAACCTTATCAAAAACAATTTCATCATCTTTGACATCAATCCTCAATTTATCACCTCGCATAAATTTGCCTGATAAAATTTCTTTAGAAAGAGGATTTTCAACCATTTGACGAATAACTCTTTTCAAAGGTCTAGCACCATAAACAGGGTTAAACCCTCTGGTTGCGAGCAATTCTTTAGCATCATCGGTAATCTCAAGCTCAATTTCCTGATCTTTCAACAAGCGACGTAAGTAATCAGCTTGAATATCAACGATTTTCGACAACTGATGAAGAGTTAACGCTCTAAAGAATATTGTTTCATCAATTCTGTTCAGAAATTCAGGTTTAAATTTCGTTCTCAAAATATCTAAAACCTTTTCCTTGGTAGACTCAAAGTCTGCCTCCGTACCCAGAGATTTAAGAGAATCTTCAAGAATAATATCACTTCCTATATTAGAAGTCATAATGATAACAGTATTCTTAAAGTCAACAGTTCGACCTTTAGAATCGGTTAAACGTCCATCGTCAAAAATCTGAAGCATTATGTTGAATACATCAGGGTGAGCTTTTTCAATTTCATCAAAAAGAACCACTGAATAAGGTTTTCTTCTGACAGCCTCAGTTAATTGACCGCCTTCATCGTAACCGACATATCCCGGAGGAGCTCCGACAAGTCTTGAAACATTGTGTTTTTCCATATATTCAGACATATCAATACGGATAAGCGCGTCTTCATCATTAAACATAAATTCTGCCAACGATTTTGCAAGCTCAGTTTTACCTACACCTGTTGGTCCCAAGAATAAGAAAGTACCTATCGGACGTTTAGGATCCTTCAAGCCTGAACGAGCACGACGAATTGCATCAGAAACCGTAACAACAGCTTCATCTTGACCAACAAGCCGTTTATGAAGAATATCTTCCATATTAATAAGTTTTTGTTTTTCACTTTCGACAAGCTTTGCAACAGGAATTCCTGTCCACTTACTTACAACATTTGCAATATCTTCATCGTCGATTTCTTCTTTTAAAAGCCTATTTGTAGTCTTTTCCTGAGATTGAACTGCCTTTAATTGTTTTTGAAGCTCCAACAATTTACCATATTTTAGTTCAGCTGCAGTTTGAAGATCAGTATTTCTTTCAGCTTCTTCAATTTTACTTTGGATTTTTTGAATTTCTTCCTTAATACCAGCTTCACCTGTAATTGAAGCCTTTTCCTTTTCCCATTGCTCTTTCAATATGGCAATTTTACCTTCAAATTCATTAATCTGCTTTGTCAAATCTTCAATTTTCAATTGAGATTCTTCTGATGTTTCTTTTTTCAAAGCTTCTCTTTCAATTTCCAATTGAATTTTTTGACGCATTAAGGTATCAATTTCTTCAGGCATAGAATCGATTTCAATACGCAAAGCAGAAGCCGCTTCATCTATCAAGTCAATAGCCTTATCCGGCAAAAACCTATCTGTAATATATCTATCAGAAAGTTTCGCAGCTTGAATTAAAGCACTATCAAGAATACGAATACCGTGGTGAACTTCATACTTTTCTTTCAGACCTCTCAATATACTTATAGTATCTTCAACAGAAGGTTCACCAACCAATACAGGTTGGAAACGTCTTTCTAATGCCGGGTCTTTTTCAATATATTTACGATATTCATTGATAGTTGTCGCACCAATTGTTCTCAACACGCCTCTTGCAAGCATAGGTTTTAATAGGTTACCTGCGTCCATAGATCCTTCAGTAGCTCCAGCACCAACAACAGTGTGAAGTTCATCTATAAACATAACAATTGCGCCATTTGAATCTTCAACTTCTTTAAGAACAGCTTTTAGACGTTCTTCAAATTCACCTCTAAACTTGGCACCTGCAACAAGTGCACCCATATCGAGAGCAACAAGTTTTACATCCTTCAAGCTTTCAGGGACATCACCTCGAACAATACGTTGTGCTAGACCTTCAACTATCGCAGTCTTACCAACACCGGGTTCACCTATAAGTACAGGATTGTTCTTAGTTCTCCTATTAAGAACTTGAATTATACGTCTAACCTCTTCATCTCGGCCAATAACCGGATCAAGCTTACCTTTTCTTGCTCTTTCTGTTAGATCAGTTGAATATTTTTCAAGAGCTTTCATATTTTCTTCTGCATTTTTATTATCCACTTTTTTATTACCTCTTACTTTTTTCATCGCATTAAGTACTGAATTTTGGTTTACACCTGCATCCTGCAATAAACGTTGTATATTTGAATTATCTAGCATTGACATTGCAAGCAAGATTGACTCAATACCAACGTAATCGTCTTTAAGTTTATCAGCTTCACCAACAGCTAAATCCAATAACCTGTAAGTATCGGTAGACAAAAATAACTGACCGGGATTTGGAGGCCCAGATATAGTCGGGAAACTCTTAACAGCACTTACAACTTTATTTATAAAGCCTTGATTTAGTAATTTTAATTCTGTCAAATAGTCTTTAATAATACCATTATCTTTAATCATTGCAAGCATAATATGTTCTGGTTGAAGTTCTGAATTTTTATATTCATTCATCAACGCACTTGCAGAGGAAATAATTTCCTGCGAATAATTCGTAAACTTATTAAAGTCTGCCATAGTATCAACTCCATTCAAAATAAATTTTTATACTATCATTTTAACGTTATTTTGAAGGAAGTCATATTAATTTAATGATTAATTAATAATTACTTTCTCTTTTCTTCGCAAATAAAGAGAAAGAAATGAACATAACCTATTTCTTCTATTTTAAAAAACTATTCATTTTGCTACTTTTCTCTTTTTTGTTGCGAGGAAAAAAGAGAAAAGTACCTCAAAAGAGAAAAACACGCTAATTAGACTTCGTCGCCTACGGCGCCGATTTGACCGAATGGATGTTCTTTCCGTTTGCTTAAAAGCAAACGAAATCGTTCAAGCGCTGCTAAGGACAACGCAGCGCTACTTTTTCTATTCCCGTAACATAGATTATGTAAACTAAAAATATTTGCAACCTTAGATTGTTTTTGTTAATATCAGGTCAGGAAAAGTAAAAAAGAGGAAAAAAATATGTCAGGACACTCAAAATGGTCAACCATTAAACATAAAAAGGCAAAAGTAGATTCACAACGTGCAGTTGTATTCCAAAAATATTCAAGAGAATTAATCGTATCAGCAAGACTTGGAGGTCCGGATCCTGCCGGAAACTTCAGATTAAGAACAGCAATTGAAAAAGCAAAAGCAGCAGGTCTTCCGAACGATAACATTAAAAGAGCTATTGAAAAAGGAGCCGGCGCAGCAGGTGCTGAAAATTATGAAGAACTTACATACGAAGGATATGCAGCCGGTGGAGTTGCAGTTTTCGTAGAAGCAATGACCGATAACAGAAACAGAACTGCCGGAGATGTTAGAAGCTACTTCACAAAATACAATGGCAGTCTTGGTGCAACAGGCTGTGTAGGCTGGATGTTTGACCAAAAAGGTGTTATCACATTCGGTGAAGATACAGATTTCGATAAACTGTTTGAAGCCGCAATAAACCTTGATGCTGAAGACGTTACAGAGGAAGATGGTCAATACAAAGTAATAACCAGCGTGGAAAATTTCCAAAACGTTGTTGAAGGATTAGAAAAAGAAGGTTTCAAATCAGAAACAGCTGAACTAACAAGAATCCCTCAAAACACAATCGAAGTTACTGACGAAAAAACAGCCGATCAGATACTAAAACTTCTTGATAAACTTGAAGAACATGATGATGTTCAAAATGTGTATGCAAATTTCGATATTTCTGACGAAATTATGCAAAAATTAGAGGGCTAAATTTGTCTGATAACGAAAAATTAAAAACTTTATTTAAATCCCTGAATGAATCCTTAACTATTGAAAGCGTTGAGGCAATCCTCAGGGATTTTTTTCAGAAAAGTATTACGATAAAAGACTTCAGCTCAAGCCCTAAAAATATTGATCTTGCCGATTATACAAAATTGTACAACAGAGAATATATTAAACACGGCAAAAATATTACAACATCATTATTTGTAAAAGGGCAACTCTCGGGCACAATAACTATTGAAAATCCAACATCAGAAGACACTGCGATTCTGGAGTTAATAATTCCAATAATTGCGATAAAACTTGATAATATCATCTTATCAAACAGAATTCAAAAAAACATTGAATTTCACAATGCAATGAAAAATATCGCAAAAATAATAGAGTCACAGTATGAATTAAACTATATAATCCCGATTATAGGAGAAATTTTAGACACACTTATCTCAAACCACCTAATATATTTATTTCTAAAAGAGAACGGCAAAAACAAACTTGTTTATCCTAAAACCTGTTTAGACAAATATATTCTTGAAACAGTGCCAAAAGTAAAGACGGATTATATCCTTAGCCAAGATAGAAAAATAAGTTTCTTCCCACTAATTAGCGAAAACAACAACATCGGCTGCTTAGTCACCAAGAGTACGGAAGATGAAATTCTAACCCAAGAACTTTACTATATTCAGCAATTAGCGTTGCAAACAGCAACAACGATTACACAAGCAAACATATACGCAGACATTCTAAAACACGCGACATTAGACGCATTGACAGGATTTTACAACAGAAGGCAACTGGATGACCGTATAAACCAAGAAGTTGCAAGCGCAAAGCGTAAAAAGACGGACTTGTGCGTAATTATGACTGACATAGATTTCTTTAAAAAGGTTAACGACACATATGGACACGCAGCAGGGGACACCGTTTTAAAAAGTGTTGCTAAAATCATGCGCTCAGGGCTCAGAGAATACGACATTGCAGCAAGGTATGGAGGTGAGGAGTTTGTAATTCTATTACCATCAACAAACTTGCAAGAAGCCCTAATCGTAGCAGAACGTCTGAGGGCATCAGTTGAGAAAGAAGTAATTAATATCGAAAAAGTAAACACTAAAAACTCCACCAAACAAATTTCAGTAACAATAAGTTTGGGAGTTTGCAACTACATCAGCGGAGATAATTCTCAAAATTTACTGATGAAAGCAGACAAAGCACTCTATCAAGCAAAAGAAAGCGGAAGAAACAGAGTGGTTGAGTTTACTTTAAATCGCGAGAAAAGATAATACGTTTTCCGGTTTCATCATAAAACTCTTCTTTTATTCTCTCACCATTTTTTAATGTATCATCTTTTATGCTTAACAATTTATCACCAAGATTACGCATATGCGTAATTGAGAAAATATCATCTGAAAAAAGACCTATACTTATTAAACGTTCATAACCGTCTTTTCCTTTTTCTACAATATAGCTCAACTTACCTGAACGATTGTATACAACACGTCTGGCATCCTTATGGATAATAAAATTAGCATTTGAAACACTCCACGAATACAATTTTTTCCCAGAAGGATCACATTCTACGGCCGATGAGAACTTACCATCAGAAAATTTTACAATTCTGGTATTTCCATTTTTAAGTTCAATACTAAACTCATCTCCGAGCTTTCCTAATGAAGGATCAACACCCTCAAGAGGATCAGGAATTTTATCAAGCTTCAAAGGATCTGTAATTTTCGGGATTGTTAAATCTAATTTTGCATTTATTGCATCAGGGTCAAAGTTATCCGGAAGCTTAGATGCTAGTCTTGCACCAGAAGAATCTACAACAGATTCTACTATATCATCAGCTTTATTATCAACCCTTCCAAGAACAGTCTGAGGTTCAACTAGGTCTGCTCCATTACCTTCTAGGTCGCCCATTGCCTCCTCAACTAGATCTTCAAGCTCACTTTTACTCAAAAGTTCAGTTGTCTCTTTTTTGGCTGCACCAAGAAATCTTTGAACACCTTCGCCCAAATATCCTCTTCGACCTGCGACAACACCAAGAGCAGTCAAGACTGCAGCTGAACTTAGACCAATTGTCCAGTTTCTAACCTTATTATTATTTTTTTCTGGAATTTGTTCCTTTTCCTGATTTTGACTCAAATTTTGTTCAGCTTTTTGCTCTACCTTCGCTTCTACAGGAGCCGGGTTAGGCGCAGACGCTTGAACTTTATTGTACATTGAATTTAACAATTTATTTTCTGATGTAAAACTAATTTTTGGAATGCTCATATTTACCTACAATTTAACCACTATATATACAGGAAAACATAAACAAAGTTTTTTTTGCTACAAATAAAACAAATATAAATCTTTGTGCTAAAATTAGCATATGAAATACGAAAAAGTTTGTAAAACAATTGAAGAAACAAAAGAATTAGCACAAAGATTTGCGAAATTAATTACAGACGGATGTTTTGTAAGCCTATATGGAGAAATCGGAGCAGGCAAAACCGCGTTTGTAAAGCTTGTCGCAGAAGCACTGGAAGTTAAAGAAAAAGTAACAAGTCCAACATTTGTAATATTAAACGAATATCATAGCGGGCTTTTACCGGTATATCACTTTGACTTATACAGATTAGAAAACGAAGGTGTCAAAACAATTTTAGACGAACTAAGAGAATATTCTGAAGGTAAAAATGTTACCTTTGTTGAATGGGCAGAGTTCTCACAGGACGAAATTCCTTTCAAACATCTTCGAATAAATGTAACATATAGTAACGATGATTCAAGAATATATTCCTTTGAGTCAGACAATGATGATATGATAAAAATCATAGAGGGGTTGCAAAAATAAATGACTCAGGGTGGAGAAAAGCAAGTTATATTAGCATTTGACACATGCCTAGACAAAATGTATATAACATTAAAGTCTGGTGAAAAGGTGCTCTCATCTGAAATTGTTGAAAATCACGATGAAAAATATCATTCAGCATTTTTAATTTCAACAATTAAAGAAATCTTGAAAAAAAATAACTTAACTCCAAAAGATATTGATCTTATTGCAACGAATGTAGGGCCTGGAAGTTTTACGGGGATTAGAGCCTGCACAACAGTAGCAAGAATTATGGCACAACAGCTGAATTGCAAAGCAATAGGAGTTTCATCTCTTGAAATACTTGCTAAGCTTGCTCCTATTGTGGCACTCGATGCAAGGAAAGAAAAAGCTTACTTGTATTGTGATAATGAGATAAAAGGAGCAGTTCCGCTTGATGAAGTAAAAGTCAAATGCGAAGGTAAAGATATAATTACCGACAACAAATTAAAACCAATTTTAGGCGGTAGTTCATATCAAGAAATGAAAGCTCCGCTTGGAGAATTCCTCGCAGAACTTGCGGTAGAAAAAGCTAAAGATGCTGACTGTGATTGGCGAAAACTTAAGCCTCTTTACATTCAGCCTCCACCAATGGGATAAAATTTGTCGGTTATGTTTCTTAACAAATCGGCAATTTTTTTTATATATATGTATTTAAATAACAGGGTTACATATGAAAATATTTGCAGTAAATCCAATAAAATTCAACATATTACAACCAAAGAAACAAATTGAGAATAATCATTCTGATTATTCTCAAAACAGATTATCTGTTTTGTCCCCGCTGACAAAAGATACTTTCAGCTTCTGCGGAAAAATTCCAAGCATAGTAACCCCTACTATGGAAGATTTAGTAAACCGAACAAAAGCTGTTGATGTTCTACGTTTCAATATATTAAGACTTGCAAAATATGATATTCCTTGCCCTTGCTGCGGACATATAATGCTTCCGGTTGATAAATTTAACGAATTTGAAGAAAAAATACTATCAACAACAGACCCAACAGAAATTCTTAGACATATAAAATCATTAAAACGATACCTGCATCCGGTTGAATCAAAGATTTTTTCAATGATGGAGTCCAAAAACCACGACCACCCAGATATGTCATTATTGGAAATGCTCAGGGAAAAGCTACCTAAAGCAGAGAAAAAAATCATACATGAACAATCTTCTATTCTAACAAATATCGGTATTATGAGCAGAGATTTGCCACCGGAAAAAAGTACCGCAATAAAAGACCTAATAAATGAAACCTATACAAGAATTTTTGATAATAGAGAAACTTCAAGATTTGGGCGACGCGTTTTTATCGGGAAATTACAAGCCATACTTGATATAAACAATACACAAGACAAAACCGCACAAAAAATTATAGCTGAGGCTGCAAAACTACCAATGGCATACAACAATCCTGATGCCTTCATTGTAAAATATGCAAAAAGAAACTACCACGGTGCTAACGCCGACCAAAAAATTGCATTAAGGATGTTGAGCAACTCACTTGCAACAATTGAACATATAAAACCTAGTAAACTCAACGGAGAGACACGCCCGGAAAACTTAGCTTTAGAATGTGCTTGTGATAACAATAGACGTAATCACGAATCTGTATTAACACAAATTCTCCAAAACCCATCTATGATTATAAATTACAACCGATATATGACTAGACTGGTGGAATTGCATAAACAAGGTAAACTCGAAAAAAGTTATATTGCCCAAACCAATAGAACTTATAGCTCAGCATCAGCCGGAATTTTAGATGCAGACCTGTCAGCTTTAAGAAACGAAACCACACAAAAAACAAAAAAAACAGACTCAGGAATAACATTAACTAGAGACGAACGCAGAAAACTTAGACACGCAAAAGCAAAACTAATAAAGAGTAGAAAAGCTGTTAAAAAACGTAATAATAAATATTAATAATTGTTACATTAGCTGATAAAAAATTAAACTTTTCGAAACGAAGTGCCGATATCTAAAATGTCTTAGATAGAAAATAAGGTGTATTAATAAGATATGACAGAAACAGGTGCTTCATTTAACAGACCATATAAACCATTCGGGATGAATGTAAAAGTTCCTGAAATTGGCGAACGTACGATGAAACTCGCCGAAGGAACTCTAACAGGTATTGTTGGAGCTCCGGTTGAGCCTCTATTTAACTTTTTAGAAGAAAACGAAAAAGTATTTAACGGTGACATAACCTTTGAAATAAATAAAATGTTTGCTCAAAACTTCACAATCGGTTCGGCAATGCGTATGGAAGATGAAAAAACAAACGGAATGCCTCCGAAGTTTGACATGCATTTTTAAACAAGAATTACTACCTACACTTACCTAACACTAATTTGAAGCCTTAGAAATAAGGCTTTTTTATTTGCTCGTACAAGATAAAAAATTACAATTAAAAATTGGAGCAAATTTGGCATAAAAAGTACATATTTTCTTTGTTTGAGTTATAATAGAAACGAACATTAGAAGTGTATAATTTAAAAGGCGTTAAGAAGACGCAGAAAGATGAAAGGTAAGTATGACAATACCGGAAACAAAGAAATTTGAAATCGAAATCGGTGGTAAAACAGTTACCGTAGAAACCGGGAAGTATGCGCAATCAACTAATGGCTCTGTTACAGTAAGATGTGGTGACACAATGCTTTTTGTACATTGTGTTGTATCAAAAGAACCAAGAGTTGGTATCGACTTTTTCCCATTACTAATCGATTATGAAGAAAGAATGTCTGCAATCGGACGTATTCCTGGTGGTTACAACCGTTCAGAAGGTAAAGCTAGCGACAAAGCTATCCTTATCTCTCGTTTAATCGACAGACCAATCAGACCTTTATTCCCTAAAGGTTACAGAAATGATATACAAATCGTAGCTCAATTATTCAGCTACGATCAGCAAAATCAACCTGACACATTGGCAATGTTAGGTGCATCTTGTGCATTAATGCTTTCAGGCGCACCTTTCGAAGGCCCTATCGGTGCAGTAAGAGTTGGACGCGATGAACAAGGTAATTTCATTGCTAACCCAACACACCAACAAGAAGCTAAATCTGATTTAGATATCGTTGTGGCAGGTACCCACGACAGTGTAATTATGGTTGAAGCAGGCTGTAAATTCGTTACAGAAGACGATATTATGAATGCTGTTGAATTTGCTCAAAATGAAATCAGAAAACAATGTGAAGCTCAACTTGAATTTGTTAAAGCTTGCGGCGTTGAAAGAGAAAATTTTGTAAACCCTTATGATACAACAGAAATCAAAAATATAATTGAAGAAACAGCTCACGATATGATTTTTGATGCATATCACAATTTTGACAGAACATACCGTCAAAATAAATTGGAAGAAGCTAAAAAATTAGTTAAAGAAAAAATTGAAGCTCTTCCTGAAGATCACAACATCAAGAAAATGATAGAAGAAACAGGTGTTGACTTTGTAGCAGAAGAATTTAAAGCTGCAGAAAAACACGTAATGCGTAAAATGATTCTTGAAGAAGGCGTAAGAGCCGATGGCAGAAAGCCAACTGAAGTTCGTCCTATCTGGTGCGAAGTTGGAGTTATTCCAAGAGCTCACGGTTCAGCTGTATTTACCAGAGGTCAAACTCAAGTATTGTCAGTTGCAACCCTTGCAGGCCCTGGAATGAAACAAGAATTAGACGGCGTAGACCCTGTAACTGAAAAAACTTATATGCACAAATACATCTTCCCAGGATTTTCAGTTGGTGAAGTAAAACCTCTAAGAGGCCCTGGCAGAAGAGAAGTTGGTCACGGAGCTTTGGCAGAAAGAGCAAACGTACCGGCACTTCCGTCACAAGAAGAATTCGGTTACACAATCAGAGTTACATCTGATGTACTTGAATCTAACGGTTCAACATCAATGGCTTCTACTTGCGGCTCTTCAATGGCGTTAATGAATGCAGGTGTTCCTGTAAAATGTATGATTGGCGGCGTTGCTATGGGTATGATTAAAGAAGAAGGCTACGAACCTGTTGTATTAACAGATATTCAAGGTATTGAAGACTTCCTTGGCGATATGGACTTCAAAGTTACAGGTAATGATACAGGTATAACAGCTTTGCAAATGGATATGAAAGCTAAAGGTATTCCGAACGAAACTCTACGTAAAGCTTTATTCCAAGCAAAAGAAGGAAGATTGCACATTTTATCTAAAATGAGAGAAGCAATCACTGAACCTGGCGAATTATCTCCATACGCACCAAGCATCACAACTTTAACAATCAATACTGAAGATATCGGTACAGTAATTGGACCTGGCGGAAAACAAATTAGAGCAATCATAGACGCTTCAGGCGCTGAAATTGATATCCAAGACAACGGTGTTGTAACTATTACATCTAACGATCAGGAAGGTGCAAAAATTGCAACAAGAATGATTAAAGAACTTACTTTCAAACCTGAACCTGGAATGATTGTTAAGGGTAAAGTTGTAAGAATTATCCCAATAGGTGCATTTGTTGAACTTGCTCCTGGCAAAGACGGTATGGTTCACATATCTCAAGTTTGCCAAGAAAGAATTGAAACAATTGAACCACACTTAAATGTAGGGGATGAAGTAATTGTTAAAGTTATCAAAATCGATGACAAAGGCAGAGTTAACCTTACAATAAAAGGCGTTAGTGAAGAAGAAAAAGCTCAATTTCAAGACTAATCTTATTCGGTAACGAAATATAAACATATAAAAAGCGTTGGCTAAAACCAACGCTTTTTACATTATATATGCTCAACAACTTTTTTAACTAATAAATTTATTTTGCATAGACATTGATTTTGTATGAAGAAGTGAGCGTAATGAAGGATCTTGAACATAACGTTTAATATTAAGAGTACTTACAGCCCACACCGGAATAAAACTCTGAGCATTAATACCAATCAAATCTTCCAGCATAAGCTTACATTTCACATCTTTTACAGACCTCGGCACTTCATCTTTTAACAAAATTTTGGCACTACCACCATATGAATCAAGGAATTTAGTCTGTCTGATAATTTTTCCTACCATACTTCTAACTTGAGGATAAGAGCGCATATTAGCAGCTGTCAAACTCAAGAAATCATCATACAAAGCATCTTTTGGCTCTTTTGCCTCAGGATCCAAGTTAGATAAATAATCTAAAAGCATTTCCGTAATTCTGGCGGCATCAGCCTTATTGTCTATCGGGGTAGTATAAGCTTTAAAATCATCATTAATTAAAGCTTTTTCCTGCTGAGACCAATTACTAACCCCAATTTTGTTTGTTGCAAAATCCAATAGCTGAGGAGTATCGAATGCAAGCATCAATGAATATTCAGGCTTCCAATGCAACCTCTCAAGGATTCTTTCAGCCAAAGCCTGATTATTCGCAACAACGACACCACGATACCTACTACCAAACTCTGCATTTATACTTGTTGAAACTTTATTTGAATCTTCAATAGACATTATTTCAGATAATGCAAATTCAGGAAGCGAAGGTCCTAAAGCTATGGATTTTTTATACTCACGTGTCGCTAAAGGAGACGATGTCATAAACCTTACATATCTATTCTGAAATGCAGTTGGTAACAATTCAATTTCTCTTCTCACGTTCTTTTCAAAAACTTCATTTACATTACAAACGAAAGAATATTTTTGCCCATCAGGCGAAACAAAAGAAAATACTTCTGCCCCATTCTTAACAGCTTCTTCTTTTATACGAGCCGCAGCTAATTCCTCATCAAGAGCATTCTTACTACTTACGTCAGGATTCTCTATAACCTCGTCCGGAGCCTCTGCCTCATCTAGAAGCTTAAACATCTCATCATATTCCGCTTGAATTTGATTATGTTTTGCAATTTCTCTTTCACGCTCAGGCTTTATACTATCAGCATAAGCTAATAATTCCTGAAACTCAGGATTTTTACCATCCGCACCAAACGCATCAAAAAATAATTTTATAGTATCAGAAATTGCTAAAGATTGAATTTGTCTCATATGAGGATGACTACGCCAATAAGCATCAAGTTTTTCACGCTGTTTTTTATTCATGCTGTCATAATTTTCAAAGAAATCACGCATTTCATCAGAAGCATGAGCTTTTTCAAGAGCAACGCTCATAATCTGACTCATATATTTACTTACAAAAGATGTCTTTTCCTCATCTCTTATTCCCTTGCGTCTTAAATGTTTTGCAGCAGTATCAGAACTTCCGTGACCTTCTATTACGGCATCAGTCATTCTATTAAGCTCACCTTTTTCAACCTTAAATTTATTTTTCTTAGGAACTGACTCAACAGGATTTTGAATACTCTTTCTGATATCTTCAAAACTCTTTGCATTGTCAGCACGTTCATAAGATTTTCTTGGCTTATACTCATACTTCCAATCATCCCTTGTCACAACAAAAGAATTCCAAAATGGAGTTTTAGGGAATTTTATACCATAAGCACTCATTGTAGAATAGTCCACAGGACTAGTTATCAATCCCTTATATTCATCAGCCAAATCTTTGTAGAAATCAGAATTAATTTCCTTACACTGCTTACCCTCAAGGTATATTTTCTTTAATAAATACATCCCGACATTAGAAGAACCATCCTTGAATAAAGGTGCCTCTCCGGCCATGTCCTTCATAACCTCAATTTCAGAAACTAAACCCTTCTTAGCTTTTCGATTAGGAGTATCGGTTAAATTGGCAAATAACTCCTCATTAGGATATAACCTTGAAACATCCTCAAGCGAATGTGCCAGATTAATATCATCATAAACCAGCTTCATCATCTGAGCCGGAGGCATATTACGCCTATCCTCATAATCAGCCTCTAAATAATCTTTCATCGTATCAGGTAAATTCTTTTTATTAAATTCATAAAAATTAGCCGGAGTACGATTTAGCCTGCCATTAAAGCTAATATTATAATCAACATAAGCCATCAGAGGCAATTGTGAATTAGAATTTGTCATATAATTATTAGTTTTAACAGTCTGATTTTTAGTTGAATAATTAGCGCTATTCGGGTAAAAGCTTATCTTTTGAACATGCATTTTTGGGGTTCCTTCATATAAATAAACGTATATCTACACTACAATTATAAATCGGTAAAAAAAAATTTTTGCGCTAGAGTAGAAATATATTTACAAAAAGCAAATCTTTTTGTGCTAATATGTAAGCATAAAAGATAACTTGATGGAGATTAAGATAATGTTTGATGTAATAACAATTGGAAGTGCAACAATGGATGTTTTTGTAGAATGCGAAGATGCAAATATCGTATCAGTATTCTCTAAAAATAAGAAATCCGAATTTATGAGTTACCCTTATGGTGCAAAAGTAGAGATATCAGACTTTGCCTCAAATGTCGGCGGCGGTGGAGTAAATACCGCAGTAAACTTTGCCAATCTTGGTCTTAAAACAAGTGCTATTTTTAAAATAGGAGAAGATATATACTCAGATGGAGTATTGGAATCATTCAAAAACAGAAACGTTGATTTATCAAACAAAATCCAAGATGCAAATGACAGCACAGGATTTTCAATAATATTAGTAAGTTTCCAAGGTGACAGAACTGTACTGGCGCACCGTGGAGCAAACGCTCACATACAAAAATCTGACATAAACTTCGATGCTATCAAAAATTCTAAATTGTTATATATAGCACCTCTAAATGGAGAAAGTAACAAAGTTCTTGATGAAATAGTTAAATTTGCAAAAGAAAACAATGTTTACGTTTGCTTTAATGCAGGAACAACAAGTATCAAGCGAGGATTTAATTATCTGAAAAACATTCTGGAAACAGCTCAAATTGTTGTTATGAACAAAGAAGAAGCGTCAATGGCAACACAAATACAAGTAAGACCTGATACAAGAGATATTAAATACTCAGAAGAACTTATCCACCCAGACATAAAAGAAATGTTCAAGAAATTAAAAGTAAGCGACTACCAAATAATCGTAATTACTGATGGTGGCAAAGGGGCATACGCATACGATGGTAAACATTACTACTACTGTCCGGTATTTGAAGGCCCAATCATATCAACACTTGGTGCAGGAGATGCATTTGCTTCAACCTTCTGCGCAGCTCTAAACAGAACAAGATTAGATATAGGTAAATCTCTAATGATGGCATCAGTTAATTCTGCAGGAGTTGTTTCTGAATTCGGAGCTACTCAAGGACTGCTGACATTTGACCAAATAGAAGAAAAATTAAAACAGCATCCTGAATATACGTACCAAAAACTCAATTCTTAAATGTAGAAAAGAATTCAGCTATAGTTATATTAAAACCTTTGCAGATGGCTTCAATTGTTGACATTCTGATGTCACGTTGAGCCTTTTCTGCGTATGTAATGCAGCTCTTTGATAAGTCAGAGTACCATGCAAGCTTTTCCGCCGTCAGATGGTGCTCTTTTCTCAATGCCTTAATACGTTCTGCAACCTTTTGATTTATATTCATTAAATTATCCACAATATTAATACTATTAACTTAGTATCTTGACATTAATACCAACATAATTTATACTAGTTAACAATATTAGTATTAATATTGTTAACTGGATTTGAGGATAAATTATGTGTATGAAAATAAAAGCATTTACACTTGCAGAAGTTCTTATTACGCTGGGGATAATTGGTATAGTTGCCGCATTGACAATGCCCACACTAATTAACTCAACACATGGAAAAGAATTAGATGCAGCATTAAAAAAGGCATACTCTATCTTACAACAAGCTATACAGAGAATGACTTTTGAAGAAGGCTTGGAAATAACCTGGGACAACTACCCGAACAATACTTTTGCTCCGGTATTTAAAAAATACATAAGACAACTCGGAGCCTGCGGCCAAAAGGACTGCATGAGCGCAGATATAGCTTCCGAGAACGGTCCTGTCTTTAACAAAGTGTCAAAATACAGAACATATAATAAAAAAGACTATGTAACTCTTGAATGGTTTAACGAAGGGCAGGCTTTTTTAACAGACGGAATGTTCATTATGATAAATAATTCAGATAACAGAGCTCTCGGAATAGTGATATCTGTTGATGTAAACGGAATTAATAAGGGGCCAAACATTTGGGGACATGATTTATTTTCATTTGAGGTTAACAACGACAGAGTAATACCAATTGGTTCGCCACAGAGTACCCTTACCCCCGGCAGCAGCTGGAACGGTTTTGAATGCAGTTTAACAAGCAGCGAACGCAACAATGGCATGGGGTGTACATATAGAGCCTTAACTGAAAAAGATTATTTTAAAAATTTGCCTTAATCTAAACTACTTCCTGAAGTATATTAGTTGACTTAAATTTCTTGGCAGAATGCGAATTAATACAAGATTTTAAAAGCTCAAAACAGACAATACAAACTTTTTCAGTAGCTTTCTTTTCATATTCTGTCACTTCGTCAAATTCTGAATTTGCCAAAACGGAAAGGAAGTCTCTAAGCTTATAATGCATAACATCACTTAAACCATAGTAATGATTACATTCCATACAAACAATTCCACCAAGCTTGGAAGAAAAATACATATTTTCATTCTCAACAGGTTTACCACAACACAAACACTTATCAAGCTCAAGAGAAAAACCGGAAACCCTCATCATCTTAAGCTGAAACTTCATAACCGCAATCAAAATCTGAATTTTATCGGAAGCTTTAGAAATTGTATCAAGAGTTTCATATAAAAGATCAAATATAACTGAAGAACACGGATCACCCTCGACACCAAAATTATTTACGACCTCTGAAACATATATAGAATAAAATATTTTATCCATATTCTGTCTGGTCTTATTGAAGGTATTTAAAGCCTCAGCCTGAGAAATAGTATCGAGATTTTTCCCTTTATGAAGCATAAGTTTGTTTGCCACAAGCAAATCCATTCGCGCACCAAGCTTACTTTTAGGCTTTTTAACACCTTTTGCCACACAACGAATAAGACCACGGTCACGTGAATACATAACCATGATCTTATCAGCTTCACTTAGGTTATAAGACTTCAAATTAATGGCATCTGTAACAAAAGATTCCACTACTAGTCTTCAACTCCACCTTTAGCACCACTATAAACGCCCTTAAGCATTTGTTGTAATTCAATCTTATCATCAGAGAATTCCATAGCAACATCCTCTGTGATCAAGCCATTAACAAACAAACTATATAAAGACATGTTCATAGTGATCATAGAGTTAAATGAACCCTTCTTAACAAGGTCGTAAATATTATCTAACTCATCCTTAGCAATGAAGTCTTTAACAGTTGAAGTAACAACCAAAACTTCACAAGCAGGACGACGACCAGCACTATCTTTTAATGGAACAAGTTTTTGAGAAACTGTACCTTTAATCAAAGAAGCAAGTTGATGTCTAACAACATCACGATCAGAAGGATCAAACATATTAACAATACGGTTAATTGTTTGAACGGCATCATTAGTGTGAATTGTAGCAAAAACTAAGTGACCTGTTTCAGCCGCTTTCAAAGCTGCAATGATAGTTTCTCTATCACGAATTTCACCAATAAAGATAACATCAGGGTCTTGTCTTAACGCAAATCTAACGCCATCTGGGAAAGAAGCAGTATCAACCAAGATTTGACGTTGTGAAATAATACATTTTTTATTATTGAAGATGAATTCAATAGGATCTTCGATTGTAATAATGTGCTTTGAATAATTGGTATTAATATAATCAATCAAAGACGCAATTGTAGTAGATTTACCTGCACCAGTAGGTCCTGTAATCAAAACCAAACCATGATTCAACTTTGCGAACTGTTCAATAGAAGCAGGCAAATTCAATTCGTTAATTTTTGGAACATAATAAGGAATAAGCCTAATAACCAACTTGTTTTTACCTAACTGACGGCTCAAATTAACCCTAAAACGTGAAACCCCAGGAATTTCATAAGCAAAATCGAGGTCATATACGTTGTCCATTGAATCCTTTGTTGTACGAGGCAACAATGCATCATAAGCTCTATCGACATCATCGTCTGTTAACACAGGCATGTTAATTTTCAAAATTCTACCATCCTTACGTATAGTAGGGTGCTCACCAACCGCCAAGTGAACATCAGATGCGCCAATTGCGACAGCTTTTCTCAGAAAATCTTCAATATCAAATTCCATAACTATCCTATCTTTGTTCTCTCTTCACTACATGCCATATTATACCATTATAAATAGATTATGACAAGATTTTTTAATAATTCCCTCATTTGTAGTATATTTACGCACAAAAGATTACAATTTCTTAACATTTCAAAACAAAAAGTCAATTAAAAAAACACAAATTACTTTATATAAATGTAAGGGATTTAAAAATTTTAAAAATTGGAAATAAGTAATAAATAAGATTTAAAAAAGATACAAAACATATATCAGACTTTATACTCTCTCTCTTAATATCCTCGTGTTTATTTAATGTTGCCTACTTTTGGGCAACTTTTTTTTTGTAAATCATGAGCAATCAGTCGATATTAGGTTATGTATCTTTTTAATATCTATCAAACTACTATGCTTTTTGTGGAACTTCTTTCAATGCTTCCAAGTATTTCACAGCATAAACAGCACTGACTGCACCGTCAGCAGCCGCTGTAATAACTTGCCTTAAAGGAGTCTTTCTAACGTCACCAGCAGCGAAAACGCCTTCAACAGAAGTTTGCATTGTCTCATCAGTCACAATAAAACCTCTTGCATCTTGTTCTAGTTGGCCGCTGAAAAATTCCACATTTGGAGTCATTCCTATATATGGGAAAACTCCGTTTACACTTAATTCTGAAACTTCATCAGTTTTAAGATTTTTGATAGTTAAAGATTCAACCAAATCTTGACCTTTAACTTCCAAAACAACTGTATCCCATACAAATTCAAGCTTTTCATTCTTAAACGCACGTTCTTGAACGATTTTATCAGCACGTAGTTCATCGCGTCTATGAATCAAATAAACTTTTTGTGCAAATTTAGTAAGATACATAGCTTCTTCAACAGCAGCATTACCACCTCCAACAACAGCAACAATCTTATCTCTATAAAAGGCTCCGTCACAAACTGCACAATAACTAACACCTCTACCAACAAACTCCTTTTCACCAGGAACACCCAACTTCATTGGTTGAGCACCTGTTGCGATAATAACAGTTTTGGCTAAGAATTCGTTATCAGTAGTTTTTATAACTTTTGGAGAAGCCTGCAAGTCGATACTAACAAATTCTTGCATCGGGAATTTTTGAACACCAAACTTATCAGCATGCTCCTCAAACTTTTCCATTAAATCATATCCGCCAACGGTTGAAAATCCGGGATAATTTTCTAATTCAAGATAATTTGAAGGCTGACCGCCAAACATATTAACATCAACCACAGCTGTTGAAACAGCACCTCTACTTGCATAAATACCTGCAGATAATCCAGCTGGACCTCCACCCAAAATCACAGTATCAAATTCAAATTTTTGCATAAATAATATCCTTAATCCTTCTACTCTAATATACTTGTACCAGAAATTTTCTCTCCACGCAACACATATTCAGCTTTTTTAACTACAGATTTATTATCTTCCCCAATGGCTTCCAACTTCAAATTGTTAACACCAACAAACTTATTTCCATTTAGGGTTATCTCAACCGAATCTGTCAATTGCTGCTTATCATAAATTCCCTCTTTTGAAAATTTCACAGTATTTTTGTTTACATAACTTACCGATATTGAAGCCGAAGCTCCCGTAAACGGATTACTAAGAGTAATGACGTCACCAGATTTAGATAAGTTCCAAATATCAACACCTTGCTTCTTAAAGCTCGAAGGACTATCTGTATTTTTCAAAACAGAAGCTACTCGCCAAGTACCCATCAACGACACTGGAACCTGCTCATTCAAAGAAACACCGGCTGTTAATGTTTTAATCCCATCTGCGGCATTCGCAAAATTTACAAGACTAAAACAAGCAACTACAATTAAAAATTTTATAAAAATATTTTTCATATATACAATATAATGTTAAGGGCAAAAAATCCAAGCCTAAACAGTAGCCATTTTTTCTTGGAGAACATGTGCAGACTCTTCATACCCTGCACGTCCCATCAAGGCATATGTATAATTTTTAGCCTGCTCAACCCCTGGCTGATTAAACGTATTAATATTATATAACTCGCCTGCAATTGCAGTCTGAACTTCAAACATATAAAGAAGTTGTCCAATATTATACCCGTCAACTTTATCTATGGTAATAGTAACATTAGGTCTGCCATAATCGGATAAAGCAACCCTTGTAGAATCAGCCTCAGCATTCATAAGCTGATTAATTGTTTTTCCACCCAAATATCCAATTCCTGTATACTCGAAAATGTTCGGAATTTCTAAAGTCTTGTCAAACTCTCCAACTCTAATGAAATTTATAATTTTATTATTAGGACCTTCATTAAACAATTGGATTTGAGAATGTTGATCAGTAGCACCCAAAGCCTTAACAGGAGTAGGTCCAACATGAACAGAATTTCCGTCTTTGTCTTTATTTTTACCCAAAGACTCTGCCCATAATTGAGCATACCAATCAGAAACATATTTTAAACGACTTGAATAAGGCATCATTACAGAAATATTTTTACCTTTTTTAGTATCAAGCAAATAATGGATTAACGCATTTTGAGCTGCAATATTTTCATGAATATCAGTATTCTTCAATGCTAAATCCATATCTTTAATACCATTAACGATAGAATCAATATCTATTCCAACCAAAGCTAAAGGTAACAACCCAACAGCTGAAAATACTGAAAATCTACCGCCCACATCATCAGGAACAACAAAAGTCTTATACCCTTCCTGTTCAGCAATCTGTCTTAAGATTCCTGTCTTTTTATCAGTAGTGGCGACAATATTGTATCTGTATTTGTCGCCTAACTCTTTTTCTAATCTATCTTTAACTATCATAAACTGTGACATAGTTTCAGCAGTATCACCTGACTTGGTGATAACATTCACTAAAGTCTTACTTAAGTCTAAATAGTCAAGTAAACCTGTCATTGTATCAGGGTCAATATTATCTAAGAAAAATATTCTAGGCAAACCGCCACGCTCTTCTTCAGACAATAAGTTCCAATAAGGTTTCAACAAAGCTTCCGTAATAGCAAGTCCACCTAATGCAGACCCACCGATACCAAGAATCAAAACATTTTCAAATCTATCCTTAACCATAGAAGCATACTCTTTAACATACCAAAGAGTTTCCTCATTATAACCAAGGTTCATCCACTGAAGCCACTGACCTGGCTTATCCTTTCTCTGATTAAGATTTGCTATTATATGCTTAATGGTATCCTGGTAATTGGTAAATTCACGCTCTATATCAAGACCGTTTTCTTCACCCACAACTGAAACATCAACATTATTACAGAATAATCTAATCATATCTAATTTTAACCCTCACAATAAATTCTCTCTTAAATACAGGCGGATAAAGCCCTTGACCTGTAACCATGTTACATTATAAAGCTCAAAATTCAAGTGCATTAATTATTTTTTAATAATTATTTACTTGATAGCTGGTTCTTTAATATCCTTAACTATCACTACTTTACGATTTCTCTTTTCTTCTTCATAACGTTTCTGACTATATCCATACACAGCATAAATCAGAAATCCGATTACTAACCATAAAGGGAAATAAACAGAAGAAGTTTTTAAGGATTGCATTGAATAAATCATCAATCCACCGCAAGTAATAATACCTAAAATAGGGAACACAGGACAAAACGGAACCTTAAAAGGTCTCTCTCTATTAGGTTCAGTTTTTCTTAAAATTAACACTGCAATACAAATTATTATAAAAGAGGTAAAAGTACCAAAATTACATAATTCAGCAGATATATTCAAATCCATAAATAAAGAACACACAACAACCACTATACCTGAAATCCAAGTTAAAACATGTGGTGTTCTATATTTTTTATGAATTAATCTCAAAGATTTAGGCAAAAATCTATCACGGCTCATTGCATACAAAATTCTGGTAGTACCCAACTGATAAATAAGTAAAACAGAAGTTAAAGCACACAAGGCACCAATAGAAATGAACCCGGCAAGCCAATCCATACCAATTACTCTCATCGCATGAGCAATAGGCGCTTGCGTATCAATATGATTCAACGGTACGGTACCGGTTAATACAAGTGCTACACAAACATACAACACGGTACAAAAAACCAAGGTCCCTAAAATCGCAACAGGCAAATCTCTTTGAGGATTTTCAGTTTCCTCAGCCGTCGTTGAGATAGCATCAAAACCGATATAAGCAAAAAAGATTAAGAACGCGCCCATAAAGACACCTTCGAAACCATTCGGCGCAAAAGGCGTCCAATTTTCAGGCTTCACATAAAAAGCACCGAAAACTACAAACGATAAAATCATCAACATATTTACGCCAACCATAATACTCGCAAATCTTGTTGACTCTTTTACCCCCTTGATTAAAAGAACTGTAAGCGCCAACACGATAAGAATAGCCGGCAAATTAATTGCAAATGGAATATGTCCAAATAAGAAAGGCATTTTATCATGAACATCTAACCCATACTTGTCACAGAATGAATACATATATCTATAATCATTTCTCAACCAAATAGGGAAATTAACAATAAATGATGGCAAAACGTGCTTAAACCCTTTTAAGAACTGGGTCAAATAACCAGTCCACGCACTAGCAACAGTAATATTGCCGATAGCATATTCAAGCATTAAAATCCAGCCAACCATCCAAGCCATAAATTCACCCATTGTTGCGTAAGTATAAGTATAAGCACTACCAGCAACAGGTATCATCGCAGCAATTTCAGAATAACAAAGGGCTGAAAAAACGCAAGCAACAGCTGCCAAAACCATTGATATTACAACAGCAGGACCGGCACCTACATTTTCAGGACCACCCTGAATAGCAGTACCAATAATTGTAAATATACCGGTACCAACTACCGCACCAATACCAATCACAATCAAGTCAAAAACATTCAATGTTTTTTTCAACTCAGATTTTTTACTTGTCGCAATAAGTTCATCTGTGCTTCTTCTCGTAAAAGCATTCTTAATTACGGTTTTAATATCCATTATTTTAATAATTCCTGTCTTCTATGTTCTACTTTTTCAAAATGCACTTCATTTTCATATTTTCGATTACTTCTGAAGCCGTAGTTAAAGTAGATTATACCGCCTAAACCAAGCCATACAGGGAATAATAAAGCTGAAATAGTAAGAGATTGCATTGAATAAAGCATCAAACCACCGCAACAAATAATACCCATAGCCGGGAACCAAGGTGAGAAAGGAACTTTAAATGGTCTTTCTCTATCAGGATCAGTGTGGCGTAAAATTAATACAGCAACACAAACCACGATAAATGAAGTAAATGTACCAAAGTTACACAATTCGGTAGCAACGTTCAAATCCAACGTCATAACACCGATAATTGAAAGAATACCAACAAGCCAAGTTAAAAGGTGAGGAGTCTTATATTTAGGGTGTAAAGCCTGCAAACCTTTTGGAATAAAATTATCACGGCTCATAGCATATAAAATTCTAACAGCAGCAAGCTGCATAACTAATAATACAGAAGTTAAACCGGCAAGTGAACCCACTGAAATCAAACCTGCAACCCAATCTTTATGAGCAATTTCAGACATAACAAATGCCATCGGAGCTTTCAAAAATGCAGCAGGCACAGCTCCAGATGTAGGGTACATACCAGTCATAACAAGAGCTACCATAACGTAAACAACAGTAGCAGCAATCAATGAACCAATAATACCTATTGGCAAATCTCGTTGAGGATTTTTACATTCTTCAGCAACAGTAGCGATAGCATCGAAACCGATATAAGCAAAGAATATTAAAAATGCACCCATACAAATACCTTCCATTCCGTTTGGAGCAAAAGGCACCCAGTTAGCAGGTTTTACATAAAACATTCCAACTAAAACAAACAACGCAATAACGGCAAGCTTAATAACAACCATAATACCTGCCATTTTTGCAGAATCTTTTGTACCCTTGATAAGAACAAGAGTAGATAAAATTATAATCGCCGCAGCAGGCAAATTGATACAGAACGGAATACCACAGATAGTAGGTATAACAGAATGAGGATCAACACCTGTTGCCATAAGAGTTTTTGTAGCAGAACCAATATCACTTACAAGCCAAATAGGAGGATTTGCAATAAAGCTAGGCAATACATTTGAAAAACCTCTTAAGAACTGCATCAAATGGTTTGACCAAGAAGAAGCTACAACAATAAAACCGATAGCATATTCAAGCATCAATACCCATCCAACCATCCAAGCGGCAAATTCACCTAAAGTTGCAAAAGTATAAGTATAAGCACCACCTGCAACAGGGATCATTGCAGCGAATTCGCAATAACAAAGCGCTGAGAAGACACACGCAAACGCAGCGATTACCATAGATATAGCAAGCGCCGGGCCTGCACCAACACTCTCAGGGCCGCCTGCAGCAGCAATACCGACAACAGCAAAAATTCCGGCGCCAATGATCGCACCAATACCCAAAATAATTAAATCCCAAACGCCAAGAGTCTTTTCTAAACCTTCGGTCTTCGCATCTTCAAGCATTGCATCAGGATTTTTTACCTGAGTAATTCTACGCAAAAAATTTTTACTAAAAGTCGGGTGATGAAATTTTTTAGCCATTTATATTCCTTCTATTACTTGCAAAGAGGAAATCCCAGTTCCTCTCTTTGGGCTACATACAATTTTGCAACTGCAGAAGCCATTGTTCTTACTCTGTTTATAAAATTAATTCTCTCGTCTTTACTTATTACTCCGCGAGCATCAAGTAAATTGAAAGTGTGGGAACACTTTAATACGTAATCGTACGCCGGCAAAACCAATTTTGCGTTAATACAATTATCAACTTCTTTTTGATACAAATCAAACATTTTAAACAAAGATTCTGAATTAGAAACTTCGAAATTATATTTTGATTGTTCTATCTCATTTTGTAAATATATATCACCATATTTTAAAGTATCGTTCCACATAATATCATACACAGATTCTTTATTCTGAAGATACATAGCAATACGTTCCAACCCGTAAGTCAATTCGAGTGCAACAGGCTTAATCTCCAAACCTCCAACCTGCTGGAAGTAAGTGAACTGAGTAATTTCCATACCATCAAGCCAAACTTCCCAACCTACACCGGCAGCACCCAAAGTTGGAGACTCCCAGTTATCTTCAACGAAACGAACATCATGTTCTCTCAAGTCGATACCCATAGCTTCCAAACTCTTAAGATAAAGCTCTTGTGTATTATCCGGAGATGGTTTTAGGATAACTTGAAATTGATAATAATGTCCCAATCTGTTAGGATTTTCGCCATATCTTGCATCGGTCGGGCGTCTGCAAGGTTCAATCATTGCAGTATTCCAAGGTTCAGGGCCTAATGCTCTCAAAAAAGTTGCAGGGTTCATGGTAGAAGCACCTTTTTCTATATCATAAGGCTGTTGGATTATACAACCGTAATCCGACCAAAATTTTTGTAAATTAAAAACCAGTTCTTGAAAATTTAAAGCCATAACTCATTCCAATATTGTATTTTATACACTAGTTCGTTCATAATAAAACCAAAACAATGAAATTGCAAGAAAATTTATATAAATCTTAACTTTATGAAATAAAAAACAACGAAAAGCTTGATTATAATTGATTTTCGCGATTTAATATTTTTACAAAGAAGGGAGCTACAAAATGGCAGACAGAATAATAATTTTCTCCGGAAAACAGTACTCTGGGAAAGATACAGCAGCAAAGATAATGCTCAAAGAAATACCTAATTTCAGAAGATGTGCAATGGGAGATATAATTAAATTAACCTATGGAGAAGAAAAAGGATTAACCTACGAAGAGATAGAACAAAATAAGTCAAAATACAGGCAGGATCTTATAAACCTTGGCAACTGGGGAAGAGCTCAGGACCCAGATTACTGGCTTAAAAAAATTATAGAACAGTCTGGAAATATCATTGTAACTGATGTTAGGGTTCCTCACGAATATGAAGTATTTAAAAATGCAGGAGCAATTACAATACGCGTAGAAGCTTCTAGAGAGAATAGATTGAAACGCGGAGAACTTATTGGAGAAACAGATATTACAGAAACCGGGTTAGACAATATAGAAGATTGGGATTTTATAATCGACAACAACTCAGATTATGAATCCTTAAACAAACAAGTATTAGAAATAATAAATAAAATCAAATAAAGCAAGATTAATAAAACTAAAAAAGCCTCATTCCCGGGGCTTTTTTTATATCAAAATATAATAACGACATTCAAAAATTATTTGACACAACGAACACCAAGAGACGGTGTTTTATCTTTATAAATTTCAACAGATCCTGAGGCATAATTTACAGAATAATGAAGTTTTCCGCCCGCAGAATCATTCAACCAAAAATAACCTTTATTATACTGGAGTGCCTGAGAAAATTTAATCGAAGACATTTCATTACAATAATTTTTAACAGAAATTGCTTGAACTTTTTCATCAGGATAGTAAATAAAATATGAAATATTTTTAGAAACAGTGCCACCCGAAGCAAAAGCTCTTTGACAATTTTCAGAAGCAACCCAAATGTACCAAGCTTCCTCTCTGGTAGGGAGTCGCATATTCATTTTTTCACAATATGCAGATGCAGTTTCAAAATTAGCTTTCATACCAGCATCTTGTCCAAGGCAAATCTGTTTTCCATTTTTATATGGAATAAGAGTGCAATCATCGTTTTTGAAGGATACAAAACCAAACTTAGAGTGAAGAATTACCCCTAAAAGAATTACAACTAAAACAAGTGTCAAATATAAAAGTTTCTTTAATTCACTCAAAATTTATACCCTCAACAGTACGGCAATTATACTTGCATTTTTTCAAAAAATCAACTACAATAATTTGTCAAAAGGAGAGAGCCTATGAAAATCAAATTGCTTACAATAATATTATCTATGTTCCTAATTGCACAGACAGCAATAGCTGCTCCGTTCAATGCGAATGCAAAAACAAAACGCATTCCTGCGGGAACAAAATTCACACTTGAACTTCTAAACCCAATAACAACAACATCCCCTGCGGGAACAGAATTTTCAGCTATACTCGTCACAGATCAAAAGACAGATACTGATGTAATTCTACCGTCAGGTTCGCTTGTTAGAGGGACAGTTAAACAGATAGTTCCCGCAAAAAGACTTTCAAAAGGAGCAATTCTTTATCTTGATTTTGACCACGTAGTAACACCAAACGGACGTCAGCTTCCACTTTCGCTAACAGTTGTAAGCCGTCCTGACATGACATATGATGGTGGAATTACAACATCAAAAGGTTATGGAGATGCAGTAAAACAGAATTGGAACAAAACCGTTGATATTGCAAAAACAGCTACTGAATGGGGATTTGATACCGGAGAAGATCTGTGGGACGGATACGGTAAAATTCTAACAGTTCCGGCTGGAGTTGTCGGTGGCGGAGTAGGCGGAGGAGCATATTTTGTCGGAGATAGTGCCGCTGACTTATTCAGAAAAGGTAAAGATGTTCAGCTATACAAAGGTGAAAAGTTAGAAGTAATACTAACTGATCCGATTGACGTACCGGTTATATAATAAAAATAAGATTTACATCAAGAACCCGCCTTAAAGACGGGTTCTTTTTTGTAGTTAGATAAAACTTTTATAAAGATTTTAACTTTTAGATTTTTAATGCTATAATAACAATACAGACTTATTTTTATAAAGGAGAGGTAAAAACATGTGTGGAATTGTGGGATATATTGGAGATAAACCTGTCGTTGATATACTTATCGACGGACTTCATCAGCTTGAATACAGAGGATACGACTCTGCCGGTATAGCTGTCGAAGGTGCAGAAAAAGTTTTAATATATAAAGCTGAAGGTAAACTTGATAACTTAAGCAGCGTATTAATGCAGCACAAAGCAGAATTCCAAGCTTCAACATACGGTATAGGACACATTCGTTGGGCAACACACGGAGCTCCAACTGTTGTTAATGCACACCCACACACTTGTAATTGTGGAAATCTTGCAGTTGTTCACAACGGTATCATTGAAAATTACAAGGAACTTAAAGCGAAGTTAGAACAATTAGGCGCAAAGTTCAAAACTCAAACTGATACTGAAGCTGTTGCACATTTGATTGCATACAAATATGAACAAACAAAAGATTTAACAAAAGCTGTACTTCTTGCAACAAAAGAAATTGAGGGCGCATATGCTCTTTGTGTAATCCATAATGACGAAAAAGACAAAATTGTCGCAACAAAGAGAAATGCACCATTAGTTATCGGAATTGGCGAGAATGAATATTATGTAGCTTCAGATGTTCCGGCTATCATAAAACATACCAAAAAAGCAATGTACCTGAATGACAACCAAATTGTCACCCTAACAAAAGGTAAAATGGTTCTGATAAACGAAGAAGGTAAGGAACTTGAACAAAAAATTGAAACACTACCTTGGGAACCGGTTGCTTTGAGCAAAATGGGTTACAAACACTTTATGCTTAAAGAAATCCACGAACAACCTGACGTTATAAGAAACATTTTGGTAGGTAAAATTCACACATCCGAAGAGCCAATTATCTTAAACGAAGTAAAACTTACAAAAGACACATTAAAAGATTTAAACAGAATTCAAATCATAGCTTGCGGAACATCACTTCACGCAGCAATGATCGGTAAGTACATCATTGAAAACTTCTGCGGAATTGCAGTTGACGTAGAAGCATCAAGTGAATATATTTACAGAAAGACTGTGACAGATGCAAAAACTCTTGTTATAGGAGTTTCTCAATCTGGTGAAACTGCGGATACACTGACAGCTATTAAGCAAGCCAAAGCCAAAGGTTCACACGTTTTGATTATTACAAACCGTCCTGACAGTGCAATGGCAAGAGAAGCTGACAGCTTGGTCCCTGTAAGTGCCGGAATTGAAGTTTCTGTTGCCGCAACAAAATCTTACGTAGCGCAAGTTGTATCATTCTACCTGCTTGCAATGTATATGGCAGAAATCAAAGGAAGCTTGGACGAATCTGTTCTAAAATCACTTAAAACAGATTTAACACAACTTCCTCAAAAAATTGAACAAATGCTTTCACATAAAGAACAAATCCAAAAATGCGCTAAAGCATACGCAAATACAAAAGATTTCATCTACATTGCTCGCGGCATAAACTTCCCAACAGCGTTAGAAGGAGCATTAAAACTTAAAGAAATAAGTTATATCAATGCAACAGGATACCCTGCCGGAGAACTCAAGCACGGACCTATTGCAATGCTTGATGAATCAATGCCGGTATTATCAATATTAATGCAAGGCAGCGTATACGAAAAACTTTTATCTAACAGCGAAGAAGCAAAGGCTCGTAATGCAAGAATGATTGCGTTGACAAATTCAAAAGATGAAAAACTTAAAGATTTGTTTGAATATATTATCGAAGTACCTGAAATTCAAGAACTGCTATCGCCAATAATGGCCATAGTTCCACTGCAATTACTAGCATACTATATTGCAGAATATCTTGGTAAAGATGTAGACCAGCCAAGAAACCTTGCAAAATCAGTTACGGTTGAATAAAAATGATAATTTCAGAAGATATAGAGTTAAAATTATCACTACCATTAACAAGTGAAAAGATTGAATCAGCCCTTTTAAAAAAAGGGCTGAAAGTTTTGCGCTGGGCGATTATTGAATGTAATGACCAAACCATTAAACTAACTGTTTCGTACGAAAAGTAGTGTTAAATTTGTAAAAATTTCAAATAAAAAATTTACGTTACGAAACATTTTGAACTTTTTGGCATGGTTCGTGTTACAGTATTTATACAAAGAACGAACAATACTTGTTTTAGAGAGAACATTGATTAAAATTTTCTACAAAATAAGTTTAGTAAAAGATACACATAATTAAGGAGATTCAGGAATGTCGGAATATCTGAGCAAGGAAGAGATTAAGCAATGGAGAAGCTCATTAGAAAAAATTACTTTAGAGGAGTACGCTGCCAGATTAGGGAAAAAAATAGAAGAAGACAAGCCTACAAATGATTTAATTGACATTGTATTACACGGAAAACCTGTAGTCTCAACTTCAGAAGATTGGGTTCAACCTAGAACTGAAAGAATTAGTACAATCGCACAAAGAGCTTTCGAAAGAGAACAGGAAATTGCACCTTCGCCATTTTCTATTTCTAAGTTAAAACTAAGCCTTGCTAGTGCTGACGAAATTAAACCAACTAAATCTGCTGTTGATAACGAAGAAACTATCGAAAAAACTGAAATCGAAAAACCTGTTAAAGTAAAAAAAGCTACAACAAAGAAAACTACTAAAACAGTTACAACAGCAAAAGCAGTTAAGACTACGATAACGAAAACAACTAAAAAAGCAACTTCAACAAAAACTGCTAAAGCTGCTAAGAAAGAAGTGTTAAGTACAAAATCAACTGGAGATGCTTTTAGAGATGAAGTTAGAGTTGTATTCAAAAAAGCTCTTACTGATAGAGAACAGAAAGTTTTCGATCATTTTGCAAAGAATAAAAACCAGATTGTTTATGCTAAAGATCTAGCAGCAATCTTGGAATTACCTAGAGATTATGTTTATAAATACATCAAAAACCTCCGTGCGAAAATTGATGGTGAAAAATTACAAAATGCCGATAAAGGCGGATTTATTTTACACATATAAACAAAAAAATTCCGGAAATAATTCCGGAATTTTTTTATAGGATACAAGCTAGCACCATCAGCAATAATGTTCCAATTTGCAGCGCAGTACCTACATTTTGAGAAAACTTGTTTGAATCATATTTTCCTGCTGACTTTTGAGCATAATATGCACTGGAAATTCTATCAAGTCTGGTTTGAGTATCTTCTGAGGAAAACTCTGTACCAAACATATAATTTTCAAGACGAGATAAACGATTTTCAGTTGAATCTTGAGCATAATTTTGCTTTAACAAACCCTTTTCAACAGTTGATAATGAAACCTTTTTAGGTGTAGGACTAGGACTATAACTATCATAAGACTGAGCTCGTCTGTTGTTCATATCGTTGTATGCATAATAATCAAACTGATTTTGAGGAGCGTATTTATTCAAATAAAAATCAGATTGAACAGGTGGAACATCTTCATCATAAAAAGCATTTGAGGACTGAGCAACTCTATTATCCATCAATGAAGGCGGTTTTATTTCAGCCTTAAGCCTGTCCACACGAGTAGATAAATCATCTGAGTAGGTTTTATTAAACATCTTTTTTTCAAGATTAGAAAGTCTTGTCTTTATATCTTGCTTAGGAAATGCCTGCTTAAAAACTTGTTGTTCCATTTCATCAACCGCAGGGTAACTAACATCAGCCGATGCAACAGGCTCTTCTTCTATATAATCAGGATTTTCAGCAAAAGTATCTTCAACAGGCTCAATTTCCTTTCCGATAGAGTCCGCAGAAATATCTTTACTCAATTTTGCCAGTCGCTCAGCCTGTGGCTTTGAGGAAGTTGTACCGTATACAGTATTTTCAATACGACTTAAACGTGACAAGTCACTCTCGTTATTGTATTGAAACCCGTATAAAGAATCCTCAATTTTTCCTAAAGTAGCCTGAGTTGAAGTCAGAGCATTAGAGACTCCACCGTTTAACAATAATGCAAATGCAATTAGTAGAACAAAATTTTTCATAATAACAACTCCTTAGGTACAGAATAAAGGTCGTTATAATGAAAAACTATTGAACAGAATTGTGATTTAAAACCGGAGAAAAACGAGCCAAAATATGTAGGACTTTAGCATTACGAAAAAAATATATAAGACTTTAGTCTTACAATTAATACTAATTAAAATATTTACCAAAATAAATTGACTTTCTAAAAAAAAGACGTAAAAACAAGGTATGAACTTGCTAAAATTTTTTCAAAATCGAAAAAAATGTCAACACCCAAAAGTTTTGCCATCAGAAGATATCAGCTATTGTCCTGACTGCGGAGAATTAATAGAAAACAGATGGTACATAACACGATGCAAATGCTGTGGAGTAAAACTGAAAGCGATTATTAAGGATGGGGAAGTTATTCCTGAAGAAAAGTTCTGCCATAACTGTGGAGAAAAAGAATATATAATAGAACAAGTACCCAAAATAAATTTTATAGATATAAACTACGCAGTCCTGGTAAAAACTGTAATTGAGGCTAACGTAGAAGAAATAACTCAAAGCTGGCTGGATCGCACAGAGAAAGAAAATCTACGACTACTTACGCAAACATAAAATTACAAACCGTAATTGCGAGGATAATCCCAACTAAATCTGCAATAAGCCCTACAATGAGTGCATATCTTAGCTTAGAAATTCCAACAGCTCCAAAATACACAGCTAACACATAAAAAGTTGTTTCACTGCTTCCAACCATTACAGCAGCAAGGGTTGTCGCATAATTATCAGGCCCCAAATTATGAGCAATATCAGAAAAAATACCAAGAGCCGCAGAACCAGAAAGAGATCTAACAAGCATTATAGGAATAACATCAGCAGGAGTATTAAAATGAGCTAAAACCGGAGCTAGGAATTCTCCAGCCATCTCAATAATTCCGGAAGCCCTGAGCATCGAAATAGCTACAATTATTGCGACTAAATAAGGGATAATATTAATTGACACACTAAACCCTTCTTTCGCGCCATCAGTAAACACTTCGTATAGAGGAACTTTCTTAACCAACCCCATAGTGAGAATTAAAAGCAAAATCAAGGGTAAAGCCCAAAGTGAAATAAAATTCATAATAGAATGAAGCATTATTCAGCCTCCTTTCTATTCTGAGGAACCCAAAAGCGTTGGAACAACTTAGCAAGCAAAATTGCGAAAACAAAAGTAACTGATGTCACAAGCAAAGTCGGTGCAATAATAGCCGTTGGATTTTTATACCCAACACCAATTAAAACAGCAATAACAGTAGCAGGAATCAATTGAAACCCAGCAGTGTTCATCGCCAAAAATACGCACATAGCATTTGAAGCGCTACTTTTATCAACATTTTGTCTTTGTAACTCTTCCATTGCCTTAATTCCAATTGGAGTTGCAGCATTTGTCAACCCAAAAGCATTCGCCGAAAAACTCATTGCAATATCACCGATAGCAGGAGAATCCTCAGGAATTTCATTAAACAAAAATTTCGTAATCGGCTTGATGATTTTTGCAATAATTGCAATCAAACCACACTTCTCGGCAATCTTCATCATTCCAAGCCAAAAAGCCATTATTCCAATAAGTGAAAATGCAACCTTAACAGAAAGTTCAGCTCCGGACAAAATTGCATTGACCACATCGTTCAACTTCCCATTTATAGCACCAGCAATAATAGAAACAACAATTAACAAATAAAAAATATAATTCATAAAATTATTAAAACACTATTAAGGCTAAACATCAAGAACATTGCAAATTTGAAATATTAAGGCAATAACAACAAACTAATCCAAATAAACAACATTCCGGAAATAATACCCATCATAGAAAGGTGCCAATTACCATATTCCTTAGCCAACGGAAGCAAAGTATCAAAAGAAATATAAATCATAATCCCGGCAACCGCAGCCATAGCTGCGCCAATCATCAATTGTGGCATAAAGAAATGAATAAGAAACATTCCAATAACAGCCCCAATTGGTTCACTTATACCGGAGAGAGCAGCATACAATGTAGCATAACGCTTTTTACCGGTTGCATGATAAACAGGCAAAGCAACAGCAATACCTTCAGGAATATTATGTATTGCAATAGCTAAACCGACAGAAATACCTAAAGTCAAATCATGAGAAGCTGAAAGGAATGTCGCCATACCTTCAGGAAAGTTGTGAACACAAATAGCAACCGCCGTAAGCAATCCGGCACGCTTAATTTTATGAGCATCATCTGCAACATCTTCAGGATTTAACAAATCATTTTCAGGAATATGGTCAGGAATAAAATAATCAATCAATATAGCAATTAAAATACCTATAATAAATGAAAAATATACAACCCACTCGTGAGAATTAGGAAAAGCAACCTTTAACATCTCACCAGCAGAAGGCAAAATATCCGTGAAAGACAAAAATATCATAACACCGGCTGAAAAACCAAGTCCGATAGACAAAGCTTTTAGATTATCTTTTTTAATAATAAAAGCAATGACAGAACCTATCGCTGTTGCAAGCCCGGCCAAAAAAGTTATTAAAAGTGCTATTACATAATTATGGGGCATACTTAACATCCTTTCAAATATTCCTTAATTATCCTATCACAAAAAAAATTTTTAATACTACTCTTTTACGCCGCCTTGCATAATATCATTTATAAAATACTTTTTCCCGACCAAAAAGACTCCAATCACAGGGATTGTACAAATTACAGAACAAGCCAAAAGTTCACCCCATTGAGTAATTTCACGAAAACTTCCTTTAAAAATAGCAAGCCCGACAGGTAAAGTTCTCATCCCCTCTGAATTTGTAACAATTAATGGCCACATAAAACTATTCCAAGTAGTAACAAACGTAAACAACGCCAAAGTCATAACAGTTGGAAGTGCTAACGGTAATGCAATCTTAAAAAAGCTTTCTAAAATATTACACCCGTCAATTTTTGCAGCCTCTTCCAAGTCTTTTGGAAAACTTAAAAAATATTGCCTCATCAGAAAAATGCCAAAACCACCAAATAACCCCGGCAAAATCAATGCGGAATAAGTATCAATAAGATGCAATTCTCTCATTAAAAAGAATAACGGAATAATGTTAACTTGTGGTGGTATCAACATAGTAATCAGAATTAATAGAAACAGAGTCTCTCTATATTTAAAATGCAATCTTGCAAATGCATAACCAGCCATAGACGCAAAAACAACTTGTCCAATAGTTGTAGTCAAAGCAACCAAAAGACTATTTGCAAAATATCTCACCAGCGGTAACTGTTCAAAAACATTCTTATAATTATCCAACGTCAAACCGGTATAAAAAAGAGTTCCTGCCTGTGAAAAAATGGCATCATTCTTTACAAAAGAAAGGTTAACCATTACAAAAAAAGGATACAACATACTTATAGCAATTAAAATCAGCACAAAATATCCAAACAGTATCCTCAATTTCCTCATAGGTCAATTATACGCAAAAAAAAACGACTTGAATAGTCGTTAAGGGAAATTAAAAGGGAAATTATTATTATTTTTATTTGTTTTAAGTTCGTTTTATAAGCATAGTTATACATTCGGCATATAGAACTATCTATT
>CASEYJ010000015.1 GCA_949292175.1 uncultured bacterium | reverse complement strand
CCTAAAAATCTGGCTTGAGATGCCGCCATACCCATGACTTAGTCCCTTTCTCGTTCTAATTTCCTTAGTCTCATGTACGGCTTTATCTCTCATCTTCTTTAATCTTTTACTACTTTTACTTAATATTTCGTTACAATATATTATTCAGAAGCACCTGAAGACTCAGTAGTTGCAGGCTTTTTAAAGATATTTTTAAGGTTTTTCAATTCTTGGATACTTTTCTTTGTTTTTTGAACCTGATTTTTTATATCTTCAGCAGTATTCTTGGCGCTCTCTTTCACATTTGCAACGCCTTTTTTCATATCTTGAATGTTATTTTTGCCGGCATTTTTCAAATTTTCTGTACTCTGTTTCAACTGTTCCGTAAAACTTCCACCACTTATTGCAGAAGTATCACAATCAGAAAGCCACTTAAATGATCTGATAGAGGCAGGATTTGTAACAGAACCGTTAAATATAACCTTAAAAACCTTTGCATTTTGAGAATTTCCAGACAATGAAGGAATTTGCGCTATATTTTCATTTTTCGGATTTGAAGTTAATGAATTTAAGATATTTACAGTCTGAGTTCCAAACTTAGGCAAATAAGATGTTAATTTTGAAACTGATAACTGTCCAAGAGGTCCAAGAGCAGAAATTACGTCCGCACCCAAACGACCTAAAATTACTACATTCGTGTAACCGTTAATGATATTATACTGACCAGTTACAAAGTATGCCATAGACGGACCTGAAGATTTTATAGACTTCAAATTGGCAATTCCGTTAGCCAACGTTAAAGACCCGTTAATAAGTTTAAAATTAGAGGCATTTTGAACAACAGGCATATTTCTAATCGGAGCAAGCGCAGCTTTTAAGATAGCATTCGCCGCAAGATTCTGAGCAAGAAGCAAGTTGTCTAATCGGCCAATATTTGCATAATGACCGTCTTTAACATCAAAAGAAACACTTCCTGTTATGGACTTCAACATTGCATTGAAATCTGTTGCAAAAGCATTCAACCTCAAATCTGCATCAAAGCCCAACACCCCTGACAAAGCATTAGGGATTCCGGCAGCAGCCTCAATTGCACTTACTGCATTCATATTTTGCCCTGCCATATCAACAGAAGTACTACCAGATATAACATTACAATTAATATTCCCGTCTATTTTACCATTAAAAGCATCACCCTTAAGGTTTTTTAGATAAAATACGTTATTTTTAAGTCCAAAATCAGAAGTCAAACTTGTTGCAACAATTTTTCCTGTTTTGAATTTTGTAACAACAGCCTTACCATTTTGAATTACAATCCCAAGGTTTTGAGAAGTTGAAGCAGATGAATTTGAAGACTTATTCACTGTTGAAGATGATGTACTTCCTCCCGCAAGAGCACTTGATAAAGTATCAGCATCAATCAAATCAGCATTAAAATCTAATGATTTCAATACAATACCGTTAGTAAAATTATTACTAATTAAAGTTTTCGCACTCATAGTCGAATTTGCGATTTGAATCAAAGGCAAATTAACACTAATACCCGCATTATTTATATCAGCAATGACATCTTTTAAAGAAAGCTGCATTGAAGGAATTAAAACTTTATTAGCACTTATACGCCCCTTCATAGAAGGAGTTGCAAGCTTACCTGAGAAGTTAATATCCGCATCAACATCCGCACTAGATTTTTCAAAACCTAGAATAGAAACGGTTTGAACGTTATTAGTTGAAATATTAAACCCACTAAATTCTGGGTTTGTAAAGTCTACAATTTCGCCGGTAATGCCGACAACACCACTCAAACCACTCACAGAAACACCCTCAGGCATAGCTGTAAGAGAGGTAGAATAAAGTCCTGTATCCTTAAATTTAGCAGAATTATTACTTATAGTTATATTAGATCTGATAAAAGTACTCTTACCTTTTAAAGCTGCAACATCAGCTATATGAAAATAACCATTCGGAGTTGCCAACAACCTCAAATCAACACTCTGCGCCTTATCATTTCCACTAACAGTTACAAGAAGAGGCATTGCACCCTTTACTGTAACCATACTTTGTAAATCAACAGGCAGTAAACGTTTTAAATCATTTGCAAGAATATTACCCTTTGCTTTAAAATTCATCTTCATTTTCTTGCTTGTATATTCCGAAATAAGCCCTGAAATATCAATTTTTGAATTATCAAACATCAGGTAGGTATCAGCAATATTAATATCTTTTTCATCCAATGTAATATTAATTTTAGGCAACTTAAAAGCCGCAAGAGGATTATTAACTTTTAAATCTTGAGCAGCAATATCCCCCTTGTAAACTTTTCCATCTGAAGTAAGCTTTATTTTTGAACCTTCGAGTAAAACAGAAGTCAAAGAAGGTTTGTTATAAACATTAACATTATCAACAGAGACATCAACAACTGGTTCAAGGGCTTTTAATTTACCCTTTAAACTTGCATCCACAGATAATGTACCGGATTTAAAATCATTATCCTTTAACAATCCAACTTGCCCGGAAGCAGCAACCAGACCTTTTATCAATAACTTGTCAGCAATCAAATGTAAGTCAGTACTTGCATCATTTTTTATAGTGCCATAAAACTTAAGAGGCTGAGAAAAAACAGTAAAACCAACATTTTTAAAATTAACCGCATCATTTGAAAAATCAACATCAGCATTAATCTTGTCAATCATAACATTATACAAAGGATATTTAATTACAGCTGAAGGAATCTTAAAATACCCGTTGGATATTATTTTTTTTAGGTTTGATTTAACAGAGAAATCAGCATCAATATTACCAGAGGCCGTCAAAGATTGTAAATCATTATAATTAAATGAAGAAGCAACACTCTTAATAATATTGAATATATTATTTATTTGGGCATTTGACTTAAAGGCTAAACTCAAATTTTTAGCTTTCCCGCCCTTAAATTCACCTAAAATAGATGTTGACTCATTATCAGCTGTATAAAGTAAAACATCACTAACGAGCTTTTTACCATTAAAATCAAGCTTCACATGCCCCTCAGGAAGTTTTTTACCGTTAACAGCAAGCGTAATATTTTCTAAATCAACCAATCCTGTAATATGAGCATCATCAGCTTTCCCGAAAGTTTTCACATCTGCCCTTAAATTCGCAGCCAGTTGATTTTTTCTAATACCCTCTAACACATCAATGACATTGAATGCTATCGGCTCAACTTCCTCTTTTTGAACACTATCCTGAGCAAAAACCATATCATTCAACTCTAAATCAGGCATTATCTTGTTATAAACTTTCAAATCGTAATTAAACGGGATTTCTCCATCAAAGTTAACTTTACCATTTGAAGAAACCTTAACTTTCTTATCTAAAATGAAATCACTTACTTTTAAATCCTTACCGTCAATTGCATAGACTTTTTCGTTACGCATATCAACCAAAGCTAATCGATAATTTTTCACACTAATATTTGGCAAATGATTTGACAATCGAAATCCAAACGGAAGAGAGGTAACAGGAGCAGAAATTTCAGTCTCATTTTCATCTTCTTTTTGAGGCAAAGATTTTTCTAATAAAAGAGTTCCATCTGGACAAACCTTCAATGTAGCACTCAAACTATCAGCCTTTATAACGTCAGCTTCTATTCTCCCAATTAGCAAAGGTAATAGAGACACTTTGAATTCAGCTCCATCACTGGTAAAGAATTCCTCTCCAGATGGTAATTTTACACTCACATGACCAACACCAACACCGGCAGTTAACTTTGGAGTCGTTAGAAGCCTCAACTTATCCATTTCAAGTTTAAAACCAGAAGACTCTTCTACAATCTTAGAAATATCATCTCGATATGAATCAACCACACCAGACAACATAAATGGTAAACTTAAAAATAACACATATAAAACTACTACAACTGAACCAATTACAATACCAGTCTTTTTAAAATTCATATAATATACCCCTCATCATTATTTATGAATTATATCATAAATAAAAAAGAGAAAACATACCATCAAACGAATTTAATAAACTATTTTTTCAAAGGATCAGGATAACAATTCCAACGAATAGCAGAATTTTTTCTAAACCAAGTCAACTGTCTTTTCGCATATTTTCTTGTATTCTGCTTCAATTTTTCAATAGCCTCATTGAAAGTTAAAACACCGTCTAAATATAGTATTATCTCCTGATATCCAATTGTATAAACCAAATTTGGAATTCTGCCATATTGCTTGAGAAGTTTTTGAGTTTCTTCAACCATTCCATCCTCAATCATCTTCTCAACACGCTCATTAATACGTTTATACAAAATATCTCTCGGATAATTTCTTCCAATCCACTGAACATCAAACTCGCTGTCTTTACGAACCCCACGCACTTCACTCAAAGGTTTACCAGAACCCTTAATAATCTCAATTGCTCTGATAATCTTATTTTTATCATTTGGGTCAATTGACTGAGCGCCTTCCATGTCCATATCCTGCAGTTTCGAGTACAATTCATTAATAGAGAATGTTCTCAATTCCTCTCTTAAAGCTCTATCAGGCTGCACATCAGGCATGATATAATTTTCCAACAATAATCTAATATAAAGCCCAGTTCCACCGACAATAATAGGTGTTTTTCCGCGCTCCAAAATGTCGTATATACATTTTTTCGCTTGCTTTGCATACACACCTCCAGAATAATCACAATCTGGAGAAACGATATCAATCATATGATGTGGAATACCTTGACGTTCTTCTAATGTTGGTTTCGCACAAGTAACATCAAATCCCTTGTAAACCAAACGAGAATCCGCAGAAATAACTTCACCATCGAGTTCTTTCGCTAACTCAATAGAATAAGCTGTCTTCCCACTTGCTGTAGGCCCCACAATCGCAATCAGCTTAGCTTGCTTATTACTCTTCAATTTTGTCGGATTCATTAAATTCTCTGTCATAATATGAAAATAGTAACACAACCATGTAAACAATGAAATAAAAATATATTATCATCATTATCATGTATATAAACGGATGTACAAATACAAATGTACTTAAAAATGATATCACAAAATTTAAAAAAGTGAAATATAAAAATAACCCTAATGACTTCCAAAATTTTACAAATATTTTTTTTATCGATGTAAACAACGCCAATATAGGATCAATCTTTCTGTAAATAACCTCTGGGATCCAAAGCATAACTAGGAAAGAAAAAATAGATGACACAAGCATAATAAGAACATTAAGTTTAAATAATGCCACCAACTGTTCAGGCGGTAATGTATTTAAGAAATTTGCAGTTTCTTGCGGAGAATTAAGCACAGTACTCATCTGAGCAAAAGAAAAATTCATCTCTCTAATAAACGGAATACTTATTGTATAGAACACATAAGCCATCAACAGAGTTAAGCAAACAAAGAATATAGAAACTTCAACAAATTTAAGAAAATATTTACCAATACCAACAGGAAGAGCCTGTATCAATTTCAAAGATTCACTGGCCTTGTCTTCGTCAAGAATAAAATTTTTCTTCGAAAACTCTACACAATTCTTTACCATGTAAAACCATCCGGAACCAAAAGCACTTGTCATAAAAAGGATAGTTACTCCGGACAAAATCACCTCAGGCACTGTATCTACAACTTCCTTTGAAAAAGATATGTACAAAGCTATCAACCACATAAACAAAACCAAAGGTGTTGCTAAGATTATACCTTCATTTGTAGCCTTAAATGAATCTTTAAAAAGTCTAAACATAATAACATTTTTCCTTAAAATCTAAATTTTTAAACCGACAAATTACTTAATAGAATCTAACTGTTTTTTGTTTTTCATGGCATTTTTACGTTTACGTCTGCGCATTAAATCAACAAAAGCTTCCAACCTAGTAAGATACCCAGCCTTACCTGTCTGTTCGTCCATAATCAAAGGCAATATAGGTACATCACAATTTTCTCTCATAGCAGGAAATATATTCTGAGACATAATCTCCGGCATGCAAGTAAACGGACTTATGTGGATAATACCATCAATGCCTCTTTCATCAGCATAAGCAACATCAGAAACGCATTCCAAAGCATCGCCACCAATATCTCTCATTAAATAAGGTTTTGCTAAGCGATTAGCTCTTTGAAGGTGAGTTTCACCTTTTCTAAAAATCTTAGGAATAATAGCATCCTTTAGAAATCCGCTAACTGTAAGACTCTTTCTTGTCTCAACTCCCATTTTGCCAAGTTCTTTAACGATGTCTTGATTTGAAAATCTATCACAAACAAGATAAATTTCACCTGTAATATCGACATGCAAAACATCACGAGTTTCATCAAGCTTAACTTTATCCATTTCTGCAAAAGCTAATTCCTTTGCCTTATTCATTTGGCGTGTATTCATCGCCTCATCGACAATTTTTAATGCCTTTTTGAAGGCTTTTTCAGAATCACCATAAACAACTTCTCTAGCTCGGCAATAAGACAATTTAGCCTGCAAATCATCCAGTAAAAAGACTTTTCTTATCGCTAAAATGATAGCTTTTGTAAAAAGCACATAATCCTTTTTGCCGCTAACCTTTACCAAAAAGTCATATAAACCTTTAATTCCGTCATAAAGAGTCAGCTCAAGGTAATTTGCATGATATCCCATATCCTTAAGAGCATTGTTTATACAAGCTCCATATTCGCCCAATCTGCAACATCCTGGAGAAGCAATCATCGCAACATAATCTGCACCACCCTCGATTGCCTCAATAAAGTTTCCTAAGATCAATTTGTAAGGAAGACAAATAGCTTCAGGAGAATTCTTTGTCCCCAAAGACAAAGTTTTCTTACTTGTATAAGGTGGAATGAACGGTTCAACCCCAACCTTTCTTAGTGCTGCTGACCATGCTACATATATTGTACCCATATGCGGGAATGCAACTTTTATTTTTTTCTTTTCACTGCTCATATTATTTCTCTTTTATTCATCATGTTGTAAGGTAAACTTCAAATCCGGATGACGAGCCGCCAAAGTCTCATCAATACGCTTCACAGGAGTTGTATGAGGGGCAGAAAGCACCTTTTCAGGTTCAACTTCCGCTTCATGTGCAATCCTTATCATTGTATCTACGAACTCATCTAACTTTTGTTTTGTCTCAGACTCAGTCGGTTCTATCATAATTGCTTCATGAACAATTAACGGGAAATAAACAGTAGGCGGATGAGCATTACCATCCATCAAGCGTTTTGCGATATTCAACGTAGATACACCATACTGTTTTTGTCTGTCGCCAGATAGAACAAACTCATGCATGCACGGTTCATCGTAAGGTAAATCATAATACTTTTTCAACTTTTCTTTCAAATAATTTGCATTCAACACAGCATTTTCAGTAGCCTCACGCAAATTATTACCCATCATAAGAATATATGCATAAGCCTTTACCAGCACTCCAAAATTACCGTAAAAAGACTTTACCGCACCTATTGAATGTTTCAAATCATAATTTCTACTGTATTTTTCACCATCAAATGAAATTACAGGAGTAGGCAAAAATTCTTTTAACTTTTCAACCACACCAACAGGGCCAGCACCAGGGCCACCGCCACCGTGAGGAGTTGCAAATGTTTTATGCAAATTCAAATGCACAACATCAAATCCCATAAGCTTAGGATTTGTATAACCCATAATTGCATTAAAGTTAGCACCATCGTAATACAAAAGCGAACCGTTATCGTGCATCAATTTAGAAATCTCAAGAACTTGCTCTTCATACAACCCTAAAGTATTAGGATTTGTCATCATAATAGCTGCAACATCTTTATCCAAAACTCTCTTCAAATCTTCGACATCTACCTGACCTCGATTATCAGACTTTACAGGAACGATTTCAAAGCCACACATATGTGCGCTTGCAGGGTTTGTACCGTGCGCAGAATCCGGAATAATAACCTTTTTACGATTATCTCCAATTGTTTCAAAATACTTTTTAATGACCATCATACCGGTCAACTCACCATGCGCTCCGGCTGCAGGTTGCAAAGTTACAGCATCCATTCCAGTAATCTTTTTTAGAGCTTCTTGTAAATTATACATAAGCTCCAATGCACCTTGAGAAGATTCATCATCCTGAAGCGGATGAAGATTTGCAAAACCTTCCAAAGAAGCAAGCAATTCATTCACCTTAGGGTTATATTTCATAGTACAAGACCCAAGAGGGTAAAAACCTTTTTCAATACAAAAATTTCTATCCGAGAGTTCTTTGTAGTGTCTCATCACCTCAAGCTCACCAAGTTGTGGCAAACCACACTCGCCAGATCTCAAAAAAGCACTATCCAAGAAACTTAGGTTTTCTACTTCATCAGTTAAATTTATACCATCAGTTCCGTTGCTCTTTTCAAAAATTGTCTTCATTAAATTACCCCGCGTCTCTTCAAATCTTTCTTAACTTTGTCTAACCCTGATTGAATAATTCTCGATATTCTGGATTGCGAAATATCAAACTCCTCAGCAATTTCACGCAATTTTTTCTCTTTAAAGAATTTATATTCAATCAATTCACGTTCTCGGGCAGGCAAACGCTTAATAGCTTCAACGATTTCAGCCTTCAACTCTAAAAACTCAATAGCTTCATCCGGGGTACGTTCCTCAGCCTTGATCTGAGTAGGAACTTCCGCATCCTGCATTTCATCAATAGACAAGATTGTTTTATAAACTTCACATCTCACCTCTTGATTATCACCATCAGCACTTTCGCTTTGTTTTTTATTTTTCAAAGAGTACCATTTATAGCGACGTCTTACTTCGTTACGGATAGCCCATTTTATTGCGGTTGATAAATACGTATTATTGTAGTGTTCAGGAGGATTTGCCTTAAACAGAATATACAAAGTATGATTACCAATATTAATCAATTCCGGCAACTCAACAAGATGAGAAAGCGAAAATTTTTGGTATTCGACCTTTGCGATTGTTTCTATTAAATTTTTATAATCCCTAAGATTTACCTTTTCACCGGCAGGCATAACTATAACATCCATTCATATGTATTATATATCTTCCGCATTTATATATTATCAGAAAAAAAAATAGATGACCAGAGAATGTAATTTTGCTTAACATAAGTTAATTTGTGCAAAAATAGAAAGGAGCTACAAAGATGAATGTACTATTTTGCACAGATGGCTCAGAGATAAGTTTCAGAGCTTTACGCAACTTTTCAAAATGGGCCAGAAATGCAGAAATTGATGCAATATGTGTCGTTGACTGGAGTTTTTTGCCCGACAGCGTAGCAATAGAAGATTCAAGGTTTGAAACATCCTGTGCAAACGTTGCAGGCAGCATCTTAGAAAAAGTTGAATTTGAAACAGAAGAACTCGGAATGACATTCAGAGATAAAATAAGATACTGCGGAGAAACTGTATCAGGGATACTTGAACAAGTACAAGATAAGAAATATGATCTTATTCTTATGGGTTCTCACGGTAAAAAAGGGCTTCAACGCTGGCTGGGTTCAGTTTCCAGAGATATCGTAAATAATGTAGATACAGCAACTTACATAACCAAAAACAAAAATGAATGTAAAAAAGTTCTATTTGCAGCTGACGGCTCTTCAAACTCAAGGTTTGCAGCATCCGAGGCGATAAAATATTTGAATCTTACAGATAAAGAAATATACATAGTAATAGTCCTTGAAAGCCCAAATCTTCTATTCTTAGAAGGTGCACTCGATTCAAGATGGCTTATGGAAATTGAAGAACAACAACACAAATATGCAACAAGAATTATACTTGAAGTTCAAGACAAATTGAAACAATATAATCTGAAAGCAGACAAATTTGCAATTCTTCAGGGCAATCCAGCTGAAAAGATTTCTGAATTTGCAAAAAAAGAAGAAATTGACCTGATAATAACAGGGACAAGACACTCTGCTCAGAAACGATTTTCAGGTTCAGTTAGCAAAAGGATTCTTGAAATTGCACCAAGCGATGTTGCCATCTTTAAATGATACGATAAGCATCAATATTACGACAATCAGCTTTTCTAATAAACTCTACGTTATATTTTTCAGCAATGTATTTTATGTTATAGGCAGCAGAGATTATAATAATCCTGCTGTTTTTGTATGCATCTAACTTTTGAACCTGCTCAATCAACCATTCTCCTGCATAAAGAGGAAGATAGTTACTCTCCATCTGCATATCAGTTAATATTATATCAAACGGTTCATCAACAGACTCATATAACAACTGATTGGCTTCTGTTGCAGAAGAAGCAGTCACAATTTCAAACTCATCCTTATAAATTTGACGAATTACATCCTCATGATATCTTCGCCAACTTGTAGCATCATCAACTATAAATAATCTTCTCATAAAGCTATTGTACCACGAAAATTGAAGAATCTTATTTATGTTATAATTACTTTATGAGGAGGGAGTCATGTTATCAAATTTAATACAATCACACGGAGTATTTATTTCAGGTGCGATTCTTCTCGTTGCTTATATATTTATAGCTTCGGAAAAAATCCAAAAATCAGTAGTGGCGCTTGTGGGTGCTTCACTTACAATGTTACTTGGCCTACTACCATTTAAAGGTTATGTTGATAAAGAAACCGGAACCTACATAAAGGCCGTCTTTGATTATATTGAATTTGACGTAATCTTCTTGCTTATAGGAATGATGATCATCGTACACATCGCAAGTAAAAGCGGGGTATTTAAGTGGATTGCGATTCAACTTTTAAGACTAACAAAAGGACACCCGAAAAGAGTCTTATTTACCTTAGCAGCATTTACGGCAGTTGCATCAGCTTTTTTAGACAACGTAACAACCGTAGTATTGATGATGCCTGTTACATTTGTCATTGCTAAAGAATTTGACACAGATCCGGTACCATTTCTGATTACAGAAGTTATCGCTTCAAATATCGGTGGTACAGCAACTTTGATAGGTGACCCACCTAATATCATTATTGGTGCAAAAGCAGGTTTAAGCTTTTTAGACTTTCTAATTGAACTCACAGATATCGTAACTCTAATTTTCTTGGTAGTTATCTGTATATTAATTTTCCTATTCAGAAAAGGCTTAAAAGCTACCCCTGAAAAAATGCAGCACGTTGCAAATTTAGACAATTCTAAAACAATAACAGACAGAGGACTTATGATTCGCTCAATCATAACTCTTATTCTTGTGATTTTAGGTTTTATTACCCACGACATGACACATATATCAGCTTACGTCTTTGCTGTTGCCGGAGCCAGCTTCCTGCTATTATTTGAAAAACCTAAAGAAATATATAGAGATGTAGAATGGTTAACAATATTTTTCTTTGTAGGCTTATTTATAATTATCGGAGGATTTGAAGCTCAAGGCGGAATCACATTCCTTGCAAATAAAATGATAGAATTAACACAAGGAAGTCTAACCGCAGCAACAATGCTAATTCTTTGGGGCTCGGGAATACTTTCAGGTGTTATTGATAATATTCCATACACAGCAACAATGGCTCCCCTTATAGCACAAGTTCAACACGTGCTCCCTTACACAGGAAGCGGTCATAACCCTATGTGGTGGGCATTATCCTTAGGTGCTTGCCTTGGCGGAAACTTCACTCTTATAGGTGCAGCTGCAAACGTACTTGTCAGTGAAACAGCAACCGCAAAAGGTTATCCTATATCATTTATGAGATTTTTCAAGTATGGTGCGATCTCAACAATCATTGCATTGATATTAAGTTCTGCTTACCTATATTTTAAATATCTAATATAGGCAAATTTTATTCTCCAAAATACTTTATATAAATATAGGGAATTTTGGAGGATAAAATGGGCGATTGGGATCATTCAGTGAACAGCTCTGCCGGAATTTATCATTACAACACAAACAATGACCAAATATTTTTGGGAGTCGAAAACAAGTTTAAAAATAAAGGGTTAACACTTGGAGTATTCAGTGGAGTCACTAACACATCAAATGCTAATCCTGCTTTACTTTTGGATCTCAAAGAATCATACAAATACGATTCCAGAGGAATTTTTAGCAATAACGTCAGAGTAAGAAATACTCTATCTGATGGTACAAACACCACTCAAATAAGAGTTTCTCCTCTAACAGTTTCTGTTCCGGTAAGCAAAACAACAACCGTATATGCAAATCCACACTATGTCGGGAAATATAACTACAACACAAAAGAATGGACTCAAGGTGCCGGAATTTTTGCAGGAGTAGAACAAAAACTAGGTAACACAACCATAGCATTTGAAGGACAAAGATATAATATTCAAGACTGGAACACAAACAAAGGAAACTGGGGCGTGAATGTAATCTTTACACAAACATTTTAGGCTTTAACTTCTTCCTGAAATGCCCACGCAGAATGATTGTGAATACTTTCAAAAGCTTCACACTCAACTTCAAATTCTCTAACTACTTCATGTTCTCTTAATTTTATAACTACATCACGAAGAACATCCTCAACAAACTTCGGATTGTTCCAAGCCTTTTCTGTGACATATTTTTCGTCTTCTCTTTTCAACAAAGGATAAACAGGGCAAGATGCGCAGCTCTCGATAAGATCTATCAAGTCCTCAAGCCAAATATGTTTATCTTCATCATAAGAAACTTTAACTGTAATAAAAGCCCTTTGATTGTGCGCACCGTTATCAGAAATTTCCTTTGAACAAGGACAAAGTGTCGTAACCGGAACCTTTACACCAAGAATGAATTTGTAACGTCCATCGTATATTCTGCCCTCAAATAAGCAATCATAACTCATTTGAGCCGCTAAACCTGTAACCGGAGCCTTCTTTGAGAGAAAATACTTAAAATTAAACTCCAATTCTCCACTCTTTGCGTCAAGATTTTCAATAATCTTTTCAAGACACCCCTTTATATCAACACCAAGCAAATTTTTGTCTTGCCATTCATTAAGAACCTCAACAAATCTGGACATATGAGTTCCTTTGTAATCTCTAGGCAAAGATACACTAACCCTAGCCTCGGCACTTACAACTTGGTTTGAATTATTTTTACGCTGAATAACCAAAGGTAACTCCAAATGTTTTATCCCAACCTTTTGAATATCAACGTTTCTGGTATCTTTTAAATTTTGAACATCTTTCATTTTTAGCTCCATGTAAAGTTTTATTACAAATCTGCATAAAAAATAGCAATTTTTATATTCCCGTTTACTTTATATAAATATAAAGCTCTCTCTTCTTATTTAAACGGATAGGCCTTGAAAAGATTCAAGGTCTTTTTTTTTACTATTTTGCACAAGATTCTGAAGCATCAAGACGTTTTCTAATACTTAGATATCTATCAAGCTCAACACGTAATTTTGCCAAATCCATATATATAGCATTATTCAACAAAAATCTGTTGTTATACTTTGGATCAATAACATACAATGTAGGGAAACCTGACAAAGCAACATCCTTAACCAACTTTTGATTTGCCGGGTCATCAACATTCAACATTACAACATTGTACTTATTTTTATAAATAGTGCTTACTATTTTAAACTTAGGCATAAATCTCAAGCAATATCCGCACCAATCAACATAAAACAACGCCAAAATCGGTTTATCTTGAGAAACAGCTTCACTATATGGAATACCTATTTTGTAATCTGATGGAACATGTTTCTTTGAAGCAAAATTCACATTTTCAGCATTTACTGCAAACGTAATTGCACCGGTCAATAAGACTGCTAATATACTTAACCCTATTATTAATTTCTTTTTCATACAATACTCTCCTCACCTAAATTATACCTCAAATAAACATTTGGAACGATTTTGTTCAAATACACAATTTAACAATTCTTCACATAAGACTTGAAAAAATATATACCATGATATATACTAAGTATATACTAATCTGTGTTTAATCGTGTTACTTAAAAAATTTTCTCATTCAAAGAAGAGTGAGAGGGAGTTTAATGTTATGAGCAAAAATACCCCAATCAAAATGAAAAGAACTTCATCAAAAAGTGATCCATCAAAATATGAAGTTCTACAAGGAGCAAATGACAATGTTTTCAGTAATTATTTGAGAGAAATTTCTTCTTACAGCTCTCTCAGTGCAGTAGAAGAAAGAGAACTTGCAAAAGCAGCATCAGAAGGAAGCGTTGAAGCAAAAAAGAAACTTATCCAAGCAAATTTAAAACTTGTAGTTTGCATTGCTAAAAAAGCAATTCACGTATCAGGAATTCCGGTTATAGACTTGATACAAGAAGGCAATTTAGGCTTAATGATAGCTGCAGAAAAATTCAATTACAAATTAGGCTACAAATTTGCAACATACGCAAGCTGGTGGATTAAACAATCAATGTTCAAAGCTATATCAGAACAATCACACTGTATGAAAATTCCTGTATATATACAAGAAACACTTTCAAAATTTTCCAAAATTAAATCTCAAATGGAAAAAGAATACAATTGTCAGGTAAACACACAAGATGTTGCAAAGAAAATGAATATTCCAGCTGACAAAATTGAAACATTCCTTTCTGCATACACAAAAACAATTTCCATAGAGAGCGGACTTGAAAGAGAAAACGGCAAAGATCTAAACATTGCAGACATCTTAGAAGATGAAAATGCTTCTGTTAGCAATAATGTTGAGTATAAGAATCTACAAAATGACATTGAACTTGTTATCTCAACACTAAAAGAAAGAGAACAAGAAGTTGTAAGAATGCGTTACGGCATAGGTGACACAACAAGAAGAACACTTGAAGAGATAGGTAATATTTATGGAGTAACAAAAGAATGCATCCGCCAGACCGAAATGAGAGCATTAAAGAAAATGAAAGCCTCACAACTAGGTCAGGAAATTCTATCAGGATATATCGGGTAAGTGAAGTAGTGATTCCTCGTACAGTTTATTAAAAAAAGATTTAAAAAGCGGTCAAATATGATCGCTTTTATTTTTTACATTAAACAGATGTTTACATTTATTCAAAAATTATTAAAATATAAGTATGAAAAAGTTATTAAGTATAATAATTTTAACTTTAATACTCACCTCACCAACCGCAGTTATGGCTGAAGGTGATTTATGGGATAATTTTGGCGATCAAAACTTTTACGGCAGTAAAGGTGCCGTATCAGATGAGGAATTTGATAAAGCAATAGAAAGTAAAAAAGGCGAGAAAAAGCCTAAAAAGATGAAAGGTGAAAGTTACCAACAAAGTAACGAAACCGAAATTATCAACCAGATTCCAAAAGAATTACCGGTAGTTTGTATTTCAACTCCAATACAAATAAATCAAAATGCAGTCTTACCAATTGGTCACTACCAAGTTGTAGGAGAAAAAAGAAATGACAAAATCTACCTAAAACTTTATCAAGCACACTACCTTATGGCAGAATTTGAAGCTACTGAAACTAACGATGACTTCAACGAACCTGAAGTTCATTTTGTAAAATTCATAACAGACAAAGATAACAACCTTAAAATAATATACGGCTCAATTGATTTTAACGCTTACGTAAATGTACAAGCCGCAGAAAATTAAAAACTACCGAATTAGACAGCAACAAACAAGAATACTGATAAAACACAAAAAGATAGTGCGCTGAATACGAACCACTTATGCATAATAGGATGTTGAAGCCCCCAAATTTCTTTTATTGTTAATGTAGCATTGGTAATTGTTTGCATATAACTCTCCAAAAACTATCTCTTACATTATCTATTTTCGACAAAATCAATAAAAAGACATCACCCGATTAGTTGATTATTTACATACTTTCAGGTAATATACAGTAGTATGAGAAATATAGAATTATTAATGCCGGCAGGCAACTTGGAAAAACTTGAATATGCAGTACGTTACGGCGCTGATGCCGTGTATCTTGGAGTAGTAGACTTTAGTCTTAGAGCGATGAGAAAGGGAAGTATCATTACTCTCGACAATCTAGACCATGCGGTCGAGCTTGCACATAAGCTTGGCGCAAAGGCCTATGTAACGCTAAACATTTTTGCGTTTAACAAAGATATAAAGCTACTGGAAGAATGTATTGAAAGATTTGCAGCGGCAAAACCTGACGCTGTTATTGTAAGTGACTTTGGAATCTTAAATTTAGTAAGAAAAAAGATGCCAAATACTCAAATTCACATAAGCACTCAAACAAATACCCTTAATTATGAGAGTGTAAAATTCTGGAGAGATTTTGGTGCAAGTCGTGTAATTCTGGCAAGAGAACTTCCGATAAAAGATATTGCCGAAATTAGAAAACAAGTTCCGGATATTGAACTTGAATGTTTTATACATGGCGCACAATGCGTTTCATTCTCAGGCAGATGCCTGCTTAGTGACTACTTCACAAACGGCGAAAGAAATGCAAACCACGGTAACTGCTCACAGTCTTGCAGATGGAGCTATAAGCTTGTAGAAGAAACAAGACCTGGTGAATACTATGAAATCAATCAAGATGAAAGAGGCTCACATATCTTAAGTCCAAAAGACTTATGCCTTGTTGAATACTTGCCGCAACTTATCGAAGCAGGAGTCGATTCATTAAAAGTTGAAGGACGAACAAAGAGTCTTTACTATGTTTCAGCTGTTGCAAAAACATACAGAGCTGCAATAGATGAATGCCTAAACAACCCATCAAATCCTGACTTACATAAGTACTTTATTGAACTTCAAAAAGTCGGCAACAGAGGTTATACAACAGGATTTGCACTGGGCGAAAATAAACCTGACAGTTATAGCTACGATATTTCAAAAGGCTTGGCTGGCGCAGACTTTTTGTGCGAATTTAAAGGTGAAGTACAGAACAATTCATACCTCGTAAAAATTAAGAACAAAATGAACCTTAACGACGAAGTGGAAATAATAACACCTACTGAACAGTTCATCACAAAAGTTTTAAAAATTACAAATAAAGATGGCGAAGAACTTCCATTAGGAAACACTAATGATGATGTGTGGATAGAGTTTTCACAAGAGCCAAAGGATTATAAATTCGCTATAGCAAGGACAATAGGGGTAAAATCACATGTTTCTTAAACCTGATTACGATTTAGAGAACATTTATGCAATAAATCTTGAGGAACTAAAGTCAAAAGGCATAAAAGCTTTACTTTTTGATTTGGATAGTACATTAATGGCATCCAAATCCGGTAAATATGACGAAAAAACCATTAATTGGTTAGACAGCGTAAGAAAAGACTTTTTTGTAGGTGTAGTTTCTAATAACCATAATAAAGAATACATTGAAAAAGTAAAAAAAGTTTCAGACTTTCCTCTTGTATTTGAGGCTAAAAAACCGGATATAAAAGCGACAAAAAGCTTCATGCAAGAACATAACCTAACCCCTGAAACAACAGCCTTCGTGGGTGACAGACCTTTAACGGATGTGCTTTGCGGGAAACGTATAGGATGTACAACAGTTCTTGTCGATTCAATCTCAGCTAGCAGAGAAAAATTTATAGTACGCCTAGCAAGAAAACTTGAGCGTTGTACAATTAAAAAAAGAGTATTAAAGATTCTTAATAAAATTTGATTTTTATTAAATATTTTCGAAAAAACTCCGTATTTTTATATGGAGTTTTTTGATGAATTTTAAAAATATCGAAAATTTACTACATACGCAAAACATATCGTGGGAAAACTTAAACAAGACATTAAAAGAAAATAATGCCGATCAAACGACTATTGATCAGGCATACACAATTTTTCAAAATATTGACAAAAATAATGATAAAACAATAAACAAAGATGAATGGAAACTTGCAGAACAAGCATTAGGAGAATTAGATACCAACCACGATGGGCAAATTAGCGATGAAGAATTCGCCAAAGGTAATAACGATAATTTATTTAAAAAAGCCGGAAGTAAAATTACAAACAGCATAATCAACGCAATGGGACAAATAAAGCCCGAAAACAAAGCGGACATAGAACTGGAAAAAGACTCAAACGGGAATATAATCACATACCCAAAAGAAGGAGAAACGTTTAAAAAAACTGCCGAACGCCTAGGATTTAAACCGGGTACACCCGAATACGAAGAATTCAAAAAAGCAAATGCTGAAGCCGGGAAACGAAACTGGTTTATGGTTGGTGATGAAGTAAAAATTCCACCATCAATTCAGGATAAAATTAACCAAAACGGACTTATAGACAAAAAAGCTGGGGAAGCTGAAGTTCAGAAATATTATAATCAACAAACAACAACTTCACAGAAAAAAACAACTGGACAATACCCACAATCAATCCAAGATAGACTTGAAAGCCTAAAGAAATCAGGCGACAAATATAAAATATCCGGAAATGCACAATCAGGATACACTATTTCAGTTACGTCCGGGGCCTATATGAAAAAGAATAACATTGGCTTGATTGAGATGAAGTACGATGCAAATGGAAATTTAAAGACGTACACTCAAAAGTATAATAACGGACAAGTAAATGAAACAACCTATGCCGGAGGGAAAAAGACCGTAACAAAAGCCAAAGCCGCACCGCAAAGCATTCAAAACGTCGCAGCTGAGATAAAGAAAAAACAAGGCGGCAACGTAAGAATAGAATACAATGATAAAATAAAAAAATACGTACTAGTTCAAACAGATCTACCAGACAAGAACATCAAAGAAATTAGAACAGTTATAGACGAAAAATCTTGGCAGCAAAAAGAGAGTAAAACAGGTGCTGCACTTCAAGGTGCAAAAGATGCTTGGGATGCTTGGTCAATAACATCACCAATAGATTCATTAAAAAAAGCTAAAGATGCAGCGATGAGAAATAGAGATTCAAGCGCAACACCATCTGACTACTTTTTGTCAAATACAGTAACATATGCAGATGGTAAAGTTACACAAGGAATATATAGTAAAGGTAAAATAAAAACCACAAAAACAATAAGAGCAGGAGCAACAGAAGAAGCAAAGCCAAAAGATCCTGTAAAAGCAGCAAACTCGGCAACACCTGTTCCTGACCGAGTTAAACTACATACCGCAACAGACATTTCATTTAACATGCCAGAAGACGCTCCGCCAGCTGCAAGAGAGTTTGCAAATTCATTAACGACAAATAAAGCGAGATTAATGAAAGAACTTGGAATAGATAGCGACACTTACAATATGCTTGCACAAACAGCAATTGGCATAGCCAAACAAGAAACAAACTTTGGAGAAAGCACAGGCCGTCAAAAGGTCAAAGACATTCTTCGTATGCCTTCGGACTCAATAGCGTGGGCACAGCAGTCATTAGACCTTGAAAATAAATCCATCGGAAAGGACTGGTCCCAAGGGATTACACAACTAAAATACACACTCCACACTCAAGACGAGTGGGTCAAAAAACATATGGACAATCTAGGCATAACAAACGAATTACAATTGCAAGACCCGGAAACCTCCGCAGTAGCCACAATGGTTGTACTTGCAAAATTAAACAAAGAAATTGACAGCAAAGCATACCAAGAAGGTATCAAAACAGCACAGGGAACAAGTGCATCATATCCAGGCTGGGAAATGGGTGAAGATGGAATTGCTAGAAAAAGTGCAGACGGAGCAACAAGACCTTGGAAAAACGAAATAACAAGACAAGATGTACTATGTGCCTTCTGGAACGGAACAACACGTTCAGAAGTTAAAAACGGCACCTTCAAACCACAAGTATGGTCTTACTCACGTAATGTTCGCCAATATACACAAGAATATAAACTTAAAGAAACAGAAGCTTCAAGAAACGAAGCAATCCAAAAAGAAGAAGAAACAAGAACATTCGAAAAAATGAACAATAATGGCGAAATGGGTGGAATTATATTCCTGCCAGCCATGTACACAGATAAAGCTAAACATATGAATAACGGTAATGAAATTAAACAGCTTAGAGAAATACTGACTCAAAAAGGTATTGACCCAAATTTAAGAAATCAATTAATTTCAGCACTGCAAAACGGAGAATTAGGTTTTGACTTCGGACTAAGAAAAGATGAAATGGAGTCACTAACAAATTCAGATATAAAATTAATTCTAAAACACTTAAACGAACTTAAATCTAAAGTTAATACAGGTTCAATAAATACTACAGATGGAATAAGCGCTCAAGAAGCTTCAACCTTACGCTCAAAATACGCCTCAACAGTAGGTGCAGCAGAAGACAACTTTAGAGCAGAATACCTGAATACCCATAGTGGTTCATACACAGCAAGAGCAGATAATCCAAAAGTACTAAGAGAACAAAGCACAAATACAGGTAGCAGCTCTTATGTAGGAGCAAACGGACAAAGACGAGGCTTTATGCACGAAAAAGCCAAAGGCGTAAATGTCAACACAACAGCAGGAAAAATAAGTGATGAAGCTGCATTACTAGCACAATCAGCTCACAATGTAGTATCCAAGAATCCAAACAACATTAGCAGCGGACTCTGTTTAACTGGTGTAAAAGAAGCAATGAGTGCCGCAGGCATAGACGTCAGCGAAATGATAAAATACGGAAGCGAACCAAAGTATGTTAAGAACTGGTTTGCCGCACACCCTGAAATGTTTACTCCAATAGAATACATCGCAACAGGAGATGGAACCGCAAGAAGCATCAATTCCTCAGACTTAGCAAATCTACCTGCAGGATGTATTGTCATTTGGGAACCTGAAAGCGGAGGAAGTCATACAGACCAAGCCGGTCACATTGCTATTACAAACGGAAACGGACAAGGTTATGCTGATGCAACTGACAACTTAGGCTGGGGTACGTACTCAAATAATAAATCTGACTCTGGAAAAGGTGAACACGGCCGTTTTGTAGTTTACAAGCTTTCTGCAAATTGGGAAGTAGATCCTTCAACCGGAAAACTTGTCTTGAAATCTTAACAACTTGAAAATATACAATTAAGATATTATATTAAAGGTAATGAATAGCCGATTTATAAAAATTGTCAGATATGAAAGATATATTCTGGCAACAATACTTATTTGTACAATGCTACTTATTGCAGAACTGAGCGGAGAAAAGGAAATTATCTTTCCTGAAATTGCCGCCTTGGCAATTGGTGCTTGGATTTCTGAAAAACAAATCTGGGAAAGCAATAAAAGAAAGCTATTTATTCTTGTATCACTATCATCACTAATTGGGGTGCTAACAGTAAGATACATTCACCTACCAATGATATTACAAGTCCTTATTTGCTATGGTTTTACCGGAGCTGCACTAACAATAGCAAACACAGATCTTATTCCAATAATTTCTGCCTGCATATTGCCTGTCTATATGTCAACTACAAGCTGGATTTACCCTATCTCAGTAAGTACAATGGCACTAATCATAATCAGCCTGCAAAAGTTAATGGAAAAACTCCACCTTAGACCTGTAAATCATCATAAACCATGTCACTTTGATACAAAAACTCAATTTAAAAGATGGAGCAAACTACTATTCATACTACTAATTTTTGCCCTAATCCCAATAGGAACTCGAAACCTATATTTCATAGCTCCGCCACTAATTGTAACTTTTACCGCTTTTTCTAACCCGAATAATCCTGTTAGAAAAATCCCGCTAAAAATATTTTCAATTATTACAATAGCAGCAATCGCCGGATCAAGCGCAAGATTACTCTTAAATGTATATCTCCACCTTCCGCTAATAATAAGCGCAATTACAGCCTGCATAATTTTATTTATATCGTTTGAAAAAATCAAAACTCTATTTCCACCGGCAGGTGCAATATTGTTACTTCCCTTAATCTTAAACCGTAATGAATTGATATTTTTCCCATTACAAGTTACAATTGGAGCAGCGGCAATAATAGCATCATGCTACCTATTATTTCCGATAAAACCCCAAACGAAAAAGAATCGGTCAGAGGAGAACGAATAAAATGAAAATATTAGTTGGAATGTCAGGTGGTGTAGACTCTTCAGTAACAGCTATGATGTTGAAAGAACAAGGACACGAAGTCATAGGTGCTACAATGGCCATATGGGGAAATACAGGAGTTCATAAAAGAATTCAAGAAAAAATTGACGCTCATCCTGACAAAAAAGCAACACATCACGCTTGTTACAGTCCAGATGAGAAAGATAGAATAGAAGAAACAAGAAAAATCGCAGAAAGTATCGGGATACCTTTTTACGTATTTGATTGCGCTGAACAGTACGAAAAGATAGTCCTCGATAATTTCAAGAAGGAATACATTGAGGGGAGAACCCCAAACCCTTGCATCTGGTGTAACAGCCTTATAAAATTCGACGCACTTCCAAATCTTGCAAAAGCTAACGGAATTGATTTTGACAAATTTGCAACAGGACACTACGCAAGAATAGAACAGCAAGGAGAAAGATTTATCCTCAAAAGAGGCGTAAATGAGAATAAAGACCAGTCATATTTTCTATATAGACTAAAACAAGAACAATTATCTAAAATCATGTTGCCTCTTGGAACATATACAAAAGATGAAATTCGCACCCTTGCAGAAAATTATGGACTAAAAGTCTTCGACAAGCCTGATAGTCAAGATTTTTACAATGGCGATTACAACGAATTACTTGAAGTTCAACCTAAAAAGGGTAACATCGTAGATAAGAACGGCAAAATTCTAGGTTCACATGATGGAATTTGGAACTATACAATCGGTCAAAGAAAAGGGATTGGAATATCGGCGCCGGAACCTTTGTATGTCCTTGAATTAAGAAAAGACACAAACGAAGTAGTCGTTGGCTACAAAGATGATACGATGAAGGATTCCCTTGTTGCTACAAAACTTAACTGGATTCCTTTTGATTATTTAAAAGAACCAACAACATGTCTTGCAAAAATTCGTTCCACTCAAAAACCGACCGAGGTAACAATCACACCTCTTGAAAATGGTAACGTCCTAGTAAAATTTGAAGACCTCCAAAAATCTATTGCAATAGGTCAATCCGTTGTATTTTATGATGGTGATGTTGTCCTTGGAGGAGGAATTATCCACGCATAAAAATTTCGCTTGATTTTTTTCATTGTTAGTGTTAAGTTTAAATAGTCGCAGATGCGATATGAATTCGACAATTAAATATGGGTTTGTAGCTCAGTTGGTAGAGCAGTTGACTCTTAATCAATTGGTCGTGGGTTCGAGTCCCACCGGACCCACCATTAAAGAAGAGGGTGTTAATCCTCTTTTTTAATATATAAAAAAGGAATCTGCGATACAGATTCCTTTTTAAAGTTTAAATTATTTTTAAATTATATAACGTTTCGCTTAGATGCACCAAAGAAGTTTCTAACCTTAGATAAGAATGAACTATCTCTATTTGTTGAGCTTACGGCAATTGTATCTTCCCCTTTGAACTTTCTCAAAATAGTTCCATCAGGCGCTACAAAATCGATACCCTTAACATTACCGTCTTTATCGTACAAGAAATCTCTAACATTAGCTGTACCGTTATTCAAATCTTCATTGGTTACTTGATTTATTTTACCATCATTGTAATAAGAGGTTTTAACATTCACTTCACTCTTTTCAGCACCTCTTACCAAATCGCCATATGTTACTTTTGCTTGGGTATATTTTGGTCCAAAAAGATGTTCGCGTTTTACGCCATTACGAGTAAATTTCTTATAAAAGGCATCTGCAGCATCAAAACCTTCGTCCAAAATATCTGCACCTTTCCAAGTTGTATACTCAAGAGCTTTTTTACCCTTCACATTATTAAACTCAACTCTAAATTCAGGCAAACCACTCTTTTGGTTAAATGTGATAATTTCCCTATTACCGTTTGATTTAACTCTGGAAGCACGAACCTTACCATTTTTCAATATACCGATATCAAATGCACCATCTCCGGTTCTGGCTATGTATTCATCTAACTTAGCAGTAACCTTTGCTTGCAATTGTTCACGAGAAAGACTAGGCTTACCACCAAGCAATCTTTGAACCGGCTTAGAAAGATAACCTTTACGTCCAGCGTAAATAAAACTAGCCAACGCTACACCGGCTGTTACAACTTTCGGAACAATTCTTGATTTATGAGGCTTTTCAGTACCTTGAGCAGGTTGAGCTTGCTTATCTGCTAAAATTTCATCAACAGAAGGTGCTGGTTTTGAAGCAACACTCTGATTTTGTATTAAACTAGCTTTAAAAGATGGGATTGAAGTCATGCCTACACTACCTTTCAAACTTACACAAGCATATAAAGGATAGAACAAAATTTTATTTGCCTATTATCACGCTATCATTAAGAAAATTTAACAAACCTTAACCTAAAAAGTTGAAGTTGGCATAGGCAAGAATTGCTGCTGCATCATATCATTTGCATCATAATATTTTGGAAACGAATCGTAATTCATCGGCATATCTTCACGATTAAGCGGCTGCTCATTAGGCTTAGGATTATCGCTAAGTTTCTTTATAACCTTTTTAACCGGCTTTACATCTTCTTCGTCCAATGTTATATCACCATCTTCGTTTTCTACTTTGGCTTTATTATCTTTACGGAAAGAGAATGGGTTTCCTTCCGGCAAGTCATAACGGAATCTTGAATCTTGAGGTTGTGAAAAATATCTTACAGATTCAGTATTAGGAATTTCAACCTGCTCTGAATAAGCCGGCAAAACCAAAGCCGCAAAAGCAAACGCAAATAACATTTTTTTCATAAAAACATACCCCATAATATACTATTATTCTAAGGACAATACTAACACAACATTTTAATTTAGTCAAAAATCAACTATTTAGAGGTTTATAAAACTGCCTCTAGATACTATTCTTTTCATGTATATTGGAAGCATATTAACAACAAAAGAGGGGTTGACAATGGAAAAACAATTCGTACCATTCCTACAACAAGGATGGTCAGTACCTACAATAATTATTGTTGCCGTACTGATTATACTTTACATCCTTTACGTTTCATTAATTTCTAAAAAGAACACTGTAAAGGAAGCGTTCTCAAGTATTGACGTTCAATTAAAAAAACGTTATGACTTAATTCCAAACATTTTGTTTATTGCAAACAAATTCATGGAACACGAAAGAGAGTTGCTAACAAACATCACAAAATTAAGAGCTGATGCATCAAAAATGCCTGCTGATCTAAACAAAGCTCAAGAAAAAATCGAATTAGATCAAAAAATCAGTTCATTAATGGGTCAGTTGATGGTTTCAGTAGAAAACTATCCACAATTAAAATCTGATCAAACAATGATTCAAGCAATGCAAACATACAGTGAACAAGAAGAACACATTGCAGCAGCAAGAAGATTCTACAACGCAGCTGTTAAAGATTTAAACAATGCAGTTGAAATATTCCCAAGTTCACTAGTTGCAATGATATTCAATATAAAGGCAATGCCATTTATTGAAGCAAATGAAACTGAACGACAAAGAATTGACGCAAGTCAATATTTCACAAAATAAAAAAATCCGAGGGAAACCTCGGATTTTTTATATCAAAGCCTTAAAGGCCAAACCTATAAGAACAACTCCGCCTGCGATTTCAAGATATTTTGAAGGGATGTGCTTAAAGAAGCTTCCTGACCAAAATCCAATCAAAGACATAACAAACGAAAATAAACCAATAAGAAATACTGCTAAATACATATTAACACCGGAGAAATGTAAACTCACCCCGGCCCCCAAAGCATCAATACTGGTTGCAATCCCCATAGAAACAAGGCATTTAAAGCCAATACAAGCAATCTTAAGCTCATCCTCATCGCCTTTGCAAGCCTCGTAAATAAACTTTATCCCTAAAATGAGGAAAATTCCAAATACTACAAAACTCGAAAAGGCTTCTAAATAATCATTCACAACAACGGCACCACCACACCCCAATACCGGCATGGCTCCTTGAAAGAATCCCATTGTGAAAGCCAAGGCAATGGAATTTTTAAATTTATTTGAATTAAAAATCAACCCTTGAGAGAAAGATACAACCAAGCAATCAACGCCAAGAGCTAAGGAAAGCAGCATCAGTTCAAATAAGCTCAATTTTCACCTCAAACAAACGATTCCAAGGAAAAGAATATCTGACCGAAAAACCAAACCCTAAGAATTCTCTCACCTTATCTTCATAAGGTTTCATCTTTTCACTTAACGCATCAACATCAGGGCTTTGAAGTTCTTGTCGAACATTAGCTTGATATGCCCAATCATCAAGAAGCCTAACGACTTGAAGTCTTTTAAAAGCATCATTTTGCTTCTTAGTATATTTCATCGCACAAATTAAACTTCCAAGAGTGTTTGCGGAAGTATTCCAAGCAGAATACCCTCTAAAATTATCAGAACAATTTTCTTTCAAAAACACATTTATAAAAGCATTATCAGCGCCATTTGCAAACCTTACATCCGCAACTATATACGGTTTTACAGGATTATTCCAACTGCCTGAAAAAGATTTTGTTCCCCGTTTCATAACAATTTCACCCTGTTTATCCTCAAAATTATTCACAAACAGCAAAACATTCGCATCTTCAGTTTCTGCAACAGTACAACCTGCAAGTTCAATTTGAGATAATACTGACCTTTCAATAGATACATCTTCGTAATTAGAAATTAACTCCTTATGCTCCGGCGCAAGGAAGATAGGCGCAATTTTAACGTCTGAACGCCAAGCTCTTGCCAAAAGTGCCAAAGGAATCTCATCGGCTCCGGTCTTTGTAAAACCTCCAAGCTTCTCCAGCTCCTGAGCTTCCATAACATTCAATCCAAATTCTGCACAGTCATCTTTTGAGAAAACCAATGTGTCAAAAAACCCCTCTTTTTGCCACTCTAAATAAATTTTATTTATCTCAAAATTTCGTTTTCTTGTCGCTAAATAATCATCTAAAATTTCTTGAGGTACAGAGGTTTCCGCCTTATCAAATTTATGAAAATCAAAAGAATATTTAAAAATTTTCTCTCCATACAAGTTCCAATATTCTTTTTCTTCCTCGTTAACGTTGTTATTTGATATTCTCATAACTGAAGAAAAAGCATAAACTTTAGCATCAAACTTTAAGAGAATATTTTTTAAAGCCTCAATACGAGATTTTATATCATCAAAAGTATCAGGACTTCTCCTTGATGGGATCAAACCTCCATATGCAATTGTATCAAGAGATAGAACAAAAGCATCAACCTTAGAAAGATTTTTCAACCAGTCAAAAAGCCCCTCAACATTAGCAGTCTTATGTAAATCTCCCAAATATTCAATAGGTGGGATTAATAATTCTGCATCAGGGTTGATATCAGCAATCATTTTCGGTAACTGGTAACAAACAGGCCGATTGTCTATTGGTACAAAAGCTATTTTCATAACTTCCATTATATGATAATATTAAGGTTATGCAAAAAGGTTACAAATTATGACAGTATCAAAGAATCCTAATGAAATAAGAGAGATGTTTAACAAAATCGCGGATAAATACGATTTCAATAACAACATAATATCACTTGGATTACATAAATTAATAAAAAAAATTGCAATAAAACGCCTAATCATAAATGATAACATGCGAATTCTTGATGAATGTACCGGAACAGGCGATATCGCAAATTACATAAGCAAAAATAACAAAACACTAAATATCATAGGAATTGATTTTTCTGAAAACATGATAGAAATTGCAAGAAAAAAGCACCCCAAAATAACCTTTTTACAAGAAGACTGCACAAAACTACCCTTTCAGAACAATAGTTTTGATATTATTACAATGAGCTTTGGTTTAAGAAATATAGAAAATTATAAACAAGCAATAAAAGAAAGTTTCAGAGTCCTTGAAGATAATGGGCAACTCATGCACCTGGACTTTGGGAGAAAAAATTTTTTCTCAAAAATTTTCGACTTCATAGCAGAAAAAACTACTCATATTCTCTATGGGAAAGCGGTACCTTACGAATATTTGGTCAAATCGAAAAGAGAATTCTTTACACCAGAAAACCTAATAAAAGAATTTGAAAAAGAAGGTTTTATACTTAAAGAAAGAAAAGACTATCTTTTTGGAATAATTTCCATGCAAATCTTTATAAAGAGTGAAACTGCATACTGCTAAAGCTTTTCACATTAAGACTTATCTGTATTCAGATAATCCTCAAACTTTTTTGTTTTAATTGTATATCCGCACCCGTCATGAAGTGTTGCCGGATAAAAAATTTTCTTCACTGGGTAATTTCTGCACATTCTTGGTCGATGTTTATAATCAGAACAAAGTCCATCTTTTGTAACTAACTTGCAAGCAAAAATAAAATTTCCGTATTCATCTTTTCCCTTAATATAAAAACGTCTGTAAGTTGGGAAAAGGAATTGCATAATTTTAAATTCTTTTTCCGTATAAGTATCAACACTATACATATAATTGCAGCATTTACCGCACTTTTTACATTCTCCGGTTATCTCATACTCAACCTTCTGCGGAACAAAATTCGAAAGGAATTCGTACCAAGCAACTCTTAAAAAATCTAACATATTTACATAATAACATAAAGAATTTGCCTTAACCTTGTTTTTATAATAAAATGAGGGATAGAATGAGAAGGGATAATTAACATGGCAAGAATAAGAAGAAGCGATATCTACGCATCTGAGAGAGAAATCGCGAAATCAAATATATCAAGAAGAAACAAACCTAACGGATTTTGGAGTAATTTAAGAACGCTTATAATCTTTGCAATAGCTTGTGTTCTGGCAGGAGTTGCAGCATTTGAATTATACTTATCTTCACTTTCTCCGATAAAAAATTTGGAAGGTTTTAAACCGAACATCGTAACACAGTTTTACTCTCATGATGGAGAAATTATTAAAACTTTCACTGCATACACTTCAACAAAAATATCATTTGAAGATGTACCAGAAGATTTTAAAAATGCTCTGATTGCGACTGAAGACAAGAACTTTTACAGCCACCACGGCTATGACCTTTCAGGTCTTGCACGTTCAACAATTCAAAACATACTTGCTGGTCACGTAGTTCAGGGTGCAAGTACGATTACCCAACAGCTCGCAAGAATTCTATTCCTTTCAAACGAAAAAACTTTTGACAGAAAAATAAAAGAAATAATAATCGCAGCAAGGATAGAAAAAACCATATCTAAAGATAAAATTCTTGAAATGTACATGAACAATGTATATCTTGGTTCAGGTGCTTATGGTGTAGAAAGTGCTGCTGAAACATATTTCAACAAAAAACTTAAAAACTGTACATTGCCTGAACTTGCCTTGATTGCAGGATTACCACAAGCCCCTTCTGTATATTCACCGTTTAACAATATGGATCTTGCAATACAAAGACGTAACCAAGTTCTTACTCGTATGTATAAAATGAAGTACATTACAGAAGATCAATATAACACAGCAAAAGAAGCAAAAGTACATCTAACATCGGTACCAAGGTTCTATACAACAAACAAGGCTCCTTACTTTACAGATTATGTAATGAAAGAACTTGAGAAACTCGGGTTTGATGAAACCGATATTTCTCAAGGCGGCTATAAAATTGTAACGACTTTGGATTATAAAACTCAAGAAAAATTAAACGAAGCGATACTAAAGAACATGCGTAATTACGGTTTGACAAGAGCAAACCAGCAAGCTGCAGTGTTCTCATTCTCACCGCTTGACGGAAGAATACTTGCATATGCAGGCGGAAAGGATTACACACAATCACAATACGACAGAGTTCAAGCAATCAGACCTGCCGGTTCCGCATTTAAGCCTTTCGTCTATGCAGCGGCACTTGAACACGGAATTACCCCTAACGACTTAATAGAAGACGCTCCAATAACTATTGGAGATTGGTCACCAAAAAATTACAGCTCAAAATACAAAGGAAAAATTCCTGTATATACAGCGTTAATGGTATCATCAAACGTTTGTGCGGTAAGATTAATTAAAGAAGTTGGTATCCGTTCAGTAATCCAAACCGCAAGAATGCTTGGAATAACAACTCCGTTAGAATATGACTATACAATTGCACTAGGATCAAACGGAAGCAAATTATTTGAACTTACAAGAGCATACGGTGCATTCGCCAATGGCGGCTACGTTGTTCAACCTTATGCAATTGAGAGAATCGAAACTTCAAGAGGAAAAATTGTTTACCGAGCTCCAAAAACAAAAGTTTCAAGACAATTAAGTCTTAAAACTGCCGCAGAAATGACTGCAATGTTAAAAACAGTAATTACAAACGGTACAGGAAGAGCTGCTAACATTGGAGTACCTTGCGCAGGTAAAACCGGTACCACCGATGATTACAAAGACGCAAGTTTCGTAGGCTACACTCCACACATCGTAACAGGTGTATGGGTAGGGAATGACGACAACACAACAACAAGATCAATCCAAGGTGGAACAGTCCCTGCATTAATTTGGCGTGACGTTATGAAAACAGCTACTCAAAAATACGGTAAGGTAGATTTCAACTATCCTGAAGTCAAACTTATCCCATCATATTTATTAAAACAAAACGAACAAAAAGCTAAGACTGTTGAAGAAAACTTAAATGACGAGAAGCCGGCAACTGATGCAATCCCGACAACGGTAGCACCTGCTACGGTAAAACCGGCAATAACTCCGGCAGAGGCAGTTCAAAACTTTAAACGTCAATCACAAGCCGCACCGGTGCCAACAGCTCCGGCTGAAACAAAAGCGCCTACACCTATACCAATGGCAACTCCGGAGAGTGTAAGATAATGAGCGATTATATTACGCACATAGGAACAGACGAATCAGGTAAAGGTGACTTTTTTGGCCCGCTTGTTATTGCAGGCGTTATGGCGGACGAAAAAGCTGCTCAAATATTTCTTGAAGCAGGTATTAAAGATAGTAAAAAAATTACAGATAAAAAGATACTCACTCTTGAACCTATTATAAAGAAACATTCTATCTACTCGGTTGTTCCTATATCAAACAGTAAATATAACGAACTTTATGCTAACATTAAGAATTTGAATAAACTTCTTGCTTGGGGACACGCCAGAGTTATTGAAAACGTATTGGAACAAGAAACTTGCGAATACGCCCTCTCTGACAAGTTTGGAGATGAAAGCCTTATAAAATCTGCATTAATGAAAAAGGGACAAAGCATTAGACTTGAACAAATGGTAAGAGCTGAAAGTGATGTTGCTGTTGCAGCGGCATCAGTACTAGCAAGAGCAGCTTTTGTTCACAAAATGCAGGAGATGGAAGACAAATACGGACTTAAATTTCCAAAAGGCTGCGCTGCTCAAGTAAAGGATACAGCAAGAGAATTTATTGATAAATTTGGAAAAGATCGCTTACACGAAGTTTGCAAAACTCATTTTAAGACCTACAATGAAGTCTAATAGAATGGATTATAAATAACAGAAAACAACCTACTTGCAATCTTCTTCTAAGAGGTCTTTAGGACTTACAAACCCTGTTTTTACAACATTTTTTCCAAAACGACTTTCTAACTTATCCAAGCATTTTGCCAGTTTTTTATTTTTATTGTCCTCTTCTGAATTGGCAAATAGAAAAAGCTGCTCATTACTATCATATGTTAAATTTTCAAGCATTACTCCCGTACTTCTGTATATAAGAGTAGGATTATAAATTTTTTCTAACAAATTAAATGCAATATCAGAAACTTCCCATTCATAACAAGTAGGTTTTTCCAACACTTTTTTCTCTGTATAAACCAAAAAGTCTTTTGTCCTTAACATTACACCTACTAGGGAACACTTTGCCTCCATCCGCCTTAACTTGGCACAACTTTTATGGATATGATAATTAAGCGAATTTTTTATAAAATTTAAGTCAGAAGTAAATTTACCTAGTGCACTTGTATTTTGGATAGACTTAGGAGGTTTCACCTCAGCAGAAACTTGAGAAACTGTTTCACCCAGCAATTCATGTTTAATTTCTAAACCTCTAACACCAACAGCTTTATCCAACCAAGCATCAGACTGAGATACGAGTTCATAGGCCGTTATGATGCCTGCTTTATGAAAAAATCTGGTAAGATTTCTTCCGATACCCCATATTTCTTCAATATTAGTTTTTTTTAATTCTTCAACTGCAAAACGCGGATTAATAGCGTAAATTCCGCAGTCTTCCTTTTTAGCTTTGTCTGAAGCCAGCTTTGCAAGACTTTTTGAAGAGCTGATGCCGATAGAAACATCTACGTCCAGTTCCTCTTTTATTACACTTCGAATATATGCAGCTAAATCAATATACTCTTTTTTGAATAAACGTCTTAAGCCGGTTAAATCAACAAAAGCTTCATCAATAGAATACACTTCAACCGTCGGTGAAAATTCTCTTAATTTACTCATAACCTGACGGGATACATCAGCATATAACTCATGGTTTGCAACGATATAAATTCCTTTTGGATGTTCTTTTTTAGCCATAAAAAGAGGTTCACCCATCCGAACACCCATCTTTTTTGCTTCTTTCGAGCGGGAAATAACACATCCATCCTTGTTTGAAATTACAGAAACAGGCTTACCCTTGAGCTCAGGGTTAACTTTCTGCTCACAGCAAACAAAAAAAGAATCACAATCAACTAAAGCTATAACTTTTCTTGCCATAATTAAAGTATAGACGATTTAGGTACATAGTCAAGAATTACTTCGTCTGTTCTTCAATCATCTTTTTGACAAGTTCAAAAGTTTTAGGGAAGTATTTTGCAATCGTATATTCAGATTTTGCCTCGCCAGTAGTTAGTAGAGTATATGCTTCTGCAACAAATTCAAATACATGCGTAGTACAGTATGCGTGATCTCCACCTTTGAACTCTTCATCAGACTTATTGAAAGCATCCAATTCTTCCTTAAACGTTGCTTCTAATTCTTTATTTTGAGGCGAACTTGCACCATAGAAACTATGTCCAACCTCATGAGTAAGAGTTCTTGTTAATTTACTTCCGCTTAAGACATCCGCATTCAGCATAATAGTATTATTTTTTGGATCATGATAGCCGTTCACATTTTTAGGGTGAACACTTCCTACATCAGAGAAGACCCAAAATTTTATGCCTTTCTCAGCAATTCTATACAATACATTTGCATCAGCACTAAACAACATTTTTTGCAAATTTTCGTTTATACCTTTCAAATCAATTGTATAGGTTTTACCGTCCCTTTCTACTGAAATGGAATCTTTTGCTCTTTGAACTGTATATTTTTTACCTCCGGAAGTCTCAATATATTTATCATCGGAAATAACTTGTTTGCTATTAGAATAAATCATTTTTCCGACCTCTGATTTTGATACGTCGAATTTACTAATCTGTTCATGCATTTGTTTATCACTATCAAAAATATTTTGTAACACACTTCGATAAAGTTTTTCTTTTTCTTCAGGCGTAAAATCACCCATAAACATTATTCCAGCAGTGTTTGGAACAAGCTTTGATATCATATCTTTAGTAATAAGTTTTTTATCATATGCTTTCAACATTTCATCCATCAGATTTTTATTGGTAGCTTTTTCATATTTTTGACAAAGTGAATAAAAATCAAAATCACTACCTAAAATTCCGACATCACCCAATAGCTCATCGGCGCCCTTAAAGTCACCCATAACAAGCTTTTCAAGAAAAGCTTCTCCTCTATTTTGTTTTTGGACGGACTTATCGTTACCACTTTCTAAAATAGTTGTAGTTTCGTCTCCATTGACAACAGTCGTAACCTTCGTCTTTCCATCTTTTGAATATGTAACCTTAGCTTCTTCAGAAGCATAGTTACGAGCTTTGGCAGTGTTAAAGTCTATTTCGTAATGCCCATTAGCATATTTCACGGTATAATCTCTGTTATTACGAAGACCTTTTTCTGCGTATTTTAACAGATCAGTTCTGACAGATTCCGGAACTTGAGGTAATTCCCCATTCGACTCATTTTTTATTATTGGGTTAACTTTTAGTTGATTATTTTCCATATCAAGAGAGAAGTCCTCACCGAACTTTGCACCGGAATTCATCAAATCAATCAAATTCTGCTTTTCTGCTGCACTCATTCCGATAGGACCGTCAAAATTCATAGCATTATTATCAGCTAAATTTGGATTAGTTTTTTGAGAATTAGCGAATTTAAAATCTTTTATCTTACCATTTTCATCGTACTCGCACTTCAATGAAACTTCATTTGGTAACCCGCCATTTACCTGAATTGAATCTAATTTATCTTTTGTATAGTTAAATGCAGCTTTACCCATCTGGCGAATGGTTTTACCGCTCTCATAATATTCTTTATCTACAACGGTACTATTATTATATTTTCGAACTTCACCCAATTCGTTACCATCTTTATCAAAAAGCAAAACTTCTCTATATTCACCAAGAGTATTCCAATACCCATCAGTATCACCTATTGCAGTTGCATCCGATTCATAAGCAAGAAGTGCTCCATCTGCATCATATCTTCTTTTGCTACCGTACTCATCTGTTACATCATAATAGGTCTTGCCATTTTTAGTTACAACATCAATTTTTTCATCCAACCCTATATTTAAAGCAAGCTCCTTAGGCATGTTAGGGTTTCTTTCTAATTGTTTCTTTGAATACTCTTCTCCAGCTTTATCATTTTTTTCATCATCAATTTGGATAATAGTTTCAAAAAACTTTTTCATATCATTAGCACTTACATCAGCCAAATCCGGATGCGCCTTGATATAAGCCTCTATTTTTGCATCATCCAATTCAAAATGACCATCTCCAAAAGTAAAATTACCTTGAGCTTCCTCATACTCTTTCATTCGTTGCTCTTCTTCAGTCAAGTTTAATTTTTGCGTCTCAACATACGTCTCAAGGTTATTTAAAAATTGCGCATCAACATCAAAAACATTGTCAGACTTAATAGTCCCATCAGCCTTACCGTCCAATTTATCAATATGATTAAACAAACTAATATAAGTTTTATTATCCCCGAATTTTTGCCTAATATCTTCTATTGACATATCATTTAATAACATATGTAATCTACTTAAAATAGGCATATTTTCCATAAAAAATCTCCATAATTCTAACCTTACTTAGGATTTATTACGGAGATCTTTATCAAAATCTTTAATATTTTAAAAATTTGTTACAAACCAGTCCTTTCATTAAGCTTCAATACATCAATTATTTGCAATATTGAAATCATTTCATTAAATAACTGTGCAAATGTTTTCGAATCAGATTCCTTGAAATTACTACCCATTGCAAACATATCTTTGCCACAGTTAATTGTTAAGGTTAATTTATCATCTTTAAAAGCCCCGCAAACCGATTTAGCCTTGAATGCTAACCCAAGATTACAGATTCTATCCATAAATGCGGTGGTAAGAAGATATCTTGCTTCAACTTGGTCATTTGAATAAACATTATATAACTTTGAAAACTTTGAAGTTTCTAATTTTACTGATTCAAATAGAGATTTATTAAACTTTATATTTCTAGAACCAACAGTTTTATCTACGAAAAAGGTGTGTCCTTGAAAGTTTTTATTCATCTGAATTTCTATAATTAGACCTCTAAATTGCTTATAAAAGAAGAAATAATTAAAGAAGCACAAAATTCCTAACAAAACCAATACTCCACAAACCACAAAACCGAACGGAGAACCTGACATTGTAGCAATAAAAAATAATATACCAAAACAAAAAAATAGTACAGCAGCAAAGGCTGCAAATACTATAACCATAAAAATTAGAGCAGCGAATTGAAAAATACTTGTATTACCTTCATAGATTGTAATCTTAACATCTTTAAACGAACCTTCTATAATATCATCAAAAAGAATAAATGGAGCCCGACTCAATATATTCAGCGAATAATAATACTTAATCTTTGGTAAATCATTCATACTTAGATCAGCTTTCCAATAAGCATTATCCAAAAATATATTTAAAAACTTATCCATTAATGAATTTTTTAAAATTTTTTCTGTACTATTATGTAGATTTACATCATCATTATTATTTGTTTTATCACCAAGGAGCAAAAGGCCAGCAAATACAAATGCTAATACAAAAGAAATTATTGCAAGGTGCACAATGCTAAAAAAAGCAAAAAACAGAAGAGAAATAATAGAAAAAATTACTCCATAAAAACAAACTATCCTAGGAGCATTTGACTTCCGGAATTTCTCATACTCAGCAAGCTTACCTTTTGCATCACTGTGGTAAAAATTCCTAAACTCTTCCTTCATTTGCTCATAAGACTTATATTCCATACTCTCTCCTATAAATATAAAAACCCTACCCAAAACATTCAAATCTCAAGTAGGGTATTAGTAAACACAAAAACTATTTATTTACGTGAGCTGTACTCTTCAAGTGGAGTTCTCTTAACTGTTGTAGAGAAGCTTCACCAGGAGCATCACTCATCAAATCTTTTGCCCCAGAATTCTTAGGGAATGCAATTACATCACGAATAGACTCTGTTCTGCAAAGCAAAGCAACCAGTCTATCCAACCCAATTGCCAATCCAGCATGAGGTGGTGTACCGTATTGAAGAGCATTAACCATAAATCCGAATTTTTCTTTAGCTTCATCTTCTGTTAAGCCCAAAGCCTTGAATATTGCAGATTGAACTTCAGAAGAGTGAATTCTAACACTACCGCCACCAAGCTCAGTACCGTTATAAACGATATCATAAGCAATTGATTTAACGTTACCCAAATCTCCAGATTTAAGTTTATCCAAATCTTCAATACAAGGAGATGTGAATGGGTGGTGCATTGCCATAAATCTACCTTCTTCATCACTCCATTCAAACATCGGGAAGTCAACAACCCATAACAAATTATGTTTGCTTTCATCAATTAGGTTCAAAGACTTACCAAAGTGAAGTCTTAATCTACCCATAATATCGTAAACAAGTTTTGGTTTATCAGCAACGAAGAAAATTATATCTCCAGCTTGAGCACCAGCTCTTTCTTGAATACGTTTAGCTTGATCTTCAGTAACGAACTTCAATACAGGAGATTTAGCTGTTCCATCTTCGTTATAAATGATATTTGCCAAAGCTTTTGCACCGAATGATACAGCAAGTTTTGTAATATCATCGATATCTTTTCTTGAATATTTAGCTCCGCCAGGAATTCTGATACCTCTTACAATACCACCGTTTTGAAGAGTCTTCTTAACAATTTCGAATTCAGACTCAAGAATAATATCGCCAATGTCGAACAACTCAAGACCGAAACGAGTATCAGGTTTATCAGAACCGTATCTGTCCATAGCTTCTTGCCAAGGAATTTGAATGAACGGAGGTTTAACTTCTACACCTGCAGCCTTAAATGTTTCAACAATCAATCCTTCAACACACTTGATAACATCTTGTTGTTCAACAAAAGACATTTCAAGGTCAATTTGAGTAAATTCAGGCTGCCTGTCAGCACGCAAATCCTCATCTCTGAAGCATTTTGCAATTTGATAATATCTTTCGATACCACCAACCATCAAAAGTTGTTTAAAGATTTGAGGAGATTGAGGAAGCGCATAGAACTTACCTTCTTGAACACGAGATGGAACCAAGTAGTCTCTAGCACCTTCAGGAGTTGTTTTAATCAAGATAGGAGTCTCAACTTCCATAAACTCTTCACTGTTCAAATAATTTCTAGCTGCCTGACAAATCTTGTGACGCAACTTCAAATTATTCAACATACTTTCTCTTCTAATATCAAGGTATCTGTATTTAAGTCTGATATCTTCAGAAACATTATCATCATCAAGAACAAAAGGTAAAACTTTTGCAGTTGAAAGAATTTCCAAGCTATCAGGATACATTTCAACTTGTCCTGTTGCATACTTTTCGTTATAAGTTTCTTCAGGTCTTCTTGTAACCTTACCCTTAACAGTAATAACGTATTCAGATCTTACCTTTTCCATAATTTTATGAACTTCAGGGTTAATCTGAGGGTTTGTTACGATTTGAAAGAATCCGCTTCTATCTCTCAATTCTACAAACAAAATTCCACCCAGGTCACGAATGGTAGCAACCCAACCTGAGAGAGTAACTTCTTCATTAATATTGCTAAGATTAAGTTCTCCGCAATTGTGTGATTTCATCTTTGTTCTTATCATTTTCTCTTCCTTTTATATGTAAATGTCTGAATATATTGTAACAAAAACATAAAAAAGTAAACAGTTTTATATATTTTTATGAAATTTTGAAAAAAAAAACGAACAAATAGATAGAAAAAAATACCGAAGGAATATCTTCGGTATTAGATAGGTGTTAGATTAATTATTTTTCCGTTGGAATATATATTACAAGGTCATCACCTTGGCGTATCTTAGTCATATTTTCTAAGTTTACGTCTTCATCAAACATATAATTTTGAGAAATCTTTAAAATTCTTTCGTGTCCGTGTTTGTTTGAAGAACCTGCAGCAGTTATTGTCAGAACATTTCCATCTGCGGAAACTTCAATATTTTTTTCATCATTATCAAAAGGTCTTAAGTCAACAATAACCTTATAACTCTTATCAGCCCTCTCTAAACGTATATAACTTTCATTTTTCTCAGCAAATCGAGCACCTTTCATAATTTGCTTTTCTGCTATTTTGCTCATAGAATCAAAATCTGAACGAATCATCCTATCCATTCTATTCATCTGTGCAATTGGATCAAACATTTGCTTATAATGCCAATCAGCTACAACATAAAAAGCCATAAATGCTCCTAAAAAAGTAAGTAGAGCAATAAAAATATGTCGCATCATAGGATGCTTACACCCACAATGTCCGTCACCATTATGGTGCTCTTGCTCTCTATTTTCTCTATTTTCTTCCATTGAAAACTCCTTTCTATTTCCTTAACTTATGGATAATAATATATTCAAACGAAAAAACTTTGTCTATTAGTCACTAAGCCTAAGCTCATAAGGGAAACGGTTGCAGAAAATATAAACATATGATATACTATAGATGTGTTTAAACTGGAGGGTTAGGATATGGCAAAAATCTTAGTAACAATGCCAGATGCGTTTTTAGATAAAGTAGATGGTCTCGCAAATAATGAACAACGAACTAGAAGCGAATTAATTCGCGAAGCTTTAAGAACTTATATGAGAAGAGTTTCAGTAAATCAGTCAAAACGAGCTGATGAAAATGCTAAAATTCTTGAAAATCTTCTTGGATAAAACTAAGGTGGAGTAAAACTCCACCCATAAAACCTTTTAATCTTCGTCATCACTTCTGGCAACAACTGTGGTAATAAGTTCACCATAATTGTTGACGTGTCCGTCTGTCTGCTCAATTATCCAGATGTAGTTTTCTTTGTTTTCAATTGCTTTTCTACCTCTTTCAACGGCCTTGTCATAATCTGTAAATTCGCCAACAAGAGTTTTTGAAAATTCGTTTTCATCTTTTTCAGTATAAACGTGATACATAACAATCTCCTTTCAGTTGCAATTTTATATTACGTCTTTAATTTTAATTTGCAAGCCTGGAAAAGAAAACTTAAACCTCATAGAAAGAGTGCCTTTAATGACGTCTATCCAATTTTCTTTTCAATCTTCCCTTCGCATAATCTATTGCGGCAAGCTCATCATAAAAAATATGATTTTCCCCTACCTGAGTTACGATATCGTGCTGAACAAGCTGTTCTCTTATTTGATTATTATTTATAACCAAAAGAATTTTGATATGCTGAGCCTTCAAGCGAACAATAATATCCTCTAACGCAAAAATCGCAGAAATATCAAGCTCAGCATCTGAATCATAGACTAAAATAAGATACTTAGTACCAAGCATTTCATCAAACTGCGCCACCAACTGAGTTGCTGAACCAAAGAAAAACTGTCCGTTTATGTGAACAACACGTATCTTATGTTTAAAGCTCTGTTCAACAGAGCGTTCCATCTTTCTGATATCTTTATCATAAATAACGGTTTGCGTAATAGTAGCTTTATCAGCAAGCCTTTTAGCATAAAGAAGAGCCGCCAAAACAATCCCTGCTCCAACTGCGGCAATAAGGTTATAAAATACAGTAAGGAAAAATACAACCGCTAAAACGTACTTATCATCTTTTGGAGCATATTTAAGAACTTTTAAAAGCTTAAAGTCAATTATATCGTACCCAATTTTAATCAAAATCCCAGCCAAAACAGGAAGTGGAATTTCAGCAACGAACCCTGAAAAGATGGACAAACATAGCAACAAAACAACAGCACTGATAATAGCAGCTATTCTTGTTGCGGCACCGGTTTTTATAGCAGCAACAGTACGCATTGTTGCAGCTGCACCCGGAAGACATCCTGTAAGTGAACATAACATATTTCCAATCCCTTGAGGTATCAACAAACTTTTTGGAGATGAAACCTGTTTGGTAATTGAATTAGTAACTAAACCCGTTAACAGTGTTTCTGAGGATAAAACAATTGCTAACATTATTGAATAATGGAAATAAGCAATAAAGTTATGTAATGTTGTATGTGGAAGATGAATCTGCGGAAGTGCAGCAGAAATTTCTGAAATTTTTTCTACATTCAATCCCAGTTTCATAGAAACTAAAGTGCATACAATAAGCGCAATAATTTGAGCAGGGACAAATTTGCTTATAAACTTCGGAGTAAAAAACACGATAACTAAAGTCCCTACCCCCAGAGCCAAAGCCGCAGGATTAACAAAATGCAAAGTTAAAAACAAATTTTTAATACTTTCAACAGTATTCGAAAAAGGCTTTAACCCGATAAGCGGATTAAGCTGCATTATTATAATAATCGCACCAACACCATTCATAAAACCTGATATAACAGGATAAGGAACGTACTTAACCACATCAGGGAGCTTGGTCATAGAAAGCAATAACTGTAATAACCCAGCCATAAGAATTATAAAAATAACAGATGAAATATCTTTATTTAATGCGTGCATAAAAGAAGCTATAACTATCGCAACAGGCCCGGTAATTCCTGAAATCATAGGAACACGAGCACCTAAAATTCCGGAAACTAAACATAGAATAATTGCACCCCATATTCCGGCGCCAGCCCCAAAGCCGGTAGCAACACCGAAAGCCAAAGCCTGTGGCAAAGCTATAACAGCCGAATTTACACCACCAAACAAATCCCCTGCAAAGACGTTAAGCCTTGTTTTTAAAAACTCCAATTTATTCATAAGACGAGTATATCATAAACATTTAAAATTAGTCTTCTTTATGGAATTTACGCCACTTAAGGCTAGGGTAACTTCTTCTTATACTACTCCAATCAACTTCAGTTGAAACATTCAACTTTTCTCTTGAAGTTTGCCAATCTTTGATAAAATCAGCACAAGCATGATCCATAAAATGAAGTCTGTCAGCACAAACGTAAACATCCTTGTCCTCAGGCAAATGTTCAAAAATTTCTATCAACTGAGGAAGCTGTAAGAACACAATGTTTCCGGAAAGTTTAACCACAAATTTTCCATCAACATCCTCAAATTTTATATGAACTCTCAACATCTTAAAAACACTTTTTGCAAGAGCTGCACCAAAACCTACCAAAATACCTTCAAATAAATTGGTGCAAAGTATAGCAATGAGAGTTATCATATAAATAGCAAACTCGCCCTTACTCAAATGGTACAAGCGCTTAGCCGCATCAACATCAACAAGCTTATAACCTGTGTAAACAAGAATAGCCGCTAAAGCTGACTGAGGAATATAATTAAGAATTTGTGGAAAACAAGTCACAAAAAGCACAATCCAAAAACCATGCATTATAGTTGAAAATCTGGTCTGAGCATCAGCATTAATATTTGCAGCACTTCTTACAATAACACCAGTGATAGGAAGTCCTCCGACCAAACCTGATATTGAATTACCAATACCTTGAGCGATAATTTCCTTATTATAATCAGTCTTTGAGCGTTCACACATTTTATCAATAGCATTTGAAGTCAATAAAGTTTCGGCACTAGCAATAAATGTGATAATAAGAGCGCTCAATATAACCTGAAGCCCTAAAACAGACGTAAAAGTTTCAGGTTTAATGAAAGTAACATTAGCCCAAAAATTTGAACCGACTTCAATGTAATTAATAATATCAAGATGAGTAACAGCAGCAACCACAGAAGCTAAAATAACTGCTGCAAGCGCAGGAGGAATAACCTTAAGCTTCTTACTAGGAATTCTTTCCCACAAAATTATTGTACCAATAGTTAATACCCCGACAAAACACGCAATATGATGATGCGAACCATCAAAAGGTAATACCGAATGATATATAACCTTAAACAAATCTAAAATATTTTCAAAAAAGTTATTTCCAGGTTTGTTATCAAGCATTATGTGAAACTGGGACAAGAAGATAGAAACACCAATCCCAGCAAGCATCCCCTGAATAATTGCAGGAGATATTGCCCTGAACCACTTTCCTAAAGAAAATAGCCCAAACGCTATCTGCATCAACCCGACAAGAAAGATTATCAAAAAGAGTTTTTCAACACCTTGTGTCGCAATAATATCTGTAATAATAAGTATTAAACCGGCAGCCGGCCCTGATACTTGGAGTGAATTTCCGGAAAACGCACCGACGACAACACCACCTATTATTGCTGAAATCAAACCGCTATATACAGGCAAACCGCAAGCAATAGAAATACCTATCGCAAGGGGCATCGCAATCAAAAATACAATAATTGACGCCAAAAAATCTTTTTTTACTGAGGTAAAATTAATCAAATTCATCATAGCACTAATAATACCAGCGAAATTCAATCTTGGCAAGTACTCTACATAACCTTTACATTACCTATAAGGATAATATCATCAAAGATTGTTTTAAAATTTCCTCAGCACTTGAATTATCACTTAATGACGCCATTGCTTTAGACATAGCACTTTTAATTTCATCTCTCTCATAACCAAGTGAAATAAGTACAGTCTGAGCATCCTCAACAGCTTGAGAATCCTGAACTTTACTAGTTTGAATAGCAATCGGCTCGGTCTCTTTATAACTCATTAGCTTATCTTTTAACTCTAATATAATCTTTTGAGCAAGTTTTGGCCCAACACCCTTAGCCCTTGTTATTTCCTTATAATTTCCCTCAATAACAAATCCTATTAGCTCAGAAGACTCAAACTCATCGAGCAAAGTCAAAGCCATCTTACTTCCTACCCCTGATACAGAAGTTAAAATATTGAAAATATCTCGATCTTCTTTCTTCAAAAATCCGCACAAACTCATCTTATCCTCTCTATGGATAAGCACAGTATAAACCTTAACCTCATCATTAGAAATTTCCCTGTAATCTCTGGAAGTAATTTCTATGAGATACCCTATACTAAATGCTTCTAAAGTTACAAAGCACCCCTTAGAATTACTTATCTTACCGGCAGGAACACCTTTGATATAATCATACATTTATCTTCTACCCCTTCAAAGAGCTCTTGATTTCATTAATTGAACGCTCAAGTTCCCTATTGTTCTTAATCTCATCCTTAATCTTATCATAAGAATATAACATTGTAGGATGACGCTTATTAAAGAATTTTGCAATAAGTTCGAAACTTTTATCCGTAATTTCTCTGGACAAATAAACTGCAATATGCCTTGCGTTAGAAATTTTTTGTCCGCGAGAAGGACTCTTGAAATCCTCAACTGTAACACCGTAATAGTCAGCCACAGCTTGAGCGATTTCACCAAAAGTAATCTCTCGTTTTTTCTCATCACATTTCAAAACTTTTTTAACCAAATCCAAAGTTAATTCGGACTTAGCAAAAACCGCATAAGCACTAACCTTATTGTAAGCACCCTCTAATTCTCTAACGTTATTCACAAAATTGTTTGCAATGTATTCAAAAACTTTAAACTCAGCCTGTACACCCTCTTGCTCAGCCAGATTTTGTAAAATCGCAACTCGAGTTTCAAAATCAGGCGGAGTAATTTCTGTCATAATTCCCATCTCAAAACGGCTCTGCAAACGTGCAGGAAGCGTTGGAATTTCGGAAGGGAGCCTATCTGAAGTAATAACTATTTGTTTATTTTTATTCAACAAACTATCAAACGTATGGAAAATTTCATCCATAGTACGCTTTTTAGATTCAATAAATTGAATATCATCAATCAGAAGAACATCGACATTCCTATATTTTTGTCTGAAAGATTCCATCTTACCATTTCTATCAGATCCCTTCTGTATAGATTTGATAAGCTCATTTACATATTCTTCTGTCTTAATATATTTTACTCTTAATTTTGGCTTATTAAAAATAATATAATGTCCAATAGCCTGCATTATATGAGTTTTTCCCAATCCGGGTGCACCATATATGAACAATGGATTATATTTTTTTGCAGGATTATGAGCAACATTTTGAGCTAAAGCATAAGTAAACTCACTATTGTCACCAACTACAAAATTCTCAAACTTATACTTCAAATTCAAATTTGCAAAAGATTGCATCTGAGCAAGATTATCCATTACTGAATTTTCACGCTCTTCTTCAGGGGTCACAAGACTCTTAGGTCTGGATGATTCTTTTTTCTTTGCCTTCTCATACTTTTTAGCAAGTTCATCATCATACATTACAGTAAAATCATAATCTTTACCCGTAACCTTTTTGAATGTGTCAATAATCTTGTGATAATAGTTTTGTCTAATAATTTGAGGAGCCATAGCATGCACGGTAATCAGAGTGAATTTATCATCTTCACAACCTGAAACGTCCATCTCGTTAACCCAAGGGTAATATGCATGATCAGGCAAAACAGTCCTTAATTGACTCTTAACCTCTGCCCATATTCTTTTAACTTCCAAAATATCCATAAAAATATTCTATTATAAAAAAAATTATTCGTAAAAAGATTTTTTATTAAGTTCATAAATAAAATTCAAATAATGAACAAAAAATTGCACAGTCCAATTAAAGAACTGTGCATGTCTCCTTTTTGTTTCAAAATAAACTTACACTTCAACAAACAAACGGCGTCCGACAATATTCTGCTTCCCGTTGTAATAACCTGCAAAATAACCACCTTTTACAGGTTTGTTTTTTGCATAAGTTCCGCTGTTATATTGATGTCCGTTGTAATTAACAAATGGGTTGTTATCAAACGGATTTGAAGATCTCGGAGTAACAGGTGCAGTTGTCTGAACCTGAACGGGAGTCAAAACTTGCGATAATAAATTAACAATATTCGCCATTTACAAAACCTCTACTTACTACCTGTAATTTATTAATGATAAACACTAATAAGTCATTACACTGTATATTAAATATTAAATTTTGTAAATACACATCCTCCCATTTATTGATATTTACCTTACCCGCCAAGGCCTAACAAAAAGTTAGCATTGGTTAGCAATAAAATCATGCCCGCAACAACCAAAGCCGGCCCAAACGGCAAGTATGTAAGATTATCCTTGTTTACTTTCAAGCATTTGATAACGTAAAAGCAAGCGAAAATTCCAAGGATGAACATTGTTACAATTCCAATAATCATTAACACAGAATTATCAAACACGCCGGTAAACTTATCAAAATAATAAAAACATCCTGCATAAACAAAGAAACAAATCAAAGACACTAATGTCATCCAATTTTTATTCTTTGCTAATTTCACAACAAAGAGCGGGAATGTCAAAATCAACTGGATAATTATGGCCAATATTATGATTAAAATGATATTCAACCACCCAAATACTGCACCTAAACCCATGGCAATATATGTATCACCCTCACCAAACGCACGTTCACCTGCAATCAAGTATCCGATTCTTGCTGCAATTTCCATAATTATCGCACCGAGAATCAACCCTAAAAGTGATAATGTTAAAGGATTAGAAATACACCACTGAGCATTTGGATGAAATCCCACAATAGTATTGACCTGCTGGTATATTAGAATTCCTGTAAGCAAGAGATTATAAAAAAGTCCAACTGCAATCAGGGAATATGTATGCATATCAAAAACGACTTTTTCTTTAATATCTGTAACAGCAATCACAATAAGCAACCCAGCAATTATAAAACCGAATATCGTATCGAGAGTAAGCCCAAATTTTATAAATACCGCTAGGAAAACCAATCCTGTTATAAACTCAATAATCGGATATTGAATACTAATTTTTTCGTGACAAAAATAGCACTTACCTCTCAATAAAATATAGGATATAATCGGAATATTATGCCACCATTTCAATTTATTTCCACACTTAGGGCATTTAGAAGGCGGCAATACAATAGATTCACCGCTAAAAGCTCTAAGAATAACTACATTCAAAAAACTTCCAATGACTGTCCCTATACAGAACACAAAAAATAATATCATTAATAAATACACATATAGCATAATTAAATATCCCTCAATTTCGTTTTATCAACTCATACAATTTATTCAAAGCTTTTTTTAATCTTCTAGAAACCTGCATCTGCGAGATATTGAGTTTTTCTGCAATCTCTCTTTGGTTTAAATCCTGATAAAAGCTCATCTCAATAATATTTCTAAGCTCCTGCGGCAGCTTTTCTATCGCAAAAGAAAGCATCAGTTTATCTTCAAAAGAATCTCCAAATCCGGTATTTTCACCCGCAGGAATTTTTTCCAATAATGACAAATCATCCTCATCATTAACTGAAAAAGTCTGATCTAAAGATATTAAACTCTTGTATTGCTCAACTTTCATAACATCTCTAACTTGAGCAACAGGAAGTCCTAAATATTCGGCAACCATATCATCAGTTGGGTCATTATTACCTTCATCCATAAGAACTTTACGTGCTGAATTAATTTTAAATAAAAGTTCCTGCACCTTTCTCGGAGTTTTAATCAAACCGGCTTTATCACGAACATAATGCCTTATCTCACCCTTAATAAAATAATTGGCATAAGTTTCAAATTTAGCATTCTTATCTAACTCATAAAACTCAATCGCCTTTATTAAACCTAAAGCACCAACTTGCAACAAATCCTCCGTAGGCATACCTGTCTGAACAGCAATTGGGGTTGCAATCTTTTTCACAAGCTCCATCGTGCGTTCAATAATCCGCATGTGATAAAGCTTTTTCTTCTTCTCATCTTTACATCTTTTATATAAAACAACGAGTTTATCTATTGGTTCCTGTTCATTTATATCTTTCACAACAGAGTCTTCTCCCATTCTCTTACGATAGTAACATATCAGTACAACAATGTAAAATAAATTAAATTTATTTAATATTTTACATTATTTTTTTTATTTCGTGATATTATAAATCTATAGAACTAGTGAAATACGGAGAGATTTATGATTACAATAAAAGACGTTGAACACGTTGCAAAACTTGCAAGATTGGAATTAACAGACGAAGAAAAAGAACTTTATACAAAACAACTTGGCGATGTTTTGAAATATGTTGATCAAATGAATGAAGTTGATACATCTAACGTAAAACCTATGACACAAGTTATCGACTTTGTTAACGTTATGAGAGAAGATAAAGTTGTATACGAACAAACTAGAGAAGAATTAATGGCTAATGCACCTGAAGAAGAAAACGGATTCTTCAAGGTTCCTAAAATTAATTAGTCCGATAAAACATAGAATTTTTGGCGAAAAGTATAAGAATAGACGGGAAGATTTCCCATAGTTATGAAGGGGTATAAAAAATGACAAAATATATTTTTATTACCGGAGGAGTTGTTAGTTCTCTGGGAAAGGGAATTATTGCAGCATCTTTAGGAAGATTACTTCGAGCAAGAGGTTTTTCCGTTATCAACCAAAAATTTGACCCCTACATAAACGTTGACCCCGGAACAATGAGTCCGTTCCAGCACGGGGAAGTCTTTGTAACAGATGACGGTGCTGAAACTGACCTTGACTTGGGTCATTACGAAAGATTTACAGACACTAACCTCGGCAAATATAACAACGTTACATCAGGCAGTGTCTACCAACACGTTATTGAGAAAGAACGCCGCGGCGACTACCTTGGCGGCACAGTACAGGTTATTCCGCACATAACAAACGAAATTAAATCTCGTATTATGGGTGCAACAAAACAGTTTAAACCTGATTTTCAACTAATTGAAATCGGCGGAACAATAGGTGATATTGAAAGCTTACCTTTCATTGAAGCTATCCGCCAATTTAAAACGGAAGTAGGTATTGGTAACGCAGTATCAGTTCACTGCACATTAATCCCATACCTGCCAACATCAGGAGAATTAAAAACAAAACCTTCTCAACACAGCGTAAGCGTATTGAGAAGTTATGGTATACAACCTGAAATCCTTGTTTGCAGAACAACCAGACCTATTCCAAAAACTGAAAAGGAAAAACTTGCACTGTTTTGTTCTGTTCCAAAAGATGCGGTTATTGAATGCCGTGACATGAAGAGTATCTACGAAGTTCCGCTTGCATTAGAGGAACAAAACATGGCTCATGTAATTCTCGATATGCTAAGAGTCCAAGACAGAACTCCTGATTTAAAGGCTTGGCAAAAACTTGTCGAAAATATTAAAAACTCAAAGAAAACTCTAAATGTTGCAATTGCAGGTAAATATACAAAACTTTCAGATGCATATATTTCTGTTGTTGAATCACTTAAACACGCAGGATACGCAAACGATACCAAAATTGAAATCAAATGGATAAACTCAGAAGAGTGCGTAGACTACAAAAATTGCAAAGAACTTATGAAAGGTGTTAATGCAGTTGTAGTTCCCGGAGGTTTTGGAGTTCGAGGCATCGAAGGTAAACTTAACGTAATCAGATATGCTAGAGAAAACAACTTACCATTCTTAGGACTTTGCCTTGGAATGCAATGTGCAGTTATTGAATACGCAAGAAATGTTCTTGGTATCAAAGATGCAAACTCTAAAGAATTTGACGAAAACGCACAAAATCCTGTAATTGATTTAATGCTTGAACAGAAGAACGTTCAAGGCTATGGCGGAACAATGAGACTTGGCGCATACGATTGTATGCTTAAGAAAGGTTCAAAAGCACAAAAAGCATACGGAGCAGACAAGATTTCAGAACGCCACCGTCACAGATATGAAGTTAATAACGAATACATAAAACCTCTTGAAGAAGCAGGCTTGGTATTCTCAGGAATGTCCCCTGACGGAATGCTTGCAGAAATCGTAGAATTACCAAAATTGGATTGGTTTGTTGCATCACAGTTCCATCCGGAATTCAAATCAAGACCTGACAGACCTCATCCGTTATTTAAGGGTCTTATTGACGCAGCAATAAAACAAAGTTCATAAAAAAAACGGGCATTGACCCGTTTTTTATTTCCAAATTTAAGCAAAAAAAAAACGACTTGAATAGTCGTTAAGGGAAATTAAAAGGGAAATTATTATTATTTTTATTTGTTTTAAGTTCGTTTTATAAGCATAGTTATACATTCGGCATATAGAACTATCTATTAACCAAATGTCTTGAAGGTACTTTCGGTGTTCTTTTCGATTACCTTTTGTACTGCATCCATTTCGTTTTGAATTGCATCTTGTTCGGTATCTAACTGTTTCAAGCGTAATTCTAAGTTTCTATCTTCTGCTTGGATGATTTCAATCTTGCTGTTGATATTTTCTATTGCCTTATCATATTGTGCCTTGTCATATTGATACTGATTCATTGCATCGTCTAAGGCTGCTTGATCGGTTGTTGTATTTGTTGTCAATGCATAAGTTACAGTTGTTCCGTTTTCATCAATAAAGGTGATGTTGATATAACGACCGCTGCTATCTTGTTCCAACATTGCTTGAGCACCCTTTACTTCATCGGTTTCTACTGCTGTACCTACGGTATAGCTTGGGATAAAGCTTTGGCTGCTGCCGGTTTCACTGTATATTGTGCTTTCTTTTGTTAAATCTTCTTTCTTGTAGAAGCTTGGAACCCAGCTGCCGCTTGTTGTATCTTGACGGTAGATTACTTGCCACCCTTCTTTTGATTCGCCATATTTCTTATTTAACAAGTCTATGTACTGCTTTTCTTCTTCCATTAATTTGTTTCTTTGTTCTGGAGTTAAGCTCTTCAAATATTCATCTTGTTCTACATCATAACCTGTTAAATCACCTAATGGTCTTAGTTGTTTTGAGCCTACGCTATATACATAGTCCGGGTCATCACCTGATCTTGTTATGATTGATGAACTGCCGGCTACTACTGCGTGATCATTGGTCCAACGTCTTGTATAACTTACTAAAAATTTGCCATCCGGTTGTGCGATTATTGAATTTACTGTGTTTTCTAATGCACCATCGGTGAATGTGTATATTGTTTTTGTATAATCATCTACACTTGGTGGAGTTGGAACAGTCATACCCAGCAACTCATTGTAGTAGTTTGCTGACTGGTTAGACAACACAGTTCTCTGTTGGTTGATCTGTTGTCCTTCATATTCGGTATTTGTCT
>CASEYJ010000014.1 GCA_949292175.1 uncultured bacterium | reverse complement strand
CCTAAAAATCTGGCTTGAGATGCCGCCATACCCATGACTTAGTCCCTTTCTCGTTCTAATTTCCTTAGTCTCATGTACGGCTTTATCTCTCATCTTCTTTAATCTTTTACTACTTTTACTTAATATTTCGTTACAATATATACTAAAAGTCCGCCCATATAACCGGCGGACTTTTTATCAATATATATATAAAATCACTACAATAGCAAATTCCCTAGCAGCTTAACGCCATTAACGCTTTAACTGAACGAGCGTTATCTCTAACATCTTCATCTGAATGCATGTTAACTGTATCTTCTAAAATTTTAATTGCTTCTGTTTTATCTTCAAGAGCCAACAACTCGTTGATAGTGCTCATTGCAACAACAGTACTTAAGTCATTGATACCCTTACCTTGGTTAGTAATAACAACTTCCAATGAGTCATGAACATTCTTCTTAACTAACGCACGAGAAGTCATTTCTCTAACTTCATCAATTGAAGAATTTGTACCAACATCATTCAAAACTCTAATAGAATCAGGATCTTGATGAATTGATAATGCATCTATAATTTTTCTAACTGTATCTGTATTCACTATCTATCCCTCCTATGCTGCTGCGTTTAAACTAATTTCTTTTACTAACATATTTTCTAAGTCTGAAACAGGATTTGCAGCAAGCTTTTGAACTGCTTTATCGTAATTTTTTGCATCCCATTTTGCTTTAAGTGAACGTGTAGCATCGAAAATGCTAGGAACTTCAGTTTCATTCAACTTATTCCAGAAGCTGATAGCATCGTTCTTCATTCTGCTGCAGAAAGCACCAACAGACTCGATAGCATGTCTGAAGCTATTACCCATATCATTTATTGAACCAACAAATGCTGAGCACATTCTTTTTGTTTTAGAAATAATTGAATTTGAAGATGCTGATTCAGATTTTGTACCAAATACATCAGCAGTCAAAACATCCATTTTCATATCTGAGTTAAATGGATTTTTAAGATTTTTCCCAATAGGGTTTGAATTTCTTGCAACACTAGTCTCATATTTACTGCTATTGAAAAGACGAGGCGCAACGCTTTTAATTGAAAATGCCATTCTAATAATCCTTTCTTTACATGTAATAACTTTACACATTTTAGGATAGCACAGCACGCCAGATATCCATCAACCTTTTGGAGTATTCTTTTGTAAAAATCTTATACTTTTGTTTGAGATTTTATGATAAACTTTAATTATGGAAACGAAAGAATTAGAAAAACTCATCGAAGTAATTGCGAAATTAAGAGCCCCGGACGGTTGTCCTTGGGATCGCGAACAGACACATAAATCATTAAAGCCCAATATGCTGGAAGAAGCTTACGAAGCCGTAGACGCCATGGAAAGCGGCGATATGAAGCACTTAAAAGAAGAACTTGGAGATGTTCTTCTTCAAGTAGTACTTCATGCTCAGATTGCCTCAGAAGAAGGCGCATTCAATATAGAAGACGTAGCAAAAGGGTTAAGAGAAAAGCTTATTCACCGCCATCCACATGTTTTTGGCAACACAAAAGTAACTTCTACCAGTGATGTTCTTGACAACTGGGAAAAGCTCAAGCAAGAAGAAAAACAACACAGGAAATCCGCAATGGACGGAATATCAAAATCCCAATCAGCTTTGATGAGTGCTCAAAAGATTAGTAAAAAAGCTGTTAAAACCGGATTTGAATGGCCGAATGAAGAATCTTTGTATGAGTGTATCTACTCTGAATTTGAAGAATTCAAAGAAGCTGAAAAAGAGCAAGACAAAGAACATATGGAAGAAGAGTTTGGAGATATTTTATTTGCAACAGTTAATCTTGCACGCTGGAACAAAATTGATGCAGAACAAGCTCTATTAAAGGCAAACAAAAAATTTATGACACGTTTCCGCAAAATGGAAGAAATTGCAGAAAAACCACTAACAGAATACTCTTTTGAAGAGTATGACGCATTATGGAAACAAGCCAAAAAGTTACTTAGCAATATAGAAAACTAAGTTAACTAAAAAATCTGCTATTAGCATAAAAACTGTTGACAAAATTGCAGCCTGAGTAGTTGAAGTTCCGACTTCTTTTGCTCCGCCTTTAGTTTCATAACCTTGAGTTGCACAAACAAGAGAAATTAAAGCTCCAAAAATCGCAGCTTTTAAAAGACTAATATATATATCTCTGGTTGATAACCAAGCCCAAACAGAGAACAGATATCTTTGAGGGTGCAAATTTATAGTTAAATTAGAAACAAGCATACCTCCGGCAATTCCAATAAACTCAGCAATCAAAACAACCATCGGAACTGTAATAGCTGTCCCAATAATCTTAGGGGTGAAATAATACCCGACAGGATCAACCTTCAATGTTTTAATGGCATCAACCTGCTCCGTAACTTGCATATTAGCAATTTCAGCAGAAATAGCTGTTCCAGACCTTGCCCCAATCGCCAAAGCAACAAACCCCGGAGCAATCTCACGGATAAGGACAATCGTAATAGTCCCGCCAATATAAGCTTCAGCACCAGACATCAAAAACTGTTTTGCAACCTGTATAGTAATAACAGCCGCAGCAATAAAAGAAATAATCAATGATATTGGGAGCGAATCAAAACTAATTGCAGCAGCTTGTTCTACAATAGATGAGAACTTAAGCTGACCGGTGAGAATATATCTCAAGCATTTTATTGAATTTTGCGTACATTTTCCCAAAAAAGATATCATAAAGAATTCCCTAAAAGCGGGATGCAAAAGCACCCCGCCAAAAATTTATTAATAAACCGGCATACACCAATGTTTATATTTTTCGATTTTACCTTTAACAACATCAAAATAAAGTTTTTGCAATTCTTTTGCAATAGGTCCAACCTGCCCATTACCAAGCTGTCTGTTATCAACGCTTGTGATAGGACTGATTTGAGCACCAGTACCACAATAGAATGCTTCATCAGAAATATACAATTCTGTTCTATCAACAGTACGTTCTTCAGACTCAATACCCAAGTCTTTAGCTATTTCCATAACAGTATTTCTTGTAACACCAACCAAGATATTATCTGTTTTTGTAGTTGTAACAAGTTTACCATTCTGAACCAAGAATAAATTCATTGCAGAACCTTCAGTAACCTGACCGGCTTCATCAAGAACGATAGCATCATCAAAACCTGCATTATGAGCATCTGTCTTAATCAAAGCTGCATTAGCATATGAACCGGCAACCTTTGCTCTAGGAGGAATAGCATTGTCACTGTTTCTTCTCCAACTTGATACGCAAACTTTCAAACCTTTTGATGTATCAATATAATCACCCATCTTATTTGAAATTATTGCAAAAGAATCCTCATTATCATACAAACCAGGACCAACTTTTTGAGCAGATTTATACAAAGTTGGACGCATATAGGCATCTTGTCTGTAATTATTTTTTGCCATTAATTTTTTGGTAATATCACAATATTCTTCTACTGAATACGGACTTTCCATGTGCATAATTTTTGCACTACGCATCAATCTTTCATAATGTTCTTTTGCTCTAAAAACATATAACTGTTTTTCTTCTTCACTCCAATAAGCTCTAATTCCTTCAAAAACAGCAGTTCCGTAGAGAAAAGCGTGAGTTCTTATAGGGATCATCGCCTTTTCAGCCTCTACATATTTGCCGTCCATAAAATAAAATTCTGACATAAATGCCCTCCTTAATCTAAAACTAATCTACCATAAACAAAAAGGTCATGCATATTATGCCAGATATTTCTGAACAGTAGATTTGTCAAACACTTCGATACTATCTTTTGAATGGATAAATATCATACAACTCAACAATGACTTCAAAGTCTCGAAATCTGAAAATGCCATCTTGTTGCGAAGTTCTTCCATATTATTTGCAAGAAATTCCATTATGATAGTTTTGTTTTCATAAACAAGACTTGCAAAATAATCAAAAATTTCTTTTGTCTTAACACCTTCCAAGTAAATTATATCCGGCACTTGGAATTCAATAAACCTTGAGGCCTTGTCCATATTGAAGTTAACATTTTCATTCAATTCACACTGATTAACTCCATCTAAATTATACTTTGCAAGACTTTCAAGAGTCATTATATTCTTTGTATTATCGCGTTCTGCAATTTCCAACAGTAAAGAATAAATAATATGAGTTTTCCCACTCAAAGGCGAACCGCAAACCAAAATAATACCGGATTCATTTATGGCATTATTTATAATTTGCATCTGTTTTTCCGATTTAATAATTGCCGAAAGCTTTTTCGGAGGCATATAAATCTTCAAAAAGATTCTTTCACCCATAATAGTCGGGAACGTAGAAACACTTGCAATAACGGTAATATCATCAACTTTAAAGCACAGCTTACCCAACTGTGGAACCTCTGAAACTGAAGGATCCAACTCTGCTAAAGTCTTCAACTTTGCACTGAACGATGCTGTCAAAACATTTGGAATAGAACCTTTTGCAAGGACCTCACCATTTTTCTTGAAATTAACCCCTAATCCGTCAGCCTCTTTCTGGAAACTTACTTCGTGCACCTGCTCAATTATCGCTTGTTTTAATATAGCTCGAATAATTTTTTGCATGTGATTATCACTTAAATCTTCACTATGAAGCTCATCTCGCCAGTCAAACCCTTCTTTTTCACTTTTAGTAAAAATTTCACCAACAGTAATATCTGTCTTATAATATTCTTCAATTTTTTTCAAAATACTTGATTCAGAAGAAATCACAGGTTCAATAGAACACTCCGCTGACTCTACAATTTTATCAATAGCAAACAAATCCAAAGGATCAGCCATCGCAACAGTCAAAGTATCTTCAATTTTAAACAACGGAATAATCTTGTATTTTCTGGCATCAGAGAAACTCACATACTTTAGACAATTGACATCTAACGTATAATCTTCAAGGTTAACGGATGGAATATGGAGTTTAGACTCAAGAAATTTTATAATAGCTTCCTCAGTTATAGCACCGGAATTAATAAGCACTTGTCCAATGTTAACATTTTGAGCAACAGACAATTCTTCAGCCTGCTCAATTGTTTCATATGGCACTAACCCTGCCCTTACCAAATCGTATTTCAATTTTTCGAGAGTCTTATTTGTTACGGTTTCCATCTCTACTTTAGTCTTTCTTCAAATAACTGTCTACAATTCTCACAATATCATCAAGCTCAAACGGCTTAGTTATATACTCATCGACTCCTGTTTCTTCTCCAATAAGCTTATCTTCCATTTGAGTTCTCGCTGTCACCATCAAAATAGGAATATCTTTATACTTATTATCAAACTTAAGAAGGCGGCTAATCTTATAACCGTTAATCTTTGGCATCATAACATCCAAAATCATCAAATCAGGAACGATTTCTTTTGCAAGGCGCAAGCCGTCCTCGCCGTTATATGCGCAATAACAAATATAATCAGAAGCTTCAAGAACAAACTTCAAACTTTCAACAATATCTTGTTCATCATCTACGATGAGAATCTTTTTCATATATCCACCTAATCCTTAAAACATATCCTCACGATATGATATCATAATACCCGAATTAAGAGAATAAGGCAAGTTATTGTAAAAGAAGTTTGCAAGGCTTCACGTCAGAAGACTTCATCTCGTGAACTTCTTCAATAAGTTCAATGATTTCGTTAATAAATTTCTTATAATCTTCTCTGTTAGCTTCACCTGAAAGCACAATGTCCGCCTTCATAGCTGTTGGGTGAACATATATCTGAGCCTTTTTAGAAGCATTTTGATATACTTCATCAGTTGAATCACCCAAATCACGTTCAGCTGCTCTTATATAAAATCTTTCTTTTTGAACATCAGCAGAAACATCTACATATATTTTAAAATCAAACGCATCAACAATCTTATCTGTCAATGCGAATAATCCTTCTGATATAATTACTTTTGATGGTTTAACAAGTGCAAAATTGTCATAACGCTTTGCAGTTCCTGACATATCGTACTTAGGAAGCATAACACTTTCGCCTCTAAGCAACTTAGTCATATGTTCCTTCATCAACTCTAATTCTAAAGCCTCAGGTACATCAAGGTCATAATTTTTGGCAAATTCTGCAAAACTTCCAGCAGCCTTAACCATATCCGAACGATCATAGTAATAATCATCGATGTTAATTCTGGTAATAATATTATCTAGCTTATGAGAATCCGCAAATTCTTGAATTTTACTAATAATATCAAATGCGATAGTTGATTTTCCACTTGCAGTTTCACCTGCAATGCCAACAGAACAAGATCTGTTCAAATCTCCTGAAATAAAGGCTGCGATTTTGTTAATAACATCACCATTAACTTTTCTAAATATAGAAGCGGGAGAATTCATCTCTTTTGCAAAAATCTTATTTAACCTGCCCTTGATATACATCAAATTCAATTTATCATAAGATATAGTTGCTTTTCTAACCGGTAATTCTGCCGTATCTTTTATCATAAGTCCCGCCATTTTTCCGCCTTTAAATTTTTCTTGTTTATATAAAAACATGAGATAGAAAAAATTGCCAGTAAATATAAAAAAAGTTTACAAATTTTATTATGAAGTTTATAATAAAAAAAATACACAGGAGGATAAATAATGAAAGTATTGTTAGTAAACGGAAGTTCAAACCAAAATGGCTGTACTTACACCGCATTGTCAGAAATTGCAAAAGTCTTAAACGACAATTCAATAGAAACTGAAATCTATCAACTCGGTTCAGACGCAATAAGAGACTGTACCGGCTGTCAAGCTTGCAGAAAAACAGGGAAATGTGTTTATGAAGACAAAGTAAATGAATTCGCAAGCAAAGCAAAAGAAGCTGACGGCTTTATTTTTGGATCTCCGGTATACTACGCACATCCAAGCGGAAGGTTATTATGCTTTATGGATAGAGTATTTTATTCCGCAAGCGCAAACTTTAAATTCAAACCGGCAGCAGCAGTAGTATCTGCAAGAAGAGCCGGAACAACAGCATCTTTAGAACCTATTACAAAACATTTCACAATTAATCAGATGCCTGTGGTTCCATCTAACTATTGGAATATGGTTCACGGAAAAACCCCTGAAGACGTAAAACAAGACCTTGAAGGCTTACAGATTATGCGCACATTAGGTCAAAATATGGCTTGGCTTCTAAATTGTATCGAAGCCGGCAAGAAATCCGGAATTCAATACCCCAAAACAGAAGAAAAAATTATGACAAACTTCATAAGATAATAAAAAAAGCGGTTAATAACCGCTTTTTTTATTTTATTTAATTTGTTTTTTCAAATCTTCACGCACCTCTGATAACGGGCCATTCTGCGGGTTCCTTAAATGCGCATAATACTTTTTCACAAAAGTATATGGGTACTTCGGCAACCAACTAAACTTCATAAAAATAGTAACCGTATCGGCACCCCTAGACAACATCAAATCATCAATAGTCGCCTCGTGAGCAGGTGATATTGAAGAGAACACTTTTATAAAATAATCCGAAAAAGTCAACACAGAATATCCGGCCCCAACACCTGTATTCACAACTAAGTTTGTAACTTTAAAATCTTTATTCTCTTTAATATGCTTAATATCAGCAGGCAATGTAAGGGTTTCAGCACTTACTTGTTCAATTTCATACCAATCCCCGAGATACTTCACACGCATAACGTTAGGTTTTGGCATATAAATATCATCACAAACATTCGGAATTAAAACATTACCCTCAAAATCCGTAACACCATATTTATAATCCTTATTGGTCAAAAACATTCCGCCAAAAAGCAAATCTATCGAGGTGTACTCAGGTTTAAGCAGCGCCTTGCCCGTTTCATCGTATATAGCGTAGTCATTATCATTTCCGAACTTAACAAACTTTCCAAGAACTCTCTCAACATGCCTGTACTTTGGCTTTATGATAATATTTCCAGAACTATCAATAAGCCCGAAAGTATTCTTCTTTTGAATAATCCACGAAGAATTACCAACACGTATAAGCTTAAGATACTGAGGCTCAACTACAACATTACCATCTTTATCTTTAAGCCCAAACAAATTATTTTCACTAAAAACTTTCACATCAGAAACTTTTAAATCAGTACTGACAGGCTCTACTGCAAATCCAGCTCCTTGTATAACCAATATTAAACTAGCCAAAACTAATAATTTTTTCATATCAGTATATTAACACAAAAATTTTTTGTCTATGCTATAATAATTTTGAGGATGATGAAAAAAGCAACAGCTAAAAAATTATTAATAGGCTTAACATTGGCAGCTGGAGTAGTTATCGCTACCCCATTTGTGCTTTATCTCAAAGTTTTGCCTTATGCCGTATCTAATCAGCGTATTATAAACTATGTTGAACATAGTGCAAAAAAATATGCCAAATTGGATATTAACATTGAAAAACCTGAACTAAAAACATCATTATCTCCTAAAATTCAGTTCAACATAAAAGAATTAAGCGTAACTAAAGATAACAAAGACATCGTAAACGTTAAAAACTTTAAATCAGGATTTTCATTTGCTGAGATTTTCAATAAAAATCTTATAGTAAACCATCTGGCTTCAGATTATATATATGTTGATACGGATAAAGTCCTTGAACTTATCCCACAGCAACCTGAAAAACCTAAAAAAGAGCAACAATCAGAATGGAATATCGATTTTTATGACGCTTTCCTAGGAGTCAGACATTGTGTATTCTTATATACAGTAAAACCTAATACTCATATTCGAGTTGAGGGTAGAAATCTTGCAATCAATAATGCAATTAAAACAAGACGTTACATACATTTTGACCTTACAACAGATATCACAAAAGGGAAAGAAAAATTACATCTTGCAATCGCAGAAAACCAAAATGTTTATATAGAAAACAAGGCTATATATATCAAGAATTGCCCACTAATTGTGAACAATTCAAAGATATTTTTCAACGCAGATGCGCACAAAAACAAAAAATATAATTTAGAAATTTATTCAAACGATTTTGATATTCAACACGTTTTAAATTTAATCAATTCTCAAATTATCGAAAATAACATTAACGAAATCCTTGCATACTTCTCTGATATAAAAGGTAAGTTTGATTTCAACCTAAAAATGACAAACTCAGGTATGACAGGGAAAGTGAATATTAAAAACGGATCCCTAAAGATTGTTCCGGTAGATAATATTCCAATAACCTTAAACAAAGGGCAAGTAAGTCTTGATGCAAAGAACCTTAAACTTATTGGATTTGAAGGATATTATGACAATAAACCTTCAAACAAATTTAATTTCGATGGAACTGTCTTGGATTATCTAAAAACAATGGATACAAATATCGACGGAAAAGCCATTGCAACAAACGATTTCTTCGAAAAACATCTATCAACTTTGGCGAACTACCCTATTAAACTAAAAGGAACCGGAGACACTAAGGTTAACATCACTTACAAAAACAAAATCATAAATGTAAAAGGTTTATTCATACTTGATAGAGATGAAAACATATTAGTTGACGGCGAACCTTTACCGTTTGAAAAAGCAAAACGTGCAATGACAGCCAATCTGCATATGAACGAAAAAATGCTTTTAGACATAGAATCCATAAACTACTACATGGAATCTTTCAATGATAAACGAAATGCTAGAGTTCCAATATTTAGCTTAAACGGTCAGGTTGATATTGCCAAAAACAATTACGTAAATAAGGTTGGATTTGAAATTCCTGAACCACTTTCAAGCGGATTTTTAAACGTTATTGCAAAGCAAAGGATATTTAAAAAGGGAACAATTGCAGGAAAACTTGCCATCGATAATACCGGAAGCTACCCAGTGTTAGACGGGCATTTAAAAGTGAATAAGGTTAGAATACCTTCTCAACGCCTGCTTCTTAAAAATGCTGAACTTGTGACTCAAAACGGTTTAATACACCTCAACGCTATGGGTAAATTTAAGCGTTCGAAATATGAGTTTACAGGCAATATTGTAAACGCAATTAAATATCCGATTATAGTTAAAGATATAAATTTGGATCTTGATTATATTGATATTTACAAAGCAATAACCGGAACAACTGCACCACAACAAACTGCTACAACGCAACCTGCGGCTACATCATCACAACAATTAGCTGAAGCTCAGCCAACTCCGGTTGCGGTTACGACAAAAGCTGCAACCACAAATGATGACGATGAGGATATGGGAGATGGTGCAACAAACTTTGATATCGGAAATTTAATTATTGAAAAATGTTTGTTTAACCTGAAAAACGGAGATTACAAAGACATTCACTTTGGAAACCTTCACGCAAATTTAACTTTAGATAAAAACAGCAACTTAAAAATTGAATCTAACAGATTTGATATAGCAGAAGGTCACTCATCTGTACGTGTAAACTGTGACTTAAAGAAACCAAAGTATAACATTGTATTGGGCATAAAAGATGTTAACTCAGATGTAATTGCCTCAACACTTCTAAATTTACCAAGAGAAATCTCCGGTAAAGGAAGCGGATTAATAGATTTATCAACCGACAACTCACTAAAGCTTGACGGTTCGATAAAATTCCTTATTTCAAATGGAACAATCCAAAAAGTTGGCTTGGTAGAATATGCATTAAAGTTTGCGGCTTTGTTTAGAAATCCGATTACAATGATAAGCCCTTCTACAATTTCAGATCTCGTTAACATTCCGGAAGGTAACTTTGACAAAATTACAGGAAACATAATATTAAAAGATAATGTTGTAGAAATGATGAAAATCAAATCTTCAGCACCTCAACTAAGCTCCTATATTATTGGTAGATACGATATCGAAAATAGCGATGCTTCATTAAGAATTTATACTAAATTCAGCAATTATAAAAAAGGATTTGCAGGAGCTCTCAGATCAATTTCTCTTAATAGCTTGGCTAACAGAATGCCTATGAGCAGTAGAAATGATGCAAATTATTATGCAGTAGAATTAAAAGAACTTCCACCACTTGAAGCTGAAGAAAAGGACTGCCAAATTTTCCTAACAAAAGTTGATGGTGATGTTGAACATAATAATTTCTTATCATCTTTGAAAAAGATAAAATAGCCATTTGATAAGGTTTTCGCAGCAATATATAAAGTTTTGTTAAGAAAAATATAACTTTTATATACGATTTAGACAATTTTTAACTACAAAAATACTTTATATAAATGTAAGGGATAACTTAAGGGAAACAAAAAGGGGTACAAATTATGGAAAACAATGCTAAAAAAGATTATCAAATGGCTACATTAAATGAATTATTTGGGGAATACACAGTAACAACAATTGATGAATACTTCAACATCTTAGACAGAGAAGAATCAAAACGTTCAACAATGGTTGCAAAATCATTAGTAAAATATTTGAAGAAAGCACAAGCTAACAAAAAATCTGAAGAAAAATTGGCAGTTATTTACTAAGCACTAACATCATAACACTAGACGAAACTTATAGAATATAATTTTAGCTTGTTTTTCATAGATATTTATAAGGCACCTGAATTTACAGGTGCCTTTCGTTTTGTAAAATAAAAATATAATCACGCAAGAAGACTTATTTTTTTACCGGTGCATCCGGAGTCTTTGGAGCTTCCATTGGAGTTGCAGGTTCCATTGGAGGCATTTTTAACAATTGTTTTTTGTGATTTTTTTCGAAAGCTTTTCTACCTTCCTTTTTCATTTTTTGCAATTCTTTCAACTGTTTCTTGGTAAGAATAGCTTCAAATTCTTTCATATTCTGCATACGAATTTCATTCGCCTGAAGACGTAATTCATGCATTTCTTTTCTCAACTGAACAAGTTTTTCTTCTTGGAATTGAGGTGCAATTTTAGACATACGAACAGCATTCATTTCAGCTTTCTTTTCTCTCATCTTTTCCATAATTGGTTTCATTTGTTCATGTCCTTTTTGACGAATTAATCTAGCTTGTTCTTTTTGTTCGTCAGTCAATTTCAAACGTTTTTCAAAACTTTCTTTATCAAACTTAGGTTTATGCACTTTTTTAGGAGCACAAGGGCAAATTTGTTTTTGTGCTGGTCCAACTTCTTTATTTGTAACAGCAGCAGTATCTGCGGCGAAAACTTGTGTACTCATAGTTAAAGCAAGAACTCCAGCTAAGATTAATAATTTTTTCATAAACTACATCCTTTCTTTTTATAATAAATCATCTAGTTGATTAGCCAACTCTTTTTTCGCATTATAAATGCGAGACTTTACTGTTCCGACAGGACACTTCAAACGCTTTGCAGCTTCCTCATAAGTATACCCGTAAACTTCACAGTACATAATTACCTCTCTGAATTTTGGTTTTAGGCGATTAATAGCCTTAATGATTCTTTCTTGTCTGTCATTTTTGATAAGTTTAAGCTCCGGAGTTTCTTTCTTATCTTTAATAACATCAAAAGTATTATCATCTTCAGCTAATAATTGTTCGTGTTTTTTCACAGCTGACTTTAGGTAGTCTTTGGAAACATTTTTCGCAATCGTACCTATCCAGCTCTTAAGGTTACCTCTTTCTTTGTATTTATCAGAATTCTTCCAAACCTTTAAATACACTTCCTGTTCCAAGTCTTCATTTTCTTGACCTGACACTAACCTTATTATATTTTTTACGTGTTCTTTGTTTGCTTTTATTATCTCGTTAAAATTCATTAATCCACCATGATTAGCCCGTACGAATCAACAGGGAATCCATAGTCCTCAACCGTCATCGTTTCACCGTAGAACAACATATCGTGCACATCCGGATTCATATTGATGACACCTAAGGTCAAAAGACAAAATACAATTCCGAAAGATGCACAAGCAAGTTTTAATCTAACAAAATCACGTCTTTTCTGTCTTAATTGCGGCGCAACCTCTTGGATTAATGCTGAAACTTTCATCATTTTTTCGTGTTCAGCCTTGCAATCTTCACAACTTTCCACGTGGCGAAGAAATTCTTCTTCATTTGCAAAAGTAAAAAGACCTTCATATTTTGTACATTTTTCTTTTTTCATCATTTTAACCTCTATATCATTATAACGAAAATGAATAAAAAATTGTTCATTTTTTTGAAAAAATTTTTATATACTTGATATTAGCAATAAAGAGAACTTGCAAATAGCTTTTTTTTGTAATATTTTTTACATAATAGCAATTTATTTTATTTTGATGTTTTAAGTAGACAGCATGAACATAGTCAATAGATTAGGAAAAATCTGTGACACTTTAGGTGTCAATAATAAAGCAACTTATCCTGTAATGCTTATCGCACTGGTTAAGGGTATATGTCGTCCGACTTTTACAATGATGGATAAAACAGAAAAGCCGGAAACAAAAAAATATACCGCACTAAGAGAAGGACTTACAGAAATTATTGCTATACCTACTTACTGGGCTTGTGGCGAACTTACAGCTAAACTTGCCAGCAAGTTTAAGTTTAAAAAAGACATGCCGGCAGATGTACAAGCCAGCTTAAGAAAACGAGCATCCAAGAATATGATGTTTATAGGGGTTTGCGTGGCCGCATTATTTGTAATTCCGGGACTTTGCTCAGTTGCAATAAAACCTATTATGGATAAATTTATGCCGCAAAACAAACCCCAAAAACAACCAATTAAAGAACCCGTAACAAACACGGTTCCTCCTACATTAAAAAGACCTGCTATGAATACATTTTTTGCAGGAAAAAATGTCGTAAAACCGATGGTTTATAACAACAGAATTCCAACAGGAATGAAAGTAGGTGGCGTATGATAGGTATGATATCAAGAATCGTAACATCTTCTCCGCTTACAACAATGGCGGAAAGTGCAAGTACCCAAGTTACTTGCGAAACAACAATGAAAGCTATCGGCAGACCAGGCTTCATATTGATTGATAACAACATTGATCCTGACACTAAAAAATATGCCGCAGCAAAAGAATTTTTATACCAAGCAACTTGCTTACTTTTATATGCAATATTTGTAGTTCCTTTATTTAAAAAAGGTGCCTTTAAGGTCGGAAAGAAAATTTTCAAAGACCACGCAGCTGATTTTGCAAAATTTAAAAACACAGAAGACTACCTTCGTTATAGAAAATACGCAGAAAAACCATTCTATTCAGACAGAATACACAATAACAAAATTGACAAACTATTCAATGATGAATTACGTACTGAATTAAAAACGAAAGAGCATCCAAGGATGTTCAATAGAATAAAAGGAACAATAGAACTTGGTAACATTATAGGTTCAGTGCTTGGCTTGGCTGTATTAGCTCCACAGGTGAGCCATGCAATCATCCACCCTTGTCTAAGAGCCATAGGGATGGAACAAAAGAAACCCAAAACCCCAAAACAACAAATAGACACAAAAGCATAAGGCATACAAATGCTAAATATCACTAAACAGTATGTGCGAAAATTGCACGTAAGAAGCATCCTAGAAACAAAACCAACAAAAAACCTTCCAAAACACTTAATTTACTTTAACAGAAAATTAAGTCACTACACTATGTTCTCAACAGAAACCGGAAAGGTTGTTGGCAAGATGTGCGCCAGACCCGAATATATTTATGGTGACAAAATCTACTACCCAAATATGCACGGGTATTCTTCTCTATATATCCATTCGCTTAAAGCAAACATAAGAAAACAAGGCATAGGTCGGGAATTCATAAAACTTGCTCAAAGGGAAAGTGTCAGACGAGGCTGTGAAGGCAGAGTCCACCTTATCGCAGATAATGTAACAGGTGAATCAGACAATCTTCCATATGTAGCTTATAGAAAAATGGGATTTGATTCTCAACAGAAATGGGCAATCGCAAGCATTGACCGATATATTAAAACAGGAGATTCAATGCCAAAACTTTTACAAAAAGGACTCGCTATGTACCTTCCTGTAAAAAATTATTGTGCAAAATTCAACAAACTTTGTGAAAAGCTTCAAAAACGAAGCTAAGGTTCAGAAAAAACATTCCAAACCTTAGCATTTAAAATTTCTCAGGGCTAATCTCAGAATTAAGGCATATCCTGAGGATTTTCATTCATTACTTGAATTCCGAATTTCGTACGGAACAAATGTTTAACAGTATCACTTTGAATTTCATACATCATTTTGTTAAACATCTCATAAGCCTCACGCTTGTATTCAAGCAACGGATCCTTCTGACCGTACGCTCTCAAGTTAATACCTTCTCTTAGCATATCTATATTATGCAAATGATCAATCCACTTGTTATCAACAACTCTTAATAATATATCTCTTTCAAGATTTCTTATAACATTATCACTTGTAAACGGTTGCTGTGGAATAAAATTAGGATCATATTGAGAAACAACATCGTTATAAAATGCGATAACTTCTTCCTCATGTTCCCTGTAAGCTTGGATTGCGAAATCTTTCAACTTAGCATAAATCGCATCGTATCTTAATCCCTGAACATCCGCAACCCCAAAATGGCTCAATTGTGGGAATACAGAATGAAGTTCTTTAATCATAGTATTCAAATCTTCAAATACATATTCTTCTGGATTTTGTTCCGGTGCAATATATGTTTGAATAAGTCTTTCCATATCCTTTTCAATCATATAATAAACATCTGCGCTCAAATCTTTGCCAAACAAGACTTTTCTTCTTTGAGCATAGAATTTTTCACGCTGAATATTCATAACATCGTCATACTCAAGGACATTTTTTCTTATATCAAAGTGATAAGTTTCAACCTTCTTCTGAGCTGACTGAATTTGTCTTGAAATAATAGGGTGTTCGATGGCCATATCCTCTTCAACATTCAAAGCAGTCATCAAGCTTGTAATCTTGTCACCACCAAATATTCTCATAAGGTTATCTTCCAAAGATAAGAAGAATCTTGTTGAACCAGGGTCACCTTGACGTGCTGCACGACCTCTCAACTGGTTATCAATACGTCTTGATTCGTGTCTTTCTGTACCAATTACGTGCAAACCACCTGCCTCAACAACCTTAGCATGTTCTTCTTTGGTTATCTTCACAGCTTCTTCAAGAAGCTCAGCCTTTTTAGCATTGTATTCAGGGGAATCAACTTCTAAACCTAAATTATCCAATTTTTCTTTAGCTAAATATTCAGCATTACCACCTAAAAGAATATCGGTACCACGTCCTGCCATGTTAGTTGCAATAGTAACAGCCCCAACACGTCCTGCCTGAGCAATAATGTAAGCTTCTTTCTCGTGATGCTTAGCATTCAACACGTTGTGTTTAATTCCGCGTTGAGAAAGCAAGTGTGAAACATATTCTGACTTTTCGATACTAATAGTACCAACAAGAACAGGTCTGCCAAGTTTATGCTGCTCAATAATATCTTCTACAACGGCATTAAACTTAGCTCGTTCATTCTTATAAATAACATCGTGATAATCTTTTCTAATATCAGGCTTATTAGTAGGAATAACCGTAACCTCAAGGTTATAAATTTTACCAAATTCAGCCTCTTCTGTCATTGCAGTACCGGTCATACCTGACAACTTAGGATAAAGTCTAAATAAGTTTTGGAAAGTAATACTAGCTAAAGTCTGAGTTTCATCCTGAATTTGCACCCCTTCTTTAGCTTCAATAGCCTGATGAAGACCATCTGACCAACGTCTACCTTCCATAATACGTCCGGTAAATTCATCAACAATCATTACTTCATTGTTTTTTACAACATAATCAGTATCTTTTATAAACAATTCTTTTGCTTTCAAAGCCTGAAGAAGATGGTGTGCATACTGATTATTCAAATCAAACAAATCTTTAATCTGTAATAATTCTTGCGCCCTATCAATACCTTCCTCAGTAAGAATTACGTTTTTATTTTTCTCATCAACTTCGTAATCAACATCCTTAGATAATTTAGGAGCAATCTGTGCCATAACCTTGTATAACTCAGCAGATTTTTCAAGACGGCCACTTATAATCAAAGGAGTTCTAGCTTCATCAATTAAAATACTATCGACTTCATCGATAATCGCATAATTATAAGGCCTTTGAACAAGAGCATCAGGACTTTGAGCCATATTATCTCTCAAATAGTCAAACCCGAATTCATTGTTTGTACCATATGTAATATCGCAATCATAAGCGGCTTTCTTAGCTGCAAAATCGTCCATTGAACGGCCACCTGAAAGGATTACCCCAACAGTAAGTCCAAGGAATTTATAAATCTTACCCATCCATTCGCTATCACGTTTTGCAAGGTAATCGTTAACAGTGATAACGTGAACACCTTTACCGGTTAAAGCATTAAGATACGCAGGAAGAGTAGCCACAAGAGTTTTACCTTCACCTGTTCTCATTTCTGCGATATGCCCATTATGCAAAAAGTATCCGCCAATAAGCTGAACGTCAAAGTGACGCATGTTTAAAACTCTCTTACCGGCCTCACGGACTGTTGCAAAAGCTTCCGGCAATATTTTATCCAAAGCTTCTTTTTCTAATTTTCTATCAGTATTAAAATCTTTAGAAGTTGGACGCTTTGCGAGAATTTCTTTAAATTCATCGGTTTTAGCTCTCAATTCTTCATCTGTCATTGCTGCGAACTGTGGTTCTAAAGCGTTAATGTGGTCAACGATCCCCATCATACCCTTAACTTTACGGTCATTAGGATCCCCCAACATTTTCATTAATAAACTTAGCATTATTAAATTATCCTCTCCAAATTTGGTATTCTATGGCTATATTTTACCATAGACAAAGAAGATTTGACAGTTCTTAAGGAAAAAATAATATTTGAACATACTAGCAATCTACCAAATCAATATCGGATGCCTTTTTAGTTAATTCTGCAAGTTCTTCATCCACATTCTCCCCATGAACTCGACGTATTATTAATTCATCATTCTTCCTACAAAATTCATTAGCAGAACCAACTATAACTTTTGACTGCATAACCATAGATTTCTCACTGACTGAATAAAACTGGGGAACAGAGGAACAATATTTTAATTCAGCTCTGATACGATTTGCAGCTTCCTTTGGAGTATTAGATTGCTGAATTATTGTCTGAATTTTTTTAACATCAAAATCTAGTGGATAATTATATTTTTTAGAAAGTTCTTCTAAATAAGGTATAAATTTTACGTATTCATCCTTGTAATTAAAAATAACTTTCCCATCTTTAACAACCTCCCAAGCTTTATCAAAATGAGCCCTATTAAAAATAATTTCCAGCATCTGTTCACATTTTGAATTTGGCGTATAAACATGAATTGCTGTGATTAAATCTTTTTTATCCAAAAACCGTAAAAAAGATTTATCTACGCTGTCACCCCAGCCAAAAACTTTACCTTCATTTTGGACTTCATAACCAAATTTTTTCAAAATCTGTTTTGAAACGCTATGAGGTTTTTGAGCTGACTCAATAACTTTCACACCCTTCAAATCTTTAAATTCATCAATCAATCTGGCGTTTGTAATTTTATACTTTCCTTCTGGAACAGAACTATTTTGTCTAACAATGACTGCTCCTCGAGGGATTCTAACATTTCCATGAGTATAAAAATCAATAGGCGTTCCACCTACAACATTTGGAATCTTCTTTGACGGGATAAGATACAAATACTTATAATTATCCCAGGAATATAAACCATTAAACCCAACAGCATGGTTTAAGCTGCCGTGTAAGCTATTTCTCGCACCTCTGGAACCGTCTTCCATAATTATTGAATTATGCATTGTCCTTAAATAACCATCCTTTGGAAGATTATTATCCATTCTGCAAAATATAAGTCCATCCTCAAGAATTTCTCCGTCTTCACTCCTAAGCGGATGTTTTTTAGCAAAAGAAAAGAGACCTTCTGAATCCAAACTTCCACCTAATTTTGCCTTATATCTGGCAACAGCTTTTTGAGAAAGCTTAACTATATGAGATTTTTGCTCAATAACATTTGAAGTTTTTCCTAATCCCCTAAACATAGTAAATATTTTTGAACAATTCACCATAACCAAAATTCCCCATTGATATCCCTATATAGATAAAGGATTTTCGCAGGAGAATTTTGCTTATTTTTATATTTACCATTAAGTAATATTAATCTACTTTTTAAAAATAGTCTGATCTCTATCCGGTCCAACACTTACAATTGAAATAGGCACACCAAGCAATTCTTCAAGTCTTCCAAGATATTCTTTGGCGTTTGCAGGAAGTTTTTCATAATCTCTAATATCCGTTAAAGAAGTCTTCCAACCTTTATGTGTTTCGTACACAGGCTCAAGGTATTTATGCATGTAAACATCAGTTGGATAAGACTTATAAATCTTGCCATCTCTAATGTCTTTATATGCAGTACAAATTTTTATCTCATCAAATTCGTCAAATACGTCAATCTTAGTGAGAGCCACAGTAGTTAAACCACCCACAAGAACTGCATAACGCATAGTCACAGCATCAAACCACCCACAACGTCTTGGACGGCCGGTCGTTACACCAAACTCGTGCCCAACCTCTCTTATTCTATCACCTGTTTCATCGGTAAGTTCAGTAACAAATGGTCCTTCACCAACACGAGTTACATACGCTTTAGCAACACCTACAACTTCATCGATCATCTTTGGTCCATAACCGCTACCGGTACAAGCTCCACCACCAATAGGATTTGAGCTTGTTACAAAAGGATATGTACCATAATCCACATCAAGCATAACTCCCTGAGCACCTTCAAACAATATCGCTTTTTCTTTTGATGACTCTAAAAGTTCCTGCCAATCGAAGCATACGTATGGTCTAAATATTTCTGCATATTTTTTACATAATTCAAGAACTTGTTCCTTGGTATAAGGTGCTAAACCATAAACATTTTCTAGAGTTTTATTTTTCAAAGGTAAAATAACATCAAGCTTCTCATTTAAAGTTTCAAGAGAATATAAATCCTGAACTTTTAGTCCAATTCTTGCATACTTATCGGTATAAGTAGGTCCAATACCTTTTTTAGTAGTTCCAATTTTACCCTTTTTAGCATTGTCTTCGCTATACCCATCTACTTCGGTATGATAAGGCATAGTAATAGAAGCAAGCGGACTAACCTTTAATCTCGAAACATCAATTCCATCTTTAATTAACCCATTAACTTCCTCTTCAAAATATTCAGGCAAAATAACAGTTCCGGCACCAATCAGACAATCTTTATCGCCATATAAAATCCCTGATGGAATAAGGTGAAATTTGAACGTCTTGTCATCTACAACAACAGTATGCCCGGCATTACATCCGCCTTGGTATCTGATAATCAAATCAGCATCCTGAGCTAACAAATCAGTAATTTTTGCCTTGCCTTCATCGCCCCATTGAGCACCCACTACTACCTTATTCATAATACATACCACCTCACATTTACGGTCATTTACCTACATATTTTAACACAAACAAAAGACCGGTTAAACAACCGGTCTAAAATGTGAGTAAATGTATTATTTATAAGTCCTTATGCATATTGCATTACGCTATGCATAGCTCGCTCAACTCTGCCTTGGTCAACACCATTCAAATAGCTTGCCAACAACGGAGTAACATTTATTTTGGATAAAATTTCGCTACTAACATTATTAACAGTAGCTTCAGCGCCAACACCTAATTCATCAGCTAAACTAGCTAGATATTTTGCGTTCGCTGTAAAAGCTTGTTCCATACGAGCTTCAGTAGCTTTAGGTGATGTATTCACCATTGGGTTTTTGTTGTTAACATTAACCTTGTTATATGCTGCTAAAGCTTCAGCACCCTTAGTCTCTGCAACCTCAGTTGTACGAACAAAGGTATCTAAACCTATTGTTTCTTTCTCAGCTTCAGTCTTTTGTTTACCAACCGGAACTTGAACTTCCCCGGCTTTTTTACCTGACATTGCCTCTTCAGTATTAATTTGTTTTCCTTTTGGTGCAAATAAATTGTTTACCTTGTTTAATTCTAATCCCATTTTAGTTCTCCGTTATTTACTCACGTAATTACTATCGACATATATCCTGCTTATCTTTAATAATTTAAGCAAAATAATCCAATTTTTGTTACATTTGTTTACATCGTGACTTATACCTCAATAGACTTTTTCCTGTGAAATTTTCTCTCGTACTTATATAAAGTATTTTTCTATGCAAAAATTGCCTACTTTATATATATAATTTACATATTATGTAACAAAACTTTACATAACTAGGTGTAGTAGATAGTAGAATTAAAAAATCGCAAAAAAGAGGTATAAAGCGACAAGGAGGATAAATTAATGCAAACAATTATTGGAATCAAATTGTCAGAAAGAAACAAAGAAGCGATAAAATTACAAGAAATATTAACAGAACACGGATGTATCATAAATACAAGAATAGGACTTCACAACGGAGGTGAAAATATTTGTAAAAATGAAGGCTTAATACTACTTGATGTAAATGGAGATCCAACAGAATTAGTAAACAAACTAAAATTACACTGGGAAATATTCACACAAGAATATTAAAAGAATAAAAAATATAATTGTTTAACCCACTTACACATCGACTAAGTTATCTCTTAGAGCAATGTATGCTGCATGTGTTCGGTTCGCCGCATGCAACTTCTTTAATACACAACTTACATATACCTTCACTGTATAACGACTTATACTTAACGCCCTGCTTATACAT
>CASEYJ010000013.1 GCA_949292175.1 uncultured bacterium | reverse complement strand
TGATTTTGAACGGGCAAAAGAAAAAGCCCAAAATACAACTCAAAAACAGCAAAGAACGGCATAGCCGTTTGGCTATACCGTCCCTTGCTTCAATGTTTTCTTAATTCACCGCCCCATTAAGAGGGGCTTTTTTTTCATCGTTACCAGTAAAAATTATTTTACAAAATTGGCAATTTCGACTCGTAAAAATACTTTATATAAATAACAAGGGGATAAATATTTTTATGGGACAAAATTTTGTAAATGTCGACTTGGTAAGGTTGTCTCAAACAGCATTACCAATAGCAAAGCCTTATGACAAAGATAAAAATGGAACTTTAGACAAAAAGGAATACGAAAACTTCATAAAAGCTTGGGAAAAAGAACATCCAAACGATAGTCCGCTTCTTATGCAATTACACACTCAAAAATTAAGCACTGAAGCTGAACATCTGGGTGCAGAATGCGACTATGAATTTCCAAAAGGAGTTTTAACCGAAGACGAATTAAAGAAATTTATGGAACTTTACGAAAAATCAGGTCTTAAAACCCCATTTAAAAAGAACACCACTGTAAAAGGAGTTCTAACAGGCGAAGATGATGACAAATACTATGTCAGTGCAGATAAATATGAAAGCCCTGACGATAACTGGAGAAACAACTTCAAAGTTAAAAAAGCACTACTTACAAATTGGCTTAAACTTGACGTAATTGGCTACAAAGGTTCTGACAAATTTTTCCACGCAGTTGGCAACTATGAAGCAATGATGGCTGGACCTGAAAAGACAGTAAAAAAAGTTTGTGCAGGACAAGATGAAGATAAAAGAAGAAATTCACCAAGACCCGAAGCGGATTATACAGAAGATCTATATGCGAACTGGCTTGGTAGAGAATTTGCAAAAATGTACCCAAACCAAAATGCGCATGAAGTATTCAAAGCACTTGCACCTAAGGGCTTTGACACTTCTAAATCACAAAAAAGTGCAACGACTTTATTTTATGAAAAAACGAAATCACAAGATAATTGGTTTAACAGAAAAATAAACCAATATACAAATTACTTCAAAGAAAATTATATTATTCAAAGATTAAAAAAAGAAATATCTGATTTTACCTCTGATTAACGTTTAAAATAATGACTGCTGCGCTAATATAAAACTTTCTTGCTTGGAATCAATAATCATATCATCTTTATTAAGATTACCAAGTAAAAGAAGTCCGTTTTTATCATGCTTACTCAGATTTTTATAAGCAATTTCAGGACTTGAATTAGCATAACAATACTTACAACCGTTTAAACAAGTATTATAAGCTCCAATATCCCTGCTTGGCATACATTTGCAATTTTTACGATTACCATTATTAGGTAATTTTTTGAATTTGACCCCCAATGCTCCAGCTAAAATATCAGACGTTATACAACCTGACTGCAAGATACCATATCTACTATAATCTTGCGCATCAGCACAAGTTTGCAGGCGCAGATTGTATTTTTCTGAAATCTCCCCAAACCCCTGAAGAATCATTTGTTTGGACTCAGGCGTAAACGGTATTATCTCCGGCATATTTTTCTCAAGCTTCTTATACATCTCAACAAAACTAAAAATACAAAAAGACACGTATGGAGCAAGCTTCTTCGCCATATATTCAAAAGTCTTTAAATGGTATTTCGTTGTATATTTTTCAGTCAACAACACAGGATCATATCGCCAAACCAATCTATCCTTTCCGACAATTTCAAAAAGCTTAATTAATGTTTCTATACTTTCATCTATGTCCGGAACCCTTGGCTCTACATCTTTCTCATACGCTGTAATTGTATAGAAGCAAAACACATTAAACCTATCCGAAATCTCACGAAAACGTTCTAAAATCGGTTTATAATTCTTCGAACAAAAAATAACACAATCAACGACATCAGGGGATAACAAATACTTATAAACCTGATTGGGATAAAAAGGATTTCTTGAATACACAACCCCTTCCCTAAACCTGTTTAAAAGCCACTCACTATAATAATTAACTATATCAGTCCTACCGCCCGCATTTATGATCATACCAATAACTTATATCAAAATAATAAGAATGGAAAGGGGCTCATCGCCCCTTTCCATTCGAAATGAACTAAAGTCAGTATTTTTAACTGATATACTTATAAAAAATTTTTTACCGAGATTTTTTCAAGATAAAAAACATTTGTAATTATTCTTTACAAACTCTACTTTCTTGCCAAAAACTTAATAAGCAAACGTTTTAAATTATTTTGTATCGGTTTTACACGATCTAAAACAATACATTCTTTAAAAATTAACAATTTTCTAGCGTAACCTGTTTTGGGATAAAGTTTGTTAAATCTTTCCCTATAAGCTCTATCCGCAATCCTAACAGCGTTAGAAGACTGATAAATTCTATCCAAATGCTCATAATACAATCCCGGATAATAAGCCGTGCGAAACTTTTTCCTAGCCAATAATGCAACGGTCGGATAATTCTTACAGTCTTCCAAATGCTTTATTGCATCCTCTATCGCACAAGACTCAGGGGGAACCCTGGAATCCAAGTGTGCATTATTCCAAGATGCGTTTATAGAAATACGCCTATATGTACCAGTATTCTTAAAAGAAATCATTTCTTCTCCTTTATCCATAAAATACACAATATAAGAACATTTATAACAAAAACAAATTAAATATACAAAAAAGAGACCTAAGGGTCTCTTTCTAAAATGGTGGGCAGGGGTGGATTCGAACCACCGTAGGCTCGCACCGACAGATTTACAGTCTGTTCCCTTTAGCCACTCGGGCACCTACCCATATAAAATTGTCACCAATAAATTTGCCTTTGACGGGATTTGAACCCGTGGCCTCTCCCTTACCAAGGGAGTGCGCTACCCCTGCGCCACAAAGGCTAACTGCCACAAGGGCTAAAAAAAGCCGGCAATAGGAATCGAACCTACAACCTACGGTTTACAAAACCGTTGCTCTACCGTTGAGCTATGCCGGCTTACGTTTTCTATTCTATTAGGAACATATTTAAATGTCAAGAACTTTTTTTCTTTTAGTTATATAATTAAACTTGGAAGTGAAAAATATATGAGGAAGAAGGATTATGATTAGATATATTGCCCCTATTGTGTTGCTAACAATTTCAAATATATTCATGACATTTGCATGGTATGGACACTTAAAACACAAGTCGACGGCATTGTGGGTTGTCATTCTTGTTAGTTGGGGAATTGCTTTTTTTGAGTATTGTTTTCAAGTCCCAGCAAACAGAATCGGGCATGAAGTTTATGACGCTGCACACTTAAAAACTATACAAGAAGTTGTCACTCTTATCGTATTCAGCTTTTTCTCAGTATATTATCTTAAAGAGCAATTTAAATGGAATTATCTGGTAGGCTTTGCCCTGATAATTCTTGCGACATTCTTTATTTTCAAAAAATGGTAAAAAATGGAGCGGAAGACGGGACTCGAACCCGCGACGTCAACCTTGGGAAGGTTGCATTCTACCACTGAATTACTTCCGCATGCTCTACTACAATATTACATCAAAAAAGTATTCCGAACAATCTGTTAACATAATAGATTGTTCTCTTATCTATTTATAAATAAAATAAAAAAGAGCCGTTTAACGACTCTTCTTTATGGAGCGGGAGACGAGGCTCGAACTCGCGACATCCTCCTTGGCAAGGAGGCATTCTACCACTGAATTACCCCCGCTTATCTCTATTTGGGTTACTTCTTAATCATACATGCTAAAAAAAAAATTGCAAGCCTTTTTTTTATTTTCCTTTAAAAAACATTTTTAACCTATTTATTAAAACCTCTAACCCTCTCTTTTTGGGTTCTACAAATTTTTCCGCAAACTCTGGAATCTTATCTATAACTGACTTCCAACTTTTAACTTCGTTAATATGTTCATTCACCTGATTTAAAATATTAAATCTATCACCACTCTTATAAACGGATTCTCTGGCATGTTCTTCTGTACCATTATATTTTCTTGGATGAGAATATACCGTAGAAATTCTGAAAAAATTATCATCGTACTGAATATAATGTGTCATATGCTGATTTCCACAATTATATTTCAGCAATTTTATCGGAGTTTTCAATTTATAAAAGCGATTATAAGATTCCTTGTTAACAAACTTTATTTGGGCGTTATAATTTACTCTAGGAACACTCATGCTACCTGCTCAACTTCTTTCTCATTACTATCAAGAGATCTTATATCAATAGAAATTCTGTCATTAAAAGCCTTATTCAAGGATGAAACAAGTTCATTTGAAGCATCAACCCAAAACATGGATGCTGTTAATATTTTAGACTCTACATCCTCATCCATTACTTTAAACATTACAGGATCTGAACCTTGGTGTTCGCACAATTTATTCTTCAAAAATACAAGTTCTTCAAATTTAAAGTCATCATTTAACTTAATAGTAAATATGTTTGAGTTATCAACAGGCTTAACTGTATCAACAAGAATTACAGGTGGTTCATCGTCACCACGACGACTAACTTTCCCTGAAACAATAATTCTTTGCTCAGCCTGCATAAAATCGCCATATTCAGCAATTTTTGAATTAAACGCAATTGCATCAATTTTTCCGGACAAATCCTCAATAGTTACAAACCTAATAAACTTTGTCGGATCTTTTTTGGTAGGAATTTGTTTTACAGCAGTAACAAGCCCGCATATAGTGACAACCTTATCATTCGGAAGAGTTGCAACCTCAGTAACCTTATGAGTCATTAAGAAAGGCAACTTATCTCTTATTGTTGAAAGCGGGTGACTTGTGACATAGAAACCCAGAAAATCTTTTTCAAAAAGCTGAATTTGTCTTTGATCATACTCTTCATCAGAACCTGCAAGTTGGAATTTTGCATCTTCAATAGCTGAAGTATCACCAAGCATGTCAAACAAGCTTGTTTGTCCCGATTCTTTTGCCTTAGCCTCTTTAGAGGCAGTAGCTGTAATATATTCAATATTATCCCAAAGCTGTTTTCTACTTTTTTCGATTGTAGAAAATGCTCCTGACTTAATCAAACCTTCAAGAGTTTTCTTGTTAGAACATTTTGGATCCAAACGTTTTATATAATCATAAATAGATTTAAACTCGCCATTTGCATCACGTTCTTTAATAATTTCCTCAATCACAGCTTCTCCGACCTGCTTAATGGATGCAAGCCCGAATCTTATATTTCCTTTATCAGGAGTGAATGTTGCCAATGAATGGTTTATATCAGGAGGCAAAATCTTTATACCTTTTTTCTGCGCTTCTTCGATATACAACTGAGTTTTTTCCTGATCACTAGAAACGCTGGATAACAAAGCTGACAAATATTCAACAGGATAATGACATTTCAAATAAGCAGTTTGATATGCAACAAAAGCATACGCTGCAGAGTGTGACCTGTTAAAACAGTAAGAAGCAAAAGCCAGAATCTGGTTAAACAAAGCTTCAGCATCTTTTGCAGTCATACCATGTTGAGCGGATCTTTCGATGAACTTAGTTTTTTGTTTTTCCATTTCATCGACTTTTTTCTTACCCATCATACGGCGAACCATATCCGCTTGACCGAGAGTATAATCAGCCAAAACCTGGAATACCTGCATGATTTGTTCTTGGTAAACAATGGTTCCGTAAGTATCTTTTAATACGGGTTCCAATAGAGGGTGAGCATATGTAATTGCCTGACGACCATGTTTTCTTTCAACGAAATCGTCAACCATGCCGGAATCCAATGGCCCCGGACGGAACAGAGCAACAAGCGCGCCTAAATCTTCAAAAACGTCCGGTTTCAACCTTTTTACAAGATTTTTCATCCCTTGTGATTCAAGCTGGAATACACCATCAGTATCACCTGTCATAAGCATGTCATAAACAGGCTTATCATCCAGAGGAATATCATTTATCTTAAGTTCAATTCCTTGTTGCTGCTTAATCAAATCAACAGTCTTATAAATTGTTGTAAGGTTACGCAGGCCAAGGAAGTCCATTTTCAACAAACTTAAAACTTCAGTAACATCATGCGGAGGATAACCGGTCTGAACAATACCATCCTTTGAAGGCTGTACAGGTAAGATTTCATCCAAAGGTACACGAGAGATAATTACACCTGCGGCGTGAGTTCCTGTGTTGTTCTTGATACCTTCAATAGCAATTGCAAGGTCAACAATCTTCTTAACCCCAACAGTCTTACCCTCCATCGGGTCACCGGCAGGAATTTGTTCATCCTTATCATACAAAGCTCTTAATTCAGAACCTTCACACTGCATCGCATCCTTAAGAGTTTTTGCCTTAGGATTTGTAGCCTGAGCAAGTTCGATAGCAGGATCAATTAACCCTGCAAGACGGTTACTTTCAGAAAAAGGAACCTTTAATATTCTGGCAATTCCCTTAAACGCCGCCTTCGCCGCATATGTACCAAACGTAATAATCTGACAAACTTTATCTTCACCATATTTTTGAGTTACATAATCAATAACTTCCCCACGACGTTCGATACAGAAGTCGATATCAATATCGGGCATGGTAAAACGTTCAGGGTTCAAAAATCTTTCAAACAAGAGTTTATGCTTAATCGGGTCCAAATCAGTAATTTCAAGAGCATAAGCAACAACCGAACCGGCAGCAGAACCTCTACCTGGACCAACAGGAATTCCATGAGTCTTTGCGTAGTGAATAAAGTCCCAAGTGATTAAGAAATATGCGGAGAATCCCATCTGCTCAATTACACCAAGCTCATAGTCAACACGCTCTTTCATCGCCGGAGAAATTTCTCCGTAACGCTTTTTCAAACCTTCATAAACAAGGTATTCCAAATAAGAATCAACCGTATGACCTGCAGGAACCTTATAGTCTGGCAAAGGACTCTTTCCAAGTTCCAACATTAAATGACACTTTTCCGCAATGGCAACAGTATTATCAATACATCTGTCAAACGTTTCAGAATCCATCCACTTGAACGCATCCCTCAACTGCTCAGCTGTTTTTACATAGAACTCATTATTAGCAAAATGGAAACGGTTAGGATCATCTTTATCACTATTTGTTTGCATACAAAGCAGAGTATCGTGCATATCGGCATCATCTCTTGTCAAATAGTGAGAGTCGTTTGTGATAACCATCTCAATACCCAACTTTTTCGCAATATCAATAAGCTCAGGGTTCGTTCTTTTCTGCTCATCTAACCCGTGATCTTGAAGTTCAAGGTAATAATCTTCACCAAACAAATCTTTATACTGTTGTGCAACCTCGGTAGCTTTCTCTTTATCACCCTTTAGCAAATACTGCAAAACCTCACCACCAAGACAGGCAGACAAACAAATCAAACCTTCATGATGCTCCTTCAGAAGTTCAAAATTTATACGAGGATGAACGTAACGACCTTTACACCAAGCTGCAGATACAAGCTTAATCAAATTTGCATAACCTGTCTTATCCTTAACCAACAAAACAAGGTGATAACATGGGTTATGCATCTTATCACGTTCTGTGATATCTCCATCATGCACATAAAATTCGCAACCCAAAATAGGCTTTACACCGTTTTCTTTAGCCGTCGTATAAAGCTCCATATCTCCATACATAACGCCGTGGTCAGTTAACGCAACTGCCGGCATGCCATTTTCTTTGGCAAAATTTACAAGGTCACTTATTCTAATTGCACCATCCAGCAAGGAATATTCACTGTGGATGTGCAACGGTACATATGGTCTATTCGTCATACTTTTATGTTATCACGTACCGTAAAAAATATCTTTGAATGTAAATTTTTATTTAGAGAGTTCTCCAAAAAGCTTTCCATCACAAGACTTCGTAATCAAAACATTTGCCAAAGTATTTTTAAGCTCAGAATTATCAGTATCTAAATTCACAGTCAAATAATTTTTAGTAACACCCTTTAATAGGCCGGAATGTTTATCAGGACGTTTTTCAATTAGAACTTCCTGCACAGTTCCGATATTTTTCTGAACAAAATTTTCATACTTCCGTCTTGAAATCTCTTTTATAATATCAGCACGATGAATCTTAATCTCATCACTTAATTGACCTTCAGCCTCAGCTCCAACAGTTTCTCTTCGCCTTGAATAAGGAAATGTATGTATTTGGCTCAAACCTGATTTTTCAAGATTAGCTCTTGTTATATCAAAATCTTCTTCAGTTTCACCTGCAAAACCTGCAATTATGTCACTACCGATAAATGGAAGATTAAACATCTCATTTATTTTATCAATCTGTTCAAGATAAAATTCGACAGAATAATGACGATTCATAGCCTTCAATGTCTTATTACAAGCAGACTGAAGTGAAAGATGAAAATGCGGACAGAATTTCTCAGATTTACTCAAAAACTCTAACATTTCATCAGGTAACTCATTAGGATATAATGATCCCAAACGATATCTTGGGATATTGGTTTCTTCCTCCACAGCCTTCAATAAATCCAAAAAAGTTTTACCGAACTCTTTTCCCCATAAACCGATGTGAATTCCCGTAAAAACAATTTCCTTAAATCCTTTATACTCAAAATCTTTTATCTGAGAAATTATAAAATCCTTATCAGCACTACGACTTCTACCCCTTGCAAACGGAATAATACAATAAGAACAACGATTATCGCAGCCATCTTGGATTTTTAAACTTGCTCTGGTCTTTGTAGTATCAACAAGATGAGCTTTATGAAACTCACTAAGGCTCATAATATCTGACACATCGCAACTCTTTCCTGACTCCAAAAAATTAAACATCTCAAGTTTTTCATCATTTCCAACGACAAAATCGATGAAATCATTCTCCAACAAATGTTCTTTTTCAATTTGTGCCATACAACCGGTCACAACTGTCGTAACTTTAGGATTTTTATGCTTTGCACTCCTCAACAAATACAAAGCCTCGTTATCACTCTTATGAGTAACAGTACAGGAATTTAATATGTATAAATCTGCATCCTCTAACCTCTTAACTTCTTGAAAGCCATTATTTTCAAGGTTCTCTTTTATTACAGAACTTTCAAACTGGTTAGACTTACAGCCCATCGTATGGATTAAAAACTTCTTCATTTCCTTATAATATTTAAAACAAATATTAATGTAAACATTTCTTAAAAATTTATTAAAAAATAGCAAAAAAATTTACTTTTGGGATTATATATTATATAATTAGTGTACGAAAGTGTAGGTGTAATCATGCAATTATCAGCAATTTCATCTAGTCAGGGATTTACAGGAAGACCCCATAAAAGAGTTAATGTGGACGAAGCAATCGCGTTGAATGATGACCAGCTTCGTGCAATTGCTTATGTAAAAACAGTTCAAAAAAGCAGAGAACGCCAAAAAAGGGTTAATATGCTTTACAACGCTGTTCCGGTTGTTGGAGCTTTATCCGCAGGGATTTTAACCAAAGGTAAAGCAAGCTTGTTTGGAAAAGAAGTTTCCGGACTAGCAGCAAAAACTGTTAACGGAATGAAAGGCGGAGCGTACTGGGCAGTATTGCTGGGTATCGCGGGAACTGTTGGTTTAGCAACAAGAGCTCTTTCTAACAAGTCTGAAACTGTAGATAACTTCAAGAGAAACCACCCTCTGCTAACACTTGGAGCTCAAGTCGGGGCATTGTTTGCAGCTATTACATACCTTCCAAGAGGTGCAGCTAAGCTATATAAGATGATTAAACCTGAATATATCGCAAAAGCTGGTAAAGGCGTTGAACAAGTAGCTGAACACATAAATAAAATTTCAGCACCTAAGTTTATGAAGGGTTGGGGAAAAGTAATCTCTTCAAGAATTCCTGATGCTGTGAAAGACTTTGGAAAAACAGCACTTGCTTATGCTCCTGATGTTACATTGTTAACAGCAGCTCTTGGTTCATTAAGAGCTTTTGCAGGTTCTTCTAACGATTACCAAAATACATATCTTGGATTGAAAGAAAAACAACATCAACTTGCACAAGCTAGAATTAATGAACTAAAAATGCAAAATGGCTTTGATGATTAATGTATAAATTTCATTCTTAGTGTGTAGAAGAATGTAGTGTAAAACAAAAGGTTGCCTAATTAGGGCAACCTTTTGTTTTATTTTTTACATTGGAGCGATAAAAAAAGAGGCATCCAAACTAGTGGACACCTCTTTTAAATTATTTACAATTGATTACTTCATCAATTCGCCAACTGCCTTATAAACAGCCATTCTCTTAGCTGCATCGTCTTCAGCTTGAGCGTAAAGAGCTTCAGCAGCTTCTGGATTTGTCTTAAGAAGTTGTTTATAACGACCTTCTGATCTGATAAAGTCTTGGTAGCTTCCTTTTGGATCTTTAGCATCCCAAGTGAATGGTTGTTCATTCATTGGGTTGTATCTGTAAAGTGGGAAGTAACCAGCTTCAACTGCACGTTTTTGTTCAGTTTGAGTTTTGCTCATATCGATACCGTGTGCGATACAAGGAGCATAAGCAAAGATGATAGATGGTCCTTTGTATGCTTCAGCTTCTTGGAATGCTTTAAGAGTTTGAGCTCTATCTGCACCCAACGCAACTGATGCTACATATACGTAACCATAAGACATGCTCATCAAGCCCATGTTTTTCTTGTAAGTTCTCTTACCGCCAGTAGCAAACTTCGCAACAGCAGCGGTAGGTGTTGATTTAGAAGCTTGACCACCTGTGTTAGAGTAAACTTCGGTATCAAGAACAAGGATATTAACATCCTTATCTTGAGCAAGTACGTGGTCAATACCACCGTAACCGATATCGTTAGCCCAACCGTCACCTCCGATAATCCATACAGATTTATCTGTGAAGTAATCTTGAAGTTCTCTAACCTTAGCTAAGTCAGCACATTCGCAATCTGCATATTTTGCAAGAACTTTCTTAGCATTGTCTTGAGCTGCGATAGCTTCTTCAGTTTTTGAATCTTCGAAGTGAGCCATAGCACCTTCTAACGCTTCTTTAAGGTCAGCCGGAGTCTTTTCGTTTGAAAGAACTTTTTCAACATAAGTTTTCAAAGTATCTCTGTTTTGGTCAACTGCTAATCTCATACCGAAACCGAATTCAGCGTTATCTTCGAACAATGAGTTAGCCCAAGCCGGACCTCTACCATCCTTATTAGTTGTATAAGGAATTGTAGGGAATGTACCTGAGTAAATTGAAGAACAACCTGTTGCGTTAGCTACAATTGCGTTTTCACCGAACAATTGAGAAACAAGTTTAACGTAAGGAGTTTCACCACAACCAGCACAAGCTCCTGAGAATTCGAACAATGGTTTTCTCAACATAGCACCTTTAATAGTCTTAGTTGTATTTTTGCCCATTACATTATCAGGCAATGCATCGAAGAATTCTTCGTTAACCATTTCACACGCTTCTTCTTCTTTTTCAATAGTTGACCAAGTAAGTGCAGGTTTTTCAGGGTTTTTGTTAGCAGGACATTGATCCAAACAAACACCACAACCTGTACAATCTTTACAGTATACTTGAACTTTGAAGTGTTCACCATTTGCGTTTGGTTTTGCTTCAATTGTATTGAATGATTCTGGAGCATCTTTCAAGTTGTCCTTTTCAACCAACTTAGTTCTGATAGCTGCGTGAGGACAAGCAGAAGCACAGATACCACATTGAATACAATTTTCAGGATTCCAATGAGGAACACGAGGTGCAATTGCACGTTTTTCCAAACAAGATGTACCTGTCGGGATATGTCCGTCAACAGACATAGCTGAAACAGGGATATCATCACCTTTTTGTCTCATAGATGGTTCAATGATTTTCTTAGCGAAATCACTTGCATCATCAGAGATGAATTTAACAGGATCAGCACAAGCAACACCATCTAATGATGATGGAACAACTACTTCTTCACAAGCGTCGATAGCAGCGTCAATCAATGCTAAGTTCATGTTAACAACATCGTCACCTTTTTTCTTAAAGGTTTTCTTAGTCATTTCTTTCATACCTTCATAAGCTTGTTCGAACGGAATGATTCCTGAAACTTTGAAGTAAGCTACCATCATAACTGTGTTAGCACCCTTACCACGAAGACCTGGTTGTTTTCTGATAAGAGATTCTGCATCTACGTTGTAGAATTTAATTTTCTTATTGATGATTGTTTCTTGCATATCTCTTGTTAAGTGAGAGAAAGCTTCTTCCTTAGACCAAGGGCTGTTTAGCAAGAATACGCCACCTTCTTTAATACCTTTCAACAAATCATATCTTCCGATGTAAGAATGAGTTGAGCAAGATACGAAATCAGGAGCTGTAATCAAATAAGTAGATTTGATTGGCTTATCACCGAATCTCAAGTGAGATACAGTTACACCAAATGATTTCTTAGAGTCATAAGCAAAGTATGCTTGAGCATCTTTGTTTGTATATTGACCAATAATCTTGATTGAGTTTTTGTTAGCACCAACAGTACCATCAGAACCCAAGCCCCAGAACATACAGTTTGTAGTACCAGCAGGTTCAGTTACGATATGTTCGTCAACTTTCAATGACTTGTGAGTAACATCATCTTCGATACCAACTGTAAATCCGTGGAATCCTTTATTTTCAGCGTGTTTGTAAACAGCAAGAACCATTGATGGAGTAAATTCTTTAGAAGATAAACCATAACGTCCGCCGATCACTCTGATATCTTTATTTTCAAGAGCTGCAACTACGTCTAAGTATAAAGGTTCGCCGATAGCACCAGGTTCTTTAGTTCTATCAAGAACTGTAATACGTTCAACAGACTTAGGAAGAACCGCATTGAAACGTTTTACGTCGAACGGTCTGTACAATCTAACTTTAACCAAACCATACTTAGTACCACGAGTTGAGTTCAAGTATTCGATAGTTTCTTCGATAGTTTCACAACCAGAACCCATAGCAACGATGACATCGGTAGCATCAGGAGCACCAACATAATCGAATGGGTGATATTGTCTGCCAGTTACAGCAGCAACTTTATCCATGTATTCTTGAACGATGTCAGGAACAGCATCATAGTATTTGTTAACTGTTTCACGACCTTGGAAGTATACGTCAGTATTTTGAGCACCAACTTTACAGATAGGAGCTTCAGGTTTCAAAGCTCTCTTTCTGAATTCTTCAATATATTTTGGTTCAACTAATTTCTTAATATCTTCATAAGAAATTTCTTCAATTTTGTGTACTTCGTGAGAAGTTCTGAACCCATCGAAGAACTGCAAGAAAGGAACTTTAGCTTTGTAAGTAGCCAAGTGGGCAACTAAAGCCAAATCCATTTCTTCCTGAACAGAGTTAGCAGCTAACATTGCATAACCGGTGTTACGGCATCCCATAACGTCTGAATGGTCGCCGAAAATTGCCAAAGACTGAGCTGCAATAGCACGAGCTGCAACGTGAATTACTGACGGGAGCATTTCACCTGCAATTTTGTGCATAACAGGAATCATCAACAGCAAACCTTGAGAAGCTGTGTATGTAGAAGTTAAAGCTCCTGCAGCCAATGAACCGTGTACTGCACCTGCCGCACCGGCTTCTGATTGCATTTCGGCAACTCTTACAGTTTTGCCCCAAATGTTTTCTTTGTGCTGTGATGCCCATTCATCAACCCATTCACCCATTGTAGATGAAGGAGTGATCGGATAAATTGCGGATACTTCACTGAGAGCATAAGCTATATGCGCTGCAGCGTAGTTACCGTCAACTGTTATTGTTTTACCAGCCATAATTTTGATAACCTCCTTATTTAATACGCTATATCATTATGGTAAACATCATATAGCATCATGATAATACAAACATGTTTTTTTGACAAAAAGATTTGCATGTTAACTTATGTTACATTTCAGTACAAATTTAGCTTTTACAGGTAAAATAAAAAATTCACGAGAGTTATATTTTTGGAAGGATTTTTATATGAATATATTTGCAATTACCCCAAATTTTCAAAATATACAAACATCTAAGAAGAACTTTTTGAATAACAGAAATGTTATTCAGGCAAATAATTTAAATTATTTGCCGCACGACACAGTTTCTTTTTCCGGAAAAGAAAAAGCGGCAAAAAGAACTGCTCATACAATAAAAGACTTAATCCGCGACTCATACGACGCCCAAATTCCAAAATACAGGATTATGGGTAATAAACTTATGGACTCTCTTGAAGTTATAGCAAACAGATTAAAAGATAAAGGGGTATCGTTCGACCGTGAATACTGCGAAAAAAGTACCGTAAAATCCACTAAATCGTTTTTATCCAAACTAATCAGAAGCGGCGAACAGCCTATGGACAGAGTTCGTGCAACTTTATTTGTAGAAAATCCATATGACCTTAAATTAATTAATGATGAACTGCTTCCGGAACTCAACGCAAGAGGATACGAGCTTCTTATGATTCCGGCTAAAACATCCGGCAGGAAAGTTCTGGCCAAAAAACCCGATTTTGACATAAGACTTGCAGACATACAGGATAAAGATATACAACATCTAAGTGACAAGTTAAAATCATGTGTAGGAAAACCGCAAAAATCAGGCTATGAAGATATCCAAATGCGCCTTGTCGATATGACAGAAAGAGGAAAAGATAAAACTCCTATAGAACTAATAATTTTATTCGGCAAAAACTACGCCGAAGCAAAACACAATGAATCTTACTATGTATACGATATTACCCGTGCCTTAAGTAACACTCTGCACGCCGCGCAAGTAAAAGAACCGGAATTAAATACCCCGGCAAAAAGAATACAAAATAATATTGCAATAATAAAAGACCAATTAAACAGTTTTATATCAAAACCGTTGTACATCAATGCTAAAAACTTAGATTTTTACCACGATGAATTCCAACTGCCGGTTGAAATAACAAAAGCCAATGCAGAAGCATTAAACGGGCTTTTGGAAGGTATTCGTTCAAAAATCCCGCTTCACTATAAAGCCGAAATAGCAAAAGTTTCTTCAAAAGAATATGACAAAGAAATTGAGAAAATTATTAAATCCTCTGCAGAATATAAAGACAGAGAAGATAAAACCATCTATATTGATGATATTCTTGAGACCAGGAAGAAACTTATAAAAACTCTTAGAGAACACAAAGCAGAAGATATGGAAGTTATTCGTGCCGTTCAGGAAAGATTTGCTGAAACGATAAAAAAATACGGAAAAAGACCTCAAACTCCCAAAACAACAACAGTTTCAACATGATAAGTATGACAAAACATATCAAACGGCTGGACAGATTTAATCTTACAGCCTTTTTCGCATAAATATTTTAAATCCCTAGCCAACGTTGCAGGATTACAACTTACGTAAATAATTTCTTTCTTAGTATGCTTCAACGTCTCATCTAGAGATTCTTTTGTGCAGCCTTTTCTTGGCGGATCAAGTATTGTTACATCAAACTTTCTTTTTACAGATTGCAAATACTTCGTAGTATCAGCAGAATGCAATTCAACATTCGATATATTATTTAACTTCAAAACATCTTTTGCATTCTCAATAGAATCGGAATTCGCCTCTACACTAACAACTTCCCCTGCAACATCACTCACGACTATTCCAAATGTTGCAATCCCTGCGTAAGCATCCAATACAGTTGGAGCGTCATGTTTTGAAACCTCATCTTTTACATAAGCGAAAATATTTTCTGCACTCTTGGGATTAACTTGGAAAAACGTATTAGAACCTATCCTAAAAACTTTATCAAGGATTTTCTCTTCAACATAATCCTCACCATATATACATTCAGTTTTATCAGAAAGGATAACATTTGTACGTTTTGAATTTAAATTGGCACAAACTCCAATAACATCTTCAAAATTATCAAAAATAGCTTTTGCAAAATCTGCAAATCTTTTAAAAACTTTATTAGAATTAATAACTAAAGTAACCAATACTTTTTTATTATAGGTAGATACTCTTAAAACAACATGCCTCAAGTCACCTGCATGTTTTTTCTCATCATATCCGCTAACACCATAATTTTGAGCTTCATCACGAATAAATTCTATAATTTTGTCGCAAACCTCGGGCTGAATAGGACAATGTTTAATATTTACAATTTCATGACTTTGAGGTTTATAATACCCTGCAAGTAATCGCTTTGAAACTTTAGTCTGTGATATAGGATACTGAATTTTATGCCTGTAAACTTTATTATCAGGACTAGGAATAGGTCTTGGAACTTCTATATCAAAACCTCCGATAGATTTTAGCGAATCCTCAACAATCTGCCTCTTCATCTCCAATTGATAATCATAATCTACAAATTGTATCTGGCATGCCCCACAAACATTCTGCATTGCGCAAAAAGGTTTTATACGATGAATTGATGGCTTAATAACATCTAAAACCGTTGCATTGGCATAAGTTTTGGTAAGTTTCGTAATCTTAACCTTCACTTCATCCCCCGGACAAGCATTTTCAACAAAAATTACCAACCCGTCAACTTTTGCAATACCGGTTCCAAGATTAGATATTTTCTCAATATTTACTACCAATTCGTCATTCAAATTCATAAATTTATTATAATATAAAATATTATTAGAAAAAGTTGTTGACATAAAAAAATGTTTGGGTTAACATAAATCTTGTCGAAAGACACCCCAGAAAAAGTAAGGTATTACAAACCTGAAAGAAAAATTTAATGTCGAGAAGGGCGTTTAGCTCAGTTGGTAGAGCGTCTCCCTTACAAGGAGAGGGTCAGAAGTTCGAGTCTTCTAACGCCCACCATTTAAAAGAGGTTCTAAAACCTCTTTTTTTACTCTAATTAATAAATATAGAGGCATTACATATGAAAATTTACCCCATCAACAGATATAGAATAAAAAGAGCAATTATAAAAACCTCTAGGGTTGGCGAAGCTGCAATCCAGAAGACAGCTCAGCCACTACAAGTTTTAAAACAAAATGGCAAAGGTATTTTTATTGCAGCATTATTTTCCAGTATGACATACCACACCCTTGTCAGCCAATTCCTGACAAGAGACACAAATGTTGCAAAACAAACTGCCGATATTTTTGAGACAAGTATTAAGAAGCAACTTCCAAAAAGAATAAGAATAAAACCGCAAGCAAAACCTAGAACAAAAGTTCATCTAACAGCATCTAACACAACATTAAATACTGTACCAATAATAGACAGACCAATAGAGGAACTCAACGATTCATTAAATGCTCTTCTACTAAAAAGAAAAAATCAAATTAATCCAATAATAAATAAGACTTCAGTTTTTATTGAAAAAGGAAATAAATACAATGTTAATCCGTTGGTATTGATGGGCATAGCAATGCTTGAATCCGCAAGGGGCTCTTCTGTTGCCGCAGTTAAGAAAAACAATATTGGCGGAATAATGGGTAAAAAAGGATTAAGAACCTTTGAAAATGTAGATGACTGTATTGATATAATGGCTGCGACAATAGCAAAACACAGCAAAAATCACAATCTAAAAACAGTTAATGACTTAGCTTACTCTGGAAAATATTGTGACAAAAAGGTCGCAAAAGAATGGGCAAAGAACGTAATGTACTACGTAAATAAATTATCATAAGTATTTTTGTTGAATAAGTTTTTTCAAAGCTTTTGAGTAAACTGCATTTGGCTCAAGCAACAAAACCCTATCAAGCAAAGCGATTGCTTTGTGGTATTCACCAAGCTTCTTTTCAATAACTGCAGCTGTGTAATATGCGTCAATAAATTTATCATCAAGCTCATAAGCTTTTTCCAAATCCTTTAACGCTCCACGGAGTTCTTCTTCCGCAGCATTCTTATTCAGCAAGATAACTTGAGCTCTGTTATAGTAAGCGTCAATCATCTTATTATCATACTTGATAGCCTGCGTATAATTTTCATATGCTGCCTCAAGATCAAGTTTATTATGAAAAACAACGGCTAAACAAAAATAAGCAAAAGCAGATTCGGGCTGTAATTCTATTGCCTGTTCAATAGCCTGCTCTGCCAAATCAAAATTCTGTTTATTAGTTTCCTCTATTCCAAGATCTAAATAATACTTATAATCTTTACCATTTTCCATAATATACCTCGCCCTCTTATGATAAATGAATTATGCAAAATTTACAACAAGGTACCTGACTGATTTTACAAAAGTCAGAAACTTTTTTTGTCCGAGTTCGTCAACAATTTTGTAGGAGATTTAAGAATAGACGAGAGAGGATAAAAATGCAATCAAATACTAATCTTGCACTTGATACACTATATAGTGATTTCGAGAACAGCCCTGCAAAAAATGAATTTGAACAGCTCACACTTGACAGTGATGAAGGAAACGAGATTAATACAGAACCCAAAACATTTAGTTCTATTGCTAAAGAAGATGATATTCTTCAAATGTACTTAAAAGATATCGGCAAAATCAACCTGTTAAACTCAAAAGAAGAAAAAGTTCTGGGTAAAAACATCAAGGAAGGAAAAGCTCAACAAGCATTGATGGCAAAAAGGAAATTAATCCAAGCAAACCTTAGACTTGTAGTAAGTATTGCAAAAAAATACATTGGACAAGGTGTGTTGTTTATGGACTTAGTACAAGAGGGTTCAATAGGATTGATAAAAGCTGCCGAGAAATTCGATTATTCAAAAAATTGTAAATTCTCAACATATGCGACCTGGTGGATAAAACAAACAATAATGCGTGCAATTGCAAACAATGCAAAAACCATAAGAATACCTATCCACATGGCAGATAAAATCCGAAAATACAAAAAAGTGTATTCTGAGTTAACGTTTGAACTAGGAAGAGAACCTTATGATACTGAAGTTGCACAAAAACTTAATCTTACAGTCAAAAATATACAAGCAATAAAAAGAGCGTTAATTAAAGAACCGATAAGCCTTGAAACTCCGGTGACAGATGATTTATGCGTTGGAGATTATATAGAAGATAAAAGTTATAATTCACCGGATACACATGTTAAAAACTCCAATATGGAATCAAGTGTTGCAGGACTTCTAAAAACACTAACTGATAGAGAAAAAAGCATTATCACTTGCAGATTTGGGATTAATGGAGAAACTCCGCTTACACTTGAACAACTTGGGAAAAAGCTTGGATATTCAAAGGAGCGAATAAGGCAATTAGAAGATTTAGCAATCAAAAAAATGCGACAACAAGACATTTTACATTTCAAAGATTTTATTGACGACTAACTATACTAAAGCGAAGCTTTATAAAAAGCTTCGCCTTTCTTTATCTCAAAATTTTAAATTACAATCCGTTTTTAACTACCGGCTGAGCTTCTTTGTTACTACAAAGCGTTACCAACAAATTGTTAACCATTTTTGCTTTTTCAGCTTCATCAAGAGTAACAATTCCGTTCTCACTTAATTTATTCAATGCCATCTCAACCATACTAACAGCACCTTCAACAATAGTTTTCTTTGCATCTATTATGGCTGCAGCCTGCTGTCTTTGAAGCATTGCAACAGCAATTTCAGGCGCATAAGCAAGGTGAGTAATCTTAGCATCAACAATATTCAAACCTGCAACAGAAACATTGCGTTGAATTTCAGCTTTTAATTTTGCAGAAATTTCCTGACTATCTCCTCTCAAAGATTCAACATTTGAGTCTTCTGGAGCATCATAAGGATACATTCTAACAATATTTCTAAGCGCAGAATCACTTTGAGATGCCAAAAATGTTGTATAATCTTCAACATTAAATATAGCTTTTGCAGTATCCTGAACTTCCCAAATAACAATAATACCAACTTCGATAGGATTACCAAGTTCATCATTTATCTTTTGTTTACCGTTATCAAGAGTTCTTGCTTTCAAAGAAATAGGCTCAAGCACTGTAACACTCTGAGCAAAAGGGTTTACATAATGAAATCCTGCACCTTTTAATGTTCCAATATACTTACCAAAAAATGTAAGCACCAATGCCTCTTGCGGTCTAAGAAGTTTAAAGCCGGGCAATAGTACGACTAATATAACAACCATAATTACGCCCAACGCAATCAGCGAGTATAAAAAACACGTAAATATTATCAATGCAAAAATAAAAAGGAAAAATAACATAGCAAATCCATTAATAGAAGCTACACTAAACTCTTTCTCCTTACTTTGAATTTCAATATCTTGCATAACAAATTCCTCTTTCTCATTTACAGCATCATCACAAACTAACTCAAGAAACTTTAAATTATCCATAACACCAACACTTTTTCTCAAGAATAAATTAAAGTATCTTGCAAGCTCTCCATTTTCAAAAAATATAGAATCACAGTCCGAACATTTATCCACAGCAATTCCGCTAAAATAAACCTTCTCCATCATTTTTCCGCATTCAGGACAACTTATAAATTCCTCTTTTACCTGAATAGGCTTCATCTCAGCCGGATTCAAAAGCGGAATTTTTAAATCCAGTTTTTCTCCAAGTTTTTGTAACTCCGAGAACTTAATAAAAACAGATCTACAAGTCTTACAATACTTGACTTTTAATCCGGTACAAGAAAACAAATTAAAGCTTTCTTTGCATTTAGGACACTTCATACACCCTCCTTATTCACCTGTTATCACGCCTAAGCCTCGATTAAAGATTTTGCAAACTCAATTGACTGTTCGTTAATCTCACCACCAGCAAGCTCTGCCAAAGCCTTAACCTTGTTATCTCCGGTTAATACATACACTTCAACCTTCGTCTCATCTGATTGTGATTTTCTTACATAAAAATGTTTATCTGCCTTAGAAGCAATTATAGGCTGGTGTGTGATAAGAATAATCTGGTGGAATTTAGCCAACTCTTTTATTTCATCAGCAACACTTTGAGAAGCCTTTCCTGAAATACCTGTATCAATTTCATCAAAAATTACCGTATCAATATCATCAGACTGAGCAAAAATTGATTTTATAGCAAGCATTACTCTGGAAATTTCACCACCAGAAGCTACCTTTGCAAGAGGTCTTAAATCTTCTGAAACGTTTGTTGAAATTAAAAATTCCACATTATCACACCCATCAGAACCAAGCTCCTTATCAGTAACAGCTATTTCAAATCTCGCCTTAGGCAATTCCAGTTTTTCCAGCTTTTCCTGAATATAAACTGACAAAACTTTTGCATAATTCTTCCTATTTTCACTAATAAGTGAAGCGATTTCGACAAGTTGTGAATGTAAAGCTTCAACCTCAGCTTCTAATGCCTCAACATTCTTAGAAGAAAACTCTATTCCGGAAAGTTCATCAGCAAGCTTATCATGAGTTTTCAGAACTTCTTCTAATGTACCGCCATATTTACGTTTCAACTTATCAAGCAAATATAATCTCTCTTGAATTTCGTTAAGCCTTTCTGTATCGTTATCAAGATTTTGACTATAATCTCGAAGTTCTGCACCTATATCGTGCAAATTTTCGACAACATCAATCAGCCTTTGCTCAAGTTCTTCGAGCTTTTGGTCCATACCTGATGCCTTTGAAACATTCTGCTTAATTTTACCAAAAGCCTCAAGGATTGAGCCATCATCCCCACTAATTGCCCAATAAGCTTGCCCTGTAAGCTCCTTAAGTTTTTCAGCATTTGCTAAAACTTCAAGCTCCTGTTCTAATTCTTCGTCTTCGTTTGCACTTTGAATTTCAGCCTCTTCTATCTCATTTACCTGAAACTGTAAAAATTCGATTTGAGATTCGGTATTATCAGCAGAATTTTTAGCCTGTTCAAGAAGATTCTTGGTATCTACATATTTTTTATAAACACTTTTGTACTCTTCAAGCTTACTGCCATAAACATCTTTTGCATAGTTATCCAAAAGCGTAATATGATGTTTTGGCTGCATAAATACATAAGTTTGGTGCTGAGAGTGAATATCCAAAAACAAAGATTTAATCTGCTTTAAAAAATCTTGATTTATCAAAGTTCCGTTAAGCCTTGTTCTAACAGAATTTTGAGTAATCTCTTTCGTTAAAACAATCTCTGAACCAAAATTATCAATCCCGTTTTCTTCAAAAAGCCCCGATAAATTATGCTTTGTATTCTCAATAAGAAGCTCAATAACAGCCTTGTCGCAACCATTTTTTATCACATCTTTTGAAACACGAGAAGAAAATGCCAAGTCAATTGCAGAAATTAAAATACTTTTACCGGCACCGGTCTCACCCGTAATAACATTCAAACCTGAATGAAAATTCGCTTCAAGTTCATCAATCAATATATAATCTTTTAACTTTAATTGCTTAATCATAACAATAGGATAGCCTAACCGAGGTTATCTTGCAAGATTTTTAAGATTTTTAATCTTACACTCTGACACCGGTCATACTCTTTAAAATTACGTTACGAACATAATCGTAATAATCGCTCTTATAACCTTCAATATTCTTTAAGATTGTTTCTCCGCTCAAAAAACCGTTTAAATAAGCAACTTCTTCAAGACAAGCGATTTTTTCACCCTTATTAAGCTCCATTGACTGAACAAAGTTACTAGCCTGCAACATTGAATCATGAGTTCCTGTATCAAGCCAAGCAAAACCTCTTCCGAGTATTTCTACTTTCAAAGTTCCTTTTTCTAAATAAATCTTATTTAAATCAGTAATTTCCAACTCACCACGAGCGGATGGCTTAAGCATTTTAGCATAATCACAAACATTACCGTCGTAAAAATACAAACCGGTAACAGCATAATCTGATTTTGGATGCTTAGGTTTCTCTTCCAAAGATAGAACTTTTTTATTTGAATCAAATTCAACCACACCGAAACGTTCCGGATCTTTTACAGTATATCCAAAGACAGTAGCACCGATATTATTTTGAATAGCATCATGCATAATAGTTGAAAATCCGTGACCGTGGAAAATATTATCTCCCAATATCAAAGCTACATCATCACCGTTAATGAAATCTTCCCCTATCAAAAATGCATCTGCAATTCCACGTTGTACATACTGAATTTTATACTCAATATTAAGTCCGAAATTAGAACCGTCGCCTAATAACTTTCTAAAATTATCGTAATCAGCTTCGTTTGTAATTATCAAAATATCTCTAATTCCTGCAAGCATTAACGTAGAAATAGGATAATAAATCATCGGCTTGTCGTAAATAGACAATAAAATTTTAGATATAGGCTGAGATGCCGGATATAATCTTGTTCCCGCTCCTGCTGCTAATATTATACCTTTCATTTAATATCCCTTTCTTATTTCCTACCGACTTGATAATATTCAAAACCGTTTTTTATCATTTTATCATAATTATACTGATTTCTACCATCAAAAATTATCGGTGTTTTTAAACATTTCTTTATTCTATCGAAATCAGGCCTTCTAAACTCATTCCACTCAGTAATCAAAAGCATGCAATCCGCATCTCTTAATGCCTCGTATGAAGAGTTCATATACTCAATTCTATCACCAAAAATAATTTTGGCACAATCATAAGCTTTTGGATCATAAGCCTGAATCTTTGCACCTCTTTCAAGAAGCGCATTAATGATAGTAATGGAAGGCGCTTCACGCATATCATTAGTCTTAGGTTTAAAAGCCAAACCCCAAACCGCAAAAGTCTTTCCGCTCAAATCTTCACCAAACCTCTTCAGAATCTTTTTAATAAACAGTTCTCGCTGGTGTCTATTAGTTTTATTCGCACTTTCAATAATAGGACACTCAGCCCCGTTATCTCTTGCAGTTTTTAAAATAGCTTTTACATCCTTAGGAAAGCAGCTTCCACCATAACCTAATCCTGGATAAAGGAATTTTGTACCGATTCTGGTATCTGCACACATTCCCAATCGAACCATATTCGCATCAGCCCCAACAGCCTCACAAAGATTAGCAATCTCGTTCGCATAAGAAATTTTAACGGCCAAAAAAGAATTTGATGCATACTTAACCATCTCAGCAGAACGTGTATCCATAGTAATTATTGGGTTTTGATTTCTCACAAACGGCTCATACAATTCAAGCATAATATTTTTTGCTTTTTCTGAATTGGTCCCAATTATAACTCTATCCGGACGCAAAAAATCTTCAACCGCAGCTCCTTGCTTCAAAAATTCCGGATTTGAAACCACATCAAAAGATTCTTTGGTATATTTTCCTATAATCTCTGCAACCTTTTCCGCAGTTCCGACAGGAACAGTCGATTTATCTACGATAACTTTGTATCCGTTAATCGATTTTCCAATACTTTCCGCAACATTCATTACATACTGTAAATCCGCAGAACCATCCTCACCTTGAGGAGTTCCAACCGCGATAAAACATATCAAAGATTTTTCAACAGCATCCGCCAAATCTGATGAAAACTTTAATCTGCCTTCACCAACATTAACCGTTATTAAATCTTCCAACCCGGGTTCATAAATCGGAATATTACCTTGAGAAATCATCTCAAGTTTCTTAGTATCATTATCTACACAAATAACATTATTTCCCATCTCTGCAAGGCACGCACCTGCAACAAGCCCAACATATCCGGTTCCGATAACACAAACCTTCATCTAGTTTTGCTCCTTAATCTTCGCATCAAAATACTCAATCGTCTTCATCAAACCTTCTTTTATATCCACACTAGGACTCCAATTTAATTCTCTTTGTGCTAAAGATATATCAGGTTTTCTCTTTACAGGATCATCTTTTGGTAAATCCTTGAATACAATTTTGGAATTAGAATTTGTCAATTCAATAATATATTTTGCAAAATCTAAAATTGTACGCTCTGAAGGATTACCCAAATTTACAGGTCCAATGAATTTTTGAGGATTATTCATCATTCTAACCAGTCCCTCAACTAAATCTGACACATAACAGAAAGAACGTGTCTGAGAGCCATCACCATAAATCGTGATATCATCACCTTTTAAAGCTTGAATAATAAAATTAGAAACTACTCGTCCGTCATTCATTGCCATATTTGGACCATACGTATTAAAAATACGAACAATTCTTGTATCTACGTTATTCTGGCGATGATAATCCATCATTAAAGTTTCAGCGCAACGTTTACCCTCATCATAACAACTCCTGACACCGATAGGGTTAACATTACCCCAGTAGCATTCCTGCTGAGGGTGAACTTGCGGATCTCCATAAACCTCACTGGTCGAAGCCTGCAAAATTGTCGCATTACAACGTTTTGCAAGACCTAACATATGCATGGCACCTAAAACAGATGTTTTTATCGTCTTAATGGCATTATACTGATAATGCGGAGGGCTTGCAGGACAAGCAAGATTATAAATCTGATCAACTTCAGCAAAAAATTCCTTTGTAACATCGTGGCGAACAAGTTCAAAATGATCATTCTTTAGCAAATGCCTAATATTATCTTTTGAACCAGTAAAAAAATTATCCAAACAAATTACGTCATTACCGTCATTAAGCAAACGCTCACACAAATGACTACCGATAAATCCGGCCCCGCCTGTTACAAGTACTCTTTTCATTTAGCCCTCAACTATACTGTTTATATAACTATAATACTCATTATTACTGATTTTGGCAAGGTTTGCTTTAATTTCTTCCTTTGATAGATAGCCCATTCTATAAGCAACTTCCTCAAGACAAGCAATTTTTATACCTTGGTTTTCCTCTATCGTTCTTACATACTGACTTGCCTGCAACATAGATTCATGAGTTCCTGTATCAAGCCACGCAAATCCTCTTCCTAACAATTCAACTTTTAAATTACCATTTTCCCTATAACAGTTGTTCAAATCAGTAATTTCTAATTCCCCTCGAGCAGATGGTTTTAATTTTTTAGCATACTCAACAACTTTGTTATCATAAAAATATAAACCTGTAACTGCGTAATTAGATTTTGGATTTTTAGGTTTTTCCTCCAAAGAAATAACATTTTTGTTTCTATCAAACTCAACAACGCCAAAGCGTTCCGGATCTTTCACAGGATAGCCAAAAATAACCGCACCATCAGTTTTGACAACATCGACCGACTTTTTCAGCAAACCAGAAAAACCTGAGCCATAAAAAATATTATCACCTAAAATCAAAGCAACAGAATCATCTCCGATAAAATCTTCGCCGATAATAAATGCCTGCGCAAGTCCCTCAGGACGAGGTTGTTCCTCATAAGAAAAACGAACACCGTACTGTGAACCGTCGCCAAGTAATTTCTTAAAATTCGGCAAATCGTGAGGAGTTGAGATTATAAGAATATCTCTAATACCGGCCAACATTAACACTGATATCGGATGATATATCATTGGCTTATCATATATCGGCAAAAGCTGTTTTGAAACAGCAATCGTTGACGGATAAAGTCTGCTGCCAGTACCACCTGCGAGGACAATACCTTTCATCTTTACATTTCCTCCTCTTCATCTTCAATTCTTAAGCCCATATAATCTTTTAATGCGACACGCCAATCTCTGCAAATTCCGGAATTATCCATAACGCTATATGCAGGACGTTTAGCAGGACGAGGAAATTCTGAAGTCGTACAAGGCTTCAAATCAACATCTAAACCTGCCTGTTTAAATATCTCTTCAGCAAAACCATACCAACTTGTGTACCCCGAACCACAAATCTGGTATGTTCCATACTCTGCACCTTTTAAAAGTTTCACAATACCATTTGCCAATTCAACAGTCCAAGTAGGACATCCGACTTGATCATCAACAACCTTAAGCCCACCGTTCTTTTTAGCAATGGTTAACATTGTCTCTACGAAATTCTTTCCATGGTGTCCATAAAGCCAAGAGGTTCTTGCTACATAATATTTGTCACACAAGCTTCTCACAGCCTCTTCACCCTCGTATTTGGTCATCCCGTAATTATTAATCGGGTTCACTCTATCATCAGGTTTATAAGGTTCGTTTTTAGTTCCATCAAATACATAATCAGTTGAAATATAAACAAGAGTAATTCCAGACTTGCCACAAACTTCAGCCACATTTTCTGTTCCGGTCACATTTATCAACTCTGCCGTTTTCAAGTCTTCTTCAGCTTTATCTACGTTAGTATAAGCTGCACAATGAATAACGACATCGGGATTTTCTTGCTCTAAAACAGACTTAACAGAATCGATATCTGTGATATCCATAGACTCAACGTCTGTTTCTACAACTTCATATCCATTATCTTCCAATATTGGGCATAAGTCCTGTCCCAACATTCCATTTGCACCGGTAACCAAAACTTTCATCATAATGTAGCCGCCTTATTTCTTTTTTGTTCTATATTCTTCATCCACTCAATATTATTCAAATACCAATCAATTGTAAGCTTAATACCTTCTTCAAAGGTCACAGAAGGAGCCCAACCTAGTTCTGAAGTAATTTTATCGTTTGAAATTGCATAACGTCTATCATGCCCGAGTCTGTCCTGAACATATTCAATAGAACTTTCATCCTTACCCATTGCATCAAGCAGAAGTCTTGTAATTTCAAGATTAGTTTTTTCGTTATGTCCGCCAATGTTATAAACTTCGCCGACTTTCCCTTTATGTAAAACGACATCAATGGCTTCACAATGGTCATAAACATATAACCAGTCTCTAACATTCAAACCATCACCATACACAGGAACTTTTTCACCCCTCAACAATTTTGAAATAAAGAATGGGATGAGTTTTTCCGGATATTGATAAGGCCCGTAATTATTAGAACATCTGGTATTCAAAACAGGCATTTTGTAAGTTTCATAATAAGCTCTTACAAGCAAGTCCGCCCCAGCCTTAGACGCTGAATAAGGAGAATTCGGAGCTAACGGGGTCGTTTCGTAAAAATATCCGTCCTTACCAAGAGTTCCATAAACTTCATCCGTAGAAACCTGCAAATATCTTTCTACCCCAAGCTCTTTTGACGCTTGAAGCAAATTCAAAGTTCCTTGAACGTTTGTTTCTACAAAAATTTCCGGATGCTTAATTGAATTATCAACGTGAGATTCTGCTGCAAAGTTCACAACACAATCAGCTTCTTTTACTAACTCTCTAACTAAATCTCTATCACAAATATTTCCTTTAACAAATTCATAATTAGGGTTATCCTGAACATCCTTCAAGTTTTCAAGATTTCCGCAATAAGTAAGCGCATCGAGATTTATAACTTTATAATCGGAATATTTATTGAGAATATGTCTAACAAAACAATTCCCGATAAATCCTGCTCCACCTGTAACCAATAACGTTTTCATCTATTTAAAAACCTCCTTAAGTAAAGGTTGTACCATATCTTTTTCTGACAGAATAGGTTCAAAATCAATTTCCCAATCAATATTTATATCCTTATCATTCCATCGAAGACCACGATCCGCTTGTGGCGCATATTCGCTTGAAGTTTTATATAAAAGCTCAGCCTCATCAGATAAAACTACAAATCCATGAGCAAAACCGTCAGGAATATATAACATCTGTTTATTATCTTCTGAAAGTTCAACTTTCACATACTCTCCAAAAGTTTCTGAACCTTTTCTAATATCAACGGCAACATCATATATACGACCTCTACTGCATCTGACAAGTTTAGCCTGTCCAAATGGAGCTTCTTGATAATGTAACCCTCTTAAAACATGTGCTGAAGATTTTGAATGATTGTCTTGTACAAAATCTACATCAATCCCATTCTTAACAAAGTCTGACTTTTTATAAGATTCCATAAAAAAGCCTCTATTATCTCCAAAAACCTTAGGTTTTACTAAGATTACATCTTTAATTTTTTGTCTTTCAAATTCAAACGGCATAAAATATCCCCCTATACAATTGGTATTGTATCACAAATACTACATTTTATTCGCTTCTCTGATTATTTCAGCAAGTTTTTTATTAACTAAACTTATATAATCTAAAGTTGCAAACGAATCTTCCTTAATTGAACTTAAAAACTTATTATTAAAGACTTTCACTTTAACTAATGGCAATCTGCCCTGCTTTATAGTTGTTAGAGGGTAAAATGTTTTATTAACGAAATTCTCACCTACAAGATTTTCAGAAATATAAGTTTCAAAAGAAAACCCTTTTTCTAAAAAGTATTTACTCATCGGGATTTCATACTTATTAATAACATCTTTAATTTTTCTCTGTCTTTTAACACTTTTCATAAACTTTGCAAAAGCGACAGACCTGAAAACCTGATTTTTAAAAACGAGAAAAAACGATTGCAAATGTCTGCTTTGGTGCTTTGAAGGATTTTCATTTGCCGTAACTCCCCAAAAATCACACGACTTGGCACTCATTTCATTAAACATCTCCTCAAAAGGATAAATCGGAGCGTAACAAGAATCATTACAGAAAATCAGTTCATCCGTCATCTCACAAAGCCTGCTTTTAATAAAATATTCAAATCCTCTTTTATAAGACAAAAAATCATATCCGTAATGTCTTGTAAAATCACAATAACAAACAATGGACTTTATTTTCTCAAGTTCCTCAGGAAAAACTTCAGAATCCGCGACAAAAATAATATTATCAACGACCTTTTTTAACCCGTTCAGGTAATAAATTTGCGCATCAGAAATTCTACCGTCCGGACAATATGCAGCAAACACAGCAGTCCTACCGAAAAGTTTATCTCCAACAGAAAACTCACACTTTAAAGATTTTGTTCCATCAATAGAATTTTTCCTAACCCCTAATTTCAAAACACATTTCTTTTTAAGAAAATTTATAACAACTTGATTAACATAACAAGATCGAACAATTTCGACAGAACACATCTTATGCAAAAAACTTTTAACCCTGAGTCTAAAAGTGCCAACAGGATAAATTCTCAAACCATTTCCCAAAACAATTAAAGAAAAAACTCGCTCTAAAACGTGAGCATTGCTGGAAGCTCCTCCTGTTGAAGATTGGCTTGAAAAATCATTTTCAGAAATATCAGAACGAACAATTGGCTCAAAAATATTCGCTCTTGATAAAAACATTGTTCCTGAAAGATATTGCCCTCCTGCATAATGAAGCCCCAACCGTTTCATCATAACATTAAGCATCCAGCCTTCTTCCGGAACATCACCCGAATAATTATACAAACAGTATTTTGAACAAACCATTCCAACATCTTCGTAGTTTTCTAAAACTTGAATATTCTCAATAAATTTAGATTTATTCTCCAATAAAGGTTCAATTAACCTATTTCTAAACTCATAATTTGGAAAAATCTTTCCCCTACAATTTTTTGTATGAAGCTTTAAAATATAGTCATAATCTTTTAACTCAACAGCTCTCAAAACTTGAATAAAAGGCCAAACATCATACCCAATATTGTTTACAGAGAGAATTTTCACATCACTTTTTAACTCTCTTAACTTATTCTCTACCTCTGGAGTTTTTTCACATACAGTAACAAACAAATCCCACTCACAACCATCAATATTTTTCAATTTAGAAATCATATAATCTAACTGGTTGTGGTAAAACAAATGCAAATGAACCAACAGCTTCTTATTTTTCATTTACATCCTCCGCACTATTCAATTTCTCAGAAACTATGTGCATAAAATTCTTCTCAAAAATCTCCAAAGTACTTGTCTCTAAATATTTTTTACGAACATTATCTCTCATCTCATCCAAAATTTCAGGAGAATCAATAACCTTGATAAAAATATCTTTCAAAGCTTCAACATCCCCCGTTGGAATAATAAAACCACTTACACCATCTTCAATAAGATAAGTAGACCCGACATTACGACTAATAACCGACGGAACACCTCTTGAAGCAGCCTCCGCAACAACAAGCGGAGCTGTATCATCTCTGGATACTACTACCAGAAGATCCGTATCATCATAGATTCTATTAATTTCACTTTTATCTTTTATACACCCAAACCAATTGACATATTTATGAGATTTCTTACGCAAATTCTTTGCAAAGTCAGACTTAAGTTCTCCAACAAGATTAAATACGGCTCTCTTACGATAACTTTCCGGCAAAAGTTCAACTGCCTCTACAAAAATATCAGGAGCTTTTCGTTCATTCACAGCTCCAATAAAAGAAAACACAACTTTGCCATCTCTCCTATTGTGTTCAAGCTTCTCCTCGAAATCAGGAATCCCATTATGAATAACTTTTACATTATCAACATATTTATCGAAAACTTTTTTAGAATATTCACTAACCGTATAAATTTCATCAATACCCCTTAAAACTTCAGAGATAGAAGGGCAATTTCTATAAGGGACATTAAACCATTTCAACAAATCAGTTTCAAAATTCATTGACTCATGAACTAACCAAATATATTTAACATAATCTTTTATGTACCATACGGACTCATACGTAACCACAGTATTTGCAATAACAAAGTCAAAGGTTTTCGCAATTTCAACTAACCCCTGTTTATCCCACTTAAAAGCAGAAGATATGAAAACAGGTATTCCAAGCTCTTTAAACCGTCTCTCTAATCCTCCACCGGCATAAGATATAACAACAACCTCAAACCCGTTTTCCCTAAGAATATTCGCTATATTCAGTAAAACAATGGGAGCACCTGAAAAAGTTAATTCGTGAGAAATTAACAAAACCTTCTTTGAATCAACACTTAAATGCAAAATTTCTCTTATAAATTTTTTGGGAATATACTCAGACTCCTGTAATATTCTATAGATTTTTTTTAAAAAACCTTTTACAGACAAACTACCCTCCTACAATTTCAAGAATTTGAGCCGGTTCTGAAATTATATATTTTGCTCCTTCTCTAACAAGCACATCCCTATCTCTAAACCCCCAAATACATCCAATACAATCTATCTCTGCGTTTTTGGCTGTTTGTACATCAGTTTCAGAATCACCAACATAAATTACGTTATCAATGTTAACCTGCAATTCAGACATTGCTCTAAAAACACTGTCAGGAGCAGGTTTTTTCCTGACTCCATTCGCTTCGTCTTCTCCAATTGCAACTTGAACAAGCTCCCCAAAATATTTTTTACACAAATTCTTAACTGCCTCATCAAATTTATTTGAAACAACAGCCGTGTGAATTCCTTTTAACCTCAGATCCTTCAACATTTCAAGAACACCATCATAAGGAGAAGTCTTGTTATACATATTCTCCGCATAATGTTTCTTAAAAACCTCAAGACAACTTTCAAGATTAGGATTTGCCACTCCATCAGGAATAGCTCGTTCAATAAGTTTCCTTACACCGTTCCCAACAAAAGTTCTAACTTCTTCTAAAGTTCTGGAAGGATACCCAAACTCAGATAACGCATAATTTGTGCTATCACACAAATCCTCCAATGTATTTAACAAAGTACCGTCTAAATCAAAAATTACACCATGAATCATATCTGCCACTCTACTGCAATTTTTATCACAACTTTTTTTACGTTATTTTGCAAATTCAAAGTTGTAATTTGAGGTGCATGTGCATCATCCGGGTAAAATATAGCAAAATTTTTACCATTAAGGTAAATTCTATTCAATTCACATTTTGGCTTCTTAAAGAAAAGAATATCTTTAACACAATCGTAACTTTCCAAAACTTTCAAACCATCAATATTTATGAAATCAATTCTTTCTGCGCCATAAATCAAAAACTGAATATCAATAAACTTTCTATGCGCCTCTAACGAACAATCTAACTCACTACGAGTTTGATAGTCATCCACATTGGCATACACCTTATCGCTCAATTCGTACCTGCCACAAGGTGTATTAACACTCAAACCATTTACAAACTCTATAATCTCAGGAGTTACAATATCATAATTCTCTAAGTTTTCTAAATTATCGAATATCATTTCTCAACTCTTCTATTGCTTTCTCATATTCTTCTTTTTTAGGAGCTTTACCATGCCAGCCGGCATTATTTTCCATAAAGCTGATTCCCTTACCTTTTACAGTATTAGCTATAATTGCCGTAGGTTTATCAGCAGCCTTTGCAAGCTCGATTGCATCATATATCTGAACAATATCATGACCATCAATCTCAATAACATTCCAATTAAATGCACGGATTTTATCAACCAAATTGTCTAACCCCTTGATATTTTCGGTACAACCGTCAATCTGGAGTCTGTTTCTATCAATTATAGCAATCAGATTATCCAATTTTCTAACAGGAGCATTCATGAAAGCTTCCCAAACACTACCTTCTTGAAGCTCACCATCACCCATCAAAACAAAAACATTCGCAGGGTTTTTATCAATCTTTAACCCCATTGCGATACCACACGCAATTGACAATCCCTGTCCCAAAGATCCAGTTGCCACATCAACCCCCGGACAGAATGTTGCAGGGTGTCCCTGAAGTCTTGACCCTAATTTTCTAAATGTCATAAGTTCTTCTTTAGGGAAATAACCCATTTGCGCCAGATTAGAATAATAAATCGGAGACACGTGTCCTTTTGATAAAACAAATCTGTCACGAGTTTCGAAGTTTTTATCCTTTGCCCACCTTGGTGCAAGCTTCATACATTTATGGAACAAAACAGTAACAATCTCCGTAGAAGAAAGAGACCCGCCAATGTGTCCTGACTGAGCATTATAAACCATCTTCAGAACGTTTTCACGATTTTCTCTACAACACGCCTTCAATTTTTCTATTTCAGATCTATCCATAATCTATGCTCCAAATTTTTCCTGTAAAACTTTTAAAACAAATAACGGTAGGGTCGGGAAAATTCTCTTAAACCTTTTAGGCTCTTTAATTGTCCTATAAAGCCATTCAAGCCCGAGTTTTTGATAAATCAACGGCGCTCTCTTTACAGCACCTGCCCACACATCAAAACTTCCGCCAATTCCAATGAATACAGCATCATTCATGGACTCTTTTAGCTGCTTTATCAGAAATTCCTGCTTCGGAGAACCCATCGCAACAAGAACTAACTTAGCTCCTGAATTTTTAATTTCCTCAACAACTCTCTCATCATCTTTAAAATATCCATCTTGAACATAACAAACATTAACAGATGGAGTCTCTTTTTTTATATTTTCAACGGCACCTGTTATAACCTCAGGTTTTGCCCCTACAAAAGCTATCGGTTCAGAATTTTCACTAAACATATCAACAAGCTTTCTGGCAAATTCAATACCCGCAATACGGCGTACGTTATACCCAAGAATTTTCAACCCAAGCTGAACACCTATTCCATCAGGAATAACCAACTCCGCTGAATCTATAATATTTGCAAATTCCTCATTTTGCTTTGCAGCCTGAATCATTTCAGGATTAATCGTGACAATATGTCCATGTCTATTCTTAATATACTCTAACGCTTCTCCAAACGTAAACGTATCAACATTAAAGCCCAATATTTTGACAGTTTTTCTTTCCATAAGCAAATTATAAAACATTCCTCACAGTTTAGCAAGTTATTTTTGTTCTTTTACGCACAGCTCACAACACATCTGACAAGCTCCAAAAACCTTAGCCGCTTTCAGATTTTTCCTAAAGCAACGATAATGAGGAAGATTAAACACATCCTTAATCTTCATATCTTTAACGTTACCAATTCTTTGCGAAAGACAAGGATAAACATCCCCAGCAGGATTTATCATCATATTAGAATAAGGATACCTGCAAGGTTCATAAATTTCTCGAATATCCTTATCCGCCGGCGTATTAAAAAATGCTTCAATTGATGCTAAAGGATCCTTATTATATTCAAACTTTGGAGAAAATCTCAATTTAACTTTCGATTTTTTCGACAAACATTCAAGCTCTCTATAAACTTCCTTAAAATGATCCATGTCAAAATATTTTTCAATCGGATAATTCTTATTAAATTCAGGAACAAAACTATCAAAAAGAACTGAATTTTGCTTCAAGTTATTATTTCTCAAAAAAGATATAGACAAAAAGTTAAACTTCATTTCGTCGCACATCTTATATAATTTAACCAAATCATCCAAATTATTTTCTAACACAATTGTCTTTATATCGATAAGCGGACGCTTACTATGAGAATTCATATTCTCAAAATTGGCCATAATCTTATCGAAAATACCGGCTTTTGCACGATTTTTGTCGTGATTTTCACCATAACCATCCAATGACACAGACAGCAACATCATCTTACTTTTAATAAAAGCATCAATTATTTCGTCATTAATCAAAATACCATTTGAAACAACATTAAGTTTCCCAAAAGTTTTTTTGGAAGTTCGCATTAATATATCAATAAAATCTTTTCTAATAAGAGGTTCCCCGCCAACAAGCGTAACAAACGAATACCAAGGAATTTGATCGATAATCTTAAACCATTCCTCAGTTGTCAATTCCTCTTTAGATCTGTCATCCCCGACATAACAATATGGGCACTGAAGATTACATCTATATGTCAACTCAAAAAAATACCTCAATGGCATAAGAGCCTTTCCTGAATTATCCAGATATGAAGGTAATGCATATAAATTTCGTCCGATATCAAAGAGATTTGATAAATTCGCCACTTCCCGCTCCTTATTAATAACTTAAACTAGATTTATAGTATATCAAAAAAAAACACTTGACAAAATGTTAGGCATGCCTTACATTGTTAGTATCAACTTACACTCATTTACTAAACATGCAAGTCCCGAAATCAAAAATCCTCCTTTTTATAACGATTTCGGGATCTTTATGAGTAGAAAGGGACAAAAAGCGTGAATTCAAAACAACTTACATCAAGCCTTGAAGACTACATCGAAGTTATAAGCAATCATCTTAAACAAAATCAAAAAGTTCGTGCAGTCGACATCTCAAGAGAACTAAATGTTAGCAGAGCTTCCGTAAGTGAAGCCTTAAAACGACTTTTTGAACTGGGGCTAATAAACTACGCAAAATACGACATCATATCAATTACGGAAGAGGGAGAGAAAGTTGCCGCAAAAATTATAAAAAGGCACAATCTTCTCAAAAACTTTTTTGAGGGAACTCTCGGGATAGAAAAATCAGAAGCAGAAGAAATCGCCTGCAAAATTGAGCACGTAATATCGGAAAATGTACAAAACAGATTAGCCGACTTTGTAAAATTCAACAGCCAACATCCGGAATATATCCAAGAATTTTTATCGAGCGTGAAGGAATAGTTATTAATGAATGCACTTAAAATTACAGGCAAATATCTAGATCAACCAATACTTATAAACAAATTTGCAAAATCTGTCCCTGCAATACTAGCAGTCGGAGGCGGAATATGTTGCGCAAACGAAATAAACAAAGCTCCCAAAAACTCTCGAAAAAAGACTGCAATAAGAACCCTCACAACACTCTCTGCAACAATATTATCAGCACTTGCTGCACCCAAAATTACAAATAAGCTGTTCAAAAACTCAGATGAAATTCCAAAAACATTAAAAGAGATTATCCGAAACAACAGAGGAACAATCGGAAATTATTTACAAACACATAGAATAGATAATACGACCGAAACAATTTTAAACAAAGCTAAAACTAAAATACTAAAATATAAAGAACTTAAAACGTTATATAAAAAAATAGGCAAAACAGAAGATGGGAAAAAACTCTTGAATGAATTAATTCCGGAACCCGAAAATATAGATTCAAAGGAAATTTTCTCAGAAATCGGCAGGCTTTCTGTTTTCGGGCTAATCCCTGTATTAGGTGGGATAATTGGCGGTATTATTGGAGATAAACTTACAACTAAAGATTGGAAATCAAAAATTCCTGACAAAATAAAAGAAGGCTCATACCAATACCTTGCAAACATATTCTTATGCAACATAGGCGCAGGAGGAGCACTTGCTATACTGGAAAAATGCAACATTCATTCAAAATCGGCCAGAGCAATAGGAATGGTTGGCGGAATTGTTACAACAGGAATTATAGGAGGCAGCGCACTTGCAAACTACATAGGACAAAAAGTCATTAACCCGCTACTTCATCAAAAACAGCAAAAAGGAAACTTGTTTGCAGAAAGGAAACCGGAACCTTTGGACATTAGCCTTCACACTGACGACATTGCAACTGTTGCTGTAATGTCAGGTTTAAAGTGGATCGAGCCTGCACTGCCTATAATGTATTCAATCTCAGGTTATCGAGCAGGGATAGGATATCGTAACGGAGATAAATCCAGCAAATAAAAAAAACTCGTACAAAATTTGTACGAGTTTTTGATATCACAAAATAGTAGTACTACTTTTTAATCTGAGGCTGATAATTATCATTTCCAACCCCGTGATTATACCTGTATTGAGTCCAAATTCTACTTATCAAAGCAAGTAAACCACCGACAACAAGAAGACTGAACATAAACGGAACCATTGATATTACAGCCTTACCCTTAAATAGTTCCGCTGTTTTTTGTTTTAAAAGTTTTTCATCCCCATTTGCAAGCTTCTTTGCTATATCAGGAATATCATTCAATTTTGCAACAGAAAGTTCTTTTGTCGCCTCATCCATTTTCAATATTTCAGGGAACTTTTTGTTCTTATAGAGAATTTTCTTAAAACCTTCATCAAACAAAGCACTACCAAAAATTGTATAAAGAGCAATTACAGGAACCCTTGTTGCAACTTCTTGAACATCCAATTTACCTCTATCCTTGGCAGCCCCAAAGTAACCGGCAACACCTGACAATACAGTAACAGCAAGCTGTCCAACACCTAGAGCAAGACTGCCATCAGCCTTTCTTGCAAAATCCAAATTCAAATATTTATCTAAAAAGTTTCCAAGTTTTGGAGATTTTACACCAAGTTTTTCTAAACCTTTATAAATTTTCGCACCCGGATTAAGGAAAACTTCACAAGCTTTTGCAACAGTTTTTGACTTCTGCCCAAGTGTTCCCAAAAGTAAACTTGCACCAAACGCTCCGGCTGAAAAGATTCCGGCCTTCTTTAGATGTGAAATTGAACTTTTCTCAACTCGTTCTTGTGCTGTTTTATCCTCTTTCTTGTTCTTATCCAGATTAACAACACTTGAGAAATCAGCCTTCTTAAAAACTTTTAGAGTAAACAGATTTTTTGCAAAACTTAGAGCATATTCAGCAGCAGGAATAGCAGCACAACTGAGAACAATCGCAGACTTGACCGGCAAAAGTTTTTGTGCGTTTTTTGAATCTTTCACAATCTCTTTTACAGACTTTGATATATCTCCTCTTAAATTTTCAGGCAATCGTTTTGCAAAAATCTGTCTTCTTGATAAATACTCACCCATCAATGACGGAAGATAAAAGAATAAAGCTCCCTCACAAACTTCCAAAAAAGAAATTTCCGACAAATCAGCAACGCTGCGAGCAAAAACAGCCTTTGGAAACCAATTGGTCAATGTAGCCTGAGCAAACCTTGAATGAGATAACCCGGAATCCCCTTCCTTTAAATCAATTACTTTTGCAAGAAACCTATCCCTTTTTCCAAGATTTTTAGTTAAATCTTCTGAAATCTTACTAACACTTTTTGCCTTTGACTGAAAAGTTAAATTTGAATTAAATCTATTTTTTACATCTAAGTTATAAACCATTACTTCTATTCCTTCTACACATTAAAATCGCAACAAAAAAGCCGGCTCAAAATCTTTGACCGGCTTTAACTTCCCTTTTATGAAATATTGAAAGATCACATTCGGCAAGTCAAAGTCGGCATGCACATCATCATTTGCATACCCATCATCATTGCCATAGACATATTTTTGAATGACTGTTCTTTCAAAATTTCTTTCCCATTAATTTTTCACTGAGCAAAGTTTAATCAAAAAGAAAACCATTGTCAACTCTCTAAAAGCCCACAATGTCAAGCCGTTGCAAAATAGATAATTTTGTGTAATTATTTTTTATTATAAGGGTAAGAGGGGAAGGATGGAGTATGGAATATAAATTAAAAGACACATCGTCAAAAACGGCATTCAACTACGGTTATCTTTTGAATAAAATTTTTCCGTACATAAAACCTGTAATGGGAAGAGCCATACTTAACATTGCAATTGCAATTCCACTTGGCTTACTCGATGGTGTCGTTGCGTTGTCTTTGAAACCATATATGGACTTTGTTGTTAACGGGAACCCTAACCAAACTTGGACATTTTTAGGACATACTGTTCACTTGCAATCTTGGCTTGCATTTATAATACCTTTTGGTATTGTTGGATTTGCTATATTACAAGGTGTCCTCAAATACGCAAGCAATTACCTTACAGATTGGACAGGTAACAAAATTTCTAATTCTCTTAAAGTTGATTTATTTAAAAAACTCACCCAATTAGATCCAAAATTTTATGATATAAACACTTCAGGAATAGTGCTTTCAAGATTTTTGACAGACCCTGAACTAGCTTCAAAAAGTATCATTAACATTCTAAAATCACTTATAGCATCAGCATTTGGGCTTGTCGGCCTCGTTTGCGTTCTTTTATATAATTCTTGGCTCCTTGCGATTATCGGAGTAGCGGTTATGGGAATAGCCATAACCCCTGTTACACTAATCAGAAAAAGAATTAAAAAAGTTTCTAATGCGACAATGGTTGTCGTTGGAAATATGACGACAAATTTCAACGAAACATTCGCCGGAAACAGAATAATGGCAGCCTACAATTTGCAAGAAATACAAAATACAAAATTCGACAAACAAATTCAAGAACAATTCGACCTCACAATGTCTTTGACAAAAAGAGTAGGCTGGATGTCACCTATAATGTACTTTGTTTGTTCAATAGGTATTGCACTTGTTATGGCACTTGGTAACCACTTAATTTTAACCGGCAAAATGACAGCCGGAAGCTTTGCTTCATTCGTAACTTCATTACTGTTGCTGTACAAACCAACAAAAACTCTCGGAAATGACTTGGCAAATTTACAAACAACGTTTGTTGCTATGAGCAGAGTATTTGAACTATTCGACTTACACCCTGAAATCAAATCAGGCAATAAACAAATGAACGGACTGAAAAATTCAATTGAATTTAAAAACGTAAATTTCGAATACGAAAAAGACTGTCCTGTATTAAAAAACTTTAACCTTAGCGTTAGTAAAAATGAAACGATTGCGCTTGTGGGGAATTCGGGCGGTGGGAAAAGTACTATTGTAAGTCTAATTCCTAGATTTTACGATGTAACCTCAGGAACAATAGAAATAGACGGACAAAACATAAAAGATTTTAGCTTAAACTCTTTGAGAGATAACATCTCATTCGTTTTTCAGGATAATTTTATGTTTTCAGGAACAATCAGAGAAAACATTCTCCTTGGGAACAAAACAGCCACAGAGGAGGATTTAGAAAGGGCAATTAAACTTGCACATATTGATGAATTCGTAAATTCACTTGACAAGGGGCTGGATACTAAACTCGGAGAACGAGGTACGACTCTATCAGGCGGTCAAAGACAAAGAGTTGCAATTGCACGTGCTATTATCAAAGATGCGCCTATTGTTGTCTTAGACGAAGCTACTTCAGCTTTAGATAATGAATCTGAGGCTATTGTACAAAAAGCTCTTGATAATCTTATGAAAAATAAAACGGTCTTTGTAATTGCACATAGACTTTCTACAATAAGCAGTGCTGACAGAATAGCAGTAATTCATGACGGAGAGCTTGCAGAACTGGGAAGTCACGAAGAACTAATTAAAAATCAAGACGGTTTTTACAAAAAGCTTTACGATATGCAGTTTAAATCTCAGGAGATTGCAACAGTATGAATATAGTTATAAAAAAATGGATTGAACCATACGTATTGTTAGAAACATCAAAAACACTTTTTACAATGAAAGACTATACTTTCAACGGGTTTAACAAAGACGAAATAAAAGCTGAATTCCTAAAAAATCTGTCAAAAGCAGGAGGTACAGCATTTGGCTTATATATGAAAAACGTAAATAAGTTTTACTTATTCACATCGACAGAAAATGTAGATATTCAAAAAGATTTACTTGAAAACAAATTAAATTTCACGCAAAATGATATTGAATACAGCGAAGATGTAAACACTCCGATAAACCTTGTAGACTTAGGCAAGGCGGAAGCTGGAATTTTCATAAAAGAATAGATTGGAATAGGACTAGATTGGAGATAATATGTTAGAATTTTTATTTGGCAAGAAAAACCCTGAACAGATAAACAAAGCAGAAAAGCTGAACAAGATTTACGCAAAACTACGAGCGAAGTACAATTTTGACACAATTTCAAGTAAAAGAAAAGAAGAGTTAAAAGACATCATAAGCACATACGGGTACTTAAATTATCCATACGTAAAAGCTCTTGAAGAACTTACAAATGCAGAAATCTTATTTGGTCTTGAAACAAAATGGAAAAAGAATGGAATTTTTAAAGACGGAAAATTCAAATTTGCCAATGATAAAGTCAGTGTTCTTGCCAGAAACAATGTAACAAATTCCAACTGGTTCAAAAAAGAAGGTCACAACATAAAACTTATAAACTTAGCTGGACTTGGTGACGGAAACAAAACAAAAGAGACCGGAAAATTTATGGATTGGCTCCGCCAGCTTCTAATCCTCCCGACTGGAAATTTAGACAGCGGAATTTTCAACACAACAATCTATTTAATACCATTCCACCCAAGAGAATTCGGCTGTGCATACTTACCAAAAAGTTCTGAAGTAAGTGAAAAACTTTATGACAAAGAATTGGGAGAATTAACAGGAATGAACGCTAAGGAGCAAGTTCAAACGTTCATAGAACTGGCTCAACTTGCAGGCCACCCTGTAATATATGACATTCTGCCTCAAACTGGAAGGTTTTCAAAGGCAGTTCTTGCAAACCCGTCTATTGCAAGATGGTTCGATATTCCATTCCTTGACAAACAAATTATAGACAACATTTCAACAATCGCAGAACACTTAAAAGGTGCATATGATGCTGAGGATGTAGATGTTATAAAAAACATCTATAAACAATCTCAATCAGGTACATCAGGAAATCTTGCAGAACAATATCAGTCACTATTCGACACATTTGATAAAGAAATGGCCGACTGCAAAAAATCACTCTGCCAAAAAATGTGTGAAAAATCTAATCAAGAAGAAATTCACAAAAGAGTTCGTGACATAGTTGCCAAAATACAAGACTTCAAACCTAATCAAAAATTAACAGAAGACGATATCACAAAACAAATTGATATAATCAAAGCCCTTATTGATGAGGGGTTATGGCCTGCACCGGGCGGAGCTTGGTGTTCAGCAGGCGTTCCTGTTTACGACAAGATGAGTGAATGCGGCGGATACCCTACATTCAAACACTACGATTATAAGGGAGAAGACGTAACTCATTTTGCAAATTTAGATTGTCAAACTCCATATTATTTTGTGTATTTGGAAAATGGAAGTTACAACAAACCTGTAATTGACTACTTCATAAATGCGATGCAAAAACTCCAAAGTGATTACAACTTTGACGGATTCAGAGTTGACCATATTGACCACATTGTAGATGAAGTGTCTGAAGCAGCAGGAGTTCCAATAAGCTATCGTGCTCCTAGAGAAGTACTAAAGCAGCTTAATACAACAATGAAAGAAAAGCTTCCTTATTTTGGAACATTAGCTGAATATATGCTTTGGGATAACTTCCTAAAAGAATACCACGAGGGTATGAATTTTGATTTGCTATGGGGTAATGACATTGTATCACAGCAGGACAAGACTCCTGAAAAAATCACTGAGGACAATCAAGCCCTTACAAATTATAATGTAGACTTCAAAGAAAACAAAAGACTGTCTATACTAAAAGCATATAATAACCAGGACGGAGAATTTAGAGATATTGACCAATACCCTGGGCAGTTAACAGCAGCAGGTGCATTATTCAAATGGGCTAAATATAAACTTCTGCCTGGCGGAAAATTTGCACAAAGACCTGTGTTATATATAGATGGTGACGAAAGTTTTACAAAACGCGGAATTGAAAAAGTTATTGGTGAAGAAATCTCAATGGAACGTGAAAACAACATTGAATTCTTCGAAAAATTTGACGCCATTGACAGATTTGTAAAAGGCCAACCAATAATCACAGAAGGTGAAGCTCAAATAATGGTTCAAGATGAAGACGGTTTTGTTGTATGGTTAATTTCTTGTGACCCGCTAAAAAAAGCAATTTTAGTTGCAGCAAACTACAAATATCCTACCGAGTTTGTAACCACACACCACGAAGACGGAACAAGCGAGCAAAACTGGATAAAAGGTCAACCGATAGAAAATAAAGAAATAAAATTACCTTCTGATTTCAGAATTACAACTGAATACATTTACAAAAACAAAAAATATACGGCTCAAAAATGGGAAGGTGCAGCTAACGAACTACACTTTGAAGAACTTAAACCTTCTGAATTTAGAATTTTTGCACTAGAAAAATAAAATACTAAGGCAAATAAAATTCACATAAAAAAAAGAGACTTTGTTTTTACAAAGTCTCTTTTTCAACATCATCAACCAATTCATTTGGCAATTCCGGAATTTCTTTTGAATAAGCACACCCTAATTTTTCCAACTTAGAAATCTGACTTATAATATTCCCCTTTCCGTCCAACTTTTTAAGAGTATCGTCAAAGTTAGAACGAATTTTTAAAAGTTCAGATAACATCGCCGCGAATTTATCATGAACGCTGGTACACAACCTAGCCATCTCTAAGACATTTTTATTCTGCCTATCAACAACGTGAAAAGCATTAATAATCTTTAAAGCTGAAAGAAGTGTAGATGGAGAAACAGGCATAATTTTATTTTTCCAAGCCAAATCCCACAATGCACAATCATCGCAAAACATCATTGAATAGCAGCTTTCTATCGGGATAAACATCAAGACATAATCAGGAGAAGCTTCCTCTAAAGAATAATCCCTCTTTGCAAGTCCTGCGATATGTGATTTAGTAGAGTCAATAAAACTCTTCAAACTATCCTCTCTATCCTGTTCAGTTTCACCGTTAACATAACCTTCCCAAGATGAAAGAGAAGTTTTCGCATCAATATAAACTCTTCTACCCTCAGGCAAAAAGATAGTAGCATCAGGTCTGCCTTCAGCTGTACTTTTTTGAATTTTATATTCTTCATCCTTGCGAAGTCCGGAAGCTTCCAGCACTCGTTCTAAAACGATCTCACCCCAGTGACCTTGTGTACGATTATCTGATTTCATAACATTCACAAGTGCGGTTGTATCGTGCGAAATCTTGTTTCCGGCTTCAAGAAAACTCTTTATGTTAACATCGAAACGAGTAAACTTCTCAGCTTCAGCCTTAAAGTTCTCTTCATTACGTCTTTCAAAATCTTCAATCTTATCTCTGAAACGCTTATAAAATTCATCCAATCTTTCCTTATTCTGATTTGAAAGCGATTCAGAATTTTCTTTATAACGCTTAAAGAACTCCTCCAGTTTTTCTTTATTCTGCTCGGAAAATACAGCCGTATTTTCTTGTAATACCTTATTCGCAGTATTTTCGAAATACAATTTCATCTGCTCCATAAGCTCATTATTAAAAGCACCATTTTGTTTTTTTATAAAATGAGATGGGATAAAAACAGCAATAGCACCAACTATAAACCCAATAAAAAATATTAAAAATTCCATACACTCTCCTTAATCTTTTTGGATTATATCATAAACGAAAAAATTAGACTAAACAGTTTAGACGCAAAAAATCAATCCAAAAAATCAACCATGGGCAAAAACATGATATAGCCATGGATTTAGAGACTTTCTCAACCGAAAGATTTACATCAGTAATTCATGCTTTACAACTTCAAACATCAATCGAGGCATGGATGAAAAACCCCACCCAAAAATGTAGTATATAAAGTGTAGAGAGCAAAGGAAAGAAGAGGGGAAAAATGAGAGAGTTCAAGAAAAAATCAAGAATATTGTTAATAGACGATAATTCTGATCATCTTAGAGGTATTAAGGAGCTAATCACGCTTGAAACTAACTACGATGTAGTAGGGACAACAACAAGTGCAAACATTGGTGTCAACCTTGCAAAAAAATATCGTCCTGAATTAATTATTATGGACGTTAATATGCCAGAAAAAGATGGCTTGCAAGCAATCCAAGAAATCGAAAAACTTGAACTCGGTACAAAAATCTTAGTCTTAAGCGGATATGATGATTCTGATTTAATCTTCCGCGCAATGAAAATTGGTGCAAAAGGCTATATCCTAAAAACTATGGCTTCAGCACAGTTAATTTATGCAATCGATGAAATCTTATCAGGAAAAGTGTATCTTCCATCAGCTCTCTCTTCAAGATTCTTCGAATATTTCCAACGCTCATTCAAAGAAGAAAGTGCTGCTTCTACAGAAGAAAATCTTCTCACATACTTAACATCAAGAGAAGAAGAAGTTTTGGACCTACTTACTCAAGGTAATAACTACAAGGGTATTGCAGGAAAATTATTTATCTCAGAAACTACTGTTAAGACACACGTAAATAATATTTTCCAAAAATTACAAGTTAACGACAGAACACAAGCTGTACTTTATGCACTAAATAACGGTTTTGGAAAAAAAGTTCGTTCCAAAATCTCAGCATAACACTTCAAGATTTATAAATTCAAAGAAGATGTAGGGATAGTTTTAAAGGTTTGGCTATAAAGTGTGGTCAAACCTTTTGTTTTAAGTCACAACTAAGGAGCAACGATGCAAGAAGCAAACGAATTAATAAAACAGCAAGCCAGATACGTTTCACATGAAATTCGTAACCAGCTTTCTATATCAGAAGTTTATTGCGAAGTTATAAAAAAGCATCTTGCAAAAATGAATATTCAAAACGAATCAATTGAAAAAGCTCTTGATTGCATCCAAAAATCTGCAAAACTAATCGGGAACTCTCTACTCGACTTAAAAACGATAACCAACATTAACCCACAAATTACAGATTTAAACAATATTATTGAAGAAAGCATCAGGCTTTCAAAAGTGTACATATTTGATAAAAAAATAGATATTACAACAAACTTACAAAATAACTTTAGAATTCTAATTGATGAAAATAAACTTCAAGCGTGCCTTGTTAACATATTAAAAAATGCCATTGAAGCAATAGATTCTAAAGGAACAATCTCAATAAAAACACTATCGGAAAATAATACAATAAAACTCCTTATATCAAATAACGGGAAACCTATCCCGCAAAAACTGCAAAAGGAAATATTTAAAGACGGAATAACAACAAAAGCCGAAGGTTCCGGAATAGGCCTATATCTATCCAGAAACAATTTGATAGCCCAAAACGCAGACTTAAAATTAGTTCAATCTAACAGTAAAAAAACCACCTTTGAAATAACTCTTCCGACATTAAATTAACACATATACGATATAACAAACCAAATTTTACAAAAGTGACAAAGAAATTGCTTTGTTATATAATTGATTCCATAGTTTTAGAAGGATTAAATATGGAATTTATAGAGAATAAGGAAGAAGAACAAAAGCAGTTAAACGGCATATTTAAAGATATGCTAAAGTATTCACCGTCAAAAATAGTTGGCACACTAGGTAATGCTATAATCGTGCCAGTATATACAAGTTTGCTACCCCCTGAACAATACGGGATATATTCGCTATCAATAGCATTTCTTTCTTTTCTATGTATTATATTTTCCGACTGGGTCGGACTATCAGGTCTTAGATTTTTCAGACAACACCAATTAGCACAGGATTTGTCGAAGTATTTATCTGTACTTGTATCGATTTTGGCAATGAATATCTGCACAATGTTTGTTTTGTGCGTAATATTCCAAAATTATTTCTGCAACTTCTTTAAAATCCATCCGAAGTACTTTTTTGCGGTACTATTCTTGATAATTCCTGTTGCAATAAGAGCTTTGTTATTCCAGCTTTTAAGAGCTCAGCTTAAATCTACGTCATACACTTTTTCAACAATATTAAACCAGTTTATGACGATAGGTTTTTCAATATTTTTCATTAAATTTTTCCATATGGGAGCTATCGCAATGCTCCTTGCTATGGGAATTTCAATATCATTAACCGACTTATTACTAATTTATCAAAGTAAAATATACATATTTTTCAAAAAACCTAAGCTGCAATGGAGTGTGCTACTCCCTATTGCAATGTATGGTATTCCAATTGCCGCAACATCATTAAGCACTTGGATCATAAACCAAAGTAACAAATTCATTATGAATAACATAAATGGGTTTAAAGATGTTGCATACGTTGGGGTTGCATACAGCGTAACATTACCGTTATTGATGACAATATTCTCAATAATAACAATTGCAATTGTTCCAAGAGTTATTCGTATGTACGAAGCAAAAATTGATGTTCGCCACATAATATCTCGTTTCATCGGTTACTATCTACTAATCTCAATACCGATTGTTACAATTATGGCAATATACCCATCAGATTTTGTCAGCATGCTTGCAAATCAAAAATTCCACCAAGCATATAGACTAATCCCATACTTCGCTTTCGGAACATTCTTCATGGGACTTGCTGATTACACAACTCTTCAATATCATTTAGCAAACAAAACTTATATAGAATTCATAATCAAACTTTTGTCAGGACTACTAAACGTTGCCTTAACAATTAAACTAATCCCTATATTAGGATTAGACGGTGTTGGTATCGCAACACTAACGGCAAATTTCTTGTACTTCTTCTTAAGTACGATTATTGTATTACCAAAATTGGGAGTACTTTGTCCTATAAAACAGTTGTTTAGAATTTTAGTATCATTTGTACCATTCTATTTGCTATATAAGCATATGGTTGAAACAAACTCAAACATCCCAGCAGGATTTCAAATGCTTATATTACTCGGACTATTCTATGCAGTTTATTTTGTAATATACAAATTAACTAATAGAAAAAAAGCTGATGCATAGTTAATAAAACGTTACAAGCTGGCAAAAATTTTCTTTCACATACTTTTATATATAAGAATACATGTAAATAAAAATTAATATTCTTAAAATATACTCTAGTAATGCAACTTTGCGAGTGTTAGAATTCATGAGTAAGTTATTTTAGGGATATAAAACGAATAGCTTAAACTTAGCAATTATAAAAAAAATAAGTGTGAAAGGAAGTATAAATATGTCAAAGCTCTCTCCGAGAAAAAGAAGGATTATTGTATCAATATTATCATTCTCAATGATAGCGCAACAATCTATCGTTCCTGCCGCTATGGCGAGCGTAATATCAGGAGCTGGTGGTATAACAGGAGATAGCGTTATACACGGCGCCGACGGCAATACTATTTATAACTTGGCGCCACAATACTATAATGCGTTAAAACAATTAGGCTTTAGACAATATGAAGACTTTAACCTTTCAGAAGGCGATATCGCCAATTTAATATACAAATACCATAACGATGACATTTCCACATTTATTAACTTTGTACAAAACAAAGTAAACATCAATGGTATTGTAAACACAATGAGAGATGGCAATTTCGTAAACGGAAACGCAATCTTTGTATCTCCGAACGGAATGGTTGTAGGAGCAAGCGGTGTACTTAACGTTGGTTCACTATCTGTTGTTACCCCAACTCAAGAAGCTTATAACAAATTTACAGGAAACGGTCAAGACTACGCACCTATTTTAGCTGCACCTGGAACACCTGAATATGCTGAAGTAATGAACAGTATGGGCGGAGCTGGTGTAACTATTAACGGAAAAGTTCTTGCTCGTGACAACATAAACATTGACGCAGGAAGAGTTGATGTAACTTCAACAGGAAAACTTATCACAGGTGTAAAAAGTGATGAAGCATTCACTCCTGACGGAAGTTACAAGAATGATCCGCTTGATAATACAGCAATCGACCAAAATGGTTTAATTCCTGGTGGATTACCTAACAGACACTTCACTGACAAGAATATGTCAACATCAGGTTCCATGTCAGCTGCAGAAGCTCTATTTAACAGCTTAGTTAACACAAACATAAGCAACGCAAACTCTATCAGAAATGACCACGGTTCAATTACAATAAACACATATGGAAAAGACGGCGGTATTGTTACACACAACGGAAGTTTACTAAAGAATTTCGGATCCTCTGGAGATATCACTCTAACAAACAGTGGTGCCAGCGGAATTCTTTTGGACGGAGCTATCCAAAACACTAACGGAAACATTAATATCAAGAATACAAATGGAGATTTGATTTTAAGCACAGGAGCTTCAACATTAAACCTTAAAGGTGATACAAATATCGTTAACACTGCAAAAGATGTTGTTATTAGACAAGGCTCAGTTGAAAATAGAAATGGAAACACAACGATTAAAGCCGAAGATGAAGTAACGTTGGACGGTGCAAAAGTAAGCAATAACAACGGCAACTTAGATGTTATAGCAAACAGTGGTGTTTCAATATACTCAGCTAAAGTTGATAACGCTGGCGGTGACCTAAATATTGTTAACAAAAAACAAGAAGATATTGGTATATTTGAATCTGCTATTTCAAATAAAAACGGTAACCTGACTATCGATAACCAAGCTCAAAAAGATGGTGGTGTATATCTTCAAGGTAAAAATGTTTCTTCAGGAAACACTACAACCAGTGTAACCAACACAAACGGCAATTTAACCATCAAAAATAATTCAAAAGATGTTTCAGTGTACGAAGCAACAGTAAAAAATACAAACGGAGATTTACTTGTTCAAAACTCCGGTGATGGCAAAGTCATCGTGTATGATTCTGGCGTAATCAATAATAAAGAAGGAAACCTTACTATTGATAACTCTGGTGCAGGCGGAATTACAATTTATGGAAACATTAAACAAGAATCAAGCAAAGATAACGATGAACAAACTCTTAAGATATTAAACTCAAATGGTGGCGTACTCCTAGAATCTTCAGGAAGAGTAACAGGCAGCAACAGAACCTTAATTGATAATTCCGGCGAAAAAGGAATTACAGTAAAAGGGCTTGTAAACTCTAAAGGTATAGACATCAAGAATAAAAATTCTAACGTAATTATAGGAGACAACACAAGCAACACAAATTACCTAACGTCAACAGGCAGAGGCGTAAACATTGATATTAAAGATGGTAATTTATACAACTCAGGTGTTGCAAAAACTCTAATCTTAGCTCAAAACGGCGGAAACTTAAACATCCACGTTGAAAATGGATCTATTGGTCAAGAAGTTGCATCTTGTGTAAACGGAGTTTGCACAGGCATCGGACCAAATGCAAGAGATTTGACAAAATCAATCAACGCTAATGTTGATGGCACATACACAGCTACAACAAAAGGCAATAACAGTGGCAAAGATTATGTTATAAACCTTGCTGCAATTGATTCTGATATGAAAATAAACTACATCGATGCTGATGGTAGAGTTATTTTACTTGCAGATTCAGCAGTAAAAGGTGAAAAATCTTACGATATTCTTAATGCGGCCGAAGACAAATCAAAAGCAAATGTAACAGGTAAAGGCATTTCAATAATAGCAAGCGGTAATATCGGTAAAGAAGACAACAAACTAACATTTATTCAAACAAAAGGCGACTTCAATAGTGATTACGTTGAAGACGGATTAACTTTACAAGACGGCAGCGTTCCTGGCGTTAACGATATTACAAAATATCAGCCAAACGCAAAATATGGAATTGACATGCTGTCTAAAAATGGTGATATAAACATTAAAGGACTTGATAACGCTGACGGAAGCAAAAACGACGCTGAAATTTGTTCTATTATAGCAAGAAATGGAAATATCAACGCAGAGTTATCAGGGAACACTCATATTGGTGAGATTACAGCTAAAGATACAATTAATGTAACAACTCGTGGCAAATACTTGGTAATTGATCACCTTGGAGAAACTCCTACATACGAAAAACAAGGTGATTATTATGGCAAATATGACAAGGCTATCAACCCTAACCAAGTAAACTTAGCAGCTCTTGACTTGGCTGAAATCGGACACACAAATGAACATCCGCACGCAACAGTTGTAGTAAAAAGCGGTACAATAAACGGAAAAGGTGAAGGCAGACCTGCACACGAACAAGACTTAAATATTGTTGCAGACCATGCTTATGCAGGCGGATACGAATTTATTACAGATTCAGCTCACAGAAATGAAAACGGTCAATCTTACTACAAAGAAAACTCTTCAACTTCAGCTCTAAAAAATGGAAGTGATCCTGAAAAAGGAGTTTCAATTAGAACATCAGCAGTAAGACCAGAAGATGTTGAAGCTATTGAAGAAGGACCAGATGCGGACAGACGTATATATTATACAGGCGGAAGCTCTCAGGATAAAAACCCAGGATACGATGGTTATGAAGATGAAGAAGACAGAGGCACAATTAAAGATGATGATAACCTGGTAATTCCTGACAACAAAGAAAGTGACGACGATTCAGACGCTGATTTAGACAACGATTTGGATAACGATTTGGATAACGATATCGACTCTGATGCTGACGCAGATTCCGATACTGATGCAGATGCGGATGCTGATGCTGATACCGACGCGGATGCAGATGCTGACGCGGATGCTGACGCTGACACCGATGCAGATGCAGATGCTGACGCCGACAATGACACTGACAATGACGCAGATAATGATACCGACAACGATACGGATACAGATACTGATACAGATAACGATACTGACACAGACAATGATGACGATGATGATCCGATAGACCCGGATCCGGGCCCGGATGATGATGATGATTCAGACGCTGATGCGGATACTGATGCCGACGCGGATACGGATGCCGACGCAGATACTGACGCCGATGCAGATACGGATGCCGATGCAGATACGGATGCCGACACAGATACTGATGCCGACGCAGATACGGACGCTGACGCCGATACTGATGCCGACGCAGATACGGACGCTGACGCGGATACTGACGCCGATGCCGATACTGATGCCGACGCAGATACGGACGCCGACGCGGATACTGATGCCGACGCAGATACTGACGCTGACGCCGATACTGATGCCGACGCAGATACGGACGCTGACGCGGATACTGACGCGGACGCGGATACTGACGCCGATGCAGATACGGACGCCGATGCGGATACTGACGCCGATGCGGATACTGACGCCGATGCGGATACTGACGCCGATGCCGATACAGACGCGGATACTGATGCCGACGCGGATACTGACAATGACTCAGATTCAGACAATGATGATGATGTTATCTCAAGAGATGATGCGGTTAAAAAAGCAATGAATGAACGTAAAGAAATTGAAGCTTACGTACCTTCAATTGATAAACGTCAATATATGAGATTTAATGCCGCAAATGAACCTATTACATTAGAAAAGAATGCAAACTTCGAATCTATTGTAAACATTTCTAGAGGTGGTATCGGAGTAACCCACAATAAACAATTAAAAGTTGGTGACGTAATACCTGTTCACTTTAAATATGGAAACATGGATATCACAACTGATGTAAAAGTTACATCAACAACTGACGTAAGAGCAGGAGCTCAATTCATTAATTTGAATGAAGCTACATCAAACCAACTGTTATATATGAATTTGCTAATGGAAGGCAATCAAAATTCATTAAGTAGAAAATAGATAAAAAAGCCGGTTAAATTAACCGGCTTTTTTTTAACAAGAATATTGACAACAAATTTTTATGTAATAGAATAATAAATGTAGCCAATGTTGGGGCGTCGCCAAGTGGTAAGGCACCTGGTTTTGGTCCAGGCATTCGGAGGTTCGAATCCTTCCGCCCCAGATAAAAAGAGAGTCGTTAGACTCTTTTTTTTTGCTTTTTACGCACCTAATGCAAAACTATTAAAGATTTATCCCCACAAAAATACAAAAAAATACTTAACATTTCTTCAAAAAAGACTAGAGGAAATTAAAAAAACAATTTAAAATATAAGTAGTTTTCGAGGAGTTTTGTATGCAAAGATTTAAGTTTTTATGGTTGTATATCATTGCTATTGTTGCATCACTAGGCGGCTTACTTTCCGGTTATGACACAGGAGTAATTTCCGGAGCTTTACTGTTTATTAACGAAACATGGGATTTATCAGATTCACTCCAAGGTATTGTTGTTAGCTCAGTACTTATCGGTGCTGTAATTGGTGCGGCAACCAATGGTATCTTAGCAGACATGTTCGGACGTAAAAAAGTTATCATGGCAACAGCTGTAATCTTTATTATAGGTTCAATTTTATGTGGCTTAGCGCCAAATGTTTATGTCCTGATTATATCAAGAATATTTGTTGGTTTGGCTGTTGGTATTGTTAACTTCGTAATTCCGCTTTATCTTTCAGAAGTTGCACCAAAAGCTTTACGCGGCACACTTGTATCTCTGTACCAGTGGGCAATTACAGCTGGTATTTTGTTCTCATACTTCATAAATGCTGCATTCGCACAAGCTATATATAGTTGGAGATGGATGCTGCTTGCAGGAGTATTACCTGGAGTTGTATTACTTGTTGGCATGAGCTTTATGAGTGATACACCAAGATGGTTAATCAGTAAAAACAAAGACAAAGATGCTGAAAAAGTTCTTAAGAAAATAGAACCAGATGTTAATGTTGAAGATGAAATCAAGGAAATAAAACAAACCTTAAAATTAGACGAAAGCTCAACAAATACCAAATTCAAATTTAAGAAATGGATGATCATGCCATTTGTCGTAGGCATAGGAATAATGTTTGCTCAAATTTGTACAGGTATAAACACTATCATCTACTATGCCCCAACTATATTTAAGGTTGCAGGTTTTGATTCAAACTTAAATGCAATATATGCAACAACAGGGATAGGAGTTGTAAACTTCTTGATGACAGTAGTTGCGATATTCTTCACCGACCGTCTTGGACGTAAACCTCTCTTATACTTTGGTTTAACCGGTGTAATGCTAAGCCTTGCGGCTTTAGGTTGCGCATTTGCTTTTGAATCAGCACTTGGAGAAAGCCTAAAAATCATTGCTGTCGGCAGTCTTGTAACATACATTATATGCTTTGCAATGAGCCTTGGTCCTATTGGTTGGATACTTGTTTCAGAAGTATTCCCGCTCAAAATACGTGGAATTGCGATGAGTATTTGTACAGTTGCAAACTTCGCATTTAACTTCTTTGTTGTTGGAAGCTTCCCAATCCTTATACACAAAATTGGTGGAGCATACACATTCTGGGGCTTTGCAGTTGTTTCATTCTTATGTATCTTGTTCGTATACTTCTTTGTTCCTGAAACAAAAGGCATTTCACTCGAACAAATCGAATCAAACTGGATACACGGAGTTAAACCTCGCAATTTCAACAAGTAGATTAAAGATCAACTGAAGACTCTTTTATCGGAGCGCCAATTACTCTTTCAAGTTCTGCGGCATTCACATTGTAATTAAGCACATTTGAATAGTAATCTAATTGAGCGTTCAGATAAGAGTTTTCAGCATCTTTGAACTCGATTGCGTCACCCATACCAACCTGATATCTTCTAAACGCTTGGTATTGTCGTTCCTTTGCCTGTTGTAAAGCAAGTTTTGATACATCCAAGCTGTCATGAGAATTCATCAAACTTATATACGCACTCTTTACTTCCAAATAAACATTCTGACGTTCTTGTTCATAGTCAGCTACGTATTTTTTGTAAGTAGCTTTAGCTTCATCAACTTGTTTTTTCAACAGCATAAGATTTAAGTTTGTATAATTCAATTGAACTCCGGCCTGATACCCGTAGTCCATATTAACCTTGCTACCACCGTGATTATAAGAACCGAATGCACTCACATCGGGAGTAAAGGCTCTTTTGGCAGCTCTCACACTAAGCTCTGCTGCATCCATTCTCTTTTTGGCTGATAGCAATGATGGACGAGAGGCTTGAGCAGTTTCAATCAAATTTTTAAAGTTCACATCATAAGCTTTAGTATTCAACTTATCCTTAAGAATAACCTTTTCTAACTCAGGAATACCAACTGCATTAGCAAGTTGAACAGAAGCTAATTCAAGAGTATTTTTTGCCTTAATCAAATTAACTTTAGCATTTCCTAAGTTATATTCAGCAGTTGTAACATCAATCTTAGCCTTTTTACCTATATTATAGTAAGCTCTTGCTTGTTTAAGCTGAAGTTCAAAATCCTTAACCGTATCTTCGTAAACTGTTTTCTGAATTTCCGCAAATATCATATTATAATATGCAACTTTCACATTATAAATAACATTTTCGATATTCATCTCAGCGTCATAACGAGAAGATTCGTAAGTTCTTTTTGCCATATCGGCACTAGCCTTTGTCTTTCCAAAGTCAAATAACAACATATTGGCAGATACAGTCGGAACATAGTACATGTTATATTTCCTATTCATCATGTTACCGTACGCTCCAGTCATAGTCATCAACATATCGTTTCTTGAATAACTAAGACCTGCACCCAATGTCGGGAAATAACTTGACCAAGCTTGCCCGACTTTACTCTTATAAATCTCTGCATTGCTTATTGCAGACATTATTGTAGGGTTATGAGTAATTGCAAGCTTTATACAGTCACTCAATGTAACTTCCCCATTCATATCTGAGTATTCTATCTTACTGTTAATCACAGGGAATTTTGTTTCATACATTCCTTCAGCTTCTTTTGCAGATTCTTTTTTCGAATTTGCAACCTCAGCATTTTTCTTCTTTTCTTCTCTTTTATTAACCTTCGTTTTAACAGGTTTTACTATGTGAATTTCTTCGGATTTTTTAACCTTCTCAGTCTTCTTTGTTCCCTTCGAAATGGCAGCACTTGAAGAGAAAGTCATCAGCGAACATATAAGGACTAAATTCAAAATCTTTTTCATTACATTACATCTCCAAATCTTCATCCGTAATTTCTTTTTTAGGGAACTTATCAACAAATTCCTGAACTAAAACATAGAATGCCGGTGTTAATACGGCCCCGATAGTTGCAGCGGCAATCATACCACCGAACACAGTTGAACCAACTGAAATTCTTGAATTAGCACCTGCACCACTTGCAAAAATCATCGGCAACACACCAATAATAAATGCTAATTCAGTCATCATGATCGCTCTGAACCTCAATTTTGCAGCTTTTATTGCCGCGTCTTTAACTGAAAGTCCGTGTTTTTCGTGTTCTTCTTTTGCAAACTCAACAATCAAAATAGACTGTTTTGCAGCAAGACCTATTAATGTAATCATACCAACTTGTGAATAAATATCAAATGATTGATTAATCATCATCTGGAAGATTAAAGCACCCAGCGCAGCAATTGGTGAAATTAACAGTACCGCAACAGGAATAGTATAACTTTCATACAAAGCAACCAAAAATAGGTACACGAATATCAAAGCCATAGAAATAATCATACCTGTTTGCCCAGATGCTTCTCTTTCCTGAGCAGAAGTACCTGACCAGTCGAAGCTCATATCAGAAGGCAACACTCTCTTTGCAACAAGTTCCATAGCATTCATCGCATCACCCGAACTCTTTCCTGGAGCCTGCTGACCTTGAATCTGTACAGATTTATACTGGTTATATCTTGTAATAGCAGCTGTACCAACGGTTTGTTTTAACTTCACTATTGACAACAAAGGAACCATTACACCATTTTGGTTTTTGACATATATTCCGGATAAATCTGTTGCCTTATCTCTGAAACGACTTTCTGCTTGTAATTGTACTTTAAATACTCTGTCATACTTATTAAAGTCATTTACATAGTAAGTACCTAACATAGATGCCATTGTTGAATACAATTCCTGCAAATCAACCTTTTGAGCAAGTGCCTTTTCATAATCAATATCTACAATATATTGAGGAACATTTGCTTGGAATGATGTATAAACACTTGACAATGAAGGATCTTGGTTTGCTTCGGCAATAAGTGTATTTGCCCACTTTTCCATATCCTGAGGAGTGTACTCACCCTGAGATAACATCTGGAATTCAAAACCACCCATCATACTCATACCCATAATTGCCGGTGGTGAAAAGGCTTGAATAGAAGCTTCTTTAGTATTAGATGCAACCATTCTTATCTTTTTCAAAATAGCATCATGAGATAAATCCGTAGCTTGGCCCTTAAGTTTTCTCTTAACCCAGCCAACCGGTGTAACTTTTCTATGCGCATAATCATCAAGCTGAATAATAACTGTTGCTTGGTTTGTAGCACCGTTACCACCAAATACGGTAAGTTTTTCTTTATTTATGCCATCAATATCCTTAATTTGATCAGAAAAACGTCTTGCAACTTCCTCTGTTCTAGGCAAAGAAGCACCGTCAGGAAGAGTTATTTGCGCCAACAAAATTCCCTGATCTTCATCCGGAATAAAACCTGTTGATATAGCCTTAAATGACACCAGTGTCAATACTAAAACTACAGCATAAAAGATTATAACAAGTTTTTTATCATATACAAATTTAGTAACATATTCCATATAGAAATCTTCTATTTTTGAGAAAATTTCATTAAATTTAACAACTAATACAGCAGTTCTTTTGTTAATTTTTTCCTTTATACCTTCTAAATGACGTAATAAAGTAGAATCTGAATGTAATTTTTGTTGCTTCTTTTGTCCCAATATATGCGAACACATTGCAGGGGAAAGAGTAAGCGCACAAACTGCAGAAATAGCAATAGAAGCAGCAATACAAACAGCAAACTGTTTATACATTACACCTGTCATACCACCCATAAATGCGATAGGTACGAAAACGGCCATCAATACCAAAGCCATTGCAACAAGTGCAAAACCTACTTCCTGCATAGTCAACTGAGTTGCAATTACTGCAGACTTACCTTCATCAATATGTCTTTTTACGTTTTCAATAACAACAATAGCATCGTCAACAACAACAGCTACTGCTAATACCAAAGCGAACAAAGTCAACAAGTTAATAGACATATCTAAAGCTTTTAAGACAAAGAACGTTCCAATCAATGACACAGGAATAGTCACACAAGGAACTAACGTTGCCATAGCATCTCCTAAGAATAAGAAGATAATCAAAACAACGATAAGACCTGTCAATAGAATTGTAAATTCAACTTCCTTCATTGACTCATGAATAAAGTCTGCATCGTCTTTTACGTACAAAATCTTTATCCCGTTGTTTAAACGTGAATTAAGTTCATTTACCTTTGCCTTAACAGCCTTTGACAAATTGATAATGTTTGCATCAGGCAATTGAGAAATAAGCACAACCGCGGATGGTTTTCCGTTTACAAGACCTAAGTTAGAATATGAAGAAGCACCCAACTCAACTCTTGCAACATCTTTCAAGCGTACGTTTGAACCGTATGAATTTGAACGTAAAATGATATTTTCAAAATCTTTAACATCAGATAAACGACCTTGAGTTTTGAGTGTCAATTGTAAAGCCTGCTTCTCATCAGTAGGTAACTGACCTAATGCACCGGCTGCGACTTGGGTATTTTGACTTGCAATTGCATTCTTAATATCACTTGTTGAAATATTCAACCCAGCCATCTTTTGAGGATCAAGCCATATTCTCATTGAATAGTCGCCGCTACCATAAACGTTTACATCGGCAACACCATCAACACGTTTCAATTCGTCTTTTATATATATAGAACCATAGTTCGTCAAATCTAATTGTGACCAATTTCCGGATTCAGGATAAAGAGTTAAAATAACTGCACCTGCACCTGATGATTTACTAATTGCTGTTACCCCAGTTCTTTGAACATCTTCAGGCAACTGCGACTGAACACGTTGAATTCTGTTTTGAACATTCATAAGGTTAATGTTCTTATCTGAACCGACCTTGAAATACAATGTCAATGAATAACTTCCATCATATGACGTTGAAGTCATATAGGTTAAATCTTCAACACCATTCAATTTATTTTCCAAAATAGTAGCGACAGAAGACTCAATTACTTCCGCACTCGCACCTTGATATGTTGCAGAAACAGAAACCTGCGGAGGTGTAACATCAGGATAGCTTTCCTGCTTCAGTGATAACATAGAAATTACACCCAACAAGATAATACACACTGATATTACAAGCGCAAATCTTGGGTTTTTTATAAAAAAGTACAGTTTTTCTTTATCAAAAATCTTTTTCATTAGTTTTTCCCTGTATTTTCCGGATTTTTACTTTCAACAACTTTTAGTTTTTGCCCTTCAGCAGTAACATTTTGGATACCATTTACAACAACCTGATCAGATAGCGCAAGCCCCTTTGTTACGACCCAGTTATTGTTAATATTTTCTGAAACTTCGATATCCTTTTTAACGGCTTTTCCATCTTCTACAACCCATACATAGTAACCGCTCATCGCATCACCTTTTGTACAAGATTGAGGAATTGTCATATACTTAACCAACTTAGGAGCAATTAACTGCACCTTCATATAATCCCCAGGCACCAACCACATCTTTGAATTATCAAATGTAGCTCTCATACTTACAGAACCTGAATCTTTATCGATTTTGTTGTCAACAAAATTTACAACACCAATCTTATCGTACCAAGAACCACCACTAAACTGAACTTTTACCTGAACATCTTTATATTGATTACTTGCCTTCAATAATTTAATAAAATCATTTGATTTTAAGCTGAAAGTAACATAAACAGGATTGGTGCTTGCAATATTAACAAGCGGTCCTGAAGTTGCAGTAACATAGTTACCTTCAGTAATATTAACTTTACCAATTCTACCATCAATAGGTGATTTTATTGTCGTATAACTTAAGTTTACTTTTGCTAACTCAAGCTGCTGTCTTGCTGCATCTAACAAAGCCTTATTTTGATTTGCAGTAGCTAAACTTGAATCCACATCCGAACGACTAATCAAATCCTCTTTAACAAGTGCATTTGCCCTATTCAATTCTTGCTGAGCATTTTTATATAATGCACTATATTGGTTTACAGTAGCACGAGAGTTATTAACTTCAATCTGGTATTCTCTTGGATCAATCTGGAAAAGAGTTTGTCCCTTCTTAACAAACTGACCTTCAGTAAAGTATTTTTTCATCAAAAAGCCCGGAACACGAGCTATAACATCAACTGAATACTTTGCTTCAACACGACCGGTTGATTCTGCTGAAACATTTACTTCTTCAATATGCGGCGGCGCAACTTCAACTTCCTTTGGAAGCATCATTGCTCGTTGTTGCATAACACCTGCAATAAAACCTGAAGTCTTATTATAAATTATTGGAACTATTATTACCAATAAAATAAAAATTGCCCATTTTTTTCTAGTCATTTTCGCTCTCATACTTCTCTCCATAACTGATAGTAGAAATTTCTACTCAAATGGTAAAATATTATTTTTTCCGTGTCAACACAGATAAAAAATTTTCCACCATATGAAGTATAACCCCTATACACAAGACATTCAAAGGATTTTCTCCTTACTCATTTACAAAATATACAAAATCACACAAAAACTAAATTGACACTAAAAAAAATGTTTATATAATATAAGTTATCAGGAGATACGACCCGATGAACAAAAGCACAAAAGTTACAGGTGCAATATATGGAGCAACTGCAGCAGCCTGTTATGGAATGAATCCCCTATTTACCTTGCCGCTTTATGCTGCAAATATAGGAGTCAATTCAGTATTATGTTACAGGTATGTTCTTGCTGTAATACTACTATGGGGCTGGTTGAAATTCTTCAAAAAAACATCGTTTAAAATTGACCGAACAGAATTTATACCACTTCTGCCAATGGGATTAATTTTCTCATTCTCATCATTCACACTTTTTAAAAGTTATACATATATGGACGCAGGAATCGCCTCAACTCTGCTATTCATATATCCGATTTTGGTCGCAATACTTATGATTTTATTTTTCAAAGAAAAAATCAGAAGTTCTACAATCATTTCTTTAATTCTTATGACAATCGGAATAACAATGCTCTATAATGGAAAACCCGGCGAATGCTTAAACATCAAGGGAGTACTTTTAGTATTTTTATCAGCATTAAGTTATGCGGTTTACATAATTGGAATAAAAACGATACCTAAGTTATCAAATATGAATGCTGACAAACTAATTTTTTACGTAATGTTATTTGGAAGTTTTATATACATATATAATCTGGACTTCTTTACAAAACTGGAAATAATAAATACTCCGTTACTATGGCTTAATGCAATTGCATTGGCTCTTTTGCCTACAATAATTTCACTTGCCGCAATGACAGAATCAATAAAACTTATTGGAGCAACTCCGGCGGCAATATTAGGAGCTCTTGAACCGGTAACTGCATTATTCTTTGGCGTAGCTGTTTTTCACGAACATTTAACAGTCCGTATCGTTATGGGCATTGCAGCTATACTAACTGCAGTTATACTAATAATTCTAAAAAAAGATATCGCTTCTAAACAAAGAGCTAATATTCAAGAACTTGACATAGAGTAAACTCCAACATTTATAATAATTATGGAGGGATAAATGAATGGCAACAATATCTGAAGTAAGTAAAAAATATAACATATCAACAGACACGCTAAGATACTACGAAAAAATTGGACTCATACCACCGGTTCCACGTAACAAAAGTGGAATTAGAGATTATGATCAAAACTCTTGCAACTGGATTGAACTTATGAAATGCATGAGGAAATCAGGAATACAGATAGAAGCACTTATTGAATACGTAAAACTTTTTCAACAAGGCGAACATACAGCTCCTGCCAGAAAGCAAATTTTAATAGAACAAAGAAATATTCTAAAAGAAAGAATAAATGATATGCAAGAATCTCTGGAAAGATTAAATTATAAAATAGACAAATACGATACGGTCATATTACCGGAATTAAAAAGAAAGCTTTGCAACAACAAATAATAATTATTTTAGACTCGCTAAATTAGGCTTTAGAGAAATTTCTTTCCGCAGAGCATCTATAAACTCCGGTCTATAAATGTAACCTAAGTGAGAACCGTTATTCCAATATACGGATTTTTCGCCCGTATATTTTTTCAGATGAAACAACTGTTTTGAATTAACCAAATAATCATCTAAAGTATGAAAAATTTTGTAGTTATTATTACATTTAAAATACTCTGACAAAGAATATAAACTTGTATCATAATTTAAGTCATCATAACGTAATAATGCATCACGCCCAAGGATATATTTTTTCAAATAATCCTCATAGTTCATATTATTAATCATTTTATAAACGTCACTTTTCTTCGACTTTTGAGCGCCCTCCAAAGTAAAAACTAAGTCTGATAACTTCTGGTGCATAATAAACCCCGTAATAATTTTTGCCTCACTATCAGAAAATGGTAATCTTTCCAACCTAAAATCAGGTTTATCCTTTTCGCTCAACAACATTGAAACCTTTGCTGCAGTAACAGCAACTCTTTCCTTTAAATTATCAGGATTTTTCTGCCACTCTTCATTATTTTTATCGACCTGCTTCATCGCATACAAAAGTTCTATCGGGGGATTAATTGAAATAAATTTAGAGATATTCATCGTATTATTTTTGTATTCTTCATTTGCCAAAAACAATGTTTCTAATGCGCCAAAAGAAGTTCCAATCAGAACTTTCTCTCTAAATCTACAATGATATTTTTCTTCCAAATAACTCAGAATTTTACCTGTTACATCTTTTAAATAAATAGCATCCTGCGCTGGAATTCCGGGAACATAACCTTCCGGCATACTTCTAACAAACTCCCATTGGAAATGACTTCCCTGAATTACAACAGAATACCCTTCATCAAAAAATAATTTTGCCATTACAACTGAATGATGAGAATTAATTCCTTCTCCAATAGAAGGATATATTATAGCAACAGGAGAATCCTTATCTTTTTGCATTATGTATTTGAAATGATAATTTTCTCTCTCTGGAGTTACGCTAATCTCAGAATTCTTTAACCTATTCTTAAAACATCTGTTCCAAATTGAAAACTCACCCCATATAGATTCGTCAACTCCCGGCAAATCAAATAATGCAGTGCGCATTGCATCTATAACAGGAGTCTGAGGATTATAATCTGACAAAACAACATCAGCCTTTGGACTCTTATTTTCCAGAACGAATCTTCCACTTGTATGACTTATCTCTTCTTTAAATAAATCATTATACGTAATCCGTTCATCAGTTTTATTTTCCTCCGGCACACTCACACTAACCACACTCTCAGGATTTTCAACATTTACCGTCTCCACATTTTCAACATCGACAAACTCCTTTTCCTTCGCCTCTAGGACATCTTTTCTATCTAAATTATGCTGTTTTATGTAAGAATTTACTCCATAAAGCTTTCGAGTAACATCGTAAGGATCAGCAAATGTAGATTCAATCATTTTGGCTAAAGGTTCAATTTCCGCAGTTTGATTAAGTGTAAACCCTAATTTTACTAAAGCAAGAACGGGAGTTCCAATATAACAGGTTGGATTAAGCGCAGTATCCAAAACCTTTCCTGCAAGGCCTCTTGGAGTAGAATTTGGAATCACAGGCAATACGAGATAAGGCCCTGAATTACACTTACATTTTGCAAGAGCTTGCTCCATATTTTCATCAACGGGCTCAAGATTAAAAATTTTCTTGGCAGGATCAAACATCCCTCCCAGCCCAATCGTAGAATTGGTTAAAAACCTCAAAGTTTCAGTCCCGGAAGCCTTAAAATCTTTTTGAACAAGAGTACTCACAAGCCTCTTCGGATATTCTATATTAGAATATACACTCTTAATCCTCTCAATACCATATTTTGGTAAAAGCGATGCCCAAATGATATGCACCGGTTTTATTATAAACTTATTTAATCCGGAATTAAGCGTAAACATCTTTCGGTTAAAAGACTCGCAAGTATCATTCCCTAAATACATACAAGTATAATCGGGATTCTTACTACCGGTTGAATTTATGTCTTCATCTGCATACGCAAAAAAACTAACCTGCAAAACAAAGACAAGCAAAAGCAATACATACCTAAAAACCCTTTTATAACTCAACATCTTAGCCTCAGAAAAATTTCACACAATAAAACTTAAACCAAAACTTTAAAATAAACATTACTCACCCCGATACAAAAAGGGATTAAGGGCAGAAATCTATCAAAAAAAACCATTATTTGTAGGATATAAGCAAAACATTATTTAGTTATAATATTTCTGCAAAACATATAGGAGGAATTTTTTCATGAAAAAAGATTTTGAACAATTAATTAACAACTACAATGGCGGCGATTTGGATTTATCAGGCTGCACCATTAAGAAATTAGAACTTGGCGCAATTGAAGGAAGTTTAAACCTATCAAAATGTACAATTGATAGCCTTTCAATTGGTTGGGTAAGCCAAAACCTGAACCTTTCAGGTGCTGATATTAAAAATATCAACTGCGCATTTGATGCAGCAAGTGTAGATATGTCAAACTCTAAAATCAAAAAATTACCATCTCACATCTACACTGGCAGCCTAAATATGGAAAAAAGCAACATTACTAAATTAAACACAGATATTCAAACATCTGTATTGAATATCAGAAGCACAAAGATTGAACAACTTCCAAAGAACTTCAGAGTTCACACACTTGTTGTTGATTCAAAAACTGCTAAAAACCTTCCACTTACAACATTAAATCAATGTGACGAAATTAACATGGATGGAAGAACATACAGCACAAGCAACGATTTCAACTTCTGCAGCGTATGCTCAAATGAAACAAGCGACAACCGTGAATGTGCTTGCGTTTAAAATTTGATAAGTAATCAGAAAGAAGGCCTGCAATTGCAGGTCTTCTTTTTTTTGTAAAAAAGTTGTAACAAAAACAATAAATTAGTAAAGTTTACACTAAAAATTTCCGTATCTTGGAACAAGGCTATAAATGTTTTAGTCGAATTAGAGAGGAGAATTTATGACACAAATCAACTCAGTTAATGGAGCAGAAGCTCAAAATTCCGTATTGGGTTTTCAAGCAGGTGAAGAAGAAGAAGAGTTATCCACCGCAACAAGAAGGGAGTTAGAAGCATTGGGTATTCCTGTAACAGAAGGAATGACTGAAGCTCAAGCTCAACAAAAAATTCAAGAAGCTAGATTACAAAAACAAGCAGAAGGAATGGATCAACCTGCAGTAACAGAAACTGAACTTATGGCAGACGTAAAAACTCTTGCCGGTACTATTGGAGTTGTGTATTCCGAAAGTGATGACACAGAAGAAATTTTAGCAAACATAGCAGACGAACTTGAAGCTCAAATCGATGAAGCTGAAGCTAATCCACAGGAATTGAGCACACTTATGGGTTACTTTAACCAACTAAAAAACTTGGATGCAATTTTCGATGAAATCCAAACCGTCCAAAATTCAATCTATAAAGCAATGGATCTTGCCGCTGCTAAAAACAAACAAGAACTTGGCTTAGAGTAAAACACTTTTTTAAGATAAAGAACCTCTGTCATTATCGGGCAGAGGTTCTTTGCTATTATTTTAACTTTACATCAACTAAAGAAGATAAAACAGAACGGAAACGTT
>CASEYJ010000012.1 GCA_949292175.1 uncultured bacterium | reverse complement strand
TTTAAATCGTCTCTTTAGAGAGCAATACAACAAAGAAAATATTAAAACAAAATAAAAACTATTTATCTAAAATTTTTACAAGTATAATTCCATTAATTATGGCATATTCGTCTTGTTCAAGGTAATTGATAGGTGAGAGAACAATATATAAGTTATTTTCACTCTTTTCATACTTTTCATTATCATTGATATTTTGTAAGTTTATATTTTCTTGTTTCATTTGCCAGTATGAAAACTCATTTTCTTTGTCATAGGGATCAAATATTTTTAACTCATTATCATTTATAGAAATAAGATTCACATAATGTCCGTATTGTCTGATATATGTGTTATTTAGCTTCTTATAAATTCCAATATTGATGATTGCAGAATAGCCGTTTGCGAAGTATTGCTCTACAGTTTTGAAATCTATGTTTTGATTTTCTTTAAATTTGCGAACCTTCTTTATTCCATAGTATTTAATATCAGCACTAATCTGTTGTTTCGCAAAATATTTTTCTAATCCATTACATAGGTTGAATGTTGTAGTGCCATTTTCGTCTGTTTTTAATAGCTTACTTAACTCTTTGATTTCATTATTTTTACAATCAGGGCATTTATCATTTATTAGGTTATAAGCACTTACAACACCACAGGAATACTCATCATTTTGTTTGTCATAAGCAAAACATATTCCTTGGAAGAGGATAAATAAACATAAAAGTAAGCGTTTAACCATAGTTAAATATTATCATAAATATAACACTCGTATTTTTATGTTATGATAATTCAAAATTGAAAGGGATATATTTATGCAAATACAAGCAGTACAAAGCTCAAGTAATAATTTAAACTTTGGAATGGCTGTTAAAATAGATTCTGAAGCTCAGAAATACATTAGAGATAATTTTAGTGCAAGACAATTGAAAAAGCTTTCTAAAGTTATTGAGAATCAAAAAAATAATCCATATGATATTTATTTGTCTACAAATACTCAATTGGTAAAAACTGGTATGTCTTCGGATTACAAACCTCTTTATAAAAAAGTGAAACATCTTTATGCAACAGTAAAAGAAAAGACATTTAATAGTAATATGTTCTTTGATATGCCAATTTTTATGCTAAAAAGAGCTGAAAAGTATGCAAATAAACTTGAAAGTGGAGCAATCCCTGATGTTGATAAGGTTTTGAAAACTGCTGAGTCATCTGTGAATAAGTTGGACTCTAAAGTTTAATAGAATAATTGATTGTAAAATTCGATTTAATTTCTCGAGAATATTATTTTTATCTATTTTATAAGGATAATAATTTTTCTATATTTTCATCAGGTAAATACATTAGACCTTGTTGAATTTTTTCGTCTAATTGGGCACCTTTTGTTTTTAGGAAGTTTTCCATAAGTTTGTTTTTATTTTCATCAACAAATCTAAGTCCACATTTGTAATAAAACGGTGTTGGGGGTTTCGCATCATAAGCCATTAGGTGGATTCTTCCGTTAAAACCGCACTTTTTACTTTCTTTGATCGCCGATTTTATTAGCTCTGTTCCTATACCTTTGTACGGTGATAATCCATTTCCTTTATTTATTGTCTCAAGAGTTGTTAATTCCATTGAGTTGTAGATATAATCATCGCCCATTGGGATTTTAAAAAGACCTCTTTGAGGATATTCTAATGTTGCATACCCTAAATTCTCACTATTTTTAGTTTTTAAATTGAAATATATTTTGTTGTCTCTTTCTATAATTCCAAGTTCTGTTGGAACGGTTTTTCCTGTTGTTCGGTCAATTATTCGAGGTAAAGTTCCTAAATTCTTACGTGAGAACTCGGCAACATCTCTTTTTAATGGTGTTAAGCGTAGCGATTCTATGTTTATATTGCCTGGATTTGGCTTGGTTTCCAGTATGCTACGTTTCCCTAGTTGTTTTAGTAAATTTGAGCAAGCTTCTAATTTTTTTATGCTGATTGCGCACATATTATTTCCCCTAATATGTATATAAAGTATTTTTCTTTTTGAGAATTGCTAATCATTTTAGGGTTTACAAAATAAAGTTATAAAAATATCCGACAATAGTAAATGTGATAAACATAAATATTACATACCTAATTATCAGTTCTTTTTTCATAACTCTAGATAAAATAATCATTTCAGGTAATGATAATCCGACAATCGCCATCATAAATACCAAAACAGTACCAACAGCAGCTCCTTTTTGGATTAGAACTTGTGCAATAGGAATGATGGTTGTAGCATCAGCATAAAGAGGAATGCCTGCAATAACTGCGAATGGAACAGCAAAGAAATTGTTATCTGACATGTATTTCATAAAGAATTCTTGCGGAACATATCCGTGTAAAAAGGCTCCTACTCCAACTCCTAACAGAACAAATAACCATATTTTTTGCATTAAATCTTTTGCATATATGAAGGCATTTTTAATCCTTAGTTTTATAGTTTCTTTATTTTTTCTAGCTGAGCAAGAACAACTGCAATATTCTGTATTTGCTCCTAATTTCTTCAAATAATCTTGCAAATACTTCTCAAATCCAAGTTTTTCCATTAGAAATCCGCCGATGACTCCAACGGTAATCCCTGTAACTACATACATTACAGTAATTTTTATGCCTAAGACTCCTGCTAAAACAAGCATTGCAATTTCATTAATCATAGGAGATGTAATTAAAAAACTCATAGCAACACCAAATGGGATTTTTGCTTCAATAAATCCAATGAACAAAGGTATTGAAGAACAAGAACAAAACGGGGTAATTGCACCAAATAAAGCTGCCAAAAGATGAGCCAAAAGTCGCGGTTGTTTTTCAATGTATGTCTTGATTTTATTGCTATTAAGATAGCTTCTTAAAAATGCGATTACTGAAATTATTGTAAACAGTAAAAAGGATATTTTGAGTACGTCATATACGAAGAAATGTAGTGCAGCTCCAAAACTTGTTTCGGAAGAAAATCCTAATAATTGAAATACAAACCAATCTGCAAATTTTAAAAACATTTTTATTCTCCAAAAATTGACAAATAAATTCACATATGCCATAATTGGAATATATTAATTGTATTATATTCCATTTTCGGAATATTGTCAATGGTACTTGGGAGAACGTATGAAAAAAAATATTTATGAAAAGGAAGCACAAATATTCAAGGCGTTATCTAATCCTGTTAGACTTGAAATTATAGACTTTTTAGCAGATGGGGAAAGGTGTGTTTGTGAAATTGTGGAAAACTTAAATTATGAACAACCACATATCTCAAAAAGTCTGCTTAAACTAAAAGAAGCAGGCTTGATTAAAGATAGAAGAGATGGTTTGAATGTTTACTATTCTCTAAAAATTTCTTGCTTAAGAGAGTTTTTCAATTGTCTAAATAATATCTTAGATGCTGACAATTCTGATAAGTACTGTTAGCTAGATAGTTTAACCCATACCCATTTTTGCTCTTCTTCTTGCTAATTCATTTCGTTCGCTGCTGAAATCCGGTCTTTGGTATTGAGTTCTGCCTGAAGCGACCATTGCTGATGCTTGAGGTGTACCCTTCTTAGCTGAGAATTTGTCGCCAAGTGCTGAAACTTCTCTTCCAACTTTATCTCCGTTTTCAACTAACCAGTCTCCGGCTTTTTTCATTGTTGATGAGCCGGCTTTTTTAGCACCTTTGCCTGCAGCTTTGTTTGCAGCTTCTTCTGCTCTTTTCGCAGTTGCATCTTCGACAATTTTCTTTTGATCAACCATGCCGTTTATCTTTTTACCAGCATCGTCTCCTTTTACTGTCTTAACTAGATCATCTTGTTTAAGAGTACCGTCTTTCATTTGATCATTTAATTGTGTTTTAACGCCCTCTGAGTATTCTTTTTTACTTAAGTCACCTAATTTTCCTGATTCTTTTGCTTCATTTGCAGCTTGTTTTGATGCAGAAGCTACGGCGGCCTTTTGCTGGCCTTCTTGTACGCTTTTGTCAATTTCTGCCATTTGTGACTTCATTTCTTTAGTACCCTTAACTGCGCTTGCACCTGTTTGGATTGCAGAACCTGCGCTCTTTAATGCGCCTCTAATATCACCTTGAGCAGCATATGTTAATGACATTGCTGTTTGTGCTGCTGCTTGTCCGTATTGACCAACGTTTTGAGTAACAACTCCGACTTTTTGTGTTACTCCGCCGGCTCTTGAAAGTGCAAAACCTGCTGCAGATACTGGAGGACATGGTGATGCAGCCATTGCATTACCTGCAATTTCCATACCTCTACCAACTTTTTCTGTGATGTCACCAACGGTTTCAACGGTAGCAGCTATGTCGTTAATTTTTTGCTCAACTTTTAACATTTTATCAGAAAGCTTTTCTTGTTGTTGATTTGATTTCTGCATTTTTGAGTAATATTTGTTGCGCATTTCAACGGTATGTTGCATTGTTACAACAGCTTTGCCTTGTGTTGTTTGAACTTTGTTCATTCTAACACCTATTTCAGTGTTAGAATTTATTTTTTCATCAATTTTAGCTGTTAAACTGTCAATTTGTGCAGAATTATCAACCGGAGCACTTGAGCCTCCTCCTGCTGCGCCTGTTGTTCCTGTTGAGCCGGTTGATGCTGTTGAATTCATACTTCTTGTTTGTGGTGTATTATTGTCTTCTTCTCCGGCAAGTTTTAGTGAGAATGCACTCTTTTCTCCGGCTCCAGTGCTATCTGTGCCTTCTGTTTGAAGTGCATTGATTTGATTTAATGCATCATCTATTTCAAGTTGGTTTTGATCCATTTGAGTTTGAAGCTGAGTCATTTCTTGCTGACTTTTTAGCATTGTTGTTTTTGCAGAATTCATCTGTTTGTTTAATGCTTTAGCGTCTTTTGTTAATTCTTTGCTGTCAGCTTTGGCTTCTTTAGACATATCTTTAGCTTCTTTTTGATCCGCTTCTGATTCTTTAGATTTCTTTTCTACTGACTCTTGACCTGATTCCGCTTCTTTAGTTGCTTGTTCGCCGTCAGCCTTGCTAGTTCCGAGTGTTTGTGTGTCGGTATTTGTACTAGTTGTACCAGCTGTGCCATTTGTACCATTGGTTGTTTGACCTTCGAGGGCTTCACGTCTTGCTTCAAGTTTCATTGCTAAGGCTTCAAGTTTGGAGTTTGTTCCTTCTTTTGCCATGCGAACTTGTAATTGAGTTTGAGCTTTAGTTATATCTTGTTTTGTTTCGAGTTTATCCGGATTTTCGTACAATTTGTCACTAGCTGCCTGGTTTACTGCTGTTGTGCCAGTTTGTGAAATCATGTTTAATCTGCGGAAAATGTTTTCTTTAGCAGTGCCGGTTGTTGCTGTCCCAGTTGTTCCTGCTGTGTGAGTAGTTCCTTGTGAACCTTGTGTCCCTTGTGTTCCCTGTGCATTTTGTGTTTGTTGAGTAGAATTCATATTTTTAACTTGTGGATTGTTAAAAATAGAAGTGTTCATGCTATTGTTTTGAACAGTCTGTGTAGTGGCGGTTTTTCCGCCATTCTTCTGAAGCTGCATCAATTTGATTTTTTCTGCAAGCGACATGCTATTCAGATTTATACTGTTCATACTCATGATAAAGCTCTCATTCTATCTCTCATATATATAAAGGATATGTAAAATCGCTTATTTCACGAGTTTTTCAAAAATTTACATTCGTTAACAAAAAAACACCCCCTATAATTTAGGGAGTGTTTTTTTATAATTTAGTAATCTAAATCTTATACGTGGCTTACAACTTTCATTGTTTTTTCAATGATTTCGTTGAAGCTTTCAGCTTTAAGGCTTGCTCCGCCGATTAAAGCTCCGTCAATATCAGATTTAGACATTTGTTCTTCGATAGTAGAAGGTTTTACAGAACCACCGTAAAGGATTCTGATAGCGTCAGCAGCTTCTGCTCCTGCTATGTCTTTTACAACATTTCTAATCATAGCGATTACTCTGTTAGCTTCATCTGCATCGCAAGATTTGCCAGTTCCGATAGCCCAGATTGGTTCGTATGCGATAACTGATTTTGCAACATCTTCGTTTGAAATTCCAGCCAATGCAGCTCTGATTTGAGATGCGATGTGTTCATCTGTTACACCAGATTCACGTTGTTCAAGAGTTTCACCACAGCAGATAATAGGAATTAAGCCACCAGCTAGGATAGCTTTTGCTTTTTTGTTAATCATTTCATCTGTTTCTGAGAAGTATTGTCTTCTTTCTGAGTGTCCGATGATAACGTAGCTGCATCCTGCATCTTTCAACATTTCAACAGAAACTTCACCAGTGTATGCTCCTGAGTTTTCCCAGTGGCAGTTTTGTCCTGCAATTGAAATTTTGTTTCCGCCGCAGCCACAATCGCAACCTACTGTTTCTACTACGCTTAATGAAGTGAATACAGGTGCTATTACAACTGTAGGTAATTCTTTTGCACTGTAATCTTTTACAAATCCTTTGATGCCTTCAAACAAATCTTTAGCTTGACTTCTTAAAAGATTCATTTTCCAGTTTCCTGCAATAATTGGTTTTCTTGACATAATTTATCTCCTTATTTAAGTCTAAAAGACAATATTATTATATATGGAAAATAATCTTGTGCAATGCTTGTGTAGAAAAAGAAAATCTGATAAACTTAACTTATGGATGAGTTGATTGAAAATTTAAAAGAAATTGGGTTGAATGGCTACGAAGCGAAGGTTTATGTTGCATTGCTTAAAAAGTACCCGGCAACGGGTTATGAAGTTGCAAAGCGAGCTGATATTCCTCAGGCTAGAGCGTATGACACATTAAAGACCCTTGAAAATAATCATATTGTTACAGGGTCTGATTCAAAACCGGTTGCTTATACTCCGATTAATCCAAAAGAATTGACCAAACGTTACCGTCGTAAAATTTCTTCAACTCTTGAATTCCTTGAGAAAAAATTGCCAAGCGTAAAGGATGATCATTTCGAGCCTGTTTTGAATCTTAGTGGCAGTCATTCTATATACTCAAAAATCATAGAGATTATACGTAATGCTAAACGCGAAATTTTCATGGAAATTTGGTCTTATGATTTTAAGTTTTATGAGGAAGAATTGCGGGATGCATATAATCGTGGTGTTGATATAAAAATTGTAGGTTACGATGGTTTGGTATGTACTTTTGGTACAGTATTTGAACATCAAAATGGCCGTGAAATTGCTCATTCTGTTGGCAGTAGACTTATTTTTATCGCAGTAGATAATAGTGAAGGTGTTTTTGGTAAGATTGAGCCGACAAAACATAATGAACCAGCTCTTTTGTGGACTAAAAATGTTGATTTAGTTTTTTTGATTAAAGAATTTGTTGTGCATGATATGTATATGATTGATATTGCAGAAAAATTCCCAGAACAGTTGAAATACTTCTATGGCGCAGGACTTAAAAGGCTTAAGGACAAGATTTTATCAGGTAGTGAGTTTTATAAGGTCTATTAATTCTTTCTGTAACATTTTTGATACATGAATAGCATGATTTTTATTTAAGATTTATAATTTACATGACGATCTTTGGGAAATGGGAGAAAACATGGAAGGGTATAGTTTTGAGTTAATTACCGGTCCTATGAGTTGCGGTAAAACTGAAGAGTTATTGAGAAGAATAAGACGTTGTATAATTGCGAAAAAAAAGGTTAAAGTTATTTCACCTGATGTGGATACTCGTTCAAAGGGTGATTATATTGAGTCTAGAAATGGACTTTGGCTTGATGCGATTAAAGTTAAACATTCCATCCATATTTTGAGCCTTGTAAGACCTGAAGATGAGGTTGTTGCGATTGATGAATTACAATTTTTTGACAGCAATATAACAAAAGTTATTTCAAAGCTGATGGATAGCGGGAAAAAGGTTATTGGTACCGGTTTGGAACTTGATTTTAAGGCTGAACCGTTTGGTTCAATGCCTGAATTAATGTGTATTGCAACTAAGGTAGATAAACTCCACGCTGTTTGTATGAAGTGTGGTTGCGAGCACGCAACAAGAACTCAAAGACTTATTGACGGAAAACCTGCCGATAAGAATTCTCCACTTATTATGATTGGTGGGGATGAAACTTATGAAGCAAGATGTATCAAGTGCTATGAGCTTCCTGACGCTGAACACGAAAAACAAAAGAAAAATTTGAAGATATTGCCTTTTAGTTTCAGATAGCTTGATTAATTCGAAAAAAATGTTATAATTAAATCTATGAAAAGGATTTGGTTAACTTTTGGTATTCTTGCGCTATTAGCATCTCCGGTCTATGCCGAGGATGAGATTGTGCCTGTTCAGATTGATATTAGAACTTATGACGGGGTAGAAGTTCCAGCGGGTACGTTTATACCTGTTGAGAGTGCTCAGGAGATTTCTACTCAATATTGCCAAGATGGATATAAGGTTAGATTCACATCAACAAGTGATTTGTATATGCACGATACAAATATAATTCCTTTAAATACTGCATTTTTAGGCTATGTTGAAGGTGTACACGATCCTGTTGTAGGGACTAATGCTTCTATGAAGATAAAAATTACCAAAATGGTTTTGCCTGATGGATTTGAAATTCCTATTCGAGGTTATGTATATACATCCAATAACAACTTAATTGGTGGAGAAATGACTGAACCTGCGGAATGGATTAAGATTCCACACTATCAGGCGAAGTTTGCCAATAATACAACTCTTCAAATCCGTCCGGGACGAACGAGGAAAATGGGGAGTCATACTGTTGTTACTTCTGGAGAAAATAGACTTATTATCTTAGTTGATCCGGTTGAGGTTACACATACCTTAACAAATTGACAAATTTTACATATCTAATAAAATATTGTTATTGATGTTTAAATTAGGATATGTGTTGTTTAATCAGAAAGGGAAAGTTTATGAATAAAAAATTAGTTTTGGCACTTGCCTTGGTTGTAAGTACTGCGACTGCTGTTAGTGCTGCTGGAAATTATAGTTATACTCAAAATTCTCCGGCGCCTTTGTATCAGCCGGCTAACTATAACGGAATGCAGCAATCAGCTAAAGCTCCTTTGAAAGGTAGTGTTATTACAGTTCCTGCCGGTCAAAAATTTCAAGCTGTGGTTACTACTCCATTGAGTTCTGGTAGTTTGACATTAGGACAGAATGTAACTTTAGCATTAGGATCAGATTTCTATTATAACAATAACTTGATTGCTCCTGCCGGTAGTTCTATCACAGGTAGTGTATTGCAAGTTTCAAAAGCTAAAAGAGGAAGTATTAACGGTAAATTGTTAGTAAGGTTTACGCAGATCGTTACCCCATATGGCATTCAGATTCCAATTTCAGCCGTCATAAAAACTGATGATAATTCTGGATTACTCGTTGGCGGAACAAAAATGGATGTTACTAAAGAATATACTAAAGATTTAGCTGTTGGTTCTGCTGCCGGTGCAGTTTCAGGAGTAGTTTTTGGTGCGCTTGCCGGTGGTGATATCGGTAGAGGTGCAGCATTAGGAACTGCTGTTGGTGCAGGTGGAGGGCTTGTTAAGTCAATTATTGACAAGGGTGTTGATGTAGAAATCCCTGCCAGTGCACAAATTGAGCTTACTCTTACCCAGCCGATTACTGTAAACCCAGCAATTTATAATTCTAATTACTAGTAATTAGGGTAATAATTTTATTTTTGATTTAGAATAGAATTATAACGAAAATTGATTCAGGGAAATTTAAATAGGGAAAAATATGTCAATCTTAGGTAAATACGTAGATAATATAGAAGAGCAAGAGTTAGAAGACAACAAAGGTTATACACTGCCGGCGGTATTAAGAGAAGACCGTGAAAGTATTTCAATGGAGAAAGCTTTTGTTTTATCCGTTGCGGTTCACGTAGCTTTTGTTATTCTTGCGATATTGCTTTCATTCTTATTAACTTGGTTAGGGATTATTATTCCGATATCAAAAAGGCCACAGCCGAAATTGAATGATATTGAATTCGTATTGGTAGAAAAGGAAGATACTCCTATAAACAAGAATACACCATATCGAGCTCATATTAATTCTCGTGCTGGCGGGCATCATGACCCTAAACAAAAGGTGTCAATGCCATCTCCAAGCCCATCCCAAGCTCCATCTAAGCCACAAGCAGCTTCGGCTCCTAGTGCAGCTAAACAAGCTAGTAAACCTGTGGTAAAACCGAAACAGCCACAGCAATCGATTTTCGATAAAATAACAAAACCAATTCAAAAACCTGTTCAACAGCCTGTTCAGCAACCGGCTCCTGCTCCGAAGGCACCACAGGCTGCAAAACCAAATCCACCAACAGCGAGACCATCTCTTAAACCTCCGATGACTCCAAAGACTATTCAAAAGCCATCATCTGCGTTTAAGGTTCCAGTTCCTTCAGGTGGAACAAAGAGTGGATCTTATGCAACAGGACCTGTGAGCGGTTCAGGAAAAGCTATTAACGGAGGTTCTTCAAGTCATGGTGGATCTACCGGTTCTGGTAAGTTCGCTCCGGCTCCGGCTCTTTCTCCAACCGGTAAGAGTGCGGGTGCAGGAAGTGGCTCTAAGTTAGGTCATGGTTCAGGTGGTTCTGGCGGTTACGGAAACCCTGGTCCGGGAAATCCTAACGGCAGACCTGGTATTGACGCAATCAGAGAACCTGATTTCGGACCTTATATGCGTGATCTCCAACGTAGAATTAAAACGAATTGGAACCCTCCAAAGGGTAATGAAAGTAAACGTGTTGTACTTTTATTCAAAATCGCTAAAGACGGAAGATTGTTGTCTTGCTCAGTGTTCAAATCTTCAGGCCTACCGAATGCTGATAAGGCAGCTCTAGATGCGGTCAAGCTTACAGCTCCGTTCAAACCGCTTCCGGTTGAATATAAAGGTGCTAGTATTGATATACAATTTACGTTCGATTACAACGTATTTGGAGCAACTGGTTACTAAAAACGTATTAGATTAGATAATAATGAGGATTAAAAACTATGGAACTTTTATGGAACTCTATTAAAATGGATTGGCCGGTACTATTACCGATTTTAGTTTGTGCCTTGCTTGTTGTGCAAGTTGTTATTCAGAGAATGTCTGTTTATAACAAGAATAAACGTGATATTAATAAACTTATTCCAAGAGTACAAAAAGAGTTAGCGGCTAATAACTTACAAGGTGTTCAGAATATCGCCGTTCAATGCGGTGGTGTTATCGGTGAAGTTTTGGAAGAAGCTGTTAGAATTTTTTCTGATCAAAAAGGTGGATTTTCTCGTTCTTTCGATATTTCAGCAACTCTTGCTACAAGAAAATTGGAAAAACACTTAACAATTTTGGGTACTATTGGTGGTGTTGCTCCGTTCTTAGGTTTGTTTGGTACAGTTGTTAGAATTTTGTACACATTCCAAGATTTGGCTACTCAAGGTAATCAGTCTGCCGCTGTTGCAATGGGTATTGGTTCTGCCTTGATCGCAACTGCTTTCGGTTTGATTGTAGCTATCGTTGCAGTTGTGTTCTTCAACTCTTTCCAATCTGTTGTTAAGCACTATGAAGATGACTTCCAATTGATTAAGTTATTGTTCTTAAGTTTTGTTGATTCTGAGGAGGCAGCTTCTCTTAAATCAGCATCAAATGTGTAGGATTTAAAAGGGAAATTTAAAAGTAATGGCTATGAGTTCTAAACAAGGTAAGCTTTTTACCGAAATAAATATAACGCCTTTAACAGATATTTTTCTTGTACTGTTAATCATAATGATGGTAATTGCACCAACATTCCAGTCAATGGACAATTCTATCTCCATTCCTGAGATAAATAGCGGAATTGCAATTGAGCAGAAAAATGCAACTGTTTCGATTACCAAGACTGGGTTGATGTATGTTAACGGTAAAGAAATTAGTCCCGAATCTCTCGTGTCTGAGTTGGTAGCTTTAAAGCCAACTTTAGAAAAACCTGAGGTTGTTGTTAAGGCTGATGAGTCAGTCAAGAGTTCTGAAATTCTGAAAGTTATGGATGCAGCTCAGGATGCAGAGTTCAAGAAATTGATTGTTGCAGGTGAACCTTTGAGTAAAAAGGAACAGAAGAACCTTCAAAATAATTCTGTAAAACAGAAGAAGGGAGCGTAATATATGCCTGGTGAAAGAAAAACGTTTAATGAAATTAACATAACTCCATTGACGGATATCTTTTTGGTATTGCTGATTATTATGATGGTTATTGCACCTTTGTTGGATCAGCAAGGGCTCAATCTTACTGTTCCGGAAAATGTTGCTCAAGAACAAATGGATAACAAAGAAACAAAAATTCTTACCGTTAGTGTGTCTGCCGAGAATAGATATTTTATCGAAGGTGAAGAGGTTCAGGCTTCTGAGTTGGAATCAATATTGAAATCTCAGGCTAAAAATTACCCGGATGGTATGATGATTCAGACTGATGGTGATGCAACGCACGGTGCTATTGTTAAACTTATGGATTCAGCGAGAAATTCTGGTATAACAAGCATATCTGTATCATCCATGTAGAGACTCTATAATATAAGTTCCAAAAAGTTTGTGTAGGCAGGTTTAAGTACGCTGCCTACACTTGTTTTAAGAAAATTAGCGTTAATAATTGTTTACAAACTAGCAATAAATTTTATGTTAGTTTGTTTTATATATTTATGTAGTTTGTTACAAATTCAGTGAGGAAAGTTTATGCGGAAAAAAATATCGAAAATGAGCTTGGCAGCTTTGATTTTAATTTGTTCCTTTGCATCTCCTTTGAGTGCAAATGCAACAGATATCACTGGTATCACAGGCAATAATGGAATTTTTAATATTGACCCGTCAAGAGTAAATGGTGATATGGGCTTTAGAGATTATGAAAACTTTAATTTATCTAAAGGTGATATTGCTAACTTGATTTTTAAGTACGGTTCTCAAAACATTTCTAAGTTTATCAACCTTGTCGATAACAGAATTAATATTGATGGTTTAGTTAATACCGTTAGAGATGGTCAATTCTACAATGGTGAAGCGATTTTTGTTTCTCCTAACGGTATGGTTGTTGGAAGTTCAGGTGTTTTGAACGTTGGTTCTTTATCTGTTTTAACTCCTACTGCTACTGGCATGAAGATGCTTAAAAATGGACAAGCTACATTAGAAGAAATCGGTTATCACGGAAATGCTGATGTTACTATTAATGGTAAAGTTCTTTCTCGTGGTAATGTTGGCATTGTTGCAAGAGATCTTACAATTGCTCCTAATGCTGCAATTATTGCAGGTGGATCAGGAAATAATTCACTTATTTCAACAAACTCTCAAGCTGAGGATTTGTTTAATGCTCTTGTAAATACCGGTAAAAACTCAAATAAAGCCTCTATTGAATTCCGCACATACAATAGAGATGGTGCCGGAACAAATGGAATGAATATCAAAGGTAACGTTACTAATTATGGTAACGGTGATATTGTTATGATAAACAGAGGTGCTGGTTTTAGTACTTCTGACGGTGTTATTGCTGCACATGGCGGGGATGTTTATCTTACAAATGGTGCAGGTAAAATGAAGTTAAACAACACTGTTAAAGCTGAAAATGGCAAAATTCATATTGCCAGTGGAACGAAATCTGGTGAGGTTAATATTGGAACAAATTCTAATTTGACCGCTAAAGATTTGGTTGAAATTGTTCATAACGGTTCTGGAAATACTAGTATTGCCGGTAAAATTAATTCCAGCAAGAATGTTTATATTACTGAAAGAGGCGGTGATTTAAACTTAAATGGTACTATTACAAACAAAAATGGTAGAGTTGTAATTTCAAGTAATGGTACAGGTCTTTCTATTGGTGAAAATGCTGTAATTAAAAATGAAGGCGAGACACGTGTTGCCAATACTGGTAAAAATGGTTTAACTATAAACGGAACTTTTGACAACAAGGGTAATCTTGCAATTACAAGCCGTGCTGGTAATTTTAATATCTCAAAAAATGCAAAAATTACTAATAATGGCGGTAAGTTGAACTTGACTAACACTAGCGGTACATTTGACCTTAACGGTAATGTTGTTGCAAGTGGAGAAGAAGCTCTTATCCAAAATACAGGTGCAGGTGGTTTTAATGTTAACGGTAATATTGAAAGTAGTGCCAAGACTTATGTACAAAATACAAATGGTGCGCTAAACGTTAATGGTTCTGTTGTTGGAAAAGACAGTGCGCTTGTATATGTAGGTAATTCAGGTAAGGGCGGTCTTACAGTTTCCGATGGCGCAAAAATTACAAATAATAATGGAAAAATTCAAATTGTTAACTTTGGTGATAATGGTTTGAATATTTCTTCAAATGCATCTGTTATTGCTGATGGTAGCGGTACTGTTGCTATTACAAACAGAAACGGAGATTTTATCGTTGACGGTAAAGTTCAGACTGAAAAAGGAAATATGAACCTTACAAACGTTGGAAAAGGTTTAAAAATCGGGAAGAATGCGGTTGTAGGAAGTACCTCAGGTGGAGAATTGATTGTTCAAAATACAGGTGCTAATGGCATTACTCTTGATGGTAATATCAATAATAACGGTCATACAGTCGTATATAATACAAAAGGTGATATGAATATCGCCGGAAATATTAATAACAAAGGCGGTAAGTTAAGTGTTACTAACATTGGTAATACATTAAACGTAAAAGATACTGCAAATATTACTAACGATAGTAACAGAATATATACTACCAACAAAGGTGTTGGCGGGTTGAATGTTAACGGTACCGTAAAAGGTGACGGACACGTTCTTCTTACTAACCGTGCTGGTGGTATGAATGTAACTTCAAATGTTACTTCATCAAAAGCAAATGTTGTTCTTACAAATTCCGGTGACAAAGCTATGAACGTTTCTGGAACTGTTAAAGGTGAAAAAATTACTGTAACAGGAAAAGGTTCAGATGTAGTTTTGGGTAACGTTAATACAAATCAAGTGGCAATAGATGCAAACAAGGATGTTGTTATTAATGTTGAAAGAGGAAACCTTTTGAATGCCGGTAGTAAGGCTGATTTGATAAAAGCAAAAGGTGATTTATATATCAAAACTAACAATGGTACTATCGGAGAAAACGTTGTTTCAGAAAACCCTATTGGTTCTGATTCAAGAGATTTAACCAAGTCTATTAACGTAAATGTTGGTGGTCGTATTAAAGCTTTGACTTATGATACCGACAAGACTGGCGGCAATTATGTAATTAATCTTGCAAGTCAAAATGCTGACATGAATGTTGATAGAATTAAAGCTGATGGTACAGCAATGCTTTTAACAGGCGAAGGTCACTCAATTCTTAACGCAGCTACTAACTTGACTGATTACGCAAACGTTAAAGGTACAACAGTTCAAATGATATCAGGAGGTTCAATTGGTACTGCTGATAACGCAATCCACTTTAGACAGACAGATGCTTCTCAAGAGTCTAATGTGATGGCTATTGGTGATATCAATCTACACCACCGTGGCGAAGCTGAAGGTGAAGCTGTGAACTTCGGTGTTATCAAGTCTAAAACCGGAAGCATTAATGCTGATATCATCAAAGATGGTGTTGTAAACAACGCTATTGCAGCTAAGGATATTAACATTGAAGCTCGTAGAAACGGCGCAAAACTTGATATCAAAAATAAATCAAACGATGTTAATTTGATTAAAGATTATTTTGATTAATAAAGGCTAAACAGTCATAGCAATAAAAAAGGCGGATGAAAATTCCGCCTTTAACTTTGCTCAAATATTATTTGTTCAATAAAAATACCACGTATCCTACGATACGTGGTATTTTGTAGTTTTTTAGTTAATTATGAAAAATATCTTTTCAATAAACCATCAAAACCTTTTCCGTGACGAGCTTCATCTTTAGCCATTTCGTGAACTGTGTCGTGAATTGCATCATAACCCAATTCTTTTGCACGTCTAGCGATAGCTAATTTACCTTCGCAAGCACCGTGTTCAGCTTCTGCTCTTAATTCAAGGTTTTTCTTTGTTGAGCTTGTTACAACTTCACCAAGTAATTCTGCAAATTTTGCTGCGTGTTCAGCTTCTTCAAATGCATATCTCTTGTAAGCTTCAGCTACTTCAGGGTATCCTTCTCTTTCAGCAACTCTAGACATTGCTAAGTACATACCAACTTCTGTACATTCGCCGTTGAAGTGTGCTCTTAAGCCTTCCATAACTTCTTTATCTTCAACTTGTCCGTCGCCTACATTATGTTCACAAGCGTATGTTTTTTCTCCGCCGCCAACTTCTTTGAATGTTGTTGCGCCACATAGAGGGCATCTTTCAGGAGCTTTATCAGCTTCTGTTGACCAACCGCAAACTGTGCATACGTATTTCATTTTTACCACCTTTCTTTTTAACACTTTTATTTTATACGAAATCTTCTCTTTTGTAAAGTGAGAATTATTCTCGATTTTAAAATTTCTTAACAAGTTCGCCTAAGACTTCTGTATCCAGTCCAATTATGTTTTCCATACTTCCTTTAAAGGATTTAATATATCCGGCTGGCATCTCTTGAATTCCATATGATCCAGCTTTATCCAGCGGATTATATTTTTCGACATAATATCTTATTTGTTCTTCAGTTAAGTTTTCGAATTCGACTAAACTGGTTACAGTTGTGGTTTTAGTTTGGTTTAGCTTAGTGTTGATTACCGCAATTGCAGTTACGACAGAGTGAGTTTTTCCTGAGAGATATTTAAGCATATTGATTGCGTTCTCTTTTGTTCCAGGTTTGCCCAATATTCTGCCATCAAGTACAACTACCGTATCTGCACCTATGATAATTGCATCTTCTTTTATTAAAGGTACGACTGCTGCGGCTTTATTGTATGCCAGGCTCTCTATAAATTCATAAGAAAAATCCGTCCTCGTGTGGTCTTCCACGTACGGTGACGGAACAATTTCAAATTCATAGTTTGCTTTTTTTAGGAGGTCTCGTCTTCTTGGAGAAGACGATGCTAATATAATTTTTCCCATAGTTTCCTTCCTCTTTTTTTGTATTATATCAAAAAAGAGAAAGTTTAAAACTTTGTGTTAATAGGCTCTGCTGTTCGATTTATTATAACGTGCATTCCTTGCATTTACGGCATAGCAGGCTATATTTAAACGTTGTTTCAGAACTATCATATTTCGATACATGCTCGCATAATCGTTCATTGCGCTCATCATCTTCTCCGGATCAACCATTGATTCCATATCATCATGGTTATCAACTTTTTCTTCTGCATATTTTTTGACCAGCAGTTGGTCAATGTAGTCTTCAGCACCTATTGCCATGGAGACCTCCCTGTGTTTTTTCCTGTTTCCTTAACTATGAGAAAGTATTTATAGTATCCTAAATATTCCTTATGTATATACTAAGTATTTTATTCCACAAAAATTGCCTGATTTATCTTGAATATGAAGAAATATTAAGACAATCAATTTCAGGCATTAATTTTAGTTCTTTTCTTATAGGAACAGTAATTGGGGTTAGTATTTATAGCTGAAACTTATCGTTTCTGCTTTCAGGGTGTTCAAAAAAGTTAAGGGCCTTGAGTTCTGAGCGTTTTATTAGTTGACCGCACTTTGAGCAGGCTAAAATTTCGCCTGTTGAATCTATTGGCATAAAAAGGTGTTCACAGTTTAGAGATTCATTATCTTCAAGGTCATCCTCATATGGAATTTCTTCAAGAGGATTTAGGCTTACGGCCTTGTCGTGTTCTTCTAAAATTTCTGTGAACCTATCTTTTTTTAGGTATTTAACTAAAGCTTCTACAAAAAACATGTTACAAATTAAATCCTTCCGGAAGCAATTCGCATAGTTTTGATATTTTTAATTCATCGTTTTCATCTTCAGTTATAACATCAAGTCCTTCCGGAGCTTTAAATTCGTTCAGAACTTGTCGGCATGCACCGCAAGGGTAGCAATGTTTCTGATTTGGTGAATATATAGCAATAGCTTTAATTTCTCTTTCTCCGTCAGCTATTGCAGAGCCTACTGCGTTACGTTCTGCGCAGATTGTCATTCCAAAACTCGAGTTTTCAAAATTACAGCCGGAATACATTTTCCCGTTGCTTGTTACAAGGCATGCCCCTACTGCAAATTTTGAGTATGGAGAATATGAATTTTTTGAAACTTCCTTTGCTCTATCCATTAATTCTTTATAATCCATTTGGGACTCCTTTCCTGTTTTAATTTTAATTTAATTGTAAAAAAAGATAATCCATTACTCGTATGAAAAATTTGTGTGTTATAATTTAAGTATGAAAAATATTTTTAAAATATTTTTGGTTATTTTGTGCATGGTAACGGCTCAGTCCGTGTGGGCTGATGTTGAGTTTAATGTAGTTGTGCTGCCTGTTGATTTGTTCAAGGTTTGTGCGAATTACTACTGCTATCCTGATGTTTCAAATATTATAGCTGAAGATGTTATTGAAAATTTTAATAAAACAGGAAGGATAAATTCTCCATCTCTATATTATGTTAGGAGAACTCTTGAGGGGAATCCTGTTATAAAGAATTATACTAATAGTGTTATTACACGTTATAAAAATAATAAAACTCTTGATTTTACTGCGTTGAAGGCTATTGGAAAACTCTTTAATGCAAAGTCTGTTTTGTTGATAGCAAATGATGTTCCTGTCGAAGGAGCTTACGCAAGACGCGGGTATTGGGAAATGCTTGTTTTATCTACTAACTTCAGAATTTCATATCCTTATGAGATGGAAACAAAAGCTGTTTTAGTTGATACCGTTAATGATATTGCAATGTGGAGTTGTGTTTACAAGAAAAAAATTAGTGATGTAAATAATGACTTTAAGGCTCCAAATGCTTCGGATGCATATGCTAAGCTTGAATATTTGAAGATGTATTCGAAAGATATTCTTGCTAAGTCTATTGCACAAAATATTTATTTGAGGTTTTTCCCAAAAGTAGTTGATCCTCAACCGTTAATTCAAGATACAAAACCGGAAGGAGCGTACTTTAGATATGAAAGTACAACTCCTTCAATTCGTCCAAAGCTGTTAGAGGATACAAGACCTAAAAATAGAGATGATTTTGGCGAAGTTATTGATGATAATTATGGTGAGATGATTTTTGGTCTGTAATCACTCGGGCTTAATTATTTGTGTTTGATTGTGGGAATATGTGATGCTATTTCTTTTCAACCCCTTTTCTTGTCGTTTGAGTTTGATCTTTAATATTGTCCGTTCTTCTTTTTGTCATGTTTGAACCTAGAGGTTTATTTGTATCATCTTCAAGTTGTTGCATTACTCCTTTTGATTTTGTAGTGTTTAGTTCTGGTTTCATACGCATTTGCGCAGGGGTTGAGACTGCTATTCTATCGAGTTCTTTGAATCTGTCCATTGTGTCAATTACAGCGAGGTATCCTACGGCTATTATCCCTAAAAATATTAAAAAGTTTTGCATCATTATCTCCTTTTTAGAATATTGTCTTCTTTCAAGGGGAAATTTTAATTGGACAAAATAATAATTTTTAAGTGTAGTTTGTGGAGCTTTAATACTTGCATAAAGAAAAAATCAATGATAATATATAACTTGTAAAGGTAAAATAAGAGAGGATGTTATGGCAAGATTAATAAGACCTACTTGGGCTATCAGATGTGTACAATCAGGATGTAAAACTTTGTTCGAAGTTGCAAAGTTGGAAGATGGAAAACAACAAGAAGTTGTATGCCCAAATTGTGGTGAACATTACGTTTATCCTATTACTGAAGAAGATGAAAAAGCTTAGTTGTAAATATGTTTAACGGAACAGATAAACGTTATAATCAGTTTAGTTCATATTTGAAAGATAAATTCGGCGTCAAGGTATATAAAATAACTCTTGATGCCGGTTTTTCTTGTCCAAATCGTGATGGAACAATTTCTACAGGCGGCTGTATCTTTTGTGATGATGGCGGGAGCTTTTCGCAAGCTCATTCAAATAAGTTGTCCATAGAAGAACAAGTTCAAGTAGGAATTGAAAATTTATCCGAGCGGTTTAAGGCAAAAAAATTTATGTCTTATTTTCAGGCCTTTTCTAATACCTATAAACCGGTTGGGGAATTGGAAAAAATATATAAAGCATCGCTTGTAAATGATAAGATTGTCGGAATTTCAATCGGAACTCGTCCTGATTGTATTGATGATGAAAAAATTAAGTTGATTTCATCCTTCAAGGATGATTATTGTACCTGGATTGAGTACGGTTTGCAGTCAATTCATGATAAAACTCTAAAAAAGATAAATCGAGGTCATGATTACGATTGCTTTTTGAGAGCTTACGAAAAAACAAAAAATGCAGGGATTAATGTCTGTGTCCACGTAATTTTTGGGTTGTGGGAAACTCATGATGAAATTATGGAAACGGCAAAAGAACTGGCAAGATTACAAGTGGACGGTGTTAAAATACATATGCTCTGCGCTCTACAAAATACAAAACTCGCAGATCTTTATAATAACGGTGAAATTGATTTTATGAGTGAAGATGAATACGTAAACACTGTTTGCGATTTCCTTGAATATTTGCCCAAAGAAACTACCATCCACAGGCTTGCCGGTAACGGATATAGCAAAACTTTAATTGCTCCCCTTTGGCTTGGTGCAAAATTCGATTGCTTAAATAAAATTGATAAGGAATTTATCAGAAGAAATTCGTATCAGGGTTATCGTAGTCACCCTTGACAAAAAAAATTGAGCAAATATCATTGTAGTATGGCTTAAAATACCAAATTAGTATTGTAGTATAAGTAAAAAAAGGAGATTAATCTCATGGCAAGAGAAAAGTATGAACGTACGAAACCGCACGTTAACATCGGTACCATCGGTCACGTTGACCACGGTAAAACTACGTTAACCGCTGCTATTACAGCTGTATTGGCTGCTGCAGGACAAGCTGCATTGAAAAAATTTGATGAAATCGATGCTGCTCCTGAAGAAAAAGCAAGAGGTATAACCATTTCTACAGCTCACGTAGAATACGAAACTGCAGCTAGACACTATGCACACGTTGACTGCCCGGGCCACGCTGACTATGTAAAAAACATGATTACAGGTGCAGCTCAAATGGACGGCGCAATCCTTGTTGTTGCAGCTACTGATGGTGCTATGCCTCAGACTCGTGAACACATTTTGTTAGCTCGTCAGGTTGGTGTTCCTAACTTGGTAGTATTCTTGAACAAATGTGATATGGTTGACGATCCTGAATTGCTTGAATTGGTTGAAATGGAAGTTAGAGAACTTCTTTCATCTTATGAATTTGACGGCGACAACATTCCGTTCATTCACGGTTCAGCATTGAAAGCTCTTGAAGCAGCTCAGGCTAATCCGAAAATTCAACGCGGCGAAGATAAATGGGTTGATAAAATTTGGGAATTGATGGATGCTATCGATTCTTACTTCCCAACTCCTGAACGTGATTTGGATAAACCATTCTTGATGCCTGTTGAAGACGTATTCTCTATCACTGGTCGTGGTACTGTTGCTACTGGTAGAGTTGAACGTGGTATCGTTAAAGTTGGTGACGAAGTTGAATTAGTTGGTCTTGGTGAAACTAAGAAAACAACTGTTACTGGTGTTGAAATGTTTAGAAAATCTCTTGACCAAGGTCAAGCTGGTGACAACATTGGTGCATTGCTTCGTGGTATTGACAAAACTGAAATCCAACGTGGTCAAGTTTTGGCTAAACCTGGTTCAATCCACCCTCACACTAAGTTCACTGCTAACGTTTACGTATTGACAAAAGAAGAAGGTGGTCGTCATACTCCATTCTTCCCTGGTTACAGACCTCAGTTCTACATCAGAACAACTGACGTTACTGGTTCTATCAAATTTGATGGCCAAATGGTTATGCCTGGTGACAACGTTGTTATGGAAGTTGAACTTATCGCTCCTGTAGCTATCGAAGAAGGTATGAGATTCGCTATCAGAGAAGGTGGCCACACAGTTGGTGCCGGTGTTGTTGACAAAATTATTGAATAATAATTTTTAATACAATATATAAATTTAAAAATCCCTGTTACTTGTAGCAGGGATTTTTAGTATCTTGATCCTTAATAGTAAAAGCCTAAGTTATATAAACCTAGGCTTTTTTCATCTTCTATTTTCCCCTAAAAAACTTTTGTTTAATGTAAAGCTGTTGTTTTCAATTCATCATATTTTGTGCTAGCTTGTACATTCTTTAAATATTTTGTTAAAGATTTCGCAACCATTTTTGAACGTTTTTGAGCTTCTTTGTCAAGAATTTCAAAGTATTCATCGATTGATGACATTTCATAACCTTTTTCATTATTCGCAGTATTTTCTAACATGTTTCCCCGTACCCTTTCTGCTACTATTATAATATAATTCTTTGATTTAGCCAAGTAGTGTTTCTAATAATTCAGCATTTTGTAGTGCTTTTTTTGAGTTACGTACTTGGTTGCGATACATATAAGTTCTGAGTGCCTCTCTAATGAGTTCTGAACGAGTTCTGTTTTCTGAGTTTGCTACATTGTCTATTTCGTCTAGAAATTTCTCAGGCATTGATATTAAGACTCTTGCCATATTTACCCCTTTTCTGTATGCTGTTTCTAATTCCCTTACACCTATATAAAGATTTTTCGTCTTGAAAAATTGCTTAAAGCGTATATATTTTGTATAAATTATGTAACAAAACTTTATATTTGGACTAAAAACGGCGTACGTAGTAGTTTTTATCTTTTTTTAATTCTTCTGACGCTAACTTAAGTTCTGGATCGTCAAAGCCTATTGAGAGGATCTTTGCGGCTTTTTCTCTAATGGTGTATTCATTTATGTTTTTTGCGATCAGTAGAATTGTTTTTAGGTCACTCATGTTTATTTGGTCGTAGAAGTTATATATTGTTTCTAGGCACCAGTATAATTTAAAAACTTCCTTGTTTACTTTGTATTTCCCTTCTTGAAAGTCAAAATCCTTGATTATATTTAATAGGGCTATTGTTTTATTTACAAGTTTTGGGCAAAAATATAAACAAAAATCAGGATAAGTTTTTAAGTTAGATATCCCTGAGATAATGTTTCGGCAAATATTTCCATTAATATCAATTATTGCTTCCAGAAAGACGTCATAGCTTTTTGTATTCTTAAAGAAGTGCAAGAGGTTTGGGGTATTCATAAATTCGTTTATTTTGAGTGATACTGCCTCTCTAATTTTACCGTCTTGTCCTGTTAGATTGTTTATAAGAATTTGAGCTTCTTCTTCTGATGTGATTGTTTCTAATTTTAGTGCTGCTATTTGTTTTTGCGGGATATTACCGGAATTAAGCAGCTCAATAAGCTCTTGATGGGAAAATGTTGTTTCCATCAAATTCAGTGCTTCTTTAAAATTTTTATCTAAAGTTTCATAATAAGTGTTATTCAAATTCAAATCCCTGTTTTTAATATATTATTAATATAGCATAAAATCTAATGCAATTTGCATATTTACCGGATTTAATGTATTATGTCGTTATAAATACACAGAGGAGATACATTATGAAAGGCATTGTAGCATTTTTAAAAGATATATTTACATTTTCAGATGACGAAGCTAAGGTTGGTTTATCACAGTTTAAGATGTCTAGAGAAGTTAAAAGACCTGCGATGAAGAAGGTTGTTAATCAATCTAACGAGGTTAAATTGTCTGACTTGATGAGAAGAAGCTACTAGAGTTTATCTTGTATATAAAGCTTCTTTGTTAAAGGTAACGTTAGAGACATCATAGTTCATTAGATAGCTTATTGCATCAGAAGGGGATTTAGCTATATAGTATAAATCTTTTGATTTTTTGTGGGCAAATTTTTGATAGATTATTTCGTCTAGAAACTCAAATAATTTGTCATAAAAATTGTTAGTATTTATGAATATTATAGGCTTATTATTGTAGCCGAGTTGTTTTTGTACAATAATTTCTGATACTTCTTCAAGTGTGCCAAAGCCTCCCGGAAGTGCAATTACGCCGTCAGAAAGTTCATCCATCTTAGCTTTTCTTTCTCTCATACCTGAGGTAAGAAAGAATTCGTCGCAAATTTTTGACGAAGTCCCAAAATCCTCTAATTTTTGTGGCATAACTCCGTAGAGCTTCCCGCCTGAATTTTTCAGCGCTTCGGCGCAAGCCCACATTAATCCGAGTTTACTTCCTCCATATACCATATCAAAGTTGGCTTCTCCAAGAAGTTTCCCAAGTGTCGTTGCCTCCTCGTAGTATATTTTCTCCAGATAGTTGCAAGAAGATGCAAAGACGCAGATTCTTAATTTAGTCTTCAAAGCTTCCTCCTATTTTGTAGTAATATGAGCAAGCCGTACCGCTGCCTTCTTCCGAACAGTCCTGTCTCATTGCTGGTAAGGCTAAATTTTTCCCAAGAGGTTCAATTCTATCAGCAAATATTTTCACCCCGAAAATATCTTTTCCCCAGGTGTTTGGTGGAATAATTCCGTTGACATCAAACATCATCAGAAACATATCTTCTTTACCTTCTTGGCTAGGAACATCCTTTATTCCAACAAGAAGTTTCTTGTCTGAAAAATAGTAGTCAGAAAAACTGTATAGGCTATCTGATGGTACTATTTCTTTATTCATGAACTTTGGATGGTATCTGCGTGGAGCTTTTGAATTATTTAAACGAAAATATGGTTTTAGAATTTCTCTAAATATTGCTTCACGTTCAGCTGAGGTTTTGGCACGTCTGAAGCTTGTTAGAATCTCTTGTTTTTCCTGTTTTAGGATTACATCTTGCACGTATGATAATCTATCATAGCAATCTTTCCATTTTGCAATGAAGTTTGCTTGTACGGTCGATTGAAGGGATGTTGGTATAAAGAATAGTATCCCTGCAAATATGATTAGTAATGTTACTGAGTATTCAGCGTGCCAGCCAATAAGCTTCATAAATTACCTCTTCTATGCCATATCTATGCATTTTTTTTCTTGCATTAGTTTATCGTAAATCCATTCAGGTACAAAATTCTTACCGAGTATGATTTGTCCGTTCATAATGTTTGGAGCGTGGAAATCTGAACCTCCGGTTACGATTAAGCCTAAATTTTCAGCCATTGATGAAAAATATTCAACGCAAGCTGGAGAGTGTTTTCTATGATAAGCTTCTATTCCTCGAAGCCCGTGGGTCATAAGTTCTTTTATTAAACTTTCTGCGATATCAATGTCATGCGGGTGTGCTATTACCGGAATTCCGCCTGCATCGTAGATTATTTCAACTGCTTCTTGAGGAGAAACTGTTTTTCTCGGTACATAAACAGGAGAATCGTCGTGGATATATTTTGCATAGGCTTCAATCACACTGGTCGTTCCACCTGCATTGGTTATCGCTTTTGCTATGTGAGGTCTGCCTATACTTCCTCCTTCTGCAACCTGTTTCTTTATATCTTCAAATTTTATTTTGATCCCCTCTTTTTTCGCAAGAAGATCTATGATTTGATTAACTTGTTCAACCCTTGCTTTTTGCTGAGTCTTTAAAAGTTCTTTAAAGTCTTTGTTATCCGTATCCATCATGTATCCGAGGATATGGACTTCGTAATTCTTATATAGAGTATTTATTTCTACCCCTTGAATTATCTCAAGTTTTTTTCCTGTTTTGTTTATATAATCTTTTGCTGTCTGATAAGATAACACATTGTCGTGATCAGTGAGTGCAATGACCTGCAGTCCGACGTCGATTGCTGTGTCAACTATTTTTTCCGGCGAAAATACTCCGTCAGAAAAATAAGTATGAATGTGAAAATCTGACTTCATTGACTTCTTTCCTTTTCTACTTTATTACTACTACAAAAAATCCTTTTTATAGCAACAGCATAACCTGTGTTTATATCTATCTCAACTTTAACAGCATTAATCTGTGAGGAGCTACTGTCTGCTACGTCGTAACGTTCTGGAATACTCGTCAAAAATCTATTTAGGGAGGTGTTATAATCCATTCCTATAACACTGTCTTCTGCGCCGCAGAAGCCTGCATCTGTAATGTATCCCATATTGTTAATAATACTTTCATCAGCTGTTTGAACGTGGGTGTGTGTGCCAAAAAATGCAGAACATCCAAGAGCTGAGCAATATTTTGCAAAACATATTTTTTCAGCTGTTGCTTCTGCGTGAAAGTCGATAATTACAATTGGTGTAATTTCTTTTATCCGTTCAATTTCAGCTTTTACAATTTCCCATTGTGAATCTACAAGGTTCATAAAAACGCGTCCTAAAACATTTATGACGCCGATTTTTATTCCGTTAAATTCAAATATCTTTGAGCCTTTTCCAGCGGTAACCGATTGGGGGTAATTTATCGGACGAATTAGTTTTTCTGCATTGTCAATGAAGTTTAAAATATCTCTCTTATCCCAGATATGATTGCCGGATGTCATACAATCGATTCCGTATTCGCTAAGCTCGTTATAATTCTTTTCTGTTAAACCAAAACCGTGAGATGCATTTTCAACATTGGCGATTACAAAATGGTTCTCGTAGTTGTTTTCCGCCAAAAAATCCCGCACAGCGTGTCTGCCGGGTTTTCCTACCATATCGCCAAAAAATATTATTTTTAATGTTTTACCATCACCTATCATATAATCCTTTTTAAATACTGTATGACGGAATGATTTCCGCCATACAGTTTAATTTCTTATTTTGCAATTTCAGTTGTTCTAAACTCTCTTACAACTGTAACTCTTATTTGACCAGGATAATCCAACTCGTCTTCAATACGTTTTGCAACGTCTCTTGCAAGTCTTTGTGAAGCAAGGTCATCAAACATTTCTGCCTGTACAATAATTCTCACTTCTCTGCCTGCTTGTACTGCGAAGGACTGTTTTATACCATCATAGCTATTTACGATTTCTTCAATTTTTTGTAAACGCTTGATGTATATTTCAAGAGTATCTCTTCTTGCTCCAGGTCTGCCTGCTGAAATAGCATCTGCAACTTTTACAAGAACTGCTTCAATTGTATTTGCAACAACATCGTCGTGGTGTGCTTCAATTGCGTGAATTACTTCAGGGCGTTCTCCATATCTTGAGGCAAGTTCTACACCAAGTTGAATGTGTGTTCCTTCTTGTGTTTGGTCTACTGCTTTACCGATATCGTGTAATAAGCCGGCACGTTTTGCTACTGCAACATTTGCACCTAATTCTGCTGCTAACATTCCTGCAATATGTCCAACTTCAAGTGAGTGCTTTAATACATTTTGTCCGTAGCTGGTTCTGTAATACAGGCGGCCTAATGTTTTGATTAGCTCTTTATTAAGCCCCATAACGCCCATATCTAAAGCTGCGTTTTCACCTTCTGTCCATATTTTCTTTTCAATCTCTTCGTTAGCTTTTTCAACCATTTCTTCAATTCTTACTGGGTGAATTCTGCCATCTACGATAAGTTTTTCTAATGCTAATTTCGCAACTTCACGTCTAACCGGGTCAAAGCTTGATAATACAACGGCTTCAGGAGTATCATCAATAATCAAATCTACTCCGGTAAGTGTTTCTAAAGCTCGAATGTTTCTTCCTTCTCTACCGATTATTCTACCCTTCATTTCATCGTTTGGCAAAGCTACTACTGATACCGTTGTTTCTACAACTTGTTCTATCATGCATCTTTGCATCGTTGTTGAAAGAATTTCTTTTGATTTTTCAAGTGCTGTTTCTTTTATCTTGGCTTCATTTTCTCTGATTAAGGTCATTTGTTCTTGAGCCAAGTCGTGTTTTAGTTGTTCTAAAAGTGTTGTTTTTGCTTCTTCAACTGTCATACCTGCGATACGTTCAAGTTCAGAGGTTTGTCTCTGTACTATTTCTGCAAGGTAATCTTCTTTTTCTAATAATTCATCAATTTTTCTTTGAACTTGAAGATCCTTGTCGGTATATTCTTGAATTTTGTCTTCAAGCATATCTTCGCGTTTTGCGAGTTTTGCTTCTTGTCTTGAAAGCTCTTGACGTCTTTCTCTTTCTTCTTCGTTTAGTTTTTCTCTGTCATCTTGAAGCTCTTCAATTGCTTTGATTTTTGCTTCTTTAAATAAAATTTTTTCTTTCTCTTCTAAAGCTATACGGTCTTTTTCCACGCTCTGGAGAATAGATTTCATCTTGTTGTGTTGCACAAACAACACGGCAATTAATGCTATTACCGCAATAATCGCAAGAATTAATGGAATTCCCATCGAGTATTTACCTTATCCTTTTCTATTTTTTTATAATACACACAACGCTCGATACATCTAACCTATCGAGCTCTTATTTAAACGTAAGATTTAAATAATTATCATTGCATATATTTCCAAAAATATTTTACTACTACATCTGTCTATAGCATACCATAACTAAGTGTTTTTGTATAGTAAATTTTTAAATTTTGATACAAAAAGTGGATATAAATAACTATTTGTTTTCTTTGGATTTATATGCTATTATGGTGCTGTATCTGTTTAAAAATGGAGAGTAAGTATGAATATTGATGAATTAAGAACCAGTAATGAACTTGTTGATCTCTTTTGTAAGTTAGCTGAAATTCCATCTCCTTCTTTGAAAGAAGCTGATGTTGCTAATTATATAAAAGATTTCTGTGCTGAAAATAATATTTTTTGTAAGTTAGATGATTATGGAAATGTTTATATCCATATTCCGCCTACTGACGAAACTAAGCAATATATGTTGTTGTCTTCTCATATGGATGTGATAGGAGACGATTCTCCTGTTAAAGTATATTTGGATGAGCAAGGCTTGATTCACGCTGAAAATAGAACTCTTGGTGCAGATGATAAGGCAGGGGTTGCAAATGCGTTGTATTTTGCAAAATATCTTTCAAAATCTGATATGAAACATGGCGGACTTGAAATTGTGTTTACAAGAGATGAAGAGTCCGGTATGTCAGGTATAAGAAATTTAGATTTTGGAATGCTAAAATCTAAATATGTTTTGGTGCTTGATAGTGATAGTTTAGGTCAGTTTATGACATCAGGTGCAAGTTATACGTTAGTTACTATTGATGTTCATTCGTTTAAGGGTGGTCATTCCGGAATTGATATTGGTGATGAAACAAGAGAAAATGCTGCAAAATTAATCGCAGACTTAGTTTCAGAGTTGCCACAAGGTGTGTTTTACTCTGATGAAAACCATACCGTAATTACTTCTTGCAATCTTGGCGGAATTGCGGCAGGTAATGTTGATGTCACAAATGTCATAAATACTGACGCTAAGGCGACTTATTCTATCAGAAGTTCAAGCCGTGAACATGAAGATGAATTAAAGAAATTGATGAGTTTTCAAGTTGAAGATTTTAATAGAGAGCATGCAGGTGTTGCAAGGGCAGAAATTCTATTTGAAGAACATTTGCCGCCTTTTGAAAAAAGCTGGGATAACTTTATTCCGCAAATGTTTGAGGCTGCGGCTAAAGCTGTTGGAGTTACTCCTGAAGTTGGTTCGTTCCACGCAGGTGCTGAAACTCATATTTATGCAAATAACATGAATTCAAAAAATGAAAAATTTATACCATTCTTGGTCGGTTTAGCTGATGTTCATAATATGCACTCGGTTGAAGAAAACGTTGATTATGAGTCAATGCTTAAGGGACAGGATGTGTTGAGAAAATTCTTTGAAGACTTTAATAAATAAAAAAACGGGGGAAACCCCGTTTTTTTATTCTACAATTTTTACCCCTGAGCTTGTTCCTAAGCTATAAGCTCCGGCATTTATCATTTTTATTGCGGTTTCTTTGTCTCTTATTCCGCCTGAGGCCTTAACTTTAAGACCGTGCGAGTTTACTGTTTCATACATTAATTTAACATCTTCTTCTTTCGCTCCGACTCCGTTTTTTACAAATCCTGTTGATGTTTTTACAAAGTCTGCGCCTGCTTCAATTGCAATTTCACAAGCCTTTTTGATTTCTTCTTTTGTTAGTAAATCTGTTTCAAGTATCACCTTCAATGGAATTTCTCCACAGGCAATTTTTACTGCTTTTATGTCTTCTCGAACATAGTCGTAATTTTTATCTTTTATTCCGGTAACATTTATTACCATATCTATTTCATCTGCACCATCTGCTTTTGCAACGGAAGCTTCAAAGGCTTTTACTTCAGTTTTGTTTGCTCCAAGCGGAAATCCGATAACGGTTACAACTTTTACATCACTATCTTTTAGAGCTTCTTTGGCAGTTTTTACATAAGCCGGGTTGATACAAACACCTCTAAATTTGTGTTGTAACGCCTCATCAAAAAGCTTGTTTAAATCTTCTGTTGTTGCATCTTGTTTTAAAAGTGTATGTTCTATGTACTTGTTTAGATTTTCCATACTCTACTCCTTCTTATAATATGTTATTTAATATATTTATACTTGTTTTCATTTTGTTTAAGGTGAAAAAGTGTAATCCTTCCACATTTGACTCTATAAGGTTTTGGCATTGTTGTGAAGAAAAGTCAATGCCAAATTCTTGCAAATCTGACGGACTATCTTTATATTTTTCAAGATTTTCTTTTACGATGTCTGGAAGGGTGATATTTGCGAGCCTTGTCATTTTATCAATTTGTTTTTGACTTAAAATTGGCATTATGCCGGCGATGATTGGTGTTGTAATCCCCTTTTTACGCAATAGTTCTACGTATTTGTAAAATTTTGAGTTGTCAAAAAATAATTGTGTTATTATTGCGTCTGCACCGGCATCAATTTTCTTTTTCAAGTTGTCAATGTCTTCGGTTATACTGTTTGCATCAATGTGTCCTTCTGGGTACCCCGCGACTGCAATTGAAAGATTGCTATTATTTTTTATAAATTCCACCAATTCGTTTGCAAAGCAAAAATCTTTCTTGCAAAGGTTTTTATCTGATGGAATATCTCCTCTTAGTGCAAGAATGTTTTCTATATTAAGTGATTGCAATTCTTGCAAATGTTTTAATACTTCATTCTTGGTGCTGGATATGCAAGTAAAATGCGGCATTATGTTAAAGTTTTGAGCCTTAATTAACTTTATAAGTTCAAATGAACTGTTTCCACATCCGCCGGCATTCCAAGTTAAGGATATGAAAGCTGGATTAAGCTGTTTTAGTTTTTGTGTTTCAGTTATTAGTTTTGGATAGTCGCTTAATTCTTTTGGCGGAAAGATTTCAAAAGAAATTTTTTCCTTGATATCCTTATGTTTGTAAATTTCTTTTAGTTTCATACGAGAATTATAGCATACATATGGCAAAAATTTTCTTTACGGGTTTTTATCGGTATGTAATGCTAACGATTTGTCCAATTAAAAATCTAAGTAAAATTAAATCTGATGTTGCTGTGAATAAAAATAATCAGATTAGTTTTTGTGGCTTAGAACAAGATTCTTTTAATAAAGAGTTAAAATTGAGGGTGTATAATCCGTACACTCTTGCTTATTCTTATAATGACGAGAATATGGTTGTTGATTTGTCTAAACCGCAGACGTTTTGTTTAAATAGAAGTACAAGAAAGCATTATGATGGACAGGTCTTTGAGCTTGATTATAATCCTAATCGTTATGGCTATCTTGTAGATAAACAAAAATGTAAGCCTGTTAGAACGATGATTTTATCATCTGTGTCAGGTGATAATAAGTTTGGATATCATTTTCTATCAGAGGATCTTAAGGAAGAGTATGGATACGTTAATTTTTCAAAATGTTTGCGACATAAATCTTTTAATTCCCCTTATGATGAGTTGCTTAGAGATTATCCAATGCTTGGAATTAAAGGTGAACGTTTGATTGTAGATTATTTGGAAAATTTGCAAGATTCAAAGATTGGCGGGGTTGGGCATCTTGCAGATAAACTTTCCGTTAAATATTGTGCTGACAATAAGCTCCCGTTAAATATAGTTTCAATGGCAGATTTGAATTCACATGTTGCACATTACTTGAGAGGAAAAAGATTTTTCCCTTTAGATAAAGAGTATAATGTGTGGCAGTATAACTTTTTTATGGATAAATATGGGATAAGTAACGTAAATAAAATTTTAAGAATTCTGGTAGAAAAGGCAAAGTTAACAGGAGAAAAAATCGATATAAGTGACTGGGGTACTTTGCCAATGTACATGCCAAAGAGGCTCGCCTTAAACTGCTTGGTAGAATTAAAAAGGTATCCTATTCTTTAAAAGTTAAGTAGCGCCAGAATCTTATTACGTTCGAGCGAAAATCGTTCGGCATTGGAATATCTGCCACTTTATAGTATTTTTCATAATTCCTGATTATATTATCGGGTAATGCTTTTCCCTGTTCGAGAGTTTGGTATATAAGTGTCAGATAGTCATCCTGCTCTTCTCGGTATAGAATATCACGTTTACGCAAATCTTCATCCGCTTCATAATGTATCAATGCGTGAAATGCAGCTTCGATACTTTTGTCGTGAGTATCCGATGGAAAAAGAGTTGCTGCATTCCGCACAGACAACTCTCCAACCAAAACTTTTCTGATTAACTCTGATACAAAAAAACGATATTCTTCTATACTGCTCATATTACTTGATTAAATCAAACTTATTCTCAATAAATCTAATTAGTGCAGCGTAATCGTTATCGAAAAACTGTTCTGCAACTTCTACAATGCTCTCTTGAGCCATCTCTTCTTTGTCCATAGCTGCACTGTAAAAGAATTTTTTGCCAACCTTATAACGTACAAGAATACTTTTGGCCGCCAAGCGATCCATAACTGTTTTAATAGTTGTATATGCACGTTCTATTCCGTTTGCTGATAAGTCATCTACTACATCTTGGATTGAAATGTCTCTACCTTCTCCAGTCGATGTTAATCTCCAAATAGTATTCAAAATGTCAATTTCTAACTTACCACAAGCCATTTTTCCCTACTTTCTTTTCTAGCCTACTACTAACATTGTAACATAAAACTCTAAAATTTCAACCCATTGTAAAGCTACTATTTACAATACTTTTACTCTATATTAAACAAATCTTCTTCTTTTTTGAAATTCATTTTTTTTGTTCTTACTTTGTCATTTTTGAGTTTAGTTCTTTTAGATATTTTCTTATATGCGTTATCGACAGAGATCTTTGTTAGGGGTTTTTTATTCCTTCTGTCATAAAACGTTAACCAAAATTTTCTGTTAATATTGTCTACTGCAAATGAAATATCACCTATAACTTTTTCGCCAGGTTTAATTTGCTTAAACATCAATTTTGTATCGCCAAATATTGATGGGCGGAAAACTGCATTATAATCGTTTACAAGTGCAGAATCTAAGCCTGAAAAAGTTTTGTCTGACATGTTTGAAATCATTACTGTAAGGGTAATGGTGTTAGCTTCTCCAAACGGATCTTCCTCATGTTTTACGTTTGAGATTGAAATATCAAGTCCCGGATATTTCATTTCATGCTGCATTAGTGCACTATCCTTATACACAGGGAGTGGCACTGAGGTGTTGATTTTTACTTTAATTTCATCTCCCGGAGCGATTAAAACTTCGTTCCCTTTTCTAATTAAAGCTGCTCCTAATCCAAGCGCTCCACCAACAGCAGCTCCTCCTGCAATTGTGTAACCTTGAGATGCGATTGCGGCTTCAAGACCAAGCCAATTGAGAGCCATAAACCCGCCAATTGCTCCACCAGCCAATGTGTATCCGACATCTTGAGCTATGATTTTTGATGTTTCAGCTACCGGGTGAAGTTTTGTTGACATCTTTCCTTCAATAGGGATTTCTCTTCCATCGGGGGTTATTAAATAATCAAAGTCTAGAGATAAACTTGCAGAACGTCCCATTCTCTTTGCTTCAGTAGTTTTTGAAATCCTCCCGTGTGCAAATGTTCCTTTAGGAATAATTACTCCACTCTCTCCTTCTACGTCGTTAACGACCTCAGCAAAGAATTCATCCCCTTCAATATTTATGTTTGAATCCAATACTTGTGATACTGTCATGTGAATAACGTCAGAGCGTTCTATTTGCTCAACTTCTCCGGTAAATAATTCGCTCTCAAGTTCTTTTCTTACTTGATCACTTTTTTCTGCGTGACCTTCAAATACCGGATCGGCAAACGTTAAAGTGTTTGTTCCCAAGAACATTGTCAATATTAAAAGTGATAAGATTCTCTTCTTCATACTTATTATTATACTATGCGAAAAAAAGTTTGCCAGTTTTTTACATTTTTGGTAATATTGTTTTAGTTTATTCGTATAAGGAGCTTTATTTATGGAAAAGAAACAAAAACGCTGGTATGATGTCGACCCTGTTTTAAGTAGGGCTATTGCAGTTTGGGAAAAGGCTGACGAAGAATTGCAGACTATATGCGCAGAATATGTTCTTGATAAATTAAAAGATTTTGATTTTAAGATGTCTTTAGAGGATCAATATAATTACATTCTTAGACGTTGGTATGATAAAAATGTTAAAGTTTCTCATGCGATGGAATATATCAAACATGCTCCTTTTGAAATTCGTCACGGGCTTGCTCTTGATATTATAGAGTACATTGAAAAAATGGAAGCTGAAAAAGAGTAGTTTGTAAATAATTTGCTATTTGCAAATGTTTTGTTACGATTAAGTTATGATTAGGGTATTATTAGTTTCTCAAAGGATAGAAGTTGTTCGCAAGTATGAAGAGCTTGTAAAAAAGCTTAGATATGATTTTGTGTCTATGTCTGATGCTGGATTAATTGCGGATTATTTGTCTGCGTCTATGTGTGAAATTGTTATTATAGATACTCTGTCCGGTGGGATTGATTTTAAAAACTTGTTAAATAAACTTCGAGCTCTTTTAGAATCATCGGTGCTGTTGTTTATCACGGATACAAATTTGAAGGATCGTGAGCTTATTAAATTCGCTAACGGGTTTCTGTTTGAAGATATGGGGGAAGAGCTTATCTCCGGCACAATTGCGATGAATTTGAGAATGCGTTCTTCTCTTGAAAAGCTTGCTGATACTAACAGAGATTTGGCAGATAGTAATTACAGATTGAATGCTCTTTATTCTACTAGTTCCCAATTTGCGGGGACTCTTGATAAGGAGAAACTTATTAATTATATGTTAGAAGGGATGGATAAAGCTTTAAGCTTTTCTCTTACTTCGACCTTGTCTTTCTGTACGGAGGAAGAACCTGTCTTGTTGATTAATTCACTTTACGAAATTTCTCCTGAGCTAATTGACACTCTTAAATTAAGAATGGTTTTGCATTATAAATCTCTTTTTGAAGGTAAAAAATTGCCTTTTGAAATTGATACGGAAACTCTTAAGGTTAGAAAGTTTGTAAAATTTCCGGCGAGTCGTTTTAATTTCTCGCTTTTTCAGTTTGATAATATGTTTTCTCCAATTTCGTTGGGAGATAATTTCTTTGGATGTGTTGAAATTTTCAAGGAAACTCCATTTTCAACTGAAAATGCTACTTGTTTTCAAACTATTGCTCAACAGGTTTCTTTGCCGTTAAAAAGTGCTACACTGTATCAAGAATTGAAAGAAACCAATTTGAAATTGGAAAGATTGGAACGTCTTAAGTCTGAATTCATATCAATCGTGTCTCACGAATTGAGGACGCCTTTGACTTCTATTAAAAATTCTCTTGATATTATGTTGAGTGGTAAGTGTGGAGAAGTGACACCCGCTTACGATAAATTTTTAACTATGGCTAAGAGAAATTCAAAGAGGCTTTCAGGAATTATAAATGACCTGCTTGATTTGTCTAAAATAGAAGCCGGCAAGATGGATTATCATTTCAAAAATATGGATATTAATTCTGTTATTGAGTATGTTAAGTCAACGTTATCAGTGTTAATAAAGGATAAAAATTTAACGTTATATACGGAAGAGGGTGAAAATCTTCCGGAGGTTTATGCTGATTCTCAGCGACTCGAGCAAGTTTTGACTAATCTCGTATCAAATGCTGTTAAGTTTACGCCGGAAGGTAAGTCTATAACTGTAAAATCTGAGTTGGTGGAGGCTTCTGATATTAAATATAATGAATGTTTTGAACCTGTTCTGTCAAAGCTTAGCGGTAAATTTGTCGTAGTTAGTGTCAAGGATGAAGGTATTGGAATTGCAAAGGAAAATTTGTTGCGAGTTTTTGATAAGTTCGCACAGATTGAAAACTCTTTGTCACGTAAAGTTGGTGGTTCAGGTTTAGGGCTTCCTATTGCAAGTCAGCTTATTGAGGCTCATAAGGGTGCAATTTGGTGTGAAAGTGAGCTTGATAAGGGAACAACTTTTTATTTTGCGGTGCCTGTCGCTGATAATTAACTCGAGTTTCGGTATTATAAATATAGTTTAATAACAAAAAAGACGGCTTTAAGCCGTCTTTTCCGGTTATAAATCTATTGATTATATGTTAGCTAATTGCTTCCAATAATCGTGAGCTTGTTCAAATTGGTATGCCATATTGAATAATTTACCTTCTTGTAGTTGTGGAGCAAGAATTTGTAAACCAATCGGCATTCCATCCTTATCAAATCCAGCAGGAACACTTAATCCAGGAATTCCGGCTAAGTTTGCTGAAATTGTTGCAATATCTGTTAAGTACATTGCAAGCGGATCTGAAGATTTTGCACCAAGTTCAAATGCTGTATTCGGGCATGTTGGTGATATTAAGATATCAACCTTGCTGAATGCTTCTCTGAAATCTTCTGTTACTAAAGCTCTCATTTGTTGAGCTTTTTTGTAATATGCATCATAGTATCCTGAACTCAAAGCATAAGTTCCAAGCATTATACGACGTTTAACTTCAGGTCCAAAACCTTCTGCTCTTGTTTTTGTGTACATTTCAAGCAGATTTTTAGCATCAGGTGTTCTGTATCCGTATTTTACACCGTCAAATCTTGCAAGGTTTGAACTGCATTCTGCTGTTGCAAGAATGTAGTAAATTCCGATAGAATATTTTAATTTAGGAAGTGAAATTTCAACGATTTCGCATCCCAATTTTTTGTATGTATCAATTGCATTTTGAATAGCTTTTGCTACGTCATCAGACAAGCCTTCTGACATTAATTCTTTTATCACACCAACTTTTTTGCCTTTAATATCATCTTTTAGAGATGCAGCGTAGTGTTCAACAGGCAAGTTTAGTGAAGTAGAATCTTTAGGGTCATGACCTGAGATAACTTCCAAAAGGTTTGCAGCATCTTCAACTGAACGTGCAAAAGGCCCGATTTGGTCTAAAGATGAAGCAAATGCGATAAGTCCGTATCTTGAAACACGACCATAGGTAGGTTTCATACCAACGATACCGCAGAATGATGCAGGAAGTCTGATAGAACCACCTGTATCTGAACCAAGAGCCAGAGTAGCTTCACAAGCTGCAACGCTTGCTGCAGAACCACCTGAAGAACCTCCCGGAACTTTCTTCAAATCCCAAGGGTTATGAACTTTTTTAAATGCTGAATTTTCGTTAGATGATCCCATAGCAAACTCATCCAAATTAGCTTTCCCCACGATTGGAACAAGGTTGTCTAAAAGCTTTTGGGTGATTGTTGCGTTAAATGGAGATACAAAGTTCTCTAAAATTTTACTTGATGCGGTTGTTTTTGAACCGATAAGATTCATGTTGTCTTTTAGGGCAAGCGGAATACCTGCAAGAAGCGGTAATTCTTCACCCTTAGCAATTTTTTCATCAACTTTCTTTGCTGTGTTAAGTGCTGTTTCTTTTGTAAGAGAATTGAAAGCGCCTAATTTTTCATCTAGTTCGTCAATTCTGTCAAAAGCAGCCTGTGTTAGTTCAACAGCAGAGATTTCTTTATTTTTTAAAGCCTTACTCTGTTCTGTGGCTGTTTTCTTTAAAAGCTCGTTCATATTTTCTCCTTAGCTATTTCTATATAAGACAATACTATGACAAAGAAACCTTTATGTAAAGGGTAGATTAATATTATAGCTTTTTTTGGAGAATGTCTTGCTTAGTATCTCTTCATAAATATATTTACAAAGTTTGAATAATGTGCAATACTAATGTTGCAAATATTTGTAACAATTTATTAAAAATGCGCAAAAAGTTTTTTTTAGAAGGTTTAGGGTTTCTGAAAAGAATTTAGAAAGTGGAGTAGAAAAACATGTTAACAATTCAGCCAGGCTTAACACACAATTATAACAGAGTTCAGGCATTCAAAGGGTCTTCTGATTTTCAAAAATGTGCACAAGATGTAGATTTTGAGGAAGTGTACGATTCCGCTGAACAGCCTTACTTCAGAGATGATGATCCTGTGGATAGTTTTGATATAGAACAGGAAAAATATAGTACCAAAAAAGAACTAGACTTGTGGCGTCAGACAAAAGCTAACGTTGATTCCATTGCAAAACAAGCTGACATGGTTCCGGGTGTAAAAACAGGAACAAAAATTCTTTCTGGATTGACTGCTGTTGCGATTGGATGGGGCGGTTTAAGATGGGGTACTGTCGGAACATTAGAAGTTTTATCTAAAATCGGAAGCACTGATTTTATGAAGTCTATCGGTAAAAACTTGTCTTCCGGTCGTAAATATGTTTCTAAAAAGATGGCTGATTTTGGTAAATATATTTCAGGCAAAAATTTCTATAAGAGCGCATCTAAGAAAATAGCTGGCTGGGAAGAAGCATTCCAAGGTTCATCTGTTGGTAAAACCTTAACAGGTTGGAAAAAGGCAGTACAGAAGAACTCTATATTCCAAGGTGCTGTTGCTTTGAAAGATAACACTGTTAAATATTTCAAAAATTTGAATTATAAACGTGTATTTGTTGAAACAATGGGCGTTGCCGGTGGTGGTACAGCTGCTGTGAATGTTCTTGGCGGAAAGGCTATTGATGGTAGTAAACAACAGGTAGACGTTGATAAAGACGGAAATTTCTTTGTAAATGGTAAAGAAAAGGTATTTTACGAAGGAGATGTTTCAGATGCAGCTTAATGCAGTAGGTCCTAGATTTGTAACATTCACCGGAGAAAATTCTCAACGCAAAGATGAGCGTAGAGAAAGGGTCGGAGATGCTGCGGTTGTGACAGGTGGTGTTGGAGCCGGTTACACAGCTACACGTGGTGCTGCTTTTAAGATGTTTAAAACCAGTGAAAAGCTTCGTGGAACAATAAATACTGTGGCAGAAGGTGCTAATGTCGTTAGTAAACCTTTAAAACAAACAAATTCTTTGTGGAATGCATTAAAGGTTAATTATCGTCAATTGAGATTGGATATTGCAAATTGGGCTAAAGCTTCTAAGATGCCTAAATTTATGAAGGGTTTGTTTACAGGTAAGCTTGGTGCCATAATTGGCGGTGGAGCTTCCGTATTTGTATTTATTACCGGTGTTAGTGAAGTGTTTAATACATTTATCAACAAACTTAGCACTATTACAAGCAATCCGGAAGTTTAAAAATTTAACTGTTGAATAATAAATAAAATCATGCTAAACTCAGGTTATGCATGATTTTGTTTTGAGAGAACTTAAGAATACTGAAGTAGTAAATGAGCTTGATGCTATTGGCTTTGATAAGTCTTATGTGCAGAGAGCAAAGTATAAGTATTGTTATAAAAATTTAAAAATATTTGGGCTTAATTCAGCTCAGGCTAATATACTAAAGCAAACCGCTTTATCGTTCGGTGCTGATTGTGCCACAAATAAAAACGTTATTACTGGAAAATGTGAAGAATCAGATTGCATTCTGGGTGGAAGTGTTGCACAGTTGACTAAGATTGCAGTGCAACTAGGTTTGCAACCATTTGGACTTAGAAATTTGGGTAGGCAAATTGAAAGAGTCTTGTCAATTGAATCTGAAAATTTGACTCAATTGATGGGGATTTTAAATTTGACTCAAAATTCTTTTTCTGATGGTGGAATGTATGAGAATTTTGAGGAAGCAGCAACACATCTTGTTAAATTGATTGAAGATGGTGCTGATATGATTGATATTGGTGCTGAATCTACAAGACCATTTTCTGAGGCTGTTGCGGTTGATGAGCAGCTTGCAAAGATTTTGCCAATCTTAGATTTTGTAAATGAAAACAATATTGATGTTCCTATCAGTATTGATACAAGAAGCGCAGAGGTCGCTCGCAGATGTCTTGAAGCTGGTGCTACTGCAATAAATGATGTATCAGGTTTAGACTATGATGCTGAGATGGTTAATGTTATTGCAGATTTTGAATGTCCTGTTATTATCCAACATTCAAAAGGTATTCCTGAAACAATGCAGATAAATCCTATGTATGGAAATTTGATGGATGAGATTTTCTTAGATTTGAATCGTAGAATTGATTTTGCAGTTTCTAACGGTGTAAAGAGAGATAATATCATCGTGGATCCTGGGATTGGCTTTGGCAAGACAAGAGAACACAATTTTGAAATAATTAGACGAATAGAAGAGTTAGGAGCTTTAGAATGTCCTATTATGCTGGGTATTTCTCGCAAGAGTCTTTTAAATATGCCTGATGCAGATAATGAAACTAAGGATATCTTTACTGCCGCTCTTAATACCCTTGCTATCGAAAGAAAAGTTGATATTTTAAGAGTTCACAATGTGAAAATTCATAGACAACTTTTGAATATGATGATCTAATTCTGAAGTGTGGAAAATTTGGAGTTGGCGGACTTTTATTCTTGTCAATTAATTTTTTAGTGCAATAATTATAGTATGTTAGATAAGATTACGATTAAGGGCGCTAAGGAACATAATTTAAAGGATGTATCTCTTGAGATTCCTAAAAATGAATTGATTGTTTTTACTGGAGTTTCCGGTTCAGGTAAATCCTCATTGGCTTTTGATACTATTTTTGCAGAGGGACAAAGACGCTATATTGAAAGTCTTTCGACTTATGCAAGGCAGTTTTTAGGTCAAATGGATAAGCCTGATGTAGAATATATTGACGGACTTTCTCCGGCGATTTCTATTGATCAAAAGTCTACCAGCAATAATCCTCGATCTACTGTTGGAACTGTTACTGAGATATATGATTATTTGAGGCTTTTGTATGCTAGAGTTGGAACGCCTTATTGTCCTAATTGCGGAGATGAAATTAAGCCTCAGACAATTGATGAGATTGTAAATAGCATTTTGAAGCTTGGTGAAGGTGAGAAAATTCAGATTTTGGCTCCTGTTGTTCGTGGTAAAAAAGGCGAGTTTCAGTCTGTACTGGAGGAGCTTAAGCAGGAAGGTTTTGTGAGAGTTAAGGTTGATGGTGATGTTTATAACCTTGACGAAGATGAAATTGAGCTTGCTAAAACTAAAAAACACACAATCCATGTGGTTGTTGATAGAATCGTTGTTAAAGAAAGTGCCCAATCCAGAATTGCAGATAGTGTTCAAATTGCGTTGAAGAAAGCTGACGGAATTGCAATTGTTGATTTGGTATCTAAAAAAGAAGAAATTATTTTTAGTGAAAAACTTTCTTGTCCTAAATGTAATCTTAGTTTTGAAGAGCTTACTCCAAGGATATTTTCATTTAATGCTCCGTACGGTGCTTGTGAAAGATGTGGCGGGCTTGGTGCAGACTTTGTGATTGATCCGGATTTAGTTGTTCCAGAGAGAAGCAAATCTTTGAATGATGGGGCGATTTATCCTTGGTCAAAAACATCTACTGATTACTATGACGATACGTTAAAGTCAGTATGTGCGCATTACAAAATAGATATGGATAAGCCGTTTGAGGATTTGCCAAAACATCAGCAGGATATAATCCTTTATGGTGGTGATGAGCTTGTTACTTTTAGAGTAAAACGATTTGGAACCCATCGTTATGAAACAAAATATCACAAATTTTCGGGCGTAATTCCTTTCTTGGAAAAAAGATATAGTGAGTCAAACGGTGATTATTGGCGTGAAGAAATTGAAAAGTATATGACAACAACGCCTTGTCCTGCTTGTAAAGGTGCAAGATTAAAGCCGTTCCCGTTGGCGGTAAAGATTAAGGGTAAAAACATATATGAATTTACTCTTTTGTCAATTGATGAGGAATTGGACTTTATAGAAGATTTATACTTAGAGCTTGATGAATATCATTTGCAGATAGCAAAGCAAATTTTGGATGAAATTCGAGCACGCTTGAGATTTATGAAAGACGTTGGGTTGAGTTACCTTAATCTTGCTCGTATGGCAGGTACATTGTCTGGTGGAGAAGCGCAAAGGATTAGGCTTGCTACTCAAATTGGAAGTGGTTTGTCAGGTGTTTTGTATGTTTTAGACGAACCTTCTATTGGTTTACATCAGCGTGATAACGACAGGCTTATCAAAACATTGCTCAAACTAAGAAATTTAGGTAATACATTAATTGTAGTTGAGCACGATGAGGATACTATGCGTAACGCTGATTATATCGTAGATATTGGTCCAAAAGCTGGTATTAACGGTGGGAAAGTTGTTGCTCAGGGAACCTTAGATGATATTGTGAAATGTAAGGCTTCTTTAACAGGGCAGTATTTGAGCGGTGAAAAGTTTATACCTGTACCTGAAAAGGTAAGGGAAGGTAACGGTAAGTATCTTCAGGTGAAAAATGCTCATTTGAATAATTTAAAGAATATAGATGTTGATATTCCTTTGGGAAAAATTGTAGTTTTAACGGGCGTTTCAGGTTCCGGAAAATCAACATTAATGCAGGAATTAATCTATGAATACGCTTTGCATAAATTGCGTGGAAATCGTCCAAAACCTCAAGGAGTAGATGAGATTTTGGGTTTTGAAAATATTGATAAAATTATTGATATTGATCAGTCTCCGATTGGCAGAACTCCTCGTTCAAATCCTGCTACATATACAGACTTATTTACGCATATAAGAGATTTGTATGCGAAGACAAATGAGGCGAAAGTAAGAGGGTATAAGCCCGGACGCTTTAGCTTTAACGTGAAAGGCGGGCGTTGTGAGGCTTGTAAGGGTGATGGTGTAAACAAAATCGAGATGAATTTCTTGTCTGATGTTTACGTAAAATGCCCTGTTTGCAAAGGAAAACGCTATAATCGAGAAACTCTTGAAGTAAAATTTAAAGGTAAAACAATTGCAGATGTTCTTGATATGAGTGTAAAGGAAGCTTTGGAATTTTTTGATAGTATTCCAACAATCAAGAATAAGCTAAAAACCTTAAATGATGTAGGTTTAGACTATATCAAATTAGGTCAAAGTGCGACTACATTGTCAGGTGGTGAAGCTCAAAGAATTAAGCTTGCGTCAGAATTGAACAAGCGAGCAACAGGCAAAACTTTGTACCTGCTTGACGAACCGTCCGTTGGACTTCATTGGTATGATTTGGATAAGTTGATTAAGATAATTCAGCAGCTTGCTGATCAGGGGAATACTATTCTTATTATTGAACATAACCTTGATTTGATTAAGGTTGCCGATTATATAATTGATTTGGGTCCGGAAGGCGGAAATGCAGGCGGACAGATAGTTGCAACCGGAACACCAAAAGAATTGGCGCAAAATAAAAAATCTGTAACCGGACAATATTTAAAAGGTGTTTTGTAAAAGTATAGTGTAAATTTTAGTTGTTTTTAATGTAACAATTCTTTAACAAATAGCAAAAAACCAAGTTGACAGGCATTTGTGTTTATACTAATATTGATATGCTTGGAGTATTTTAGTTAATGTCCGAAATATATCCAGAAAGCTAGTTCCAGGCAGGCCTTTAGGGGCGGCTTTTTGAAGACCCCCGATGTGTATAACATGACAAAAAAGAAAAGGAATAAAAATGGCAAGCACAAAAAGACAAAGAATCAGAGTTTGTTTGAAAGCATATGATCACAAATTGATTGATGTATCTTCAGACAAAATTGTTGAAACAGCAAAAAGAACTGACGCTAAAGTTGCAGGCCCGATTCCTTTACCTACTAAAAGACGTATATATTGCGTTTTGAGATCTCCACACGTAGATAAAAAATCTCGTGAACACTTTGAAATGAGAACTCACAAGCGTATTATCGATATATACGAACCAACTCAACAGACAACTGAAGAGTTAAGTAGATTAGATTTACCGGCTGGTGTAGATATTGAAGTTAAATTGTAATTTCAAAAACTAGTCAGAATTGAAAATTAAATAAGCATTATGCATATAATGTGATCTACTACCCGCTCATTCGTAGTGGAGGGTGAAAGTCCCGGAGGTAAAGTACAAGGCAGCAAGTAGCGCTCGCAAGTGAAAATGCAAACCGGAAACGGGGTGGAATGTGTCCACACCAAGTACGGTGAGCTAGAAAGGTAAAATATGACACTAGGTGTAATAGGTAAAAAGTTGGGAATGACTCAAATTTTTGATGAACAAGGTTTGGCTATTCCTGTAACAGTTATCAAAGTGGATGATATTGTTGTAACTCAAGTTAAAACAGTTGAAACTGATGGTTATAACGCAATTCAAGTTGGTACAATTGCAGCAAAAGAAAAACACTTGACTAAAGCTCAAATTGGTCACTTAAAGAAGAACAATCTTGAAAACTTTAGACATCTTCAAGAATTCAGAGTTGATAATCCTCAGGATTACAAAGTTGGAGACAAGATTGAATTGTCAGTTCTTGATAACGTAGAAAAAGTTGACGTTACAGGAAAATCAATCGGTAAAGGTTTCCAAGGTACTGTAAAAAGATGGAACTTCGGCAGAGGACCTATGGGTCACGGTTCTAAAAACCACAGAGAACCTGGTTCTATCGGTGCTGGTACAACTCCTAGCCGCGTAATTAAAGGTAAGAGAATGGCTGGCAACATGGGTAACGAAAGAGTTACTATTACTAAATTGAAATTAGTTAAAGTTGACGCTGAAAAGAACTTGATCTTGGTAAAAGGTTCAGTTCCAGGATGCGAAGGTAGATTAGTAACAATAGTTCCAACAAGAACTAAATGGAATTAATCGGTAAAATACAAAAACAGTAAAGTTTTAAAAATCCCGAGTTGCCATATAAAACGGTTAAGCCGAAAGGGGTAATAGGCAGTAGAAGAAATAAAGGAAAACTAAAATGTCAAAAGAAATATTAAGTTCAAATGGTGAAAAATTAGGCGAAATTACATTAGAAAAAAGTGTTTTCGGTGTAGAACCTAATTTACATGTAATGCACTTAGCATTGAGAAGACAATTAAATAATGCTCGCCAAGGTTCAGCTTGTGCTAAAACAAGAGCTGAAGTTTCTGGTGGAGGTAAAAAACCTTGGAAACAAAAAGGTACAGGTAGAGCAAGAGCTGGTTCTCTTCGTTCTCCATTGTTTGCAGGTGGTGGCGTAGTATTTGGTCCAAAACCAAGAGATTTCTCTTTCTCTATGCCTCAAAAAGCTAGAAAATTGGCTTTAAAATCTGCATTGTCTTCAAGAGAAGAACAATTGGTAATTGTAAAAGATTTTTCTGCAATTACTGAACCTAAAACAAAATTAATGGCTTCAACTTTGAAATCATTAAACTTAAATGGAAAAGTTCTTATCGTAGCAGATTTCCGTGCTGCTGAAAATCAACACTTGGAATTGGCTGCAAGAAATATTCCTTCAGTAAAATTGTTACTTCCTGTAAACTTGAACGTAAAAGATTTGCTTGAAGCTGACAGCGTAGTTATCACAGAATCAGCTGTAAATGAAATTACTGAAAGATTAAGCAAGTAAGTTGAAACCCAATTAATTAAAAGGAATAAAAAAAATGAGTAAAGAAAGAACAAATACAGAAAAGTTATATGACGTAATTAAAAAACCTTTAATTACAGAAAAATCAGTAGCTGCTCAGGCTGAAGGTCAATATACTTTTGAAGTTCGCAAAGACGCAACAAAAGTTGACATCGCAAAAGCTGTTGAATTAGCTTTTCCAGGAAGAAAAGTTAAGAGTGTAAACACTGTATATATGCCATCTCACGCAAAAAGAATGGGATATAAATTCGGCAGAACTGACAGCTCTAAGAAAGCAATCGTGACTATCGAAGGTGATCCGATTGAAGAACTAGCTGGTGCATAATCAATAAAAAGCACGAAGCTGGAATAGGGGCGTAAGGCATAGGTCCCACGAGTTAGATAAAAAGCCAAACAAAGGAGAAAAATAATGGCAACTAGAAAAATTAATCCGACATCTCCGGGTCAAAGAGGTATGGTAAAGAGTGATTACCAAGAAATCACTACTTCAACACCAGAAAAATCACTGTTGAAAAAATTGAAAAAAACAGCAGGTAGAAATAATACAGGTAGAATCACATGTCGTCATAAAGGTGGCGGTGTAAAAAGAGCTTACCGTGTAATCGATTTCAAAAGAGAAAAATTTGGCGTTCCAGCAGTAGTTAAGACTGTTGAATACGATCCAAACAGAAACGTAAGAATCTCATTAGTATTCTACGCAGATGGTGAAAAGAGATATATCTTGACTCCAGAAGGTTTGAATGTTGGAGATACAATAATAAGCGGTCCAGAAGCTCCTGTTCAAACAGGAAACGCTATTCCGCTAGAATTAATTCCGTTAGGTACAATGGTTCACAACGTAGAACTAAACCCTGGTCGTGGCGGAGTTATGGTAAGAGCAGCAGGTAATGCAGCTCAAGTAATGGCTAAAGAAGGCAATTATGTTACAATCAAACTTCCATCTTCAGAAATGAGAATGGTAAGAAAAGAATGTATGGCAACAATTGGTGTTCTTGGTAACTCTGAATACAAAAACTTATCATGGGGTAAGGCAGGTAGAAAACGTTACCTAGGAATCAGGCCGACAGTTCGTGGTGTAACAATGAACCCTTGCGATCACCCTCACGGTGGTGGTGAAGGTAAAACCGGTCCTGGCGGACACCCTAAAACACCTTGGGGTAAACCGGCTCTTGGTTATAAGACAAGAAAATCCGGTAAGGCTTCTGATAGATTAATCGTTAGAAGAAGAAAAGGTAAATAACGCGTAGCCGAAGGGAATTCGGCAGCCAGCTGAGTTCCCTCAACATCGCTAAGAGCGATAATTAAGACAAAAAACCAAAAGGAGAAAATATTAATGGCACGTTCATTAAAAAAAGGTCCATACGTAGAAGAAGCTCTACAACAAAAAATTGCTAAAATGAATGCTAGTTCAGAAAAGAAAGTAATAAAAACTTGGTCAAGAGCATCAATGATTGTACCTGATATGTTAGGTCACACAATCGCCGTTCACAATGGTAAGACTCATGTACCAGTTTATGTAACAGAGCAAATGATTGGACATAAGTTAGGTGAGTTTGCACCTACAAGATTGTATAAAGGTCATGCAGGTTCAGCTAAAACTGCAAAAGTAAAATAGTCGTTGGCAATTAATTATTAGCCAAAAGAGACAACTAATAAGATATAAGGAATAAAAAAATGGAAGCTAAAGCAAAACAAACAGATATAAAAATGACAGCAAGAAAATTGCGTCGCGTAATTAACGAAGTTCGCGGCAAAAAGGTTCTTGAAGCTCAAGATATGTTACGTTTTATGCCTTATTTTGCAGCAAGAGTAGTTGAGAAGAACTTGAAAGCTGCTGTTGCAAACGCTCAGGAAAAATTTGGCGTATCACCTGAAGCATTGAAGATTTCTGAAATTTATGCTGATGAAAGCCAAACTTATAGACGTGGTAAACCAAGAGCACAAGGTCGAATCTATAAGAGACTAAAACGTACGTCACATCTTACATTAAAAGTTAGTGATAATAAATAGAAGGTAAAAATAAAGGTATAAAAAATGGGACAAAAAACACATCCAACCGGATTTAGAGTAGGTATTATTCAAGCTTGGGCAAGCACATGGTATGCTAAGTTTAAAGAATATCGTACTTTCGTCAAAGAAGATGATACAATCAGAAAATTTATTAAGAAAAAATTATACGCAGCTGGCGTATCAAAAATATTAATTTCAAGAAAAGCTCAAAATACAACAATAACAGTTGTAACCGCAAAACCAGGTATTGTAGTTGGTCGTGGTGGACAAGGTATTGACGAATTAAGACAAGAAGTTTCTAAATACATCGGCAAACCTGTTATCATTAATGTTGTTGAAGTTGCAAGAATCGATGCTGATGCTCAACTTGCTGCTGAAAATATTGCTCAACAACTTGAAAAACGTGTTGCTTTCAGAAGAGCAATGAAACAACAGATGCAACGTACAATGAGATCAGGCGTTCAAGGTATCAAAGTTATGGTATCAGGACGTTTGGGCGGTGCAGAAATCGCTCGTTCTGAGTGGGCAAAAGAAGGAAGAATTCCTCTTCAAACTCTTAGAGCTGACGTTGATTATGGTTTTACCGAAGCAGATACAATCATGGGTAAAATCGGTGTTAAGGTTTGGATTTTCAAAGGCAACTTGATGCCAGGCGAAAAAGCTGACCAAAATATTAAAGCTAAGTCAGGTAAAGAAGGTTCTGAAAAGGGCGGACGTCGTCCAAGAAGAAGAGCCATCGAAACTACTGAAGGCTAATTAGTTAAAATTAAGTAAAAATAATTAACAGGAGCAAATAAAATGTTACAGCCTAAAAAAACTAAATACCGCAAAATGATGAAAGGCAGAATGAAAGGACATGAAACAAGAGGTACTAAACTTGAATTCGGTTCTTACGCATTACAAGCCTTGGAACCTGGTTGGATTACCAGCCGTCAAATCGAGGCTGCACGTCGTGCAATGACTCGTGAAATCAAACGTGGCGGTAACGTTTGGATTAAGATATTCCCAGATAAACCAATTACAGCAAAACCTGCTGAAACTCGTATGGGTTCAGGTAAAGGTAACTTGGAATACTGGGTTGCGGTTGTTAAACCGAACAGAATTCTTTTTGAACTTGAATACTTTGATAGAAGTGTAGCAGTAAACGCTTTGGAATTAGCTGCTCAAAAATTACCTATTAAAGTTAAAGTTGTAGAAAAGGCTAAATTAGAAGCAAAGTAAAAGGAAAATAAAAATGAAATTATCTGAAATGCGCGAAAAATCAGTTGAAGAGTTAAAAAGTGCAATTCTTGAGTGGAAGAAGCAATTGTTAGATTGCAAAATGCAGCTAGCTACTCACAAGTTGGAAAACACAGCTCTTGTGTCTAAAACAAAGCGCTTAATAGCTCAAGCTAAAACTGTTATAAAAGAAAAAGAGGCACTTAGCCAAGCGGAGGTACAAAATGCCTAAGAAAGAAAAACAAGGAATAGTAGTAAGCAACAAAATGGACAAGACAATTGTTGTTAAAGTTGCTGATTATGAACCACATCCAAAATATAAAAAGATTATTGAATCTAACAAACACTATAAAGCTCACGATGAACAAAACGTTTGTAACGTAGGCGATACAGTAAGAATTATTGAATCAAGACCTTTATCAGGTGACAAACGTTGGGCTTTGTTGGAAGTTGTTGAAAAAGCTCGTTAATATTTAAAATTTGCGTGCTTATCAATAATCCCTGAGTGAATCTCAGGTTTAGGATAGATATAAAAGACAACATTACCATTGAGTAATGAGAGGTCAAAAGTAGTAAAAATAAGGAAAAGAACAATGATACAACAAGAAACAAGACTAGAAGTCGCTGATAATACAGGTGCAAAACAATTGTTATGTATCCGTGTTATGGGCAGCTCAAATAAAAAATTTGCAGCTGTTGGTGATGAAATAGTTGCAACAGTTAAGGATGCAACTCCTAACCAAGCTGTTAAAAAATCTGAAGTTGTAAGAGCCGTTGTTGTAAGAACAAAAGCTGACATCAAACGTGCTGACGGATCAGTTATCAGATTTGACGAAAACGCAGCTGTAATCATTAACAAAGACGGCAACCCTCGCGGAACTCGTGTTTTCGGACCAGTAGCCCGCGAATTAAGAGATAAAGGTTACATGAAGATCGTATCTCTTGCACCGGAAGTTATTTAGTGGATGTTAAATCCCGGGACCCGAACAAAAGGTCGATTGAGTTCAAGCAATAATAAAAATAAAGGATAAAAAAATGGCAGATGATAAGAAAAAAAGCTTGCATGTAAAAACCGGTGACAGAGTTATCGTAACAGCAGGCAAAGATAAAGGAAAAATCGGTAACGTTAAGAAAACTAATCCGAAAGATTCAACAGTAATTGTTGAAGGCGCAAACATGGTGACTAAGGCTCAAAAGCCTCAACCTATGGCTGGTATTCAAGGTGGTTTGATTAAACTTGAAGCTCCTTTGGATTCATCTAAAGTTATGGTTGTATGTCCGGCTTGCGAAAAACCGACAAGGATCAAACACGCTGTTGTTGATGGCAAAAAAGTTCGTGTTTGTAAAAAATGTGGTGAACAATTGGATGTGTAAGGTTTTTGTGATACAATAAGCATAAACATATACATTCGCTAGAAGTAAGGAAATACGAAAATGACAAAAACTGAAAGTTTAAAAAATAAATATTATGACGAAGTCAGATCAGCTTTGAAAGAAAAATTTGGCTATAAGAATGATATGCAAATCCCTAAACTTCATAAAATCGTAATCAATATGGGTGTAGGTGAAGCATCTCACAACTCTAAAATAGCTGAAGCTATCGAAGCTCAATTGACAAAAATTGCAGGTCAAAAATGTGTTGTTACTAAAGCTAAAAAATCAATCGCTTCTTACAAATTGAGAGAAGGTATGCCGGTTGGTGCTATGGCAACACTTAGAGGCGAAAGAATGTATGATTTCTTGCAAAAGTTAATCTGCGTTGTATTCCCTCGTATCCGTGACTTCAGAGGTATCAGTGCTAAATCTTTTGATGGCCGTGGTAACTATACTTTAGGTTTGAAAGAACAAGCTTTGTTCCCTGAAATCACTTATGAAGAAGTTGATCTTGTTAAAGGTATGAATATTTCAATTATTACAACTGCTCAAACTGATGATGAAGCAAGAGAATTGTTGAAATTATTGGGTATGCCTTTCAAAGGGATGAACAAATAGATCTCCGATGCGAATTCTCTTCATTTACTTGAAGAGAGTTAGCTTCGAAGCTAAATACTAAGTAAAAATTTTAAACAAAAACAAAGGAGATAATTCATGGCTAAAAAAGCGATGATAGACAAAGAACTGAAAAGAGAAGCACTTGTTGCAGCAGGAAAATATCCTAAAGTAAGGCTTCACAACAGATGCAGCATCTGCGGCAGACCTCACGGTTACCACAGAGACTTCGGTCTGTGCAGAATTTGTCTTCGTAAAATGGCTCACCAAGGTTTATTACCTGGTGTTACTAAAGCTAGCTGGTAGTTGGCTTTAACGAGGCAATATTTTATATTGCGCAGGCAGTTTTTAGGCCAGAATGGTTTTGCTAAACTGCCGTTAACTGAGAAAGGTGACATTGTCAAACCATCTCAAAAAATTGGTAAGTAGCGTCGAGATATTCGACATAAAAATAAGGAATTATGATATGAATACAGATCCTATAGCAGATATGCTAACAAGAATCAGAAATGCTAATATGGTTTCTCACGAAACTGTTGAAATTCCTGCTTCTAAATTGAAAATTGAATTAGCAAAGTTATTAAAATCTGAAGGTTTTATTGCTGATTACGAAGTTAAAGAAGTTGGTAAATTCAAAGTTCTAGTTATTACTTTGAAATATGATGAAAGAAGAAAACCTGTAATATCTAAATTGGAAAGAATTTCTAGACCTGGTTTGAGAAACTATTGCAAGGCTAAAAATCTTCCTAAAGTTTTAGGTGGATTGGGTGTTGCTATTGTTTCTACAAGCAAAGGCTTGTTAACAGATAGAAAAGCTCGTAAAGAAAATATCGGCGGAGAAGTTCTTTGCTATATTTACTAGTATGAGTTTTAATATAAAATTTAAAAGGCGGACTGTTTGTAGTTCGCCTTTTTTACGTGTTTTTGTATCTTAGATGGTTGTTTACTCTTTGTTTTAAGCTTTAAAAATGTTAATAACTCCTTTACAAGTGGTTTTCTCTATGATAACATCGTTAATGCGTCAGGTGCAATTGGTAGAAAAGCTTGGCGATGTTTAGTAATATACCATAAGGAGAAAACACATGTCACGTATAGGAAAGAAACCTATCGAGATCCCTCAGGGAGTCGAAGTAAAAATAGAAGGACAACTTGTTACAGCTAAAGGTCCTTTGGGCGAAGAATCAGTTAACGTTCGTCCTGAAATCGCTGTTAAAATTGAAGATAATCACATTATCTTGTCAAAAGTAGGCGATTCTAGAGAAACTGATGCTTTGTTCGGATTGTCAAGAACCCTTATTGCTAACGCTGTTCACGGTGTTAAAGAAGGTTTTGAAAAGAAATTGGAAATCCAAGGTGTTGGTTACCGTGCTAGCATGGAAGGTAAAAACCTTAACTTAGCTCTTGGTTACTCTCACCCTGTTATTGTTGAACCTCCAGCAGGAATTACAATTGCTGTTGAAGCTAACACTAAGATTAGTGTTAAAGGTTCTAACAAGCAGACCGTTGGTGATGTTGCTGCTTTCATTAGATCAAAACGTCCACCTGAAGTTTATAAAGGTAAGGGTGTAAGATACGAAGGCGAACATATCAGACGTAAAGCTGGTAAAGCTGGTAAGAAGTAGTCTTAAGCTAGCTTTGTGGTATAGATTATTTATTGATAATTTTTTGCCACAATATTTCTTAAAAATAGTAGTAAATTGCATGTGGAGGGTGACTTAAGCCCGTTAAAACAAGTAATGAAAGGAAAACAAAATGATTAAAACTAAAGTTAGAAAACCTCAAGTTCAAAAAAGACACCAGTCTATAAGAGTTAAAATTTCAGGAACTCCTGAATGCCCAAGATTGGCTGTTTATAGAAGTACAAAGCATATTTATGCTCAATTGATTGATGATGTAAACCATGTAACTTTGGCTTCAGCGTCTTCAATTGACAAAGATTTGAAAGAAAAATTGCCTCACGGCGGTAACATCGACGCTGCTAAGGTTGTTGGTGAAGCTATCGCTAAGAGAGCTCTTAAAGCTGGCGTAAGCGATGTTGTTTTTGACAGAGGCGGATTCTTGTATCACGGCCGTGTTCAAGCTTTGGCTGACGCTGCTCGTGAAGCTGGTTTGAATTTCTAATTTATATTTAGATACTATTTAAAAGCCTCCGTATTTATTATGGAGGCTTTTTATATTATGTATTTGTTTTTGGTAAGACTTTTTTAGACTTCCACAAGTTGTTTTACTTCTTTCCGTTTTACTTTTCTTGTCGCCGTTCTTGGTAGTTCTTTTTTAGATATAATTACATTAACTGGTCTTTTATATGCTGTTAGCTGCAATGAGAGTGTTTTAACCTCATCCCTTAAGAGTTTTTCAAGTGTTGTATCGTCATATTGTGATAATAGAGCTTCATTTGGAACTACAACGGCTGTAATTTCTTCTGTTCCGTCCTTGCTTCCAAATGTTCTTGTGTGTCCAAATACGCAAACTTCCTTAAAATAAGGACTTTTTTCCAGCGTCGCTTCAACTTCTTCCGGAAATACTTTTTTACCACCAGAGAGTACTATCATATTTTTTATCCTTCCGGTTATAAAGATATGGCCATCTTTGTCAATTTTTGCGATATCTCCGGTATGTAACCAGCCGTCTTCATCAATTACATCGGCGGTAAGTTCAGGTTGATTGTGGTATCCTTTCATTACTGCAGGTCCTTTGACAAGTAATTCGCCTGTATCCGGGGCAATTCTTGTTGAGTAACTTTTTAGCGGAAGTCCTGCTGAAAGTATGTTTCTATGTTTTTTTATATTTAATGATACGATTGGACTTGCTTCTGATAGTCCGTATGCTTGGTAAACTCTTATGCCTATTCGTTCAAAAAATTTGCCGACTTCTACATCCAGAGGTGCGCCTCCCGATAAGCATCCAATAAAGTGTCCACCAAATTTCTTATGAATGTTTCTAAAAATTAGTTTTTTAATCCTTGCGCTAGGTATAAATTTTGCAATATGATATGCAGCTTTAAATTTTGCCAATTCTTTTGGCGAGGATTTGTTTAATTCCGATTCAATTGTTGTTTTCAAGAGCTTTAAGAATGCCGGTACCACAATCATAAAGTTTACCTGTTTTTCACGCATGATTGTTAAAATATCCTTTGGTTTCAGGCTTTGGGTGTAATATACAGAGAAACCAAGATTTAAAAAAGTTGAAAATCCAACTGTCATCTCAAATAAATGATTCATTGGGAGGATAGAAAGTATTGTGCATCTGTCCTTTGGCAGTATTGAACCCAGAGCATCATTTAGATCGTCTAATTGTGAAAACATATTTCTAAAAGTTATTTCTACACCTTTAGGTGATCCTGTTGTTCCGGATGTATAAATAATGAATGCTGTGGATTTGGAGCTTAGTTTTCTCCATTTAGCTTCATAATTTTCAGGAAGTTCGTATATACTATGGAGATCCAAGTTATAAGATGGTTCATCCATTACTAAGATATGTTTGATAGACGGGATATTTTTTTTGAGTTCTTTTGCAGTATCAATAAATTTTTGTGATACAAGCATCACTGTTGGTGCGCAATCAGTAAGAATAGAGGTAAGTTCATATTGGGTGAGTTTAATATCAAGAGGAACGGTTGTCATTCCTGCGAGAATTGATGCAAAAACGCAGGCTCCGTATTCAGGTTTTGATTCTGAAAGAATAGTTAATTTATCACCCTTTTGAACATGTATTTCGTCTATAAGATAGGAGGCAAGTTTTCTTGATAGGAGTCCTAGTCCTCGGTATGTAAATTCTTTCCACCCCATATTTGAGGTTATACCAAGTGCAACTCTATCCAAATACTCGTTTGTTTTCTCTTCAAGCAACGAGAGAACATTTTTTTGTCTGTTTCTCATAAATACCCCTACATTTTCACTCTAAATATAAACACTATCTTTTCTCAAGCATATTATTAAAATCAGAATAAGTCAAATATTTTATAAAGCTTTAATTATTTGATAAAAGCATAAAAAAAGTGGGTGATAAAATCACCCACACACAGTCATAGCAATTAAAATCTATTTTGCAATGCTTACGTCTTTAAGCATTATAACTTTGATTTCTTCGCCAGCTTTAGCGTGATAGTTTAAACCTTTTGTGATTAAACCTGTTGCTAAACCTACGCCAGCACCAACCGGAGTACCGATTGCAATACCTGTACCAATTTCAGCTGGATTTGGTATAAATGCAAAACCAACACCGGCACCTGTACCGATAGCACCACCTGTTACTGTGTACAATGCTAACTTACCTGCAGTCATCCAAGGTCCTTCTTTTAATTCGTAGTTTTTATAGAATGGTTTTGCTTCCATTGCTACTACTTGACCGTTTGGAAGAACAGCTTTTGTAATTTGAGCATATACTCTAGCGTTTTTGTTGAACCATTTTGGATCTGTAATGTTTAATACAGAACCTTCAAATTTAGTTCCTGCTGGGAATAATACAGTACCTTCTTCAGTTGCAATATCTTCATTAGCTACAAATGTTAGAGCATCTCCTTCATTTGCTAATTCAGATTTGAATTTGTCTCCAAATGCAACATACATAGCGTTACCTTCTTTAATAACACTTCTGTGGCTTGTTATTAGTACTTCATCTGTTGGAGCATTTTTTACTGCTTGCAAATGTTGTGTTCCAAGTTCTTTTTCTAAATCAGCTCCAACGTATTCTGATTTGATTAGACCAGCTTTTTCTCTCAATCTGTAAAGAATTACAGCAGCTTCAGCTCTTGAAAGAACATCATTTGGTCTTAATTCATTTGGATTTGGATAGTTTACATAAATACCGTAATCCAATGTCTTAGCGTAAGCTTCTTTTGCCCATGCTGGAACTTGGTCAGCATCTGTGTAATTTTTCAATAAAGACGCATCTGATTTCATGTCTTTTGTAATGTGGCTAACAACAGATTGTGTTTCAGCTCTAGACATTAATTTTGCAGGTTTGAATGTTTTATCCGGATATCCGTATACCAAACCTAACTGTTGTGATCTTAGAACATCTGCATAGTAGTAATCTGATGCTTTTACATCAGTGAAGATGTTCTTAATGTTGACGTTCAAATTGTCGTTTGTAAGTAATTTCAACAATGCTTGAACGAAATCAACCCTTCTTACTGCACCTTCAGGATTAAATTTCCCGTTAGTAAGAGTCATAACGTTGTTATCTACAACGTTATTGATTTCTTTTGAAGCCCAATAATTTGAGCTTACATCGGAAATGTTTGCTGCAAATGTAGGCACAGTAGTGCTTAATGCTACAACCCCTGCCGCAAATAAACCAACTAAAAGTTTTCTCATTTCTACTTCCTCATTTTTTACTATTACAACTAGTAAACATTTTCTGTTTGTAGTATATATTATAAAAGAACATTTGTAAAGTCATAAAAATTTTCTAAAGATAGGAAGTAAGGAGATAAAAATGGACAATTACACGATGACGAAAATAGTGGCTACACTTGGACCAGCAAGTAATACAAAGGAAATTATCCATGACCTTTTTAAAGCTGGTGTTACCATGTTCAGGATGAATTCTTCTCACGGTGATATCGAATTTCACAAGAAAAATCTTGATATTATTCGTGAAATTGAAAAAGAAGAAAATACATTGATTCCTGTTCTTTTGGATTTACAAGGTCCTAAAATTAGAGTAGGTCAGATAAAAGAACCTATCGAAATTAAGAAAGATCAAATCCTTAAGTTCAAACATATGGCAGAAATGGATGGAGATATCATTCCTGTTGACTATAAAGGTATTGCAGACGACGTTACTCCTGGCGAAATGATTATGATCGATGATGGTAAGATTCAATTAATCGTTCAAAAATCTGAAAACCAAGTAGTTTACGCTAAGGTTTTGGCTGATGGTTTGTTGAAGCCAAGAAAAGGTATTAACATTCCTGGTACTCAAGGTAGTCTTGCAGTTTTGACTGAACGTGATAAGAAATTCGTTGAGTGGGCTGCTAAAGAAGATATTGACTATTTTGGTCTTTCTTTTGTAAGAGAAGCTAGCGATGTTGTTGAACTTCGTCAATTATTGGCTAGTCATGGCAACTTTACAGCTAAAATTATTTCTAAGATTGAAAAACCTCAAGCTGTTAACAACATTGATGCAATTATTGATGTTTCAGATGGTATCATGGTTGCTAGAGGCGACTTGGGTATCGAAATCTCAACAGAGAAAGTGCCTATTGTACAAAAGACTATTATCAGAAAAGCAAACGTAAAACGTAAAGTTGTTATCGTTGCAACTCAGATGTTGGAAAGTATGATTGAAAATCCTATTCCTACACGTGCTGAAACTTCTGACGTTGCTAATGCTATTCTTGACGGTACTGATGCAATTATGTTGTCAGGTGAAACTGCTGCCGGAGCTTATCCATTGCAAGCTGTTCAAATGATGAAAAAGGTTGCGGATACTGTTGAAGAATCTTCTTTCATGAGACGTAACAAGTTCCCTAGAAAGATGATTGAAGAAGAAAAAGATAGTCAAGCTATGGCTATTGGTATGTCTATTGCTGATATGTCTAAGAAAATGGATGTTAAAGCTGTAATCGCAATGACAGGTTCTGGTTTCACTGCTAGATTTATTTCTGAAGCTAGATTGTCAGTTCCAATTATTGCTTGCTGTCCAAGTAAATGTATTTGCCGTGATATTAAGCTTTATAGAGGTGTGTTCCCATATCCTATGGCTTACAACGGTGCTATTGATGAACATAGCTTGGATTTACTTGACCAATTCATTTTGAAACATTGGGATATCAAGCAAGGCGATACAGTTATTATTACCGGTTCTCTACCTGAACTTCTTGTTGGTGGTACTAACTTTATTAAAATTCACCAAATTGGTTCTCGTAGAAAATAGTAATAGGTTAAATTACTTTAAAAGAACCTTCCTTTTAGGAAGGTTCTTTTGTTATGTAAACAAATGTAACAAAAAATATAAACTCTGAAATTCGAGTTTGAGTATATACTTTATATATACACAGAGAGAAAAACATTAAATAAACACGAGAGAGAGTATAAATCCGTTTAAAAAGAGAGAGAAAACATTATTCCTATTCCTACCTTCCTAAAACAAAATTAAGCCCCGAATCCGGGGCTTTTTATTTTGTCTAAATTATTTCTCCGTTCAGGTACCAGGTTTTACATCCTGTAATTTTTACGTTTATAAATTCGCCTGTACGGTCTGTGTCACAAGGAATATGAACAATTTTATTGTTTCTTGTTCTACCGGTTATGATGTTTTTACCTTTATGGTTTTCAAAACTTTCTATCAAAACTTCCATTTCGCGTCCTACATATTTTTTATTTGAGCGTAGGCTGTTTGTGCGAACTTGTTCATTTAGTCTTGCAAGGCGTTCTGTTTTTACATCTTCTGGAATGTATTTATCCACCCATTTTGCCGCAACAGTTTTTTCTCTAGGTGAGTATGCGGCTGTGTTTGAATAATCCAATTCGAATTCGTCAATAGCAGTGAGTGTATCATTAAATTGTTCTTCTGTTTCTCCAGGAAAGCCTGCAATAAAGTCGCTTGTAATGGTCACGTCAGGAACCATTTCACGAACTTTTGCAACTATTTTTCCGTAAGTTTCTCTGTCATATCTTCTGTTCATTTTCTTTAGAACTTCAGAGTTTCCGGACTGCATTGGAATGTGGAAATACTCACAAACTTTATCTAATTCTTTTGCAGTTTCGATTAATTCGTCTGTAATGTCAGTTGGGTATGAAGTTACAAATCTTATACGGAATTTGCCTTCAATAGCGTTTAATTCCTTTAGCAAATCTGCAAGTCTGTAATTTTTATCTTTGAAATCTTTGCCATAGCTGTCGACATTTTGTCCAAGGAGAGTTATTTCTTTAAAGCCTTGAGAGAGTGCATCTTTTGCTTCCTTTATGATAATCTCCGGAGCTCTTGAGCGTTCTCTGCCTCTTGTATAAGGAACAATACAATATGTGCAGAAGTTATTGCAGCCTTCTGTAATTGGAATCCAGGCATTTACAGATTTTACTCGATTAATTTCGTAGTCTTTTGCCTTTTCATCTTCTGTTGCATTTGTTTCTGTACATTCGCAAACTCTTTCTCCATTGTTAATTCTTTTTATTATTTCTGGAAGAGAGTAAATTTTATGTGTGCCCAATACAAAGTCTACGTAGTGAGCTCGTTTGAATGTGTTTTCAGCTTTTTGTTGCGCTACACATCCGCAAAAACCAATTTTAATATGAGGGCGATTTTCTTTTTTCCATTTGCCCCAAGTTCCAATTAAGCTAAATGCTTTATCTTCACTTAACTGGCGGATTGAACAGGTGTTTACCATAAGTAAATCTGCTTCTTTTGGCTCAGTTGTTTCATCATATCCAAGATGAGAAAGCATACCTAACATTCTTTCGGTATCTGATTTATTCATCTGGCATCCCATAGTTTCAATATATACTTTTGGCATTTTTAAACTTCCTTGCTATTTACGTTTCTTCCTGTTTGATTTTAGCATAAACAAATATTCTCTTAAAGGGCTAAATCTTTTTATGAATGAGACTTAACCATTTAGGTATAGTAGTTTTGCTTAAAAATTTTAAACTAATATTGGAGCTGAAAATGACTCGTAGAATTAAGGAGAATATGTATGAAAAAATTTTTAATGTATTTAGGGATTGTATCCTTATTGGCAATTCCGGCACAAGGTGCTTTTGCGTGGACTGTGCAAGATTTGAATCCACTACCTTATATGGGAATTGGACCAAATTATACAACTTTTAGTATGAATCCTTTTACCGGGTTTAAAAACTGTAATCCTTGTAAAAGAATAGAAAAATGTAATAAGTGTGCAAAAGTTGAACCTATGCAGTGTCCGACTTGTCAAAAAGCATTTGTAGAAGAAATTCCTGATTGTGGGTGTAGAATAAGATATTAGTGGTACGTAAAAAAAGAAGCCGGTATTAATGCCCCGACTTCTTTTTATTAGTAATCAATATTTTTTAGTGCGTTGAAAATATTATCTGTGATTTCTTGTATATATTCTTGTGAAACCATTCCGTTAATTACAGCATCTGCAATTTGATATGTTGGACGAATATATTTTTGAGCTGTCTTGTTTACATCTTGGAATTGTAAATCTGCTGCGGCACCAGTTTTGCCTCGACTTTCTGCTCTTGTGTACCAACGTTCTTTGATAACTTCAAGAGGTGTATAAACGTAGACTTTCACGTCCATTATGTCTCTAACGCCTTCGTTTAATACGTATAAACCTTCTGTTAGAACTACTTTTGCAGGCTTTTTTATATCTCCGTCTTTATGAGATTCACAGGTTACAAAATCGTATTTTGGTGATGTGATAGTTTTACCTTGTTTTAATTGAATTAAATGTTCTTTCATTAGTTCAAGGTCAATTACATCAGGAGTGTCAAAACTAAAACCTGTTTTGAATAGCTCTTCGTAGCTACCAGCTTCTTTAAGTTCTTTTGATGTATCTTTGTAATAATCATCACAGCGTATAACTGTGTAAATTCCTTCTTCTTTGCTTTTTACACAAGCTTTGATAGTGTTGTCCACAAAAACAGTCTTCCCGGAGGCACTTTCGCCTGTAATACCGATCAAGAAAGTTTTTTTCTTTTCTTGAACAACCATGCGTGCAATATTAAGAATCAGATTATCTGATGTTTTCAAAAACAATGGCTGTGCTTGTTTTTTATCTTCTTCTAATATTTTTTTCAGCGCATCAACAATATTGGAAATGATTTCCATATCATTTCTGCTTGAATAATAGTCATAACTTGTTAAATGAAAACTTGTACTCATGTAATCTTCTTCCTATAACCAGCTTTTCTTATATTGTACTTTAAAGTAAAATTATTTTCTCATTATGCTAAATTTTGTAACAAATTTATTAAAATATTAAAGTTTATTCCCTGAATATCCGTAAGCTAAATTGTTGATACTAACAGGAGTTAGATATGAAGAACAATAGCGGGATAGATTTACAATTAATGGAGGGCCGGACTGAGATGGAGAGTAATTCAATTGATATGGCGTTGGAGCAGTTTTTTGAGAATGTACTAGAATGTGTTGTTATTGATGAAGAGTTTTTCTGCATGAAAGAATAGTGTCGTTTTATAAGTTTATGTTAAGCTACCTTGAAAAAAATTTTGTTTTAGGTTAAAATATTAACACTGAGACAAATACAAGACTACAAAGGTGGTGAAATATAAATGGCAGAAGTTAAAGTTGGCGAAAACGAAAGTATCGAAGTAGCTTTAAGACGTTTCAAAAAGAAAATACAAAAGGCTGGTATTCTTTCTGAAGTTAAAAAACGCGAAAGATATGAAAAGCCAAGCGTTAAAAGAAAACGTAAATCTGAAGCTGCTCGTAAGAGAAAAGTGTAAGATTATAAATTCTTATATTAAAAAAGGAACTGATTTTTCAGTTCCTTTTTTTGTTAGTTTATTTATTTAGATCTTGTTTCAATAAAGTTTGTGTTTGGAATATATTGTGAGGATTGGTTTAAATCTATTTTATTAATGATAGTTGCGCGTTTCTTTCTGAACAACATATCTACAAATGCCTCAAGCCTTGTGATAAAACCAGCTTCGCCTGTTTGCTCATCAATTGTTAAGTGTAAAATTGGCTTGTTAAATTGTTTAGCCTTTCTAACAATTCTTTCAATCATTAATGAGTCAGGGCCGCAACCAAATGCGTTAAGTGCAATTATACCGTCTATTTTATTATCTTTTAGATAATGACCGGCTGTTCCTGTCATTTCGAACTCATTTGCCCAGTATAATTTTTCGCCTAAAGCATTGATACCTTCCATTGTTTGTTCATTTGATAGTTGTAGAGATGTATATACTCTTACATCCATAGCTTCAAGTTTATCTATGATTTTCATAGAAGTTCTTTCGTCGTAGATATTGTAACCGTGAGATACTAACGCAATTGAAATAGGAGCTTCTTTTGTATCATTCTCAATGAAAACTTTGCCTTGAAGAGCATAATTCATAGCTTTTTTATAACTCATTCCTGATTTTGACATAATGTGGAAATTGTTATAAGTTCTCCAACCGGCTTTTGAAGCTTCTTTAATTTTTGCTTCATCTGTAATGCCGAAAGGAGCTACGGCTTGTTTTAAAAATTCATATAAACCTTGATTTTTTTCTGATTTATCTAATGTTGCATCTATAAGAGTGAATGGTCTTTTTACCACGTTTCTTATTAAATCAGGGAGCCCTCTGATTTTAGAGCAATTGTATATTTTTGGTGCAATTGATTGAATTGATGGAACGAAAATCTTGTCAACGCCTTTATCCAAAAGGTTCAGAATATGTCCAACATAAACTTTAATTGGTAGGCAGGTTTCAGTAACAACGAGTGCTGAACCGCTAGACATTGTCTGTTTTGTTGTTACATCAGACAAAACAATCTTTATTCCGAGCGCAGTGAAGAACCCGTAATAAAAAGGGTAATTGTGATAAAAGTTCATTGCTCTCGGTATCCCTATAACGATTTCATTATTATTAGCTTGCATTTTGAAATATTTCTCCCTGTCAGGTAAATTGCATTTTACTACCCTTATAATACTTCAAATTATAAAAAAAATCTATGAATTGAAACAAATGTTAATATTTGTTTATATCAAGTCAATTGTATTTATAAATAAGTTTTTATATTCATATAGGGGAATTTTTTAAACGGGGAACATTGTTTATGAAAATAAACTGGACTTTAGCAAAAAGAGTGCTTGCAGGTGCTGATAAAAAAAGTATAGTATTAGAGGGTGCAATAACTAAGCCAAAGAGTCTGCCGCCATATTTGCAGGAGTTATTGAGTTCAAATGCCGGCCGATATAAATTGGATCCTAGAGAACGTCTCATTGATACACTTAAAGGAATTATGGTTGACGGAAAAACTCCAAAGTTTTCTGAAGCTGCGATAAGACGTGAAATTCAAAACGTAAATACAAGAGGTATGCTCTGTGTTTTAGACAAAGGGTTATATACTGAAAATAGATGCCGACAGATTGCGGAGTTTGCAAAGCGCAGTGATGTTGATTTAAATGATGTTGCAGAATTTGCTCAGATGCCTGATAGGGCTTTTGCTTTTGCAAATTCTCTTTCTCCAGATAGATTTAAGATCTTTAAGGAGTTTATGAGGTATACTCAGGGAGATCAATTTTATATCCAAAAGATTGGGAATGTTGATTTAAGACGTTTCACATTTGATGATTTGGCATATATTTCATCGAAAATGCCGGAGGAAAATCTTACTAAACTTAGAAAGCTTATCAATATAAAAATGCCGCAGAGGCCGTTTGGTCACAAGGGCGAGTATGTTTTTAATGCGGAAGATATGCTAAAAATAGCAAATACAAAAGGGCTTGATCTTGACAGTCTTATACAAATAGCAGAGACTAGTGGCTTAAATGGGGTCTCTGTATGTGAAATAGCCAGAACTGAAGGGATTAATCTAAGTAAGGTACAAAAGACTATTGCTGAGATAAGAAAAGCTCATAATGGTAATGTTGTTCTTTTTGCTCAAAATGACACGTATAATCCGAAAATGTTTAGATTACAGGAGTGGAGTAAGGCTAATGATAAAGAAGTTTTGATTAAAACTTTTGATAATAATGCAAGGCTTGTATCTACGGATAGAATTTTACCGGTTCAAGGAAAGCAAAATCAGGCAAGAATTATTGGAAAAGATTTTGATGTAGTGCTTGAATCTCGTGGGTTGCCAGCTAAAGGGTCTGAGATAATGGAAAAACACACATCTGTTATTTCTGAAACTCGCCAAATTAAAGATGCAGATGGTAAACTTTTGCGGACAGAAATGTTGACCAGTTCAGAAGTTCCTGGACTTCATAATTGGAAAGCTGTTATGCCTGATGGTACTGTTAAGCCCCTCATTGACGTAAAGGAAAAAAATGGTATATTAACTGTTACAAAAAACTTTGACTCATTAGATGGTACAATTACTAAATCCAAATATAAAAAATTACCTGATGGAAGTTGGACTACGCGGTTGAATATTTCAAAGGATGGCAGAGTCTTATCTAAAAGAAATATCAAGCATAAAATGCTTTCTGCAAATGAGGCGGAATCGATTATTAATGGTCAAAAATATAGCATAAAGTATTCTGCTGATGAAATAAAAGTTCTGGATTCAAATGGGAAAACAGATTGTATTATAAATTTGAGGGAACTTGTTGATTCTTGTAATACTCCTGAAAATTCAGCTAAATTAAAGAAGATGCTTAAAGAGTGTTCCGCAGATGAGTTGCAAGTTATTAGTAAAAAGCTTAAAAAACTTGAATTTAATGATATAGCTACGGGTTCTTATGCTCGAACTGATTTAGGTATGGTGTCTTCTTCGGATAACATATTTATATTCAGGCATGAAATGGGGCATATCGATGATTTATTTGGAACCGGTGATATTGGACGGTTGTCTTCTTCTGATAAATTCCGCCAAGTATATCAGCAGGAATATGATATGTTCATGGGTAATTTTTCTAATACTCAGAAGGAATATGTAGATTATTTTATTGACAGAGTTAATGTAAATAGAGTAAATCAGCCGTATGAAGAAACTGTCGCTGAACTTATTGCGGCAAATAACTGTCCTAATATCTCTGATATATTTGGTGTGAGAACCGAATATCTTGAGCGTTATTTCCCGCAGACAAGAAGTTTTCTTGTAAATGCGTAAAATGGAAATGGACTCTGCGCACCTTTCCATTCTAAATGAACTAAAGTCGGTATCTTAAAAAAATAAAAATGGCCCCGGCGCGATTCGAACGCGCGATCTTTGGTTTAGGAAACCACTGCTCTATCCTGCTGAGCTACGAAGCCATCTATCTATTTATTATATATACGCTAAATCTCTCATTACAACCTTTTATAAATATTTTAAAGGTCGATTTATTTATAATTGTTTTAGTCACGATTGAATATATTGGTTGGAATTGAACGTTTGTATTTCCACGACAATATATCGACGTTCCAATCGTATTGACCTCTTATTTAATGTGCAATACTCGTGCTTGATGCGATTCGAACGCACGGCCTTTTCCTTCGGAGGGAAACGCTCTATCCAACTGAGCTACAAGCACACAATGTAACCCAATTGTACAATAATTATTATATTTTTTCAAATTATTTTTGCAGAGGGAATATATTATTTGCCGGATACCGTCAAAACAACTTCTGCTAAAATTTTACGACCTTTTTGGGGCTTGAAATAAATTTCTTTCTTTGTTGATTCCGGGGTAAATTCCGACTTTTGATAATTTATTAAAAAACGCATAAACTCAGGACTAAACATAATTCTCCTTTAATTTCTTACACATACACCATAATTGAAAAACTTCACATATATAATAAACCACATAATTACGAAAAATTGTTATTTCTTAATAAAAGTTTTACATTATTTAATATCCGAAAATTTGGTGATATAATTAGGATACAGAGAATATATTTAAAGGATAAAGTATGAGACAGTCTTCTATTATTGATATAATTTCTCCTATTATGGTCGGTCCTTCAAGTTCCCATACTGCCGGTGCTGTACGTTTGGGTTTGCTTGCAAGAAATTTGTATAACGGTATGCCTTCTAAGGTTACATTCCGTCTTTATAATTCTTATGCAAAGACCGGCAAGGGGCATGGTACCGATAAAGGTTTGTTGGCAGGCTTTTTAGGTTTGTCTGTTGACGATGTTCGTATTAGAAATATTTTTGATCTTGAGATTTCTAAAAATTTTGACTATTCTTTTGAGTATCTCGAAGATTTCAACAGACATCCTAATGCAGTTGATATTGTCATCGACGGGGTTCCTAATCTCACTATTTCCGGGGACTCTATTGGTGCCGGAGAAGTCGTAATTAATAGTATTGATAATTTTTCAGTTAAGGTTAACGGAAAATATAATACTTTGTTGCTCGTTTATAGAGATATTCCAGGCATGATTTCTAAGGTTACATCAAAAATTCCTGTGAATATTGCATCACTAAATTGTGATAGAAATGCCAAAGGAGAAGACGCCTCTATGTGCATTGCTCTTGATGGGGAGTTATCTCAAGATATTATAAAGGCAATTCACGATTTACCTAGTATTTATATTGTTAGATATATTAAAAAGTTGGAAAGTTAGTTATGGAAAAAAGTGTAAATATTTCAACATTCGAAGAATTGGCAAAAGCTTGCGAACATTATGAAAAAACGATATATGAACTTTCTCAGGAACGTGAGGCTGAGTTGTCTGAGATTTCAGTGCCTGAAGTTAGAATTTTAGTTAAAAAAAGTTTGGATGCTATGCGTGAAGCTATACAGTGTGGTATGAACTCTGACAAGCTTTCTGTAAGCGGAATGTGTGGGGCTGATTGCAAAAGATTGCAGGATGGGTTTGCAAATAGACACGCATTATTTGGAAAGTTGTATGAAAAAATTGTGACTTATGCTCTTGCAACTTCAGAGGAAAATTTAAGAATGGGTAAAATTGTAGCTTGTCCAACTGCTGGTTCTTGCGCAATTGTACCTTCCGTATTAATTGCGGTTAGTGATAGTTTAGGAATTTCTGAAAAAGAGCAGATTGATGCTCTTGTTACTGCCGGTGAAATCGGAAGAATTGTTTCCAATAAAGTTCAGCTTGCTGGTGCTGTTGCCGGATGTCAGGCTGAATGTGGAGTCGCTTCAGCTATGAGTGCAGCTGCTCTTACTCAAATGCGCGGTGGAAATGTTTCTCAAATCTTAAATGCAGTTGCCTTGGCTTTGAAAAATTTATTGGGATTAACTTGTGACCCTGTTTGTGGTTTGGTTGAAATCCCTTGTGTGAAGCGCAATCCATTTCTTGCTATTCACGCCGTAACTGCCTCTGAGATGGCTTTAGCTGGTATTGAATCTAAAATACCGCTTGATGAAGTTATTGATGCTATGGAACAGACAGGAAAATTGATGTCACCTATGCTTAAGGAAAGTTCTGAAGCGGGACTTGCTGTTACAAATACTGCTAAAAGTTTGTGGAAGAAGCTAGAAACTCTTTAATAAGCGGATTTGATGAAGTAGACACTTGTTTTACTTTTCTTGTTGCTCTTGTTGCTGCTGTTTTTGTTGTTTCTTTTGTAATTTAGCAGCTTCTTTAGCCTTCTTCGCTTCGGCGCGAGCTTTTGCTTTCGCTTTTCGTGCTTCTTGTTCTGCTCTTAATTTCTGTGCTTGAAGCTGGCGCTTTTCATTCAATTGTTCTTGTAATGTATTGTAGCGTTCAATATTTTCGTTTTGAGATGTACTTCCTTCAAGTCTGTCCATTAATTTGTAGTCTTCTTGTTCAAGTTTGAATTGTTCATCTACTTCTTTTAGTTTGGCTCTCATCTCATCTTTTAGTGCTTTTACTTCAGCCTTGTCTTTTTCTTGTTCACGTTTCGCTTCATCTTTTACAAATTTCTTTTCAGCTTTTTCTTGTGTTTTTACAAGAGTGTTTGGCACAACTCCGTCTTTGACGATTTTAAATCCGTTTGATGCTACTTCGATACTACCATTGTTTAGTGAAATTAATCTGGACTGTTCACCTTTTGAATCGACTGTCCATACACCTAGAAAAATAGGTGCAGAACCAGTATAGGCGTATGCGGTTGCTATAATTCTGTCAGGATTACCTTTACTAAAGCCTAAAGGATAAATATCCCAACGTTTGTCTTCTAGTTTTAAGCCCTTATATTCTTCCCAATAATATTCAATAGCATAACGTAATTCTACAAGATTATATGAAGTATGAGTTGAAAAATCATATACTATTGCATTTGTTTGCCAGATACCATCTTCAGAACTTCCTATTTTTTCTTTTACTAAAAGTTTTTTGCTATCTGCAGAAAAGTCAATTGGAGTTAATGTTCTAAACGCTGTACTATTTTTTAACTCTTTGTCTGTTGATAGAATTGGTTCTGGATATCTGTTTGCAATGTTTGCTTTTAATATTTTATTGACCGCACTGTCGTTATCTCTTAAGGCAATCATAAATAAATCGCACGTAACAGACTCTGATACAGGGTAATAATAAACTGCCGGATATACCATTATTGAAAAGTCCGGAGCTGTTATACCCGGGAGATTTAGCTGTCGTGTTTTGTACAAATCTCTGCTTATTGTAAGGTTTGGACTGCCCGGAGGATCATTATATCTTGCAAGTTTGTATGTTGGTTGCGGTACGTATTGCATATTATACGGTGTTTTTACTTGCGGAATACCGTAATCAATAAAAGCTTTGTCTTTTGGCTGAGACAGTAATTCATACTCTTCAACTGTCATATAGCCTGATGGCTTTAAATCCATGATCTTACGCCCGTATTCTTCTTTTATACGGTCTTTCTCAATGCGTTTTAAGTACTCTGCTTCTATCGTTCTTTGGTCTTTTTTGAAGTCAACACTATCTTTTATGTTGTATCTTACGGCTTCCCAGTCTATTCCTTTGGCAAGCGAAGAATTTACGCATATTAAAATTAATGCTGCTGCAAGCCAAAGTTTACGCATCTTATACAAGTCCTTCTTTCATTGCCATTGCCGTTGCTTTTGCACGAGTTCTTACGTACAACTTTTGCAGAATACTGTGCACGTGAGTTTTTGTTGTCGAAATTGTTATACATAGCTTATCTGAAATTTGTGGATTAGTTAATCCATCTACGATTAATGCTAATACATCCATTTCTCTTTCAGTTAACCCGTAGAGATTTTTTCCAAGCTTGTAATTAATTTCTCCTCGTCTGCCCTCTTGGACTTTCCCTCTTCTTATGTTTGTTAATACAACTTTTGCAATGGCAGGATCTAACCAGCCAGTACCTTCACTTACTGCCAGTACTGCTGAAATTGTCTGCTCTACTGTGGCACCTTTGGTTATGTAACCATCAGCTCCTGCTTGAAATGCATCAAATATATCATCTTCATCTTCTCTGGATGTGTACATAAGAACTTTTATGTCAGAATTTTCTTCTTTTATTCTCCTTGTAGCTTCAATCCCGTCAATTGATGGCAGGCCGATATCCATAATTACCAAGTCAGGCTTAATGCTTAAAGCTTTTTCTACCCCTTCTAAACCATCAACAGCCATATCTGCAATTTCAATATTTTCGTTCTTACTCAAAACTACAGATAATGCAACCCTTGCCATGTCTTGATCTTCTATAATTAAAACTTTAACCATTTACAACCTGTCTTTCTTCCTTAATTACGTCTGTAAGTAAGAATGTGAATTCACTTCCTTTGTTAAGTTTGCTATCAAGCCAAATTTTCCCGCCATGCGCTTCTATAATTTGTCTTGATAGGTACAATCCAAGTCCGGTACCTGTGGAACGCTTTCTGCTTGTTCCTTGTGAAAATCTGTTAAATAGATGCGGAATATCTTCTTTTGGTATTCCATTTCCATTGTCTACAACAGAGAATATTAAATCGCCAGACTGTGCTTTTGCTATTATGTGGATTTCTCCACCTTTGTTTGTGTAGTTAACTGCGTTTCCGCAAAGATTTATTATTACTCGTTTTATTTCTGCCTTATCGGCTAAAATTTCAACTTTGTCATCAATGTCACACTCAAGGTTGAATGCGATATCTTTTTTATCTGCAAGAGGTTTTAGTTCCTCATAGCATTGTGTTACCAAATCTTTTACTGAGAAGTTTGTCTTGCAAAGAGTAAGTTTACCGCTTTCAAATCTGTAAACTTCAAGCAGTGCATTTACTAAACCCAACAAGTCTTCATTACTTTGAAGCATTGTTGAAAGTAATACTCCCTGCTTTTCCTCGACAGGTCCAAGTGAACCGTCAAGGAAAAATTTCAAGGTCTGAATTGCTGCAAGAAGAGGGGTGCGCAAATCATGAGTTAACGTTGCAATAAAGTCATCTCTTAGGCGTTCAGTTTCTTTTTGTTTGCTTACATCTCTTATTACGCCAACATATTTTTCAGTTCCTTCTTCTGTGCTGATTGCTGCAAAATTTATTTCAACAGGGATTTCAGCTCCGCCAAGAGAATTCTTTATCATGCAATTTTCTACAAGAATGTCTCCTGCGTCGTGATTTAGTCCAAGTATGGTTCCAGACTTGTTATCAAAAGATTGATTACCCGCTTTTGTTGTTATATAAGCAACTTCTTGGAATTTTTTTGTTTTTAATGCTGATTCACTGAATCCTGTCATATTTTCGCAAGCTGGATTTGCTTGTTCTATATTACCTTTTTTGTCTAATATGATAATTCCATCTGCGCAGTAATTTATTATTCCTGCAAGTTTGCTGTTTGCAAGGGTTAAATCTTTTGTTCTTTCAGCCACAAGTTTTTCTAAGTCATTAGAATAAATTTCCAGCTGTTTTTTAGCCTTTTCCAGTTCTGATATTTTATCTCTCAAATTTGATAACAGATGACTTCTTTCTATACCGTTTCTTACGTTCATTAACAAATCATCGTTATCCCAAGGTTTTTCTATGTACTTGTATAAACCTATTTCGTTTATTGCCTTTATTGCATTTTCTTTATCGGCATAACCTGTAAGTAATATCATACTTACTTCCGGATATAATTCTTTTGCTTTTGTTAGAAATTCTAGTCCATTCATTTCCGGCATTAAAAAGTCTGAAATTATTATGTCCGGGGTATTTGTCTTCAAAAATTCAACAGCTTCAACCGGATTGTTGAAGCAATCAACTTTTTTATATCCTTCAACTTTCAAAAGTGTTTTGAAAGCTGAGGTAACCATTTTTTCATCATCAACTAATATTATTTGCGCATTTTTCATAATACTAAAATTATATGATATTTTGTGCGCGTGGACAAATTCGTTACAAAGTTGAAATATAATATATACTTAACTGTTCTTTTCTATTTCATCCATAATTTTTTGGATATCTATTGTAAGAGTATCTCGATTTTGAAGTGCGTTGTTTAAATTTTCAATATATGAATCTGTGTTACCTTCGTATTTAGCAATTTGTGCAATGTAATAGTAGAGGTTTCCTACATCTGCGCAATTCCCCATAGCTTGTGTTAACATACCTTTTGCGTCTTCGTATAACCCCATTTTTGTTAAAATCTTTGCGTAGTTGATGTATGCAGTTTCATCTTTAGGGTTTAATTCTATAGTTTTATCAAGATTTATTGCTACATTCTCATAATCTTCTTCTTCAAATGCAATGCTTGCCAGATTATAATAAGCCCAGCTGTAATCCGGAGAAATTTCAATAACTCTTTGGAAATGTTCTTTAGCACCATCATTGTCGCCCATGTCTCTTAGGATGTTTCCTATGTAAAAATGAGCGTACAAATCTTCATCATTAATATCGATTGTGTTTTGAAAGTTCATCATTGCGTTGATGAGATCACCTTTTTTCAAAAAACAAATCCCTAAACTGAAATATGAATTCGAATCATTCGGGTCTGTTTCAAGAACTTTTTCAAAACATTTTATTCCTTCGTCAAAATTTTTAAGTTCTGTATATACAAGTCCAAGATTATATACTGCATCCATTTCATTAGGTGCAAGTTCTATTGATTGTTGATAAGCATTTTTTGCTTGTTCATAAAGCTTTTGCTTTTCGTATGCTATTCCAAGGTTGTAATATATGTTGCTGTCGTTTGGAAATTTCTTTGATAAATATATCAAATGAGCTGAAGCTTCCTTGGCAAATCCTGCATCAATAAGTAGTATCGCAAGCTCTCGTCTTGCTTGAAAATTTTCAGCATCCTCATGTAAGATTTCTTGTAGTTCTTCTATTTTTCCAAGATTGTCCATACCCTTATCCTACCAGTTTTTTGCCTAAAGTGCAAGCAAAAAATAACCCTCCGTTTGGGAGGGTTATTTAGTATTCTTATTCGTAAATCCAGCCGTTTGTCAGATCTACTCTTAATGGTTTTAGTAATCTCATATAAATTACATCTTCAGGTGTTGCATCAAGTTTTTCACCTTTTAATGTTGCACGAACTATTTTCATAAACCAGTTTCTGTCTTTATGAAGTTCGCCTGTTGCAGAAAATTCTGTAACTTGGTCATTGCTTGTTTCTATTAAAGCATTTTCAAGTACAAGAACGCCGTTTCTCACAAACCATTTTCCGCTTCTTACGTCAAGTAATTGACCTTTAAGGTTTGAGTTTTCATACACAAGGATAAATTTATCTCTTGTTATGTAGTTTTGAGGTACAGATGCGATGTACATATCTCCAGGTTTTGAAGATTGTGTTGAAACATACTTGGTGATTTTTACAGGAATTACTACACCTGCCGGGATTGTACCAACACTGCCTTGAACAGTTGCTTCAGGGATTACGTAACCTTCGCCTGTTTTCTTTCTCATTGCTTCAGCTAATTTTGCATTTGGATTAAGCTTTGCTTCTTCCATCATGTTGTATAGTATTGCTGCAACTTCAGCTCTTGTTGCAGGACGTGTTGGTTCTAATTTTGGTTTATCACTACCTGGCATTACAACTATCATGTTTAAAATTTCAGATTTGCCTGCAGGGATAATGAAATCTGCTGGAAGTGAATCTGCATCAGCATATTTTTTTGACAAAACTTCTCTTGCTTTTGCTTCGCTTATTTGTTCTGTTGTAAGCGCATTTACTGCAACTGTTGTTGCTTCCGCTCTTGATACACTGTCATCTGGACGGAATAATGAACCGTCTTTTTCGCTTGAAATTAAGTCAAAATATAAAGCTTTTTGAATTGAGTCGTAAGCCCAATATTCAGGTGTTATATCGGTAAATGTTACAGGTTGTGCAACTTTCGTATGTTCTTGACCTAATGCTTTTATTGCCATTGAAGCAAATTCTGCTCTGGTTACGTTGTCATCAGGTTTGAATGTCCCATCTGGATACCCTACAATAACCCCTTTGTCTGTTAAGATTTCAATCTGCTTTGCCGCCCAATGGTCAGACGCTACGTCCGGAAATTGGAACGCATTTGCAGGCATTAGACAAAATGCCGTAATCATTGCAGAAAGAAGTACTTTAAATAGATTTTTCATACACACTACTCTCCTATATAAATAACTCTATAACATATTAAATTGAATTTTAATTTATCTCAAGTTGATTTAAAGAAATGTAAAATATGGCTGCTTGTTACTTAATGCAAAATTTGAATTCATATTTATACTCCTTTGTGTAATCAAGTATAGCAGGTAAATATCTTATTTGGGATAGATTAAGTTTATATAAAGATAGATGTATTCTGTGGTATACTATTTTCAAGGAGTTAGGAAAAGGAGAGAAATACATGATACCTATTTTAGATTCAAAACGTCAATACGCAACTATCGCAGATGAAGTTGAAAAAGCTGTTTGTGATGTTATGCGTTCAGGTTGTTACATTTTAGGACCAAATACTAAAGCTTTAGAAAAAGATTTGGCTGAGTTTTTCGGTGTAAATTACGCTGTTGGTTTGAACTCAGGTACAGATGCTTTACATTTGGCTTTAAGAGCTTTAGATATAGGTGCAGGGGATGAAGTTATTACAACTGCATTTACTTTCGTGGCTACTACTGAAGCTATTGGTATAGTTGGTGCAAAACCTGTTTTTGTTGATATTAATCCTGATACTTTTAATATTGATCCGGATAAAATTGAAGCAGCGATTACTCCAAAAACAAAAGCAATTATTCCTGTTCACTTGTATGGTCAACCTTGTGAAATGGATAAAATCATGGATATTGCTAAACGTCATAACTTGAGAGTTATTGAAGATTGCTGTCAAGCTGTTGGCGCTACTTATAAAGGTAAGATGGTTGGTTCATTCGGTGACTTTGGTTGCTTGAGCTTCTATCCGACTAAAAACTTAGGCGGTATGGGTGATGGTGGTCTTATTATGACTAATTCAGAAGCTTTGAGAGATAGAGTTGTTGCTCTTAGAAACCACGGTGGCGCTGTTAGATATTACCACGATGAAATTGGTGTTAATAGCCGTTTAGATGAAATTCAAGCAGCTATTTTGAGAGTAAAATTCCCTCATATTAAGGATTGGAATGAAAAGAGAAGAGCTCATGCTGCATATTACAACGAGTTGTTTGCTAATTGTGACGACGTTGTAACTCCGGTTGAAGCTCCTAACACTTATTGTGTATATCACCAATACACAGTTAAGGTTCCTAATCGTGATGCTGTTCACAAAATGCTTCAGGAAAATGGTGTAGGTGCTATGCTTTATTATCCGGTACCTCTTCATTTACAAAAAGTTCACGCTTACCTTGGAGTTGGAAAGGGTTCTCTTCCTCATACAGAAAAGGATACAGAACTTGTTATCTCTCTTCCAATGTTCCCTGAACTTACTGAAGAAGAACAAAGAACAGTTGCAAAGACTTTGATTGATTGTATTGAAAAGTCTAAATCTGTTGCTGCTGTATAGTTGAATGAATATCAAATATTAAAAAAGTCTCCCTGCTTTTGTAGGAAGGCTTTTTTATAAAAAAAAAGAGCCGTTAGGAGTATCGGCTCTGACTGAAACTATTACCTTAGGCTTTCGCTGGTGACGGACTGAAGCGAGCCGCCAGTAAGGTAGTTATGCCACCGAGGATTAATCCTCCGGTTAAAGCTGATTTGGTTCTAGCTTTTGGCAGAAAATCTTTAATTGTGTTGTAGCTCTTAATTAAAGATTTGTCATTTGTCAGTTCAAATAATTTGTTTGATGCAAAAGTTCTGCGTTTTGCCAACGCAATCAGAAGTTTATTATAAGCTTCTTTTACATCAATCCATTTAGTAGGGTGGCTTTTTATGTTGTAGAGTCTTTCGTTGTACAAGTTTTTTACAGCATTAGAATAGTGTTCTACCTTTGCTGCTAATCTTACCTTAGCTGCGGCTAAAGCTTCATTTGCTACGGTTAATGCTTTCTTTAGAGCTTCATCTTCCGGAGCCTTTTTCAAGGCTGCTTTTGCTTCTCTGTATTGTTTGTTTAATGTTACGTAATTTTCTTGTTTTACAGCTTCTTGTAGCGATTTTCTTGTTTTGTTAAAGTTTTCCATAATATTTTCCGGAACTTCTACTTTTTTAAATTTGCTGTACCAAGTTTGGGCTGCTTGTTTTATTTCAGCTCCATTTGATAATTTCGCCGATTTGTACTCGTCTCGGGCTTTCATAATCGCGTCCAGTGCTTTTCTCTCTTTCGGATTCATTTGTTTTACAACGCTGTCTGTGTAAATTTTTGACAATTTCTTTTGCTGTAAAATCAGCATTCGGTTTAGGGAATATTTTCTGGGTGCCATTGTGTATCCTAAGCCAAGGCCAATTACACCGCCTGCAAATGGCTCTATTGCAGGACTAATCAACAAGGAATTCTCACTCATAGGATCCTCCTTCTCTAATATTCTCTTTTTAACTCCTAAATGTGCCCACAGTTTAACTCTAAAAAATTATTTTTGGGGCTTTTAATAACAAATGTTTACATCTTTTAATATTTATGCTATAATATAAACAAACAGGAGGGTTTATGGAACCGCTGGTATCAATTATTACGCCTACGCACAATATTATAGAGAATGGACTTACCGATGAATTTAACCTTTTGGTTAATTTGCTTGATAAGCAAACTTATCCTCAGGTTGAACATATTATTATTGATAAGGCGTCAACTGACGATACACTCCTTCTGTTGAAAGATTACAAGAATAAAGGTTATATTAATTTCTATTCTGAACCTGATACAGGTAAATATCAGGCACTAAATAAAGGTGTGATGCGTGCAAAAGGTAAGTATGTTGCATTTGTAAGTTGCGATGACTTTTTCCATGATATTACAGGGTTTGCGGATGTTATTAGTTTGATGGAAGCTAACAATGCTGACTTTTCTTATGCGCCTGCATATTGTATTCACCCTGAAGGTTTTGTTTTCTTGTTTGAGCCTGCAATTTATAACGTTTTTCAGGTAATGCCTTGCTCAAGACAGGCTATGTTCTTTAAAAAATCCGTTATTGAAAAAGAAGGATATTTTGATGAAAAATTTAAAATAATGGGTGATTTTGATCTTATTATGCGTCTTGTTTTGAAACGTTATAAGCCTATCAGAATTGATACAAATTATACTACTTACAGATTGAGTGATAAAACTATGACTCATATGGATAAGGCTGAAGCGGAATGTCGTGCAATTTATATTAAAAACTTTAGGAGCCTTTATCCTCTTACTAACCCTATTGTTGATGATATTGTTAAATATTCTAAGTTCCCACCGGAACTTTTGGAAAAACTTTCAGCTTATTTCCCTGCTGAAGACAAGCAATTGTTTATGGATGCCTGTGAAGAAATGCATAGATTAAGGGTTGAAGCTGTAAATCAAGCTGCGCAGGGACAAGCTCAGGCTTAAGTTCTTTAGGTTCGTTGATTGTTAAACATTCTTAAATACTTGCAAATTTATTTTTGTAAAGTATCATGTAAGCATACAGTATATTTATAGCTGTAATCGAGAGTATTACTATATTAATTAAGGGATATGAGAATATGAAAGAACAAAGAATTGCCGTAATCGGCTGCGGTGTCTGGGGAAGAAATATCGTTCGTAATTTCTATAATTTAGGTGTGTTGGAAATCGTTTGCGATATCGATGAAGAAAATTTGAAAAAGGTTACGGAACAATATCCCGGAGTTAAAGTTACCAGAGATTTTCATGATATTATAAATAATCCTGAAATTACGGCGGTTGCTGTTGTCACTCCAAGTCATACTCACTATAAGATGGTTCATGCTATGCTTGATGCTGGAAAGAATGTTTATGTTGAAAAACCTATTTCTACTGTTGCTCAAGAAGCTAAAGATTTGACTGAGGTTGCAAATTCTAAGGGATTAGTATTAATGGTTGGACATTTGCTCTTGTATCATCCGGCTGTTAATCGTTTGAAGATGTTGATAGAAGAAGGTGCGTTAGGTGATATTATTTATGCACAAAGTGATAGATTAAATGTGAATTTCTTCAAAAATGACAGAAGTGTTATGTGGGATTTAGCTCCTCATGATGTTTCTATGATGAGCTATGTTACAGGAAAGGATCCTGTTAGAGTTATTTCAGCTGTCGGTTGTTCTTCTGAACAAAATGATATTATGGATATCACCCATTTAACAATTGAATTTGAAGGTGGAATGGTTGGTCAAATTTCTGATAGTTGGATTACTCCAAGAAAACATGTTCAGCTTCTTGTTCGTGGTACAAAGGCTACGGCTATTTTGGATGATACTGTTCAAGAAGATAAACTTGTTATTTATGATAATTTCAAGAAAGATACTTTACAAAATATCACTTTAGATTATCTTGAAATTGAACCTTTGAAACTTGAGTGTCAACACTTTATAAGTTGTTGTGAAACAGGTAAAAAAGCTCGTTCCGGTGGAGATAACGGATTTATGGTTACTACAATTCTTGAACAAGCTGAAAAGGTTATGCTTGGTGATAGAAGAAAAAATCTTGATGAAGTTAATTTTGCACTTTCAAGATTAAAGAAATAAGGATAGTAGAATGGACATCAAAAATAATACAGCAAATATTGTTTCAATAAGTAGAATTTTTATAGCATTTATAGCAATTGGCTTGTTGTTTGTACACACGACTTCAGCTTATGTGTGGGCTTTGGGACTTACTATTATTGCTTTCATAATGGACGGAGTTGATGGGTATATTGCAAGAAAGTATAACCAATCGTCCGAACTTGGTTCCGTTTTGGATATCATGGGAGATAGAATCGTAGAGGCTTCTTATTGGATTGCATTTGCGGTTCTTGGGTGGTTAAGCATTATTTTCCCTCTTGTTTGTGTTGCGAGAGCTTTTACTACCGACAGTATCAGAAGTGTTGCTTTATCTAAGGGTATGACAGCTTTTGGTGATAAGTCTATGCAATCTACTGCGTGGGGAAAGTTTATTTGTGCATCTAAGTTTATGAGAATAAGCTATGCCGTAGCTAAAGTTGCAGCATTTGTTCTTTTGATTTTTGCAAATATTCCTCACTTGAGTTTGGGAATTCAATATTGTGTTATGAATGTTGCAGTTGTACTTGCATGGATTGCGATTATTTTCTGTGTAGTTCGTGCAATTCCTGTTGTTGCTGAAAGTGGAAAGTTGTTTGATAATGGCAAGCAAAATTAATATTGTATTATATGAACCTGAAATTCCTCAAAATACGGGAAATATCGCACGTTTGTGTGCGTGTACGGGAGCTTCCCTCTATTTGGTTGGAAAATTAGGGTTCTCTTTATCCAGTAAGTATACTAAACGTGCAGGCTTAGATTATTGGGATAGTGTTGACTTACACAAAGTTGATACTATGGAGGAATTGTTTGAGGCGAATAAGGGTGCTACATTCTATTACCTGACTACTAAAACAAATAAAAAATATACAGATATAGAATTTAAAGATGGTGATTTCCTTGTTTTTGGGCCTGAAACCAGAGGTTTGCCTGATAAGTACGTCAAAGATGAACATGCTTTAACCATTCCTATGAGAGAAGGTCAGAGAAGTTTAAATCTTTCTAATTCTGTTGCGATAGTAACTTATGAGGTTATAAGACAAAATGGAATTTAAAATGCCTGAAAGGGTACAAAATTCACACAAAGGAACATACGGAAGAGTTCTGAATGTTTCAGGTTCTGATTATATGATGGGGGCAGCTTACCTTTCTAGCCTTTCTGCTTTGACTGTTGGGTGCGGGTATGTTTTTTTGTGCTCAACAGAAAGAGTTATTGATGCGGTAGCGGCACAGAGTCAAAATATTGTTTTTTGCCTGCTTTCAGATTTGGAAAATCAGGTTAAAGCTGCAGATGTTTTACTTATTGGTTGCGGATTGTCTACTTCTGATGAGGCTATTGAAATTTTCAGAAGGGCGATTAATTCAGTTGATGATATTCCAGTTTTAGTTGATGCTGATGGCTTAAATATTCTTGCAAAAATGAATAATATAAAACTGCCGGAAAAACTAATTCTTACTCCTCATCCAAAAGAAGCGTCAAGGCTTTTAGGTGTTGATGTTGATACAATTCTATCGGATATGGAATATTGGTCAAAAGAGATTTCTAAAAAATTTAATTGTGTAACTGTTCTAAAATCACATAGAACTGTTGTGTGTTCTAAAGATTTGGAAATTTATATTAATAATACTGGCTGCAGTGCTCTTGCAAAAGCCGGAAGTGGAGATGTTTTGGCGGGGATTATTGCAGGACTTCTTGCTCAAAATTGTAATGAATATTATGCTGCTAAGTTGGGTGTATATTTGCATGGACTTTGTGGTGATATCGCAAAAAATGACCTGACCGAATATGGAGTTTTGGCTTCCGATCAGATCAGGTTCATTCCTTACGCTATTAAAAAGCTTTTATAAATTATGCTAAAACGTCTAATTTTGCAGCAAGAACAGATGTTTTTGAAACACCTTCTTCTGCAACTTCTTCAGGTTTACCATGTGCAACGTTATATAAGTAACCATTTTTTTCGTCAGCAGCTTGTGCCATTTTACCTTGTTTTGCGTGAGTTGGTGCAAATGGGCTTGTATATCTAGCTTCAGCACTTTCTGCAGCAACTCTAGAGATGGAATCTTTATTTTGTGCTCTATTTATCATACGTTCAATTACGTCAATTTCTTCTGGGCTATACATTTTACCTGTGCCAACATATTCATGAGCTTTAGATGCTACTTCTTTTACACCTTTTGTTAGCATTGTTTCTCTACCTGCGAATGATACATTGTTAATCATTTTTTTCTCCTTTGATTGTATTGTTGAAAATTTATTTTCTTCTATTTTTAACGTTACTGAATATTTATTTTGCTATAATATAACGCTTTATTTACAATTGTTCATAATAATTATAATAGCCTGAATGGGGATTTTCAATTAGCCATTTTTCCAAGAACTACTCGTTTGTTGGCTCCTGTGCATTCAGGGAGATTGTTTGGAATCCCATAATACGTGCAATATCCAAGTAGTGCAAATGCCATTACTTCTTTGAAATTATTTGAAATTCCGTAATCTTCATGTGTTTTTAGTTTTATATCATCTGGAAGATATATTCTTAAGAAGTTCATTAAAGTAGGGTTATAGGCTCCGCCTCCTCCAATGACAACTTCTTCTATATCTAATTCCGGAAGGATAAATCTCTCATATGCTTGGGCAATAGTTTTTGCTGTAAGGGCTGTTACCGTTGCTATAATGTCCTTTGGTTCAGACGGTGCAAATTTGAGAGCATTTTCTATGTACATAGGTGAAAAGTATTCTCTTCCAGTGGTTTTTGGTGGGTTTTTAAAATAATATTCATCTTGCAAAAGGCATTCGAGCCAACTTTCGGAGATGTTTCCGCTTTTGGCTATCTCTCCATTGTCATCATAAGATTTTCCAAAAAACTTGTTGGTGCAGTAGTCAATCATTATGTTTCCAAGTCCTGTGTCAAATCCAAATGTTGGATGAGAATGAGAAATCATTGTTACGTTGGAAATGCCCCCAATGTTTTGTACCGCAATATTTTTGCCGGTAGGCTTAAACCATTTTTCATCAGCAAAGCAGACTAGTGGAGCTCCTTCACCTCCGGCTGCGATATCTGCTTCTCTGAAGTTTGAGATTGTTAAGCAGCCTGTTTCCTTTGCAATAACTGCACTTTCGCCGATTTGAAGAGTACTTTTTAGTGAAATTCCATCCAGACTTTCATTCTGTGGGGCGTGGTAAATCGTTTGTCCGTGGCTTGCTATTAAATCAGGTTTCCCAAACTCTGAAATTATTGAATTACAAGCATCTGCAAAACATTTACCTATTGCAAAATTCATTTGACATACATCTTTGATTGATGCGTTTCCGGAAAAAAGTTGGAATATCTTAGCTCTGATATGTTCCGGATATTTGTAATTAATCCCATATATTAACTTACATTTTAAGTCCGGCGTTACTTCACACAAGCCGGCATCTATACTGTCACAGGATGTCCCAGACATAAGACCTATTATTCTTTTTGTTTTTAATTCTTCATCCATATCGTTTTTCTGACAGTACTACAACAATTTACAACTATTTTAAACCCCAAATCTCCTAAAGATTAATTACTAAATTTTTTAAAACCTGTATTCTCCCTTGATAATAAAATAATCCCTAATCTACAACTGTACTACACCTTAATCTCCGTATATTATAAACCTTTTTTCTTAAATTACCTTATAAACCTTAATGTTTCATCTATGTTTACTACGGACTTTTAAGCCATCACCTCTTTTTCTTCTGTCCTTAATCTACAAACTATCCTATCTGTCCTCTTACCTATCTGGTAGCCTTTTCTCTCTATGTGGGGGATTGACTCTTGCGTTCCCCTGACATCTTTTAATGTAAACCTAATTTACAAAATTGACAAGCAAAAAAAAATTAATTATTTTTTACAATTGACCATGCCCCCTGATACTCTAAACAAAAATTCAAGTTATTAAATCTTAATGAAGAAAACTTAATTAAATTAAGTAAAAATTTGAACATTTTTTTGTTGACAACTCATCTTTTCCGTAACTCCTTTTTTAGGCATGGTGTTGTATTTACATCTCTTTAATTTTGATTTATATTAGTACTGATATTTGGCTGAGATTGCGTATGAAAGAATTTAAAAAATCTAATACGGTTACGTATAATTTGATGTCGTTTACCGGGTTTAAATCTTTGATGATTTTTACTCTGCTTCTTGAGTCTCCAAAGTCATATCGTGAAATTTGCGAGTTTTTTAAAAAGCACGAGTATATTAATGAGGAAATTTCAGTAGATACTTTTAGAGTTTATATTACATCATTAAAAAGAGCTGGTTGTGAGATTGTGAGAGAAAGTTCTGATGATGGGTCTAAATATAGAATTGTATCTCACCCTTTTGAGTTGAAGATTTCCGAGGAACAGATAAAAAGTATTGTTAAAATATACAGAATTATCTTGAAAACTATTGATGTTAAAGGGTTATATGCTTTTGAAAAGTTTATAAGAGAATTAGCTCATAAGACTAAAAATTCTGAACTTTTAGATGCTATAAATAAAGTTTCTGTGTTCAAAGGCATCAATCAAACTTTGTTGGAAGATTTAATTTCTTATGCTTTAGGAAAAAAGTGTATAACGTTTCTCTATAATTCGCCAAGGGGTAAAACTTCCAGTATTGAATTAGTTATTGATAAAATTGGAATTTCAAATGGGAAAGTTTATCTTTATGGTACCAATCTTAAATATCTACAGTATTCATATTTTTTGATTTCAAGGATTCTTGAGATTCAAAATGTTAAAGCCGAACATATTGAGTTGCCTGATGTTAAGACTTATAAGGTTAAATATATATTAAAATCTCTTTCGCCGGAATTTAAACTTTCTGATGAGGAGAAAATTCTTGAAATTAATGATGATTCTATAACTGTAGAGATGGAGTCTTCTAATAAATTCATTCTAAAACAAAAGGTAATGGAATATGGCAGACATTGTACCGTTCTGGAACCGTTAGAGTTTAGAGAAGAGATTATTAATACCCTGAAAAGAATGCGTGAGGAGTATTTAAATGGCAAGAATAAGTAAGAAATATAATGATGCTTGTCTGAAAATTTTTGCGTTGTTAAATCTTCTTGCAGATGGGGATGCTGATTTTTCTGATGTCATTAAAATTTTTGCAGATGCTAATGGCGAGATCACTTCAAATTCAAATGTGTTACTTAACAAATATTTGAATACAATTAAGATTTTTGGAGTTGATGTTGAAAAAGTTAAAAATAAATATATCCTGAAACACATGCCATTCAGTTTGAGCTTGAACGAGACTGATTTGCAAGGGGTTGCTTTGATTGGTGCGGCTGTAAACTTTTTGCCAGATGGGAAAAATAAAAATAATATTATTAAACTGTTAAGGGATTTAGAGAATCTTTACGATAATGAAACAAGAAAGCTCAAAGCTGTAATTTCTTCTAATAAAAATTATGATTTGTCGTTTTATTTTAAGAAATTCGAAACGCAAATTGCAGAATGCGAAAATTATTTGCAAAATTCTTGCAAGTTAGAAATTTTGTATGTTCACAATGATAGAGATGATTGTATTATGTGTATTCCTAAAGAAATTAAGTATCATGATACAGTGGTTTCTTATAGTGTGTATAATACGTTGAGTCGTCAAGTTGTTGATATTCCGATAGGTTCAATTAAAAATATTCGAAAAGTTTCTGAGGGCATTAATGTTTCTCAAAGTTGTACTACGGTTATTTTTAAGTTGAAAGAAGATTTGGCAGTCAGATATAAACTTAGAGATTGGGAGCATTCAACCGGTAAAGATGAAAATGGTTGGCTTGTTGTTGTTAATTCAGGTGAAGATTTTGATATGCTTTGTTCAAGACTTTTACGATATGATGACAAGTGTGTAATAGTTTCTCCTGATTATTTGAAAAATAAAATGACAAAGATTATTGATGATATGCTTTCAAATTATGGTGAATAAAAAAAACACCCTCCTGTTTGTAGAGAGTGCTTTTTTTATTTGTTTTAAGTAATTAGTTTCTATCGTTGAGTTTTGCTAATAATTGTAGTAATTCAATATATAACCAAACGATAGATGTCATAAGTCCGACTGCTCCCATCCATTCCCAATATTTTGGGGCTAGCCTGTTGGCACCTTGTTCAATGAAGTTAAAATCCATAATAAACCCTAGTGCAGCGATTACAACTACAATGCAGCTAAATACAATGCCTACAGGGCTTGCTGTGAAGATTTGTGGAATTCCTCTTCCGAAATACGATGCTACAAATTGGATTAAATATATCAAAAATACTGAAGCTATGGCTGTCATCATAACAGCTCTGAATTTTTCAGTGCATCTGATTAAACCTGCTCTGTATAGTAGTAGCATTGAAAACATTGCGGCAAATGTTCCGCCAACGGCCTGGATAACTATTCCAGGATATGCTTTTTCAAACATCAATGAAATTAAGCCAATGAAAAATCCTTCTCCAACTGAGTATATTGTTGCCCACAGCCAAGATGTTTTTTTCGCAAAGTACATTATTACAATTGAGATAAGTGCAGCTATTGAGCCAGCTATCCCTAATACTTGTGCTTTATCAGTGAAGCCTTGAAGTGTAAGCCCCCAAGTATATGATGCCGAGATTATCAGCATAATCAACATCAATAATGTCTTTTGGATTGTTCCATTTATGGACATTACATCCCCTTCATATACTGTTGCGTCTGCTCCAAAATTATCATTTAGTATCGGGTTTGCCATAATTAACCACCTTTCTTTATCAGTATTTTTTATGTTATAATGTCCATATTATAGCATAAAGTACTTGATTGGGCTATTATCGCAGGTGATAGATGTATATTGAGAGTTTGAAAAAGTTTATTAAATATTTTGGTTATAGGCGGCGTGTAAAATTGGTTTTGTTTTTCTTAATGTCGCTTATCGCTGGTGCTCTCGAATTTTTAGGCGTTGCATTAATATATCCTTTTGTGATGTTAATTGTTAGTCCTGATCACTCTGTTCCTTTTATAGGTAAGCAGGGTATAAGTTTACTTAGCAGTCTTTCTCCGGTACATTTTGCGTTGTTGCTAGGCTTTAGTGCTCTTGTATTGTTTGTTGTGAAAAATTTGTATATGATTTTATTTTTGTTTGTTCAGAGTAAATTCATTCAAAAATGGACTTTTGATATTAACAATCGGTTTATGCAATTCTATTTGTATGCTCCTTATCAGAAAATTTTAAAAATTTCTAATTCGGAAAAACTTTATGTAATAACAACTCTATCTAATCAAGCAACAAGTGGTTTTTTTATTAGAGTTATGAATTTTGTAACTAACCTATCCATAGTTGTCCTTATCTTGGGGTTGATTTTGTGGAAATTCCCGTTTGCAGGAATAGTTTCTTTACTTTTTATTGTTGTTTGTGTGGTTTGTTTGAACTTGTTCTTTAAAAATAAGGTTAAGCGTTTGGGGAAAAATATTCAGCAGACTTATAATGTTGCAAATAATATAAACTATGCAACAGTAAACAATATCAAGGATATAAAAATCTTTTGTTGTGAACAAAAGTTTTATAATGACTATGGGGCATGTGGTGCAAAATTAGCAGATGAAGTTACGTTACAAACTTTTTATGGTGGCATTCCTCCATATTTTGTAGAAACACTTATTGTAATTACCTTACTTCTTCTTGGTGCGGTAATAGCAATCCAAAATATTAGCCAAAGTTCTGTTATGGTCGCATCTTTTGCCATGATTGTTGCATCTATTTTTAGAATTGCGCCGGCTTTAAACAGAATTCAATCGGCGTTACTTAATTTACCTGCGGGTTTGAATTTTGTTAATGCGTTGATTAAGGCTTATGAAAAATTTGGGTTGGCAGATTTTGAATATAGTGATTATAAAAAATCTAATCCTTTACCTTTTAACGATAAAATAGTTTTTAATGACGTATGTTTTTCTTATGACGATAAACAAGTTCTACAAAATGTTTCTTTTGAAATTCAAAAAGGTGATTTTGTAGGAATTATTGGGTTATCTGGAGCTGGAAAGAGTACGTTAGCGGATATTTTAACCGGATTGTTGGTTCCTGATTCGGGAAATATTTTCGTAGATGATTTGAAATTGGATTCGTCAAATCGTCATGCCTTTAGACAAAATATCGGTTATGTTCAGCAGGATTTGAATGTATTAGAGAGAAGTTTTCGCGAGAATGTGGCATGGGGGCTTCCGGCTGATGAAATCGATGATGAAAGGGTTAGCTATTTGTTAAATCAAGTGTGCCTTGGCGAGGTTATAAAGTCTTATGCTGACGGAATATACGCTGTACCTTTTATAGGAGATACTGGGTTATCGAGAGGGCAAAAACAGCGATTAGCTATCGCTCGTGCACTTTATCGCAATCCTGAGATTTTAATTTTTGATGAGGCTACTTCAGCGCTCGATGTTAAGGTTGAGTCTGATATTACGGATATGCTTTTGTCTGTCTGCAAGGATAAAACTATTATTGCGATAGCTCATAGATTATCTACCTTAAGAGCATGTAATAAACTTATTTATCTTAAGGATGGTCGTATTGTTGATGCTGGATCTTTTGAATATTTAGAGGGTAAATATCCTGAATTTGCAGAATTGATAAGGCTTTCAAGTTTAAATAAATAAAAAATAAAAAAGTACTTTACAATAAAAATTTTTTATTCTATAATAAGTACATACCCTAAGGGATTTCGAGTGAGAAGTTTTGAAGGGTGCGAGCATAATCCTCAGTAGCTCAATGGCGGAGCAACCGGCTGTTAACCGGTAGGTTGTTGGTTCGAGTCCAACCTGGGGAGTTTTT
>CASEYJ010000011.1 GCA_949292175.1 uncultured bacterium | reverse complement strand
ATATTATATGATATGTTGGGGCTTAATATTTTCAGTTAGTCACACGAAAAAAAATCTTGCTTGTCAAAGGAAAGTTACCTTTACTTTATCCCTATACTCATATATACGCCTAATAAAGTAAAGTCAGAACAAAGGGAAGAAAAGAGATGGCTTCGCCAAGCAGACCAACCGATTTACCTAAGTCCACACACGACACAACCTATTTTTCTTTTGGCTGCAAAAATATTCGTGACTGCATCTTGTTTTCAGTTGACTTCAGTTGGTGAAATTACCGCTTATTTCGTATCTTCGCAACGGATAGAAAACAGGTGGACTTCGGACGGGGAAACGGCAGTTTTCCCGTTGGTTCCGATTCAAGAAAAAGAGCGGCGAAATGGGCGGTTTTAAGCCCGAAAAACAAGTGAAAAATGGCTTTTCTACCGTTTAAACGCCAATTCTTTTGTTTTCAAGCAGTTCGATATGCTGCATCGGAAAAGAAAAATGATTTTTATCGAAGAAGCCGTAAAGGGCTTCGTACGGTTCCATATTATACTCCAGAACAGTATTTAAAACATGCTGTTCATATGCGCTCTTTATCTAAATATTTGAATGAACAGGACAGGCATAATAAGTATGCATCTTTAGTTCTTAAAGGGCAAGAGAAGAAAAGGCGGCGCAATGATAAACTCGCTTCAAATCTTGTTTTTGTTCAAGAAGTTTGCCCTCCATACATCAAACAACTTATCAAATCATATTTCAAGACGCGTAAGACTTCTCCTCTTGACATCAATGCGCGTTATCTGATACTACTAGAGGCAACTCAGTTCCGATGTGATGAAACGATAGAATTCTTGAATAAGATAAATGCTTGCGAGAAAAATGATGATCTTCGAGAAATGGCCTTTTATTCCCTTCAGAGACTAGGAGAAAATCCATGGTTGTCAAAGAGACATAAAGGTAAAAGACGTCTCTCAATGCTAAAACCGATTGATGTACGAAAAAATCCTACAGAATTAATTCAACTTATATACGCCAATCAACATATGTTGTATCAGGAATATGATGTTTTTCTTTCTCATAGTTCACTTGATGTTAATGAACTTTTACAACTTAAGGTTCTTCTTAATCAGCAAGGAAAGACTGTATATATTGATTGGGTAAATGATAGAGTAATGCTGAATCGTCAAAATCAGAATTTGGATACATGGAAGGCTCTAGAACTAAGAATGGATCAATCCAAGACGTTGCTTTATGTCATGACGGATAATAGCATTAAATCGCCATGTACAGAAAGAGAGGTTATGTATTTTAAGAACGCATCTAAAAGCGTGAAAGTATACAATCCACATCCTATTTCATTGCCTACTCCTAGTTATTTAGATGGATGTGATTTTATAACAGAAGAGCAGTTGCTTAATCTTTGAGTACTGCTTAAGAAAAGGGAAGAGTTGCTATTTGCCTTTATTAATTAGATTGCATACAGTTTTAATTTCAATAGAAATGAAATGTCTGTTTCTGTTTTTGAGGAGGAGCTTGTTGTATAATCAGTTTGTTTCAGACCTTCTGGATATACTGACCATTTAGTTGTTGTGGTATAACCCAAATACTTTTGGAAAAAGAGCTGTATTTATATGCCTCCTTATAATCAAATTTTGTACTTTTGCATCAAACTATAAGTTTTTTCTATATGAAGCAACTAAATAGAATAAAGGTAGTACTTGTTGAGCAAAATAGGACGGCAAAATGGCTGTCTGAGCAGATTGGTAAGAATACCTGTTCTGTTTCCCGTTGGTGTACAAATACATCGCAGCCGGATCTCGAAACATT
>CASEYJ010000010.1 GCA_949292175.1 uncultured bacterium | reverse complement strand
ACTGTCTTGTTTTAGACATTGACGGACAGTAATCGGACTTTTTTGCCAGTTCAGGAATTTTATTTTTAGCAAATTCCGACTAAAAAAATCAAGATATATTTGAAACACACCCCTATTAGTTCAAAAAAATCAAATTCCTGCAATGTCTGTTCAATGATAGCAATTTTAAAATTTTGAATAATCCATTGTTTATACAATCAATTGATTTAGTTCATAACAAAAGTAATTTGAAATAAATTTCCAATCAGAACATTAAGGAACTGCACATCAAACCACTGCAAATTTGCACACATTCATACAAAAAAGGGTTCAGATAATTAACTGAAGCCTTCTTTTAAATGGTTGCGGGAGCTGGATTTGAACCAACGACCTTCGGGTTATGAGCCCGACGAGCTACCAGACTGCTCCATCCCGCGATATTTTATTTTACATCCCATTATGTAACGCTAAAAATCAAAAATCAAGTACTTGCCTGTAAAAATTTTTATCATAATATTTATTTATGCTTAACAGAATGTTTGAAATCGGATTTAAGAAAGTTGAAAACAAAACTAAATTCTTTATAAAACTCTTCAATAAAGAACTCATGTACAATCTTGGACAAGCAGTTGATTTTTATTGGAAAAAGGATTTTTTAGATTATTTTCACAATCACGATATGCAACTTAAAATTCAAAAGCTAAAACAAAATCTCGATGATGTCTCTTGCGAATACATAGACAACTTTATGACATTAACCAAGTATTGGGATGGAACCCTCAAGCGGAAAGTCTGGACTAAGTATGATCTGGAACTTTTTAAAAAGTATAGAGATTTTGAGAAAACTTTTATCCAACCTTTTGATGAAATCACAAATTTTAACCCGTTCTTATTTTTCTATAAATATGGACTAAACGATTTGCCAAAATCTGAATATGAAAACATTAATGGCAAAACAATCATCGATATTGGAGGCTACAACGGTGACACAGCTTACATGTTTCACAAAAACTTCCCTGACTCAAACATAAGAATATATGAACCTCTTTCAAAAAATATTCTCACAATTAATTTAATTCTTGAAAAAGAAGCATGTAACAAGAAGATTACACTAATACAAAAAGGACTTGGAGAAAAAAGCGAAACAACCAAAATCGAATTCAACACAAAAGAACTCGCACAAATCAACACGCTTGATAATGAGCTAGAATTATTAAATGAACCGATTGGGTTAATAAAAATGGACGTTGAAGGCTTTGAATCAAAGGTATTCAAAGGTGCGATTAACACAATAAAAAAATACAAACCAATTCTTCTTATCGCGATTTATCACAAAGGAGAAGATTTTTTTGAAATGAAAGAAAAAATTGAAAATCTGAATTTGGGTTACAAGTTTATGATTAGAAGAAGCGAGGCAGTACTACCACAAGCAGATTTGGTGCTTATCGCCTATTAAATTATTTCTTTATCGCACCCCAAGCTCGAATCGTTCCACGTTCATACTTGATTAAGTAATAATCCCCTTTTGGATTATACTCTATTGATGCCTCCATATGAACTTTCTCCTCATCAGGCGGCATCCCGACTTTTGCTCTTTTTTCGTTTACCTCTTTGCGTTCTTTAGCCTCTTTTTTTAACTGTTTTTTATATTTTTTATCATTCAAACGCTTACTCTCTGTTGCGTCTTCTTCAACCTTAAACACTGGGATTATCGCATACGCCTTTTTACTCTGAATTAATATTAAGAAATCTCTCTCATCTGATAGCGCTAACCCATAATATCCAGGAACAATCACATTATTCGCATTGTCATAAATTGGATCAACAATTATAATTGTCGGGTAATCAGATTCCTTCAAGGAATAACGATAGATAGCTTGCGACCCCATGGTTACACCGGAAGTTTCCTGTGGCATAATAGGATATGCTCGAATATTTTCGTGCATAAGAACCTGATCTACATACAACCCCTCTAACATTAAATCTCCTCTAAAAGTTTTTTCACTATTCCATATATTTCAGAAAAAGATTTTCCAATAGCTTTTTCATGCCCCACAAATATTATAGACAAATACTCGTTAGAATTTCCAACACAACCTTCTTTCAACAATAAGCGGTAACTTTCTCTCATTAATCTTTTTAATCTATTTCGCTTAACAGCACGCTTATGAGTTTTCTTACTCACAACAAAACCAACTTTAGTGAATGAATCATCTTTTTTACGCACACCGACAAATAGCGCCAAACCCGAACAATAATGCGTATTTTTTACTCTATATGTAGCTCTAAAAGCCGTATTTTTAGTTAACCTTAAATGTTTCGGAAGCATAACAACTAATCTCTTAAATACAATAAACGGTCCGTCTATATAAGATGCACCGTTTACTGTTTAAAATTACATTATAATATTTCTACGCACGTTTTTTAGCAACGATACCAAGAGAATGACGACCTTTAGCACGACGTCTGTTGATAACTTCTCTGCCGCCAGGGGTAGACATTCTAGCTCTAAAACCGCTTACGTGTTGTCTTTTAATCTTTGTTCCTTCTAGTGTACGTCTCATTTTCTAATTCCTTTTTGCTTATATTTGTCGTATAATTCTAATGTTAAATAAAAAAAAACAAATAGTCAACAGATATCAGGAGAGAGGTTAAAATATATGAACAAAAAAATAGGTTTTATAGGTTGTGGAAAAATGGCAAGTGCTATTATCAAAGGCATCTTGTGCTCATCAATGAAAGAACACCTTGAAATTAAAGGATCTGAAGTTAATCCTGAAATAGCAGAAGCTGCACAAGAAAGACTTGGAATAACAGTTTTGTCAGATAACAAAGCAATTGCTATCGACAGCGACATTATTTTTATAGCAACAAAACCAAATTGCGTAAAAGATATTCTTGAAGAAATAAAAGACGAATTAACAGACGACAAGCTTATCGTATCAATTGCAGCTGGGGTAAGCACTGAAAAAATCTCAAATGTTATTGGCAAACACAGAATTGTTAGAATCATGCCTAACACTCCGGCACTCGTAAAAGAAGGCATGAGCGGAGTTTGCAAGGGTGAATTTGCAACCGAAGCGGATATTGAATTTGTTATGAATCTTTTATCAGGGATTGGCAAATGCATTGAAGTTGAAGAATCCCAAATTGACATTGTAACAGCAATTTCAGGTTCAGGCCCTGCATTTTTCTACCAAGTTATAGAAGACATGGCTCGTGCTGGTGAGAAACTTGGTCTGGACTATGAAAAAGCATTAATGCTGGCAAACCAAACCGCTCTAGGATCAGCAAAAATGGTAGAACAAAGAGGAACAACTCCTGTACAAACATTAATTGATAATGTCGCAACAAAGGGTGGATGTACTTTTGTCGGAATTTCAGTTATGAAAGAAGAAAAATCTGACTCATTATTCTTTGATGTCATCGATAAAACGACTAAAAAGGCCCACGAGTTAGGTTCTTAAGCTCTATTTTCGGGAACAATATCATCTTAATATTTTTCACAATGTAACAATATCTACATAATTTAAATGAGATATTAAAGTTAAAAATAGAATTCTCCGTATATGTGGAAGTGAAGAGTAGTTAAGAGAGAGTAATGTTCAAGAGAGACTTTAACATTATATTAATAGCATTAGCACCAATATTCTTTTATATTGGCGTTAGGTGGTTTGCCTTAAACAATACACACTGTATATGTTTATTTAAACTTATCACCGGACACGAATGCTGGGGGTGCGGAATGACCCGAGCTTTTAATGCTTTATTTGAGTTAGATTTTCAAAAAGCATACAATCTCAACCCAAGAGTAATCATAGTGGCACCACTTTTGATTTATATATGGGGCAAAACACTCTTAAACAATGTTGGTACAAAGCGCATAAAGATGTTGATTGAAAAAATCCGCATTGCGAAATGAAAAAGAAAGAGGTATTACGATGCAAAAAAGTTACACAACATCACTTTTACTATCATTTTTCCTAGGAACTTTGGGGATCCACCGATTTTACACAGGATATACAGGTATAGGTATCGTCCAACTTCTTACAGGTGGAGGCTGTGGTATTTGGGCATTAATTGACTTTATTAACATATGCTTCAACAACTACGGAGACGCAAATGGCCAACCGCTAAGAGACGTTAATCCTGTATTAGGAAAAGTATTCTTCGGTCTCTGGGTTCTACTATTTATTTGCGGCATAATACCAGTATTAACAGGTTTACTATAAGGAGCAAACAATGTCGACAAAAATTTGTCCACACTGTGGAGCAGAAATTGATTCTGAAGCAGCCAGATGTTATAACTGCAAGAATTGGTTGGAAGAGATATCAACAAATACAAATGATAAACCTCAAGAATTTATACCAACACTCTTGTTTGCATATTTCTGGGGTATCTTCGGGATTCACAGGTTCTACACCGGAAGCATCGGAATTGGGGTTGCTCAACTCCTGACTTTTGGAGGTTGCGGAATCTGGGCGTACGCAGACTTTATAATGATATGCTTTAACAAATTTAAGGACGCACAAGGACGTAATTTAAGAAATTTCGACCAAAATATTGGGGTTGTCGCTTTTGTACTAAGCCTAATCCCTTTGGTAATAATACTCTTCTTAATTACAACAGTTGTAGGTCTATTAGCAGTAGCTAAGTAAAAAGAGGTCAATATGAAGTCAATCAAATGCCCATACTGTGGACACGAAATAGATGAAAATGAAAACATATGCCCAAATTGTAAAATGGAGCTAAATACAATATGCCCATTTTGCAAGCAAGAAATAAAAGCATATGAAGACGTTTGTCCATATTGCACATCAAAACTAACAAGCAAGAAAGAACCGAAATTTCTTTTACCGCTAGGTTATACACTATCAGCATTATGGTTAATACTGAACATCATCGAACTATACTTGATATGCAAATATCCTATGATGTTAAAAGCTAAAGATAAACATGGTGAGTACGTTTTTGGCAACTACGAATACACTAATATACTACTCAAATGTTTCGTCGTAACAGCAGTACCATACATAATTGCGATAGTAAAAAATTATAAAAAAGAAATTGCGATTATCTGCATAATAATAAATTCAATTATTGCAATATGCTTTACGAGCTTCTTCATATATTATAGACACGCATATCTGAATTAAAATAAATATAAAAATAATAAAAGGCTTCCACACGAATGGAAGCCTTTTTAACTAGCAAAAAAAATTTTGTTTGTTTTTAATATAATCATGGAAAATTTAGGAAAAATAACACGGGGAAACATTTATACTACTCAAACTGCACCATTAGAAGGCAAGGTTACAAGCGATAAAAACTCTGCACCTGCTAAAAATTCAAACCCAAACAGCAACAAAAGCAAAGAGCTTCTGCTTGGAAGTCTTTCGGCTGTAGGTGTAATTGGCTTAAGCATAGTCGCAATTACACAAAGAAGTAAAATCCAAAAACTACTGCAAGAATTAAACAAAGCCACAAATAAGCCTGTAAATAATAGCGTCCAAGCCGAAGAAACCCTTATTCCATACTGTATAAAACCTCTCAAAGATACGGAATTATACAAATCTTTTGGAGAAGAAACGGTAGGAATTTTCAACTTTTTAGAAAATTCAAATACAACTCCTCAATCAGTAAAAGAATTTCTGTTCGGGTTAACCTCCGACAAGAAAGCATCTTCACAATTCATAGAAGAAATACTGCAAAATCCTAGAGAATCCGCAAAACACCTGAAACTTTTAAAAGATAAAATTGGGGGATGGAAGAACTTGTCTGAATGGCTGCAAGCGCCAGAAGGTTATCAAGAAGCATATAAAAACTATATTCAAGAAAAAGCTCCAACCCTAAATATTGAAGAATTAATAAAAATATCTCCAAATTGGCACCTATACTTTCTAAATAATAAAACAGGAAACAATCTCACATTTGGCAAACTGCCTAAAGAATTTCAAAACATAAAAAACTATTCTCACTTTGTAAACTGGTTAGCAAGTATGCGAGGAGAATTCAAAGTTGGAGAAAAAGTAGTTAAAGAATACGGCGGGAACTATATGGAGATAGAATCACTTAAAGAAGGACTATCGGGCAAATACCCGCTAAAAATTCAATTCCTTGATATTGAGAACGGCACCCAAAAGGGTAAACCGTACATATTAAAAATACAAGAATCCTATGGCAGCGATCATAACGCATTTGCAAAAGAAAGCATAGCTTACAGATCTGATTCCGTATTTTTAAACGCACAACTTGACCACTACCTAAACTTGCACGACTGCAAAAACACAGTAAAATTTCATTATTTTGACTATAACTCAAACTCAGGGTTATATGATTTTGTAGAAGGTCAAAACACAGTCAATACAGAGAATATTTTAGAAGGGAACAAATTAGTCGAAGACATGAACCGTCTTGGGATCCAATATAATGACGTATGTATCACGAATATAATAAAATGCGAAGACGGCTACAAAGTTATAGACATTGGAGATTCAACCTTTATTGATCCTCTACGCCCGGGAGTAAAAGGTCTTCAATTTGAAGTTCCAAACTGGTGCGGAAATTCCATACCAAACTTTGCAATGGCGCTTAAATTATAGCCCCATGGCTTGCATCTTTAACATTGCTTGCATATTTAGCAAGATAACCTGACTTAACCTTTGGAACAAATGGTTTCAGTTTTTTTCGGCGTTCTTCAAGAACTTCTTCAGACACAAGTAGTTCAATAGAACGCTCCGGAATATTCACTTTTATCTTATCTCCATCTTCAACAAGAGCAATAACTCCACCATTTGCAGCCTCCGGACAAACGTGACCGACACAAATACCTCGTGTAGCTCCGGAAAAACGTCCATCTGTGATCAATGCACAAGATTTTCCTAAACCCTTTCCTACAAGCAAAGAGGTTGGAGCGAGCATTTCTCTCATTCCAGGTCCGCCCTTTGGCCCCTCATACCTAATTATTATTACATCACCAGGTTTAATCTCATCACCTTCCAAAGCAGCCATTGCATCTTCTTCACTATCAAAAGTTTTTGCATTTCCTTCAAAAACATAACACTCAGGATCTACTCCTGAAATTTTGATAACACATCCATCCTTTGCAAGATTTCCGTATAAAACACCCAATCCGGCTTGAGTATAAGTTGACTTGTCATATGGAGGTATAATTTTTTCATCAACATAAGCAGAAGTTGCAATCTCTGTCAAACTTAAACCTGAAACAGATTTTGTATCTGACAATAAAGATTTCATTGATTTCAATACGGCTGGAACTCCACCTGCATTATGAAAATCAGTCATTGTAAGAGTTGACGATGGATTAATTTTAACAATTTGATGAATTTCACGACTAAGCCTATCAAAATCATCTATTGTGATATCTATTCCACCTGCATTTGCAATCGCCAATGTGTGCAAGAAAGTATTAGTAGAACCGCCAAGTGCCAAATCACACTTAATCATATTTAGCATACTATCTTTAGTAATAATATCAGAAGGTTTTACATCTTTTTCTACAAGCTCAATTATCTGCATACCACTTTCAAAGGCAATTCTTCTCTTTAAAGCTGAAACAGCTGATGCTGAGGCACAATAAGGCATACTCATACCTAAAACCTCTGTCAAACAAGCCATTGTATTTGCAGTATACATTCCCTGACAAGCACCGGCAGAAGGACAAGAATTTTCTTCCAATGCAAGAAGCTTATCTTCAGTAATTTCACCCTTTCTAAATCTTCCAACAGCTTCAAAAGATCCAGTAACCATTGTGAGCTTGTTTTCACCTTGACACATACCATCAAGCATCGGCCCCGCAGTTACTACAATAGCAGGAATATTTAACCTTAAAGCTCCAATCAACATTCCAGGTGTAATCTTATCGCAGTTTGAAAGCAAAACTATACCATCAAGCTGATGTGCTGCAGCAACACTCTCAACACAATCGGCGATTAAATCTCTGGAAGGCAGCGAATATCTCATTCCACTATGTCCCATCGCAATGCCGTCACAAATAGCAGGGACACCGAAAATAAAAGATTGACCACCGGCAGAATGAATACCTTTTTCGATTTGTCTTTCCAAATCTCTCATTCCAATATGCCCGGGAACCAAATCTGAAAAAGATGAAGCAATTCCAATAAACGGAGCTTTCATCATTTTTTTACTAACACCAGTTGCCATCAATAACCCACGATGCGGAGTTTTGGCCAAACCTTTTTTAATATTATCACTTTTCATAACTAACTTCCTCTGTCTGTAATTATATAATAAAAAAAACATCACATATATTTCGTGCTATTATTTAAGTATGAAGGAATTAAAAGATTACGCTAACGAAATAAACAAATGTTCAAAATGTGGATTGTGTCAATCTGTATGCCCTATTTACAAAGAAACGGGTAACGACTGTGCTGTTTCCAGAGGCAAATTTGTGATGCTTGACGGAGTACTAAAAGGGGATCTCAAACTTAACGGAAACATAAACAAATACTTGGAAATGTGCCTAAAATGCGGAAAATGTTCAAACTTTTGCCCCAGCGGGATTGATGTCTGCGAAATATTTCGAACTGCAAAACACGAATACTTAAAAAACTCTTTAGAAGGACACATTGTTAGATTTTTGCAATCAAAGGGATTTTTTAACAACTTATTAAAACTATTTTCCAGAAAAAGCAAAAAAGAAAACGGTGAAATCCTATATTTTGCAGGCTGTGCAGAAAAAATATTTCCAAATAACACATACGCAATCAGGAAAATCCTAAAAACACTAAATATAGAAACTCAAGAACCTGATTTTGATTGTTGCGGAGTACCTTTTATGGCAAGCGGAAATCTTGAAAGGTACGAAGAAGCACAAACTAAAAACATCAAAATAATAAACTCAATAGAGAGCCCATATATCTTAACAGACTGCACAAGCTGCGAAACCGCTCTAAATAATTATGGAGCATTAAACAAAAAAATTATCAATACAAGTGATTTCATAGCTCAACAAGACATAAAATTTGTATTTAACGAAAAACAAACCGTAACATTTCACAAACCTTGCCACCTGCAAGATGACAAATTCATAAAAGAACTACTCTCAAAATGTGAAAATGTTGAATACAGAGAAATGGAAGAATATGACGAATGCTGCGGTTTTGCGGGGCAATTTGCGCTAACTAACAGAAAGTTATCACTTGCGCTTACCAAGAAAAAAGCAAAAAATGCAATTAACACCGGAGCTGATATAATTCTAACGACTTGCCCTGCCTGTATTCTGGGAATAAAACAGGGGCTTATTCAGGAATGCGAATTTTTCGGGAAACAGCCAAAAGTTATGTATTTGTCAGAGTTCCTTTCAAAGGCTGATATCATACAACAAACTGCTTGAGAATCCTAAATGCTATCTGCTTCTTTTCATACGGGAGAGATTTAACTATTTTAATTATCGCATCTTCAAGATTTTCATTATCACATAGATAGGCAAAATCAAAAAAACTTTCAGGAGTTATTCCGAATTTTTCCATTATTGTAAGAATAGTACCCATAGAGGGGAAACTCTTTCCGGTCTCAATATTACTAAGCGATGACGGTTCAATCCCGATTTTTTCACAAAATTTTTCCTGAGTAAGTCCGTTTTGTTTCCTGATTTCCTTAACCTTCTGCCCTACAAGCAGCTTATCGTTATCCATTAACACTCCTTTTATACAAGGATAACTATATTTTTAAAATTAATAAATAACCCAAACACCATAAAATAGGTTGAAATTTTTAGAAAACACTATATAATATATATAGAACACCATAAATTTGTTAATAATATTATGTATACATTAAGGATTAAGATATGAGGAACAAATATCACAAAATTCACATAGCATTTACCCTTGCAGAAGTTCTTATAACACTTGGGATTATAGGGATAGTTGCAGCAATGACGTTGCCATCTGTTATAAACTCAACTAAAAATAAAGAACTGGAAGTTGCCCTAAAGAAACAATACTCTGTTCTTTCACAAGCTTTGTTAAAAATGCAGGCAGACGGTTACTGTACAATTCCTGACTGTTTATCATCTACAACACTATACCAATACATAGGAACCGTAACAAAAAACATAAAAAAGTGTGAAACAGGAACCGAAGGATGCTTTCAAAGAAACAGGGACAGACATTACACAAATTACACAAAAACTAACACCTATATCGTAAGTGATAACCTTGACGATGAACAATTCTATCTAGTTGACGGCGCATTAGTAACCTGTAACGTTAACCATGGCTCTTCTGCCGCAAGCGCGGAAATAAGCGTAGATGTAAACGGTTACTGGAAAAAGCCAAATGCACTGGGGCATGACGTGTTTATTTTTAAAATCAAAAACAAAGGCGGTACAGGTGTGCTGGTTCCAGCAGGAGCAAACGGGGAACAACCAGAACACTGCTCAACAACCAGCAGTTTCGCACATGCTGCATATAATGGATTAACATGTGCTGCAAAAGCATTGAGCGACCCAAATTATTTTAAAAATCTGCCTTAACATTTTTTATATTATACTCATCATCCCACTCAACTGAACCTTTGAGGTCAAAATTATGATAATGATAAGGGTTCTCAATAAATTTAGGATTAAACAAACCGACAGAATTTAACCTTTTTATAATATCAGGCAAGAGACTTGTACTACCAGCAAGTGTTCCTTCTTTAGAAGTAGCTTTAAATCCGTCATAATAGACTGTTTCATCTGCAAACACAAACTCTTTTAACGAACTTTTTGTACAAGGCAAACAATCACTCACCAATATCACTTTATCTTCAGGTTTAGTCTTAAATAAAAGTCTCAACGCTTCATCAGACACGTGAATTCCATCAGCGATAACTTCAGAGTACAGCTCATCCTCTATTAATGCCGAAAGAGAAGTTGAGCTTCCTCTATGCGAAAACGGACTCATTGCGTTAAATGTGTGCGTTGTTCCACAACACCCACTCAAATCACCGCCAACACAGTGACCTGCCTGAACTTTGACATTATGTTCTCTCAGATAATCAATCAAACCTTCATCAAGCTCAGGAGCTAAAGTCACAATTTTTATAAAATCATCTTCAAGAAGCTTGTAATTTTCGACATTCGGGACAAGAAAATGCTCAGGGTTATGAATACCTTTTTTTAGAGGATTAAGGAAAATCCCCTCTAAATGGACACCCAAAATCTTTGCCATATCAGGGGTTTGCAACTTGCTAGCTTCTTTTATCACCCAAATTGCGTGCTTCGTATTTTTGACAGTATCAGTCACCAAAGTCGGAAAAATTCCCCCAATACCGTATTTTGTAATCTCTTTTGATAAGAACAACACATCTTCAATCGATGCTTTATTAAAATCAATGCCAAAACATCCGTGGAAATGTTGTTCTATCAAAAGCTTTGTTTTCATACCCTATTCACCCCAATTCAACTATATAACGCTTACTTCGAAGACTTTTCTTGCTTCTTCTCTATCATCGAAATGAATAGTTCTATCTTTTAGAATCTGGTAATCTTCGTGTCCTTTTCCTGCAATCACAACGACATCGTTATTTTCCGCGATATCTTTAAGCAAAGCAATAGCGTGTCCTCTGTCAGGTTCAACAGTAACCTTATCCGGATTAACAGATTTTAACCCTGCAATAATATCGGTAATAATCTGCTGAGGATCTTCGCTTCTTGGATTGTCACTTGTTATAACAATTTTATCTGCAATTTTTTCAGCAATAGCACCCATCTTTGGTCGTTTTGTAGCATCTCTGTCACCACCGCAACCAAATAAGCATATCAATTTACCATCTTTTGGCGTAATTTCTCTTGCTGAATTTAAAACATTTTCCAAACCGTCAGGAGTATGAGCGTAATCTACAATTACAAGAGGTTTTTTAGCTACAACCTCAAACCTGCCTGCAACACCTTTTACATTTTCTAAGGCTTTTAGAGAAACTTTCAAATCAATACCCATTGCAATAGCACTTGTAATTGCAGCCAATACGTTATACACGCTGAACATACCATTCATATGCAAATTAACAGGATATTCACCATCTTTTGTAACCAAAGTAAATTCTGCACCATTTAATGAGAAGTTAATATTTTTTGCCATTACATCCGCATTTTTCTTAACACCGTAAGTCAAAGTTTTAACTCCTTCAGGCACAACAGATAAGAATCTTTCTGCGTAATTGTCATCTGCATTTATAACAGCAAAACAACCTTCTTCTAACCCTTTAAACAAAAGAGCTTTAGCTTCGAAATAATTATCCATTGTAATATGGTAGTCCAAATGATCCTGTGTTAAGTTAGTTAACACTGCACCATTAAAACAGCATCCACCGACACGATTTTGTTCAAGAGCGTGAGAACTAACTTCCATAACAACATTATCAATTTTTTCAACGTCTTTTATCATTCTCAAAGTAGCTTGCAGCTCAGGAGCTTGAGGCGTTGTATGTTTAGCATCACGATATTCTCCATTAGAAGAAAGCTTGTAACCTAAAGTTCCTATTAAAGCACATTTCTGAGAATTTTGTTCAAAAATTTTCTGAATCAAATGAGTAACAGTTGTTTTACCATTTGTACCTGTAATCCCAATCAAATTAATACCTCTTGATGGGCTTGAATAAAATCTGTCAGCAATGTCTGCAATTTTATGACGAGTTGAAGTAACAACAACTTGAGGAATCTTCTTGTCAGCTTCAACACCATGTTCAACAAATAATGCAGCAGCACCATTTGCAATGGCATCTTTCGCATATTCGTGACCATCAGTATATTCACCGGTTAAACATACAAAGATATCACCTTTCTTTGTAGTCTTTGAATTATAAGAAATACCGGAAATTTCTACATTCTTAAAATTTATAAGATCCTTATAATCTAAATGTTCAATTAATTCATCAAGTTTCATTTTAGCTCCTTTTATACAACTATTATTAATTCTTCATTATTCATCTTTTTTAACAGGTTCACTAACATTTTTATCAGGCTTCAAATTAAGCATTCTTGCGACCTGAAGAGTTACTTCGTGAAATACCGGCCCTGCAACAGTATTACCCCATATAGCACCAACTTTTGCACTGTCTATCATAACATAAACAAGTATCTGCGGATTAGATGCTGGCAGGTAACCAATAGTAGAGGTGTATGTGTATGGAGTATATCCCGCACCGTTTTCTTTTGGTTTTCTTGATGTACCTGTTTTCGCAGCGACATTATACTTATCCATTTTTATAACAGATCTACCATTATTAACACTCATTGCAAGTAACCTTGTAACAGAATGCGCAGTTTCAGGCGAGATAACCTGTTCACGTTTAATTTTAACAGCCTCTTCCTCTGGAGAATATTTTATAACGTGCGGAGTAACCTTAACCCCGTTATTGGCCAAAGCTGAAACCGCAGATATCATCTGCATTGCAGTAACAGATGTTCCATAACCATACGACATAGTCGCATGAATACCCTGATCCCAATTGCTCCAATAAGGAAGCAATCCTGAAGATTCTCCAGGAAGATCAATCCCTGTCTTAGAACCAAATCCAAAGCGTTTCAATACCATATAAAACTCACGTGGAGTCATTGTTCTTGCAACATTTATAGAACCAATGTTACTTGAATGTTCAAACAAATACCCTAGAGTGATATGTCCCGGGTAAGGGTGAACATCGTAGTCGTAGTTCTTAATTTCCCAATTTCCGATTTTTGTTTTACCGGTATCGAGTACAGTTGAATGCTCGTTAATTTTACCCAAATCCATTGCGCTGGAAACAGTAACAGTTTTAAAGGTAGACCCAGGAGGGAATACGTCTGTCAAAGTCCAATTCTTAATCAATTCAGGAGTAGCATTCCGATAATTGTTAGGGTCATAAGTAGGATAAACCGCATAAGCAAGAATTTCACCATTACGAGGATTCATAACAATAACAGTTCCACGTAATGCCTTCTTCTCTTCAACCATCTTTGCAAGCTCTTTTTCACAAATATGCTGAATTGCAGCATCAATAGTCAAAGTAACATCTTGTCCTTTTGGATTTTTAGCAGTTGCAACAGGATCAGTTGAAAAATCATATATAATTTTCCCTTTTTGAGTTCTCTGATACTTAACTGTATTTTCAATATGTTCTAATTTATCCTTTGCTGCATACTCAATTCCGTTTGCGATATCGGCATCGAAATTATAATATCCAAGGACATGGGCTGCCAAGGTTCCTTGCGGATAAACTCTTGTATTCTTTTTATCTAAACTTATAGCTCTCAAATGAAGTTGAGCTATTTGTTTTGCAGTATTTCTGTCAACGTCCTTCTTAACAGCAATAATCTGTTCAGGACTGTTCAACTTTTTCAACAATTCTTCTTTAGAAATTTTCAAAATAGGAGCGAGTTTTTTAGCAATAACTTCCGGAGATGACTCATCCTCATCATAATCTGCCCTACGAGCGAATATATTATAAAAGACATCATCAGTCGCAAGCTTTATACCATTTCTGTCATAAATATCACCACGAACAGCAAAATTTTGGCTTGCACGTTGTTTTTTTGCCTTTACTTTATACTTCTTTATGTCGATTACCTGTATAAAAAACAAGTGAATTATAAGTGCCGCTGCAAATAAAATAAAAAGGAAATACAACCACCCGATAACACTATCGAATCTTTTGTTACTTCTTTGCTCAGTTCTTGTAATTCCGTTTCTTCTGTCAATCACCTTAATTCTCTCCCTACACAATTAAATCTTAGCATAAGGACTTATTGAAAACCCAAAATATTAACGAATGTTTACGATTTTTTTTCTTCATCCAGCTCTGATATAATTTTGCCATGAGAAATTTATTTTTAATATTAGCTATAATACTATCAACGCAAATGGCTTTTGCCTTAGACATTGTATATCCAAAGAAAAATGATGTTACAATCAACTCAACATCAACATTCTTTGTCGGCTCGGCTGACACGAAAGCAAGCCTTACAATTAATGATAAACCTGTAAAAGTTCATCCATCAGGCGGCTTTGCTCAGACTGTACCTCTAAACACCGGCAAAAACACATTTACAATAAAATCCGGAAATGAAACACTAATCTATAACATCACACGCCCACAACCAACTAAAAGTAACTGGACGGCTCCTCAATTAAAAGAATATGAAGCAATGAAATATGCGACTGTCATATCTGATAATTCACCACTGAGAACAACACCTGTTGACAGTGGAATAAACAGAATTGCCCATATGCAAAAAGGAATTCCACTAGTAATAGATGGTGAAAAAGGGAATTTTTACAGAGTTATTTTAGGTGCAGTAAAAGAAGGTTGGATTGCAAAATCGGATGTAAAAATTGAAGAAAGCGGTTCTTCTCTTACTGAACTAAAGGGTTACGACTACATTGATACAGACGAATTTTTTATATTTGTATTTCACTTAAACCGTCAAACACCTTGGGAACTGATTGAGGGCGAACCTTTTACCATAAAATTATACAATGTGGCTGAGCAGCCTGATAATACATATACGATGACATTTCCTATCCAAAAATCAGTTGGCGGGAAAAAATTGATAGGTTATAACGGAAATTTTTCGGGTTCAGATTTTATTGTCAAAATCAGAAAGCCTATAATTGCAGATAAAAACAAACCTTTTAAGAACATTAAAATAACTCTTGATCCCGGACACGGTGGAAGCGAAGCCGGAGCAGTCGGATGTTTAGGAAACTTAGAAAAAGACATAAATTTGGCATTTGCTAAACTTTTAGAAAATGAACTTAAAGATCGTGGGGCTACCATATCTATGACAAGAGCTGAAGACAATGATATCAGCCTAAAAGATAGAGTATCCTTTGCTAATGATGAAAACAGTACAATTTTCATTAGCCTTCACGGAAACGCACTTCCTGACAATTTGGACCCAATGCAACACTCAGGAACCGAAATTTACTACTATTACAATCAATCCAAGCCCCTTGCGGACTGGATTATGAATGCAATGGTAAATGAACTTGGCGTAAATAACCATGGGATTAAACAACAAAGTTTCGCCGTTGTGAGAAACACAAATGCATTGAGCTTGCTCATCGAAATTGGATATCTTATAAACCCGTCAGATAACGCAAAAATGATTGATAAAGATTTTCAGAAAAAAGTAGCAAAAGCTATCGCAGACGGGATTGAAAACTATTTGACAAAGTATTAGACAGAGTCAAAAATCTTGCCAACATTTCATGTCCGTATTGGCTCAATATGGCTTCAGGATGGAATTGAAACCCATAAACAGGATATGTTTTATGTCTTAACCCCATAACTAAACCATCAGCGGTAGAGGCTGTAATTAGCAAATCACCTTTGACGCTTTCAGGTAAAACTGTCAACGAATGATACCTGGTAACCCTAAAACCTTGAGGTAAACCTTTTAGCAGTACAGAATTTTCATTATAAAAAATTTCAGAAGTCTTTCCATGACAAGGTTCTTCTGCACAAACAACACTTGCCCCAAAATACTCTGCAATACATTGATGCCCAAGACAAATTCCTAAGATTTTTTTCGTCTTGTGAAATTCTCCAATCACATCCATTGATATACCTGCACTCTTGGGATTTCCAGGCCCAGGAGAAATAATTATGCTATCAAAATCAATCTTCTTTAAATCTTCAACTGAAACTTCATCGTTCTTAAAAACTCTAGGCGTCACACCTAATTCCATCAGGTACTGAACAATGTTGTATGTAAAAGAATCGTAGTTATTAATTAATATCACAATATACCCTCTTAATTCCTCTTACAGAGTTTATGCAATACAAAGCGTCAGCACTAATTAAATCCTCACGATAAAGAATTTTTTCAACACAAACTCCGCTATCTAAAAGATTCTGTCTTAATACTCCGTTCAGTAAGCCGCAACTCAAAGGTGGAGTATAAAATTTACCGTCTTTTTCTACCAATACGTTAGTACGGGCACCTTCCGTCAACTCTCCTTTTTCATTGAAGAAAATCTCGTCATAAACTTCACCACGGCTAATTTTCCGATAAGCTTCTTCATAAAACGGTCTGTATGTAGTTTTATGAGAAAGCAAATAATTTTCAGAACTTGTAGTTATTGGAGAAATTCTAACATTGTTAATACAAGCTTTCTCTAAAGGCTTATATTCTAGTTTAAAATCTCCATCTTTTCGAAGCAAAATTCTTAAAATTCCATCTTTTTCAGGCTCAATATTTTCGATTTCTTCATTATATTTAAACCCTAACTCCATGGCTGATTTTCGCATTCTCGCAAAATGAGCTTCTTTCAAAAACATCTTCTTATTCGTAACTTTAACAGTTTCTACCAAAGAAACTTCAGGCGATAAAAACTTGGTCTTAACAATTGTCTCATTCCACTCATCCTGTATCGAAGAATCCCAAACTATCGCACCACCTACACGATATCTAAAAGATTGTTCTTCCGATTTTTTCTGTAAAATTCTGATAGGAACACTAAACACGCACTCATTTGGTGACATATAACCAATAGCACCACAATAAACATCTCTTTTTCCAATCTCAAGTTTTTCAATTATATGCATAGTGCTAATTTTAGGCGCTCCGGTAATCGAGCCGCAAGGAAAAATCGCCTCTATAATATCGCCGAGTTTAACATCATCTCTCAAATCAGCCTCAATCTTAGAGGTCATCTGATGCAAGGTTTTGTGAGTTTCTATTTCAAAAAGTTTCTCAGCTTTAACACTTCCTGCAACAGCGATTTTACCGAGGTCATTTCTTAACAAGTCAACAATCATGACATTTTCAGCCCGATTTTTTATATCATTTTTCAACAACTCAATATTCTTTTTGTCCTCGATATAATCTTTTCCACGAGCAATCGTACCCTTCATAGGTTTAGTTAAAATGTGCCTTCCGTCTAACTGAAAAAACAACTCAGGAGAAAATGATAAAATTGTATCAAATGAATTTTTGAAAAATGCATTATAAGGCGTTTTTTGCCTCAATAACAAATAATCATATAAAGAAAGTTCATCTTCAGGAGACTCAACAAGCCAATCATAGGTATAATTGACTTCATAAGTATTTCCAAGACGAATTTCTTCTTTTACAGACTTCAAAGCTTCTGAATACTGCTCAAATGTAATATTTTGAACAGGGTGAAGATCATAGCTTTTTAAATGTTTAGGCTCATATTCCTTGTAGCTGTCAAAAATTTCAAAATATAATAAAGGACTATCTGAAGAATAATCCTCTTTCCAAGCCTCATAACGCAAATATCCCACAGCATAATACTGCTTACTCAAAGATTCTATTTCGTTCAAAGCTCTGAATATATCTTTAGAATTAAAGATACAAAAAGTTCTAATTGGATGTTCAAACAACTTGTTTTTATAAATTATCATAAAGTTAATTCTACAACATACTCTCAAATGTTGCAAGCTTTAAACAAATATGCTAAACTTCGGAGTATGAATTTCTGGAACGAAGAAAAAATCAAAGAAGCTATACCAACAGCGAAACTTTACAATTTTCCGCCTAATTGGTCTTCATGCGGTCTAATAATTTGGCAGGACAATATAAGAGATGATGCAATGGTTTTAATCAGAAGGAAAGGCGAAACCAGAGGAGTTTTACCCAAAACGCTTCCTGAACTGTTGCAACAAACCGCAGCCTTTGTAACAACTGATGCCACAGAATTCTTCAAATATAACAAACCAATAATTGAAGTTTCAGGCAATGGTGGAGATGCAATAATAAATCTTGCACGATATATTAGGAAAAATTTTGAAGGTAAAGTTTGTGCAATCACAGGAAGTTCCGGCAAAACAACAACAACAAGAATAGTTAATGATGTCCTCGCATCGACATATAAAACCAGTGCGAACCTCAATAAATTCAACACATCTTGGGGTATTTCCTGGAATATGACCTGCTTTGACATAGATTCCGATTACTGGGTTATTGAAACCTCTCTTGGCGGAGGAATGAGCAGAAATTCCGCAATAACAAAACCTGATTATGCAATAATTATGAACATTGCACCTGTACACCTTAAAGAAGGTATGACTTTAAGAAGTATAGCTGAAGAAAAAAGCTTAATATACAACGGAATGAAAGAAAATTCGACTGCAATTTTGTATAGAGAATGTGAATTTTTTGACTATTTACAAAACACAGCTAAGTATAAGGGATTAAACGTCCTTACCTTTGGTGAAAATGAATATTGCGATGTCAGAGTTCTTACAGACGAAACCAATACATTTGTTATAGAAGGTCAAAAATATACGCTTAATACAAAACCACTTGCGAAACACATTATGCTGGATATGGCTGCTGCAATTATTGTTGCAAGATGCGAAAAAGTTCCTGTTGAAAAAATTCTATCAACCCTTGAAAAATTTGAACTTATTGAAGGCAGGGGAGAATTAACAGAAATTAAGCTCCAAAATAATAAACAAATTTACATAGTTGATGAATCCTATAATGCAAATCCTCTTTCCATGAAAGTTGCAATAGAAGGATTTAGTAAACTATATAGAGATAAAGATAAAATGCTTATACTGGGTGATATGGCCGAATGTGGACCGCTCTCTGCCCAATATCACAAAGATCTTTCTAAAACTGTAGAAAGCTCGCAAGTAAAAACTGTTATGCTTTGCGGCCCGGAAATGCAAAATCTGTATGAAGAAATAAATACAAAAATGAATTGTATATACTATAAAAATGTTGATGATATGAATGCAGATTTACTAAACCATATTGAGAATGACACATACATAATGATAAAATCATCACATTCAAGCGGGTTACATAAAACAGTTCAAATAATAAAAGAAGCCGGCTTATAAACCGGCTTTTTTATTACTTACTGTATTCTTCTTTTAAAGAGTTAATCTTCTTTGCTACATCCCCATACTGTGGACAATAATTGTAACTTTCAATATTATCTTCAAAGAATTTTATATTACTTCTTACAGACTTCAAACTTTTTTGTTTATTCAAGGCTATATACTTATCAGAAGCTTCAAGCGCATAATCAAGAATTGCACAATTTTCTAGCTGATTATAAAGTCCTTTTGAAGATTTTCTTTCAGACAATAAAACCTTACAATGATTATTCCTCTCAACAATAAACTTATTTCTCTTTTTCACATCTTTATTAGCATACTGCTGTTTTGCATAATCAACATCTTCACAAACATTTGCAATCGGCGATATTGGATTAGCAACAATAAAATAGAAAATACCTGACAAAACTGCCAATACAGATAAAATAATCACTCTTTTATTATTAGTCTTTTTTTGCATACACTCACCTCTAACTCTATATAACTAAATTATAATATCAGGCTCAAAGAATTGTCAATATCCGTAACATCATCCTCTAATAGAGCTCTTTGGAACAATTCGCATTCTTCAGCCATGTTCAAAATCTCACCATATCTGCTATCGTGCAAAACAGAAGAAAAATCAGCACCTTCAACTAACTTAATATCATAATAACTATCAGCTCTATTGGTAACAGAAATTATAGAACAACTCTCAAGTAAATCTAAAAACGCACGAATTAATGTAATAGATTTACCCAAAAAGCTTGCGCAACGGAGCAACTCTACATGACCTGAATTATTGTTACAAGCAAATTTTAACATTCCGCTAATAGTTTTCAAAAATTCTTTATCATCAAAATATTTGATATCATATTTCATCAAATGGATACTATCAGGTGAAGTTTCTCTAATAATACCCTCAAAAGATTCTCTATCCGCAGGATAGTCAAAAAACATTAAAGAATCACAATGTTCAAGAGAATTTCTGCCAATAATTCTACTGCTTAACGTCTTGTATGGAGTCAACATATCGCAAATTTGTTTATTTTCTGCAAAAACCCTGATATTTAATTTTGACCCTCTTACATAATCTTCAACAAGAGGCAAAATATCAGTCTTCTTTCTATGATCATAAATTTTTAACGCTTGAGTAGAAATCTCATCATCATTCACCTTTAAATTAGGAGAATGAATGTCATCCACAATCAATTGCACACTAATCTGCCCGTTAAATTCATTAATCTGCGGATGAAAAGCCACATCCAAACTATCTCCAACATTTAAAGATATATCACCCTCTTGCCATCTTATGCAAGTAAATTCACGTCCGTCGGCCTTTACCGTTAAACGCAAATGATTTTTATTTTCACCCATAAGTTTTTTTTGCATCAAAGTACAATTTTTCAACGCAAATACAGGACTCGGATTTGAAGCGCCGAACGGTTCTAATTTAGAAATTTCTTCAACTAAATTAACAGAAACATCATCAGGAGATAGTTCCAAATCAATATTTATAAAAGGCTTTAAAACCTTACCGTTAGTAATTTCTTTTATAATACGATTTAAATGTTCTCTAACGCTCTTGAAAGGCACCTTATCCGGAGTAAACGATAAACCAGCAGCAAGGGAGTGTCCTCCAAAGCCATCAAGCAAATCTCCAATTGCACTAATCACCTCATACAAATGAACACCTTCAATACTCCTTGCAGAACATTTTATCTGCTTAGTTTCTTCTGAATACGTCATCAAAAAAGTAGGTTTATAATATTTTTCAACTAATTTAGATGCTACAATCCCGATAATTCCAACATGCCATTTTGAATTAAAAAGGACAATTGCAGGACTTTTATTTCCTTCTTTTTTCACCATTTCATCGGCTTGAGCAAAAACTTCCTGACAAAGAGTCTGCCTAATCTTATTAAATTCATTCAAATTCATAATTGCCATTTCTATTTCCTGATGATTATCAGAAATCAATAGTTTAATGGCCTCTTCAACAGTATCAAGCCTTCCCGACGCATTAATTCTGGGAGCAACACCAAAAGCGATTGTCTCTGCTGTAAGCCCTTTTTCAACACTATAACCGGCAGATTCTAAAAGCCTTTTCAGACCATAATGCTTTCCCTGAGCAATAAGATCCAAACCTTTCATAACAAAATAACGATTTTCGCCAATAAGAGGGACAACATCCGCAACCGTACCAACCGCAACAAACGGAAGTATCTCAGATATAAACTCTATTCTGTTATAAAATTCCAAAAGAGCCTGAGCAAGCTTAAATGCTACACCAACACCAGCTAGAGAAGTTAAGGATGTTATTTGCTTAGCTGTCAAATATTCATCCAATGCATTTGGAGCTTTTGGGTTTATAATTGCATAAGCTGAAGGAAGAACGTCGGGAGCCTCGTGATGGTCCGTAATTATAACGTCTATCTTAAAGCTGTTTATAAAATTAACAGGTTCAAAATCGCTAATACCACAATCAACCGAAATAATTAACTTTGGCTTTAAAGATGTCATAAGTTTTACCAAAGCCTTTGTATCAAACCCGTGACCTTCTTTTTCTCTATCAGGGATAAAATAATTAACATTAGCGCCTAAAAACGTCAAAGTCTTGTACAAAAGTGAAGTAGACGTAACACCGTCAGCATCAAAATCTCCATAAATAACAATCTTTTCACCATTTTTGATTGCCTCGGAAATTCTTGCAACAGCTTTTTCCATGTCCATAAACGCTCTTGGATGAGTCAATTTCATCTCAAGAGGATTTGTAAACTCTTTTATTTCCTCATCTGTGGTAACTCCACGAGAAGCCAATAACCTTTTAATTAATGATTTTTCACTACTCTCGTTATTCTTAAAAATCCATTCCTTTGGTGCCATAATTATATCCCCTGCCTACAAACAGAATTATAGCATAAATAAAAGCTCTTCAAAAACACTATAAAAAACAGAAAATCAAAATTACAGAGGAAGTTTTATACAAAACTCGGTTCTAACATTTTCCTCACTTTTAACAACAATTTCTCCGCCATGAGAAATTACAATTTGCTGTGACAAATACAAACCCAATCCTGTACCTATTTTACGGAATTTCTTTGATGCTGAATAATACTTATTAAAAATTAATTTAATATCATTCTCAGCAATTCCCTGCCCGTAATCAATTACTGAAATAGTAATAAAATTAGGAACTTCACCAATTTTCACATCAATATCTTTTTTAGTATTGCTGTGATAAATTGCGTTGTTAATCAAGTTTTTAATTACACGTTCCAATTGAAGCGGATCTGCCGTAACTTTAATATTACGCCCAACATCAAACTTCACTTTCAAACCTGCATCTGCGGCAATAGGAGCCATATCATCAATAATTTTTAATATAAACTCATTAAGCTTAATATTTTCTTTGAATAACTTTATACCGCCATCTTTAATTTTATATGTATCTAAAACTATCTGTACAAGGTTCAAAAGCTCTTTATTTGAAGCTTGCATGTTTGTGATTGCTAACTTTTGCTTATCGTTTATTTCCCCAAACTTACCGTTGACCAAAAACTCCAAAATATTCGCCTCAGCAACAATTGGAACCTTCAAATCATGAGTAAGAGTTGCAACAAAATCTTCTTTTAAAGTTTCAATTTCTCTCTCCGTTGTCACATCTTTAATGATAAGAACGTAACGTTTTTTGTTATCCTCAGTTGACAAGCGAATTGAACTTACAACAAAATTGTTCGTTGGAGTATGTTTGATAAAAACATCTTTAGCAGTCATTCTATCAAGATGGATTTCATTCGGAAACTGAATAAAATCAGTAATACTACGTCCGATTATATTCGCCCCTTTTACCCCAAACCAGCTTGTAATTTTTGGAGTCGCTCTCAAAATATGTAATTGATCATTTATAATCAAAATTCCATCAGACAAAGAATTAATAACAGATTCCAAAAGTTTGTTCTGCCTCATCAATTCTCCCTGATACTCAACAATCATTTTTTCACGATCATTAAGCGTTTCAACCATTCTGTTGATACTATCGGTTACATTTTGATAAGTAGGATGCTCTAATTTTTCGATTTTAGTAGTCAAATCACCATAACGGATTGAATTTACGGTATTTGTAACAGTTCCCAAATAATCATTAATCTTGGACCAACGCTTGTTTGTTTGACGTGTAATCAAAAATAACAAAATAAATACAATGATTATTCCAAAATTTATTAAATACCAAAGCATCTTTACGTTTGTTAACCTTAAATGTTTATTTGCTGATTTATGTTATAATTATAGCAGATAGGGCAAAAGTTGTTAATACTTTAAAGGAAGTAGTAGTAATAAATGTTAAAATTACCTCGAACAATTAAGTGGATTATAACAGATTTCGATGGAGTTGTAACTGACAATTTTGTTTATATCAACGATGACTACACAATGACACGACGCTTAAATTATCAAGATGTTATCGGATTTTATCAGCTAAAGCAAAACAACTACGAAATAGCCATAATTTCAGGAGAACAGAATCCTGCAATCGGACTTCTCACAAAGAAATTTAGTCTTACAGAAGTTCACCAAAATATTCACAACAAAATTGAGGTAATGAAATCAATAATAAATAAGCATAACCTAACTCAGGAAGATTATCTCTACATAGGAGATGACATAAACGATTTGGAATGCCTAAATTTTGCAAAATATAAAATAACAGTTCCGCACGCTGTGGACAAAGTGAAAGCTGTTGAAGGCATACAAATCACAACAAAAGAAAGTGGAAAAGGAGCATTCAGGGAGGTCGCAGATTGTTTAACAGATTAAAAGAAGTTATAGAAAAAATATTACACCTGAGTGCATCACTTGATAAGTATGAAAAAGAATCAATTGTTCAAGCAATGCCATCATTGGCTTTCGTAAATCGAGCAAAAAAATGTATCGAAGAAAACAAATTGCAAGAAGCAGAAAAAATTCTCGAAGAAGCAAAATCACTTCCGCAAGAAGACGCCCTTGTATACAAATATCTTGGAACAATATATGAACGTACGGGAAGAATAGAAGAGGCAATAGCTTCATATAAAAAGTCTGCAAATTTAAACAATCAGGATAAAGAAATCTGGCGTCTTTTAGGATTTACTCTTGTTAATACAGGTAAAAGTGAAGAAGCGGAAGAAGCCTTTGAAAATGCCAATAAAATTTCACCAATGAACACCGACACTTTTGCCGGCTGGGGAATGGCATTAATGAAACAAAAAAGATACGCAGAAGCCCACGAAAAATTTATTGAATCTGTAAGGATAAACAAATATAACTTCATGGCACTTCTTTTGGCTGCTATTATGGAAGTTCGAACCGGGCAATACAATGAAGCCGAAACAAAACTCAGTTTTCTTGCTAACGTGAGTCCAAATGAAACAAATAATTATGAATATGCAAACCTAAAATACATAAAAGAAGATTGGGACAACGCAATCCACTATGCAAAAAAGGCGTTAGAGTTTAACAAAAACATGCTTCCTGCATACTTACTTTTGGGCAAGTTGTACGTCATAAAAGGCCAAAAAGAAAATAGCTTATCAATGTACGAAGAAGCTTACCAAAGAGAACTCCTAACTCAACACCTGTTCTTCGATTGGGGTGTTACACTTCAAATCTATGGAGAATATTCTCTTGCAAGAGAAAAATTTCAAAAAGCTGAAGAATACACAGGCGAAGATAGTGAAATAAAAGCAGGAGTTGCGTTGACGTTAGCTGGAGATGACGAAATAACAGAAGCGGAAGAAATAATAAACAAAATAGAAGATCTTGATGACACAAATTATATATATACAAAAGCCAAAGCTCTTATACTATTAAAGAAAGGCTGCTACAAAGAAGCTATTGATAAATTTAAACAACTAAAAGAACAGATATTTTTTGATCTCTCACTAAATTTCTATATAGCTTGTGCTTATGAACAACTTGGCGATACAAATAACGCAAAAGAATACTTTGAAAAAGCATTAGTCGAAAACCCTTCTGAATTAAAAGTTTATTTGAAATACTCAGAATTTCTAATAAACAATCAGGACTACGAAAATGCACAAAGAAAACTTAGACGCAGCTTGAAATTAAAAGAAGATGATTTAGAAATATTAAATCTTTTGTTTCATGTTAGTTACATACTTGTAAAACAAAATAATTGTGAATATAATGTGAGAGAAACCCTCTCTATTGGAGAAAAAATTAAGTCAATCGATGAGAATGGCTTCAAATATACGGACGAATACTCAGAATTAAAAGAATATGTGTAAGTAGGGAAAAAATTGAGAAGAATTATTGTTCAAAAATTCGGCGGAACCTCAGTCGCCGACACAGAAAAAATTAAAAACGTAGCAAAGACAGTTATCAAAGAAAAAAACAACGGGAATAACGTAGTTGTTGTAGTGTCTGCAATGGGTCATACAACAGACTACCTCGTTAAAATGGCAAAAGATTTGTCCGCTACCCCATCAACCAGAGAAATGGATATGCTTCTGTCAACAGGAGAAGGGGTATCAATTGCTCTTTTAGCTATGGCAATACAGGCTCAAGGTTATGAGGCTGTGAGCTTTAACGCAATGCAAGTTGGAATATTTACGGAAAATGTTCACTCTAAGGCTCGCATTATAAAAATTCAAACCGAAAAGCTAAAACAAAACCTTAACGAAGGAAAAATCATTGTAGTTGCGGGCTTCCAAGGCGTAACAGAAGACGGCGAAATAACAACTCTTGGACGTGGTGGCTCTGATACATCAGCAGTAGCTTTAGCTGCTGCACTAAACGCAGAAAGATGCGATATTTACACAGATGTTGAAGGAGTCTACACAACTGACCCTAGAATCGTCCCAAAAGCTACAAAATTAAAAGAGATTTCATACGAAGAAATGCTTGAACTGGCTCACGCCGGTGCTAATGTACTACACCCAAGAAGTGTTGAAACAGCGAAACTGAATAACGTACCACTTAGAGTCAGAAGTAGCTTCAAAACAGATGATATGGGTACGCTAATATTAGGAGTAAACAAAATGGAAATAGATAAACCCGTTACCGGAGTCGCTGCTGACTTATCACAGGCAAGAGTTGTAGTTTGTGATGTTCCTGATGTTCCAGGACAAGCTGCAAAAATCTTTTCAAAACTTGCACAAGAAGGAATATCTGTTGATATGATTATTCAATCTTATGCTAGAAAAATTTCAAATACTAATGATATTGCATTTACAATTGACAGCACAGACATAGAAAAGGCTAAAGAAACTTTAGACAAAATGAAAGAACAGATCCACTGCGGAGAAATTCAAATAAATTCTGAAATTGCTAAAGTTTCAATCGTTGGTGCAGGCATGATTGATAGACCGGGTATTGCATCCACAATGTTTGAAACATTGGCTAACCTTGATATCAACATCAAGATGATTTCTACAAGCGAAATCAAAATAAGCTGTCTTGTTGATAAAGCTGATGCTAAAAAAGCTGTCCAAGCACTTCATGACGAATTCAACCTTTCAAGCGACACAATAGCTGAAGTAAAAGGTGATTTGCCTAATATCTAAAAGGACGGTTTTATACAATACTTTTCTTAAGTCTTGATTCTCGAGTTTGAGACAAAATGTTTTTCAGTTTCATAATAGACTGAGCATGAAGTTGGCAAACTCGAGATTCTGACATGTTTATAGTTGCACCAATTTCTTTTAACGTCATATTCTCTTGATAGTAAAGAACCATAATAATGCGTTCACGTTCTGGCAAACGACTTAAAGCCTTTTCTAACTCCTGTTTAACATTTTTCTCTTCCATTTGTTCTTGTGGATTAAGAGTATGGTCTTGGATTGTATCGATAATCTCAAGACTATCATCTGAACTTCCACGTTTCTCATAAATGGATGCCATAGTCGTATCTTCTGACAAAATCTGACTAACTTTCTCAGGAGTCATATCTAAAAACGCAGCAACCTCAGAAGTCGTTGCTGCTCGTCCCAGTTTTTGCTTCAGTTCTTCCTGAGCATTTTTAATATCTTTAATTTTCTTTCTGACACTTCTTGGTAAAAAGTCCTCAGCTCTAATCTTATCTAAAATAGCTCCACGAATTCTAATAAGAGCATAGGTTTCAAATCTTGTGTTTTTCTGAGGGGAATAACGTTCAATAGCGTTAATCAAACCTTCCACTCCATATCCTGCAACATCTTCTAGCGAGATTGTCGTAGGAAGAGTAACCTTCACTCGTCCAACAACATATCTTATCAAGTAGATATACTGAACAATCAAGGCATCTCTAACAGACTTATTTGACTTATCCTTGAAGTATTCGCTCCACAATGCAACAAGCTCATCTTCTGATAGCCTTTTAATGTTGTTATATGATGTGAAATCAAAACTCTGACTCATTAATCCACCCAAGAATTTCCTTACATATTAATTCTATACTAATATGATTTTGACACATCATTTAAAAAGAGGAAAAAAGAAAAACGACTAAAACATTAAGATGAGTAGAAATTTTAAACCCTCGTAAACACTTATTACGAGGGCTTTTTAAACTTACATTTCATCCAAAGACTTCTCTTCTAAATTTTCTTCAGGTGGCTTTCTTATTATTTGCAATTTCGTAATCCTTGCCCCGTCAATTTCTTTTACGATAAAAGTTAAATCTTTAAATGAAGTTTCATCATTAACTTCAGCTATACGTCCAAGAAGTTTAACAACGAGTCCGCCAATAGTATCAACATCATCATCTTCCAAGTCTTCATCGTCTAAATTAAAGAATTCAGCCAATTCATCCAATCTCATCATTGCATTTGCAAGATATGTATTTGGAGCAAGTTCAACAATATTTTCTTCTTCTTCCTCTTCCTCGTCAAATTCATCCTGAACATCACCGAAAATTTCTTCAATGACATCTTCAAGTGTAATCAACCCTGATGTTCCACCGAATTCATCAACTACAATAGCCATTTGCCCCTTGCGCTTTTTAAACTCAAGTACCAAATTATCCATTGTAATTGTTTCAGGAACAAGCAAAACATCTCTCAAAATATTTTTGATAGGACAAACCTGATCCTTAATGGAAAGCGAATATAAATCCTTAACATGAACAATCCCTATAATATGATCAATATCTTCATCATAAACAGGATATCTTGTATATTGATTATCAGCAGCGAGATTATTTAATTCTCCCAAACTCATATCAATAGGAATACAAACCATATCAGTTCTAGGAACCATAACCTGTTTTGCAGTCAAATCTGAAAATTTAAAAACATTATGAAGCATATCTTTTTCAGTTTCATTCAAAACTCCACCATTATAGCTTGCGTTAACAAGCATATCTAACTCTTCAGTAGAGTGAACAAGTGAAGCCTTATGTGAATGAGGAATATGCATCATCTTCAATACCAAGTTTCCAAAACCATTCAAAGCCCAGATAAAAGGATTAAACACAAATGTTATAGCCTGCATCGGACGTGCAACCCAAAGTGCAGTTTTTTCAGTATATTCAAGAGCGATAGATTTTGGAATAAGTTCTCCAAGCACAACGTGTAAAAACGTAATCAAAGCAAAAGATAAAGTTGCAGATACGGTATGAGTTGCAACAGTAGCACTTATACCAGGTAAAAATACAAACAACGGCTCAATAATTCTAGCCAAAGTACCTTCACCAACCCAACCTAAGCCGATACTTGAAATTGTAACACCCAGCTGAACTGCGGCAATAAACTTATCTAAATCTTTAATTGCCTCCAACGCAAGCTTTGCGTTAAAATTTCCTTCTTTTACAAGTTGCTCAATTCTGGTTTTTCTAACCTTAACCATAGCAAATTCTGAAGCAACGAAAAAACCATTTGAAAATAATAACAAAATAATTACTGCTAAATTAAAAACTATATTGCCCGACTCACCCATTAATCTTACTTAATCCTTCTAATACGTATTATCATCTAAATTATAATATTATACCTCAAAAAAAGCAAGAGCATTAATTACCCTCAAGCTCCCTTAATTGAGTATAAATCATAGGAGAAAATCCTTTTGTGGTAACAATATCAATAATCTTATACGGATTACCTGCAGAAATAAGCGCAGGGGAATTAATATGATAAATTCCGTTATCCATCTTTTCCTTATTTGTATGATAGTGCCCTGACACAATTGCAATAACATTATTATGTCTTTTCAGAACAGCCATATAATCTTCAGGCTTATAAACTTGATGAGAACGCTCTTCCATCGGTGGCATTATAGGAAAGTGTTGAAGCACAATAACCGGTCTGTCTTTATATTTTTCCAACTGAAGATCAAACCATTCAAGAGTCGCCTTTTTGTAGTATCCATTTGTACCGGGAATAGTTTCTTTAGCACCATCAAGTACAATAAAAACAAACTCTCCACGCTTAAATACATAATTAGGCTTAGTATGCCAGTAAAACCAATTATGAGATTTCACAACTTCAAAATAACGAACCTTAGAGAGCCCGTTACTCTTAAAGACATCATGATTTCCCAATACTATATAATAAGGAGCCTTTAATTTATTTATAATTTTCAAAAACGCTTCTAAGTTCTCAATCTTTGAAGAATCAATGTTATCACCGGTGAAAGCAACAAAAGAAACATTCTCAAGAGCATTAATATCTTTTACAGCCGCTTCAAGAACGTCTTGAGAATAAGTATTGTTAGCAGAAACATGCGCATCCGATACTTGAACAAACTTAACCTCGCCTGCAAACGCATTATTCGCACCAATCAATCCCAAAATCAATGTTGTTACAGCTAAAAATCTCTTTATCATAAATTAATTTAACTCCATTCTTACAGGGACAATTATAGCATAAACCTTGAGCTTATGCTAAAATGTTACACAAAGGAATAAATAACATGAGATTAGACAAATTTTTAAAAGTTTCAAGATTAATAAAAAGACGTACAGTAGCCAATGAAGTCTCAGACATGGGTAGGATACTGGTAAACGGCAATCAAGCAAAAGCCGCAAAGCAACTAAAAGAAGGCGATATCATAGAAATTGAATACGCTAACAGAAAAGTTTGTGCAAAAGTTTTACGAATTCCGCAAAATAATGTCAGCGTTCAAGAAGCCCCAACACTATATGAAATAATCGAATAAATCTCTGACAGACATTATTTTTCCAGATAAATTATTGACTTTTTAGTAAAAAACATTAAAACTACAACAAACTCATTCAAACGGATGATTTTATTTTAAGAAATTAATTCATCATGATAAATGACCGTTATATTGAGTTAAGTAGAGGTAGTTTTAATGAGAATTAATGGCGGAATTGAATATTTTCAGAATGGAATGCGTGTTCCTCTAAGGGCTATGCAAGTGCAAAGTGAATTAATGGGAATACACAACGAAAACATAACCGGTTTTGATAAAGTAGGCTACCAACGTCAAGAAGCCGTAGTTTCATCATTCACAGAATACCTCGGAGTACAGGGGATTTCAAAATCCACCGACGATAAAATCGGTCGTATTGCGATGACAAAAAATCCTCTGGATTTAGCATTAGCAACAAAAGGTTATTTTCAAATTGAAACCGATGCAGGCGTAAAACTTACAAGAGATGGCCGTTTTAAAATAGACAAAGAAGGAAACCTATTAACCTTAGATGATAACAAAGTTTTATCAAATGCAGGAATGCCAATAAAATTACACATAGTTCCTGATGATTTGAACAAAATAAAAGTTGAAGACAGCGGTCTATTAAGTGTATTTAACGAAAAATCAAGAAAACTCGAAGCTGTTGCAACCATCGGAGTCGTAGATGCAAGAGGCACGATGGTTACAGAACCTAAGGTAAAACAAGGTTACAACGAGTTTTCAAACGTTGCATTGCAAAACGAATTTATCGAAATGATGCCAATCATAAGGAATTTCGAAGCTAACAGGCAAGTGTTCCTGATACAAAACCAAAACTTACAAAAAGTTATTAACCAACTTGGTTCAGCATCATAATTAAAGGGACTTAAACTATGAAAAATCTACAAGGTATAATTAGAAAAAATACAAATAACGTCCTAAACCAATGGGAAAAACTTGGTTTTGTCGCAAATAATCTTGCAAACTATAATACCAAAGGTTACAAAGGAGTCCGTTTTGAACAAATGCTGAAAGAAGACGGCTACCTTACAGGAGCAATAAGAACGGATTATAGCCAAGGTGCAATCCGAGTTACAAGTAATCCCTACGACATAGCCATTAATGGTCAAGGTTTTATTCCTGTTTTCTCAAAAACAGGAGAAGTTGCCTACACACGTGATGGAGCCTTGAAACAGGGTGCAGACGGATATTTGGTGACATCTGATGATTGGATTGTAGGAAACGGAATTAAAATTCCGACTAACTGTTATAGATTTGAAATAAGAGCAAACGGTGATGTTTATGCTTACGAGAAAGCTCAAGTAAAAGGTAAAAAACTCGGCAACATTCCGCTTGTAAGATTTGCAAACCCTGAAGGGCTTGAGCAAGCCGATATGAACAAACTAAGACCTACGGAAGAATCAGGAGAAGCAATACTTATAAAAGACCACACCTGTATCGTCCAAAATAATATTGAAAATTCAAACATCAGCATCATGGACTCCGTAAGTGACATGCTTAGACTTAACGCATCAATGCTTGCAAGTACAAGAATGATGAAAGTTGTAGATGATATGTACAACAAATCAATAAATATTAGAGAATAATAACTAAGAGGATAAACTAATGTACACACCACTAGACAGTATGGGCAAAGTTGGATTAATGCTTGATCTTGTTTCTCAGAGACAAGTAGCATTAGGTTCAAATTTAGCAAACATGCACACACCGGGATACGTCAGAAGAGATATCAATTTCCAAGACTATCTTGGCTCAATGAACAGTCCTCTTGAAACAAAATTATCACAAAGATTGGGACCATCTGCGATAATAGAAGAACGTTACCAAGAAGAAATCAGACCAGACAAAGAATTGATGGAAATACAAAAGAACGCTCTTTTATATTCAATGGCAACAAGAAGAATGTCAAATATAATTACAGAAATGAAAACAGTAATAAACGTAGGCAAATAAGGCGGTGATTTAAATGGGCATAATGGAATCAATGAACATAGGCGGAAAGGCCTTAAGAGCACACGGATACAGACTGGACGTGCACACAAAAAACATCGCAAACGTTGACACGCCCAATTACATAAGAAAAATCCCTGTACTTAATGCAACAGAAGACATTTCATTCCACGGACTAATGAATGAAATGAAAGAAGATGTATTCGGAGTTGGAACATTACCATACCTAACAGGGGGTGTAGTATTCAACGGAAGCGTCGAAGATCCTACATTAGGGGAAAAAATTTACAAACCGGGACACCCTGATGCAGACGCAGAAGGTTACATCAGGGCATCGAACGTAAACCCTATGGTTGAAATGGCAGATGCAATTCTGGCACAAAGAGCATATGAAGCGAACCTTGCTCTTGTAAGTATTACGAAATCAATGGCACAAAAAGCAATTGAAATCGGAAGATAATAAAGTTTTCAAATAAATTAATACAAATTTATACAGCCCAAATTCTTTTTATATAAGGATTTGGGCTTGTCGTATTATAACTTACAATCACCCTTATAAGCACAAGGAATATTTTCTTCCTTTAAATAATTCATTCCCCACTTATTTAACTCAATTATAGCAGGGATCAATGTTTCACCACGCTTTGTAAGAGAATATTCCGTCCTTGGTGGCACTACAGGATATAATTTTCTATTGATTATTCCGTCAGCCTCAAGTTCCTTGAGCTGTTGAATTAGCATCTTGGGAGTGGCGTGAGAGATCAATTTTTGCAATTCACTATATCTCAAGGTTTTATTGATAAGATGTCCAATAATAATTCCCTTATACTTTCCACCAATAATCTCCATAGTTACCTCGAGAGGACATTGATATTCATCTTTTCGTTGTTTAGCCATTTTTATTACCCACTTACATAAATAATAGTACTATACAAAAAAGTAACTATTATACAAAATAGTACATTCTTGTTAAAAAGTAAATAATAATATAAAATCAATCATAAAGGAGTACAAAGTTATGAAAATCACACAAATCAGAAACGCAACACTAATAATTGAATACAACGGAACAAAATTTTTAATTGATCCTTGGCTAGGTCCAAAAGATTATATGCCTGGCTTCGAGCCTGCTATAAACTCTCAAATTCGTCAGCCAAGAGTAGAACTTCCTTGCGATATAAAAACAATAACAGAAGTTGACGCTGTTATTGTAACACATGTACATCCTGACCACTGGGATGACTACGCAAAAGAGGCAATAAAAAAAGATAAACCCATTTTTGTACAGTCAGAAAATGATAAAAACTTTATGTTAGCAAATGGCTTTAATAATGTAACTATTCTTGATAAAAGCGGTACCTTATATAACGGAATAAAACTGTACAAAACAAAAGGTCAACATGGGAAAAGGGAAATCGTTGAAGACTTATGCAAACAGGTAAATATGCCTTATGAGGCGATGGGAGTCGTGTTTACAGGAGAAAAAGAAAAGACTCTTTACCTTGCAGGAGATACAATATGGTGTAACGAAGTTGAAGAAGCATTGAAAACATATCAACCTGAGGTAATCATAGTAAACGCCTGTGCCGCGACACTTTTAAACGGAGAGAAAATAATTATGGGAATAGAAGACGTTAACCAAGTAATCAAACAATCTCCTAAAAGTACAGTAATCGCAAGCCATATGGATACAGTAAGTCATTTATCAGTAACAAGGACAAACTTAAAAGACTTCGCCAAAAAGAATAATCTAACAAATCTCATAATACCAGATGACGGTGAAACTGTAGACTTAAAATAAATTTATCAAAATAACCCTCCTCTAAAATGGAGGGTTGATTTTTTACAGAATTTCAAACGACAAGCAATTCTTAGAGAGTTAGATACTTTATATAAGTATAGGGGATTTTAAAGGAAATTGATGGGTCATTATGGGGTTAACAAAACTTTGCTTAAATTTGGTACAAAAAACTTCTGCATGGGTAAAAGCCAGCGGGAAAACGAGCATTTTACAAACTAAGCCTACTAATTTCAATCCGAAAGAATTCATGTTACCACTGAAGGGAAAGAACGGTGGAAAAATTGTACGTTACATTAAGGATGGTAAAGTTATTGGAAGTATAGAATATGCTGTAAATACTACCGCTGCTCTAAAAGGATATCCTGATTATTATCTAAACAGCAGTGAAACATTACCTAGCATCTTTATTAGATGGTTAAAAGCTAATCATTGTGGAACAGAATTGATGCAAGTTGCATGTCATGATGCTAAAAAATTAACAAATGGTCGTATGTTTTTAAGCGCACAATGCATTGACGGTAAGACTTCTCCAGACGCTTTTTATTATAAATTGGGATTTAGAAAATTGAATTCTAGAGAAAATGTTTTGATAAATGAATATATTCAGCGTGGAGAAAAAATTCCTCCAGACACTTTTTCAGATAGTATGTATTTACCCATAGAAAATTTGGATTTATTACTTAAATATAAAAGACACTAAAACTTAGTAAAAATGTCATTAAACATTTTTACCTTTATAAGAAATTTAACAAAGTTACTCTGCAATATAGAACAAATATAAATATTCATATAATGAAACAGTCAACTAATGAGTATTATATATGGGATTAGCGTTGCGATTAGAGGTAGACTAAAGCCTACCCTACCTGCTAATAATTACAATACATCTGTTGTATTTTTTCTGCTTCTATAATTTCATATTCATCAGAACTAAGTTGTAAAGCATTTCTTGAAATCTCATTTAATTTTTTTTGTCCGTATTGAACTCCCAATGTTGACCATTTTTGAAGTGGCTGTTTTGGCATTCTACATTCCATAGCACCAATTTTTATATGACATGCATTATTCTCAACTCCTAATATTTGATAACGCATATCACCGTGTATAATTGTTTGATATTTATTACAGTTATAAGCATTTTTATAAAAAGGGATAAGTTTTAGTTCCGTGTCCTTAACACCATTAGAAAAATCATCAGCAAATACCGATGACTGGCAAATAACAGGTATAAAAAGAAAACTATAAACAATAATCTTATGTAAAAACTTTTTCATAATAAACTACCTCTCTTTATAATAAAAGCCCGCAATTTGTAGGTTGTGCACACTTGCCCAACAATTTAAAATGGTGTCGACAAGCTCCCGAATATGGAAGATTTCGATAAAGTCATTGTACCAGAAATTAACTTATATTCAAGTCTTATCTATGTAATAAAACAGTCAACTCTAGAATATTACAATATGAGAAATCTTTTAGGGTTGAAATGTTAAGATTATTTACGTTGAATATTTAAAATCAGGCAATTTAAAATCAAAAAAAATACTTTATTGCATTATAGGGGATTTAAAAGAAATTAAGGAAATTTTATGGGTTTAGAAAAACTTGGAATGAGTTTAGCACGAAAGACTTCAGCTTGGTTAAAAGCATGTGGGAAAAACAGTGTTTTGCAAACTAAACCAATTAAAACAACAGAGATACAAGTTCTCAAATATAAACCTGAACTAAAAACAGATACATTTGTAAAAAAAGTTGACTCTTGGATGGAAAAACTCCCTGAGGGTTATTCCACGCCGTATTGTATGAGAGGTGAAACTATGGTAAACGACCATCATAATTTTCACAGTTATAATGGATTTTGTAATTCTACGTTTGAAGAACGAATTAAACACCTAGAACACTTAAAAAATAAAAATTACAATAGATATAAAGAGCGAATTCAAGAAGAAATGGAGGAATTTGATTATCAAACTGAATTGTTGTTAAAAGATAATGCTTCTTTTACAAAACTAACTCCTCAGCCAAGAGATTGTGTTGCTTATAGAGGTGTAAACCGACGTATAGGAGCACCAAGACAAGATTATGATGTTATAAATTCAGCAAATGTTGGAGATATTATAATTCCAACAAGAGGATATGCTTATGCTGCACATTATAAATTGGGTGCTAAGCAATATATGGGTAGCGCATATAATATTGAAGGACAGAAGGTACTTGATCCTATGTTGATAGAATATAGAATACCTAAAGGTTCACAAATATCTTCAAATATGGAACACGGTGGCGAGGTCGTTTTCCCAGCATTGTCTAAGTTCAAATTGATTTCAAGAGAAGATAGGTTAATAGAGAAACTCGATTACCATACAGGAACAGTAATCGGTTCTGAGCCTTACAAACGTGTTATACTGGAATATATCCCAGAAATACCTTTATTGACTAACATAAATAAGTTCATAGGTTAGGCATTTAGACAAACATAAAAAAAATAATTTTGTCCTAGCCTTTTTTATGGTGTCGATGGGGGGACTTGTCTTGGTCGCTCGCGTTTAACGGCAATTCCGTATTTTGTTTTCGTGATTTCATCACTCCAAACAAAAGCACTCCAGCCTCAGCTCGCTCCCGCTGAACCCGCAAAAACGGATTTAAGCCCTATCCAATCAAGCATATTAAAAAAGGGATAACAAAAGTTATCCCTTTTTTAATTGTCGTTAACGTTACTATATTGGAACCAATTGTACCCGATAAAAACACCTGTTCAACAGCAGGCATGAGTGTTTACGCTGAACTTATCAGTATAATGAAAGAGTCAACAACGGAATACTATAATATGAGGATTGCGTTAGGGATGGAGTGTGCGTGATATATAATAAGCAGTATGGATATTTTTACGGTATAATTACAGTATGAACAGTAATATGCAACATCTTAGTAAAACAAGCAATATACTTCAGGATTACATCAATTCAAGTAACAGCCTTTCTAACTTTAGAGATAGTATTAAAATATTGAGCAGCACTTTAATAAATAATGATACTTTTAAGACATTACAAGTTTTTAGAAGTTCTTCCGTACTCAACAATCAACTTTCTCAACTTGTTCAAGAATATAGAAACTTAAATAATGCATTCGTAAATAATCCTGTATTATCTGAATTAAGCCAGACTTTACAAGCAATAAAAAATTCCCCTATTCTTAATAATAAACTGACTCAATTTATAGATACATATAATACTGTACAAACTATATTAAAGAATAATCCAGAGTATATGAAAATATACAATGCGATACAAGTTCTACAAAGTTGTTCTTCAACAAGTTTAGGGGAGAAATTATTTCAATCAGAAACCTCTCAGGTAGCAATAGAATTGGCATTATCTCAACAACGTTTAATAAATAAACTAGAAGCTGTTAACTTCTCGGAAAATTCTAATATTATAGAAACTATTTCTGAAAGCAGTTTAAATGAACAGCTGGAAATTATAGAAAAAGAACCTGAAAGTAATTTCAAGCAGTATCTAAGACAAAATCATTTAGCAATTCTATCATTAATACTGCAAATTGTATTTTTTATCTGGCAAAATTGTAATGATGTGACAGTTGAACAAAATAATAAAATTATTTCTCTTTTAGAGCAGTCAAGTAAAACACAAACAGAATTACTTAATGTGCAACAAGATAGATTATCTGAGGAACAGATTCAAACCGAACTGATTAAAATAGAAACAGAATTATTGAATGAAATGCTTATTGAGATTCGAGATAATGTTAAAAATAATAAAATCGCCCCTTAATATCAATTGTATGAATAAAAATTATTATACACCTACTTGTTATCAACTTATCTTTCTTTAATATCAGTACTTTAAGGCATATCATCAATATAGCAGATTTAAAATTTTATCTCTTTTTTGCCTTGAAATTTTATGTATAATTCCGGCATGGCAGTTGCAATTGCATAGATGAATTGTTAAGAAGAACGAAGGCTCAAATGTCCTGTACATGTGTATATACGTAAAGCCTTTACATATTAGACTTGAGGGCTTGTCTTTGCTATAATAAAAAATGCTATAGGAGAGGTTTGAAGAGATTGGATAATAAGAAAGAGCAAGAACGTGCTGAATTGCACCGTTCTATATGGAATATAGCTAATGATTTAAGGGGAAGCGTTGATGGATGGGATTTCAAGCAATATGTGCTTGGAATGATGTTTTACAGATACGTTTCGGAAAACATTGCTAATTATATTGATAAAGTCCAACATGAAGCTGGAGACACTGGTTTTAATTATGCTGAGTTGCCAGATGAAGAGGCAGCAACTGCAAGAGATTTTCTAATAAATACAAAGGGATTCTTTATTAAACCTAATGATTTATTCTGGAATGTATTAAAGAGAGCCGATAAAGATGACAACTTAAATGTTACACTGGATACTATCTTTAAAAACATTGAAAATTCTGCTATTGGCACAGCAAGTGAGCCTGACTTTAAAGGTTTGTTTGATGATTTAGATGTTAATAGTAATAAACTCGGCGGTACAGTTGCAGAACGAAATAAAAGGCTTGTTAAATTGCTCAACGGTATTGCAGAAATGAAGTTGAGTTACAAAGATAATACCATTGACGCATTCGGAGATGCTTACGAATACTTAATGGGAATGTATGCCAGCGGGGCTGGAAAATCTGGAGGGGAATTTTTTACTCCTCAAGAAGTTTCTGAACTGCTTACCAAAATAACCTTAGTAGGCAAAACCTCTGTAAATAAAGTTTATGACCCTGCGTGCGGTTCCGGTTCATTGTTGTTAAAATTTGCTAAGATTTTAGGCAAGGAAAATGTCAGAAACGGTTTCTTTGGGCAGGAGATAAATATTTCAACTTATAACCTGTGCAGAATTAATATGTTCTTGCACGATATTGAATTTGATAAATTCGATATTGCTCACGGTGATACGCTGACAAATCCTATGCACTGGGATGATGAACCTTTTGAAGCTATTGTTTCTAATCCGCCTTATTCAATTAAGTGGGAAGGGGATTATAATCCGCTGTTAATAAATGATGAGAGGTTTGCTCCTGCCGGGGTTTTAGCTCCTAAGTCAAAAGCTGATATGGCATTTATAATGCACTCTTTAAGCTGGCTTGCAACTGATGGAACTGCTGCGATAGTATGTTTCCCCGGAATAATGTATAGAGGCGGGGCAGAGCAAAAAATTCGTAAATATTTGATTGACAATAACTTTGTCGATTGTGTGATTCAACTTCCTGACAATCTGTTTTACGGAACATCAATTGCTACCTGTATCATGGTTCTAAAGAAAAGTAAGGCAGACAATTCAACACTGTTTATAGATGCAACGAAAGAATGTGTAAAAGTTACTAATAACAATAAACTTTCTGAAGAAAACATTGAAAATATACTTAAGCTCTTCACTGACAGAAAAGATGTCGAATATGTGTCCAAACTTGTTGCAAATTCGGACATTGAAGCACAGGATTACAATTTATCCGTAAGCACCTATGTAGAGCAGGAAGATACAAGAGAAGTTATTGATATTGTTGAACTCAACAAGAATATTGCAGAAATTGTTGCAAGAGAAAACATATTAAGAGCCGAAATAGATAAAATTATTTCAGAAATTGAGGTAGGTACATAATGGCAAAGAAGAATGAAATCACAATAAGAAGTTCAGCTGCTGAATACCTCACCTATGTTTCTGCTGTTGGTGATAACGCTAACAGTATTGAAATGCGATACGAAGATGAAAATATCTGGCTCACTCAAAAAATGATGTCCGTACTGTATGATGTTGATGTCAGAACGATTAATGACCACATTCAAAAGATTTTTAAAGATAATGAGCTTGATGAAGATTCAACTATCCGGAATTTTCGGATAGTTCAAAACGAAGGCAATAGAGAGGTTTCAAGAGAAGTTAAACATTATAACTTGCAGATGATAATTGCTGTCGGATTTAAAGTTAATAATGATAAAGCTGTGCAATTCAGAAAATGGGCAAACGCTGTTGTTAAGAATTATACAATACAGGGCTGGGTAATGGATGAGGAACGCCTTAAAAATGGTGGTTCAATCCTTACAAAAGACTATTTTGAAAAGCAATTACAAAAGATACGTGAAATCAGGATGTCAGAAAGACGATTCTATCAGAAAGTTACTGACATTTATGCAACTGCAATAGACTACGACCCTAAAGCAACTACAACAAAAACATTCTTTGCATCTGTTCAGAATAAACTTCATCACAGTGTACATGGACATACTGCTGCTGAACTTATTGTTGAAAGAGCAGATGCAAACAAAGAACACATGGGGCTTACCAGCTGGGATGCATATCCTGACGGTAAGATACAAAAATACGATGTAACAGTTGCAAAGAATTACTTGCAGGAAAAAGAATTAAGACAATTGGAAAGACTGGTTTCGTCTTACTTAGATTATGCGGAAATTCAAGCGGAACGTAACATCCCGATGACAATGAAGGACTGGAGTGAAAAGTTAAATAGTTTTTTAACGTTTATGGATTATGACGTGTTGCAAGATGCGGGTAAGATTTCAGCAGAAATTGCAAAACTCCATGCAGAATCAGAATTTGAAAAATACAGAATTATACAGGATAAACTCTATGTAAGTGATTTTGACAGGTTCTTGGAACTTGAGCAAAAAAGTCAATGCGAGGATAATAATGAGGTTAGCTGAGTTACTATCAAGAGATATAAATAATGAATATGTACAAGTAGAGGGCTTTCTTGAAAATAGACCTTTAGCTACAGGTAAACAAAGAAAACTAGATGTGGGTAAGGTTATTTTAAACTTTTTTTGCAAAAACTGTAGTGATACAAGAACTTTTATATCTGATGAGACTTTATATTGTGTTGGCGTTGACAAGAACCATATAAGTATAGACTGCGTTTTACGTTGTTCGGGGTGTAATACATTATTGCCTATGTGGTTCCTTATAGAAAGTAAACTTTCTAATGAAGATGAGCAAAACCGCAAAAGTTATGTATATGACAGTGCTCCATATCTAAGAATTATTAAGAGAGGGCGAAAGCTTCCCGCTGATATAATACTCAATAATTCTTATGATGCATTTTCGGAACTAATTGATAAAGCAGAAGAGTCGTATAGAAATGGACTTGGGGCAGGTGCTATTGTATATTTAAGAATTGTTCTTGAACAAGTCGTTAGAAATGTAGCAAACGAAGTTAGAATAAGTCTTCTGGATAGAAATAATAAAAGAAAACGATTTAAAGATTTATTAAAAGAGGTTGATGAAAAATGTCATATTGTACCAATAGAGTTTTCAGAAAATCGATATAGGTTATTTAGTGATTTAAGTGAATGTATTCATGGAAATTGTGACGAGAAAACATCGTTAGAAAAATATTCTCCCCTTAAAATTTTGGTAACAGGTATAATTGATAAAATAAGGAAAAATCAAGAGATTACAAGTGCTCTTGATGCTTTAAACTGGAACACTGGAGGCAATGGTGAGTAGTAAAATAAATAGATTACTTAAAACATTATGTCCTGACGGGGTTGAGTATAGAAGAATTAAAGATATATTCACAAGATTACGAGGAACACCAATTACAGCAGGAAAAATGAAAGAGATAGCTAATGCTAATGGCAAAGTCCGTATTTATGCTGGTGGAAAAACCGTAATAGATGCTAATGAAAGTGATATTCCCAATGCCAATATTGTAAAAGTTCCTTCAGTTCTTGTTCAATCCAGAGGTATAATTGATTTTGTTTACTATGATAAACCTTTTACTTTCAAGAATGAAATGTGGGCATATACTCATGAAAATAAGACTTTCGTAAAATTTTTGTACTATGTGCTTAAAAATGAAGTTGAATACTTTAGGAATTCATCTATTGGGATGGGTGCTATGCCGCAAATATCATTATCTGTTACAGAGGATTTTGAAATTCCTGTACCTCCTATGGAGGTACAGTGTGAAATTGTCCGGATACTGGACAATTTCACAGAGCTTACAGCAGAGCTTACAGCAGAGCTTACAGCAGAGCTTACAGCCAGAAAAAAACAGTATGAGTATTATAGAGATGAGTTATTAACCTTTGCTGATGATGTTGAATGGAAGACGGTTGCTGAACTATTTGAAATAAAGAATGGGTTAAATAAAGAAAAGGCTGCTTTTGGGAAGGGCTATCCTATTATTAATTTTACAGATGTTTATAATCAACGTTGGCTAGCAAAAAATTCATTTAAAGGTTTAGTAGAAGTATCAGAAGAGGAAATTATTCGTTACAGTGCAAAAAAAGGGGATGTATTCTTTACAAGAACTTCTGAAACAAAAGAAGATATAGGAATGTCAAGTACATTAATAGAAGATATTCCTTGTTGTGTTTTCAGTGGTTTTGTTTTGCGAGCAAGACCTATCACGGATTTATTGCTTCCCAAATTTTGTGCTTACTACTTTTCAACTCCTAAAGTAAGAAATATAATTATCAGATATGCTTCATTTACAACACGTGCAACTACAACAGGACCTAAGTTATCAAAAATAAAGGTACCAATAATTCCATTAAATAAGCAGCAACGCATTGTGGATATTCTGGACAGATTTGACAGGTTATGCAATGACATTTCAGAGGGGCTTCCTGCTGAAATCGAAGCAAGAAAGAAGCAATATGAGTATTATCGTGATAAACTATTAACATTCAAGGAGAAAAAGAATTAGTGAGTACATATAACATAGTTGCCAGCACAAACCAAAGCACAGTTGTTTCAGAATATATTCCTGACGAAAAACGAGCAACTGCTTATCAAAGCGAAGCTGAATTGGAAAACGAATTTATCAGGCTATTAACAACGCTTGGTTATGAATATATTAAGATAAACAATGAAGCCGAGTTGATTAAAAATCTACGCTTACAATTAGAACGATTAAATAATTTCTCTTTTCTCGACAGCGAATGGAACAGGTTCTACAAAGAAAGAATTGCAAGTTCTAATGACGGTATTGTAGAAAAGACTAAAAAGATTCAGGTTGACTATGTTCAAGAGTTCAGATGCGATGACGGACAGCTCAAAAATATCTATTTATTGGATAAGAAGAATATCCACAACAACAAGCTTCAGGTAATTAATCAGTATGAAGAAAAAGACGGAAACCATGAAACCAGATATGATGTAACTGTTTTAGTAAATGGCTTCCCCCTTGTTCATATTGAACTTAAACGCAGAGGTGTAGAACTTAAAGAAGCTTTTAATCAGATTAACCGCTACCAGAGAGACAGTTTCTGGGCAGGTTCCGGATTATATGAGTATGTTCAAATATTCGTAATCTCAAACGGCACTAACACAAAATATTACTCTAACACAACCAGAAACAGCCATATTAAAGAATTAAACAATCCTAAACGTAACAAGACAAAGCAGACAAGTAACAGTTTTGAATTCACTTCATACTGGGCGGACGGTAACAATAAGATTATTCCTGACCTTGTAGATTTTACAAAAACTTTCTTTGCAAAGCATACAATTCTGAACATTCTGACAAAGTATTGCGTATTCACATCAGAAAATATGCTGCTTGTTATGCGACCTTATCAGATTTCAGCGTGTGAGAGAATTCTGACAAGAATTGGCATTGCGAATAATTACAAAAAATACGGCACAATAGAAGGCGGAGGGTATATCTGGCATACAACAGGCTCCGGTAAAACGCTGACATCCTTCAAGACTGCACAACTTGCCTGCAATCTTCCATATATTGATAAAGTTCTCTTTGTTGTTGATAGAAAAGACTTAGATTATCAGACAATGAAAGAATATGACCGATTTGAAAAAGGAGCAGCAAACAGCAACACTTCAACCGCTATATTAAAAAAGCAGTTGGAAAACAATAACGCTAAAATTATTATTACAACTATTCAAAAACTCGGTATATTTATTGACAAGAACAAAGGTCATGAAGTTTTTAACAAGCACGTTGTAATTATATTTGACGAATGCCACCGTTCTCAGTTTGGGGATATGCACTCACAAATTGTTGGAGCATTCAAAAAATATCATCTGTTCGGCTTTACCGGTACTCCTATCTTTGCCGTTAATGCAACATCTGGTAACAAAAAGGATAAGAGCGGTAAATTAATCCAGAAAACTACTCCGCAAGTCTTTGGCGGTGAGCCTGACAAGGACGGAAATAAAGTTCTTCCTCTTCATACTTATACAATCGTTGATGCCATAAATGACGGAAATGTCCTGCCGTTCAGAATTGATTACGTTAATACAATGAAGATGAAAGAAAATGTTCAAGACAAAGATATTTCTGCAATTGACAGAGAAAGAGCAATGCTTGCACCGGAGAGGATTAAAGAAGTTACAAAATACATTCTTGAACATTTTGACCAGAAAACCAGACGAGATGCAAGAGCCTACGAATTTAATAAACTTACAAACATTCAAGACATTGCTTCTGACAAACTGCGCAATAAAGTTAAAGAAATTAAAAACCGTGTAAGATTAACGGGCTTCAACTCAATATTTGCAGTTGCTTCCGTTGATATGGCAAAAGCTTATTACGAAGAGTTCCAGAATCAGATGAAAGACGGCAAACAAATTAGAGTTGCAACAATTTACAGTTTTGGGGTAAATGAAGACACGGAAGACGGAATTCTATTAGAAGAAAATCCGGAAGATACAAGCAATCTTGACGAGTCTTCAAGAGATTTTCTGGATAAGGCTATTGAAGATTACAATAAAATGTTCAGCACAAATTACGATACTTCATCAGATAAGTTCCAGAACTACTATAAAGATGTCTCTTTAAGAATGAAAAACAGAGAAATTGACCTTTTAATCGTTGTCAATATGTTCTTAACCGGCTTTGATGCAACAACTTTAAACACCTTATGGGTTGATAAAAATTTGAAGTATCACGGACTTATTCAAGCCTTTTCAAGAACAAACCGAATTCTTAATTCAATCAAAACATATGGAAATATTGTATGTTTTAGAGATTTGGAAGAACGAACAAAAGAAGCCATTGCACTGTTTGGGGATAAAAATGCCGGAAGTATAGTATTGTTAAGAACCTTTGGTGAATATTATAACGGTTATGATGATGAAAAAGGCAAACATCATAAAGGTTATGTCGAATTGATTGCGGAATTAAACGAAAAATTTCCGCTGGGAACTCCTATTGTCGGGGAACAGAATGAAAAAGATTTCATCAGCCTGTTTGGTGCAATTTTAAAGATGCGAAATATTCTGACATCGTTTGATGAATTTGAAGGTAAATCAATTATTTCCGATAGAGACCTGCAAGACCATCAGAGCAATTACCTTGATTTGTATAACAAATGGAGACGTGTTGGAACTGCTGAAAAAGAAAATATTAATGACGATATAGTATTTGAGCTTGAGCTTGTAAAACAGGTTGAAGTTAATATTGATTATATACTTATTCTGGTTTCAAAATACCATGCCGGAAATTGTGAGGATAAAGAAATTCTTGTAGATATTAACAAAGCGATTAGCGCAAGTACACAGCTAAGAAGCAAAAAAGAACTTATCGAAAGTTTCATTGAGACAATCAACACATCAACAAAAGTGGAAGATGATTGGAGTAAGTTTGTCAATGAGCAAAAGGAAGCTGATTTAACTGCAATTATGAATGAAGAAAATTTGAAACCTGCTGAAACAAGAAAGTTTATTGATAATTCATTCCGTGACGGTGAATTAAGAACCTCCGGCACGGCTATTGACAAAATACTTCCGCCAATGCCATTGTTTGGAGCTACCGGCAATAATCGACAGACTAAGAAAAAGACGATTGTTGAGAAATTAAGTAAGTTCTTTGAGAAATATTTAGGACTTGTATAAAATACTGCGAGCATTGGAGCAATCATTAACAACTTTTATACGGTTAAGAAAATTATTGAGATTCCCGACAGATGTATTAAACTGTCTAGCAATCATCGTCTTAGGAACTTTTAAAGATAATAACTTTAAAATATCTTCTCTGTGTTCATCCAGTTTGGATTTACCCTTACCCTTTGGTCTGCCGAGTTTTACCCCTGCTATTTTTCTGGCATGGAGAGCCTCTTTT
>CASEYJ010000009.1 GCA_949292175.1 uncultured bacterium | reverse complement strand
GTATTTTTCTAAAATAATACAGTAAGATAATTTTTACATGTATTGTATTTTAATAAAATCTACAATATTTTTTCTCAAACTCCCCTGTCACTTTTTCTCAAATTTGGTGTCACTTTACATTTAAGGTGTAAAAAAAGAGATAGGTTTTAACCTATCTCTTTTTATTAGCAAGGGAGAGATTCGAACTCTCGACCTCACGGGTATGAGCCGTGCGCTCTCACCAGCTGAGCTACCTTGCCATCTATTCTGGTGCATGTCAGTTCTCAACCGACAAGCTTTATTCTCGCATAAAGATATTTTTTTTTCAAGAGTTTAAGCGAAATTATTTTATTAATTCTTCCAGAACTTCTTCAACATGGCCTTTTACCTTGACTTTACGCCATTCTTTGATAATTTCTCCACTTTCATTAAGGATGAATGTGGAACGAATTATTCCGAAATATTTTTTCCCATACATAGTTTTTTCACCCCAAGCTCCAAATTCTTCAGCTAATTTGTGTTCAGTGTCTGATAAAAGTGTAAAGTTTAGGGATTGCTTTTCTTTAAATTTAAGATGGCTTGAAATGCTGTCAGGGCTTACACCTATTACTGTTGCTTTCGGTGTTAATCTGTTGAAATTATCTCTAAAATCACATGCCTCTTGTGTACAGCCTGACGTATTATCTTTTGGATAAAAGTACAAAACAACTTTCTGTCCGGAAAAATCAGAGAGTTTAAATTGTTTTTCTTCTCCATTTGAGTCAATTCCGGCAAGTGATATATTTAGATATTCCATAATTTATTTTTACCTTACTTTTTACTATCTTTTTCGCTGCGTTCTCTGACATTTAGTCTTATCGGAGTGCCAAAGAAACCAAAAGCTTCTCTAAGTTTGTTTTCGATGTATCTTTTATAGTGGTCTTTTAACAAATCACCGTTGTTTGTGAATAATACAAATGTTGGTGGCTGCACGCCAGCTTGTGTTGCGTAAAGAAGTTTAAGACGTTTTCCCTTTACAGAAGTTGGAGGATTCAACGCGTATAGTTCTTTTACAACTTTATTCAACAAGCCTGTTGATACTCGTTTTGTGCATTGAGCATAAACTTCCGCAGCTTTATCGAAAATTTGATGTAAGCGTTGTTTAGTTTTTGCACTTATGTATATTTTTGGTGCAAATTCCAAAAATGGAATGTCATTAGCAAGTTTTTTGTCAAACTGATTGATGGTATTTGATTTTTTGTTTTCTATCAAATCCCATTTGTTAATGGCAATAATCAAGCCTTTTCCAGCTTCTGTGATAATAGACGAAATCTTCTTATCTTGATCAGAAATTCCTTCTGTTGCATCAATGACAAGTAAAGCTACATCACAATCTCTTATTGAGCGGATAGCTCTATCAACAGCGAATTTCTCTACGCCGTAATCAACTTTGGCTTTTTTTCTAATTCCTGCAGTATCTACAATGATGAATTCTCTGTCTTTGTAGTTAATTTTACTGTCGATACTGTCTCTGGTTGTGCCTGATACATCAGATACAATAACTCTATCTTCGTTAAGTAATGCATTTACTATTGAAGATTTGCCGGCGTTTGGTCTTCCGACGATTGCAATTTTAATTGATGTATCAGTTTCGCTTTCTTCTTCGTCGTCAGAGAAATCTTCTGTAACAATATCCAATAAGTCTCCAACTCCACCGCTGCCGTGTAATGCTGAAATTCCAACAGGTTCGCCAAGAGCCAGAGAATAAAAATCGTTTATCATCATAAGTGATTCAGGGTTATCCAGTTTGTTTACGGCTAAAATTACCGGTTTTCCTGATTGTCTTAAGATGTTTGCAATGTCGAAATCAACAGGATTTACGCCTTCTTTTCCGTCTACAAGAAAGACTATTTTGTCAGCTTCATTGCAGGCTATTTTTGCTTGATCGAAAATTGAAAGCATAATGTCATCTTCGTCACCGGGAATAATTCCGCCGGTGTCGATTACTGTGAATGGTTTGTTTTGCCATTCAACGTCAAAGTATATTCGATCCCTAGTTACACCCGGTAAATCGTCTACGATTGAGTGTCTGGAACCGACTAAGCGGTTAACGAATGTTGATTTTCCTACATTTGGTCTTCCGACTATTGCTATTACAGGTTTTCTTTTCATATCTTTAATTTATCACAAATATCTTTCTTGTAAAACTTTTGCCTTAATATTGTAAAAAAATATATGTATGCTAGAATACGAGTAGAAAAGGAAATAGGTATGGAAAAGTCTAGTTTAGCAAATTTTATTGAAACTTTTTTGCCTTATCAAATTGCATACACAGCAAATTATAATAAGTCTTTTAGGCGTGAATTTCAGGCAAAATGTATTTCTGATGATGTTGGTGCGGATGAGTTTGCTATATTGATGCTTATTGATATGGAACCTGAAATTTCTCAGACTGACATTGCAAAGTATTTATTTAAAGGGAAAGCACACGTTGGAAAAATTCTTAATGAAATGGAAGAAAAAGGTTTTATTAAGAGGATTGTGGACTCTAAAAATAATATAATGATAAAGAAGAATGTATTGACAGAAAAAGCTTGTGAGTATTTGAAATTTGGGAAGAGTAAGACTGTAGTTATAAGAGAAAGAATGGATAAGGAATTTACTCAAGCTGAACGTGAACTGTTTATTGAATATTTAAAACGTTTC
>CASEYJ010000008.1 GCA_949292175.1 uncultured bacterium | reverse complement strand
TACACAAGCCGATAGAGTTAATAAACAATCTTCTGACAAAAATAAATAATAATCCTTTGCTACAAAAAGGTTTATTCGGGGCTATTATAGGCACAATCGGCTTAGGAATTTTGCTTACAACTCTTGGTACAGCAACAATAATAATCGGCAAATTTGTCGGAATGTATGGTAAATTCTTGGGTTACGCTCGTGATTTAAGTCCTGTTCTTGCAAGAAATGCTGTTCTATTATTGCAAAATGCAGGGTTAACAAGCACATCTCACTCACTTGATACAGCATTTAACATCTTTAAATCAGGAAATAAACTTGGTTTAAATCTTCCTAAACACACATTGTTAGGTTTTAGTGCTGATATAAGGCGAATTGATAATGAGATGAGAAAAGGATTAATAAGGACTTTCACCGAACTGCCTGCAAATATTTCAAAGTCCGCTCTATCACTAAAAGACTGGACTGTAACATCAATAAAAGCAATGCCGGCTAATTTTATAAACGGTTTAAAGGCGTTCAAAACAGGTTTTTTGAGTATTCCAAACCTGATTAAAAATGCGATAATCGCATTCAGAGCATTTTCTGTTACCCTGCTTACATCTCCTCTCGGTTGGATTGCTCTTGCAATCGGAGTTGTCGCTCTTGTTATTTACAAATACTGGAAGCCGATTTCAGGATTCTTTAAAGGTATGTGGCAAGGTCTCAAAGAAGGTTTACAGCCATTAATGCCGTTATTCCAGAGAATGGGAAAAGCACTCTCGCCTATTCTTGCACCTATCAAAGCAATTGTTGATTGGTTCAAAAAACTAATAAAACCTGTAGAAGATACAGGCGGAGCCGCTGAAAAAATGGGCGTTCGTTTTGGTAAAGCCATTGCTAATATAATAGTGAAATTGGTTGAACTTGTCACAAAAGCATTTGAATTCGGAAGTAAAATCACGAGTATGCTTGCCGCAGGGATTATGTCCGGCATTGCTAAAGTAAAAGGCTGTATTTCTCAGGTCGCTCAGGTTATAAGAGACCATCTGCCTCATTCCCCTGCAAAGACTGGGCCGCTTAAAGATTTGCACAAAGTCAAAATTGTTGAAACTATTGCATCAACATTAAAACCGTTGCCTCTCCAAAATGCGATGACTAAGACCTTGGGAGTATTTTCAGGAGGCTTAAAAGCCAACGTGAGAGGTCGCTCATCTGCACCGGCATCCATTGTTGTAACCTATAACCCGACAATCACAATTTCAGGTTCTGAATCCAAAGAAGAATTTTTGAAGATGCTTAAAAAGCATAAAGATGAAGTCGTGAACATCATTAAAAGGGAGTTTGAACGCAAAGAAAGGGTAGCTTATTAAGCCTGCACGAGAATTTTGGAATTATAAAAAAATCTACAAAGAATGGTATAAAAGATGTTTGCTCAATTAGGAGACATAAAATTTGAACTAATAACTTATTTCAACGGATTAAATGAAACCGTATCCTACAATTACGCTCAACACGACCGTATTGAAAACAAACCCATTCTGCAATTCTTAGGCAAAAATTTGCAGGAAGAAGATATAAAGTTAAACTTCCATCGCAATTTCTGTGTGCCGGAAGATGAGATAAAAAACTTA
>CASEYJ010000007.1 GCA_949292175.1 uncultured bacterium | reverse complement strand
CGGAACAAATAAAATCAGCTGCCTGCAAAGTTGAATTCCAATACTTGACAATACATTCCCCGTAGCCTGAAAATAAGTTGAAATCATTGTAGAAATACCACAAAACAGGTAACTTACAGCCATAATCCGCATAGCGGATATTCCAAAAGAACACATCTCATCGGAAGCCGCAAATAATTTTAAAATTTGTGACGGATATACTATTACTACTATTGTTCCTATAATCATCATAATTGAAACCAGAATTGTTCCATAACTGAAAGCTAAGTGTAATCTTTCTCTGTTTTTTGCACCGTAGTTAAAACTCATAACAGGTAAACAACCCTGAATTAAACCATTCACGGTCATGATAATTAGTTGTTGAACCTTAAAATATGCCCCGAAGAAGGCAATTGCAGTTGCAGAATATGCTATCAGGAAAAGATTTACAAATGTCACCATAAACGAACTAAGTGCGTTCATAATAAATGACGGTAGACCTAATGCAAAAATTTTACTGATTATTTGTTTTTGCCAATAAACACCTTTGATTTTTAATTGCACTTTTTGTTTTGTTCCAAGTAATAAAGCAAATGCCAAAATCATAGAGACAAGATAACCTACAACAGTTGCTAAAGCAGAGCCGCAGATTCCCATGGCAGGAAAAGCTCCAATTCCAAAAATCAAAATCGGGTTAAAAATAAAATTAACAACAACACCTGCAATTTGAAACCACATAGGTGCAACCATATTCCCTGTAGCCTGTATTATTTTTTGAATAGATATATGTACCATATTGGGAATTTGCATAAATGAACAGATACTCATATATGCTATACTTAGTTTATAGATTTCTTCATTACTGGAGAAAGCCATAAAGTAAGGCTTCATAATCAATAACGATAGTATATTAAGTAAAGCACCAACGATAAAGGATAGAAAAATTCCATGCGTGACAACCGTATTTGCATTGTTTTGTTCTTTTTTACCAAGATATCCTGCAATTAATACATTAACCCCGACTCCTATCCAAATAGAAGCTGCATTCATCAGAGTTGTTATAGGAAATGAAAGGGAGACGGCTGTTAATGCGTCTTCACTAAGCCTTGCAACAAATATGCTGTCTACCAGATTATATGAATACTGCAAAAACATTGATATCAATGGTGGTACTGACATTTGACAAATAAGTTTGCCAATTGGTGTAACTGCCATTTTATTCTCTGCCTGCATGTATTTTCTCCTTTTCTTTTTATCCGGATAATCAAAATGCCACACAGTTATCATAAGATAACTGTGTGGCAAAAAGATGATTAAATCCGGAAAAGTCCACTTAAATTTTCGGTTATGATTGTAATTTGCTAGTCAACAATTGTCAAGTATTATGAGAAATTATACAGCATTTACACTTGAATGAAAAAGCTGCTTAAATTTTAAATATGTTTACAAAATCAAACAATAACAGTAAAGTGAGAAAATAGCATTTTTATTAATAGTAATCGTATTAACATTGATTTTTGTAATTCACCAAGAAAACTCTTATATTTGTAAACCATCAATTTGATTGAGATAAAATAACATCGGTTTAAGAATAAAAATAAAAAAACTTCTTATATAATTGCGATTAGATAAAAGTTTCACTCCAGAGGTTCCTTAAAGTTGGTTCCGCAGATTTGTAAAATTAATATTTTCTATGAGAAATTCTCAAATTTGATGTTATTTTTGAAATTTACACTGTAATTATTGCCAGTATTAGACTTTGCCAATTTTTATACTTAACGATTTTATTGAATTTGAGGAATATAAGTTCCGTTGATACAAGTTCTGAAAAATTTCAAAATATATTACTATTACTTATCTATCTATAGTTCCAACCTGTCCGTTTGTAGCCATTTTATATATTATTTTACATCCGACCTTAAGAAAGAAACTTCCGGTTAGCGAATTTTCGGTAGGGTGAAGCGGAGCGTAACCCGTAAGGTGCAGGTCGGACATTACTCCGCCTGCACCCCGAATAATCCAAGACAAATTTCAAATGTCCTTGCCGAAAATAATCAAACCATTCGTACAAGTTTAAATATATCCTAAAGTTCCGCCACATAAGGGGTACAACCAAAAGTCGATAGGGTAGACTTCAACGGACACTTCGTGGACTTTTCAAGTAATTTGGTTTGATTATTTTCGGACACTTCCGGCAGGTTAAAACCTAAACACAAAGCCACTTTTCAGCTAATAATCATTTTAACCGTACACGATTGAAATGTCTGTAAAAGAACATCAGTCGTTTATTCTTAGAGATAATAAATATCGATTTTTATGAATGATGAACAACGGAGAGGGTGGGATTCGAACCCACGGAGAGTGTTACCTCTCACAGACTTTCGAGATCCGCACCTTAAACCACTCGGACACCTCTCCTTCTGTTACTCAATTATATTAACATAAATATAACATTTCCGTGATAATATATAATTACATAAAATGGTATTAAGTTAAGAAATATTGAATGTTAACTTGAAGTTGAGGAGAAAATAATGATTCTGGTTACAGGTGGAGCGGGATATATTGGAAGCCATTGCGTATTGACTTTGTTAAAACGTGGAAAAGATGTCGTTGTATTTGATAATTTAAGTACTGGACATAAATACACAGTCGAGAATTTAGCGAAACATGGTAATGTAGATTTTGTTCAAGGTGATTTACAAAATTTAGAAGATATTCAATCTGTTTTTGAAAAGTTTGAAATAGAGGAAGTTCTTCATTTTGCAGCATTTTCTCAAGTTGGTGAAAGTGTAAAGGATCCTCAGAAATATTATTACAACAATGTATTTGGAACTTTGAATTTGTTGAATGCGATGATTTCCCATGATGTTAAAAAGATTGTATTTTCCTCAACGGCTGCAACTTACGGTGAACCGGAATATGTTCCGATAGACGAAAAACATAATCAAAATCCTATAAATCCATATGGAAATACTAAACTGATGGTCGAAAAGATTATGGATGATTATGATAAAGCTTACGGGCTAAAAAGTGTTCGTTTAAGATACTTTAATGTTGCAGGCGCGGATCATGAATGTATAGTCGGGGAGCATCACTCAATAGAAACTCATTTGATACCTAATATTTTAAAATCTACTTTTGCGTCCGGTAGAGTTTTTGAAATGTACGGTCAGGATTATGAAACGAAGGATGGAACGTGTGTTAGAGATTACATTAACATAGAAGATCTAGCTAATGCCCATATCTTGGCTCTCGAGTATTTAAACAAGAATATGAAAACCGATTTCTTTAACCTTGGTACAAATGACGGGAATAGTGTTAAGGAAGTTTTTGATATGTGCGAGCGAGTAACAGGGAAGGATATTCCTGTAAAAATGATGCCTCGTAGGGCCGGTGATCCTGCAATACTTATCGCTGATAATAAAAAAGCAAAGAAGGTTTTAAATTGGATTCCTGAGAAAACTTTAGAAGAAAGTATAAAGACTGCATATAGTTGGGAAGCCAAGTTGCAGAATAATATTTCTTAATAATGTATCAAAAAATATATTTACACTTGTTATAATATACAAAGATTTATAAGTTGTAGAAAGGGGTATTTTATGGCAATTCCTGCAGTTAGTAGTTTTTCTTCAAGAGGTGTAAATTTTGGTTCAAAAAGAGTTGATAAGGATGGTTACGAAAATCCTGTTAATCGTAAGACTGAGAAAAACCTTGCGGTTTTAAGTACAGTTGGTGTAAGTTCTTTGGTCGGAGTTACTGCTGGCGGGCTTACCTCTTGTCTTGTTAAAGGTTGGAAATTGCCAACAGGAATTGGTGTTGCTGCCGGGCTGATAAGTCTTGCATTGACATTACCATCAAAGCTTTATAATACAAAGCAGTTAGCCTTTGTGAAAGAAAAAGAAATGGGTGTTTTCTCAAGACAAAAAGAAGCTCAGGCTAATATTTATAATGACGTAAATAAGGAAATTAAAGATCAAGACGTTCCGTTAGAAGATAAGATTAATCACTATACAACTCTAAAAATGGCTGATAACGGTAACGGCGTAATGATAAAGGGTGCATAAATTGAGCTTAAGTGTTAGTCCTTTGAATATGATTTCCTTTAAGGCTAACCCTCAGAAAGTTTCAGGTCAAAAGAGTTCTAACGGAAATGAAAATCCGATTTCCCGCAAGGGGGAAACTATGAACCTTATAAAGGCAACTTTCATCGCAGGGTTAGGAATAGGGCTGCGTCTTTTGTTTGAAATTTTCGACGGCGATTTCGTTTTTGAGACTGCCGGCAAGCAGGGTAAAAAAATGGTTGACAAAAGTCGTAACAGTGCTTCTGTTGCCAAAAAGCAGTTGTTAACTATTGGGGCCGCAGGTGCGCTTATTGCTGCAGGGATAAGCGGGTTTGCTCTGCTTTATACTTTGTATAAAGCTCCAAAAATTGCCTATGACAGTAAGGTTAACACGTTTAAAAAATCAAAGGAAATGGATGTATATATAAAGAGCAATGAAGCTGAACAAAATATTTATTCACAGATGAGTGAGCAGGCAAAAATTGCAGATGATGAGCAGAGAGATAAATTAAAAGGTCAATTTATGCAAATGCAAAAGGCAAAGAATAAAGTGCCTGATTTTATTCAGCTCAAAGGCTAGTGGCCTTGTACTTGCAATGTGTTTTTATTTCAAGTAACATGTGATTACATGATTAAGGGGAATGTATGAAGATTGAAGCTAAAAATCTGATTAAGATATATGGTGACAGAAGTGTTGTAAATGACATTTCATTTTACATAAATAAAGGTGAGGTTGTTTGTTTGCTAGGTCCGAACGGTGCCGGTAAAACTACAACGTTTTACATGGTCGTTGGATTGGTTAAGCCTAATAAGGGGCAAATTTTGCTGGATGATCAGGATATTTCAGCAAAACCAATGAATATTCGTGCAAAGCTGGGTATTGGATATCTTCCGCAGGAAGCTTCAATTTTTAGAAAACTGTCTGTTGAGGATAATTTAAAACTTGTTCTTGAAATGAATGACAAGCTTACTGTTAACGAAAAAAAGATGAAGTTAGAAGAGTTGTTGAGCGAGTTTGGTATCGCAAGATTGCGTAATTATGCAGCGGTATCATTATCAGGTGGTGAAAGACGTCGTGTAGAAATTGCGCGCGCACTTGCAGCAAGTCCAGATTTCATGCTTTTGGATGAACCTTTTGCCGGTATTGACCCTATTGCAATTGGCGAAATTAAAGATAACATCAGAAAAATTTCTGAGGAAAAAGGTCTTGGGGTATTGATTACTGACCACAATCCTAAGGCAACATTGTCAATTACTGATAGAGCTTATGTTATCTTCGATGGTAAAATAAAAATTCAGGGTGCTAGTAAAGATGTTGCTGTTGACCCTGTTGCGAAGGAATTTTATTTAGGAAAGGATTTTGCTTTATAATGAAATTATTTCCTAGAATATCTATATATGATAGGTATATTTTTAAGCAAGTAATGTTTGCGACTATTGGTGCAATACTTCTATTTACCGTTGTTTGGATTGCACCGGAAATGCTTTTAAGTACGATTAAAAAAATATTAACCGGAACTTATACTGTTAAGACGGGGGTATTGGTTCTCTTTTATGAGTTGCCGAAAATTTTAGGAAAAGCTTTCCCTGTTGGTCTTTTGTTGGGATCTTTGTTTACTTTTGACAAATTGTCTAAAGATTCTGAGTTGACTATATTTCGTGCAGTAGGTTTGTCGTTTCAGAGAATTTTAATGCCGGTTCTTGTATTGAGTTTAATTGTAACTTGGTTATGTTTTGTAACTTGCGATAAATTGATTCCTATGTCGGCGGCAAAACTTAACGCAATTAATGATAAGCATCCGTCAACACAGTATATTTATACACAAAAAGATCAAACAGGTGCTCCAAAGCTTGCTGTTGTAATTTCAGGGTATCGAGATGATGTGATGCATAATATCATTGTGTTGGATTTTTCTAAGAAGGTCTATTCTGATGTTCATCAGTTGGCAAATATATATTCAGCTGAGCGTGGAAAATATATGGTGGATAGATGGGCTTTGGAAAATATTACCAGATACAAAATTTCAAATGACGGAATATTTACAGATATAGAACAGCTTGACCATATGGATATATTAAAGGGTGATGATGCTAAAAATGCTTATACCCTTATGACATATTCAACAAAGAAAGAACGTGAGATTACAAACTCAGATTTGCGAAGTTATATAAAGCTGTTGAAGAAAGAACAGCTGGATGAAGAATATAGATATATGCTGAATAAGTATTTGCAGCGATTCTTCCATCCGTTTGTATGTGTATTGCTTGCAATCATGGGAACATTACTCGGATTTAGTAAGCCTCGTGAACAAAGACTGGTTGGGTTTACTATTGCGATAGGTAGTATATTTGTTTATTATATTACTCTGCCGTTCTTCGATTTGTTGGCAGAAAAGGGAGTTTTGCCACCTTTGGTGACTGCGATATTCCCGCCGGTAGCTTTTCTTATTGCGATAATTTGTTTTTATAAGTCAAAGGATTTGTAATGAAAAAATTTTGGTTAGTTATTTTGATGTGTTTTCTTTTCGGTGTAAATGCAAGCTATGCTGAACCGATTGATATTAAATATGATGACGGAATTTATCATATTACGTTGAAGGGTGAAAAGGTTAAGAAAAAAATAAAGGTATATGCTTCAGAGGCTTTGGCGACTAATGAAGAAGTTCATAAGCAAAGTGGAGCCTTATTGACCATAAATGCAGGGTTCTTTGATCCTGAAAATGAAAAGACAATTTCTTATGTAAGAATGGGCGGACAAACTGTTGAGGATCCTATTTTTAATGAGAACTTAATCGGAAACCCTGTTTTAAGAAAAAATATGTCCAAAATATTGAATAGAACGGAATTTAGAATTTTGGAGTGCGGTGGCAAGTATAAATATGAAATGGTACCGCACAATACTCCTATAGATTTTTCTTGTTTTGCAATGGAGGCTGTTCAAGGTGGTCCGTTGATTCTTCCTCAGTTAAGATTGGAAGAAGAGTTTTTTATAGTTAAAGATGGTGACAAGATTGTTAGAGAATCTTGTTCAGTTTTGCATAAGGTGCCTAGAACAGTGTTAGGCTTAAAAGATGGAGAGTTGCATATCCTAATAATTACGGATGAGCATCCAATGGATATGTATGAGGTGCAAGCTCTATGTAAGTCTTTGGGATTTGAAAGAGCAATGGCTATGGATGGCGGAAGCTCTACTTCAATGAATTACAAAGACAAGTACAGTGTTGTTTCAACGAAAGGTGACGGTGCCGGAAGAATGTTGAAATCATTTATTATGGTTTATAAATAATATTTAAATTGTATTTTTAGTAATACAAAACCTCTTTTACGAATTGTAAAAGAGGTTTTTTGTAAGTTAATCTTTAATTTTCCTATTTTACAAAGTAGCTTGCGTCTAGGTTTGCGTAAATTTTAATAATACCACCTTGTATAGGAGTAGCAGCAGCTTCAGGTGCTGCACCTGCTACTGAATCCATTGCCATATTTTTAGCAAACAGTCTGTATTGAACTATATTGTTGTTATTTGTTGAACAGCTAATATTCATAGTTTTTACGCCGGTTACGTAAGTTGAAGAACTTTTTGCCAAAATATCAGCTCTTGTTTTAGCTTTTTTGGCAGCTATTGCCAACAAATCATTGCATTGTTCATCGTAATTTGATACTGAAAATACCAAGCTATTTACGTTTGTTGCTCCAAGACTAATTGCTTTGTCGATGATAGATCCTGTTTTTTCAATATTTTTTGTGTGTACGATTATATTGTTAGATACTTCGTATTTGTCAAAGTTCTTTTTCCCGTTAGAAGAATATGTGTATATAGGAGTTGCATTAAAATCAGCTGTTTTTACGTAATCTCCGTTTGCACTGTTAATCATTCCTTTTATTTCAGTATAAACTTTATCTGAGATTTCTTTGTTTTCTGTTGTTGCTTTTAACATAGACTTAGAGTCACTGGTTTTTACTGCAATGTTAATTTCTACTACATCGGGAGAAACTTCTGTATTAGCTGAAGTTCTAACACTAATATAGCCTCTTTCTGGTTCTGTTACAGTCGTTGCTGCGGGTGTAAAATTTGTACCACAAGCAATCAAGCCTACAACTACTGCTGCTGTTAAGATTTTTTTCATAACTTTTTCCTCTCTTTTTCTAAGAATGTTTCTCATTCACATTATTTGATGTTTGGTTATTTTCTTCTTCTTTAACAGATTCTTCTTCTTTTTTTATAACTTTTATTTCATTAGCTTTGAGCAACATAGCGTTTAATTTTTGTGCTTGTTTTTGCATTCTTATTCTATTCATAAGAACTTGCATTTCTTCATCGCTCAACTCCATAGGCTGCTTAAACTCGATTGGGGCTTTTTTATGATTTAAAAGATATACGCTCAAGGCTGTAAATGCCCATAAAAGGATTCCTTGCCATAGGCTTATCGTAGGAACTGCTGTAAAATATGTAGAAACAGTATAATTCCACATAGCCATAGCAACCTTAGCTGGGAATACGATAAATCCTGCACCTAAGCATATAATTGTAAATGCCACTAAAAATAATCCTTTAATACCAGATATTTGTATTATTTTAGGACCTTTTTTCATTTTCATACCTCATATTTATTCTTTTATCATTTCAAGAAAATCTTCTTCTGTCAATATTGTAATATTAAGATTTTGTGCTTTTTCCAGTTTTGAGCCGGCATTTTCTCCAGCCAAAACAAACGATGTATTTTTTGAAACTGAAGAAGAGGTTTTGCCCCCGTGAGATTTTATAATTTCTGAAGCTTCATCTCTTGTTAGATTTGCCAATGTTCCAGTAAGAACGATGGTTTTACCTTTGAGTATGTCAGATTTTGGAACATCAGCCGGTGGCGGTTCAACTCCCAGTCTTTTTAGCTCACTCAACATTATAACATTTTTTTCATCGTGGAAAAATTTATATATGTCTTCAGCCATAATAGGACCTATTCCATTGATATTCGTTAGTTCTTCGATTTCAGCATTCTGTAAATTCTCTAATGTCCCGAATTCGTTCGCCAGAATATCAGCAGTTTCTTTCCCTACATTTTTTACGCATAAGGCGGTTATTAGTCTTTTCAGAGGACGTGTTTTACTCTCTTGAATTGCATTATATAAATTTGTAGCAGACTTTTCCTTTATCAAGTCCAATTGCATAAAGTCTTCTTTAGTTAACCTGTATAAATCAACAGGCGCTGTTATCAGCTTCCTGTCATATAGTTGTTCGATGACCGCAGGTCCTAAAGAATCTATATCCATAGCATCTTTTGATGCCCAGAATTCAATTTTCGCCTTTAGTAATTCTGAGCACTCAGGATTTAGGCAATATAAGTTAACTTCTCCATCTCTAAATCCAAGCTTTCCTCCGCAAACAGGACACTGTGTAGGCGGCTCGTATATCGGTAAGTCATTATGTTCAGGTGTTTCAATAACTTTAATAACCTTTGGAATAATTTCTGCCGCTTTTTTTATAAGTACAGTATCTCCAATTCTTACATCAAGTCTTTTTATTTCATCAAAGTTATGCAGACTTGCTCTGGAAACGGTGCTTCCTGCAAGTTGTACAGGATCGAAAATTGCGACCGGAGTTATTGCGCCTGTTTTACCGACACCAAGTTCAATTTCTTTAACCTTAGTTGTTATTTCCTCCGGCGGGAATTTGAATGCGGTTGCCCATTTTGGCGCTCTTGCAGTAAATCCTAAATCTTCTTGTATAGCTATCTTGTTAACCTTAATTACAACTCCATCAGTTGCGTAGTCAAGTTCAAATCTTTTGTTTTCCCAATATTTGCAATAATCTATTGCATCTTGAACATTTTTGCATAGTTTTATATTTGGGTTAACTTTGAAGCCCATTTGTTTTAATGCAAGAATACTTTCGTAGTGCGTCTTTGGATGGTTGTCCGTAATTAGAGTGTATGTAAACATAGACAAATCTCTTTTTGCGGTAATAGTGCTATCAAGTTGTCTTAGGGAACCTGCTGCTGCATTTCTTGGGTTTGCAAAAAGTTTTTCTCCGTTTTTTAAGTTTTCTTCATTCAATTTTTCAAACGAAGTTTTAGGCATATAAATTTCGCCTCTGACTTCTACGTTAACGTCTTTAAAGAGTTTGAGCGGGATTGCTTTGATGGTTTTTAAATTTTGAGTGATTTCCTCTCCGGTGATTCCGTCTCCACGAGTTACTCCTCTTGTGAAAATCCCATTTTCATAGCTTAATGCTATTGCAAGCCCGTCTATTTTGAGTTCACAAACAAGTTCGATGTCGTTACCGTATTCTTTTTCTATTTTGTTGTACCACTTTGTTAAGTCTTCATAGTTGTACGTGTTATCCAGACTATAAAGGCGGTGCTTATGTTTGTATGGTAAAAATTTTTCACTCACGGAACCCAGTCTTTGAGTTGGGCTATCCGGAGTTATTAGTAATGGATTTTGAGATTCCAGCAACTTAAGCTCAGCGAACATTTTGTCGTACTCAAAGTCGCTGATTGTTGGGTTATCCTCAACATAGTAGTTGTAATTATGTTTATTTATCTCATCTTTTAAATAATTTATTCTCTCTAATACCATCATTTACATTACCATTAACAATTCTCTTATAACTTTTGTTGCAACCGCAGTTGAAGCTCCGGAAGCGTCATAGTCAGGTGCTAATTCTACGACATCGGCACCGACAATATCAAAGTTCTTGAGGTATTCAAACCAACCTGTTAATTCATTAAACGTTAGTCCTCCAACTTCAGGTGTCCCTGTTCCCGGCATTATGGATGTGTCTAAAACATCTAAATCAACAGTTACGAAAATCTTTTTGTTTTTAAGTGCATCCAAGTCAGAATATTGTTTAGCAAGAGTATTATGTTTCTTCATAAATTCAAACTCTTCTTTCATACCTGAGCGAATTCCGATTTGTCTGATATTTTCAGGCCCAACAATCTTTGAAGCGTGTCTGATTACAGCCGAGTGAGACATTTCTTCTCCAAGATATTCTTCTCTTAAATCCGTGTGAGCATCAAAGTGAACAATTGTTAAATCTTTATGAAACTTTGCGACAGCTTTAATTTCAGGTAATGTTACAAGGTGTTCTCCCCCAATACCAAAAACTCTCTTGCCGTCTTTATATATATCTTCTACGTTTTGTTCAATTACATCCAAAGACTTGTAGGTATTTCCAAGAGGAAATTCTAAGTCTCCCGCATCGTGAAAGTTAACATCTTCCAAAAATTTATCAAATTTAGGGGAATATTCTTCCAGTCCCCAGCTTGCCAATCTAATCTGTTCAGGAGCAAACCTCGAGCCTGGTCTGTAAGATACAGTTCCATCAAAAGGTAATCCTAACATAACAATATCTGCTTCATCATAATTTGGGTTTTGTCCCATCCAATTTCTATCTAAAAACGGTCCTCTAAGCATATCCTTCTCCTTATAATCAAAGATTATAACATAAATCTCAGAATATGTTTTGAGTATTTGTTTAAAAAATAAAAAGTACCGTCAAGAGGGGGGAGGGTGACGATACTTTTACTTACGAATTTATATTAGAATTTCAGTTAATGGGGGTTTTATGACATTAAATGGTAATATTTCATATAATCAGCCATAATCATAGAACTTGTTGCGTTCGCAACTGTTGCTTTTATATCTTGATTATTATCACTTTCAGAAGTGTCTTTTACTTGTTCTTGTTGTTTTCTTCTTTCTTCTGCAATTTTTTCTTCTTGCATTTCCTGAATAAAGTTTTCAACTTCTTCTTCAATTTGTTTTAATTTAGCTTTGTCACCTTCATAAGAACCGGTAGATTCGATGCCTGCTTCTTGAAGGGTTCCAAGTACTTTTGCCCAATCTTGATAATTAGGAACGGCAGCACCCTGAGCTTGTGCTGCGGCTTGAGCTTTTCTTAAGTCATCCTCAGATTCGATTCCGTTAACCTTGTAAGCCATCTTTAATACTCCTCTCAGTAGTTCTTAGTTATATAAAGTATTTTTGTGAGCTCTGATTTCAGTGTTTATAATTTTTGTAATGAAACTTAATATATCGAGAGGAATTTTAGAAAAATTTTTATATTTATCCAAAAATTCATTTTTTTATCAGGATTTTGGTGTGAATTTCTTCTTTGAATATAGCTTGTTTATTTAAAAATAAAATAATTAAAAGTATTAAGAAAAATTTACAAAAAGGATGAAAGTATTTGTAAATAGTTTATTTCGGTTAAGTATGTGCTTATTGAAAGAGTGGTTATATTTAAAAAACATTCAGTTAAAAAGATAGAGAATTTAGCATGAAAATTCAGTTATACCGCTTGCATTCAAATATTTTGCAAGTATTATAGATTTATACACCAAATTGGGTGTACTATGCACATGTAAAAATTCCGACGTATAAATTGCAAGTCCTTGCGACGAGTGCGTTTCGGAGCTTATAAAAGCCGAAAAAGAGGAAAATATGTCAAAAGACGTTATTGAAATAGAAGGTACAATTATTGAATCCATGCCGAACGCAATGTTTCGCGTGAAGCTTGAGAACGATCACGAAATTCTGGCTCATATATCCGGAAAAATTAGAAAAAATTTCATAAGAATATTGCCTGGAGACAGAGTCAAAGTTGAAATGACACCATACGATTTGTCTAGAGGGCGTATAACCTTCAGGCTTAAGTAACAAAATCTCACGAACACATTAATATAAAGGAAAAACAAAATGAAAGTAAGATCATCAGTTAAGAAAATTTGCGATAAATGCAAATGTATCAAAAGAAAAGGCAGAATTGCCGTAATTTGTGAAAACCCTAAACACAAACAAAGACAAGGATAGTTTTTGTTAAGGGTGGAGGGAATACTTGATTGTAAACTCTTCACTGGTGCCGGGAATTGCACAAATTCTATTTATGTCGAATTGGCGGACAAAATTAGTCAATGGTGAGGAAGTATTTAAGCCTCATACCCAAAAAAATCTAACAACAAGAAAAGGAGAAAATTTAAAATGGCAAGATTAGCAGGGGTAGATTTACCTCGTAACAAAAGAATGATTATCGCTTTAACTTACATATACGGTATCGGACCAAAAAGAAGCGAAAATATCCTTAAAGCAACAGGTATTTCACCTGATTTAAGAACAGACGATTTGACAGAAGAAGATATTAAAAATTTGCGTAATGAATTAGCAAATTATCATATTGAAGGTGACTTAAGACGTGAAGTTTCAATGCACATCAAACGTCTTCAAGAAATCGGATCATACAGAGGAATGCGTCACAAACGTAATCTTCCTTGCCGCGGTCAAAGAACAAAAACTAATGCAAGAACTCGCCGTGGTAAAAAAGGCTTAGCAATTACTAAAAAGAAAACTGCTTAATAAACTGTAAAAAGGGATTATCCCTTTGAGTTTAGGAATTAAAAATAATTAAAGTAAAAAGATAAAGGATAAAAAAATGGCAAGACCACAAAAAACAAAGAAAAAAGAAAAGAAAAATGTATTGCAAGGTGTTGTACACATTCAATCAACCTTCAACAATACAATAGTAACTTCTACTGATACTCAAGGTAATGCTATTGCTTGGGCTACAGCAGGTGCAAGCGGATTCAAAGGAGCAAGAAAAGGAACTCCGTTCGCAGCACAATCAGCAGCTGAAATGGTAGCAAAAAAATCAATTGACCAAGGTATGAAAAAAGTAGAAGTTCATATCAAAGGACCTGGTTCAGGTAGAGAAACTGCAATCAGAGCAATTCAGGCAGCAGGATTGGAAATCACTCTTATCAGAGACGTTACTCCTATCCCTCACAACGGTTGCCGTCCACCTAAAAAACGTAGAGTATAGTCTCTATGATATGTGCGGTAATCCCGTGCATATATATAAGTAAAGTAAACGGCGGGGGCTTGCGTGAAAGCCAAAACGCAAACCATAGATGCCCCGCCACAAGTAAAAGGAGAAAATTTAAAATGGCTAGATATACAGGACCTTCTAATAAATTATTTAGAAATAAAAAGGTAAAAGATTTGTCAAATAGAAAATTGACATCTTCTATGAGACAAAACGCTTCAGGTCAACACGGTGCAGTTAGAAAGAAACTTTCTGAATATGCAATCCACTTGGCTGAAAAACAAAAAATCAGATTTACTTACCTTGTAAGCGAAAAACAGTTTGCAAGATATTATAGCGAAGCTGCTAGAAGAACAGGCGTAACTGGTACAATCTTGTTACAATTACTTGAATCAAGATTAGACAACATCTTGTTCAGAGCAGGTTTGGGTATTACCCGTAAACAATCAAGACAGATCGTTAACCACGGTCACGTTCTTGTAAACGATAAAAAAGTTGATATTCCATCATACTCAGTAAAAGCAGGTGATGTTATCACTATCAAGTCAAGAAGTGCACAGTTCTTGAAATCTGTAACTGAAATGATTGATTTAGCTTGTGCTCCGGCTTGGATGACAATTGATAAGGATGCTTTGAAAATCACTTTCGATAGAATTCCAGAAAGAGAAGAATTGGATCCTGAAATTAAAGAACAACTTGTAATTGAATATTACTCTAAGTAATGGATTTGTTCTTAGCTGAGGAGATTCGGCGAAGTATAATCCAAGATAGTTATTTTTAAACTAGGAGATTAAAAGAATGGAATTAAAAATTAAATGCGTTAATACGACAACAAGTTCAGACGGTTCCCAATACGGTAAGTTTGTAGTAGAACCTTTGGAAAAAGGTTTTGGTACAACTATCGGAAACTCTTTGAGACGTGTATTATTGTCAAGTCTTGAAGGTACTGCTGTAACTTCTGCAAGAATAGAAGGTATTACTCACGAATACACAGCAATTCCGGGCGTTTTGGAAGACGTTATTGACGTAATGTTGAACCTTAAGGGTTTAGTTGTAAAAACTGATTCAAAAGAACCTCAACACTTACGTATCGACGTTGATAAACCTGGTGCTGTTCTTGCAAGTGATATTCAATTACCTGCAGGTGTAAAAGTTGTAAATCCTGACTGGTTGATTTGTACAGTAGCTGAAGGTGGTAGCTTCCACGCTGACGTTATTGTTGAAACCGGAAAAGGATACGTAGCTCACGATGTTCCTAGAGATTCAAGAGGTATTTCAATAGACGTATTGCCTATTGATGCAACTTTCATGCCTATCAAAAGAGTTAGTTACAACGTAGAAAGCACCCGTGTTGGTGATTCTATCGATTTTGATAAATTGACTTTGGAAATTTGGTCTAACGGTTCAATTGAAGTAACAACTGCATTGAGCCAAGCTTCAAATCTTCTAATCGATCACTTTATGCAAATCGCTGCTATTACAGGTCAACCTGTTGTTGCTCCGGTTGCAAGTGTTGAAGAAGAAACTGAAGAAGATGAAAACGTTCCAAGTATGACTATCGAAGAACTTGAGTTATCAGTTAGAGCTTATAACTGCTTGAAGAGAGCAAGTATCAACTCTATGGCTGAATTGTTAAAGAAATCAGAACATGATTTGTTAAACATCAAGAACTTTGGTAAAAAATCTTCTGACGAAGTAATTGAAAGATTACATCACTTTGGTTTAGACCTTGCGCCTAACCCAGAAATAGAAGAAGAAATAGGTTAATAAAATAAACAATACATAAAAAATAAGGATAAAAACAATGAGACACATGACGAAAAAACATACGCTTTCAAAAGCGAAAGACCAAAGAGATGCATTATTGCGTGCTTTGGCTACTGAACTTTTTGTGCATGGTGAAATCAAAACAACTATGGCTCGTGCAAAAGCTTTGAGACCATATGCTGAAGAAATTATCACTCTTGCTAAAAAAGGTGACTTAAGCGCAATTCGTCAAGCTGCAAGACATATTTACAACAAGGAAACTGGTAAGTTTATGGATTTGCAAACAGGCGAAGTGTTTGATGAAGCAGTAAAAGACAAAAAACTTGCACCTCAAACTGTTTTGAGAAAGTTATTTGTTATTATCGGAAAACAGTATTCTGACCGTAAGGGCGGATATACAAGAATTTTCAGATTGCCACCTAGACGTGGTGATGCTTCTGAAATGGCATTGATCCAATTGGTGTAACGTAATGCGTTACGCCTTTCGGGTTCAATATATCGGTAAGAATTATGCCGGCAGCCAGTTACAGTTGTGTAATGGAAAGCCGATAGATACACCGACCATTCAAGGTGAACTCGAAAAAGCACTTTGTACATTGATAAAAAGTGATAACCGCTCAAATGATGATGTTGTCACTGGATATAAAAGACCGATAAAGACAATCTTCTCCGGACGAACTGACAGAGGAGTGAATTCAAAGGGTCAGATTGTTCATTTTGATACTGAGGAATGTATTGTTGCTTCAAAGTTCCTCTATCAGATGAACGAGATTTTACCAGTTGATATCTCTGTCGATAATTTGAAAGAAGTTCCAGAAACATTTCATGCTCAAAAATCTGCCAAAAGTCGTCATTACAGATTCGAGTTTATTAATAGAAGATGTAAGAATGCTTTTGACGGAGATTTAATGCGTGTAAAGTTTGAGACAGATATAGACAGGATGCAAAAATCCTTGAGTTATTTGTTGGGCGAACATGATTTTTCAAGTTTCAAAAGTTCCGGAACGCTTAACCCGAGCAAAGTTTGTACTTTGACCCGAGCTGATTGTAAAAGGCTTGGTGATTTAGTCGTTATCGATATTGAAGGAAATCGTTTCCTTTATAATATGGTAAGGACTATTGTCGGTACGCTTCTCGAGATCGAGGGGCATAAATTGCCGCCTGAGCATATGAAAGATGTTTTGGAGGCACGTGATCGGACGAAAGCCGGTCAAACCGTTAGTCCGTATGGATTAACTTTGTTAGAAGTAACTTATTAAGAATATAAACGGAGAATTAGCATGAAAACTTATTCAGCAAAACCTCTAGAAGTTGAAAGAAAATGGTATTTGATTGATGCTGAAGGCGAAATTTTAGGTCGCTTGGCAACAAGAATTGCTAATATTCTAAGAGGTAAACATAAACCTGAATACACTCCAAATGTTGATACCGGTGATTTTGTAATCGTTATTAACGCTGAAAAGGTTCGTGTAACAGGTAATAAAGAAACAGATAAAATTTATCTACACCACACTGGTTACCCAGGTGGATTGAAAAGCGCAAGCTTTAAAGAATTGATGGAAAAAGACGGTACTTTGGCTATTGAAAAAGCTGTAAAAGGTATGTTGCCACACAACACTTTGGGTGCAGCTCAATTGACAAAATTGAAAATCTATGCTGGAAGCGAACATCCTCACGCTGCTCAAAAACCAATTGTACTCGAAAAGGAGGCTAAATAATGGCAGATAAAGAAATTATGGCAACAGGCCGCAGAAAAACCTCTATCGCAGTTGTAAAGCTTGTTAAGGGTAAAGGCAGAATCTTTGTTAACGGTAAAACTTTAAGAAACTATATCGGTAACAGACCTGCTGTTGAAATGTTAGTATACAGACCACTTGTTTTGACAGACAATCAAGAAAAATATGATGTACGCGTTAAAGCAGTAGGTGGTGGTGTTGTAGCACAATGTGGTGCTATCAGACACGGTATTTCTAGAGCTTTGGTTAAAGCTAATGAAGAATACAAAAACGTATTAAGAATGGAAGGTCTATTAACTCGTGACCCACGTGTTAAAGAACGTAAAAAATACGGTAGAAAAAGAGCTCGTAAGAGATTCCAATTCTCAAAACGTTAATCAGATATCAAAGGCGGTTTTTACAAACCGCCTTTTGTATTATTAGAGTATGGTAAGGCAAAAATTTTCCTTGAGGGTTTTTCTTAATCGTAAAATGATAGGAGTAATAAATGATTGAATCTGCAATTTTTAGAAAAGCTGTAAATGCCGGAGGTAAAATTTTAGAGAATGGTTGTGTTTATACAAGCAGGTATTCAAAGCATAATCCTAATAGGTTAATACAAAGAACAATTGCACCGAATGGAAGTTATGCAATACGAGTTTCCGAAAATGGTAGTGTGATAAAAGATGTTAGTAAAACTTTTTTAAAAAACAATTCTGCAACAGTAGATAGTTGGAATTTTTCAACCGGTAGTGGAGTTTATTTAAGTACTGTTGAAACTTTACCGGGAGAGGTTCAGATGTCTAGAGTTTTTGATAAAACCGGAGTTCACTCAATTAGTCCTGAGGGGGTAATCTATGTGTTGCGAAAAGGTGATAGCGGGAAGTATCAGACAGCTGTCAAAACTTTGGACGGAGTTAGTTCTGTTACCAAGCCTTTTAGCCCAATGGGATGGTTAAATAATGAGTTTTATAAGTTCTTTAATAGGTAACAATTCGTAAATAAACTTGGAAAAATGTTGTTTTTATGGTAAACTCAACATACAAGTATGAGTATTATTTAAAATAGGGGAAACAATATGATATCAGTAAACGACTTAAAAACAGGCTTGACGCTAGAATTAGATAACGGACTATGGTCTGTTGTTGAGTTTTTACACGTAAAACCGGGTAAAGGCGCAGCTTTTGTTAGAACAAAATTGAAAAACGTTGAGACTGGTCAAGTTGTAGAAAAAACTTTCCGTGCAGGTGAAAAAGTTGGTAAAGCTACTCTTGATAGACGTGAAATGCAATACTTATATAAAGAAGGTTCTGAGTTTGTAATGATGGATATGGAAACTTATGAACAATTGCAAGTTACTGGTGACCAGGTTGGTGACGGCGTAAAATACATGAAAGAAAATATGGTAGTTCAAGTATTAATGCACGATGGTAAGATTATCGGTGTTGATATTCCTGCTCACGTTGTATTAGAAGTTACTGACACTCCACCTTCTGAAAAGGGAAATACAGCTCAAGGCGGAACAAAACCTGCTACATTGGAAACTGGTGCTGTTGTTAACGTTCCGTTCTTTATTTCAAATGGTGATAAAATTAGAGTCGACACCAGAACAAATGAATATCTTGATAGAGCATAATCAGGATTAAGTTTTTTAAGAAAGGTCATAGAAAATGAAATTTGATATTGAATATATTGAAAAACTTGCACAAATTATAGCTGACAAAGATTTAACTGAAATTTCTTTGGAAGACGGCGAACAAGCTATTACAATCAGAAAAGAAGTTGTAGTGGCTGCCGGTGCTGCAGTTGCAGCTCCTGTTTCTGTTCAAGCAGCAGCTCCTCAGGCTGCGCCACAAGCTGCAGAAGCTCCAAAAGCACCGAAAGCTGAAGTGAAAAAAGGTACACCTGTTACATCTCCGATGGTTGGTGTTTTCTATTCAGCACCTTCTCCGGATGCTCAGCCATTTGTTGAAGTTGGAAAGTCAGTTGCTAAAGGCGATAAACTTTGTATTATCGAAGCAATGAAGCTTATGAACGAAATTGAAGCCGAAGTTTCAGGTAAGGTTGTTGAAGTTTGTGTTAAAGACGGTCAGCCTGTTGAATTCGGTCAAGTTTTAATGTATATAGAAGAATAGGTTAAGGAAGTATAAAGAGAAGAGTTTTATACTCTTCTCTTATTATATATTAGGGATAGAGTATTATGTTTAGAAAAGTTTTAATCGCCAACAGAGGCGAAATAGCTGTAAGAATTATTAGAGCGTGCAGAGAAATTGGTATTCCAACAGTTGCTATTTATTCACAAGCTGATGCAAATTCTCTTCACGTAAGACTTGCAACTGAGGCTTATTGTATAGGACCTGCTTCAAGCTCAAAAAGTTATTTGAGTATTCCTGCAATTATGGCTGCAGCTGATGTTTCAGGTGCTGATGCAATTCACCCTGGTTACGGATTTATGTCAGAAAGAGCTGATTTTGCTGAGATTTGTGAAAAGCAGGGTATAAAATTTATCGGACCAACAGCTGATGCTATGAGAAAAATGGGAGATAAGGCTACTGCTCGTCAGACAATGATTGATAATGATGTACCTGTTACTCCTGGAACCGGAATTTTGAAAACTCCAGCTGAAGTAAAAGCTTTTGCTGCAAAAGTAGGTTATCCGATTATTTTGAAAGCTACTGCCGGTGGTGGTGGTAAAGGGATGAGAATATGTCGTTCTGATGCTGATGTTGAAGATAACATGAATTTGTGTCAATCAGAAGCTCAGAATTTCTTTGGAAACCCTGATGTTTATGCTGAAAAATATTTGGAAAACCCTCGTCACATTGAAGTACAAATTTTGGCTGACCAATATGGTAATGTCGTTCACTTAGGAGAAAGAGATTGCTCTATTCAACGTCGTCACCAAAAATTGTTAGAGGAAGCTCCGTCACCTGCTATTGACGAAAAAACTCGTCAAGAGATGGGTGCAGCTGCAGTAAGAGCAGCTAAGGCTATTAAGTATGAAGGTGCAGGAACTTGCGAATTCTTGCTTGATCATGACGGTAAATGGTACTTTATGGAAATGAATACCCGTATTCAAGTTGAGCACTGTGTAACTGAAATGATTTCTAACATTGATTTGGTTAGAGAACAAATTATGGTTGCTGCTGGTGAAAAGTTAGATTTCACTCAGGATGATATCGTACTTAGAGGTCACGCAATTGAATGTCGTATTAATGCTGAAAATCCCGAAAAAGACTTTATGCCTAATCCGGGTGAAATTACAGGGTATGTTACTCCGGGTGGTTTCGGTGTAAGGGTTGATTCTCACGCATACCAAGATTATAAAATTCCACCTTATTACGATTCAATGATTGGTAAATTGATTTGTTGGGGTAGAACCAGAAACGAAGCTCGTCGTAGAATGTACAGAGCTTTGAAAGAGTACGTTATTACAGGTATCGAAACAACAATTCCATTCCATCAGGAAATTATTGAGGATGAAGTCTTTATGAGTGGAAACTTTAATACAAGTTTCATTGAAGATTTCTACAAAAGAAAAGGTAAAAAATAAGAATTTAAAAGGCGGGTTTTAATCCCGCCTTTTTTATATCTGTATTGGGCTAGTTGGTTTCGCAGATATAAATTGTTTTTAATAATAAAGATTTAGATAATTGTCAAAAACTTCATTATTGTTACCAAAATAATCTTCAATCATTTTTCTATCAGCAGCAGCATTTTTAAAATCTTCATCTGTGCCTCTGTTTGTATAGTTTTTAGATAATCTGATGTCATAGGATTGTCCTTGAGGATTTGTTCCTTTGCCCCAAGCTACTGCGTAATCGTATTGTAAGCATTGCATTGCTCTAATAGAACCTTTTTTATCGTACAGTTTGTACAATGTATGGTTTTTATCATTTTCACTTGTAATTATCGGATATAAGTTGTAGTACTCTTTTTCTGTCGGAGCTTTTGCACTCTTTTCGTAATAAGTTTCAATTGTTTTATCTAGTGTTCCGTTGTAATCTTTGTCTTGCCATATGAATTCTTTTTTGTTGCCAACTTTTTTGATTTCGTCGACTTTCCCGTCACCGTTTTTATCATACTGATGGTATGTTATGCCGTCTTTTGTATGAACGGTTGCTGTTTTTTTGTCATATTTTGCACCAAGTGTGAAATAAACTTTGTTAGTGTTTACTTGTACCGGATTCCCCATATTAAAATTCCTCCTGTATAAATTCCCCTTGTTTATGTAAAGTTTTTTGTGTTGGTAGATTTGACAAAATGGTTGGGAATGTATCTTTTTTGTAACAATCCGATATTTGATTTTGTATTATTATATCTTGTATGATTATCACTTCTTTAGCTGTAATATTCAGGATATTTAGTAATTCAATGGCAAATGTTTACCAAAAACAGTTGACGTCTGAGGGTGTTAGTCCATTTTTAATTAACTTTATAATGTATTTAGGGCTTAGTATTTTTTGTTTACCGTTTGTTTGGGGTGTTGATTTTGGTAGTTTTAGTGTTTCTTTATGGGTAAATGCAATATTAGGCGGGATTTGTGGTGCGTTAGGAAATTCATATTTGGTTCGGGCGCTTCGGCAGGGTGATTTGTCGGTTCTTGGTCCTATAAATGCTTATAAATCTGTTGTTGCAATGCTTTTTGGAATTGTAATGCTAAAAGAAATTCCATCTATTTTAGGTGTTTTGGCTGTTTTTTTAATTGTTTTTGGAAGTTATTTTGTTTTTGATACTCAAGAGGAAGGTTTTTCTTTTAAACTTTTGAGGCGTGATGATATAAGGTATCGAATTTACGCGTTGGTGTTTACGGCAATTGAAGCTGTCTTTATAAAAAATGTTATTTTACAGAGCAATGTTTTAATTTCATTTTTCTTGTGGAGTTTGTTTGGTATGATTTTTACCTCTTTGATAGTAGGTATTCGACGCGAGAGGTTATGTCATAAAAGTTATTTTATATTTTCTCGTTTATTGTTAGTTATAATTTTGATGGGGTTAATGCAGTATTGTACAAATTTTGTGTTTGCAAGGCTGAATGTCGCTTATTCCTTGGCTTTGTTTCAGTTGTCAACGATTTTGAGCGTTATTTTAGGGTGGAAATTCTTTAAAGAAACTCAGATTCGAAAAAAATTAATTGGAAGCGTTATTATGGTTCTTGGCGGAACTATATTAATTTTATTTAACTAACAGGTTTTTATCCTTTTGTTTATTATATAATGGTTTCATATGGCACAGAATGTAAAATATTATATTAAAGAGCTTTTGAACATTGCCCTACCAATAATCATGGGAAACCTCGGGTTTATTCTTATAGGTGCGGGGGATGTTCTAATCGCAGGAAGACACTCTACGGATACGCTTGCGGCAATTAGTATCGCTACCGCAATTACTAATTGCATACAGACTTTTGGTATCGGTTTGATTTCTAGTGTGTCGCCTTTGCTTTCTAATTATCGTGGGGAGAAAAAGTCTGCTAAAAAATACTTTTTCCCAACCTTACGCTTTTCTATGCTTTTAGCATTTTTAGTATTAATTGCGATATTGTTGTTTTTACCTGTAATTGATCATTTGAAGTTTGAACCAAAGCTTGTTCCGATGATAAAAGAATATATGTTTATCACGACTTTTTCTACATTTGGGGCATATCTTCATGCTGCTGTAAAGGAATTTTTACAGGCTTTTGAAATTGTATTTTTTCCTAATTTAGTGACATTTATTTCGGTATTTTTAAATATTGGATTGAATGTTGTATTGGTATTTGGGTTTGGGCCTATCCCTTCATTGGGTGTCGTAGGACTTGCTATTGCAAGTTTTGTTGTTCGATATTTTATGGGATTTGCTCTTTTAATATATTGCTTTAAGTTGATGAGATTTTCTAATCACAAGGATTGGGATTATTATAGGCAGATGATGAAAATTGGGTTGCCGATTTCTGTTGCAATTCTTGTAGAATTTATTGCGTTTAATATTATTGCAATTATTATGGGTAGAGTTTCAGGGGTTTATGCAGCTGCACAAAACCTTGTATGTACAATGACTACTATATCATTTATGGTGCCTTTGGCTATTTCTAATGCTATTGCAGTAAAAGTAGGTTTTGCAAATGGAGCTTCTAATTTTATTGATTTAAGAAAATACGCAAAAGTTGGAACATTTATGTGCGTTTGCTTTATGCTTTTGAGTGCAATGGTATTTTCAAGTTTTCCTCATTTCCTTGTTGGATTATTTACTAATGATACCAATTTGATGAAAATAAGTGTTCCAATTATGTATGTCTTGGCTGTGTTCCAGATTTTTGACGGTTTGCAGGTAGCTCTTGCCGGTGTGTTCAAAGGTGTGAAAAAGACTAAAATTGTCTTAATAGCAAACTTTGTTGCTTATTGGTTAATTTCAATTCCTCTCGGATATACTTTAGCATTCCGTTACCACCTTAATATTATGGGATTTTGGTTCGGACTGTTGTTTGCTGCTATCATATTGTGTTCTATAATGTTGTCAATGCTGTTTAGATATATAAGACGATTTATGCTGGCTCAATAAATGGTTATTTTGTTGTGTTTATGTTAGTATGAATTTAAAGACTTGAAAAATGGAGGAAATACAAAATGTACACAGAAGAGAGAACATTCGTTGCAATTAAACCTGACGCAGTTAAAAGAGGGTTTATAGGCGAAATTATTGCAAGATTTGAAAAAAGAGGGTACAAGATTGTAGGTATGAAGATGCTTCAAGTTACAGAAGAACTTGCTGCTAAACATTATGCTGAACACCTTGGCAAACCTTTCTATCCTGAACTTGTAAAATACATAACAAGCGGTCCTATCGTTGCAATGGTGTTCCAAGGTTATAAAGCTGTTCAAGGTATTCGTCACGTATTGGGTGCGACTGATCCTTGCGAAGCTGATGTAGGTTCTATCCGTGCAGATTATGGTCAGTTAAAAGCTTACAACGTAATTCACGGTTCTGACAGCGTTGAAAGTGCTGAAAGAGAAATTAATTTGTACTTCAAGCCTGAAGAACTTTGTACTAATTACAAAAATATGATGGAAATCGTTATTGAAAGTGTGAATTAGTGAATAAAACGGAAAAAGATTATTTTAATTATGAATTAGTTCACGTCTGTAAGCAGACTGGTGCTAGAGCTGGTGTGTTTACTACTCCTCACGGCATTATTAATACTCCGATTTTTATGCCTGTGGGTACTAATTCTGCTGTTAAAACTCTTGTTTCCGATCAGATTATGGATACCGGTGCGCAAATTATGCTTGCAAATTCTTATCATTTGTATTTGCGTGCCGGAACTAAGCTTATTAAAGAGTTTGGTGGTATTCATTCTTGGATGAATTGGCATAAACCTGTTCTTACTGATTCAGGTGGTTTCCAAGTTTTTTCACTTTCAAATTTGAGAAAAATTACAGAGGATGGTGTTGAATTCAGAGATCCTAAGGATGGTAAAAAACATTTTATTTCTCCTGAGGTTTCGATGGAAATTCAACAGGATATCGGTGCCGATATAATTATGGCTTTCGATGAGTGTGCTCCGTTCCCTTGTGATTATGACACCGCTAAAAAGGCTATGGAAAGAACTCATAGATGGCTTGAAAGATGCTTTAAGGCAAAGACTAATCCTCGTCAAGCTTTGTTCCCTATTGTACAGGGTGCGTTTTATGATGATTTAAGACAAGAGAGTGCTAAAGTTATTTCTTCATACGATGCCGTAGGTTATGCAATTGGCGGGTTGAGTGTAGGTGAGACAAAAGATATTATGAATCACTTCGTTGAGTTTACAGCACCACTCCTTCCTAGTGACAAGCCTCGTTATCTTATGGGGGTAGGCACTCCTGAGGATTTGTTGGATGGTATAAAACGTGGAATTGATATGTTCGATTGTGTTTTACCAACCAGAAATGCTCGTCACGGTTCGTTCTTTACTTGGAATGGAAAACGTAATATTAAAAATAAAGAGTTTTGGAATGATCCGTCACCGCTTGTTGAAGGTTGTAACTGTTATGCTTGCAGAAATCATTCTAAGGCGTACATAAGACATCTTTTCAGATGTCAGGAAAGTACTGCTGCAACTTTACTTTCTATTCATAATATTCAATTCTTGGTTGAATTTTCTCAAAAATGTCGTCAGGCTATTTTAGAAGATAGATTTGGTGATTTTTATAACGATAATTACAGTAAATTATTTAGGGGTTAACTTTATGAAAAGAGGATTTTTTATAACTTTTGAAGGTATTGACGGATGTGGCAAAACTACTCAAATGGATTTGCTTGCAGATTATTTAAGAGATGTTAAAGATGTACCTGTAATTGAAACAAGAGAACCTGGAGCTAGGGGTTTAGGTGAAAAAATTCGCGAGCTTCTTTTGCATTATGAGGGTGAAGTTTCACCTCAGAGTGAAATGTTTTTGTTTCTGGCTGATAGAGCTCAAAATATTGAAACTATTGTTAATCCTGCGGTTCAAGCCAGAAAGTATGTTCTTTGTGACAGGCATACCGATAGTACTGTTGCTTATCAAGGGTATGGAAGAGGTCTTGATATTGAAGAAATTAACATGCTCAACAGCATTGCTACAAGACATCGTATTCCTGATTTGACAATTGTAATTGATATTGATGTTCAGACTTCTCTTTCTCGTTTAGGAAAAGACACTGACCGCATTGAATCAGAGGGTGTTGATTTCTTGAATTCTGTTCGTAACGGTTATTTAACAATGGCTAAAATGGAACCTGATAGAATAAAAGTTGTCAACGGAATGCGTTCTATTGAAGAAATTCAAAAAGATATTATAAAACTTGTTAACGATTTAGATTAGGGCGCATCTTTGTATGAGTAAAAGATACTTTTTCCATGTGTGTCGAGTCCGCCACCTTGGAGTAAGTTGTTTTGCAGAGCGTATGTTCTCATACTGTTCAGCCAGTTAGTGCTTGCTCCTGCTGAACCAAAGTAGTGGTAGTGAATTTCTGTGCTGATTGCTCTATCTTTACCCTTTTCTTTGAATGTTTTAAAGAGATCGTTCATTGCTTTTAGGCTTTCAGATGGATTTTTTAAGCAATCCCCAATTCCGGTAAGGCCAGGATGTGCAATGCTCATATAGCCGTACTCTTGATTTGTTATCAGATTAATGGCATCTTCCATATTTACATATGCAGTATCCAAATCAAGTTTTGGACTGGCCTCATTTGATATTTTTTCAAGTTCTTTTAGCATTTGCTCAAGTTTAGGAGACGTTTTGACTATTTCTCTTGCAGACTCTTCAGTGATTCCAAGTACTTCAGAGGCATACTTTTGTAGTGCTACAAGATATTTTTTCCAGTAAGCTCCGTTAAAATTCTCGGTAATTTCATCAAAGAATTTCGTTTTTGGAAGAATGTATGAGCCAAAAGACTTGCCGTTTAGAAGTTTTTGTACCTCAGGGTTATTTTCAAAGCACTCTGTATAGATTGTTCTAAATTGCAGGTAGTCCTTTAATGCGTAATCTACGTGTAAAATTCTATGTTGAAATACCGGAGAAAGAGGAACAGCATCTCCATAATGGAATTTTTTTGCTGTATTAGGAAATTCCGGAAGCATCTTTTCAGCAGCTTCTTTTAGCATTTTATTTGTCAGTCTTACTCTTGCAACTTTGGTATTGTTCAAAAATTTATTCAAGTTTTCGTCAAACGGGTTTATTGCATGCAGCAACATATGGATAGGAATTGGGGATTTGAGAGCTTCAGGAATCATTTTGTTCTCGACTGTAAGTTCACAACCCAAGACTACTCGTAGATTTTTGTATTTCTCAGGATTTTCATTTATTATGCGGACAGCTTCCTTGCACCCTTCTACGGAGTCGTGGTCTGTAATTGCTATTGTAAATGGTGCGTGTTTGCTTCTTGGGTATGCAGTTTTTGATAAGTAATTTGCAGTTTCATCTGCGTATTCTGCGGCTTTATCTAATAACTCTTTAATTGAGAGTTTGCCGTCTGAGTGGGTTGTGTGCATATGAAGGTTTGCTCTGTATGTATGATTTAGCTTTCCTGATAAGTTGAAGCCGTCTTTTTCAGTGGTAATAAGAGTTTCTCCTGGAGAATAGTATTTTGCGTCACTTGAGAAACTTACTACGATATTTTTGTATTCTTCAGGTCCTATAATTGGTCTGAGTCTTACATAATCATTCGGGTCAATATTCATTCCAGTGAGTAGTGCTTTTCGATAATTTATGTCTTTGGCAAATTGTTTTATTTCATTTCCAAATGTTTTTAAAATTTCGTTTACTTCTTCTGTTTTAACGCTTTTTTTGCCGTGCGAAGCATTATAAATTAATGCTCCTATTGATAATGAGCCTGCAATTCCCTCGATGGTAATTGATAAATTGTTTTTGTTTAAAGCTTTTTTTTCAGTCTGGTCATTAACAATATCTTCAGTTGACCCTTTAAAGTTTAAAATTGGTTTGTACACTCCGTATGGTAACACTTTCATTGCACACCCCTCTCTACCCCATTAGTGCATTAATTAACGGCGCAAACGGATCGTTTCCGCTTTTGCTAAAATATTCTGAAAACTCCGTTGTGAAGTCTGTGTTGTTTGCACAACTTCCGTGTATTAGAGTTTTTATGAATCTGTATTGTTTGTGAGTATCCCAGCTGTCAAATTCTTTTATTAGTTTTTCTCGAGATACTCTTTTTGGTTTAACATCTCCTCTTGTTTTTAGAGCCTTTAGTTGTGATAAGTTTGTAAAATTGTATGTCGGACTGTTAAAGTATAATCTTTCTCCTACAAGAACTTCTCCTTCTCGCATAGATTCAAGTACAAAACCAATATTTTTGATATTTTCTCGTGATGGAGAAACTAAATCGATTCTGTCAGAATTTCTTTTTGGAAAATTCTTGCATAATTTTATATAAAATTCGTTGGCCTTGATATAATCCGGATTGTATGCAGTTTGAAGATCTAAGAAATGCTTGCTTAATTTATTAATATAATACTGGCTTCCTGAGCCGATAAAAACTCCTCCAAATGTAAATTGAGGATAATAGTAATCCCTTAACGCTCTTGCAATTGGAAATACCTGTGCATCAGCAGCTTTAAGTAGTTCTGTTAGTTGATCTTTTGTATATACTTGAGGAAACGCAGCATCATCATGGTTATAGCTTAGTATTCTTTGGTCGGTATTTTCCCATATTTGACCTTTGAATTGATTAACAAGTTCTTCAGCTTCATATGAATTTCCGCCTTTTATTATTACGTAAGCTTTGTCTATATCACTTCCTGGTAGAGCCTTCTGTCTCCCTACGGAACAAACTCCATCATAACCGGCTTGAACAATATTGAATTTGTCTGTGTAGAATCTTCTGTTTAGGATATCTGTGGCCGCAGTTATTGCATTTACAAATTCTTGTTTAATTCTCTTAGAGGTTTCGGCTAAATTTGGAAATCCTGTTAGATTTTTATAGTATTCAACAAACTTCTTTTGCTCACTAGGTACGGTTACTCGCTCCAAAAATGAAAGGTTTTCATTCCTGATGGCTTTGTTTGTATAGTAAGAAAATTTATCTTCTCCTATGTCTAGGTAGTTACCGATTCTTAGTTGAGCAAATGCCTTGATAGCCTGTTCTGCTGTCAAATCCCCGTAAACAGGAACCCCTATTGCTGATAGATTAAGTTTCCAAGGCGCTCCTCGAAATGCAATTTTGTTGTTTTTTTGATTGCTAAAATAATATGCTTTTAGAAGATTGCCTGATGGATAGGCTGAAAATTTTGTTTCCGAAGTGTTTTGCGCACAATCCTTTGCCAAATATTCTTTATTTGGTCTGTTAAAACTATACTTTGCTGCGCCTACTCTCGCAATGTTTTCTTGTATTCTCATTTAATACACTCGCAGGTTACGACACTTCTTATAATAAACCTATCAAAAGAAGATTTTGATAGGTCTATTATACAATATTTACAAATGTTAATATGTTTGTTACAAATTTGCTCCGCAGCATTTTTTGAACTTTTTACCGCTGCCGCAAGGACAAGGGTCGTTTCTTCCTATTTTAGAAATATCTATACCTTCAGGAAGTTTAGGCTTTTCAACCTCTTCTTCAATAAGTCCTAATGTGCTTGCAAAAGCTTTTGATTTATATAGAACTGTTGTTGATGAAAAGATCTTTTGTTCAAGGTAACGAGATTTATATTTTTCTAAAAGTTCTTTTAGTGTGTAATCCGTTTTGTCCAACCCATTGATAATAGGTAAGAAGTTTTTATGTTTCTTTGCTGCTCGTTTAATAAGATTTGCAGAGAATTTGTCGTTAGTTAAGAAATAACGAATACATTTGTCGTAGTTTTCTATTTCTCCAGGATTTTTTGCTTCAAATATTTTGTTGAAAGTTCCCCAGAATGGAACTGCGTACATTCCAAAATCTTTGTCGTAAATTATACCTACGTCATAAGTTTCTTTGTGAGAAGAAAATCCGCCCAATGAATTTTCAAGGAAATTGTCATAAGAGTTATTAAATTCTGAGACGTTGAAGAATTTATATTCTTCAGGTTCTTGCAATTTATCTTGGATATCTTCTTTTGTTCCGTCTTCAGCATAATCGTTAAATAAGCCTATAACTTCATCTGCATATTTGTTTGTTGTAAGAACTTCATCTGTTCCGAAAAATTCCATAAATTTGTCATAGATAAGCTGAACATCTTCTTCAATTTCTTTTTGTTTTTCCGGATTGTCCAGATATACGATTTCAGGATTTTGTATGATTTTTGCTACTGAAAATCTGTATGCGTCATCTCGTTTTGTTGTAGGTAATACGCCGGAAATTTCTAAAAGATAATATGTATCTTCCAATAAGAAAATTCTTGCAACTACGTATTGTCCTGCTCCGATTCCTCTAAAATTGGTCATTTTTATTAATGATGTTACATCATATTTCTTTTCGTTGATTATGTTATAAAATTCGAAGCCGTTTTTTAGAACTTTTTTTATTTCGTACACTGAAGACATAGATTTAGTAAGAGCTTTTACAATTTTCTTTTCTGCAGGTTTTAGTGTAGCTTTTTCAAGATACAAGTTTAGAATACTTTTTCTTTCTTCGCCCAAGTTTCTTTCAAAAATATATGTAAAGCAAGCACTCTGGAAATTTGCTCCTGAAGCTGGATTAGCTCCTATTGTTTTTATGTATTCTTGAAAATCAGGACGAATTTCTTCATCTGATTGAATAAAAAGTGCGATTGCTTTAATTACGTCATTAACTTGTTGTAAATTTTCTAATACAGGCATATTACTCTCCCTAATTTCTCTCTAAATTCAGGGTACTCTAAATAGGGAAAAAACTCAATACCTGACGAGGGGGATTTTAGCCTTAATAATTATAAAATTATTAATAAATGTATGTTTTATAAAATTTTATATTATCATTATATATATAGAAATAAATGGAGATAATATGGAATATAAAGATTATTACGATATATTAGGTGTAAAACGTGACGCAACTGATTCTGAAATTAAGTCTGCGTACAGAAAACTTGCCAGAAAATACCATCCCGATGTTAACAAAACGAAGGAAGCGGAAAGTAAGTTTAAAGACATAAACGAGGCGTACGAAGTTTTGGGAGATAAACAAAAACGTCAACGTTATGATAGTTTAGGTGCAAACTGGCAGGGTGGTCAAAGTTACACTCCTCCTCCTGGGTTTGAACAGTTTGGTTTTGGCGGCGGTCAAGGCGGGGCTTATCAAAGTTTCAATTTTGGCGGTCAGGATATGGGAGGTTTTTCAGACTTCTTCAGTTCTCTGTTTGGAGATATGATGGGTGGTGCTTCCCGTGGCGGAATGGGCGGAATGAACTTTGGCGGGTACGATTTTGCAAATGCCGGAGGCGCTCAAAGATCATCTTCCAGAACAAGGAGAAAGACTGCGTCTGCTCCGCAGGAGGATTTAGATATCACTAAAAATCTAAATATCACAGCCAAAGATGTTTTTGATCAAAAGCCTGTTAGCGTAAACTTTTCAGAGATGGAACGCTGCACGGAATGTCCTCCCGGCGGCGGATATTGTAGTGCTTGCGGCGGTACAGGCATTAAAAATGTGACAAAATCCATAAAGGTTAAAATTCCACCAGAAGTTAAAGACGGTCAGAAAATAAGACTAAAAGGTGAAGGTAAAACTGATAATTATGGTAGAGTTGGTGATTTGTATCTGGTACTCCACTATAAAGACAGCGTTTATGATGTTGACGGTGCAGATTTGACTAAAGAAGTTGAGATTACTCCTCCTGAAGCGGTATTAGGTTGTAAAAAAGATATCGAAACTTTGCACGGGTCAATTGGTATCAAAGTTCCTCCAAAAACTTCTTCAGGTCAGATGTTACGTCTTAAAAATCTTGGGCTTCCTAAGAAGTCTGGCGGGTATGGAAACCTTAACGCTAAAATTAAGATAGTAATCCCTAAGAATTTAACTCAAAAACAGATAGAGTTGTATAAACAATTAAGCGAGTTATAAAAATACATACTTCCTTGACAAATATTTTAATTACTAAGACAATAGTAACAAGTTAGGGGAGATTTTTATGACTAAAGAAACTTTTTTACACGAGAAACACGTTCAATTAGGGGCAAAGATGGTTGATTTTGCGGGTTGGCACATGCCGGTTCAGTACACTTCAATCATAGAAGAACACAATACTGTAAGAAATGCAGTGGGTTTGTTTGACGTTTCCCATATGGGCGAGGTTTTTGTGTCGGGAAAGGATTCTTTGGATTTCTTGCAGAAAATTGTTCCGCAAGATATATCAAAGCTTGTTTATGAAAAAGCTGTGTACTGCCAGTTGCCAAATCTTGATGGCGGGCTTATTGATGATTTGATTATTTATAAGCTTGGCATCAATTACTATATGATTATATGTAATGCTTCAAGAATAGATGAAGACTTGAACTGGATGGTGAGAAACAGCAAGGGCTTTGATGTTAAAATCGATAACCAATCACACAATTACTCTCTGTTAGCTGTTCAGGGTCCAAAGGCTGATATGCTGTTGAGAAAGATGGGGCTGGATACTGCTCAGGAATCATTTACGATAAAGGCGGCAGAACTCTGTGGACACAAGCTCCTTGTATCCAGAACAGGTTATACAGGTGAAGACGGGTATGAAGTCCTTGTTGAAAATAAATTCTCTGAAGAATTGTGGGATAAGATTTTAGAATTCGGTCAGGAATTTGGTATCAAGCCTATCGGTCTTGGTGCAAGAGATACTTTGAGGCTTGAGGCTGCGCTCCATCTTTACGGAAATGATTTAGATGAAAACTCAACTCCGGTTGAGGCAGGTTTGAGTTGGTCTATTCCTAAGGATAAAATTGCTGATTATAACGGTAAAAAAGTCATAATGGAACAGCTTTTGAATGGTGGGTCGAAAAAGCTGATCGGTTTTAAAATGTTAGATAAAAATATTGCAAGACACGGTTATGATGTGTATTACAATGGCGAAAAAGTTGGGGTTGTTACAAGCGGCTGCGTTTCACCTGTATTAGGAGCGAATATCGGACTTGCTTATGTAAAAAATGTTAAGGATATTTGCACAGGCTCTGTTATTCAGGTTATGATAAGAGAAAAACTGCATGACGCAGAAGTTGTAAAAAGACCTTTTGTAGCAAAGAAAAATAAAGTTAAAATATAGGAGAATAAAATGAGTTTTACAGAAAATATTTTGTGTGCTAAATCTCACGAATACCTTTTGAAAAATGAAGATGATACTTATACAGTAGGTTTGACGGATTATGCGGTAGAACAACTTGGGGATATCGTATTTTTGGAACTTCCTGAAGTTGGTGTTGAGTTTGGTAAAGGAGAAGTATTTGCAACTGTTGAATCTGTAAAAGCTGCTTCCGAAATTTATATGCCAATCAGTGGAAAAGTTGTTGAAGTTAATGCGGCTTTGGTTGACGCTCCTGAACAACTTAATGAAGACGTTTTTGAAAACGGCTGGCTTGTAAAAATTGAAGCAACAGGTGATGCTTCTGAACAAGATGATTTGCTTGAGTATGAAGATTATAAGGAAGAATTGGAATAATAAATGAAGAATTTTTTAGTACATAATGATGTGATGAAAAAACAAATGCTTGATGATATAGGTGTCGATAGCATTTTTGATTTGTTTAAACAGATTCCGACCGAGGCAAGAATGGCTGGTCTTGAGTTAGGTGATGCTCTTAGTGAGCTGGCTGTTCAAAGAAAGATTAAGTCGCTTGCCGCTAAAAATAAATCTGATTATATCAGCTTTATGGGTGGTGGTGTTTATAATAAATTTGTACCGGCTTGTATCTCTCAGGTCGCAGGCAGGTTTGAGTTCTTGACTGCATATACGCCTTATCAGGCTGAAATTGCACAAGGAACATTGCAAATTATGTATGAATTTCAGACAATGATTTCAAGGCTTACAGGCATGGATATTGCTAATGCAACTGTTTATGATGGGGCTACTGCTTGTGCTGAAGCTATATTGATGGCTGTTAGAATTAGTAAAAAATCTTCTAAAGTTCTGGTACACAAAAATATCAATCCTGAATACAAGAGAGTTGTGCAAACTTATGCTTGGGCAGGCGGCATTGATATTGAAGAGTACAAGGAATTGCCTGAAAATTTATCAGAGTACGCCTGTGTGCTTATTCAAAACCCTGATTACTATGGTGAAATTAGAGAAATTAAGGGTGTTGAGGGGTGTTTGCTGGTTGTTTGTACTGATTTGTCAAGTTTATCAATCCTAAAACAGCCATCTTTATCAGGTGCAGATATCGTTGTTGCAGATATTCAGAGTTTGGGTATTCCTATGAACTATGGTGGCCCGCACGCAGGTGTTATTGCTTGTAAAGAAAAATACATGCGTCAGCTTCCGGGAAGATTGGCAGGACGTACTGTCGATAAAGAAGGTAATCAGGCCTTTACATTGACTATTCAAACCCGTGAACAACATATTAAGAGAGAAAAAGCTACAAGTAATATTTGTTCGAACCAAGCTTTGATGGGTTTGTGGGTTAATTTGTATTTGAGCGTGATGGGTGAAAAAGGGTTCCGTCAAGCCGGTTATCTTTCAACCAAGGGGGCGCATACTTTGGCTAAGGGTTTGGAAGCTAAAGGATATAAGGTGTTGAATAAGAATTTCTTCAATGAATTTTTATTAGAGGTCGGTGACGCTGATAAGTTCTTGGAAAAATTGAAAGCTAATAATATTTTAGGCGGAATTAAGATTGATTCTGCCAAGGTTTTGGTAGCGGTAACGGAAATGATTACGGATGAGGATATTGTATCCTATTTAGAAAGGGTTTAGATGTTTGGAGTATCATATTCCGGAGGTTTTGTTGTTGTTAAGATTTTCGGTATAAAATGTAAATTTAATGTAAAAGCTAATTATTTATACGCCGGATTACAAAAAAATAAGATTTACTTACGTTCTGGTAATGGAAATTTGCGTAGAATTTACTGTGCTCCAAAAGGTTTGAAAATATCTTTTAAAGGTGAGAATTCAACAATTATTTTATCTGAGAAGAGCCGTTATAGGAATTCAGAGATTCAAGTGCATTCGAATTGTAGCGTTGATATAGGTAAAACTACAACTTTGGGTTTTAAAGATGCTTGGATTTATCTGTATGATGATTCTAATTTGTCAATTGGTGAGGATTTTAACATTGAAGGCGGAAGACTTTTGGTCGGTCAAGACTCTTCATTGACGATTGGAAACGATTGTATGTTCGCAAATGGTATTAGTATATTTACTTATGATGTGCATAATATTGTAGATAATGTTTCAAAGAACGTGCTTAATAAGCCTAGGGATGTTGTTATCGGGAACCACGTGTGGCTTGCTAGAAATGTTGCAGTAATGAAGGGTGCTGTTGTCCCTGATGAATCTATTGTTGCTTATGGAGCAGTTGTAACTTCACAGTTCGACGAGCCTAATGTAATATTGGCCGGAACTCCTGCTAAAGTTATAAAGCATGGCATTAATTGGACTCGTTAATCTTAATAAAACTTAATAAAATCGGTAATAACTAAAGTTTTTTTTGAGGAAATCCGTAAATAAATCATGTATGCACCCCAGATGTTGGAAAGGAGTTAATATGTTTCCAAAAAATGAATTCGATTTGACAGATTTCTTTTTTCTAAGAGACATTAATGTGAACAACAGATTATCTTCCGATGAGCTTTCTGCCTTGCAAGAATCTTTTGCTAAGAATGCAGTTCCTGATGATCTAATTGAGATTTCAGATGCATCCGGAGAAAGAAATCCAATTGTTTACACTTATGCTAAATTTTTGGAAATTCTTGATACTAAAGGTCTTTCTGGTCTTGTTAACGCTTAGTAATATTTGTAGACGCTCAAGTGTTTTCTATGATAGAATTTTCTTATGGAAAACTTTAAGCACTATACAGTAATGAAAAACGAAGCGGTTGATGCTCTCAATTGTAAAAGTGGTCTTATTTATGTCGATTGCACCTTAGGTGGCGGCGGTCATAGCGAGTTAATACTTAAAAGAATTCAGCCAGATGGTAAGCTGATAGCTTTTGACGTTGATGAAGATGCCATTAATGCTTCAAAAGAACGTTTAAAAGATTATCACAATCTGACAATTGTAAAAGATTCTTATACTAATATTAAGAATGTTTTACGTGAACTTGGTATCCCTAAAATCACAGGTGGTGTTCTGTTTGACTTAGGTGCGTCTTATCATCAATTGACTAAAGGAGAACGAGGCTTTTCTTTTTCAAAAGAAGCTCCGCTTGATATGCGTTTTAATCAGGATGCTGATTTTACTGCATATGATGTCATCAATTCATATTCAGAAGCGGACTTGGTTAGAATATTTTCTGAGTATGGCGAAGAAAGATTTTCAAAAAGAATTGCAAAAAATATAGTTGAAACAAGAAAATCGCAAAAGATAAAAACTACAAAGGATTTGGCGGATTTGATTGTTTCTTGTACTCCACATGTAAAATCGTCTATTCACCCGGCTACAAGGGTATTTCAGGCTGTTCGTATAGAAGTTAACCAAGAGTTAACAAATGTAAAAAATACATTGAATGATGTGTTGGATTTGTTGGAGGTTGGTGCTATAATAAGTGTAATAAGTTTTCACTCTTTGGAAGATCGAATAGTGAAACACTTGTTCAAATATCACTCGGAGAAGTGTCATTGCGAAAAAAATCAGATGATTTGTCATTGTCCTCCTCCGAAGCTGGAACTGGTAAACAAAAAGCCTTTGATGGCAACGGAGCAGGAGATAAGGGAGAATCCGCCATCAAGAAGCGCAAAATTGAGAGTTGCCAGATGTATTAATTAATTCAGAGTGAGTTATCAGACAATTGGGGAAGTTAAAATTGAATACAGTAAGAGCGAATGTAAGAGAAGATTATTACAGCTATCGGGAGAGTGGAGATTATGTTCAAAGTCCGTCCGAAAATGCTCCAATAATCGAAGGATATTTTTTCAAGGAAAATTTAATGAAAGAGATGGCAATAAGAAAACTAAATATGTCTTTATGCACCATATTGGGTGTACTTGTTGTCGGTGCTTTTGTTAGTTACTACTTTGAAATGTCCAATGAAATAACTCTAAATACTCTTTCCCGTCAGGTTACTACATTAAACGATGAAAATGCTGAATTGCAAAATCATTTGGATAAGTTGAAGTCGTTCAACAACGTTGATACGAAGATGGCTCAACAAAACCTTTTGCAGAAAGCTGCAAAAGTTATTGAAGTCCCTGCTGTGGCTTCTAATGTAAATTTGGAAAAAAAGAAAGATTTAACTAGTACTGTTGACTGGTCAATAGGATATTAAGTTAATATTTCTTAACAATTGGTATTTTGGTAGCAAAAAAATATAGGTTAGAGTTTTAATAATAATATGGGAAAAAGATTTTTATTAACATTAATTTCATTATTTGTTTTTGCAGGTAGCGCATTTGCTTATGGGTATCCAAGATGGTTTACAATGCCCATCACGGTTTATATGCCTAAGCAAGAGGAAAGCGTTATAGTAACGAATGCTTTCAAAAATTGGCAAAAGGGCACTAAGTCCAGCGTCAGATTTATGTTTAGATATTCAAAGAATTTGGCTTCAATATCTAACATCAATGTCATCTATGTAAACCACGTTTTGGGTGACAAACCATATAAAGTTAGCCATAGTATGGCTCAATTGGGTGGTTGCAGAGGTTGTGGCAATCGTTTCTATAACAATGCTGATATCTACATATCAACAGTTGGTGAAGATGGTGTTGCATATACCCCAGAAAAGCTTGAAGCTATTGCAATGCAGGCTATTGGTCGTGTAATTGGTTTACGCTTGAATAATAATGCTAGCAGTGTAATGTATCTTAACTCTACTTTCACTGAAACTTCAGTTACTCAGGATGCATACGATGCTGTTATAGATTTGTATAAACCTTCACATGCACGTCACTAATTTCTAGTCTGTTTTGGTCTCGTTTTTATGGTTGATTTTTTATCGATTTAAGCAGTGAATGTTTGAAATTTTGAGCTGGATATTGTATAATATACAGGTCACACAGTATTTATATATAGAATTAAGAGGACATTAAAGATGAAAGATTCAAAGATTCAAATGCAGATACTCATAGCTTTAGGGTTAGGGTTGAAGCGTAACTGGCATATATTTTTTGGTATTATTGCCGGTGTTTTTGTAGGGATATTCTTGCACGCACATCCTTATCCGATTCTGTCATCTTTGTTGAATTTTATTGGTCAAGTATTTATCCGTCTTATTCAGATGGTAGTTATTCCTCTTGTAGTTTCTGCGATTGTTATAGGAATTACAAGTATTGGTGATAACAAACAGCTTGGAAAATTTGGAACAAAAATGGTCCTTTATTATGGTATAATTACTGTGGCTGCTGTGACTATTGGTACTATTTTAGCTTTAATCTTTAAGCCTGGGCTTGGAGCAGCTCATTATATTGCGGCGAATACCGCAAGTGAGGTTCAGGCTTCTGTTGCGACTGCTATGGCACAGCAACAGGGACATATCTTAAGTATGTTTCTTGATTTTATACCAAGTAATCCTTTGAATGCTTTGGCTCACGGAAATATGGTTGCAATTATTGTGTTTGTTTTGATTTTTGCAATTGCATTGGCTAAAGTTGGGGATGTTAGCAGACCTATTGTTTCATTCTTTGAATCTGTTTTTGCTGCTACTATGAAGATTACAGATTGGATTATGTTCTTGGCGGCACCTGGTGTATTCGCTCTTACTGCGTCTGCTGTTACAAGTTTCGGTATGGATATTTTTGCAAGTATTTCTAAGTATTTATTTGTACTTGCACTTGGATTCTTTATACAAATGTTTATTGTTTATCCTATTTTCCTTAAATGTTTTTCTAAGGTTTCAATATGGATGTTATATTCTGCAATTGCAGAGGCTATGATGGTTGCGTTCGGTACTGCAAGTTCTTCTGCAACTTTACCTTTGACTATTGCTTGTTGTGAAAAGAGAGGTATTTCTCATAAGATTTCAAGTTTTGTACTTCCTCTCGGTGCAACATTGAATATGGATGGAACAGCTTTATTGCAAGTTGTTGCTGTTATTTTCTTGACTCAAGCTTATGGTGTTCCGCTTACTCCGTTCTTGTTAATCCAGATTGCTCTTCTTGCTATTATTGCATCTAGTACAAGTGCCGGAATTTCAGGAGCAGGCTTGATTACTATCGCTCTTATTTTGAATGGTATGGGATTAAGCCCAGAACAACTTGTTGCCGGATTTGCGTTCTTATTCACGATAGAAAGAGTTACAGATATGATGAGAACTTTGGTTAACGTCACATCTGACGCTGTTGTTGTAGCAGCTATTGCGGATAATGAAAACGAAATTAACTACGATTTGTTCAACAATCCTGAAGCATATGAGGAAATCGCATAAGTAGCTATGGTTAGTAATACTGATAAAATAGCTTCAAGATTTCTGGGCAAGAAAGTTGATGGTAGCGAAGCTTATGACAAGTCTTTGCTAGTTGCGGTTCCAAGAGAAGAAAATCGACGAATATACTCAATAAAAAATGATGATTTGCCGTTTTATGGTTGGGACGTTTGGCATGCATATGAGTTTTCTGTAATGACTGAGAATGGGCTTCCTGTAACTTGTTTGATGAAGCTTAAGTATAACTGTGACAATGAGTTTTTGATTGAATCAAAATCTTTGAAGTTATATTTAAATTCGTTTAATATGAGTCGTTTTGGAAAATCCAGAGGTGAATGCTTAGATATTTGTAAGAAAATAATCCAGGAAGATTTGAGTGAAAAGCTTAAAACTTCGGTCGAGGTTAGTTTTCTTAAAAATAGTGTAAGAAGGGTTGAGATATTTGAAAAGTACAAGAATTTGGTTGATTTGGTTGATGAATCTGAAATTGTAGTGGATAAGTTCAAAGAATCTCCTGAACTTCTTGTTGTTGAGAACTTAGATTCAGATAGAGAATATTATTTGACTTTTGATAGTTTAAGATCAAATTGTAGGGTTACTCATCAGCCTGATTTTGGTGACGTTTTTATTTATTACAAGTCTAAAAGGCATATAAAAGAGTCAGGTTTGGTTAAGTACTTGGCCTCTTTTCGTTCAGAATTTCATTTCCATGAAGAGTGTTGCGAGATGATTTTTAAGCGAATTTTTGATTTGCTTGAGGAGAATGATAAATTATCGGTTTGCGCATTGTATACAAGAAGAGGTGGAATTGATATTTCTCCGGTGCGTTGGAGTAAGAATTTTGAACCAAGTGAATTTGATGAGTTACTTGATGTTAATGTTTTAGCAAGATGTGGAATAAAGCAGTAATTAAGGGTTTTTTGTATGAATAACCGAGTGAAAGGTGCTGAAGGTGAAGATATTGCGTGTGAATATCTTGTGAAAAATGGTTTTGAGATATTAGAGCGTAATAAACATTATTCAAGATTTTGTGAAATTGACATTATTGCAAGGCAAAAAGATGTTACAGTTTTTGTGGAAGTAAAAACAAGAACTACCGACAATTTTGGAACTCCTTTTGAGGCTATATCTAAAAGCAAATTTCAGAATATTTGTAAGGGTGTTCAATTTTATCTTGCAGAAAATCCGGTTAAGAAATATAGAATTGATGTTATTGGGATAACTTTAAAGCCGGAGTTGAGAATTGAGCATTTAAAAAACATTTCTATCTATTAGTCAGCGTTTACGTTCCCGTTTTCAATTTTGTATATTTTTACATCTTTTAGAAATTCGTCTTCAAAAAGGATTGTATCTACGGATGTAATTACTGTTTGAGTGTTTGAATTGATAGATTTAAGCAAATAGTTTTGTCTAATGTCGTCTAGCTCAGCCAAAACATCGTCAAGTAATAAAATGGGTTCATCTCCTGTTTTGGCAGTTATAATATCCAATTCTGAAAGTTTAAGTGCAAGAACAATTGTTCGTTGTTGTCCTTGAGATGCAAATTTTGTTGCTTCGTTGTTATTAATAAAGAACTGAATATCATCTCTGTGTGGGCCGGTGCAACTTTGTCCTCGCCTTAGCTCTTCTCCTCTTTTTTCTGATATGGATTGTTTAAATTTTTCAACAATTTCTTCTAATTCAGTTTCTTCGCCAAGGAAAGAACAGTCGTATTTGAGCTTTAATTCTTCTGTTTCACTGATTATTCTGTGTTTTTCTTTTGCAATTTTTTCTATTTCTTTTAAGAATTTTATTCTAAGATATATGATATTGCTGCCAGTGATTACAAGTTGTTCATTATATACATCAAGCAATGTTTCGTTGAGATTGCCGGTTTTTAGATAGTCTTTGAGGCAATTATTCTTTTGAATTCTTATTTTGTCATATTTGGAAAGTCTTTCATCGTATGCCGGATATATTTGTGCAATAGCCCTATCAAGCCAATCTCTCCTATCTGAAGGATTTCCTCTTAGCAGTAATAGGTCTGTGGTTGAAAATAATACTGTTTTTAAAACTGTTTTGAAATTTTTAGGGGTTGTTTTGACTTTGTTAATTCTAAGTTCTCTTTGTTTTTCTCGATTGTACGAATAATCAAGTTCAATTTCAGTATCAGCTTTTACTAAATTTGTATTTATGCTTAAGGAATTTGTATCAAAATTGATTAATTCTTGGGCTACTGATGTTCTTGGGCTTTTTAAAGTTGATAGAAAATATATGCTTTCCAATATATTAGTTTTCCCTTGAGCATTTTTCCCGATTATTAAAATCTTTTTAGAATTTAAGTCAAGTGTAAGATTTTTACAGTTTCTGTAATTCTTTAGCTGTAAATTAATTAGTTTCATATGAAAATTATACTTCAAACAAATGATTATTTTCTCTCTGGATTGATGAAAATGGTAATATAGCGTATAATTATTACGTGAAGTTGTAAATAAAAGAAGGTGTTCATGTTACCTATTATTACAGAAGAAATTTCTGCGGCAGCATTTTCCGAGATATTCAAGGATATGCCGGCTTGGAGAAAGAAAATGATCCACTATATAAAGGATGAAAATCCAGAGATTAATACTGCAATAATAGAGGCTGCTAATAATACATCTCTTGACCCTAAAGCGGTTGCATTAGGAGCTTACATGACGTATAATCTTATAGAACTCGCAATGCAAGAAAATGATCAAATAATAAATTTTAAAGAATAGAATGAGAGGGTGTAATGGTTGCAATAGAAGAACTTTTGGAAAAACTGGTAGAGAACAACGGTAGTGACTTGCATATTTCAAGCGCGTTGCCTCCAGTAATGCGTGTAGATGGTAAATTGAAAAGAATGGATTATCCGCCATTTACTCCAGAAGATGTCGAAAATCTTTTATTCCCAATGCTGTCTAATGAGCAAAGAAGACGTCTTGAGCAAGAATGGGAACTCGACTTTTCTTATGGTATAGAAGGTTTAAGCCGTTTCAGGGTTAACTTTTATAAGGACAAAGGAAATTATGCTGCGGCATTCAGAACGATTACTTCAGTCGTTCCATCTTTTGATAAGTTAGGGTTGCCGGAAATCGTAAGGACAACTGCAGAAAAACCTCGTGGTTTGATTTTGGTTACAGGTCCTACCGGTTCAGGTAAATCTACAACATTGGCTGCAATGATCGATTACATTAACTCTACTCGTGCAGAACACATTCTGACAATTGAAGACCCTGTCGAATTTGTGCACACTTCTAAAACAAGTATTATTCACCAACGTGAATTGGGTATGGATACAAGATCTTTTGCAAACGCTCTTAAATCCGCACTTCGTGAAGACCCTGATATTATTCTGGTAGGTGAGATGAGAGACCACGAAACAATTGCTTTGGCTTTGACAGCTGCAGAAACAGGTCACTTGGTGTTCGGTACATTGCACACCTCATCTGCTTCTCAGACTGTTGACCGTATCATCGACGTATTCCCAGAAGGTCAACAACAACAAATTCGTGTACAGTTAGCAAACTCTCTTGTTGCTGTATTTGCTCAAACTTTGTTGCCTAAGGTTCAGCCTGATGGAACTAAGAAAGGCCGTGTAATGGCTCAGGAAATCATGCTTGTTATTCCGGCTATTGCAAACCTTATCCGTGAATCTAAGGCTGCACAAATTTATTCAACTATTCAAATGAACCAAGGTTTAGGTATGCAAACTTTGGAAATGGCTCTTGCTAATTTGTACAAGGATAAGTTGATTACTCTTGAAGATGCGCTTTCAAAAACATCTCGTCCTGATGAATTGAAACGTATGTTAGCTGCGCATTCATAAAGAAACATATAAATGTATAGAAAATATAAAAATACCGCTTGAATAAAGCGGTATTTTTTATTATTTAAATCAAGTTCTACTATGTTTATACTGCAAAGCGGAAGTGAACTAAATCACCATCTTGTACGACATAATCTTTTCCTTCAAGACGGGTTACACCTTTTTCTTTACATGCTGTATAAGAACCATACTTAACAAATTCTTCGTAAGGTGTTATCTCAGCTCTAATAAATCCTTTTTCGAAGTCTGTGTGAATTACTCCGGCAGCTTGCGGTGCTTTAGCTCCTGATGGAATAGTCCAAGCTCGAACTTCTTTTTCTCCTGCCGTGATAAACGTTCTTAAATTTAGAAGGTGGTAAACAGATTTTATCATTCTGTTTATACCGCTATCATCAATTCCGAGTTCTTTTAAGTAAGCCAACGCTTCTGAACCCAGTTCACACAATTCTTCTTCTATTTTTGCAGAAATAATAACCATTTCTGCACTGTGGTTTCTAGCATATTCGTCAACAAGTTTGGTATATTCGTTGCCGTCTTTTAAATCAAATTCAGAAACATTCGCTGCGTAGATTACAGGTTTCGTTAGCATAAGATTTAGTTGTTTTACAAATGGAATTTCATCTTCATTAAAGATATCTTTTATGTTAATAAAAGTTCCCTTGTTTAATAAATCTGTTAAAGTAGAGAGAACTCCTGCTTCAAGTACAGCATCTTTATCGCCGGCTTTTACTTGTTTTGCAATTCTTGCCTGTCTTTTTTCTACTGAAGCCAAGTCGGCAAGAGCAAGTTCAGTGTTAATTGTGTTGATGTCATCAAGCGGATTAACCTTCCCTGATACGTGTATTGTGTTAGGGTCATCAAAACAACGAACTACGTGAATTATGGCATCAACTTCACGGATATTGTGCAAGAATTGGTTTCCTAAACCTTCACCTTTACTTGCTCCTTTTACAAGTCCTGCAATATCTACAAATTCGATAGCTGTTGGAATTATTTGTTGAGTCTTACATAGTTTTGCAAGTATCTCAAGTCTTTCATCCGGAACGTTTACAACACCAACGTTCGGTTCAATTGTACAAAATGGATAATTTGCACTTTGTGCATTTTTCGCGCTAGTTAATGCATTAAATAGGGTTGATTTTCCGACATTTGGAAGTCCTACTATACCAGTTCTTAACATTATACTCAATTCCTTATTTATATGTTACATTTAAGCTTATTTTAGCTAAAACAAGGGCTGTTGTAAAGTGCAGGGTAATTGTAAATATTTCTTCATATACTAACAAAATAAATATTGATGTTTTTTTATAAATAATATATTATTAAACTGAATTGAAGATAGGTAGTGTGTATATATGCAGACAGGATATATTCTTCCTAAGAAATCTGAACTTAGAAAAATTAAGGTGAGTGAAATTCTTTATCCCGTACCGGATTTGAAGGTGTTAGATTCTTCAAAGGCTATGGGGGTTGCAAAGTGGCTTATGTGCTGGATTGATAGCGACTTGAAGCAGGGGAATATTTCTGTAAATGACTTACTTCCGTCAAAGGGTGAATTGGCCTATTTTTTAGGTGTAAGTATCGGGACAATTCAAAACGCTCTAAGATATATTGAAGATTTAGGATACGTTGAATCTAAACAAAGAATTGGTACTTTAGTAAGGGATAGAAGTTCTGCGGGTGCTAATTTAAGAAAATTGACGTCAAAAAGAGAAATTGCAATAGTTGAAATAAAGAAGTTTATTGTTAATAACAAACTTAAGGAAGGTCATTTGCTACCTTCATCAAGAACTCTTTCTGCATTAATCGGTTGTTCTGCAAATACCACAAGACTTGCATTGGAATATTTGTGTGCCCAAGGGGTTGTAATGCATAATTCAAATGGTTCAAAAGATAATTGCTGGATTGTAAAATACAGTGATTTTGAAAAAAGTTCAATGCCAATTGCAAGATGTACTCTTGTTGATAAAGTAGAAAAAGATTTAAAGGCGTATATTGACAGTAATTTAAAAGTTGGAGATAAGCTTCCGCCACATTCAGAGTTGTCCTCTCTTTTAAAAGTTAGTATCAAGACAATTCACGATGCATTAAAGTCACTAATAGATGACGGTATAATTTTGGCTCGCCGAGGAAGATACGGAACAACTGTAATTAAACTTCCTCGAGATCTGTCAAAAAATAATGAAAGACTTGAAAAATCAATATTTGCTCCAGCGAAGGATACAGCGTTCTATTATTACGAAAAGACCCAAAATGCGATAAAGACAATGATTGCAGAACACTATGAAGTAGGTTCAAAATTGCCGTCAATATTAGAGTTATCAAAAGAGATGGATTTGAGTCCGAACACTATAAGAAAAGCTTTTCATAATCTTGCAAAAGAGGGATATATCGTATTTTCAAGAGGGCGTTACGGTGGCACATTTGTTGTGGATATCCCTGAAAGTGGCGATGAAACTTTCAAATGGTTGGCGGTAAACCCTCAATATGCAATTGTGCATGATTAGTTTTTTCATTTAGGTCTATGTGAATTTTCTCATTTACATAATAAAAACGAGCATTCTAAAGAATGCCCGGTATTTCATTTCTGAAACAAAAAGGATTTACATTAACTTAAGTCTTAATATTCAATGCCTTGTCTTGCCATAACACCCATATCAAAGTAGTGTTTGATAGGTTTCATTTCAGTAACAAGATGAGCCATTGCTTTTAATTCAGGATGTGCATATCTACCTGTCAAAACAATTTCAAGATTTTCAGGTTTGTGCATAAGTACATCTTTAACTTCACTAACCTTAATCATGTTCATTGCTGTACAAATATTAATTTCATCCAAAATAATCAACTGATATTCGCCTGAATTGATAGCTTTCTTAGCGAATTCCCAACCTTTTTTAGCTTCTTTAAAGTCATCCATGCAAACATTGTGAGAGTAGCAAACTCTATCCATACCAAATTGCATAACATCCAAGTTTGGTAGGAATTTTGAAGAGGTAATAATTTCGCCATAAGAAGTAGCACTGTCACCTTTTGTAAATTGTATGATAAGAACTTTCCAACCATGCCCCAATGCACGTAGAGCCAAACCTAAAGCTGCGGTAGTTTTTCCCTTCCCATCTCCGGTATAAATCTGAATATAACCATGCTCTAACACTTCTAATTACCTCCGATACAAAATCAAGTTTCCTATCTACATCACCATTTTAAACGATTTTTGAAAAGAGTTAATCGTTCTTTTGATTGATTACCCCGAGGCGGATTTTAACTAACCCCGCCTCCCAAGATTTGTATAACCATCATAAGCCTAAAAGAAAAAAAATGACACACTTTTTATGTCGTCCATGCCAATCTCGTTACAATAATATTTGTTAACATTCTGTATAAATAGTATTGATAACACTTTTAAGGAAAGTCGTATTTTGGGAAAAAATTTACAATTATTTTGTAAATTTCGCTTCACAAAAACTTGCAAATATTCAAGGAAATCATCCACAAAGGGTTTAGCTTATTTTTTGTTTGTTAAGTCATGTAAAACCCTTGAATAGAATGATTTAAATTTGGGCATAATATAATCAGTGATTGAATTTTCTCAAGTTTTATTACAAATATATTAACAAATGTAACGAAAATCTTGCGAGGTTGAAATAAGTGGAAAGTAAAAAACTTTATATATATAAGTTAATAAAACGAGAGAGTACGTAGAGATGAACGTTGAGTTGAAATTCAAACCCGGTGTTCGAACCTCATTTAATTCGAATACCAGCATACGCGACAATTTTTCTTCTGACAAAGGATCGTCAGGAGCTACACAAGCGCGCAATTCAACAGCTACATCTGCAGCCGCAAATTTGACTACAATGCAGCGTGCGACTGGAAGTTGGAATTCTAATACAGGGTCAATCTTAAATGGTAATGCTCCGGTCCGAACTATGAATAGCGTATCTTCACATAGTGCTGCTACTTCAAGAACATCTCCTCAGCAAGGTACACAAAGAAGTGAAAATTATGTATCAGCAGGAAGAACTACTGAGTACGTACGCCCTAAAACTCTCCAATATCAAGATTTTGGTTATACTAGAGCTTCTAATATGACCGGTTATAATGATAGGGCTATGCAGCGATTATTAGATGGAGCATATGGTCGAGGAGCTTATGCGACAACGACTCCTACTTATACTCAAAATAGTACTACGACAGCCGATGCCGTAACCACCGCAACGTCTGCGACAAGTATTGCAACAGATATTATAAATTTAGGTAAAACTATCTGGGATACTTTCTCTACCAAGGATAGTAAAGCTTCCGAGGGAGGTGGAACAGGCAGTAAGAGTGTTGCAAAGGCCAGTGAATCGACAGTTAATAATGTTAAGAGAATGAAAGGCGCAGAAAGCTCAGCAGATTTAGGCTCGGCAATAACTTCTTCAAAAGCTGATTTAGAGACTACTAATGCTACTGTTACTGATTTAGAGCAGCAATTAAAAACTGCAAATGATAATAAAGAAACTTATCAAACTAATCTGACAACAGCAACTACAACTCGCGATGGTTTGAAGAAACAGGTTGGCGACCTGACGAATACCCGAAACTCCACTGAACAATCCCTTGATAAAGCTCTGGATTCTTATAATAATACCAAAAATGCTTATGAATCGGCTCCAGCTGATGCTCCTAATAAACAGGAACTTAAAGAAGCTATGGATAATGCTAAAGCCAGAGTTGATGATTTGCAGAAGAAGATTAACGATGCTAATGCTCAGTTGAAGGAACTTGAACCAAAACTTCAAGATGCTGAAAATAATGTAAAAACAGCGCAAGATGCAGTTAATGCTAATAATAAAATATTGCAGGAAGTTCCACCTAAACTTGATAGTGCAAAAGCTTCTGCAGATATGTATAAGGAAGAAATTCCGAAACAAGAGGATAGATTAAAGAAACTTAAAGAAAAAGAAGATAAAGAACTTGAAAAATTAAATAAACAAGTTACTGATTTACAGATTGAATGTACTCAGCTTAATGAGAGTGGTAAAGTCGATAAAGCTAAGAAAAAAGAGGAAAAACTTCTAAAAGTTTCCGCAGAACAGCAGGCTTTGCAAGAAACTGTTGATATACGAAATCTTGATGATGTAGTGTATCAGGGCGGGCATGAATTTAAGAGCGGCTTAGATTCTCACGGTCAACCAATCTTTGTAATTGATGGTAAAAAAGTTACAGAAGAAGAGTATAAACAACAGCTTGGAACCGAAACAACATAGTCTTTACTTTTCTTTACGAATTGGTTTACTTTTAAATTTACTTACGGTAAAATGTGAGAGAAGACAGCATTGTCGCATAAAAAAGAACGGGAACCCCCGTTCTTTTTTCTTCAAATAGAGGAAAGGTCTGGTGTGTATGTCAAAACAGGATATTAATAAATACGAAATTATCGACAAAATTACTCCATTAATTGAAAATACCGCTATGCGTTTTGGATATGTTCCTATTGAGATCGAATTCGTTAAAGAAAATCATAGATGGTTCCTTCGTATATATTTGTATTCCTCAGAAAAGGATGTTACTCTGGACGATTGTGAAAAGGTTACAAGAAGCTTAAGCGATTTTCTTGATGAACTTATTCCTGTAAAGTATTATTTGGAGGTTTCTTCCCCGGGGTTAGAAAGAAAGTTTAAGTCTGATAAAGAATTTGTTATCTTTAAAGGCCGTAGAGTTTCAATAAAGTTGAAGGAACCTTTAGAAGGGGAAACTGAGAAGATTTTTAAAGGTGAAATTCTTGATTTTGATGATGTGAATGGATTGAAGTTTTTTAGATTTGATGATGGTGTTGAGCTTCAAATTCCAAGAAGTAATATTCAATCAGCAAAATTATATATAGATTAATAATAAAACAGATTAATAATAAAGGAGAAAATTATGATTAAAATTGGCGGCGGAAACTTAAATGAAGCGCTTGAAGAATTGGAAAGAGAACGTGGAATATCAAAAGAAGTTCTTGTAAATTCTCTTTGTGATGCAATGGTTGCAGCTTACAAAAAGCATATGAGAAACAAAGAAGCAACTAATATTGAAGCGATTTTGGATGAGCAATCGGGTGAAATCGGTGTTTTCAGTACAAAGGTTGTTGTTGATTCTGTTGAAGATGATGAAACTCAAATTTCTCTTGCTGAAGCTAAAGAAATTGATGAAGATGTTGAAGCCGGCGATGAAGTTAAACTTGAAGTTACTCCTGAACAGTTCGGCAGAATCGCTGCTCAGGCTGCAAAACAAGTTTTGACACAGAGAATTAGAGAAGCTGAAAGAAACCTTGTTCTAAATGAATTTTTGGAAAAGAAAGGTACTCTTACAACAGGTATTATTCAACGTGTTGAAAATAGAAACGTTATTGTTAACATCGGTAAGACTGATGCTATTATGCCTCAGAAGGAACAAATCCCTGGCGAATATTACAAGCCTGGCAACAGAATTAGAGTTTTTGTTCTTAACGTTAAAGAAACAACAAGACTTCCTCAAGTAATCGTATCTCACGCTCATGCTGAAATCGTTCGTGAACTTTTTGAACTTGAAGTTCCTGAAATTGAAGACGGTATTGTTGAAATTAAATCAATTTCTCGTGAAGCAGGATTTAGAACAAAGATTGCTGTATGGTCAAATGATCCTGAGGTTGATAGTGTTGGTGCTTGTATCGGACCTCGCGGAAGCCGTATTCAGACTATTGTTTCTGAACTTAAGAATGAAAAAATTGATATCGTAAGATATTCAGAAGATCCTGTTGAATATATCGTAAATGCTCTTTCTCCAGCAAGAGTTGTTTCTGTTGATATTCTTGCGGATGATGAATATGCTCACGAAGCTATGGTTGTTGTTCCGGATGATCAATTGTCATTAGCTATCGGTCGTGAAGGTCAGAACGTAAGACTTGCTCACAAGTTGACCGGATGGAAGATCGATATCAAGAGTGTTTCTCAGATGGAAAAGGCTGAAGCAGCTCATGTGTATGAAGAACCTGAAGAAGTAATTGAAGACGATTTCGAACATGAAGATGATGAACTTCAACAGGAAATTGAAGAAGAAATGAATCAACAAGCATATGATGAAGAAGATATTCAACCGGCTGATGAAGTTAGCGAAGATGAATCTTCTGAAGATGAAGTTTAATTTCGAACACTGACAAAAATCCTCTACTTTCGTAGAGGATTTTTTTGTGCTTACAAATGTAAACTTTTATTACAAATAAGCATAAGTATTTACTTGTTATGTCAATTTTATATACTAATACGACTTTATATAATTATATGAAGTCGAGAAGTATAAAGTGAGGATTTTATGGGTGATCATGATATAGATGCAAAGATTTTAGATGTTGCAAGACGAACAAAGGCTGCACTTGGAGAGTCTGCAAAGGTTGAAGTTGTCCGAAGCGATACTACTTATAGGGTCTGGGAAGAGTTTAAATTAAGACATCCTGATCTACCTGTTCCAAGTAATGGAGTTCCGGAAAGAAGAGAATTTTCAATGATTCCGACCGAGGAGGCTATTCAGCATTATGCGGCAATGCAGGAGCGTACAAAACAATTAGCATCTGCGAAGGTTCCTGAGGCTAAACCTGTAGAAAAGGATGCTAAGGATCCAGCAGCGGAAGCTAAGACGTCAGAAAAGACTGATGCTCCAAAACAGTCAGAAACCCCTGAAGCCCAAACAGAAGAACGACAAGTTAATAAGTACAAAGGTGAAAATAAGCCAGCCGATAAAGCTAACTGGGCAGATTTGAATGGTAAACAGTTTGAAGTAATCGATGAACCTGATGCTGATGGAAATCTTCCAACTCGTCCTATTCATGGAAAGATTACGGTTGAAGGTGAAGCGAAAAATGGTGAAAATCCTGCCAAATTTACAATAACTGATGCTGATAATGGCGGAGTTTATACGTTTGAACTTGATACCAGTGTTACTGATAAAGTCGTATACAAATGTACTTCAGGACCTGGAGGTAAATATTCAAAAGGTAATGGATATGATCTTAGAACAATAAACGGTGTTCCTATGTTGGTTCAGATGAATGACTCAGAGGGACATGGTGTTAGTATTGCAAGCGCAAATGTTTCATCGGCTGCCACTGTTGAAGAAGAAGATGAAGTTCCAGATGAAACAGATGATGTAGATGATCCTCCTGAGACGGTTTCAGGTGATGGTAAATTGTCTGCCGAAGATCGAGAAGCAAAAATTACAGAAGATGCTGCTGCAATTATGAAATCAGATTTTAAACCAACTACTGAAGCCGAAAAAGCTGCATTAAAGAATTATACAGAAGAAAAATCTTTATTTGTGGGCGCAAATCTAAATCTTGCAGTAGCTGCGTATGCAGAGCCCAAACTCAAAGTTCAAAAGGTTAAGGATTCTAAAGAAGAGTCTGTAACTTTGCCAAATGGACAGAAAATAGAAATAACAAGAGATGCTAACGGTAAGATTAAAACCGTGACAATCCAAGCAAATAAAGATGGTAGTACTGTGGACTATTCAAAAGATGAGGCCATTGGTTATGCAAGATTAGGTAAGATTCCTCCTGCTTTGTATGACTGGAATAAAGTCCTTGAGCTTGCAATAAGAATTTTTGGAGAAACTCCAACAGAAGATTAAAAAAATCCCTGACAATTGTCAGGGATTTTTTCTATGAAAGTTCTCTAATCATTTCGTGAGCTTCTTCAAATTCTGGGAAAATATCAACTGCCGTTTCAAGATTTTTTAAGGCTTCATCTGTGTTTCCAAGCTCTTTGTCGCATTTTGCAATCCATAAAAGAAGATTTATGTTATCTTGATTTGTTTCAAGCAGATTTTTGAAGATGTTTTTAGCTTGCTCGTAATTTTTTAATTCGTAATAACACATTGCAAGTAGATTCTTAACTTCTGGATTTTGTTCCAATTCAAAAGATTTGATCAAGTACATCTTAGCATCTTCGTAATTTTTCATTAAAAATCTTATTTTCCCTGCTATGTATAGGAAAAATCCATTTTGCAAAGAGTTTCCAATAGCTTTGTTTATTTGTTCTAATGCTATATCATATTCTTTCAAGAACATTTTGTTTAAAGCTGAAAAAGCTAAAGTTTCATATCCGTTTGGATTTATTTCAAGGGCTTTTTGGTAATATTTATCAGCTTCTTTGAAGTCAGCTGTTGCGTGAAGGAAGTTTGCATATTCAGATAATATAGAAAAGTCTTCAGGGGCAACATCTAGGGCCGCTGTGAATTCATCTTTTGCGTAGTCAAATAACCTTTTGCTTAAATATAAAACGCCAAGGTCTTTATGAGCATTTGCAAAATCAGGCTTAAGTTCAATGACTTTTTTTAGAATTTTTTCAGCTCGGTCTAAATCTTGTAGGGTTAGACAAATATGAGCGAATTTATAATAAACCTCAAATCCAACATTTCCAAGCAGTAATAGTCTTTCGTAGATATCTTTTGCAAGGATTGGTTGGTTTGTTTTCAAGAATAGTTCTGCGAGTTTTTGTGACATAGAAACTGACTTAGGGTTCATAGATACAAGTTTTGTTAGTATTGCAATCGCATATCTGTATTCGCCGGTTTCTTCGTAGCAGCAAGCCAAATTATATTGGAAAGTTTGTTTTTCCGGATGGTGCGTTGCCAAAAGTTTATAGTGTTTAATTGCGTTTTCCCAGTCTTGAATTTTTACTTCAGATAACGCCATCGCTGTTAAATAACTGTCGTTAGGTTCTATTGTGTAAGCTTTGGCAAAATATTCACAGGCCTCTTTGTGTTTGTTTTGTATTTGCAAAATTGAGGCAATATTAAAATATGTGATTGAGTTATCCGGATCAAGCTTGCTGGCTTTTACAAAATTTTCGTATGCTTTTTCAAGGTTACCTATTGTAATGTATGAGGTTCCCAAGTTGTTGTAAAGCTGAGAATGATTTGGTTGAAGTTCAAGAGCCTTTTCAAGATATTTAACACTTTCTTCAAAGTTTTTAAGCGACATATAAGCTGTTCCGACAATGTAGTAGAGTGTATAATCTGTCTTTTCAAATTCAAGAGCCTTTTTGCCGTATTCTATAGCTTTTTCTTCTTGTCTGTTTTTTATATAAATAACAGCAAGGCATTTGTATGCTTCTACATAATTTTCTCTAAGTTCAATAACCTTTTCATAGGCTGCTACTGCGTGGAGATTGTCTTCAAGATTGTCATAGCAGCTAGCCAGATAGAACCAACTTAGAGCATCTTCCGGCGCATATTTTACGACTGTTTCGTAATTGCTTTTTGCCTCTTCGTAACGGTCGAGATTTATGTTACATAGTCCAAGAAGTTTTAGTCCGTCTATGTGTTTTTCATCTCCAGACGCCAGCGGTTCTAATATTGAACGAGCTTCTTCAAATTTTTTATTCTGTATTAAGTCTGTAACTTCATCTAAATTAATGTTTTCCATTTTCTTAGTATTCCTGATTTATATTTCTGTTAATGTCTATTGTTTGTTGTCGCATTCTTTCAATGTCTTTAACTTGTTTGTTAACTTGTTCTTCTACACTTTCTTTATTTAGTGAACTTCCGCCAAACCCTGCTCCGCCAAAGTCTTTTAACATTGGCATCATAAATATAAAAAGTAGAGCAATGATTAACATTGCAAGGAGCATTCCTATTGCACCGGAACCTATTTTTTTGTTCATTAAAATCCTCCTTGGTAGTTTGTTATTTCAACCTGTTTTTATTTATGAAAAAAACAATAGCTTCATCGGTCGTCTTTGGTGAATCCAAGTCACTTGTTGGCCTGTCTGTTTTCTCTTTTGGAAGTTTAGTTGTAAATTTTTTGAAAATGTTTAAGCCTGCCCATATAACAAATAAAGAGACAAACACTCCAACCATAGTGAGTGCAAATTTCATAAACACGCTTTTCATTGAATCGGTTTTCATTGGTATATCAGCAGGCAAGGCTGCTGTGTTTTGTACGGCATTTTGTACCGCGTCAACACACCAGCCTGATTGCACTGATAAACATATTAAACCTACTAATAGTATCGAAAATATAATGATTTTTTTATTCTTCAACAACGGGTTCCTCTTTCGCTGTTTTTTTAGTTCTTGTGCGTTTAGAAGTTCCTCTGTTAGGACGTCTTGTACGCTTTGGTTTTTCTTCTGCTTTTTCTTCAGGCTTTTCTTCTGTTGTAGAAGTAGAGTCTTCGGTTTCAGTTTTTTCTTGTTGTACCGGAGTTTCCTGAGGCGCTTCTTGCGGTGCTTTTACCTCTTTTTTAACTTCAGATTCAGATGAGTCTTCTCTTGATATGATTTCTACATCTTCGGCGATTTCCGGTTTAATTTCTTCGTTAGGTTTTAACACGGTTTGTGCAGTTTGGACATCTTCTGTCACTACTAGAGGTGTTTCAACCTTGTCGCCTTCAGGTTTTTCAAATTTATTTTTTCTTCCGCGTTTTCTGCCTTTTTCCCTTTTTTCACCCTCTTGAACTGCAACTGTTGAAGGATTTTCAACTTCAACCGGTGTTGGAGCTTGTTTTTCAATTGGTTGCTCCATTTGTTGGTTTTGTTGTTCTTCTTGAGGTTTTTGAGAATTATTGTTTTTGTTCTTTTTAAAGTTGTTTACAGGAAGTTTCAACTTCGCAGCTTTAGCTCTGTATTCACCTTCTGCAGTTGGTGTTGCGAAATTGAAGTCAATCATTGAATATCCGCTGCCTTGACAGTGAGGACATTTCTTGGTGAAAATTTCAGATAAGCTTTGACCTTGTCTGTGGCGTGTAAGTTCTACCAAGCCTAAGTCAGAAAGTTGACCTACTTGAGGTTTAGCTTTATCTGGCTCAAGTGCAATTTCTAATTCTTCCATCATCGCAAGTTTATCTGCACGTGACATCATATCGATAAAGTCGATGATAATCATACCGCCAATATTTCTTAATCTTAACTGGCGTGCAATTTCGTGTACAGCTTCTATATTTGTTTTTAAAATTGTTTCGTCTTGAGTTGCTGAACTTACAAACTTACCGCTGTTAACATCGATTACGGTTAAGGCTTCGGTTTGTTGTATGAATAGGTAGCCGCCTGATGGCATATTAACTTTTACGTTTAGTGCGGCTTTAATTTCTTTATGAATATCCATAGCAACCAAAAGCGGTTCTGTACCTTTGTATAAGGTTACATTTATATTTTTGTTAATGTGCCAGTTTTGCAAGATACTTTGAACTCGGCTTTGAGCAAAAGCTGTATCTACAATAATTTCTTTTGTATCTTCTGTACAAGCTTCTCTGATAACTCTATAAAGCAAGTCTTGATCTCTGTAAATCAAGTTTGGAGGGCTCATTGTTTCAGCTGATGTAATGATGTTATTCCATTTTTCAAGCAAGATTTCCAAATCTTCTTGGATATCTGCTTCTGATTGCCCTGCAGCTTCTGTTCTGATGATAACTCCGACCCCAACAGGTTTGATTAGATTTAGTATTGCCTTTAAGCGGGCACGTTCTTTTGAACTTTCAATTTTTTTACTTACACTTACACCTGGTTCATTAGGCATTAAAACTAAGAATCTTCCAGGCAAGCTTATTTGAGTAGTTACTCTTGGGCCTTTGTGGCCTGTTGGTTCTTTTTCAACTTGAACAATAAGTTTTTGTTTAGGAGAAAGTTTGTCTTTTAATGTACCTTTTCCCATAACGTCTTGGGCGTGTAAAAAACCCATTTTGTCGGTACCGACATTTACGAAAGCAGCATCAATACTTGGCAGAATGTTATCTACTGTTGCAAGGTAGACATCTCCTAGTAAAACGTCACCTCTGTGAATAAAAAAGTCCGTAACTTTTCCGTTTTCAAGAACTGCAGCAATATTGTCACGCTCCGCAATAACGATTTTTTGCCCTTGTTCTTTAGCGTTTTTGTTTCTGTCGTTAGCCATTTCAAATCCTTTATATTCTTATAACTCTCTTAACTCTTCGTCAAAAAACTTAACTCTGGTAATATCAAAGGCTGTATCAGGAGAGATCAGGTTCATTAAAACATCTGCCCTGAGCGCCGGTATATCAGTTTTTTGACCGGTTTTTAAAACTATGAATAAACAATTGCCATCAAATCTATATGATTTTATTGCCGGCTTTATGTTTATTTTTTGTATTAAACCTTTTTTGTTTTTCTTCTCGATAAAAATTTCTTCGGAAGATAAAACCTTGTCTGTATTATACTTCAAATTTTCAAAATCGTAAAGCTTTTCATTAATCGGTTTTATTCTGTATTCAGCCCAAGAAGCCGTCATATCAATTGATTTAGAAGATTTGTCTATTTTTACAATACTTATAACATTGCTTTCTTTTGGAAGAACTTTTGAAAGTTTTTCTGTTAATTCTTCGCAAGATATATCTTCATTCAGTTCGATATCGACTAACTCACATTCACTTTGTGCAAACAGTGGCAATGCTATTCCCATAGATATTTTCATTGTAGGGTTAAAGCCTTGTGAATATGCTATTTTTAAATCAGTTCTGGAAATCGCTTTGAAGAAAGTGTTTTGCCAATCTAAGTGAGAAAAATATCTTAAGATGCCTGTCTTTGTAAGTTTAACTCTATATTTATATACAGGAAGTTGTTCGTGGTTTCTGGAGTCTGAAGGATCAGGTCTTTCGATAACCTTAAAATCGTGAGATGATTTAAACGGTTTTGCAAGAACCTTATGGGTTTTAAGGTTTGTACAAACTCCACAATTTACGCATTTCTTTTCGCAAGTAGGTACGATATGGTTTTCAGGAAGGTTGTTTGCTGAAAACGCCATATTGTATTCGTTTACAAACCATTCTTTATTTACCCCGATATTAATGAAGTCCCAAGGAAGTTCTTCTTCTCTTTCGTATTCTTTTTGCGCAAGTCCTGCAAGATTTATTCCAAGTTCTTCTGCAGTTTGGTACCAAGTATCTTTGTTAAAGTATTCACCCCAAGCATCTAGGTAGCATCCTTTCTTATAAAGGGCTTCGATATATTTGCAAAGAGAATCGTCACCTCTGGTCAGCACGGCTTCAATTTGTGAAACATATTGCTCGTGGTAATTTATTTTAACACCTTTAATGTTCTTTATCAGGTCTTTTAAGTAGTGAATATGTTCAGTAACTTTTGCTAAATCCATTTGCGGACACCACTGGAATGGTGTGAATGGTTTCGGAACGAAAATGGAAAGTGTACAGGTGATTTCCATTCCGTGTTTTAATCCTTTCTCCATTTTTATGCCGCGGCAGCGATAACGGATTTTTCTGAATAATTCCGCCATTTCTTCCATATCTTGCAGAGTTTCTGTCGGAAGACCACATATAAAATAGAATTTCACCCTTGACCAGCCGTGTTCGTACAGTGTTGTTACTGCGTTTAAAATCATTTCTTCAGTGATATTTTTCTTTATTACATCACGTAATCTTTGAGAACCCGCTTCCGGAGCAAGTGTCATAGTTGATTTCCGTACGCTTTGAACCAGATTTGCCAATTCCAGATTGAACCCGTCAATACGTTGGCTTGGAAGCGATACTGAAATCTTTTTCTTGTTGAAATCAAATGCTAATTCTTTAATTGTCTCATTAATGTTTGCATAGTCGTTAGATGAAAGTGATAAAAGTGAATATTCATCATATCCGGTGTTTTTTACCAATTCTTTCGCTATTTTTACAATTTCTTCAGCACTTCTTTCTCTAACAGGAAGTGTTACGTGTCCTGGTTGGCAAAAACGGCACATTCTTCCGCATCCGCGACGAATTTCTATAACTGCTCTGTCCTGAACTGATGATGAAAAAGGAATAGGGTATTCCTTTAGCGCTGTATCGTATGTTAACTGGGCAATTCGTTTTGTGACGGTTCCGCCTGTAAGTTTAGACCATCTGCCGCTATTAGCACCTTCACATAGAGCTTTAATTCTTTCAGTTCGAGGCATTCCTTTCGTTTTTTCGAGAATTTCGCATACCTCTAGCATACTGTCTTCCCCGTCACCTATCATAAAGACATCGACAAAATCGGCAAGAGGAAGCGGATTGAACGCGCAAGGACCGCCGGCAAGTATAATAGGGTCACTATCTGAGCGCATATCATTTCTATAAGGAATACCTGACATATCAAGCATTTTTAATACGGTAGGGTATGCCATTTCATATTGGAGTGAAAATCCTACGGCGTCAAAGTCTTTAATCGGGCGTTTGCTTTCCAAACCATATAAGATTTCAGGTACAAAATCAGGTTCAGGTGCGTAAGCTCTATCACACATATAATCAGGATGCTTGTTTACTAAGCCGTATAATACTCTTACGCCAAGATTTGAAATCCCAATTTCGTATTTGTCAGGAAAACAAAATGCAATCCTGATTTTTGCACTGTCAAAATCTTTGTTGGCAGAAAGAAATTCTCCGCCTACGTATTGGTATGGCTTATTACACCTAAATAATGCTTCGTGGTATTTCTCAAAAAAACTATTCATACTTCTATAATTAACTCTCCAATTTAATTATAAAATAAAAATAGTATTTTACAAAAGCAACTTATTCCCAAGTGTATTTTTTACCGGTGCATACATCTTCTACTTTTACATATTTAGACAGAAGAATTTTCGCTTCTAAATCCGTACAATGACAAGGATAAATTCTTTCAACTTCTTGAGATTTTAAGTATTCACCAAGATCATTGATGTAATCTTCTGTTTTATTAATCAAGTATAAGCCACCGATAATGGTATTTACTCGAGGTTCACCTGTTATATATTTTGCGTGTTCAATAATGTTTTTAACACCGCTGTGTGAACAACCTGAAATTATAACAAGTCCGTCTTTTGACTTATAAGCTAAAGCTGTTTCATCAGATGTGTAGTCGTTTTGAGTTTTTCCGTATGTTATAGGGATTTCTCCCAAATATACCAGTTTTGGTGAAAGAAACTTCGCACCCTTGGTTAATTCAAGGTTGAAGAACTTCTGAACTTCTTCAATTGTAAGTTTGAAGTTTTCACCGCGGTATATTTCACCATTTTCAGGTTTAAATACATCAGGATGTGCTATTAACTTCTTTTCATTAAACTCAATACCTGATAGGCTAAATTTTCTGTATAAAGCTTGTAATCTCAGAAAACCGCCAATATGATCAAAATGTCCGTGGGACAAAATAATGTCCGTAACATCAGCTAAATCTATCTGCATATTGTATGCATTCTTTATAAATGCATCACTAGAACCGCAGTCAAAAAGAAGTTTTAGCGAGCCTTCTTCTACGTAAAACGACAAACCGTGTTCTGATATGAGACAATTTCCAGCAGATGTGTTGTTATCAACTAAAACCGTAATTTTCATATGGCTATTCTATATTATGTTTTAAATTTTGTCAATTAAAATTTTTAAGCGGATGTTTCAGGAAAATACTTGTCTATTTCTATTATTTTTCCATCAAGTGTATTTTCCTCAAAAGATTTTATAAATTTGAACAAGGCATCATTAGGTACATCGTAGTTATACAATACGATTTCTCCCTTATATTCTCTCATAACTCTTACTATATAGTGGCAACGCTCCGCATATTTAAGCAGGTGTTCTTTGTTGAATTTGTTTCCGTTAGTATCTTTGTCTATTCTAACGTAGTTGAAGCCCGCATAAAATTTGACTCTCTCTCCTGATTGTGGAGGAAGGTCTTTGTTATGCCTTGAAAATATATTTGTAACTTTTTTGTTTATTTCGTCACTCATACCATAATTTAACTATAATTTTTTATTCTTGTCTAAATGTTAAGTTTTTTATATCTGATTTGTAACTGTTGCGAAGTTAAGTATTTTGGAATACAATGTCCTTATAAAAAATAGTTTAAGGGAGAGAAGGTAGTATGGCTATAGAAAGACAAAGAGTTCAGGAACAAGATAAAAATTTGCGTCGTCATAATTTTGATCCTGTTGAAAGTAATTTAACGGAAGAACAAGTAAAGTTGGAAGCTTCACGTTGCTTACATTGTAAAAATCCAAAGTGTGTGCAAGGTTGTCCTGTTAATATTCAAATTCCTGACTTCATTCAGGCTGTCAAAGAAGGAAATCTTCAAAAAGCCGGAGATATCATTAGGCAAACTAGTATGCTGCCTTCTGTTTGCGGAAGAGTTTGTCCTCAAGAAAGACAGTGTGAAGGTAATTGTATCCTTGGTATAAAAGGCGAGTCTGTTGCGATAGGCGCGCTTGAAAGATATGTTGGGGATAATACAAAAGCTGAAGAAGTTAAAATTGTGCCATCCGGGAAAAAGGTTGCGATTGTTGGTTCTGGGTGTGCCGGAATTACTGCGGCAGCTGACCTTAGAAAGGCCGGGCATGATGTTGAAGTTTTTGAGGCTTTGCACGAATTTGGCGGAGTATTGAGATATGGTATTCCTCCGTTCCGTCTTCCTAGAACTGTTTTAGATAGAGAATTGGATAATCTTAAAGCTATGGGGGTAAAATTCCATTCAAACGTTATTGTTGGTAAGTCTATCACCCTTAAACAGCTTAAGGAAGATGGTTTTGATGCAGTATTTATTTGCTCAGGCGCAGGGCTTCCAAAAATGCTTCACGTTCCTGGTGAAAATTTGAACGGAGTATTCTCTGCAAATGAATTTCTTACTCGTGTAAACCTTATGCATGCAGCTCAAGAAGATAGTCCGACTCCATTGTTTGTTGGTAAAAAGGTTGCTGTGTTTGGCGGTGGAAATGTAGCTATGGATGCTGCAAGAACTGCTGTTAGAGCAGGGTTTGAAGAAGTTTATATTATATATAGAAGAACTGAAAAAGAGCTTCCAGCAAGATTGGAGGAAATTCGTCACGCTAAAGAGGAAGGCGTTGTATTCAAGTTCTTGTATGCACCTAAAGAAATTTTGGGTGAAAATGGTTATGTTAAAGGTGTAGAACTTGAGGTTATGGAGTTGGGTGAACCTGATGCTTCAGGTAGAAGAAGACCTGTTGCTACCGGTAAAGTTGAAACTGTTGATTTGGATACGGTTATCGTTGCATTAGGTACAGGGCCAAATCCTATAATTCAACGTTCTGCAGAAGCTGAAGGTTTAGAAATTATTACAGATTCTAAGGGTTATATTACCGTTGATCCTGAGAGTCGAGCAACTTCTATTCCTACTATATTTGCAGGCGGAGATGTTGCTCCTGTTGGTGAATCTAATGCAATTAATGCTATGGGTGCCGGTAAAAAAGCCGCTAAAGCAATTAATGAATTATTGAAATAGGTATGAAAAAGTATATTTTTATATTGTTATTTTTATTATGTGTTTCTCCAGCTCATTCGTTTGAGTTGGATTGGTCGGTTGATGATCAGATTAGAGAAAATTATCAGCCGTCAAAATTAGAGCAGGAAGTTTTGCCTGGGTTACCAAGTATTTTGAAGGAGAATACTTCTCCCTCTACTCCTGTTAGTCCTGTTCAACAGAAGCCTGTACAATCAACAAATTTGAATATGGCTCCTTCTTCAACTATTCAAACAGAGTATTCAAGCGGTTTCCAACGAGTTAAAAAGACTAGCAAGCCTGTTGACGATTCGTTTACTGCCATAAAAATAAAGAAGGGGACGAAATTTAGAGTTCAGTCTAAAACAAAAGTTGCTGATTGGAATACTCCCGGAGCAAGAATGACCTTTGTTACAACTGCTCCTGTGGTTCAGCGTTATGTGTCTATTCCTGTTGGAACAACATTCAAAGGGGTAATTCAGGATTCTCATCAGCCAAATGGCTTTGGAAATGGTGGATTACTTAAGCTTAAAGCTGATAATGTCATTATAAATGGTTCGGCTCGACCTGTTGATGCGAAAGTTATACGTGCGAATGATAAAAAAATATTTTTTAATAACATTAAAGGGAAACGTGGCTATTGTCGTGGCGTAGCTAATGCGGTTGATAGAGGTGAAAGATTTTATAATAAATCAAGAAATACTTCTAAAAAACTTGCGGATAATCCGGTTGGGGTTATTGTTTCACCTGTTCCAACTATTGTTGGGGTTGTTGGGTATGCTGTTAATTTTGTTGCTTCGCCTATTACGGCACTCTGGTCAAAGGGTGATCATATTTCGATTCCGGCTGGAGCCAATTATGTTATTAAATTAAGAGAAAATGCTTATTTATACTAAAAAGCAGGTTTTAAAACCTGCTTTTTTAATTCTTAGTATTCATCGATAACTTTGTCAACTTCCATTTGTCTTTGTTGACGAGTTTTTTCAACTGTGTTTATTGTTTTTTCCTGTTTAATTTTGTTTTGGATGTTTTCTTTTGTGAAATATTCCGGTTTGAAGTTTAACCAACCCCAGCAACCTGCTGCAATTATAAGAATTAAGATTACTAGTCTTACCATACTAACGCTCCTTTTGCTTTTTTGTCTCCCAGTATTATCTTATTTGTTTTGCTTAATTATTGCTTCATATGTTTATAGTATTTTTGTAAAGAACTTGTTAAATTTGTAAATTTATAATATAATAACACACGTGTAGTGACACTTATGTGAAGGGAGACATTATGATTAAAAAGTTTACTGCTCCAAAGGCTTTGATGGCTCTGTTTGCCACATTGCTCTTGGGAATTTCGCCTGCCCTCGCAAGCGAAGCTGACTTAGTGGTCCCTAGTATCAAAGATGCCAGTCCGTTAAACTTCAATTTGTTGTTGATTGGTATTATCGTATCATTCGTAGGTTTGATATTTGGGTTCATTGAGTTCTTGAGAGTTAAAAAATTGGATGTCCACTCTGCTATGGCTGAAGTTGGTAATACAATTTTTGAAACTTGTAAAACTTATCTTGTTCAACAAGGTAAATTCTTGTTCTGCTTGGAAGTATTAATCGCTTTATGTATTGCGTTTTACTTCGGATATTTGCAGCATATGCCTCTAAAAGACGTTGCAATTATTATTGCTTGGTCAGTTATTGGTATTTTGGGTTCTTATGCCGTTGCTTGGTTCGGTATTAGAATGAATACTCTTGCTAATGCTAGAACAGCTTTCGCATCTCTTAAAGGTAACCCATTAAACATCTTGAACATACCTTTGAAAGCTGGTATGTCAATTGGTGTTTGTCTTGTATCTGTTGAGTTGATCTTGATGCTTACAATTTTATTGTTTGTTCCTGGTCATTTGGCAGGTGCTTGTTTTATCGGATTTGCTATCGGTGAATCTTTAGGTGCTTCTGCTCTTCGTGTTGCAGGTGGTATCTTCACTAAGATTGCAGATATCGGTTCTGACTTGATGAAAATTCAATTCGGTATCAAAGAAGACGATCCTAGAAACCCTGGTGTAATCGCTGACTGTACTGGTGATAACGCTGGTGACTCTATCGGACCTACTGCCGATGGTTTTGAAACTTACGGTGTAACAGGTGTTGCACTTGTTTCTTTCATTTTGTTGGGTGTTAAACCTGAATACCAAGTTCAATTATTGACTTGGATATTTGTTATGAGATATCTAATGATTGTTACTTCAGTTGTTGCATACTGGATTAACAACATCGTTGACAAGTTCTATGCTAAGGCTACTCAAAAATTCGATTTTGAAAAACCTTTGACTAACCTTGTTTGGTTAACTTCTATCTTGTCAATTGCTATGACTTTTGGTGTAAGCCACTGGTTACTTGCTCCTATGGGTGGTAAGTTATGGTTAGTATTGTCTGCTATCATCTCTTGCGGTACTTTGGGTGCAGCTTTAATTCCAGAATTTACAAAAATATTCACTTCTCCAAAAGCTTTGCATACTGAAGAAGTTGTTACTGCTTCAAAAGAAGGCGGTGCTTCATTGACAATCCTTTCAGGTATTGTTTCTGGTAACTTCTCAGCATTTTGGATTGGTGCAGTTATTGTATTGTTGATGGGTATTGCTTATTTCGCAAGTATCCATATTCCTGCTGATGTTATGATTTACTCATCAGTATTTGCATTCGGTTTGGTAGCTTTCGGTTTCTTAGGTATGGGTCCTGTTACTATCGCTGTTGACAGTTATGGTCCTGTTACCGATAACGCTCAATCTGTTTACGAATTATCTTTAATCGAAGATATTCCAAACGTATCAGAAGAAATCGAAAAAGATTATGGCTTCAAACCTGATTTTGAAAATGCTAAACAATACTTAGAAGAAAATGATGGTGCTGGTAACACATTTAAAGCAACTTCTAAACCGGTATTGATCGGTACAGCTGTTGTTGGTGCTACTACTATGATTTTCTCACTTATTTTGGTAATTCAAAATACTTTGGGTATTCAGCCGGAAGCTGTTCTTAACATGTTAAATCCATATACATTGTTAGGTCTTCTGGCCGGTGGTGCTGTAATTTACTGGTTCAGCGGTGCTTCTATGCAAGCTGTTACAACTGGTGCTTACAGAGCTACTGAATACATTAAAGATAATATCAAACTTGATGATGCATCTAGCAAATCTGCTAACCTTGCTAACTCAAAAGAGGTTGTTAAGATTTGTACTCAATATGCTCAAAAAGGTATGATTAATATCTTTATTTCATTATTTGCATTTGCGTTAGCACTTGCTTGCTTGTCAGCTCCTGTAATTTCTGAAAATCCAGAATTTGCAAACAGACCTGTCGCATTCTTCGTAAGTTACTTGATTGCGATTGCTGTATTCGGTTTGTTCCAAGCTGTATTTATGGCAAATGCCGGCGGATGCTGGGATAATGCGAAGAAAATTGTTGAAGTTGATATGAAAGAAAAGGGAACACCTCTTCACGACGCTACTGTTGTTGGTGATACTGTTGGTGACCCATTCAAAGATACTTCATCAGTTGCTATGAACCCAATTATTAAATTTACAACATTGTTTGGTTTATTGGCAATGGAAATCGCAATTAGTGAAGCGTTCAGAGAAACAGCTCCAATTGCTGGTGTTGTATTCTTGCTTATCGCTTTATTCTTCGTATGGAGATCTTTCTACGGTATGAGAATTCCTACCAAGAAAGATTAATTCCGGTAAAGGATAAATTAAAACTCCCGAAACTTATGTTTCGGGAGTTTTTTTATGTTGTTGTTATTTGTTTTTATTCTATTGATATTTAGAACTTATATTCAGGAATTACAAAAGGTTCATTGTTGGCATCTTTTTCTACAAATTTTAAGTAGTAATCAAGAGCTTTTTCTTTAGAACTGTTATAGAATTCTTCTGAAATATATTTCTTGTGAAGTTCAGTTCTATCACCTGAGTAATTACCCATAGCGCCAGCGTAAGTTTCTAATGTACCCTTGTTAGAACCTCCACCGTAAGCTTTTGTTTTAGCATCAGTTCCTGATGGACGAATTTCAATGTATTTATCTGTGAATTCCAGATAAGTTCCGTCTCCAACAAACTTGATTGATTTTAAGTTGTCGAAAATTAGGCTTTTGAATGAATCATTGAGTACTTCTTTTACGTTATCAAGAGTCATTAAACCTTCTCTAACAGCTATTGCCATTGAAAGATAGAACAAATCGTTCTTAGTACGTTTCGCTTCACCCAAGGTTTTCGCTTCTTTTAGTTTATTGATATCAGGTTCTGATTCGTTGTAGTAAGCAATATCTACTCTTGTGTCATATCTGCCAACAATATTATTCATATCAAAGATTTCTTTCAAATATGATGATAGAGGCGTATCTTTAAGTTTAGCAATTAAGGCAGAGGCAACAATTATAGCTTCTGTTGCACTTTTTTCTCTCATTGCAACTGCAGAACGACCGGCTAATGATTTAATCAAGTCTTCTGTACCCATAATCATTCCGCCAGACTCTTCTCCACCAAATAATAATCTAGGGTTTTTGCCAAGATTTATAGAATTGCCCAAAACATCATCAACGATAACATCTTTTTCCGGATGGTTTTTAAGTTGGAGTTCAACTTTTTTCATAATGTTAGCGATTTCTTTGAATCCGACCGGAACATTTACAACTTTAACGCCTTGTTTTGCAGCCCATTCATCCCAAGATAATGCAGATGCTGTTGTTTTTATCATAAATCTAGGGTGATTGTTCCAAAGATTTTCGGCTTTAAGTTGTTTTGCCCAGAAGTCCATAAGCATTAAGAATGCTTGATTTGCTGTAAATACTGTTAAAACTCTTTCATCATTAAGTTTAACGTAATCTATACCATTTTCTTCAAGGTATGGAATTCTTTCAGCACTTTCTGTCTGAGTAATTGTTAATCTGTCGTGGTCAGGGTCTGTAATCAAAGCAGCTGTTCCTAAAGGCATATCTTTCAATTTGTCTTCATAGTGAAGTGTTTCTATTACAGGGAAGTACTTGTCTCCATTTTTGCGTTTTGCAAGTACTGTTGCATCTACTGAATAATCGTAAAATGCTTTTTCACCTTTAGGAGTTTCATCGTATTTTCCGATTGAGTGGAAGAATGGATCCTCTTCAGTATTAAACCATACAAATTTATCGGAAATTTTTAGTTTTTCAAGAACTCTTGATAATGTTCTGTATGCCGACCCGCCAACGTTTTCTATGACAATCTTGTTTTTAAAATCTTTTATTAAATCAAGATTTATTTTTTTTGCAACACCTGATTGTAGATATTCAACATATAAGTTAACTCCGTCTTCAAGTTTTGCCATTATTTTTTCATCAATAAGCGGATTGTTTTTTGCCGCTATTTTTATCTCGTAAGTTCCATTTTTTTTGGTTTTGTCAAAAATTTCCTGAATCTTATCGACAAACTCTAATGACTCTTCAGGTAAGTATTGTGAACCTTGAGAATTAAGGTCTTTAGTTGCATTCTTTACAGAAATTCCATGGCTTGATGTAATGTATTCGCCGCCAACCAAATCAAGTTTGAATGCTAAAAATGAAGCGAGCCATATCGGAATTGTTTTTCTTTCGACAGGGACAAGTGTTTTAATTCCTTGAGCTGCTTGAATTCTTGCTATTGCATCTAAAAATAGTGCAGAATTATAACGAACTTCTCTCCCTGCAACTTTTAAGATTTCTTTTCCTTTGTATTTTTCGTTTGCAACGAGAGCTTTTGCAAGTGTTGCAAGAACTATGCCGACTAAGTTGATAGGAAATCTTGTGTCTTGAGGATATAGAATGTTTTGTGGTCCTCTAATTCCTGCTGTTGAAACTTTTGCTTCTTTAGAATAGTTTGCAAACCATTCGTAAAGGTTTAAACCTTCCGGATTTGTTTTCGCATCATAAGGTTTTAAATGTTCTCTTTTTAGAGTAAATGTGAATTCTCCTTCGTTTGAGAAATCCATTAAGTCTAATTCTTTTATGTAATCCGGAGTTTTGTCGTATACACTTTTGAATAGTTCGTTTTCTAATTTGTTTTTAGATGTTTTACACTCTTTCATAAAATCTCCCTTCATGTATAGGTAAATTATAGCATAAAGGTATTTTTGCGTATAGATTTTCGTTGTTGAAAATAGTTTTGTTTCGTGATAGTATCTTGTAAGAGATTAGGGAGTAAGCTATGGCACAAGAAAAAAAATCATATACGAAAAGAACGTCTGAACAATTTAACAGATGGCGTAGGTTGTTCCAGATTCTTGTTTGCAAGTTTTTCTATATGATTAGGTTTAAATTGGTATATAGACTTGAAGTTCATGGTTTGGAAAATGTACCGGAAGACAATGCGTATATTGTTTGTCCAAATCACTTGTCAACTTTGGATCCTCCTTTAATGGTTGGAATTATACCTAGAGCGGTGTCTTTTATGGCAAAAAAAGAGTTGTTTGATATCCCTTTCTTACGTTGGTGGATTGATTGGCTTGGCGCTTTCGCTGTTAATCGTGAAAGTCTTGGGCCTTCTACCATTAAAACAGTAATGGCTATTAAAAAAAGCAATTGGGTATTTGGTATTTTCCCTCAAGGAACAAGAGGGCTCCCTGGTGAGATTAAAGGTGTAACTAAGGGCTTTGCTGGACTGGCAAAAATTACCAAGTGCGCTATATTACCGGTCGGTATTGTTGGTACTGATGAGGTTAAAAGATTACCTTTTAGCGGTAAAATTATCGTGAATATCGGTAAACCTATTCCATATAGTGATGATGTTGATGATATGGTTGCTAAATGGATTGATGAAATTCAAAAATTAACTGGTTTTAAATATATTTCAGATGATAAAGCGTCTGAAGAGATTGGAGTTAAGAATGAAAAATGAAGAAAGAAACTATAATAGGCGATATGCCAATGAATATAACATATTCAGGTCAATCTTTTATATGTGCTTTCTTTATGGTGTAGTATTTCCGTTCATATACTTCTTTTATGATTGCGAAATAACAGGTCGTGAGAATTTGCCTAAATGGAATAAAAGAGATAAGTATATTTTCACGGCAAATCACGTTTCTATATTTGATCCATTTATGGTGCCGATGGCATCTCAAAAGCTTACTGCTTTTATGGCGAAGAAAGAGTTATTTGAAAAAACTGAAAAGTTTAGCTGGTTGATAAAAAGATTAGGTGCGTTTGCTGTTGATAGAACAAAACCGGAAATCGCAACTTTTAAAACTGTCCGTGATATATTTACTACCAGCTGGTCTTTGGGTGTATTCCCTCAAGGCGGTACTCGTCCTTATGGAAAATTGGAAGATATTAAAAAAGGCTTTGTTGTTATCGCTAAAAATGCAAAGGCTGATATAATTCCAATTGCAATCGGAGGGTTTACTGGTTATCCACAATTGAAACCTTTCAAAAAGCAAAAGGTTCGTTTGCATGTTTGTAAGCCTATATCATACAAATTACCTGCGGATGAAGTTGTTTACAGATGGTGTGAAGAAATTTCTCAACACGCAGAATATGAAAATTGTGTACCGGCACCATCTTCTGTCGAGAATAAAGAAACTGCAACTGTTTAGTTCGACTTTCTTATGTAAGTTTTTAACGTTTATTTGCAGTTTACGGATAAAAAAATATATAACAAAAGGCTCCTTTTTAGGAGCCTTTTGTCGCTGTCTTATTTAAAGAAAGGAATTTAGTTTAATTATGCAGCTTGTTTAGTTTCTGTTTGTTCTGGAGCTTTCATTTCAACTGTTTTTGCCTCTGGTTGAGGGGCAGGAGCAGCTGCTAATGTGTTTAATTTATCTAATGCTGCTTTTGCTGCTTCTTGAACTCCTTTGTCTTGGTCTTTTTGTGCAATTGTGAAGATTGTATTCAAGTCTTTTTGGTATGCTGGGTTTTGAATATAGCTCAATGCTTCGATTGCAGATGTTCTAACCATTGGGTTCGGGTTGTTCTTTAATTGTTCAACTATTGTCACTGCACCTGGCAATTCTGTTAATGGAACAGTTGAGTTAGTTAATTTTTGAACTTCATCAGCATATAGTTTTTGCATTATTGCTGAAGTGAACATTGCATAACTCTTGTTTCTTTCAGCTTGTTCAAGCGGAGTCATTGTCATTGCAAGTTTCTTTTCGTCTTCTGTCATTTGTTGATTTGACATTAGTTTTTGTCTTGCGGCAACTTGTTCTTGGCTTGGACCTTGAAGTTTGCTTGTGTCAGCTGTGATTATATTAGTTAATGCATCAACAACTTTTGTATCTAATAGTTCAGTTGCTTTTTGTGGGTTCTCGTTAATCATATTAGCGATTTCTTCCATCCCTGCAGCTTGAACATCATAATCTGGGTTTGTTAATTTAGCTAAAAAAGCGTTTAAATCAACTTGTGGTGTTACAGTTGTTGGAGGTACAACTTCTACCGGTTTTTCAGCTTCTGCAGCCTTTGGAGCTTCAGCTGGTTTTGCTTCTTTAACATCTTTTACTTCTTCTTTTTTAGGAGCTTCTTGAGCTGGAACCACTACCGGTGCAGGAACTACTTGAGGTTCAGGTGTTACAGGAACTTCTTGAGCAACTGCTTGAGGTGCTGCCGGTTGTGCTTGTTCTACAGTTGGAGGAACTACTGTAGGAGCTTGAGGTGCAGCCATTTCCGGAGTGTTGATTACCGGAGGCATGTAATAAGGTTGAACCGGTGCTTGTGGATAGCTGTAAAGTTGTCCTTGTGGATAATTATAGTATGGCATTGTTGGTGTTGCATACTGTGGAGCTTGTGACATTACCGGAGCTTGTGCTTGAGCCGGTACATTAACCATAGGATTGTGAACGTCAATTTTTACGGCATTATAGTTCGGTTGTGGAACTTGTGCGTAATTGTAATTGGGTAAATTTGGAATTTGCATCATATTATCTTTTCCTTTCAATAAATAATTTCTATTCCCATTCTACCCATTAAATACTCCTCAAGAAAATAAATTGCTAAAATTTGATTTTTTTTTAATAATTCTTAACAAAAAACTCTGAAACTTCCCTGAGAAATACAAATAAGATATATATTTTGGGATTTTTAATATTTATGTTATAATACTGTTGCGGGGAGTTGTATGACCCGACCGGATTAATTGAGGGTAATAAGAATAATGTTATTTAACTTTGAAGAACGTAAGTCTATTAGAAATGCTTTCGGAAAGGCGCTGGTTGAAGTTGGAAAATCTAACCCGAATGTTGTTGTGTTAGATGCGGATTTGGCATGCTCAACTCAGACAGCTATGTTTGGAAAAGAGTTCCCTGATAGATTTTTTGACATGGGTATTGCAGAACAAGATATGGTTGCAACAGCTGCCGGATTGGCTTCTGTTGGTAAAGTTCCGTTCGTTGCCAGTTTTGCAATGTTTGCAACAGGTAGAACTTATGATCAAATCAGAAATTCAATTTGTTATCCAGAGTTCAATGTTAAGATTGTTGGAACTCATGGTGGGGTTACTGTTGGTGAGGATGGTGCGAGTCACCAGGCTTTAGAGGATATTTCGTTGATGCGTAGCATCCCTAATATGTCTGTAATTGTCCCTGCTGATTGTAGAGAATGCGAAGAGGTTATAAAGTTTGCTGCTGAAAACTATGGGCCTATGTATATTCGCGTTCCTAGAACTAATGTTTATGATATTTTCGACGATAGCGATGAGTTCGATTTTTGTAAGGCTCGTGTTATTAAGGAAGGTGAGGAAGTTACTGTTATAACAAACGGTGAAACTCTTGCCGAAGTTATTCAGGCTGCCATGATGCTTGAAAAAGAAGGTTATTCTGTTCAGGTTATTCACGTTCCTGTTGTAAAACCTTTGGATGACAGTACTATTATCGAGAATGCAAAGAATACAAAATTTGTGATTACTGTTGAAAACCATTCTATTATAGGTGGTTTGGGTAGTGCTGTTTGCGAATTGCTTTCTTACTATTACCCAATGCCTGTTATTAGACTTGGAGTTAATGATACTTTTGGGCAAAGCGGCAAGTGGGACGAGTTGCTTGATTATTATGGCTTGAGTGCTGAAAAGTTAGCTAAGAGTATTAGAAAACAAATTGACAGATATCGTTTAGTTAAGTAAAAAGGATAATATATGATTCAATTCAGATCTGTTACAAAAAAATATAAGAACGGCAATTACGCTCTGAAAAATATCAATCTTGATATATTATCCGGCGAGTTCGTTTTTATTGTCGGAGCTTCCGGAGCGGGTAAATCTACTTTGATGAAGCTTTTATATCACGAAGAATGCCCTACTAGCGGTACCGTTACTATTGGCGGTATAAACATTGCGAACTTATCAAATGATAAGGTTCCAAGTTTGAGAAGATGTATGGGAATTGTTTTTCAGGATTATAAACTTCTTCAGAATATGAGTATTTATGATAACGTTGCTTATGTTATTAGAACTTTGGGTATAAGCTCCAGAGAAATTCATGCCAGAGTAACAGGTGCATTAAAAATTGTAGGTTTGGAACATAAAATTCATGCCACTCCGGCTGAGTTGTCAGGTGGTGAGCAACAGAGAGTTGGTATTGCAAGAGCTATTGTAAACGGTCCACCTCTTCTTATTGCGGACGAACCTACCGGAAACCTTGATCCTAAAAATTCATTGGAAATTATGCAGATATTGGATCAGATTAATCAACGTGGTATTACGGTTATCGTTTCAACTCACGATAATGCTATGGTTGATTATTTTAGAAAAAGAGTTATCACTCTTGATAAAGGCGAAGTTGTAAGGGATATTCAAGCAGGTACTTATGAATAATCAAAAATCTAAAATTAAAAAAGAAGCAAAGAAATATATTCCAAAAGATTGGTTGTGCGAATTAAGAATTTTGTATAGACTGACTATGGAAACTTTTTACGATGTGAAAAGAACGGGGATTGTAAATTTAGTCATTATAACAACAATGGCTGCTATTTTGACTATTTTTGGGGCTTTTTTCCGTTCTGCGATGTCAATATCATCTTTTGCTCACGAGTTGGGTAATGTGTTGGAGATTTCTGTTTACTTGAAGCCTGATACTGATCCTAATATCGTTAAAAACAGAGTGACTGAATTTGAGCACGTTGAGAGTGTGAAAATTATTCCAAAAGATCAGTCTTGGGCTGATTTGAAGCGTGAGATGAAACTTCCTGATTTATCAAATCCGCTTCCTGATACTTTGCATGTTAAGGTTGATAAACCGGAAAATATCGATGCTGTTTTTGCTAATATAAAAAATCTTACATCCGTAGAGGATATGAGTTATGCGCAGCAGTTGGCAAAGAAAATTCAGACCCTTAACCATGTTGTAAATACTTTGACTGTATTCGTTGTTATTATTATGGGCATGTTAACTATTACCATTATCAACAATACAATCCAATTGGTTATTCAGTCCAGAAAAGATGAAATTGAAATTATGCGATTGATGGGTGTTAGCAACTGGTATATTAGATTCCCGTTAATTATGCAAGGTGCATTTTACGGGTTCTCCGGCGCTATTGTTGCATTTTTGCCTCTTCACTTTGTTGAAAACGGTTTGATGCATATGCATAAATTCTTTATGGTGCCTACTCCAGTTTTTGCGCAGACTTTTGTTGCTTTAACTATGCTTGCTATGGGAATTTTGTTTGGTGCCGGCGGAAGCTTCTTATGTATTAAAAAACATCTTCAAGTTTAGATTATGAATAGTGTTATATTGATTACAAATAAAGAAGACATTGAAAGAAATCTGCGTGCAAATATGGTTTTGCTCAGAGAGTCAGATTCTGTTGTGTCTGCTTATTATGACGATGCTCCGGATGTTGTTTATGAAAAGCGTCCGGATATTGTGATTATTCATGAAAACGAAGATAGGGATAAGACTATCGGATTAATTAAATATTTAAAGGAAAAGAGAGTTTTTGATAATACCAATATAATATTGTTGGTTGATAAGTATGATAGAGATTTTATTTTGAATGCTTATGATGAAGGAATTGATGATTATATTACGGCTTCATCAGATCCTTCTGAGATGCTTATAAGAACAATAAATTGTATTAAGAAGTCTGAGCTTTATAAAGAGATTAAAAGAGTAAAATATTATCTTTCTACTTATGGAATTGTTTCAGAGCAGAGCGGTTTTTTTAGTCCAAAGTTTGCGAAGGAAATTTTTGAACTTGAAGTTATTAATAACAATTTTACTGATGGAGCCTTTGTTATAATAACTCCTGATGATGAGGGGAAAAAGGTTTTTTCTGATAGTAAGATGAATGCTGCAATTAAACAGTCTGTCAGATGTGGCGATATTGTGGCAGAGGCTTCAGGTTCTAAGTATTATTTATTGCTAAATACCTCTTGTGATGGTGCTGTGACGGTTTTGAGTAAACTTAAGGGGTTGTTGCCTGAGGAGTTTTCAATAAAGGCAGGAATTGCACCTATTAACACGAGGAAATTTGCGGATATTGAGAAGAAGGCTACTTGCGCATTAAATGATGCGTTATTGAATAATAAAGAGTATGTAATTTATTCTCCTAATAGCGGAGATAATGACAATTGGCTTGCAGAGGATCAGGCGGAAGGAAAATCTTATAGATTTTTTAAAGGTGTGTTTAGTAAGAAGTTAGAACGCGTTATTGCACCAGTGTTTTACAGATTGCAAAAGACTTATGAAGAAAAACTTATTAATACTAAGATTGAACAATTTACTGATGAAAAACAGAGCGTTTTTAGGTTGATTAATGCAAAAAGTGAGGGAATGTTAAAAATAGTTTATCCCGGATTTTCAAAGGTTATTGTTTATATCGTTTATTCAGGGTTGGATAGTCCTGAAAATAGAGAGATTTCGCTTCCTATTAACATGCTTCATCAGAAGGAAGTTTCTCAGGTTGTAGAAAAGTTTATTAAGGAATATATTGAGTACATAAATGAGGAGAGAATATAAATGTTAGATACGTCAAACAGCTTGTTGCTGGTTATAGATATACAAGATAGGTTAGTTGCATCTTTGGATAAGGATGTGATTGTTACTCGTGTTGGAAAACTTGTAGATGCGGCGAATATTTTGGATGTTCCTGTTGTTTTGTCAGAACAGTATCCAAAGGGATTAGGTCATACAGTTCCGCTTATTTCATCCAAACTCAAAGAAGGAACGCCTGTTGTTGAAAAAACTTCTTTTTCTCTACTCAGAGAAGAAGGGTTTCTTGATCGTATAAAAGCTTATGGTAAGAAGCAGATTGTTATTTGTGGTATAGAAACGCATATTTGTGTTCACCAAACTACTGAAGAGCTTATTAATGCAGGATTTGAAGTTGTCGTTGCAAAGGATGCTTGTGCAAGCCGTAGTAAATACGAATTTAAACAAGGTATAGAAGCAATGCATGACAACGGAGCAAAAATTTCTTGTGTGGAAATTATTCTGTTTGAATGGTTAAGGGGAGCAAAACATCCTAAGTTTAAGGAAGTTCAAGCTTTAATCAAATAGCGTTGATGAAATATCATATTTAATTTGTTTCTTTAATTCATCAAGAGAATTGAATTTTTTTTCCGGGCGGAGCATATTTATGAATTCTACCCGGATTTTTTCACCATAAATATCTTTATTGAAATCTATTATATGAGTTTCAACGCTACATCGATTTGAAGTTGAGACAGTAGGTCTAATACCAATATTTGTTACTCCGTTATAAACTTGTCCTTGTAGGATTACTTTTACTGAGTATGCTCCGAAAGGTACAGTTATAAGTTCCGGTGGATAAGTTATGTTTGCTGTTCTAAATCCTATTTTTCTGCCGAGTTGTTGACCTTTTATGACGGTTCCTTCGATTGAGAAGTTGTAACCAAGCATTAGATTAGCTTTCGCGATATTCCCGTCTGCCAAAAGGTTCCTTATTGCGGTACTGCTAATTGTTTCTCCATTAAGTTTTTTTTCGTCAATTTTAAAATATATATAATTATATTTATTTGACATTTGAGTTAAAAATTCTGTCGAGCCGGATTTTTGAGCTCCAAAATAGTGGTTAAATCCGGTGGAGATGCTTATCGGGCTGAAATTTTTTATTAAAATATTTTCAAGATAATCCTGAGCGGATAATGTTGAAATTTTACTAAAATCAAGTTCGTAAAGATAATCTATACCAATTTTTTCAATTTGCTTGCGGCGTTCTTCTCTCGAGAGAATATATTTTGGACAAACTCCGTAAAAGTAACAGCAAGGATGATCTTTAAACGTTATTACTGCTGATTTTGTGCCGTGCTTGCGAGCATATTCTACTGCTGATTTTATAACAGCCTTATGACCAAGGTGTACGCCATCAAAATACCCTAGGGCAAGAGAGAGATTATTCTTTTTATTTGGTTCTGAAAATATTTCCATAGCCTAATTATATTGCAAAAATCCGGTAGAACAAAATTAGAATATTTGTGTTACAATTGTCGAGAAAAGGAGTATGTTTATGAAGGTTGCAATAGGTTCAGATCATGGCGGATTTGAGTATAAAGGTAAAATTATTGATTTTTTGAATAAAAATGGATATGAAGTTAAGGATTTTGGCACATATTCAAACGAGTCTTGTGATTATCCTGAGTATGCTCATCAAGTTGCCAAGGCCGTTGTGTCAGGTGAATTTGATAGAGGGATTTTGATTTGTGGAACCGGTATTGGAATGAGTATTGCTGCTAATAAAGTTAAGGGTATTAGAGCTGCGTTGTGTTCTGATACATTTTCTGCTCACGCAACGAGAGAACATAATGATTCTAATGTTTTGTGCCTTGGTGCAAGAGCTATTGGTGATGAGCTTGCGTTAGATATCGTAAAAGTTTGGTTGGAAACAGATTTCTCCAACGGTGAGCGCCATTTAAGACGTATTAATATGTTGGAAAATGTTTAAGGCTTCTGTAACAGAATTATTTCAGAGTAAAAATGTCATTATGTTTTCTACTGCTATATGTTTTATGGCAGGTATTTTGGCATTTTTTAATAGTTGTATTATTCCTGTATCATTTGTGATTACAGTTATTTTGGGTGCGTTTCTGGTTAATAAACTTATTCCTTATAAGTATGTTTTACTTTGGATTTTTGTTTTTTATATCGGATTTTTTAATGCATATTTTAGAGTCCATAGTGAAGATGGTGTGGTTAAATATGCTCCTAGTGATGTTGTGTTGACCGGACGTATAGTTTCGATACCTACCGGTAATGTTGAAAATAAAGTTAAATTCTTTGTAGATGTTTCCAAGGTTGGGGAAGATGATGTTTTGGGGAAAACTCTTGTTCAGGTCCAAAATGAAAGCGGTGATTTTTCTAAGCTTAAAATTGGAAATACTTATAATATAAGAGGAAATCTAAGAACTCCTTTTAAGGCAGGAAATCCTTCCCAGTTTGATTATGGCAAATATCTCAGAAATTTTAATGCATATTCTGTTATGTATGCGGATTATGATGATTGTTCGGGTTTGGATGGTAAATTGCCGTTTAAGTGGAAGTTTGTGCAGGAATTAAATAATGTTAGGTCTAGAATCGTAAATACGCATGCAAAATATTTAAAATCTCCTAATTCTGAAATTTTAGGAGGAATTGTTTTCGGTGATGATGCTGTTGCTCCTCCGGATTATATTAAAGATACTTTCAAGAATTCAGGGTTATTGCATATTCTTGCCGCTTCTGGCATGAACGTGGCTTTTATTTACGGGTTTTGGTATTTCATCTTAAGGCGGTTGAGATTTCCGTATAAATTTACTGTTATATCCGGCATGTTTATTGTTATTTTATATACATTGATGACCGGATTAGGAGCGTCTGTTATTCGTGCGGCATTAATGCTTCTGTTTGTGCTTGCAGGGAAGTTGATAGATAGAGATGCGCATAGTGTTTCGCTTTTGGCGTTTGTTGCATCCCTTATGCTTATATATAATCCTGCGTATATAAATGATGTGGGGTTCCAGTTGTCTTTTATTGTGACTTTTGGTTTGCTTACAACTGCAAATACTCTGGTTGGAAATATGAAGAATTTAAAAATTCCGGATTGGTTGGGAACTGCAATTCTTATTCCGATTGTTGCACAAGTTTGGGTTATTCCTATTCAGATGTTTTACTTTAATACAATAAGTACTTATTCTGTTTTTGCAAATATTTCTATTATGCCGTTTTTGAGTGTAATAAGTTTTGGAGGTTTCGTAAGTTCGGTTCTTTCAATTTTTGCTCCTTTCGCAGATATTGTTTGTAGGGTTTCAGATTTTATCCTTGCGTACTTTTTGGATGCGCTTGTGCATATTTCAGAGTTTTTCTCAAATCTCTCATTTGCTTTGATTGAAACAACTCATCCTTCCGTGTTTCAAATTGTTCTGTTTTATTTAATTGTTTTGTATTTTACTTGGATTTTAAAAGTGGGTTTTTCAAGAACTAAGGTAGCGGTTGTTGTTGCGTTAATTTCAATTCTTGCATTATCTGCCGTGCAAGTAAGAAATAATAATTTTGATGTTTTAGCTTTTGATGTTGGGAATGCAGATGCATTTCTGTTGAAAACTCCGAATGACAGGTATTTTATTATTGATACAGGGAAGGCTCCTTATAATAGTGGAACTTCTCAAGCTAAAGTTATTATTTTAAAGTATTTAAAAGATCATGGAATTAAAGATATAGATGGGCTTATTATAACTCACTTTGATAATGATCATTCCGGCGGAGTTGTTGATTTAGTGGGTAACTTACGTATAAAGAAAGTTTATGTAAATACTCTTGAAAGTAAGACTTATACGGCTGAAAAAGTTTTTGAAGCTTTAAAAAAGAAAAATATAAAACCTATTTTGGTAGAAAATGGGAAGTCTATTTATGCTGAAAATAATTTGGTTGTGAAAGTATTTCAGGCAAAACAAAGCTTAGATAATGAAAGTTCAATTATCACGTATGTAAAATATGGAAAATTTGATGGTTTATTTATGGGAGATGCCGGAATTAGTGCTTATAACGATATTAAAAAAGATTTGGGATTGAGCAATATAGAGTTATTAAAAGTCGGGCATCATGGCGGTCAAAATTCTGTATCAAAAGAAATGGTTGAGGAGTTGAATCCTGAATTGTCATTGATTTCAACCGGGCATAACAGATTTGGACATCCTAATAAAGTGACTTTGGATGTTTTAAGGGAAACTGATATTTATCGCACCGATAGGAATAATGCCATACTTATTTCGGTAGAAGAAAATGGGCAGTATTCAGCTTCTGTTTTTGATAGAAGTTATAAGAAATTCCTTTTGTCAAAGGTTTATAATAGCCGTTAGTTAGGTTGGAACCCAAGTTTCATTGCAATTGAGAAAGCTTTTTCTGCTTCTTTACTTTTACCAAGGTTGCTTAGTGCGAGGCTTTTATAATAATATGCGCCTCCGCAATTTCTATCCAATAATAGAGCCTTGTTTGCGTATAGTAGAGCATTTATGTTAGCTTGAGTGTTTAATGATACACAGGCTATTCCAAGGTAGTTGTATATATCTGTTGGATCTAACTCTATTGCTCGTGAGTAGCCGTCAATTGCTTCTTCAAACTTTCCTGTTTCTTGAAGTGCCCAAGCTTTTCTGTAATGTGCGTATGCGTAATCTTTGTCTATTAATAGAGCTTTATTGGCATATAGCATTGAAAGTTTGTTGTCGCCTGTTTTGGAATATATGTATGAAATATTAACGTATGCGTCAATATATTTGTCGTTGCGTTTAATACATTCTTTATAAAATTCTATTGCTTCAGAGTATCTTTTCATTTCCTGTAAAACCCAGGCTTTTCTAAAGTAAGAATAAGCATCGTCTTTATCCAGCATTATTGCTCGGTTTGCGTATTCTATAGATTTATCAAAGTTCTTTAGTATTGAGTAACAATAAGAAATCCATTGGTAGCAATCTACGTCAGTTTCATCGTAATCTAATGAGTCTTTGAAACTTTTGATTGCAGCTTCGTATTGTTTCATGTCTGTTAGAATTCTAGCTTTGCGATAGTGAATATATGATGATTCATTATCATATTTGAGTGCTTTTTCTATGTTCTCATAAGCGAGCTCATTTTCGTCCAATTGTGAGTAACAGTAAGAAATGCTTGTGTATGTTGACGCATCTTTTTTATCATAAGTTAGTATTTTGTTGTAAACTTGCAGTGCTTTTTCAAAGTCTTCCTGACGCTCTAAGAATGCTGCTATAATCTGGTAAAGAGATTCATCTTCACCGGTTGTTTTTAGCGCAAAATTGAATAATCTTAGTGCCTGATTTGGTTTTTGCGCTTTTTCATATATTTTTGCAAGTTTAACCAAAATCCATTTTTTATTTGATGTTGTTTTGTAAAGCTGTTTTAAAATTGCTTTTGCCTCATCAAATTTTTCTTCAAAGACAAGGCAATCAGATTTTCTTTCAAGTGCAGTTTCAGTTGGCTTAATTTCAAGACATTTATCAACGAAGAAATTTGCTTTTTCGACGTTTTGCATTTCACTATAACAGTTTGCAAGGTTTGAGTAAAGATTAAACTTGTCTTTGTAATTGCCTTGAAATGCAAGTTCGTAGTATTCTGCTGCGGTTTCGTAATCTTCGTTTACTACTTCGTATAAGAAACCGATATTATATAAATATTGAGGTGTGTTGTCATTATTGTTTAATAACTCTGTGAAAAGTTCTTCTGCGTGTTCAGTTTCTCCACAAAAATTGTAAAAGAGAATTATAAATGTTGTGTTTAGAAAATTAGATTGATTTAGATTCTCTGCAATTTTACAGTTCTTGAGAGTTTCTTTTTTGTTTCCTTCTCGTGCGTAGGCAAATGCAAGTCTAATGTAGCCATATGCATATTTTTTGTCATGTTTAATGGCTTCTTTTGCATACTTAAGTGCTTTTTTATTATCTTGGTTAAAAATGTATGCTTTTGAAAGATATGCGTATTTTTCGGCGGTCATCTTTCTGGATTTAAGATCGCCTTCCAATTTTTCTATTATATCTTTTGCATTCGCTTCAGATATAAATTCTTGAACATCTTCATATTTTGTATAAAAGTTGTCAAACACAGTAACCTCTCCGATTCTATCGTGATATTACGGCATATTTTGGTTAAATCTTTAGGCTTTTTTCTCAAATATTTACAAAAATTGACAATTTGAAAAAAGCTTTTTGAAAGTATATAATATAAGCTGGATATTCGTTATGAAGAAAATATTTTTATTATTAATATTTGCTATTACATTTACGCTGAGTTTTGTATCAAGAGCGTATGCAGAAGGTACATTTAAGATTACTGCTGCGAACATTGATATCTCAAATGCTCTTTTGGCATTGACATCATCTAATTTGTCTGAAATGGCTGATATTCAGTCTATAAAGATTGTAAAACTCGAAAATCCAAAGAGATTGTATTTTGATTTGCCTGATACTGTCCTTGCAGGGTCTAAAAAAGATTGGCATTTTGCGCAGGGTAATATTAAACAGGTTAAGATTTCTCAATTCTCGACTAATCCTGATATCGTTAGAGTTGTAATTTATTACGATAATGATTCAGACATGTCAGGAATGGAGTTTTTGAAGGTTCAGAATAATATTATTATTAAGTTTAAGGATAGTTTAGCTCAAAATCCTTTTATGCAAAATACTTATAGAGATGATCATGCTTCATCTAGTGATTTTTATGAGTATATGACAGTTTCTGCGCCGGTTGATATTTATGATCCTTTGGCACAGATTAATAATGCTTTTAATGCACAGACCTTTTTGAAGCAAGAACTTCGTTTGAATACAAAATTTTACGTTGATAGAATTTCTGCTAAAAACGGGGCTGTTTTACTTGGCGGGTTAGGTTCTGTCGGAATTGAAAAGCCTATGATTTTAACAAATCCGACAAGGATAATTTTTGATTTACCTAATACTCTCGTAAATCAAAGCTTGAGAAACAAAGAGTACAGCTTAGGTGGGTCGGATAAGTTTAAGATAGGTCAGTTCTCGGTTAATAAGGCTCGTGTTGTTATTACAACTCCTGATGTAACTAAGTATGTTCCTATATATTCTAAAGATAATCAAGGGTTGCTAATTGGTAATGTTGAAAAAATCAGCTATGATATGATGGCCGGATATGAAGGAAATATCGTAGGTTATTCTAATTATAAAATAGATGATCAATCAAGTGCTATGACTTTAAAGTTTAATACAGCTTTAATTCATGGGTTTGATAGAACTAATACTCAAGTTATTGCTTATTTGTTTAATATATCAGATTTTGATAAGGCTGCTTTTGAAAAGGAATTTGCAGGAACTCCGTTTGAGAAAGCTGAAATTACAACACAACCAAAAGGTTTGAAGTTGACTATTCCTATTGAATATGGCAGTTTGGTTACAGCATTTACCGGTGCAGATGGAAAATCTTTAAAGATTCAAGTGAAAGCGCCTAAGGAACAACCGGAAAAGAAAGAAACCCCAACTGTTATTACACCTCCTGTTGTAAATAAACCTCAGGGTACAAGTGGTAAACATAAAGTTGTGATTGATGCCGGTCATGGCGGGTCTGATGTTGGTGCTACCAGAAATGGAGCTCATGAAAAATTTATTACCCTTGATGTTGCAAAACGAGTTGAAAAGCTTTTAAAAGCTCAAGGGTATGGCGTATTGATGACTCGTACCGGAGATACTTTTGTATCACTTTCAGATAGAGTTGCAATGAGCGAGGAGTATGAACCTGATATTTTTGTAAGTATTCACGTTAACTCAAGCACAAGTGATACTTCTAAAGGTATTGAAACTCATTACTACCATCAGGAGAGTATTCCTTTGGCACAATCTGTTCATGCTTCACTTGCAAGCTCAATTGATTCTCCTAACAGAGGTTTGTTTAAGTCTAAATTTTATGTAATCAACCATACTACGGATCCGGCTATTCTTGTTGAAATAGGTTTTCTTTCAAATACTGCGGAACGTGTGGCTCTGCTTAGTGAGTCAAGAAAACAAGAAACAGCTAAAGCTATTGTGGAGGGAATTAACAATTATTTCAAGAACAGTAAATAAAAATTGTCCAATAGGTTTTTTTGATTCCGGAGTTGGCGGATTGACCGTTTTTTCTGAGTTCAGGAAAGTTTTGCCAAATGAAAACTGTGTTTATTTTGGTGACACTAAGAACATGCCTTATGGTGAAAAAACAAAAGAACAGTTGATTGAGTTTTCGAAGCGAGCTTTTGAGTTTTTTGAAGAACAAAATGTTAAAGCTGTTGTAATGGCTTGTAATACTACTTCCGCAACTGTTTATGAGGATTTGAAAGATAATTACTCCTTTAAGTTATATCCTATTATACAATCTGTATCAAAAATTATTGCGGGGCTTCCGGCTCGTAAAATCGGAGTTTTTGCAACTCCTGCAACTGTCGGAGTTCATGCCTATGCAAGAGGTATAAAACAGTTTGATCCAAATAAGGAAGTTGTTGAGATTGCTTGTCCTGAGTGGGTGAAGATTGTTGAAAATAAACAGGAAAATTCTCCTGATGCATTTTTGCAAATAAAAGAAAAAGTTTCCAGGATGCTTGAGTATAGTCCTGAATATATCATATTAGGATGTACGCATTATCCATATTTGCTAAAACAACTTTCAGAATTGGCAGATTCTAAGTTGTTTATTAATCCGGCTGTCGATTTTGTTAATTATATAAAATCAGATTTGGCTGGTAGGGATATGATATCAGATTCTGAAGCTAAGGGTTTTGAACACTTTTATGCTAGTGCTTCTCCTGAAAAATTTAAGCTTGCAGCAGAAATGTTTTATCATTTGAGTGAGTTTCCTCAGAAAATGTAAACTTTTTTTAATATGCTAGCAAAAAAAAATATTCTTTGTTTTAGAATAATTGTAGAAGTTAGTACATTTAGTTTGGTGAAAGATGAATATACATTCTTTAAATTATGAATTTACCCGAAAACATCGATATAGATCGGATTATGAGCATACGAATCCTGCAATAAAGAGAAAGAGTGCGGATTTGTGCAGCAAAAATAGAGATAATAATATAACGTTTAGCGGTAGCCAAGAGAAGAGTGTGGCTGCCGCTAATACGTTAATGGGAAAAATATTGAAAAGCGGTGCTTTTAACTGGTTGGCATTATTTTCCGGCGGTCACAATATTGCAAGTTCTGCATTAATTTCTTTGTTCTTAGCAGGACTTTTAAGACCGGCAGCAACAGTTGCTCTTCCAGGAAAGAAAGATAAGGACGATAAAATATATGCAGCAGGTCACTCAATGGCTTCCGGTATTATTGGATTTATTTTCTCTACAATAGTTACAAGTCCGCTTGATTCAGGTAGTAAGTTTATGATTCAAGATGGTAAGAAAATGAGTAAAGAACATTTCTCAAAACTTTCTACTGAAGAAGTCGTTAATATGCTTAGAGATAAGTTCTCAATGACAGACGAAGAAATTAAAAAGTGCTTAGCTGAAAATAAAGCAGAAGGACTTTTAACAAGAAAATTCGAAAAAGGCTTGTCAATAATTACTTCAAAAACAGACAAGATGAATGAATTGAAACTTCAACTCAAAGCAACAACTGATGCTGCAACTCGTAAGGCTTTAGGTGATCAAATTAGAGATTTGAGTAAGCATATTTCAGCAATTGATACAACAATGCATAACGTTGTGGATTGGGGTATTGCCGTTCCAAGAGCAATGTTAACAATTGCTTTAATCCCTCCAATCTTGAAATATGTATTCCATTTAGAAAAGAAAAAGGCTGCTGCGCCTGCTCAACCTCAACCGGCTCAACAACCACAAGTGGGTGGTGCACAAGATAAGAATAATAACGTGGCAATGACAGATTTTATGCAAAAATCAATTAAAGATTTTGGTGGAGGTCAAAAATAATGAACGTAACGTTTAATACATATAATAATTCTTATACAACTCCAAATAGATGTAAGCCAAGACCTCAATCATTTACAGGTAAGGAACAGGCTGCTGAAAGAGCTCTTGAAGCGGCAGAAAATAAAATAATCAACTCAGTAGTAAGTGATTCAACATTCTTTGATTCAATTTCTAAAAAATATGATGCAATGTGTAACTGGGTTGGTAAAAATATTTGTAGACCGGTGTTTGATAACTCTGTTATTGATGGAATCGGTGACAAGATTAAAGGTAAAGATAATGCAATTAAATTTTTCCTAATTGGTGGTTCTGCAATTACCAGTGGTGTATATATGCAGCAGACACTCACTAATAAGAAAATGGATAAGGATAGAAAGAAAACCTTGACCGTTAACCAATTCTTGACATTCCTTGTATCAACATTTGGTGCATTGGTTATTGATAGTCATCTGAAAAAGTGGTGGAATGATAAAAAAGAACAATATTTTGATTTGAATCTTCCAAACGCTGAAGATATCAGAAATAGTATGGCTCAGAAGAATGAAAAGATTAAATTGAGAAACCAAGGTTTAACAGATATTGATAAAGAGCCATTATATAACTTAAGCACTTATCTTGAAAAATATGGTAAAAAACATTTCATAGATGTGAAAGATTATGAGAAATTTATGACTAAGCTGGAAGGTTTTGCAGCTCTTCGTTCAATTATCGTCTTCGCTTTAGTTTACAGATTTATCGTTCCGGTAGCTGTAACAAAACCTGCAAACATTCTTTGTGAGAAATATTTAGCTCATAAAAAGAATAAAGATGCTGAAAAGGCTCAACAGGTAGCTTAATTTAAAGCCTAAATACAAAATAATTATTGCTGAAACGGGACAGAAGTTTACATTTGTCCCGTTTTTTAGCATGTTTATGTTAGAATATGAGAGTTATGAATTTAGATAGCGCAATCGACAGTTTTTTGTCACCAATAGCCGATAAAATTTCAGGGATTATTTTTAGTTCTGTGACTATTCACGGAGTTAAAGTGGAATTTCTTGTTGCTCTTTTGATGAGTGCAGCATTGTATTTTACTATTCGAACAAGATTTGTTGGCTTTTGGGGGTTTAAGCATGCTATTAAGCTTATTACTGAGAATTATGAGCACAAGGATATTGTTCAACGTAAAAAGCACGGTGAAGTTTCTGCGTTTCAGGCTTTAACTGCAACAATTTCAGCGTCAGCAGGTATTGGTAACGTTGCCGGTTCTGCGGCAGCTGTCTCTATCGGTGGGCCGGGAGTAATTTTCTGGATGATGGTTGCAGGGGTATTTTCTATGGCTTTGAAGTTTGCAGAAGTTCTGTTGGGTTTAAAGCTTAGAAAAGTTAACGATGATGGCACTGTCGATGGTGGACCTATGTATTATATTTTGAATGGGCTAAAAAATCACAAAATAGTTGGTCCATTTGCACCATTTTTGGCAAAAAGCTACGCTGTTTGTTGTATTTTTGCAATGATTGGTGGATGGAACTTATTTCAGATAAATGCCATGACGACTCAAATTACTGAAGTGACTGGCGGAGAGGGTAGTTTCTTCTATAATCAAAGCTGGTTATTAGGGTTGATAGTTGCAGTTATTACGTATGTTACAATTATCGGCGGAATTAAAGCTATAGGCAAGTTTACGTCTAAAGTTACTCCTGTGATGTGCAGTTTATATGTATTGTCTGCTTTTGTAATTTGCGCAATGCATATTGGGCATTTGCCTCATACAATCCACCTGATTTTGACTGAAGCTTTTAGACCAAAAGCCATTGAGGGTGGAGTTTTTGCGTGTATGCTATGGGGATTTAGACGAGCAATGTTCGCTAATGAATCAGGGCTTGGTACCGCGCCAATTGCATTTTCTGCTGTTAAGACGAATAATCCTGTTGCACAAGCATTTATCGCCATGCTTCAACCTTTCGTTGATACGGTTATTGTTGGATCTGCAACGGCTTTTGTTATTGTTGTAAGCGGAGTTTATTTACATAGTAACGGACTTGCCGGTATCGAATTAACTTCTCAGGCTTTTGCAACTGTATGCCCATTTTTCCCGATATTATTGACTTTTATGGCTAGTTGTTTTGTTTTATCAACAATGTTATGCGGTTCATATTACGGAGTTAAAGGTTGGACGTTCTTGTTTGGTGATACAAAATTGACAACTAGAACTTTTCAGGTTATATATTGTATATTCATTATCATAGGTTCTGCGATGAACTTTAAGAGTATAATTAATCTTTCAGATGCATTTACTTTGTTCTTAGCGGTTCCAAATTTAATAGCAGTTTTCATACTTTCGGATGTTGTTATTAAAGAATTAAAAAGGTATTGTAAAAAATATAACGTAGGCTTATTTAAGATAGAGAAAGAGGAGAGAGAAGATGAAGAAAAATTGTCTGGAGATAGTAAGACAAAAATGTGAAAGCTGTAACGGGTGTGCGCTTGCTAAAACTCGTAATAACGTTGTATTCTCTGATGGCGATGCTTCTACTGCAAGAATTGTTTTAATTGGTGAAGCTCCTGGAGAAATGGAAGATGAAACTGGCAGACCGTTTGTCGGAAGAGCCGGACAATTGTTAACTGAATTCTTATCAGAAGCTGGTATTTCAAGAGATAGAGATTTGTATATTATCAATACTGTAAAATGTCGTCCACCTGAAAATAGAGTTCCTACTGATGAAGAGAAATGCGCTTGCAGAAAATTCTTGAATGCTCAAATTGATATCATTAAGCCTGACGCTATTATTCTTTGTGGTGCTACTGCTTTGAAATCTTTTGTTGAACTTGATAAAAAACAAACTATTTCAAAAGTTAGAGGTCAATGGATGACAATTACTGTTGATGGTGTTGAATATAAAGCTATGACTATTTTCCACCCATCATACTTATTGAGAAATCATTCTATGGCTGATGGTTCACCTAGAAGATTGATGCAAGAAGACTTAAAGAATATCAAGGATACAATTTTGGCGGATAGAGAGTTCGCTTCAGACGTAAATAACGTTGCATTTGGCTCTTTGGTTAATGCATAAGTTATAATTTGAAATGTTTGACATCCCATCGTAGCTTTATGATGGGATGTTTTGTTTTTTGTGAATTTATTGCTAAAGCTGTTTATTTATACTAAAATCAGATTATGAGGTGGAATAGTGAGAGATAAAATAGCTATAATAATCGGAGCCGGACCTGCTGGGTTGAGTGCAGCGTATAATTTTTTGACAAAAACAGAAGATGTTTTGCCAATTATCTTTGAGGAATTGGATTGTGTCGGAGGGATTTCCAGAACTGTTCACCATAACGGCAATGGTATTGATTTAGGAGGTCATAGATTGTTCTCTAAAAATCAAGAAATTCTAGATTTTTGGGAAAAGATACTCCCTCTTCAAGGAAAACCTCCAATAGATGATAAAATTTTGGGGAGAAAAATTACAGTTTCTGAGAATGGACCTGATCCGGATGAGACAGATCGGGTTATGTTGAAGAGGAAACGTGTTTCAAGAATTTATTATCTTAGAAAATTCTTTGATTATCCTGTGAGTTTGAAAGCTTCAACTATTTTGAATATGGGACTTGGACGCACTTTTTGCGCAGGGATGAGTTATATCAAATCTTGCTTGTTTAAACGCGAAGAGAAGAGTCTTGAAGATTTTATGATAAACAGATTTGGGTTGGTTTTGTATAGAATGTTTTTTGAAAACTATACTCAAAAGGTTTGGGGGCTTCATCCTAGAGATATTTCAAAGGAATGGGGTGAACAACGTATTAAAGGCCTTTCTCTTTCTAAAGCTCTTTTAAATGCTTTATTGTCACCTTTTAAGTTAATTTCAAATAAACAAAAAGAAACATCTTTGATTGAAGAATATTTTTATCCAAAATTTGGTTGCGGTCAGTTATGGGACTTTATGGCGGATGAAATTAGGCGTTTAGGTGGTGAAATCCATTTAAATACAAAGGTTATCGGATTTGATTTTGACGGTGAAAATATTAAATCTGTTCGGGTTGTTGAAAATGATGAGGATAAGTCTTATAAGGGAAATTATTATATTTCCTCAATGCCTGTGAAGGATTTAGTTGCGGGTTTGGGTGATAGGGTTCCTGAGAATGTTAAAAACGTTGCCCAAGAATTGCCTTATAGAGATTATATGTTAGTAGGATTCTATTGTAATAAAATAAATTTAAAAAATAATACTAAGATTCCGACCATTAATAATATCTGCCCGGATAGTTGGATTTATATTCAAGAAAATGATATTACAGCAGGTAGATTGCAGATTATGAACAACTGGTCTCCTTATCTTGTTAAAGATTTTAAGGATAAGGTTTTTATTAGTCTTGAATATTTTTGTAATGAGGGTGATGATATGTGGAATTTGTCTGATGAAGACATGATTAAATTCGGGATATCAGAGCTAGAAAAATTAGATGTTGTCAAAAAAGAAGATATAATTGACAGTGTAAGAGTTAGAGTGAAGAAGGCTTATCCTGCTTATTTTGGTGCATATAAAGATTTTGATGTTGTCAAAAGTTTTGTGAGTGGAATTCCAAATTTGTATTGTGTTGGAAGAAACGGACAGCATAAATATAATAATATGGATCATTCAATGTTAAGCGGTATTGAGGCTGTGAATGTTATTAATGGTAATTTAGATAAAAGTATTTTATGGGCAGTGAATACTGAGAAGGAATATCATGAAGTCAAAAATTAGTAAGACATTTGTTGTCTTTATGAGCTTGTGGGTTATTATAACGTTATTGAGAACTATTTTTCATCAACCTTGGTTTGATGAGACTCACGCTTATATGATGGCAAAAGAATTATCACTGCTTGACATAATTGCCCAGATGAAATATGAGGGGCATACTTTTATTTGGTATCTTCTTATGATGCCGTTTGCAAAAACTGATTTTTGCTATCCATATGCAATGTTGCTTATGAATTGGGGTTTTGCTTTTGCAAGTTTAATTATTTTGTGGAAAAATGCTCCGTTTAATAATTTTACCAAATTTGCAATAACTTTCTCATATCCATTTTTGGCTCAGTTGCCTGTTATTGCAAGATGTTATGCAATAGGTGTGTTACTCTTATTTGTGTTGTGTAACAGTTATAAAGATGCGTTAAAACACCCGATTTTGTATTCGACTTGCGTAACTTTATGTGCAAACACAAGTGTTATGGCATTATTTGGAGCTGTGGCATTTGGGTTTCTTTATGCTTTTGATTTGATTAAGGGAGCGATTGCAGGTAATGTATCAAGAAAAGATTTTCGAATTTCTTTTGTAGTACTAGCCATTGGTGCAGTTTTAATTTTATGGCAGCTTGGCGGGTCTAATTCCGGGTTTTTTGGGGTTAATAATGGGTTTATTGAGCATTTTAAGCAATTCTTTATAAATGATAATTTATTACTTGATACTTTTAATTGTGTTGTGCTTGCTCTTGCAATTATATTTTATCCTATTTACTTCTGGAAAGAAAAGCGAGTTCTCTTTTTTGCAGGATTTACTATTGGTGGATTGATTCTAACTTTCGTGATAAAGTATGCGGGTTGGACACATCATTATATATTCTTTTGGATTTACTTGTTGATTTCAGTATGGATGTTTTATGTCTTGTCTGAATCTAATAGAGTTTTAAAATTAATTTCTGATATTTTAATTTCATTAGTATTCTTTGGCTTGATCTTTAATCACATAACTTTTAGTCCAGGGTATTATCACTCTGGGGCAAAGTTTTTGGCAGATATTGTTTTTCAAGATAAGCAGCTTGCTGATAGCAGAATTATTCTATATAGCTGGGCTGATTTGAGAATCCTGCCTTATACTAATTATGAAAATTTAGATGCAATGTATTATTGTTCAGCTAAAAAGCCGGATAGTGATGCTTCTTTGAGTGTTAGTCCGATTTGTGATTTTGATAATGAAGGCGGACTATATCCGACTTGGCTTGAAAAATCTTTGTCTAAAGAAAAAACCTCATACATTGTACTTCCGATAGAAGGTAAAATTTTACCTAATAGATTCTATTTGGAGGATAGAAATTTTAAGATGATTTTTGAACCTTATAAAATAATCAATAAAACTTATGGTATTTTTAAAGTTTTGAAGATTAATAAAAATCTTCAGCTTTAATTCTATTTTTTTCTATATTATAATAGTTCGTAGAGAACTTTTTAATTGAGATTATAGTAGTTATGATAAACGATTTAACGACCGGAAACCCCTTAAAGTTAATAATATTATTTTCTGTACCATTATTGATAGGAAATATATTTCAACAGTTTTATAATATCGCAGATATTGTAATTGTTGGTAGAACTTTAGGAATTGATGCTTTGGCTTCGGTTGGAGCTGTTGCGCCGTTATTTTTTCTCATAATGTTTGTTGTTGTCGGATTAACTAATGGATTTGCTGTTATAACAGGGCAACGTTTTGGAGCAAAGGATTATGATGGTGTGCGTCGTTCGGTGACGATGTCTACCATTTTAAGTTCAATATTTACGTTGTTTTTTACTGTAATTTGTCTTGCTACGATGGGGTATATCTTAAAATGGATGAATGTTCCGCAAGAAATTTATCATAATGCATATTGGTATATACAAATAGTTATCTTTGGGCTTATTACTGCCAATTTTTATAACCTTTTGGCAAGTATTGTGAGAGCATTGGGAGATAGTAAAACTCCGTTATATTTTCTGATTTTTGCCTCAATTTTGAATGTATTTTTGGCGCTTTTGTTTATTATAGTATTTCATTGGGGTGTTCCTGGTTCCGCTGTTGCGGTTGTGCTATCACAGGCTATATCTGTTGTAATGTGTATATTATATATAAAGAAGCATTTCCCTATTTTGCATTTAAGAAAGGCTGATTGGATTTTTAATTCTCAAGAGGATTGGAAGTTTGCTTGGGAGCATCTAAATGTTGGGTTGCCTATGGCTGCGCAGTTTTCTATTCTGGGAATAGGAATATTGATAATTCAGAGTGTTTGTAATTCCTTTGGTGCAGATGTTATAGCAGCTATGACTGCCGCGTTGAGGATTGAACAGATTGCAACATTACCGATGATTTCTTTTGGGGTTGCTTTAGCAGCGTTTGTTGCTCAAAATTTTGGGGCGAATAATTTTAGACGAATAAGAATTTCTGTTAAAAAAGCTTCAGTTATTAATTTGCATTTAAGTATAGTTATGGCTTTTGTTATGCACTTTTGGGGCAGCGATTTAGTTCGAGTGTTTATTGGAAATCAAAATCCTGACGTTATAAAAATTGCTCACGATTACTTGTTTATAAGTTCTCTATTTTATTTCTTTTTATCTCAAATATTTATATACAGAAATGCGTTGCAAGGGCTTGGAAGAGCTACTATTCCTCTGATAGCTTCTGTTGGTGAGTTATTGATGCGATCTTTTGCCGCTGTTTATTTGGCTGTAAAATTTGGTTATGTCGGGATGTTTTATGCAGGACCAATCGCTTGGGTTACAGCAGCACTAGTTCTGGCCGGAGGATATTACACTAATATCCATCGATTCTTAAAAGAGGCTCAGGTAGAATCAAGAACTAACAGAAAAGTTTTAGGTAATTAAGAATAATTTCTTAGATTTTAAATTTCCCGATATTATTGCCATATTTATCTTTTTGGATAAATGTTCCGTCGGAACCCCTTTCTAAGGTCCCTGTAATATTGCCGTATTTGTCGTAGGTTGTTATTCTGCCATTATTATTTTTAAAAGAGCCGACGTTATTTCCCATGTTGTCTCTAAAAATTCCGCCATTGTCGTTAAGTTTAATTGAGCCGTTGTTATTGCCATATTTGTCACGGCTCATAATTGTGTCGCCATTTACTTGGTATGAGCCTGTTGTGTTTCCGTATTTGTCGTATGTTGTAGTTGTATTATCTCTTGTTTTAAAAGAACCTGTTGTGTTTCCGTATTTGTCATAGGTGTATGATGTGTTTGCAGAAACTGATACGGCTGACATTAGTAATATTACACCAAGTAAAATAAATTTTTTCATATAAAGCTCCTTTTTCTGTATTATATCAGATTTTGAGATGAATTCAATATTATTTTAAGCAAATTTATCGCACAAAAAACTGGGCCCGGAGGGATTCGAACCCACGACCAAAGGATTATGAGTCCTCTGCGCTACCGCTGCGCCACAGGCCCAGAGTTTTTTAGGTTGCTGGTTCAACCGTTATTAAATTGTTTGGCTTACCGCCATACTCTTTAATCTAGCATTAAATACTTTAAAAATCAAGTCTAAACTTTTCAAATTTTTATCTGTAAAAAAAGAGCCTTACAATAAGGCTCGTTGGAATTAAGAATAGCTGGAAGTATGAAAAAGATTAATTATATTTAACCCCCACAATATAATGTTAACAATTACCCAGGTGTATAAATTAATTGTATAAATATCTTTATTCTGTAATGTTGTTTGTGTTAGTATCTTTTTATGGAAGTATTGTTTAACCCTATTATAGTTTCAGTCATTTTATTATGCGTACTGTGCCTTTGCAAAGTGAATGTACTTTTGTCGTTAATGATTTCTGCGATTGTTGCAGGTATTATCGGTCATATTTCAATAACCGAAATTATGCATATTTTTATTAGTGGCATGGGAGGAAATGCGGAAACAGCTTTGAGTTATATTCTCTTAGGTGCGTTTGCTGCTTCTATGACGCATACAGGGTTAGATGCACTTTTAGCAAAGAAAATTGCTTCTATAATTAAGTCGAATAAATATCTTTTACTTTTTATTCTGGTGGTAATGGCTGTTATGTCACAGAATTTAATTCCTGTGCATATTGCATTTATTCCGATTATGATTCCGCCGCTTTTGGCGATTATGAATAAATTGAAGTTAGATAGGCGTGCTGTTGCGTGTGCTTTAGCTTATGGACTTAAGACTCCTTATATAATGATTCCGGCAGGTTTTGGTTTGATATTCCAAGGCTTACTCGCTGATAATATTACGCAAAACGGAATTCACGTTGCAAAAAGTGACGTTTGGCATTATACCTGGTTTTTAGGCGTGGCAATGACTGTTGGTTTGTTAATATCGGTTTTCGTATCTTATGCTAAACCTCGTGAATATAGCGATGTTAATATGGATATCGAGAAAGAGGAAGTTGCCGGATTTAATAAAAATCATTACATAACTCTTTTTGCTGCGTTAATGACTTTAGTTGTTCAGCTTTTAACAAATTCATTACCACTTGGTGCTTTAGTTGGGCTTAGTATAATTTTTGGAACAAAAACTATTGATCATGACAAGATGGATAAGCTCATTAATGAAGGTATTGGTATGATGGGATATGTAGCTTTTGTAATGCTTGTTGCGGCAGGCTTTGCAATGGTTCTAAAATCTACGGGTGGAGTTGAATCTCTTGTTTCTGCAATTGTTCCATTTATGGGTGGAAATAAAATTATTGCAGCTGCTCTAATGTTGTTCGTTGGTTTGTTTATTACGATGGGTATTGGAACTTCTTTTGGTACTATTCCTATTTTGGCGGTATTGTATGTGCCAATTTGTCAAAATTTAGGGTTTAGCCTTGCTGCAACTGTTATCGTGATAGCTGCTGCTGCGGCTTTGGGTGATGCTGGGTCTCCAGCTTCTGATACAACCCTTGGCCCTACTGCAGGGTTAAATTTTGATGGGCAGCATAACCATATAACTGACACGTGTATCCCTACATTTTTGCATTTTAATATTCCATTGATTGTTTTTGCAATATTGGCTGTTATTATGTTCTAGGTAATTGGCTCAAAAATTTTTTGTTTAATTCTTCTAAGAAGAGCTTTGAAGGGCGAGAAAATATTTGATTCTTTTTCCAGGCAATGTTAACTTCAACTTCTAATTTAGGGTTTAGGGGTCTGAAGCATAATGGACTGTTGATTGTATCTTTTATCAATCTGTCCAAGCCTAGAGTGTAACCTATTTTGTTCTCCGTCATAATGGCTGCATTATAGATTAGATTATATGTGCCTGCTATGTTTAATTTGTCGTAATTGTTCCCAAACCAGTTCAAGATAGGATTTTTTTCGAATGATTTTTTTATGGCTTGTCTGGAAATTAAAAGAGGTAAGTCTAGTAGATCTTGTATTTCTACGCTTTCCTTTTTTGCTAAAGGGTCATCGTTTCTTAATAAAATACCCCAAACATCTTTTTCTCCAAGGTTCAGATAGTTGTATTTTTGCGGATACATCTCAACGTCAAATGGCTCAATAAATATACAAAAATCCAATAACCCTTTATCTAATTTTTCAGACAAATCTTCGCTATCCCCAGATACAATATGAAATTTGATTTTTGGATAATCTTTTTTTAGAGTGGCCATCACATCAGAAATTAGGCTTATCGATTTTGTTTCTCCAGCACCTATGTATATATCCCCGGAGATTTCTTCTTTGATAGAAATAAATTCATTTTCCGTTTTTTCGACAAGTTCTATAATTTCTTCTGCTCTTTTCCTTAAAATTATTCCTTCAGGGGTTAGGGTTACATTATGGTTCCCTCTAATGAAGAGTTTTTGACCAAGTTCTTTTTCAAGGTCTTGTAGTTGCCTCGATAAGGTTGGTTGGGTTAGGTGCATTGAGTTTGCGGCTTTTGTTATGTTGCCTATTTCTGCTACTGTTAAAAAATATTTTAGTACTCTGATTTCCATAAGAGTATATTAAAATTTTTTGTAATGCTTGTCAAGCATTACTGATTATTTATTATAGGTATTTGCTATTTTGATAAAAATAGTAAATAATAGTTTATATCTAAAATATAACTTAGAGGGTATTTTAATGAATAATAAAGAATTTATTGAATATATGAAAACTCATGATTTTGTAGATAAGGATTCTCCTATTTTACAAAAGTTTTTTGAGTTGTCAGAGGAAGCTCGAAAAGTAACGATGAAATTAAATTGTGAATATCACAATCAAGACGAAATAAGGACACTGTTTTCAAAATTAACAGATAAAGAAGTTGATAAAAGTTTCAGAATGTTTCCCCCATTTTATACAGAGTGTGGGGTTAATATATCTGTTGGAAAAAACGTTTTTATAAATGCTTGTTGTAAATTTCAAGATCAAGGTGGAATTGAAATTGGTGATAATGTACTGATAGGACATTCTGTTGTTATTACGACATTGAATCATTGTTTTGATATTCCAAGTAGATTATCTATGATTGCTAAGAAAGTTAAAATTGGGAATGATGTTTGGATAGGTTCGAATGTAACAATTATTCCGGGCGTAACGGTGAACGATGGTGCTATAATCGGTGCTGGAGCGGTTGTAGTTAAAGATGTTCCCAAAAATGCTGTTGTCGCAGGTAATCCTGCGAAAATTATTAAGTATATTGAATCTGAGAATAAATAGAAAGAGGTGTTTATGGCAAAGAGAGTTTTGATTATAGGAACAAGTCCAAGAAAGAATGGAAATTCTAATAGATTAGCGCAGGAATTTGAGAAAGGAGCATTAGAAGCAGGAAATCAGGTTGAAGTTATCTATTTATGCGATAAGAAAATAAGTTTTTGCAAAGGCTGTCTTGCTTGTATGGAGCTTAAAAGATGTGTGATAGATGACGATGCAAATAATATAAATGAAAAAATTAAGGACTCAGATGTAATAGTTTGGGCAACTCCTGTGTATTACTATTGTATGTCAGGTCAGATGAAAACAATGATAGATCGTTCAAACCCATTGTTCACGACTGCAAATAAGTTTAAGGATGTATATTTGTTGGCGACTTGTGCAGAAAATGATGAGGCCGCTATGGATACAACAATAGCAGGACTCCAAGGTTGGATTGATTGTCATTCCGGAGTTGAGTTGAAGGGTGTTGTTAGAGCTATCGGTGTTACTAATGTCGGCGATATCGAAGGTAATGCTGGCTTGAAAGAAGCGTATGAGCTTGGTAAATCAATAAATTAAGGAGATTTTTATGTTATACGATACTCATTATAAAGAGGGTTTAAAGGTAACTTTTAAAAAATTTGATTTGAATATTGCTGGTCTTTTATTTTTACCTAAGAATTTCGAAGAAGATAAAAAATATCCGGCAATAGTTGTAACGCACCCTGGTGGAGGCGTGAAAGAACAATGTTCTTCCCTTTATGCTTGGAATTTAGCTCAGCACGGTTTCGTCGCATTAGCTTTCGATGCTAGTCATCAGGGGGAGAGTGAAGGGCTTCCGAGATATCTCGAGGATCCGACTTCAAGAGTTGAGGATATTCATTCTGCGGTTGATTATTTAGTCACTCTTAAATATGTAGATAGTGAAGGTATTGGAGCTATGGGCGTCTGTGCCGGTGGTGGATATACGATGAATGCTATTCAAACAGACTTAAGAATAAAGGCAGCAGCAGGAATTAGTACTTGGGATGTTGGTGATAGTGCAAAAAATGGGTTCCCTGGTGTCGATGAAAAAGATTATTTGAAAAAACTGCTTAAAGAAGTTGCAGAAGCACGAAATGCGGAAGCGTTAGGTGAGGAAGCCAGATATTGGAAATATGTACCGGAAACTGAAGAGGAAATTAAAAATGCTCCGTCTGTCATTTCAAAAGAGGCTAGTGAGTATTATAGAACGGAAAGGTGTTATTATCCTACATCTGTTAACAGGTATCTGGTGTCAAGTAATGATAAGCTTGCTGCTTGGGATGCGTTTGCTCATATTGATACTGTTTCTCCAAGACCAATTTTGTTAATAGTTGGGTCTGAGGCTGATACTTTATTTTACACTCATAATTGTTATGAAAAAGCGTTAGAGCCTAAAGAAATATTTACTATCCAGGGGGCAACCCATGTTGATTTATACGACAAGCCTCAATTTGTAGATCAGGTTGTAGAAAAACTTGTTTCCTATTTTTCAAAAAATTTAAAGGAGGACAATTGTGTTTAATAAACTTCTAGTTGGGATTATACTTGTCGGATTATTTTTTATAGGAGTAAGTAATATGGTACATGCAAAATCGGTTGATAATTGGGATAAGGTTTTTCCAAAATCAGATAAAGTTGAAATTAAAAAAGTAAGTTTCAAAAATCGATTTGGAATAACTTTGGTTGGGGATATGTATATCCCTAAAAATATAAGTAATAGTGAAAAACTTTCAGGTATCGCAATTTCAGGTCCTTTTGGGGCAGTAAAAGAGCAGGCTTCAGGATTATATGCTCAAACACTTGCTGAGAGGGGTTTTATTACCTTAGCTTTCGATCCAAGTTATACGGGTGAAAGTTCTGGCGAACCTAGAAATGTTGCTTCGCCTGACATAAACACTGAGGATTTTTCGGCTGCCGTAGATTTTTTAAGTGTGCAGAAAAATGTTGATTCTGAACGTATTGGTATCCTTGGTATTTGTGGGTTTGGCGGTTTTGCTCTTAATGCCGCGGCTATTGACACAAGAATTAAAGCCACAGTTACATCGACAATGTACGATATGACAAGAGTGAATGCTTTTGGATACAATGATGTTATGGATGAGAATGCTCGATATGAACTTAAAAAAGTCTTAAATAAGCAACGTACTGAAGATTTTAAAAGTGGAACGTTTGCGAAGGCTCCAAGTAATCCGGATAAGTTACAAGGAAATGAACCTCAATTTATGAAAGATTATTGGGCATATTATAAAACCAAAAGAGGTTATCATCCAAGAGCTATAAATTCAAATGGGAACTGGAATTTAACTTCTAGTCTTTCTTTGATTAATCAGCCAATTTTAGCTTATGCCGGCGAGATTAGAACTCCGGTTTTGATGATTCATGGCGAAAATGCTCATAGCCGTTATTTTTCAGAAGGGGCTTTCAAGAAGTTGACTGGTGATAATAAAAGATTGTTGATTATCAAAGATGCTAATCACGTTGATTTGTATGACAATTTAGAGAAGATTCCATTTGATGAAATTGAAGCGTTTTACAAAGAAAACTTGAAATAGGTGGAATATGAAAGATAAAGTAAGTATTTTGTTAGCATTGTTGATGCTTTCAACCAACATAATTATTAATCCTTGTCTTGCAAAAACTAATACTCAGAGTAATAATTTTAATAAAGGAGATAATATGCAAAAGATAATACAAACGGCGGGAAGGGTTCAACTCGGTGATTTTGCACCAGAATTTGCCAAATTTAATGACGATGTTTTATTTGGTGAAAATTGGAATAATCAAGATATTGATTTGAAAACAAGGAGTATTATTACTGTTGTATCATTGATTTCTATGGGTATTACAGATAATTCCCTGATATATCATTTACAGAATGCTAAAAATCATGGCGTTACAAAAGAAGAAATTGCAGCAATAATTACTCATAATGCGTTTTATGCAGGTTGGCCAAAGGCTTGGGCGGCATTTAATTTGGCTAAAACTGTTTGGACGGAAGATTCTGTTCAACCTTCTTCAAAAGAACAGTATGAAAAAACTATAATGTTCCCTGTTGGAGAGGCAAATACTGCGTATGCAAAATATTTTATCGGGCAAAGTTATTTAGCTCCGGTTTCTACTGAACAGGTGAAAATATTTAATGTAACGTTTGAACCCGGATGTAGAAATAATTGGCATATCCATAATGCGAAATCTGGTGGTGGACAAATGCTAATTGGTGTTGGTGGTAGAGGTTACTACCAAGAATGGGGCAAAGACCCTGTTGAAATTGTTGAAGGAACAGTTATTCATATTCCGGCTGGCGTGAAACACTGGCATGGTGCGGCTCCTGATTCTTGGTTCTCTCATTTAGCTTTTGAGTTAGATGGGGTAGAGACTTCTAATGAGTGGTTAGAGCCGGTTTCTGATGAATATTATAACGGTTTAAAACTAAAGAGATAGGCAATCCCGCCTATCTCTTTGTTTACTGTATTGTTTAAAATGGTCTTCTTATTTGTTTTGGTCTTCAGAACCTTTATAGAAGAATACGTTTTCTTTTACGCATATCGGGCAGTAAGTTGGTTCTTCTTTTTGTCTGAATACGCAGCCGCATACAGAGCAAACCCAATTGTATGTTCCGTCTTCGTTAGGTTCTACGGTGTCTTTTAATTTCGCAATCACTTTCTTTAGTCTGTCAATGTGATTGATTTCGAATGATTCTATTGTTCTGAATAGACCAGCAACGTGTTCAAATCCTTCAGCGTCGGCAGTTTTGGCAAAAGTATTATAAGTTCCTTCTATTTCGTTTCTTTCTTGTCTAAGAGCTTTTTCAAGACAATCTACCAGTTCCGGAACTTCACCGTTGTTTAACCACTTAAACCAAAGTTTAGCGTGTTCTTTTTCCATGTCTGAGAACATTGTCAGTAATCTGGCTAATTCATTATTTCCTTGTTTTTCTGCAATAAGAGCATATATATCATATTCAGTTCTGCGTTTTGCAACAAAATCAAACGCTTTTTTTAAGTTTTTAGCTGTTGCGCTATCGTTTAAGTTCATATTCTCTCCTAATTCTTCTCGTAAATAATAATACCAGCTGGATTATAGCATATTTTATAGCTTTTGTAAATTTTTAAATGATATAGATGAGTGTGCTTAAAGGTAAAAACTTGCAAATTCAAGTAATATTATATAAAATACAGGGGTTGTAAAAGAGTTTTTTGGCTGAAATTAAGCAATTTAAGAAAACGGTATGGAAAATTATAGTTTAAAAACAAAAGATGATGTTGAAATTGCAATTAATTATTATAACGGGGAGCGCGATTCTGTTGTAATTGTTGCACCAGGATGGTGTATGACAAAAGACTCCAACGCTTTTTCTAAGATTGCAGATTTTTTTGCAAAGTCATATGATGTAATTTCATTCGATTTTAGAGGCCATGGTAAAAGTGGTGGTTTTTATACATTTACAGCAAAAGAAATTATGGATATGGATTGTGTGGTGCGTTTTGCAAGAAAGAATAATTATAAAAAGATTTATTTAGCGGGCTTTTCTCTCGGGGCAGCCATGGCTTTAATTTATTCTTCAAAAAGCCGTTTTATAGATAAGGTTATTGCAGTATCTGCACCAACTGATTTTAGTAAAATTGAAAATAAAATGTGGAAAAAAGAAGCCTGGGGAGAAACATTTAAAAAATTCGAGTTTGACAGATTCGCATCAATTCGTCCGTATCCGATACCGCTAAAGAAAATTAAGCCGATTGACGTTGTTGATAAAATCAGCGTTCCAACACTTTTTATTGCTGGTGAAAAAGATCCAACAGTTTGTCCTTGGCACACAAAAGATTTATATAACAAAGTAAGGTGTTTTAAACAGTATAAAGAATTTCCAAATGGATGCCATGCTGAGGATTTATTTCTTCACTTCCCGAGTGAATTCTCTAACCTTTGTATGAATTGGTTATCGGATTGATATGTTTAATATAAATTAATAGGACAATGATAATAAGGGAACAGGGGCTGAATGGTAAAACGTGTTTAAAATAGAGCCTAATTTTTAAAATTGACAAAAAAGGAGCAAATTGGACTTTGTTAGGTCATCATTGTCCTTAAAAATTTTT
>CASEYJ010000006.1 GCA_949292175.1 uncultured bacterium | reverse complement strand
CGGCACCCATCCTTCCGTGCCAACTACCTTCGCAGTTCTCCTAACTTTTCGTCTCGGGGTTTAGCTTCCTTTCAAGTTCACTTTCGCGAACTCTTCTATCTTATTACTTAAATCTTTCTTGTCAAGTACTTCGATATTTTTCTTAATCTTTTGTAATCTTGCTATTTATATTTTCAAAATTGCTATGTGCATTGAGCACGTCTCTAATCTTATACAAAAAAAAATTTAAAATCAAGCACTTTTTCTATTTTGTTTCATAAAACTTAATAATTAAGCAAAACTATTGCAACACAAGCGTTTCCAGCACGGTAAAAATGAGTCCTTTTTAACAACTTCCTCAAACTTTTTGCATGAATTATTCAAATCTTAATTTTTCCTTAAGGAATTCAATATTTCATGAAAGTTGTTATATAAATGTAAGTATACAGATATATAAATATATAAATATATTAAATGTATTTTATTCGTGAAGTGAAAGAAGGAGAAATATTATGTTAAAACCATTAGGCGACAGAATCGTAGTTAAAGTTATTGAAGATACTGAACAAACTTCAGGTGGAATTTTCATCCCTGACAGTGCAAAAGAAAAACCTCAAAAGGGCGAAGTTGTTGCTATCGGATTGGGCAAAATGAATGACAAAGGCGAAAGAGAACCGCTTGATGTTAAAGTTGGAGAAACTGTTTTATATGCTAAATATGCAGGTACTGATGTAAAAATCGATGGTACTGAATACAAAATTCTTTCTATTAAAGATACATTAGCAGTTATTGAGTAATTAACCAGACATATATAATAAGGAGAAATAAAATGGCAAAACGTATAGTTTTTGATGAAGAAGCTAGAAAGGCGCTTCTCAAAGGTATTGATGCTGTGGCTGACGCAGTAAAAGTTACACTTGGACCTAAAGGTAGAAACGTTATATTAGAAAAGAAATTCGGTGCACCTCAAATCGTTAATGACGGTGTTACAATCGCAAAAGAAATCGAACTTAAAGATGGTTTAGAAAATGCAGGCGCACAATTGTTAAAAGAAGTTTCTTCTAAAACAAATGATGTTGCAGGTGACGGTACAACTACTGCATCTGTATTGGCGCAAGCTATTGTTAGAGAAGGCTTAAAGAACCTTACTGCAGGTGCAAATCCTATGTCTATGAAACGTGGTATCGACAAAGCTGTTGATATGGCCGTTAAAAAAGTTAAAGACATGTCTAAACCTGTTAACACTAAGGAAGAAATTGCTCAAGTTGCAGCTATTTCTGCTGGCAACAACAAAGAAATCGGCGAATTAATCGCTGAAGCTATGGAAAAAGTTGGTGCTGAAGGTGTTATCACTGTTGAAGAATCTAAATCTTTCGGAACAAACTTAAAGGTTGTTGAAGGTATGCAATTTGATAAAGGATATTTATCACCATACTTTGTAACAGATGCTGAAAGAATGGAAGCAGTTCTTGAAGATGCTTATGTTCTTTGTGTAAACAAGAAAATCAACTTAATTTCAGATTTAGTTCCTGTTTTGGAACAAGTTGCACGTGATGGCAGATCTTTATTATTAATCGCAGAAGACGTTGAAGGTGAAGCTCTTGCTACATTAGTTGTTAACACAATGAGAAAAGTATTGAGAGCTGTTGCAGTTAAAGCTCCTGGCTTTGGTGACAGAAGAAAAGCTATGCTTGAAGATATCGCTATCTTAACAGGTGGTGAAATGTTCACTGAAGAATTGGGTATTAAACTTGAAAACGTTACAACCCAAATGATGGGACGTGCAAAACGTGTTACAGTTACAAAAGACGAAACAACTATCGTAGTAGGCGACGAAACAAAAGCTGCAGTCCAAGAAAGAGTAAAACTTATCAAACGTCAAATCGAAGCTTCTGATTCTGAATACGATAAAGAAAAACTTCAGGAACGTGTTGCAAAACTTTCAGGCGGTGTTGCAGTTATTGAAGTCGGTGCAGCTTCCGAAGTTGAATTAAAAGAAAGAAAATTGAGAATTGAAGATGCTCTTAACGCAACAAGAGCTGCTAACGAAGAAGGCATTGTTCCTGGCGGCGGCGTTGCATTGGTAAGAGTTCAACAGGCACTTGAAAAACAACTTGAAACTATGACATTCTCATCCGATGATGAAAAAATCGGCTTCAAGATTTTGACAGCTGCTCTTGATGTACCTCTAAGAGCAATTGCTCGTAACGCAGGAGCGAAATCTGATGTTGTTGTTGACACAGTACTTTCACATGAAGGCGCTTACGGTTATGATGCTTTGGATGATCTATATGTTGACATGTTCAAATCAGGTATCGTTGATCCTGCCAAAGTTACACGTTCAGCATTAGTAAACGCTGCATCTGTTGGTTCAATGTTGTTAACAACAGAAGCTGCAGTTGTTGATATTCCTGAAGAAAAACCTGAAATGCCACAAATGCCAGGTATGGGTGGCATGGGCGGTATGATGTAATTTTTATTACGTAAAATCGCTTAAACAAAAACTTGAAACTCGGATTAATTATAATCCGAGTTTCTTTTTGAAAAACTGGCCGCTAAATTTTAATTAAAAAGCTTCTCAAATTTTGAGCTTAAACTATCCAAAACTTCTTTATAATTTACGCTCACCGGAGTTGGTTTTGAAGTTTTTATAACATCAAGAAAAACCTGAGCATTTTTCGGAGCATTACCATCCAGAAAATATTTTGATTCTCGCACATCACGCCGAGCAGGAACTATTAACCCGCTTTGAGTTAAACGTTCAATGCTTTCTTTTGAAGAAAGATATTTCACGAGCCTAAAAGCTTCGTCTTTATGCTTAGAACTTTTAGCAACTGACCATCCGGAAGAATCAAGCGGCACAATACTTCCCGCATCGCCGTAAGGGAAATTTACTATATCCCAATCAAATTTTGCTTCTTCTCTATATTTGGGAACAAGCCAGCGACCCGATAATTGCATGGCTAACTTTTCTTGTAAAAACAATTGAGCCATTGTTGCACTTGCACTTTCTTCTGCCAGCGGAGCGACATGGTATTTTTTACGCAAATCCGCGTAATATTTTAAACCTTTTTGAGATTTAACATCATCTACTATAACAGTTGATAAATCATCAGATAATATTCCTCCGCCTTCACTCATCAAATAGGGAAGGAAAAACAATGAATCTTCCTCAAAACTTATACCAAAAACACCATGCCCAGTTAGTTTTTCCGCAGTTTTGAGATACTCATCAAACGTCCAATCTTTTCTCGGGTATGCAACACCAAGTTTGTCAAACAAATCCTTATTGTAAAATACAACAAGATTAGAAACATCTCTCGGAACTGCGTACAAAACACCTTTCCAGCTTAACGACTGCAAAATATTTTTATCATAACTTTTCAAATCAATATCTTCAGCCACAGGCTCCAAAACTCCTGCATTAGCATATATTGGAAGTGATAAATTATTTATAAAAATTACGTCAGGAGCAGTATTAGATGCAAAAAGAAGGTGAATCTTCTGGAAATAATTTTGGGGAATGTGCATAAATTCAACTTTTATGTCAGGATTTTTTGCCTCAAAATCTGCCATCACAGGTTTCAATATATCAATCTCAGACTTTGATCCCCAACTTGCAAACTGAATCTTTGTTACATCTTCTTTTTTAGCACAACCGCACAAAAAACATAGTAAGAAAATGCAACTTAAGATTTTTCTATATGAAATCTTCACTCTCAATCTTCTCTCTGACTATTCGACTTACAGTTCAAGCAATATGCCCATTTTATTGCCGTTAACTTCTATCAAATAACGGCTTCCGTTTGCTCTAACCATATAAACATTAGGGCTGTCAAGTCTTACTTGAAGCTTAACGTCTGAGTCTCTACCTAACTTCTTAATAGGAGTTACATCATTCTTAATTCTACCGATTAAAGAATTATTGCCATCCCTGTCTTTTACAATATAGAATCCGCTGTCTTCATTGATGCTATATCCTGACAATACAACCATGCCCTCAAATGGGTTGACTGAAGGTTTTGCCTGTGATTTTACTTTTTGAATTGCATTAATTTCAGTGGTCATCTTACCAAGACTGTCAGCAACTCTGCTTGCAAGAGATGCAGGCGCAGTAACTGAACTTGATGAATCAATCTTGTCAAAGAATTCATCTAAAGTAACTGTTGAATATTTATCATTCGTATTTGAAGAAATCTTAGGTTTTACTTCGAATGTTGGTTTAAGGAACTTGTCACTCTTAGCAATCAAATCACCTACACTTAAGTTTGCACCTTCAAGCTTTCTAGGGTTTGTGTGAAGTGGAGAATTTCCAAGTTCAACATATTTTGATTCAATATTACCTGCTCTTCTGATTTCAGAACGAGTCTTTGGAAGCGGAACATTACGCTTGGTTTCTTCTAAAGCCATTTTATTCGCAAATGATTTAAGCTTCTTAGTACTACGCATAGCATCAGCAATTTTATCTGCTTCATCAAAAACAGGACTTGCTTTAAAATTGTCTTTGAGTTGGTTGAAAATAATTTCTTCGTCAATATTCAACAACTCTTTATCTGGCGTATTATTTAATGTTCTTTCTAAAGATTCTTCCAAATCCTTGTAATCATCTTCTACAATATGAAGTTTTGGAGCTTTATTTACTTTCAAATCTTGGTTTTTAACTTTTTTAATCGGAGGGATATTTTCAGGTGAAACATCTCTTGCAGTTTTATTGTAAGATTTTAACTTGTTAGCTTTTTTAGGTTTAGGTTGAGCCGAACCTGAAGATGCAACATCTGCAACAGGTTCTGAAAAACCCATCTGTATATCTTTTTTATCAACAGAACTTGATGGAGTTTCATCCCCAGCAACTTCATTAACAAATTTATATTCGCCACCGCCAATGTGTTTCAAAATTCTGCGGCCAGTATCTTGTGATTTTGTATTATCAATATATTTCTGATATTTTTCTTGCCAATTAAGCTCAGAATCATTCACAATATCATCATAGCTCTCAACCTCGACCGGCTTAGAGAGCAAGTTTTCCTTAAATGTTTGCTTTAATATCATTGAATGTTCCAGTGATTTTTTTATCAGCTTAAATAATAAAGTTAACCCTATCATTGAACACATTAAAATTACAAATGTAACAAACATATTAGCGGAAATCCTTCTATTTATCTTATTTTCTATTTTATTTTTAACTAGCTTTACTTTTTGTACCAACAAATTCTGGGCTGCAGGTTTAGTTTGAACTGCAACAGGAGCAGGTTTTGCCGGTTCTTGGACAACATTATCCGTACTCTCTTCAGGTAATGGCGCATCAAATGCAATACTCAACGGTGCATGCTTTTCAAGGTCTTCATTTACATCACCTACAATAGGTTTTTCAGCCAATGGGCTCTTAATAACATCATTAACCTTTGATTTTGCAATGTTTACCGTACTCTCTTTCTTCTTATCGGGCACTGCATTTATAGGCTCACTCGCAATAAGGGCTTTATTAACTGGGCTGAGTTGAGAAGTACTTTTGTGAGGGCTTACTTTAGGGTTATCAAATTTTATAGTAGCAGAAGGCACAGCAGATGCGTGGGAAGTTTTTACTGTACCTGAATTTGTAACAGGTTTGTTCGTTCTTGATTGAGCGATTAAATTTTTGTAAGCTTTTTGCTCAGCCGTAAGTGGAGCACTTCTCTTTGTAGTGGTTCTGATATTAATAGGTTTTGTAGTGGTAAGAGTAACTTTTGTATAACCGTTGCCATCATCCTGTACAGACTTTACATCAATTCCTGATATAACATCGTGTAAACCTGTTAAGTCCGGTTTTGAACCGGTAACTCCGGAAACATTAGGCATAATAATAACGTATTTGTTATCAGTTTTCTTTGTAACAGCAACATTATCATCGTATGGCGAACTAGTGTAAATTGTTACATTTAAGGTAGACGCTGAACTTGAACTTTTCCTAATATCAAGCTGCGTCAGGTTATTTGAATATGCATTTAATGAACCCAAAGCTAGGCCCAATAAAAGACATATACAAATTTTATGTGTCATTTTTACCATTTTATAAACCTGTTAATATTTTCCCACTATATATATAATAATAACTTATGCTTAAAAAAATTGCCAATATGTTAATAAATTTATACTTTTATGTTAAGATATATTTATGAAAAGTGGTTTTACAGCGATAATTGGGCGTCCCAATGTGGGCAAATCTACACTACTCAATTGTATATTGGGGCAGAAAATAGTCATTACGACTGATAAAGCTCAAACAACAAGAAAAAGAATTAAAGGAATTTACACAACAGAAAAAGGGCAAATTGTCTTTGTCGACACCCCTGGGGTTCATAAACCTCTCAACAAACTCGGTGAGTTTTTGCTTGATGAGGCAAAAGTCGCTGTACCTGATGCTGATTTGATATTATTTCTTGTTGACGGTTCTGAACCCGCAGGCAAAGGCGATAAATGGATTGCTGAAAATATTTTAAAAACAAATATTCCTGTAATCATAGTTATGAACAAAGTTGACAAGGTTAAAAAATTAGATAAAGTTGAAGAAAATCTTATTTCTTATAAGACTTTATTCGATAAAAACTATCCTGTTGTAAGAATTTCGGCAAAAACCGGAAGAAATATCGACACACTTATAAAAAACATATATAAAGAACTTCCAGAAGGCGATATGCTATATCCTGAAGATATTGTGACAGAAGAAACAATGAGAGATGTTACTGAAGAAATTATTCGTGAAAAAATTCTTCTTAATACTTCTGATGAAATTCCTCACTCTGTTGCCGTAAAAATTGAAAATTATTTTGAACAGGAAGACATAGATAAAATATATGCGACAATCTATTGCGAACAAAAAAGTCAAAAAGGAATTTTAATAGGCAAAGGCGGCTCGTTACTAAAAAAAATAGGAACAGAAGCCCGTCTTGAACTTGAAAAAATTGTTGAAAAGAAAGTTTTCCTATCTCTTGAAGTTAAAGTTGAAAAAGACTGGCGCAAAAAGCAGAACGCCCTTAACAATTTTGGTTACAAAAGCGAAAATAATTAGGTTATTACCCTGTATAATGTTTTAATACTAAACAATATAACTAATCAATAACCTTTGCAAGCTTAAATAGGTAATCTTCTTTTGCTCCTGATTTGATACCCATCGGAATAAAGTTCTCTTTAAACTTCTCTACTGCGTATCTGTCAGTCATGCCTGAAATATAATCTGTAACAACTCGTTCAATTTTTGATGCCTCACATATCGGCTGAAGCATTTCGCAATAATGATAAAAGAGTTCTCTTACAACTCTCTTTGCTTTTTTCTCCTCAACTTTGGCAGGAGAATCATCCGTATAAACATTGTCGAACATCCATTGACGTAATTCTGTCGTATAATGCCAGCCCTCTTCACTCATTGCAATATTAGGCTTTCCAATAGAATTTGTAATAACCTCCATTATCATCTTATTTAAGCGCTGGCTTTGAATAGATGAAAAATATTTTATACAATCCTTTGGTAAATCACTTTCAGAAATTAATCCTGCCCTGATAGAATCCTCTATATCGTGATTTATATAAGCTATCTTATCTGCAAGTTGAACAACTTGAGCTTCCGGAGTTCTTGGAGTAAAACCCCAAGTATGAGTTAAAATACCATCAACAGTCTCCGCACAAAGGTTCAAATCCTCAAGTATCTCAACAACTCTCACACTCTGAATATTATGATGAAAACCACCCTTGACTAATTCGTTCAACACACCTTCGCCACAATGCCCAAAAGGAGTATGCCCCAAATCATGCCCGAGTGCAATTGCCTCAGTCAAATCTTCATTCAAACTTAGAGAACGAGCTATTGTTCTCGCAATTTGAGAAACTTCTAAAGTATGAGTAAGACGAGTTCTAAAGTGATCATCAAATGGAGATAAGAACACTTGCGTCTTATGTTTCAATCTTCTAAAAGCTTTTGAATGCAAAATTCTATCTCTATCACGCTGAAAACATGTTCTTATTGTGCATTCTTCTTCTGCGCGCTTTCTACCCTTTGAATTTTTTGCTTTTGTCGCAAAATCACTCAATATATCAAATTCTCTATTCTCTAAACTTTCTCTTATCTTGCTAACATCTGTAAACTGAGGCATAACGTAAATCCTTTTCAATAATTAAACTGCAAGATAATTGTATCATACAATTTTTACCGCGCAAGCTGACTATTTGTAGGATTTTTGAAATATTTTTTACGTATATTATCCGCAATATTACCGATTTGGTTAAGCGCTAAACCTGACAAAGTACCAATCAACATAGCTTTGCCGCCTGAAATTAACCTAGCGGTACATACAAGAGAAGTTCCGATTGCACCAACAATAGGGATTCCGGCCTTCAAAGTTACTGACATACGTTCATCTGCATCCTTGGCTTGAGTTAAACCGTAAGCAATCATTCCACCTGAAGCTAAGATTGAAAGCATATCTGTCGGAGCTGAACCCAGTTCCAAATCTCTAACCTTATCGAAAAATTCAACTGTTTCAAGATTTAATGACTTGTCAAATGATTTTATAGATTTTGCAACCTGAGGTTTAAGCATAGACAATTCATAAGGTGCGATCTTCTCGTAAATATGCAACATTTCTTGAAGCTCACCACAATCCTTGTTGTCAATTAAATCGTTAATTGAATTTACAAACAATTGACGCATTTTCTGCTGGTTAGAAATAATGCTACGATCCAACCCATCTTGGAGTGGTCTGTCTAACAATTTAGACAATTCTTTTTTGAACACGTCAGTATTCTCACCAAGCCCATCAGGGTTCTTTAAGAACCACTTCAACTTCTTAACAAGGTCTAAACCCTCTCTATCTGAAGGTAAAATTAAATCTTCAAGTTTCTTCAACTTGGCATTAATAAGGTTTATTTTATCTGCATTTGTATATGTAATTTTATTTCTTATAACCGAAACTTGATCTGCCAGAGAAGCTTTTCCTGCTGAGATTTTCTCTTCAGGAATAAATGTCTGCCACATTTCTTTTCTTCTAAATTTATTGTTTTTAGACCAAAAATCTTTGAAACTTTCATCCCAGAATTGTTCATACAATCTTGATGTAACTGATTTGATTTGTTTATATCTTGAAACTTGCTTAGCAGGAGAAATAAAATCATCAACGGCATTTTGAATATTTGCACGTTTCATACGCGCAACTTTTAGCCACTCACGCTTAGTCATTGACTTACCATTAATCGTGATAATCTCATTCGGCTTAGTTTTCAATATATATGAATCTAAACGATCAAAAGATTCGAACGTCTTAGCAAAAGACTTACCGGTAGACTTGTAAGCACCTTTTACAGTTCTACGTGAAATTCGTTCGAAGAGATCCGATATCTTTTTGTGTATTTTCGCAGTAACACGAGTTTTATCCATTAAATTTTTAAACAAAACATCCTTTAATGAGGTAAAGTTGTTAATACTTTGAGCTTTATCGATAAATGTATTCACTTTTCTTAGTGAATATATATAAAATTCATTCCACTTATCAGAACCTTTTAGTGATGATTTTTCGAGTTTCTTTTCCAAAAATTCCTTAATTGATTCCAAATATTTTGAAGTATTCTTAGGCAAACCTCTCATTAAAACAAGAATACCAACCCCGACAAACAGTGCAGAACTACCTATCGCAAAAGCAATATTTCTATTCTTATGCGATGGTTTTTGTGTATCTGTTGTTTGATTTTGAGTAATAAAAAAATTCTGATTTTTATTCTTCGAAAAATCATTAAATACACTTTTATTATAACTACTACTGTTTACAGAATTAATCATAAATAAACCTTCTGTTATAATAAAAACTTTAATTACAAAATATTTGCCCTATCTAAATATTTTTTTAAGTTATGTTAATTGTAATTCCTCAGCAATAACTCTTGCAGCTTCATCACAAGAAACCTTATCGGACAAAAGTTCTTTAACTCCGCCAAGCTGAGCAATTTGAGTTTCTCGTGCCTGCTTATCATACAAAAGTTTCTCAATATTATAAGAAATCTTATGTACAGTAACGTTATGCTCAAGAATTTCAGGAACAATAAATTTTCCACTTATAATGTTTGGCAGGCAAACCATATTAATGCATCTTACCATCAAATAAATAAGGTAGAACAAAATAGGTCCTCTATATGCAATAATCATTGGGGTCTGATAAAGAGCAGCCTCAAGAGCAACTGTTCCTGAAGCCAAAATAAGAGCATCAGAAGCACTTAACAATGCTTGATTTTCACCCTTAATAATCTTAAAATCTGCATCTTTAAAATATTTCTCATAAACACTATCTGACAGATTTGGCGCATGAGAAATACAAAATTGCAATTCAGGATGTTTACGCTGTAATGCTTTTGCTGATTTGACAAAAACTTTAGCCAAATTTTTAAGCTCAAACTCTCTTGACCCTGGGAAAATTGAAACCAATTTTCTTTCAGGATCAAGACCGTGAGCAATTAAAAACTCTCTGCGGTCTACTTTTTGGGGTAATTGTGATACTAGAGGATGACCACAGTAATGAGTTTTTATACCTTGACTCTTGTACAATTCCACTTCAAAAGGGAATATACACAAAACTTCGTCAACATTTTTTTTGATTGTATTCAATCGCCATTTACGACTAGCCCAAACTTGAGGAGGAATATAATAAAAAACTTTAATCCCGGCACGCTTTAAAAACTTTGATACTCTAAGGTTAAAACCACCATAGTCAACAAGCAAAACCAAATCCGGCTTATACTCGTTTGTAATATAATCAACTACTCTTTTACCCAATGCCAAGTGATCGAGAATAATCTTAGGAGAAATTCCCATCACACCCATTTTTTTCTGATCTGCAAAAAGTTTTACCCCGGCTGCTCGCAAGTTTTCACCGCCAACACCTTCAATTTCCACATCAGAATACTTGCTGCGTAATGATTTTACGACACAGCTTGAATGGATATCGCCTGAATAATCTCCTGTTATTATAAATATCTTTTTCATATCACCTACACTGCCATAAGAACTATATTATGCTCATCAGCATATTTTATAACTTTTTCCTGATCAACAATAATTGTCTCATTCGCTTCCACTGCCAAAAGAGAAGCCTTATATCTGCGCATAGTTTTCAATGTTCTCAATCCAACCGCAGGAATATCAAATCTCTTGTCCTGTTTAGGTTTAGAAACTTTAACAACAGAAGCTCCGCTCTTTGCAAGTTTAGCACCACGTTTTATACAAACATCAGTACCTTCAATAGCTTCAACCGCCATCGCCATTTTATCTTTTATAACTACTGACTGACCAACATCAATCTTACCCATCTCTTTGGCAAGCCAAAAACCATAATTTACATCTTCCATCTGAGCTTCAGTTGGCTTGTGCTTTCCTAATACACCTGCCGGTATCATGAGATTCTTGATGAATATTGTTTGATCTAATACATGGATGCCGTTTTTCTCAAACTCATTTACGATTAGCAACATAACTTCGTCATCATTAAGACGTTTTACTGTCTTTAATATTTCTATTGCTCTTGCATCAAACTTATGTAATTGCAACAAAACTCTCTTATGAACTTTGCCTAAGAAAGTTACCTGTTTTAATTCTTCGTCCTTTAGAATTTTTTCAATCTTATTAACTTCGCCTGGATGGCAAGAATAAACTCTTGAGCAATACTTTTTCAACTGAGACAGATTATCATTTGACAAAGAAATACAAACTACCTCAAAACCGTTTTCTTTAGCATATTGAGCCATCTTTACCGGTAAAGTTCCGTCTCCTGCTATCAATCCTTGTTTATGTTCTAATTCTAATGACACTTTATAATCCTCTTTTCTTTTATAATTTTTTTCGTAAGTCGTAAATCTCTTTTACTTGCTCATCATTCAATATCTTTGCTCCGCCTAAAATCTTTGTATTAAGCACAACTTGAGCATAAGACTCTGCAAGTGTAAGCTTCAAAAATGCATCTTTGATATCACGGCTACCCACTATAAATCCGTGATTTGCCATAAGCACTGCATCATATTCATTAAAATACATTGCTGTTTTCTCAACCAAATCAACAGATGAAGGCATACCGTATTCTGCAAGCGGAATTTTACCAAAATAAAATACATTTTCAGCCATAATAGGCTCATCCAATGCCACTCCGGCAGACGCAAATGAGCTCAAATACGGGCTGTGCATATGAATAATGTAATTTATATCCTCTCTCATACGATAAAAGGCACAGTGAAGAAGCTTTTCACTGGAAGGTTTTTTATCACCCTCAACAACATTCCCGTCGTAATCAATTAATGCAAAATCATCTTCACTTAAATATCCGTTAGCAGAACCTGAAGATGTTATTAATATTTTATCGCCAAACCTTGCAGACATGTTTCCTGATACCCCAGGAGTCAAATCCTTTGCCTCTGCAAGTTTTCCATATGTAATTATTTCTTGTTTTAATTCATTAATTGTTTTCATTATAACTGTTCTCTATTAGGATCTTCTATTTCTATTACCTCTGCGTGAGTTCTCTTAACTTTTTGAGGTTCTTGTTGATCAAAATTAACAAGTTCAACCTTTTCAGAATCATCACGTGACAATCTTTCAGGATTTTTGATTACCATTTTCTTATAATCAACGTGAGTACCCTTCATATCAAGAGCAGTCGTAAATAAGAAAACTGTTTGCTCACGAATTGAATCATACCCTATCATCAATTTTAAATCATCCGGACCTAAAGCAAGATAAAATCCGTTTTCTTGGAGCATTTTACCGTTTGGAGAATCATTTGATAAATTAGCCGCCGCAACCCAAGATAATGTCAAATACTTATTTACCCTATAAGACTCTCTCGCATAAACAATAGACCGACCATAACGGTATGTATCAAAAATTGGAAGCGGAGTATTATCATCGTACGCAGACAAGAAATATCCTACATCCTGCATCCAACGTTTATATTGCGTATGAATTGCCGGACCTGTTCTACCTACAAATTGTGTATCACCTGTACCATATAAAGCGGCACTACCTTGCAATACCCAAGATAAATTTGCCTGAATAAGTTTTTCTTCATTCGTATACCCATACAAATTCTGAGCAAGTTCGGCCATATACTTGAACCTTGTTGTACCCATCTCATTTGAAGCTAGAGCTTCATTTTTTCTGTTATAATCGGTATCCTGTATATAACCTGCAGAAATTCTCTGCCTAAATTGCGCAGAATATTTACCCAAAGTATTCGGGATAGTAGCAGAATCTCTGTAAATTGCTTCCAATTGGTATTTTGACATACCACTACCCATCCACCAATCTTCAAGGTAAGAATTTACACCATATTGCAAGTATAAACGATCGTCTAAGAACTGCCTACCCTTTAATAAAAAGATATTCGCTGCAGAACCATAATATGCTTCGGTGTAGTTTGTACCACTTCTGTATTTCAAGCCGGCACCTACACCTATTTCATTCTTATAGTTCAAAAACGGAATCAATTTTAAAGTTCCGCCACCAAATGGAGCATCAAAAACAAAACCTGGACCAGCAAACATACCTATTCTTGGTTTTGAACCTAATTCGGGATAATTTGCTTCGACATATTCGTGATTTTTATTAGTGTGTGCTGTAAAGTTGCCAATACGCATTATATGATTATCTAAATAGTAAATATCAGCGTTCTTTACACTTACAACATCGTGGTCTTTTTTTGCTGTTACATAAATTTCTTCAGCCTTAACCTTTACCTTTAAACCATCTTTGCCAACAGCAGTAGATGTTTCATCTTCTGGAATCATCATTTGCTCAAGACGAGGTCCAATCATTCTTGATCTCAAAATCAATTTATAGCTTTTATTACCGATCATTGAACCATCTTCAAGAACTATCGTGTCTTCAGCCGCAGTTACATTTTTCGCATTAATAAGCATATTCATCTTACTTGCTTCCATATTTTTAACTATGGCTGTTTCATCATTCATATTTATCTGGATATAATCCCCATATATAGGAGATCCGTCTTTGATAATCTCTACATTACCGTAAGCTTTTATGATATTACTTTCAGTATTATAAACAAGTTTGTCTGCCTTGATTGTTACACCCTGAGGAGGAAACGACAAAACAGGATTACCGGTAGCCTCCAATTCAAAAGTTGCATCATCGTAATTCATCTTGTCACAATCAAGAACGATATCATTTTGTGCTACAACCTCTTTTACGCCACCAGACAGTTCAACCTCATCACTTTCCGGAGTAGCATTGTCTTTGACTTCTTCAACTTTAGGTTCCTCATTTTTTTTACGTTTAAATATACCCTTAAACTTTTGGAAAGCTGAGACTTTTACTTCTTCATTATCTTCATTTTTATAGACCTTTTTAAGATTTCTATTGGTTAATTCTTCGAGTTCCTCATCGTCAATATCACCATATAAATCTTCATTTTGTTCTTTTAATTGAAGTTCTTTTTCTTCTTTCAGAACTTTTTGTGCTTCTTCATAGGCCTTTGTACGATAGTAATTCATCAACTTTATACGATACTTTTTAAACAAAGGTACCCCTTTAGTCTGAGGCCCATCCCCGCCGCTTCCATCAGAATACTGCATAGCAGAACCATCAAAATCTTCATCAGTATGAATCACTTCATTTTTTTTAAGGTTAACAGAATCCATCGTTGCATTTTCGAAGAAATTCTGTTGTTGAGCTTCAAGTTCATTTCCCTCATAAAAGTCAGCATTACGGATAATTTCTGCATTCGCAGGAACACAACACATCATTAAAGATATCAAAGATATAAAAGCTAACTTTTTCAAAACAGATTCCTTATTAGATATAATTCAACGGATTATTAGGTTTTCCATTTATTCTTACTTCGAAATGGCAATGAGGTCCTGTACTATATCCGGTAGTACCTTCGTGACCAATTACCTGTCCCTTATTTACATTCTGTCCATTTCTTACTGTAATAGAAGACATATGCGCATAAAGTGTAGTTGTAGGCTTGTTATTTACGACACCATGGTCGATAATAACAACTTTTCCATACCCGCCATACCAGCCTGTATAAATAACTCTGCCCGAATTTGAAGCGCGAATATTACCATAATTTGGGCCACCGATATCAATTCCTGAGTGGAAGGTACGACTCTTAAATATCGGGTGAGTTCTCCAACCAAATGGAGAAGTAATTCTTCCACCTATCGGTTTCATAAAACCGGTGGAAGTAATTCTTACCGTAGAGTGGCTGTAATTACTGCTCAACATTGCTTGAAGACTTTCTGACTGACGAGCAAGCTCTCTTTCGGAACGTTCATACGCAGCACGGTCAGTTTTCAAGCGATTAATCATACTTTGATTCTGAGCAATTGCTTTTTGTATTGATTTTTGTTGATAATTTATTTCTTCAATTGATTGTGCAAGATATCTCTTCTGAGCTTCAATATCAGCTCTCATTTTTGCAAGTTTAGCTGCACGCATCTTTAACACCATCATATGTCTGTAATCATTTCTTATGACTATTCTTTCAAAATAGATTACATCAAGCATCGCATTAAGGTCTTTTGCCTTAAAAATCAAATCGAACATCCCTGTTCTTTGAGTTTTATAGACGTGTCTTATACGATTTTTAATAAGCGCATCAACATTATTAAATTCTCTGCTCGCAACAGCATATTTATCTTCCATCTCTCGAAGCTTTGCATCCATCGTAGAATATTTTTGCTTTGATGCCTCAAGATTTGAAGCTGTTGTTTCAAGCTTTCTCTGGTTTCTTACAAGTTTGCTTTTTTCCTGCTGCTCTTTTACCTTAAGAGTATGAATTTTCTCTCTGGTTGATTTAATTTTAACTTGGTTATGTTGCAATTTTTGTTTTATAGAGGCATTTGAACAAAAACCGACCTGCGGCATTCCCATAAATAGAATAAATGCCGTAAGAGTAGCTATAAATAATTTTCTCACTAGTCTGTTTGTATCCACTATATACCTATCTAATAACAAGAGGCAACATCATTAGACCTACTGTCCAAGCAATAAAAGTAATTGCTATTATAAGAATAATTGCCTTTTGGTGTTTTCTAAAAAATTCCATAAATTCCCCTTGTATCACTACTCTTATTTTACTATAAAAATATTTGTTTTGGCAAATTATTAAATTAAAATTTGCAAAATATTAAAAAATCAGGTAATATTACGATATGATAACACAGTTTGTTGACGAGAATTTTGACTACAAAAATTTAACAAAAACAGAATTAAGCGGAATTAATCAATTTTTACTTGAGAACAATAAAAAGCAACTGGAAAAAATTTATAATTTTTATAGAAGTAAAACACCGCTCTTTCTTGTCAACGGCTTTATGGGTACCGGAAAAACCCAGATAATTAATCATTCACTAAAATTTTTAGCACAAAACACGATAGTACTGGAATACAATTGTTTTGAAACAACTATCTTGGACGATATTCTTTTATCGTTTTTTGAAGACTTTAAAAATCTTACGATGAGAGAAATTATCCAACAGCCAAAAGTCAGAAGCGAAAACTTCACACAAAAGATTGCATCTTATTTCAACAGTATTAATTTGCCGGTACTTATTGTATTAAACTCTTTTGAAAGCGTATTAAAAAATAATAAACAAGAAATTCTGGACTTTATCTTTCACCTTTCTAAAAAGGAAAATCTAAAAACGATAATCGTCGCAAGAACATTTAATTATGAAGATTTTACGGATAAAATTGAATTTGACAGAACAACAATTCTTGCACTGGAAAAAGGTATTTTTGAGAAATACCTGCGCGCAGAAGGCATAAAAAATATTGGACCTGTATCGGATGAACTATACAAACACACACGCGGGTATTATCTCTACACAAGACTTACGACCCAAATTATCAACGCGCACAATTTAACTCTAATCGATTTTCTGGACGGATATACAAAAAGCTTTTTGTCATACAATGATTTTATTTTGAGAGAAGTTCTGGCTTTCGTTGATCCTGTGAGCGGACATCTTTTCAGACTACTTACAGTTTTAAGACATCCTATCAGCATAAAGCTTCTTAAAACCATAAATCTTTATAACGAGGAAAGAATAAACTTTTTCCTACGTAACCTTCTCCTATCAAAGGAAAAGGATATGATTTATCTGCAAGATTATTATAAAGATATCTCTGCAAATTCGATCCCTGAGAACGTAGCAATAAAATTGCACAAAGCTTGTGTTGACTTGTATTCAACGCAATTACCTCTAAAACCTTTTGAAAGAGATTTACTTATCTCAAGACAAACAATGCGCTCTGAAATAGAATATCATACATTATTTATCCCGAAAAAACCGCAATTCAAGACACTCGGAGAAACAGCAGTTGAAGCGCTTGAATATACAGCAGACTCTAATCAAAATTACACAGCATCAGATGTAATGAATACTGAAAAAGAAAATGTGGAAGAATCCCAAACTAAGGAAGAAAAGATTAAAAACATTTCATTTATATTTGACTCCGAAGAAGACGAAGCCAAAATTATGACAGGAATTGCGAATTCCATAAACAGATATATTGATTACTCAAACAAAGTTTTGACCCCGGAAGAAACAAAGCTTCCATTTATGGAAATCATCAACAGAGCCAACACAGAAGAAAAGAACTTCAACTACAAAAAAGCTCTTGCATTTTATCAAATGGCACTAACAATGAAGGATGATGACAACTTCCCTTCAATGATTTCCAGAATATACCCTAAAGTTGCAAAATGTTATGAGCAAATTTCAGATTGGTTTAATGCTCTAAAATATTATGACTTGGCGTTCGATTACTTTAAAAATGCGGAAGATGTCGAAAAGCTAAACGAAATTCGACTAAAAATTGCAAACATCTTCTATATAACCTACAAACACGACAAAGCAAAATTAATCTTAAATGACATCCTGTCATCTAAAGAAAATATCTCAGCTGAGATAAAAATAAGAGCACACCTTGCCCTTGCAAACCTCTGCAATGATGATATCCGATCTGCATATTTGAACTATAAAAATGCATTTGAATTAATAGAACCTGGAATAAACAAGAAACTGCTTGCAGAATTATATTTCAAATTCGGAGCTATATGTGATGACATAGACGAAACAGAAACTGCAATAAAGTTATACAAAAGATGTATTGATATAACAAAAGACAATCCATATATTTCGTCCGCAATGACAAATCTTGCGATGATTTTTGATGATACGGGAGCCAAAGAACTTGCGATAAAATATTACAAAGAAAGCATAAAAATTGATGAGCTCAACAAAAATTTGAGCGGAATTTATATATCCTCATCAAAACTTGCGCAATTGTATAAGAGAAAAGAACCAAACATAGCTTCTGAATATTTCGACAAAGCTATAAAAACTGCAAAAGAACTCCAAGAAGCTTATTATATAGTATTGTCAAACATTGATTTTGGTGATTTTTGTATTACCCAAAAAGACTACAAAACTGCACTCAAATCATACCTGACAGCACTTAATCATCTGGATGAAAAAACAACTCTTGAAAACAGACAAAGAGTTGAAACAAGAATTCAAGATTTGAAGGTAAGACTTGGGTTTGAAGAATTTGAAAAACTTGAAAACGAGATTACAAATGGATAAAAAACTTTTTGAAAATTACATAACTGCGTTCCTTGAAGAGAACTCAAAATTAAACCTCATTTCCAAAAATGATGAAAAATTTTTGTGGGAAAAACATATTTTTGACAGCTTATCTATCAAAAACTTTTTTGACAAATACAATTATGATTTCAACGGCAAAACTCTTCTTGACTTTGGAACAGGCGGAGGGTTTCCGTCAGTTCCGCTTGCAATTATGTACCCGACACTTCAGGTTACAGCTCTTGATAGCATAAGAAAAAAAATAAATGCTATTACAGAAATAAAAGAAAAATTATCATTGAACAACTTATCTACGGTATGCGACAGGGTAGAGAATATAAATACTAAATTCGATTTAATCACATCACGTGCGGTAGCTTCAATGGATAAACTTATCCCGTATGCAATACCAAGACTAAAAGAAAACGGTTATTTCATTGCATACAAATCACTAAAAATTAACGAAGAACTTGAAAAAGCACAACAAATGCTGAAAAAATACAATGCAAAAGTTGTCGAAATTATTGAATATAATCTTCCACTGGAGGAAAACCATACAAGAAATCTCGTTATAATTCAAAAAAGATAATTATCCTTGAATGTCGAGTTTCTTTCCTAATGCAGGGTTTGTATTTTTAATTTGCATAGCTTGACTTTTTATTGCTCTTGCTTGATTTGCAACCCTATAATCCTGCGCAGAAGGATCAGAAGGTGCCATTGCTGAACGGATTACAGTATTTGCATCATCAATAGTTTTTTGTGGATTATTTCTATCAAGGGAAGGCATCTTAATCGCAACATGCCCGCCTATTGGAATCCCATCCGAATTGCGTTCTATAACAATAGAACCTGCAAGATTTCCACCGGCCGCTTTGTGTGCCATCTCGTGGTGGTATATTTCATTGTAATTTTTATTAATCAAGTCCTGCTTCTGTTGGTTCATAGCACTTGAATACAAACTGTTGAAATTATACCTCACATCAAACATCCTAAACACTCCAATCTTTACGTGATTATTATACTACTTATGTAGCATTTATGCAAGTGTATTATGAAGTTTAATTACACAGAAAGGGATGAAAAGTTGAGCTTATTTTTATACAAATTATCAATCAACCTTGTCATACGCTTTTGACCTGCTTCATCAAGAACCTTTTTGTTAAGCACATCCGCCGTAACTTTCTTGTCAAAAACAACGGGGCTTGTAAAATAAATCGGAGTATTATAATAGAAAGTTGTTTTAATAGTCTTATCACCTTGAAAGTCATATTTAGAAACAGAACTTATCGCAGTGGAATCTTTTTTATAATTTATTGTTCTTGTAACCAAACCTGTTGAAGCGTCAAGTTCTTTAACCATACTAATTGAATTTCCGTCAGGGCGAAAAATTGTCACACGATTAATTTTTTCCAATTCAATATCAAAATCATACACTGAAGTTTTTTTGTTTTCGTTTCTTATATCATAGTTAGTGGTTTTAACTTTTTTACCTGTTTTCGAATCAAATTCGGTTACAGATTTAAACAAAGTATAACTGGTTGTTCTTGTTCTCAAACCAGTATCAAAATCAAACTCTTCAATAGATTTAACTTTTTTATCATTAAAATAATCAAAGGTTGTGACTTTAACTTTCATTTTTGTTTCCGGATGATATTCAATAATTTTTTCGACAGAAGTTCCGTTGTGACGATAAACGGTTTCCTTAAGAGTATCTTCTAACGTATCATTCTCCCTGAGGTCGCCTAAGAATTTTGAATTAACAAGGATACCAAATTTTTTATCCTCGTTAGTTTTTTCACACATAACCAAACCGCCCATTAAGCCTCCTTTAAATTTTGATTGCTACAATAAAAATCTAACACTCAAAACGACAGGTAATAAATTACCCAATAAGGCAGTTATATCGGAACGGAAAAGCAATTCTAACTATTTCTATAATCAATAAACATTGCATACAAAAGATCCGCTTCTCTATTAATATGTGTTACTAAAGCCGAAATATTTTCAATCTCCCAAACCTCAGAGTTTACCCTACAAAAAGACTCTAAGACTACAACCATATTAAAAACATTTTTAGCATACATTTCAGCTAATTCCATATCAAAATTCATAATACCTCCTTATATAAGAAGATAATAATATGGTTAAATATTTCGCACCACTGCTATATAAGCACTATCCTTGGGGGTTATTTTGCAAACTATTTGCCAAGTGATCCAAAACTTTCCTTAGAGCCAAGCCCCTATGTGAAACTTCATTTTTTTCACTTTCACTGAGTTCTGCCATAGTAAGCCCACACTTTCCATCTACAAGAAATACTGGGTCATAACCGAATCCGCCGCTACCGGCCACCTTATGTGCAATACTTCCAAAACATTCACCCCTATCAGCAAAAAGAACCTCTCCACTTCCATCAACAAGTGTCATCGCACAAACAAATTTTGCTCTTCTATTTTCAAAAGGTTCTACCGCACCCAAAAGTTTCTCAATGCGCGCCTTTGGAGTATCCGCATATCTTGCAGAATAAATCCCAGGCATCCCGCCAAGCGACTCTACGCACAAACCTGAATCATCCGCCAATGCAACCATACCGGTCAATTTTGCAGCCTCACGAGCTTTTATAAGTGAATTTTCCTCAAAAGTACTACCATCCTCAACAGGATCAAATCCGGCCGGAGGAAGAACAAATTCAATATCTTTCACTCCATACTCGGAAGTTATCTCATTTAATTCTTTCAGTTTATGAGGATTTGAAGTCGCAAAAACAATTTTCATAACACACTCCTATTTGCCATAACGACGATGTCTGCTATGAAATTCTTCAATTGCATTAGCAAGTGCATTTTTATCAAAATCAGGCCACAACATTTTTGTCACAACAAATTCAGCATAAGCAATCTGCCACAAAAGGTAGTTTGAAACCCTCATCTCTCCACCTGTTCTAATTAACAAATCAGGATCAGGAATATTTTTTGTATAAAGATAATCTGAAATAGTTTTTTCGGTTATACTATCGACTTCAAGTTTACCTTCTTTTACTTCATTAACAATATTTTTAACCGCATGAACAATCTCATCCCTTGAGCCATAATTGAAAGCAATTTGCAGCCTTACGCCTGAATTATTCTTTGTAACTTCAACAGCATTTGCAAGAATTTCTTGTAATTTTGGACTCAACTTTGTCAAATCTCCGATAAAATTAATTACAACACCGTTTTCATGCATCTCTTTAAGTTCATTCTTAATAGTCTGACCTAGCAAATCCATCAAAAAGTCAATTTCTTCCTGCTTTCTATTCCAATTTTCGGTAGAAAAAGCATATACAGTTAAATACTTAACTCCAAAATCATCACAAGCACGCATAACCTTTTTAAGAGCATCAACACCTTTTTTATGCCCAAAAGCGGACGGAAGATTTCTTTCCTTTGCCCAACGACGATTTCCATCCATAATAATTGCTACATGGTTTAAATTTGTACTTTTTACGTACTCGATAATCTTTTCATCTAAAATTTCAACAGCCATTTTATATCCCGTTCTAACTACAACCTGCAAAAATTATACTCTGAACTTATTGAAAACACAAGAAATTAAAAAGCGGGCTTTTAAACCCGCTTTTTATAAGATTAACTATTTGCTTTCAGCAGCCTCATCAGGCTCCTTAAGCGACTTACTTTCGTTAACGTAATTTGTCAACTGCTTCAATGCAGGCTTGAATGCGTTAACAGTAGCGTTACCGCCAAGACAACCACCTGTACAGGCCATAACTTCTATCAAGTTGCCTAACTCACAAACACCATTTTTCGCATATTTTTTCAAATCACGAATTGATTGTTTATTAAGTCCATCTACTACAACCGGATATACAGGGATTTCCTCAGGGATTAAAGTCTTAACAGCCTTAGCAACCCCGCCTGTAACTGCATAATTACGAGCTTCTGCTGAAGATTCTGTCTTAAATTCAGATTCTGCGCAATCTTCTACTTTGATGTTCATTGCAATAAACCACGCACCGATTTCCTCATAATTCAAAACATAATCAACAGTATCAGTTTTAAGTGCTTCACGACGTTTTGCAACGCAAGGGCTAAAGAACACAGTCACAGCATCCGGATGTTCTTTCTTAACGATTTCAGCAGTATAGTACAATGGAGTCTTAGTGTCTGATCTGAAAGGTTTTAATTCCGGAATATGCTTATCAACAAGTTCGTTATAACCCGCACAGCATGAAGTTGTCATGAACTCTTCACCCTTAACAAGTCTTTCTTCAAATTCTTTAGCCTCATTTTGGGTTGTAATATCAGCACCTTGAGCAACCTCATAAACATCAGCAAATCCTAATTGCTGAATAGCAGCCTTCAATTGTTTTGGAGAACAAGGAAGTTGACCAAACATTGCAGGTGCAACCATAGCAATAACTTTCTTGCCGGCCTTAATGTTTTTCAAAACATCAATAATTTGACTTTTTTCATGAACTGCACCGAACGGACAAGCGCTTACGCACTTACCGCAAGAGATACATTTTTCAAAATCAATTTTTGCATGCCCGTTTTCATCCTTAGCAATAGCGCCAACAGGACAAGCACTTTCGCAAGGAACGATAATTTTTGTTATTGCTTGATAAGGGCAAACCTGAGCACACATGCCGCAATTTTTACACTTATCAGGATCGATAACAGACTTACCGTTCTTAACGCTTATAGCACCGAACTTACAAGTATTAACGCAAGGTCTTGCAACACAACCTTGGCAAAGGTCTGTTACATAAATTCTTGAAGGTACGCACCCTTTACAAGCTGTCTGCAAAACTGTTAAAGGATGTTCTTCCGGCTGTTCTCTATCAAGAACTTTCTTAGCAAGTTCAGCCATATGAATACTATCGTCGGTTTCTTCTATTGACAATCCCAACCCTGCAATAGTTCTGTCGCGCAATATCGCACGCTCTTTATAAACACAACATCTATAAGGAGCTTCAAAATCTTTCGGGCGCATTTGGTACGGGATTAATCTGGCATTTTCACCGAAATCATCAGTATAAAATGCTTTAATTAATCTTATTAAGATTTCTCTTTTCAAATGTGAAGTTTGTCTTGGGGCATTTATTACCATTTTCTTTTCCTTTTCTACTTCCGCTAAAGGCCCTGTAAAAGAAACCTCTAACTCAAACTACTTTAATCTTTCATCAATTGCTTTTAAAACTTTTTCAACGGTTGCTTCTTTGATTACTTCATCGTCAACCTTAACATATGGAGCCTTAGAAAATTCCCAGTCAATTGAGCATAAACCCAAGCAAGGAACTCCTGAAACCTCAACTTTATCACCATATTTTGCAGGAACTGTATCGATTAATTCCTGTAAATTAGCAGACCCCATAACAAAACAAGTTGTTCCCAAACATACTTTAACACTAATTTTTTTGTCCATTGTAATTACCTTTCTTTACTGAGGTACGTCCTCACATATATTGTACATTAACTTTTTTGAAATATTTGTCTTGAAGAATACCGGCCATTTTTTTAATAATATTTTTGCGGATTTCAATTTCAATTGGCAGAGCCGGATCGTAATGAGCTTGATTTAACTTTGCACCCACCATAAACTGGATACAATCGCTATCCAATAAAAATTTTACCAACTTTCCGGCAGCATTGTCAATATCTAACGTGCCATTTTCTAAGTATTCTAAAGTTTTTGTTAAAGTTAGAATACCTTCAGTTACCAAATCCACACCGTCCATATAAGATATCGCAGGAAGCTTCCCGACAGAAATAGTTGTATCCATTCGGATAGGAACATTCAACTCTCTAGAAATCAAGTTCGCCGTAGTTCCACCGCAAATTGCCTTTTTACCTTCAAAATTTTTGAACATTTGTGCATATTCTTTATCTTTTTCCTGATGGTAAGGAGGGCCGGTAAAAATCAAAGCTTCACGCGGTTTTCTAAAATACAAAACACACGCTGAAATATCGTCCTTAGGCCTTCTGTCAGTTTCAATATTTCGCACCTGATTAACAATATAATTAGCAAGCTCAGAACTTGATATTTCAGGATTTTCACTAATTTTATCCTTCAAAAGCACAATCAAACCGTCACGGCGAAGTCCAAGCTTCAACCTACCGCCGCCTAATCCGGCCTGAGTAACTCCATCCGAACAGAAAATCAATCTATCGCCAAGTCTAAGCTTTATTTTATAAACCTTCATCTTACGATTTTTAAAAGTCTTAGACTGAATTGTTTCATAAGAAGGTTCCAAAACTTCTCCATCACGAAGCCAAACAAACTCCGGATTACCTTCCTCAACAATTTTGGCATTCCCGTCATCATCACAATCTATCGCAGAAAAAGTAGAATAACTTATATGACGAACCTTGCATACAGGAAGCGAGTTCATTACAATTTCGGCAGCTTGTCTTATCGGAATTTGATCATTTGATATAAACTGCAATAACATAGTAGCAGTCATACAAGATAGAATGTTCGCCTTTATTCCGCTGCCAAGCCCATCTGATAATACCGCAACCAAACGAGCTTCATCCGGATAACGTTTCGAAACGAAATAATCTCCGTAAGCATTCTGGTTATATTTTTTCATTTGGCTGCAATCTATATCGATAAACATTTAACTATCCTTTATTTGAAGCTCCGCCATCCTGATCATCCTTGTCATCATAATCATTTGCGATGGAGCTTAACAATGTCTCAGTTTCAACCATGTGTTCGCCTAAAAGACAAGCAATTTCTTGAACAATCGAAATATTTTTTGAAATAACTTCATGTGCTTTTTGAGCAATTTTTTCTCTGTTTGTTTCAGTCTGGGTCACATCAGTAATTACAGCACCGACTATCTCGTTTTCTTCGATAGTAAATATACTTATGTCATACAAGCGATCATTTACCGCATATCTTTCCTTATGCAAATCTTTTCCTGAGTTCAAGCAAGTTTTAAACAGTTCAGAAAAACTCAAAATTCTATCTATCGCAGCTCCTGTCATACCGTCAGGACGAGCTTTAAATATCTCGTACATATCGCCGGTAAACATTTTCATAAAGCTGTCATTAGCTTCAATGATATTTAAACTGTTATCAACCATAACAACGGCAGCCGGCATACATCTTACAAGCGCCGCAGCTTTTCTCATAGCAATTTTACGCATGTAAGACACGCACATAGATGTTTCTGCGTCCCCGTCTAACAAAGCTTTTGCCAAATCTCTACAAGTTGCATAACCGCATCCGCCACAATTTAATTCATCATCAACAGTATGTTTACCAATACGCTTCAAAGCTTTTAGAATATCTTCCAAAGGATATTCCGTGTGGACAATTTTTCCTCTTTTTAGTTCATACGGAACAACCACGTCAGGCTCTTTCGGAATTTCTTCTCTTTCTTTGACGTGAGTTAAAATATTAGAAACAACACTTATACCTGCTTTGTCAGTAGATATACAAGGGCCTCCGACACATCCGCCCTCACAAGCTAAAGCTTCAACAAAAACTACGTTATTAAACCCTTTTGGATCAAGCTTATTTAGCGCTCTTTCAAAATTATTCAACCCGCAAATATCCATCAATTGAATATCTTGTTTTATCCCTATTTTCTTAAGAGTTTCATTCATACCGCCATCAATAGGATAAAGCGAACCTTCATTTGCCGTATAAGGGACAAAAGCGTTATTCTTGTCAAAATTAACAGATGCGATGTCAACAATTTCATCATTTACCCACATCTTCAACTCTTCAAATGTTAATGCCACATCAAACAGACCTGAATATTTAACCTCATTTTTCTTACCAATACACGGTCCTATAAAGACAATCGAAATATCTTCACCATATTTTTCCTTAAGCATTTTTGCATGCGTCATTGCCGGCGAACCTATTGGAGTAATATTATCGATAAATTCAGGATGATAAAGTCTGATAAAATCAACAATAACAGGGCACGCACTTGATATAAACAGCCCTTTTTCTGCTTCATTAAGCATTTTAGCAGTCTCAATAGAAACTTCCTGAGCTCCAAGGGCAGTTTCAGAAACTTCTGCAAAACCAAGCCTTTTTAAAATAGAAATCATTTTGTACGGAGAATAATCAAAGACTCCGTTCCAAGAAGGAGCAAGAGATACAAATACTCGTTTCTGAGCAAGAAGGAGGTTTTTCACCTTGTCTATATCTGTCCTAACCCTTTTTGCATTTGAAGGACAAGCTTTTACACAATTTCCGCAAGCAATACATCTAGATGGAATAACACTCGCATGCCCGTCCTCGATTTTAATTGCCTTAACAGGACATTCTCGAATACACTTGTAACAGTCGTGGCATTCATTTACCAATGTATAGACAGGATATTGCGAATCCATATTTTAACTCCTTCATTACTTGCAGAATATACTTATGATAGACAAAAAATAAATTAAACGGAAGCCTTAATCTCATCCAGAATTTCTTTTAACTTATCCTGATCAACCCCGCGATACTCAACTCCGTTGATAACAATATTCGGGCCATCGGCACAGTTTCCTGAGCATCTCGTACCGGACAAATCGACTTGAGCTTCTAATCCGTTTTCCTTTATATAATTCTCAATAAATTCAAGATTTTGGTCATTTCCTCTTGCAAAGCAGGAACTTCCCATACAAACAGTTATTTCTAATTTTGCCATAATTTCCTCTCAGTGATATATATATTTTACATTATAAACGATTATTAAGCAATGTTTTATACATCACTCTACAAAAATTACAAAACAACACAAACAAAATTACAACAGTTGATATATGTAACAGAAGTTTATATAAAGTGTCGCAGTAATATTTTTGTGCTACTATTCTGATTATGAAATGGAAGAATTTAAGTAGGAAGAAGCAAGCTTATATAGCTGCAGGATTAGCGTTGATTGGGATCTTAGCTTGGGCATTTATTTCTGCCGGCGTTATCACTCATAACTTCAACAGAAGCCAATTAACAAATAATGAAGACCGTCAAGAAGCCCAGATTAACGGTATAATACTTACTGAAACAAAGAACGACCGCAAATATTGGGAAATCTACGGAGAAACAGGTTCTTATGACAGCGAAAACGGTGTTGCTCTCCTTAACAACTGTATCGGAAACTTTTTTGACGAAAAAAATGAAGTTTCTATGAGCTTTGAATCTACCAGAGGCTCATACAGTTCTGAAAGAAAACAAATTATATTATACCAAGATACGCACATAGTAATAAAAGACGGAATATCACTAGAAGCTGACAGGGTAATTTGGTCAGGCAGCGACAAACCTGTAATCGCATACGGAAATGTAAGAATTACAAAGAATGCGGATTTCCTTGCAACAGCAGACTCAGTTGAAATTAGTCCAAGTTATGATAAATTTAAAATTACAGGTCACACTGTTTCAAAAATGTACGATACCAAGGAGAAAAAATGAAAAAATTATTAATATCTATTGCTGTAATAATGTTTTCAATGGGAATAATCGCTCAAGCATCTGATTTGATTATCGAATCTAAATCGCAAACTTTCTCAGAAAGCGACAACAAAATCAAGTTCAAAGGAGATGTAAAAGTTTCCGTGGACGATTTAAAAGTTGTCGGCAATAGTGCAGATGTAAATATGAACGAGGAACAAAACCTTGATACTGCGACATTTTATGACAAACCATACGCATACGAAGTTAAGAAAAATAAAAAACGTGAAGTTAAAGCAAACATCTTAAAAGTATCACTCATCACAAAAGTGGTAAGAGCTGAAGGTGATACACAATCAGTTGTATTTGACGGAAAAACTCCAATTGTCGTAATTAACTCTGATGTTCAGGAATACGATACCAAAACCGGCATTATGACAGCAACCGGTAACGTTACCATAAAATATAAAGAATTGGAAACATACTCAAATAAAGCAATCATTAAAACAGACAAAAACGGAGACTTAAAAACTCTTGAACTTATCGGAAACGGAAGAATTAAACAACAAGCAAACGATTCATTTGCTGACAGATTCTTCTACAATTCAGCATCAAAGATTCTTCTTGCAGCAGGAAATACAACTTCAAACTATATCGGCGATGATGGTAAAAAATTAACACTAAAATCAAATGTACAAGAGTTTACTCAAGACAAAAATACTTTCTCCGCAAGCGGAAACGTAAGAGTTTGGTATGAAGATTACTTTGCAAAAGGACCAAAAATCAACGTCTACCCTAACAAAGAAGGTAAACCAAATGATGTTTATTTCGTCGGCCGTTCAAGCATAACCCAAGGTGTTAGAACAATATACGCAGACAAAATAAAAATGAAGTTAGAACCAAAAGACTTCCAAGCTGAAGGAAACACCAGAACCGTTATCAAAAATATAGGTTCAAGTGAAGGTGAAGATAGCGGAAGTTCAGGAATGACTTTAGGGTTATAAAAAGAGGTTTGAAAAATGAACGAAAAGATAGAAAAAGCACTGGAATTATATAAACAAGGCGAATTTGAAAAAGCGATTGATGCATTTAGTTCGGTAGTCGAAACTGAAGCTCCAACTGCAGAAATTTATAACAACATTGGACAATGCTATGCAAGCATTGCAAATGACGAGAAAGCTGAAGATAACTTTCTAAAAGCTATTGAATTAAACCCTAAGCTTCCACAAGTTTACATCAACCTTGCGGATATCTATTACAGGAAGAAAGATTACGATAGCGGCATTCAACTTCTTGGACAAGGAATTTATGAAATGCCTGAAAATATGGTTATTGCTCACTTTTTAGCAAGATTTTACATGGAAGATTGCAGATTGGACCTTGCTATTGACGAATTGGAAAAAATTCTTGAAGCACAACCTGAAAACTATGACGCATACTATGATTTAGGCAAAGTTCATTTTGAGCTTGGAAACTACGACTTAGCAATAGAAAATTTTGAAAATATTTTGGAATTTAAAGAAGATAATCCATACATTTATTTCAGCTTGGCTCAAGCTTATGAAGCAAACAACGAAGTTGACAAAGCAATATCAAATTACCTAAAAACAATAGCAAGAGATGCAGGATTCAGACAAGCATACAAAAAGGTTGCAATCTTGTTCCTTGCTCGTGGTGATTTTGATGATGCAATTGAATATCTGGAAGATTATCTTGAAATGGAACTTCCTGAAGAAGAAATCAAAAACGTTAAAGAATTAATCGAAAGAATCAAGAAGAAAAAAACTAATGGATAAATATTGGATAGCATTATCTTCAATTGAACAAATTGATAGTAGCTTTATTCAAAGAATTTACAACTATTTTGGAGATATCGAAACTGCATATAATGCTTCTTTGACAGATCTGTCCCAAATTGAAGGACTGAAAGTTAAGCAGGCTGAAAATTTTATTGAAAAAAGAAAAACTGTCGATATTGACAAAACTTTTGATGAAGTTTTAAAAAGAGGGATAAATTACTGGACTCTTGAAGACGTAAAATATCCACAACTATTAAAAGAAATATCAAATCCGCCTGCGGTTCTATATTACAAGGGAAATTCTAGCATTTGTAATTTTGAAAAAAACTTGGCGATTGTAGGTTCAAGAAAAGCAAGCTTCAATGCAAGAGAGGCTGTCGAAAAAATAGTTTCAGAACTTGAAGGTACAGATATTTGTATTGTATCAGGACTTGCTTCCGGAATAGACACTTCCGCACACACAAGTGCCCTAAAACATCATTTAAAAACAATAGGAGTAATCGCAAGCGGATTTGATTTTACATATCCGGCGAGTAACAAGCACCTTTATGAAGAAATCGAAAATGGCGGTGGAATAGTTGTAAGTGAATATTACCCGACATTTGAACCTTTAAAATTCCGCTTCCCTCAACGTAACAGAATAGTTTCCGGCTTATCATACGGAACACTCGTGGCGGAAGCATCACTCAAAAGCGGAGCATTAATTACAGCAAATCTTACTCTTGAACAGGGCAGAGAATTGATGTGTATTCCGGGATTAATTTCTAATCCGAACACAGAAGGAATTTACAAACTGCTAAAAAACGGGGCAACTCTGGTAACTTGTGCAGACGATATTCTTGAAGCTTTGAATTGGGAAGTAAAACCGGTAGAACAATTAAAAATAAACTTAAACAATTTAAGCGAAGATGAACAGAAGATTCTTAACGCCTTAGAGGTTGAAGAAAAAGGGTTTGACGAGTTAAGCTCGATAACAAAAATAAGTACAAACGAATTGTTGATAAACTTGACAACGATGGAGCTTAAAGGCATAATAAAACAAGTAACAGGTGACAGATATAAGAGAGTATAAATAGATAAAATCGATCACCTTAAAGATTAGAATAAGCCGATATAAATATACGAAAAAACGGAAAAGAGATATGAGCGCAGCAAAAAAAGAAAAAGCATTAGTAATAGTCGAGTCTCCTGCAAAATCTAAAACAATCAAGAAAATTTTAGGAGACAGTTATCAAATTGAAGCAAGTTTTGGTCACATAAGAAACCTTCCGGCAAAAGATCCTTCAACAGATAACCTAGGCTTTGATGTTAATCATAACTTTGAACCAAAATTCGAAATTATACCGGGGAAACAAAAGGTCGTAACCAAATTAAATGACTTAGCTAAAAAAAGCGACAAAATTTACCTTGCATCCGACCCCGATAGAGAAGGGGAAGCAATAGCTTGGCACGTAAGACAAGTTCTGAAAGTGCCTGATGACAAAATATACAGAATCGTATTCAACGAAATTACACCAAAGGCCGTAAAACATTCCGTAGAAAATCCACGCGGGATTGATATGGACATGGTACAAGCACAACAAACAAGACAAATTTTGGATAAACTTGTAGGTTTTAAGCTAAGCCCTGTACTTTGGAAACAAATCGGGAATAGAAATCTTTCAGCCGGAAGAGTTCAGTCAGTCGCCCTAAGGATGATTTGCGAACGTGAAGATGAAATAGAAGCATTTGTTCCGCAAGAATATTGGTCTATCCATACAATATTAGAAAAAGATGGAAAAACTTTTGAAGCAGAACTTTCAAAAATAAAAGGAAAAGCTGTCGAAAAAAGTATCAAAAATAAAGACGAAGCAGAAAAAATCGTTGAATATCTGAAGAATTATCCGTCAGATTTAGATGTAAGCAAAGTAACTAAAAAAACAACAAAACGTAAACCTACTGCACCATTCATAACCTCAACAATGCAGCGAGCAGCAAGTTCAAAACTTGGTTTTGGGGTTCAAAAAACAATGCAGGTTGCACAAAAACTTTACGAAGGTATAGAAATTGACGGAACACCGGTTGGTTTAATTACATATATGAGAACCGATAGTGTGAGGGTTTCAGACGATGCTCAAGAGATGGCAAAGAATTACATCTTAGAAAATTTTGGTGAAAAATATTACCCTGCAAAACCTAACATCTATGCAAAAGGTAAACAAAATGTTCAAGATGCACACGAAGCAATTCGTCCATCATATCCAGAAAGAACACCGGATAGTATAAAAAAATATCTTGACAATGACCAGTACAAATTGTATAAGCTAATCTGGGAAAAATTTATGTCATCACAAATGACTCCTGCAGATGTAGCGAATAAAACAATCGAAATTACAGCAGGTGACTATACTCTTAAAGCCGGGACAAGCAAAGTAACTTTTGACGGATTTTTGAAAGTTTACAATGATGCAGAAGAAGAAGAACAAGAGGCAGAAGCAAAAATTCCGGATTTAGAAGAAGGTGACAAAGTTAAATGTCAAAAAGTTGACCCAAAACAACATTTTACCCAACCACCACCAAGATATAATGAAGCTTCATTGGTAAAGGCTCTTGAAGAACACGGAATAGGACGTCCGTCAACATATGCTACAATTATTACGGTAATCCAAACAAGAAAATATGTTGAAAAGAAAAATAAAGTACTGTTCCCTACACTTTTAGGAAGAACCGTTTCAAAACAACTCGTTGCACAATTTGCAGATATTATGGACTACAAATTTACAGCAGGTATGGAAACTAAACTGGATGAAATTGCAGAAAAAAAAGTTGTTTGGAACAAAGTCCTTGCAGACTTCTATACTCCGTTTATGGAGAACGTAAACAAAGTTATGGCAACAAGCGAAAAAGTTCGTATAGAAACGAACGTAAAATGCCCTAACTGCGGTCGTCCGATGTTGGTAAGAACAAGTAAAAAAGGAACACAATTTTTGGGATGCTCAGGCTACCCTGAATGTAAGACTGCGATGTCACTAAACGCAATTAACGAAGGAGCAGAAACTGAAAATCCTGAAACTGAAGTTTGCGAAGAAAAATGCGAAAAATGCGGTTCCGATATGGTATTCAAAGTTGGTCCTTACGGCAAATATATGGAATGCATTAATCCTGAATGCGGAGCTAGAAAAGCAGTAATTAAAACAACAGGAGTTAAATGTCCAAAATGCGGTCAGGGAGAAATTGTTGAAAGAAAATCAAAACGCGGAACGGTATTCTACGGTTGCAACAAATACCCTGAATGTGATTACGTGATGTGGAATGAACCTACCGGAGAAACTTGTCCGGATTGCGGTTCACTTCTAGGAAAAGTTGTAACCAAAAAAGGTACAACTCTCAAATGTTCAAACATCAAATGCGGATTTAAAAAAGAACTTCCGCAAGATACAGATAACGAACAAACAGAAGAATCTTAAAGGAGCGGAATATGGAAAAATTCGGACTCATAGGTTATCCTCTTGGACATTCAATGTCAGCAGTTATACATAGAGCTGGATTTAAAAGTATTGGAGTTAACGCCTCATACGAAACCTTAGAAACCAGCCCCGAGGATCTTGTTGATAGGATAAAACGCTTCAAGCGCGAAAATTACTCAGGGTTTAATATAACAATTCCGCACAAAGTTGCTCTTGCATTATTTGTTGATGATGTTGACAGATACGCTGATATCACAGGGGCAATAAACACAGTTAAAATAAACCCTGATAAAACTATGATAGGCTATAATACCGACGTCTTAGGCTTTAAAAAAGCCATTCCGGAAGAAATAGATTTGCAAGATAAAACAGCCGCAATCCTTGGAACCGGCGGAGCCAGCAGAGCCGCAGTAATGGGACTTGCCGATAAAGGGGTAAAAGAAATTGGAATATACACAAGAAATATTCCTAACGCAATGGACTACATGGCATATGTCAGACGTAAATTTCCAAATATTGAATTTAATGCATACCAAATTGACAGAATAAGAGATTTATCTAAATATAATATTCTTGTAAACACAACTCCAATAGGTATGCAAGGGCGTTCTGCGGATATGACACCTATTGAAAAAGATGTCCTTAAAACACTACCAACGGACGCAGTTGTATATGATATTATCTACAATCCTAAGAAGACAATTCTTCTAAAAATTGCTGAAGAACTCGGATACAAAACAATAAATGGTATAGATATGCTCGTTTACCAAGCTGTATCAGCCCAAGAGATTTGGTTTAATAAAACCCCGAGTTTTTCGGAAATGAAAATAGCTTTACTAGAACATCTATAATAAAAAAACCGTCTGAAATTCAGACGGTTTTTATTTTTAAATATTTGTTGAAGTCTATTTTACTTCTTTCAAAATGATTGACGCATTCTGTCCGCCAAAGCCGAAAGAATTAGACAATGCTGCGTGGATTTCAGCTTTTCTAGCTTTGTGTGGAACGTAATCCAAATCAGCAACAGCTTCATCCTGATTATCAAGGTTAATAGTAGGAGGAACAATACCTTCAGTAATAACCTTAGCGCAAGCAATACATTCAACAGCACCGGTTGCACCAAGCAAGTGACCGTGCATACTCTTTGTAGAACTTACAAGCAAGTTCGGATTAGTTTTTCTATCACCGAAAACTCTTGCAACAGCGTGAGATTCAGCAATATCACCTAAACCAGTACTTGTACCGTGAGTGTTGATATATTGAATATCAGAAGGTTTCATACCAGCATCTTCTAAAGCTAATTCCATAGATTTTGTAGCACCCTTACCTTCCGGACAAGGAGCAACAACATCATACGCATCAGCAGTCTGACCGTAACCTACAACTTCAGCATAAATTTTAGCACCACGTTTTTTAGCGTGTTCATATTCTTCAAGAATAACAACACCAGCACCTTCAGACATAACAAAACCATCTCTGTCTTTGTCGTAAGGTCTAGATGCCTTAGTAGGTTCATCATTACGTTTTGATAAAGTTCTAGCACTTGAGAAAGCACCAATACCTACATCACAAATAGTAGCTTCACATCCGCCGGCAACCATAATATCTGCATCACCATATTGAATAGAACGTGCAGCATCTCCGATAGAATGAGTACCAGTAGCACAAGCAGATACTACAACTTTGTTGATACCTTTAAAACCATACTTCATTGAAATTCTACCTGAAGCCATATTTACAATCATCATTGGAATTGTAAATGGAGAACATTTGTTAGGTCCTTTTTCCAAAATTCTAACGTGGTTATCTTCAAATGTTCTGAAACCGCCAGCTGCAGCACTAACTACAACACCAATTCTATAAGGATCAACATCATTAACTTCTTCCAATTTAGCATCCTTAACAGCTTCATCAGCCGCAATCATAGCAAATTGGATAAATCTGTCCATCTTTTTTGCTTCTTTCGGGTCAAGATATTCTTCAGGATTGAAGTTTTTAACTTCACCGGAAATCTTAACCACGTGTTTTGAAATATCTATCAATTCGGAAGTACTAATTCCGCTTTTTCCTTCCACAAGGCTGTTCCAAAATTTATCAACGCCGACACCAAAAGGGGATACGGCACCCATGCCTGTGATTACTACTCTTCTTTTAGTCATCTCTTTACCTTTTTTATTCTAATTAATAAATGTTCGAGGGGAAAATTAATATTCAATTTTCACCCTCGCAACAATTTTTTCGATCTCTTAAAGTAAAAAGCGATTACTTGTGAGAATCGATATAGTTAACAGCGTCTTGAACTGTTTGGATTTTTTCAGCTTCTTCATCAGGAATTTCGCAACCGAATTCTTCTTCGAAAGCCATAACTAATTCAACTGTATCTAAAGAATCAGCACCCAAGTCAGCAGTGAAGCTAGCTTCTGGAGTAACTAAAGCTTCATCAACGCTCAATTGATCTACTACAACTTTTTTAACTTTTTCTAATGTACTCATCTTCTTTTCCTCATTAATTTAATTGTATTACGATTTAATTTCTATTTTATTATATCTGGCACAAAATTATTTTGCAAGATATTTACAAAAACAGACACTATTTGTTAAAAATCTTTACTTTGATTATATCATCAAACCGCCGGCAACTTCGATAGCTTGACCGGTAACGTATTCAGTATCAAGAGCAAGGAACTTAACAACTTTTGCGATATCTTCAGGAGTACCAAGTCTTTTCATTGGGATAGCCTTCAAATATTCGTCGATGTTAGCCAAATCTTGAGTCATAGCTGTTTGGATAAATCCAGGGCATACAGCGTTAACTCTGATATTTCTTGAACCAAATTCTTTTGCCAAAGTTTGAGTCAAACCGATAAGACCAGCTTTTGAAGCAGAGTAATTTGCTTGACCAGCATTACCGTGACGACCAACGATACTTGACATATTGATGATAGAACCTTGGCGAGCCTTCATCATGTGCTTAATTACAGCGTGAGTTACGCAGTATGCACTTGTAAGGTTAATCTTAATTACTCTTTCCCACTGTTCCATATCCATTCTTATGAACAAACCGTCTTTTGTAATTCCGGCATTGTTAAGAAGAATATCGATTCTACCGTGTTCTGCAACCATTTTATCAACATTTTCCTGAACAGCAGCATCATTTGAAACGTCAAAGCTGTAAAAATATGCATTCACACCGCAAGCTTTAATCTCATCCAAAGCTGGTTGAGCCTTTTCAGCATCGCAGATATCATTAATAATGATGTCGCAGCCAGCTTTTGCAAGTTCTAATGCACAAGCTAAACCGATACCACGAGAACCGCCTGTTACTAATGCAATTTTTCTTTCTGTCATGAATTTTCTCCTTTATTAATCTTTAATAGGGAAATAACCCTAATCCACTTTTATACTAACGCCAATTCTTCCTTCAAAGAAGCAATTGTACTGTCTAAACTTGCTTTATCAAACACATTAAACACTTTTGCTTCAGGAACAATTTTCTTATTTAATCCTGCAAGAACTTTACCAGGTCCAATTTCAACAAAAATTTCAACTCCATCAGCAGCCATCTTTTGAATTGTTTGAGTCCAATGTACTGATGAATAGATTTGTCTTGGCATTTTTACCTTGAAATCATCTTTTGATGTTGTTTTTTCTGCATCAACATTTGTTACAACCGGAACTAAAGCGTCGTTCAATTCCAATTCTGAAACGAACCCTTCAAATTCTTTTCCGGCATTTTCCATAAACTTAGAATGGAATGCACCAGATACAGCAAGAGGAACAACTCTTCTTGCACCTTTAGCAAGCAATATTTCACCAGCCTTAGATACAGCAGCCTCGTCACCTGTAATTACAACCTGTACAGGTGAGTTATAATTTGCAACATCAACGTAACCAACAGAAGATGCTTCTTTCAAAGCTTCCTCAACAGAACCTTCAGGAGCGTTCAAAACAGCAGCCATTGCACCGCCTTTTGTTTGTCCCATTAAATCAGCTCTCTTCTGGATTGCTCTCAAAGTAGTTTCAAGAGACATAACTCCTGCTGTGTACATTGCACAATATTCACCTAAGCTGTGTCCAGCAACATAATCAGGTGAAATGTTTAATTCAGATTTTAAAGCTTCCAAAGCTGCGATTGAAGTAGTTACGATACAAGGCTGAGTATTAACAGTCTGTTTCAAATCCTCATCAGGACCTTCAAAACACAATGTTGTAATACTTTTGCCTAAAATCTTATCAGCAGTATCATAAACATTTTTAGCAATGCCGTAAGTTTCGTACAAATCTTTTCCCATTCCTACAGCCTGAGCGCCTTGCCCCGGAAAAATAAACGCTATTTTTTTTGTCATATACATATCCCTCTCAGATATCGGGCAAAATGCCCAGTCGCTAACTTTTCTACTTATTTCCTTGTTTTTCGAAAACGTCTTTGTCTAAAAAGTTGACATCGACATTCTCGAAATCATTTTCAAGATCCAAAGGTCTACAAGATCTAATTGTTTCAGGATATTTTTGCTTTATTTTAGTTATCTTCTCAGGATTTCCAAAATCAACAACCTGTGAAAATCCTTTTATTTTAGAGCCTGAAAAATTAAAGCCTCTAACTTCGCCAATCCTAAAACCCATTAGCAAATACCTTCTCTCAACCTAACGATAGCACCACCCCAAGTCATACCGGCGCCGAAACCGCATAAAACTGCAGTAGTACCAAGTTTCACATTGCCTTTTTCAACACTTTCAGCCAATGCGATAGGAATTGAAGCCGCTGAAGTATTACCATAATACTTGATATTTGTTACAACCTTTTCATCAGGGAATCCAAGACGTTCTTGAACAGCTTGAATAATTCTGATATTAGCTTGGTGAGGAATCAAATAATCAATTTCTTCAGTTTTCATACCCGCATTTGCAATAAGATCTTCTACGTAGTGCGGAAGAATTTTTGCAACGAAAGTATAAACGCCTCTTCCGTTCATTCTGATTCCCTTAGGCTTAGGTTCATACTGCTCAACAAGCGGACAATTCTTACCGTCAAATGACAATTCAATCAAATTACCAAAATTACCATCAGCTTTGATGTCAATTGCGATAATATCATCAATACCATCTTCAGCCTGAGTAACAACCATCGCACCAGCACCATCACCGAACAAAATAGAAGTTGCTCTATCTTCCCAGTTAACAAGTCTTGAATTGTTGTCTGTTGCAACAATCAAAACATTTTTATACATACCTGATGCAACATAGGCTTTTGCAATACTCAAACCGTAAATCAAACCTGAACAAGCTGCAGTAATATCAAAAGCAGGAATTTGTTTTTGTATTCCTAAGCGTGCATGGATGTGACAAGCTATTGCAGGATACAAATCAGGAGGAGCAGATGAAGCGGCCAAAATTAAGTCAATATCATCAGGAGTCATCTTTGCTTTTTCAAGAGCCCTTTGAGCAGCTTCCAAACCTAAATCAACTGCATTCTGTTCGCCGGAAACAACTCTTCTTTCCTTAATACCTGTTCTTGTATAAATCCATTCATCGGAAGTTTCATATAATTTAGTCAGGTCATCATTTGTAATAACCGTTTCGGGTAAACTGTATCCTACCCCCGCAATTCTAAGCGGAATCAATTTATCTGTCATTTATTTATTCCTCATGAAATTTTGCAATTTTTTCGTTAACACCTGATTCAACGGCATCTTTAGCAACTCTTACAGCGTTCTTAATTGCATAAGCTTTACTTCTGCCGTGTGAGATAACAGTTATACCTTTAACACCCAAGAGCAAGGCTCCACCAAACTCTTCATAGTTAATCTTAGTATAAATTCTTTTCATAAACGGCTTAGCAAGAAGTCCTATAATCTTACCCAACCAATCCGCTTTGAATTCTTGCTTTAACATTCTGAATAACATAGAAGATGTTCCTTCAGTAACTTTAAGAGCAACGTTACCTACGAATCCGTCACATACAACAACATCGCACACACTCAAGAAAATTTCTTTACCTTCTATATTACCAACAAAGTTAATCTTATCTTGGTGTTCTTCCAATAACTTATAAGTAGCTTGAGCCAACTCATTACCTTTGCCGGCTTCTTCACCAATATTCAAAACCCCAACTCTAGGGTGTTCAATACCAAGAACATTTTTAGAGAAAGTAGCACCCATAATAGCAAATTGCATTAACATTTCAGGCGTACAGTTGCTGTTTGCACCACCATCGATAACAACGATAGGTTTCTTGATTGTAGGCAAAGTTACAGCAATCGCCGGTCTGTCAATTCCTTGCAATCTTCCAAGTCCGAACAAACTTGAAGCCATAGCCGCACCGGTAGAACCTGCTGCAACAACAGCATCAGAACTTCCTTCAGCAACCGCAGCTACTGCAAGAACGATCGAAGACTTTTTCTTTTTACGAATAGCTTGACCAGGAGCTTCGCCCATCTCAATAATTTCGGAAGCATGTGTAATCTTAATGTCAAGTTTGCTTGTATCAATCTTTATGCGGTATTGCTTACCAGCTTTTCCGCAATCAGAGTAAAAACCTTCATGGGTAATTTTATCAAGTTCTTGTTCTATTCTATCCTGCTTGCCGACCAACTCAATAGCAACACCATATTCTTGTGCTGCCCAAACAGCTCCTGCTACAATTTCATGAGGAGCATGGTCGCCGCCCATTGCGTCTACTGCTATTCTTGTCATGTTTCCCTCTCTCAAAGTCTATTATAAACTTGATAGTGAGGTTGAAGTATTACCTTCAACCTCATTTATCACAACTATTTGTCTTCTGATTCTTCTTTTGTTTCTTCTTCAGCTTTAACTTCTTCTGCTTTAGGTTCTTCAGCTTTTACTTCTTCAACTTTTTCTGCTTTTTCAGCTTTTTTTGTTGATTTTTTAGCTGGTTTTTCTTCCTTAACAACTTCTTCTTTTCTATCTTTCAAGCTTACAGGTTTTCCCTTGTAAGTTCCACACTCTGTACAAACTGTGTGAGTTAAAACTGTAGCGCCGCAAGTAGGGCATTTAGTTGTTTCCGGAGTTGTTGCCTTCCAGTTACTTCTTCTATGTCCTTGTGCGGAATGTCCTGTTCTTTTCTTTGGTACTGCCATTTTTCTGTTTCCTTTTTATTTTTCTACTATTTAATCTTTCGGTTGTATTTGAATGTTTTTAAATACATCCATTCGTGGATCGGATAATTCTTCTTCTTTCAAAAAATTATCTCCATTACAATTTATACCACAAACTTTTTTATTTGGTAAATTTAATATTACAGATTGATACAATAAGTCATAAATGTCAATCGTATCGGAGCCGTTCAAATCAGTAATAAACTGGCCTTCCTTAATTTCTGTTTCCTGCCCATATTCTTCTAATAGTGCGTGTTTTGCGAATACTTCGTCAATATCAAAATTCAAATTATACTCAAATTCTTTAAGACATAGGTCACAATTCAATTTTAAAATTCCCTTAACATTTCCACTCACTTCAATGAACTCGCCAAGAGATTTTATTGTAAGTTCTGCACAAATAGGGCCGACAGAATCCACGCCGTCTATGTTATCTTCAAAATCATAATAAACGGTTTTTTCTTCAGAATTTTCTATTTCGTCTATCGATACAATATGTGACATCTTCTAAAATTTCTCTATACGTATTGTTCTTCCTGCATTGCGACTGCAGCTATTTGACCCGCTGCGAAACAAACTTTTTTCAAAGGACCTTGTGTTTCTTTTTCCACAAGAACATTGCTTGCAGATTTCATAAGCTGCATTAATTCTGCATATAAATCCTGAGGATTTTCAACATACAAAACAAGCGGAGCGGTAGTTCCTTTTAGGAATACCAAAACAGAAGTTCTTTTTTTAATATTCTGCGGATTAAATTGTTGCGCCATAATTTTCTCCTTTTAATGTTTACTTAAATTTTATTACAAACAATATAAATATGCAAATAACCTCTCCACCATGGCAATTGTATAACGACACAGTACGTAGCAGAATAAGGTTTGAAAAAAGGAGAGGATTTAATTATGTACAAAAAATTTCACGTTGCAGTAATTGTTGCACTTGCATTCGGACTTGGCTATTCCGTAAATAATATTGCCATATCAGACACAACACCAAAAGTTGCTGTTGTAGATACCACAAAAATCGTAGCAAATTCTTCTGCGGTAAAAAATCTTAAAGCTGAACAAGAAAAGAAAATTAAAGCAATGCAGGCAACAATAGATAAAGCCAGAGCCGAAATTTCAAAAGAAACTGACCCTGCAAAAATCGCAAAACTGGAAGAAAAATACCGAAACGAAATCAACAGACAAAAACTTGCCCTTGATACAGAATACAACACAAAATTGACACAAATAGACGCTGAAATTAAAAATTCTGTCGTAGAAAAGGCAAAAAGTATGAATTACAATTTGGTTTTACCTAAAAATATAGTATTCTTTGGCGGAGACGACATAACGGATATAATCGCTAAAGACATAAAGTAGAACCTTGTTAACAATTCTTAATAATCACACAAAAAATAGCAATTTCTACCATAAAAAAAAGTTTATATAAGTAATAGAGTATAAACAAAAGGGATTGCTATGTCTGAGGTAAATTTCGTAACACTTTCACAATTTGAAAAAAATCCAGAATTACAAAAAGAATTCGGCGGAGATTACCAAAAATATCTTGCATCTTATGTAAAAGAGATGAAATCATCCGCGCTGTTTTCACTTGCCAAGGAAGCAAAATTTATGTCACTTCCGAACTCAATTCGTGCAAGCATCTGGGAACGTTCAAAAGAAGCTGACGCAAAGAAAGAATTGAGCGAACAGACATACGCACTTGCCAGACAAGCTGAACAAGACGCAACAGCAGCACAAAAAGCTGCTGAAGCACAACTTGAAAAACTACAAAACGAATACGCGGCAGGAAATAACAGTTCTTTGCTTGAAAGCAACATTAATAATGCACAAAATAAACTTAGAGAACTTATGAAAGGAACTTCTGATGCGACATTGGCAAGAGAACTTGCCGGTGAACGTATGGTATCAGCTTCCAAAGCTTCTCTTAGAGCTTTCCAATCAGGAATGATTGCCGATGCCAGATTAAACCAATTCTCTTAATCTTTGTTTACATCATGTATTGATTTTTTTCCTTTACTATAATACTATTGACGTGTAGAGTGCTTACGCCCAATTTGTACTCATACGAAATTAAAGGAAAAATTACTATGTCAATCAACTTGAAAAACAAACAAGACATCATTAAAGAATATGGTGCTAACGAAAAAGATACCGGTTCTGTTGAAGTTCAAATCGCTATGTTAAGCCAAAAAATTAGCGAACTTACTGAACACTTAAAATCTAATCAAAAAGATTTCGCTACAAAGAGAGGTCTTTTGATGATGGTAGGTAGAAGAAAGAGATTACTTTCTTACCTTAAAGACAGAAATCTTGATGGTTACAGAGCATTAATCAAGAAACTTGGTATCAGAGGTTAATTTTTCAATCAAAAATAAGATACGGCACCTTTCGGGGTGCCGTTCTTTTAGGAAGAGAGTCAGATGCAAACTTTAAAATCACAACGATTACATATTGGAATTTTTGGGAAAACAAATGCGGGTAAATCATCTGTTTTGAACAAAATCACAGGACAAGATATGTCTATCGTGTCGGAAATTGCCGGAACAACAACTGATGTTGTAGAAAAATCGATGGAACTTCTGCCAATAGGGCCTGTAAGATTTTTGGATACGGCTGGAATTGACGACCAAACAGAACTTGGGAAATCCCGTATAGAAAAAACAATGAAAATCATCAATCGCACAGATATCGCGGTAATCGTTTGTGATTATAACGGTATTGGAGATGAAGAAAAGAATTTAATTGAAAATTTTGAAGAATTAAACATCCCATATCTCATATTGGTTAACAAAACTGATATAAAAGATATTCCTGAGACAAAATTAGATGAAATATTCACTCTCACTCCGCACGTAATAACTACTTCTGCGACCAATGATAAAGAACTTGTATTCAAGTTTAAGAATGAACTTGTAAAACTTTTACCTGAAGATTTTATCAATACGCCAAAAATTGCAGGTGATTTAATTTCACCAAAAAGCTCCGTAATTTTAGTAATTCCAATTGATAAAGAAGCTCCAAAAGGAAGACTTATTCTCCCGCAGGTACAAGTAATAAGAGATTTACTGGATTCCAATTGTCTGAGTTACGTTGTAAAAGAGAGCGAATTAAAAGAGGCTATTGAAAATTTAAAAGAACCGCCTTCACTCGTAATTACAGATTCACAAGCTTTCAAACAAGTTAGCGAGATTGTCCCTGACAACATAAAATTAACATCCTTTTCTATTCTTTTTGCAAGATTAAAAGGAGATTTAAATACATTTATAAAAGGGGCAGAAGCCATAGACCAGCTTGAAGACGGAGATAAAGTTTTAATCCTCGAAAGTTGCACACATCATGCAATAGAAGATGATATTGGACGGGTAAAAATACCGAATTTACTAAAAAAGAAAACCGGAAAAGATTTAATAATAGATCACTATTCAGGTCATGATTTTCCTGATATAAAAGACTACAAATTGATAATTCACTGCGGAGCTTGCATGACAAACAGACGCGAAATTTTATCAAGAATATTACTTGCCAATAAATCAGGAGTTGCAATAACAAATTACGGCATCACAATTTCTTACTGTCTTGGCATCTTGAAGCGAGCAACAGAAATATTTCGCCAAGAAAATTAATTTTAAACAAGCACCTCTTTACCTTCAAGTGCATTTGATATTTCGTCAATAATAAGCTTTGCAGCTGCGACTCTGTCATCCGCAGTAGTAATCGGACGACCTACAACCAAATAATCAACTCCTGCCATAATCGCACTATACGGAGTATCTACACGAACTTGATCATTAACAGAAGACCAAGTTGGACGGGTTGCAGGACAAACGATAATAAAATCTTTATCAGGAATCTCTTTTCTTATGCGTCTTGCTTCTTCAGCACTTGCAACAACACCGTTTAGACCACTTTCATAAGCAACTTTTGCAAGCTGGAAAACATAATCTTCAATACTTTTTTCTACGCAAAGTTCTGTGGTAAGAGTTCTTTGCCCAAAGCTTGACAACAAAGTAACACCTAAAATAACAGGCGGTTCTTTATCCATACGCTTAGCCGCCGCTTTTGCAGCCTTGACACTGCCGGCAATCATCTTTGAGCCACCCTGAATGTGAATATTGAAAAAGTTAACGTTATTTTTCACAAGTCCTATACATGCCTTTTGGACAGTATTAGGAATATCATGAAATTTGCTATCGTAATAGCATTTTCCGCCAAGTCTTTCAATCAACCTAACGGCTTCAAAACCATAATTAACAATTAATGGCAATCCTATCTTGAAATATCCGACATAATCTTTTAGTTCATTAACAAGGCTTTCGACTTCTTCTAGAGTTTCAACATCAAGAGCCAAAATAATTCTGTCTTTAGGACAAGTTGGTTTAATCATATCAATATCCACCTCTTATGTGACAGTCTAGCATAAGATTACATCAGACGCAAGTGGACTTAAGCATTATACCGCTTGAACGTTTTTTCTATGTTCTTGGATATTACTGATTTAACAGTATCATACTCAGTTGTAAGAGATGAAATTTCCGTATCAAGATTCTTCATCTTCATATCAAGTACATTTTCTTTAGAATTAATCTTTTCTTTTTCACGATTATATTTAGCTTCAGCTTGAGCTATACCCTCTTCATCTGCAACTTCCTTGATATAAGAATTTGTTGCATAGTTACCTTGATAATAGTAGTTGTCATCTGCAATTGTTGAAATAAACATTGTACCATTTTGAAGTACAGATTGAAGATATTCATTATCATCAACCTTGTCATTCTGAGTCCAACCTTTAGTTGCAATCTGGTTAAATAACATATCATAGAAACTTGCAATCAATACGCTATCACCTGATGTATCTGCTCCTTCAACTATTTCAAAAGCAAAATTATCATCTACAAAATGAGATTGGCTCTCTTCATTGTTGATTTCGTAATCAGTTGAAGCCAAACCTTCCATGTATTGAGCAAAATATGTAAAGTAAGCCTTTGTCATATTGGTAATACTAATACCATATCCATGGTTATAACCACCTTTATCACCTTTTTTGTTATGACAATAGATAAAACCAATATAATCGTCAGCCCTATTACGTACTTCATCATAAACATCATTTTCGCCGGAATCTCCGCTCGTCCACTGATGAGCTGCGTTTGAGATATCAAACGGATCAGCACCAGCTGCACCAGTACCAAGACATTCAACCTTTTTCAATGTTTCATTTTTAGCATATTCAAGAGCTGCTAAAGTATAAGGATCAGTAGTGTCAAGATAAGATGCCATTGTTTCAAACAAAACATCCCAGTATGTAGATGAACCGACTTTGTCAACAACACCGCCTTTACCAAATTCATTAATTTTGTCAGTATCCCAAAGAGTACCAACTAAAGCATAATCACCGTTCAAAATTTGTGCCAAAGTCAACTTAGATGCTTCGGTACCGGGATCTTTAACAACGCTACCGCCATTTGCATAATTGTATAAATCAAGGTTTGAACCACCAGTGTTACCAATCAAATCACTGAAGTCAAATTCTACATTATTCAAATAATTATTTACAAAATCATCATAAGAAACAGTCCTTTTAACATAGTCAATTGTATCAATTGAGCCTAAACCTGCAGAAGGGTTATATTGTACACCTAAAATACCATTACCCATCGCAGGAGTGATTACACCATTTTTCATCAATCCTTGAATGAATTTATCTCTAATATCAGAAGAAGGAGTTGTTCCAAAACCTTCCTGAGGAATGCCGGCATATTCTGCTGCTGCTGCAAGTTTTGCATCCAAAACTACTCTACCTGCAGAATCTGTCAATGGCATAGGCATATAATCATTTAATTTTGAAGGCTTCATCAATAAACTGTATGACAACGGTGTAGTTTTATCACCTGTACCATAAAAATCATATACTAACTTAGTCTTATTCAGGGAATCTTGATATTCCGCTGATACGATATTCATATCACGTGAAAGGGCAATTTTCTGGTGAGAATATGCCATAGACCTATATTCACAGTCGGATTTCCTTGCTGTGATGGTCAATAATCTAGCTTGTGATGCCGCTAAACCCATATCCTGTATCTAATTCCTTTCAGTCTTAGTAACATTTCCTAGTCGTACATGTTGTCTTACGGACTTTTAAGCGTAAAACTTTAAAAACACTCAAAATTCATGTTACAAATGTTTACATTTTTATTTAATAAAAAATTACCAAATCATACTACATTAACTTAGACCTAGGGGGGATTATTTACACCGAAAAAACAACTACAATTTTTATATAGAAATTTTTTGGAGTATTTTTTATGTTTATCGAAAACAATCGTCACGATTGCAACAGATGCAACCGCTTGGAAATGAAAAATGTAAATAAAGAAATAGTAAATTGGCTTGAGGACATTGTTGAAGAGAACAATAGCCGTGTCGAAAGAAAAGAATGGAAAAGCAAATATAACAGCTATGTTGTATATGATTACGAACCGTTCTGCACTGACGGATTTGAAATAAACTTAATCATTACGTCCTACGATCAGGCATATTTAAACTTCATTAAGTACCTATATGATGAAAAAGTCAGCACAATAGATTACCTTAACAGCTGCATAAGCCAATAAACCAAAATTATATTTAGAACTTATCTTGTATATTTTCTATTAACAAGTTCGTCAGGCAAAAACTGCTGCTCATAATCAGGCTCAGAATGCGAATAAACATACCCTACCCCAAAACCGTATTTTGAAGCATCTTTATAATGAGCATCTCTTAAATGCATAGGAGGTGGATAATCTTTACCACTTTCTATGTCAGCCAATGCCGCATCAATGGCACAAACCGTTTCATTGGATTTTTTGGCTCTCGCTACATAAATAACTGCCTGTGCAAGAGGAATTCTACCCTCAGGCAAACCCAAAAGTTCCACTGCACAATAAGCATTAACCGCTAAATTGAAAGCCATTGGATCAGCATTTCCTACATCTTCAGCCGCACAAGTAATCAGTCTTCTGGCAATAAATCTAGGATCTTCACCCGCAGCTATCATCTTTGCCAAATAGTATATTGCAGCATCAGGATCACTCCCTCTTAAACTCTTTTGGAAAGCTGAAGCGCAATCATAATGTTCTTGACGTGAATAACGAGTATTGCGTTTTTGACAAATCTCTTCAATCGTTTTAACAGTCAAATAACGGCGATCATCCTTCAAATCACTTGCAAAATAGGCATTTTCAGCCACATTAAGTGCAAATCTTGCATCCCCTCTGGCAAGATTAATCATAAAATCGAAAACACCGCTTTCTATATCAACAGGCAGATAATTTTTTGCAAGATAAGCAAACCCACGCTTAATTATCTTGAACATACTTTCATCGTCAATGGAATTAAGACGAATGACTTGAACTCTGGACAAAAGAGCCGGAACTACCTGAAAAGATGGATTTTCTGTTGTAGAACCAATAAGAAATAATGTACCGTTTTCCAAATGCGGCAACAAAGCATCCTGCTGAGTCTTAGAATATCTGTGGATTTCATCTATAAATAAAAACGTTTTAATTCCGCTTCTTAAAGATAATTTTGCACTTTCAACCGCGTCTTTAATTTCTTTAACACCTGAAGTAACTGCTGATATTTCAATAAAATTAGCATTGGTTTTTGTTGCAATAAGTCTTGCAAGCGTAGTTTTTCCACACCCCGGAGTACCCCAGAAAATCATCGAAAAAAGTCTCTGTGTCTTTAATAAGTTCAACAAAGGACTATTTGGAGCTACGACGTTGCTCTGCCCCAAAAATTCATCCAAAGTCTTAGGACGTAGAATTTCAGCCAATGGAATTTGTTTATTTTGATTTTCCAGTTCCGTAAATAAGTTATTCATAGTATAATCATACCATAGATTACACAAAAAATCAGGGGTAATATGAACAAAGTAAAAGTTATAACAAGCTTAGCCATAATCCTGTTATGTATAGGATTGTGTATGAAAGTATTTTTCAAACCGCAAAACAACAATGAAGTAATCTTTTGGACACTTCAGATGAGTGATTTTTCGGCATATATGAATAATGCAATAACCGAATTTGAAAAACAAAACCCCGAAATTAAAATCAAATGGATTGATGTTCCGTTTTCAGAAGGAGAAAAAAGAACTCTGGCTTCGGTATTGAGTGACAATACACCTGATTTAATCAACCTTAACCCTGATTTTTCAGCTACACTCGCACAGAAAGGTGCATTGTATGAAATTCCTGAAACAAATGCAAAACAGTATAATCAAGCTATCATTAATTCACTAAAATATAATGGCAAATTGTACTCCCTACCGTGGTATGCAACTTCGGCCGTCACAATATACAATAAAAACCTTATAAACAAAGCAGGTATAAAAGTTCCGCTAACATATGAGCAAGCCGAACTTGCAGCTCCTATAATCAAATCGAAAACCGGAGCTTACATCTTCCTGCCAAATATAACCGAAAATGACACTATGCTTAAAATTTTAAACAAGTATGGAGTAAGTTCGCCTCAAACAATAGCGAATGAGGAATCAATAAAAGTTTTCGAAAACTTCAAAAATTTGTATGACAAAGACCTCATACCAAAAGAATCAATAACTCAAACACATAGAGAAGCTCTCGAAAAATATATGTCCGAAAACATCGTCCTCTTTCAGGCTGGTGCTAATTTCCTTAATATGATTAAAGAAAATGCACCACAAACATATGAAAACACTGATGTGGCACCACAGATGACAGGCAAACTTGGTCAAAATGACTTTTCTCTAATGAACTTTGTAATACCTCTAAAAGCAAAACATAAAGAAGAAGCCATGAAATTTGCCCTGTTCCTTACAAATGAGGAAAATCAACTGGAACTTGCAAAACTTACAAATGTCATTGCAGTAAACAAAAACGCTCTCCAAAATGAATTTTATACGAGATATTCTGAAAATGACTTGATGGCAAAAGCCCGTGTCATAAGCGCTCAACAACTAAACCACGTTGAACCTGTAATGAAATCATCTCAAAATCAAAAAGATATAAATAACCTTGTAAACGCAGCAGTTCAAAAAATCCTTCTGGGTGAAGGCGACACAAAACAAATTTTACAAAAACTTTCAAAAGACTGGGCGGAAATGCTTAAATAAAAACTTATTTACAAATGGACTGAATGGTCCTCTTAACCTATTTTAACATGTCACTTGATTTTTATCTTTTTTCAGATATGATGAAATTACGCAAACTAGCTAGAAAAGGAAATAATATCATGGCAAAACATTGTGAAATATGCGGTAAAGCACCGATTAAAGCAGCGAAATTAACATTTTCGCATAAACAAATTGTTCATACTCAAGAACCAAACTTACAATCAGTTAAGGCTATCGTAAATGGCCAAACAAAAAGAATTAGAGTTTGTACTTCTTGCTTAAAAGCAGGCAAAGTTCAAAAAGCTATATAGTTCTTGAAACAAAATGTTTAAAAAAAATGAGTCCTTTAAGGGGCTCATTTTTTTATCCGAAAATGTATACTTTCAACCTCTTCATACACATCAAGAATGATGATAATAATATGAATAACAGAAGTTTTATATTCCAAAATTCACGCCTATATATAAGCAAATAAGCACTAATGTTCGCAAACTTAAATTTAATTTTATTACGCCTTGTCAAATAACTATCCGAATGCTGTCTCCACATAGTCAACTTCTCATTAACATAATAAAAGTGAGTCATTTTGGCAATTTGAATATAAATAAACCAATCAAGAAGCTTGTCAATTGGCGTATTAAAATCTACTTTCTCAAGCAAACCTCTGCGAACCATGACAGAAGACATAGTCATAACAGGATTTTCAAACCCGAAAGAATAAAACATATTTTTCGGACATTTCATCAAACTATTTCTCTTCACAAGCCTTGAGAATTTTTTTTGTACACAATCTGCATTCTTATCAAAAAACTCAACATCATTGTATATAAACCCAATATCAGCGTACCTTTCAGCGATTTCAAGCTTTCTTTCAAGGTAATCTTTTTTCCAAAGGTCATCACTTTCCAAAAATGCTACCCAATCCCCAAAAGCCGCCATTATACCTGTTTTTAATGATGCTGCCAAACCTTGATTTTCATAATTTCTTATTAACCGAATTCGGTCATCTGAATTGACAAATTCCATAATTATATCAATAGAATTGTCGGTAGAACAATCGTCAATCACCAACAATTCCCAGTCTTTACAGGTTTGATTAAGCACAGAATTTATAGTATCTTTTAGATACTGTCCATAATTATAACTGGTTAAGATTATAGAAACAGTCATAAAAAAATTCTATCACAAATAAAAAACTGCCACTTACATTCTTAAGTAGTGGCAGTCTTATACTCTCTCACCTTATTTTGCCCCTTTACCAGAGATTTGAGGCAAACTTATAATTCTTATGAACAACCTGAATATCCGCAATTAAGACAGATGAAACATCCTTCAGCCATTTCAATAGTATTACCGCATTCAGGACAAGTTACAGTCTTAATTTCACCGGTTGGGTTATACTCTTCTTCTGCTACAGTTTCTTCAACTTTTTCTTCAACCTTTTCTTCTTTCTTCTTATCATCAAGATTCATAGGTTGGAATTGACGAGAGTTATTTCTGTAAACAGTTATACCTTTAAGGTTATTCTTGTATGCCAAGATATAAGCTTCTTCAATATCTTTTCTTGTAGCATTTTCTTCAAAGTTAACAGTCTTAGAAACTGCGTTATCAGTGTGAAGCTGGAATGCAGCCTGCATTTTAACGTGCCAATAAGGAGAAACGTCGTGTGCAGTTACAAAGATATGCTTAATTTCATCAGAAATACCGCTTACGTGAGCAACAGAACCGTCTTTAGCAATTTGTTTCATCAAATCTTCGCTGTAAAGACCTTTTTTAACCATATAATCTTTGAATATAGGGTTAATTTCAAGCATTTCAGTTCCGTCCATAATCAATCTTGAGAATACAAGTCCGAACAAAGGTTCAACACCACCAGACGCACCTGCAATCATTGAGATTGTACCGGTTGGAGCGATACAAGTTGTAGTAGCGTTTCTGATACCAAATTTTTCAATTTGAGCATCCAAATCAGCCCACTGTTCGTCTGAAATTATACCGGCAGATTTACCTTTATATTTGTTTGTTAGGAACTTCTTGTTATCATAAACGCTTCCCTTAAAGTTATTGAAACGACCACGTTCTTTAGAAAGTTCAATTGATTCGCATTTTGATTCATAGTCAATAAATTCCATAACTTGAGCACCAAGTTTAGTACCTTCTTCAGAAGCATAAGAAATACCCATCTTCATCAGCATATCAGCCCAACCCATAACACCTAGACCGATTTTACGGTTATTTCTAACCATTTCAGAAATTCTAGGAAGCGGGTAGTTATTAACTTCAATAACGTTGTCTAAGAATCTGATAGCAGTTCTTGTTACTTCAGCAAGACGTTTCCAGTTAATTTTGTTACCTTCAGGAGTTTCATCAACCATTCTTCCAAGGTTAATAGAACCAAGGTTACAAGCTTCGTAAGCTAGAAGTGGAACTTCACCGCAAGGGTTTGTTGATTCAATTTGACCAACATGCGGAGTAGGGTTATCTGAATTCATTTTGTCAATGAAGACAATACCAGGTTCACCATTTCTCCACGCTCCATCAACGATTAAATCGAAAACTTTTTTAGCATTTAGTTTTCCAACAACCTGATTATTTTGCGGATTTACAAGTTCATAATCTCCACCTGCAAGATAAGCATCCATAAACTTATCAGTAATTGCAACAGAGATGTTGAAGTTATTTAATTTATTGTTATCACTTTTACAATTAATAAAGTCCAAGATATCAGGGTGATCAACTCTTAAGATACCCATATTAGCACCGCGTCTTGTTCCGCCTTGTTTAACGGCTTCAGTTGCAGCGTTGAACACTTCCATAAAAGATACCGGTCCGGAAGATACGCCCATAGTAGAACGAACAACGCTATTTTTAGGTCTTAATCTTGAGAAAGAGAAACCTGTTCCGCCACCAGACTTATGAATTAAAGCAGTATTTTTAACAGTTTCGAAAATACCTTCTAATGAATCTTCAACAGGCAATACGAAACAAGCTGCCAATTGACCAAGTTCACGTCCTGCATTCATCAATGTAGGAGAGTTTGGCATAAAGTAACAGTTTGTAATTGTTTCATAAAATCTGTCAGCAAGCTTATCCACATCGCTTTGAGATTTACCGAATTTTAAATCACCGGCAGCGATAGTTTTTGCAACTCTTCTGAACATATCAGCAGGAGTTTCTGTACAGTTGCCTTCTTTATCACGTTTTAAATATCGTTTTTCAAGAACTTTAACAGCGTTTTCAGATAAGTTTAATTTGTCTTCCACTAAGTTCACACTAACCTCCGTTTATATCCCTATATAGTAAAAATTCCCATGCCAAAAATAAACATGTTTCATTATTCATTGTATTACAATTACGAAATTAAAGGCAAGAACATAACAATTAATTATTACGAAATGTAATCAAAAAAACTCCTAAAAAATAATGACTTGTGTAAAAGAGAAAAAAGAAGTATAATAAACATATAAGAGTTATATCAAGAGGGTAAAAATGAATAACAGAATTGAGAATAAAAACAAGTCAGGGTTTTCATTGGGTGAAGCGCTAATTACACTTGGCATTATTGGGGTTGTTGCAGCAGTAACAATACCTATTTTGTACCTGACAATTCCAAGCAAAACGGAATCCTTACATAAGAAAGGTGACTATATGCTGGAACATACGGTTTCAGATCTTGTTAACAGTGAAGAATACTATCCTGTACTGACGACACAGTCAGGCCCGGACGGAGATATACCATTGCCAACAGACCAATATAAATATGGACTAAGAAATACAAGTGCTGTAATTGAAGATAACATAACGTACGCAGGGGAAACAAAATTCTGCAAATTGATGGCAAGTAAATTCAATTTATACCCTGGAACAACTGTTAAATGTACTGCAACTGCGGCAAACCCAAATTCTTCCGAATACAGTTTTAAATCTATAGACGGAATTGAATGGAAAATGCCTATAAGTGATTTTTCGACAAATACTGCTCAAAATATCATTTTTAAGACATCAGACGAAAAAGGACCAAACTGTTTTTATGGACCTACCTGTCCAAAACCTGACAAATTTTTGTATCACATAACTCCTGAAGGGAAATTGTATAAAGAATTTGCAACAAGTGATAAACTTAATCCAAAATATGACTAAGTAGAAAAAGGAAGATATAAGTCTTCCTTTTTTTAACTTTTATTAAAAATACAATCAATAAAATGGGCTGAATCGTATGTTTGATATATAATCCTATTGAGGTACCAAATTGAAACATTCTAAATTAACAGCCCTAATATTTGTAGCGCTTATTTTGGGTATTATTACAGGACATTTTGCCCCTGAGTTTGCTGTAAAAATGCACCCGTTTGCGGCGATATTTTTACGTATGGTAAAGATGATTATTGCACCTTTACTATTTGCGACATTAGTTGTTGGGATAGCCGGACACGGTGATGCAAAAAGCCTTGGTAAAATAGGTTTAAAAACCATTATATATTTTGAAGTCGTAACTACACTGGCCCTTGTTATCGGGCTATCAATGGCTAACATTTTCAAGCCGGGTGTAGGCTTTGTTATGGGGACTTCAGAACACGCAGTTCAAATGCAAACCGCAGGGCTATTGGCAGCTACACACGCTCACACTTCAGTTGGAGAAATGATTACAAATATTTTCCCAACAAGCTTGTTTGACGCTATGTCACAAGGTAATTTATTGCAAATAGTTGTATTTTCAATATTCTTTGCAATTGCAATGTGTGCTTGTAAAGAAAAAGCCCGCCCTGTGCTGGACTTTTTAAATTCAGTATCACAAATAATGTTTAAATTTACCGAATACGTTATGTACTTTGCACCGTTAGGAATTTTCGGAGCTATTGCAGCAACTGTTGGTGCAAACGGGTTAGCCGTACTTAAAAATTACTTTAAAGTAATCGGTGCATTGTATTTGGCATTTGCAATATTTGTTTTATTAGTATTGTTCATAGTTTGCAAGCTGGTAAAAATATCATTCAGAAGTTTAATCAAAGCTTTACAGGAACCTGCACTTCTGGCATTTACAACAGCAAGTTCAGAAGCAGCTTTCCCTAAAGCTATGGAAATTATGGAACGCTTCGGGGTTCCAAAAAATATTGTTGGATTTGTTATGCCAACAGGATACACATTCAATCTTGACGGAAGTACATTGTATCTTGCAATGGCAGTAATATTCTCATCTCAATTAGTTGGTATTAATCTTGATTTGAATCAGCAAATCATCATTATGCTTGCTCTAATGTTAACAAGTAAAGGTGTTGCCGGAGTTCCTAGAGCTTCATTAATCGTATTAGCCGGTACATTAGCAAGTTTCAATATCCCAATTGTTGGCGTTGCAATCTTACTTGGAATTGACCAAATATTGGATATGGGCAGAACAACAGTTAACTTGGTCGGTAACTGCGTTGCAACAGTAGTTATTGCAAGATGGGAAAATGTATTTAATTACAACAAAATGAGAGAATTTGTTCTTGAGAGCAATGAAGAAAATAACTCTCAAAAAATTGGAGCCTTAGCAAAAAATTATGCTCCTCAAAAAGAATTAGTGAAGGAAGAAATTAATATAAAAGAAGGATAGAGAAGAATGAGTAATGACGTGAAAACAGAATACAAAGACACTTTGAACTTGCCTCAGACGAGTCTTGCAATGAGAGCAAACGCAACCGTCAGAGAACTTAAAATTCAAAAATTCTGGGAAGAAAACCATATTTACGAAAAAAGTATATCCAATAAAGATAAAACCAATAAATTTATCCTGCACGATGGACCTCCATACTTGAGCAGTGAAAAAATTCACGTCGGAACTGCATTGAATAAAATTTTAAAAGATATTTTGATTAAGTATAAATCTCAAAAAGGCTACTATGCTCCATATGTACCTGGATACGACGGACACGGTTTGCCTATTGAAAACAAAGTTGTAAAAGAAATTAAGGGTGGAAGAAGTGCGTTGACTCCTTACGAATTGCGTCAAAAATGCAGAGAATTCGCACACAAAAACCTAAAAGGACAAGAAAGTGAATTCAAACGTCTTGGCGTTTGGGGAGATTGGGAACACCCTTACTTGACAATTAACCCTGAATACGAAGCTGAACAGGTAAGAGTTTTTGGCGAAATGTACAAAAAGGGTTATATTGAAAAAGGCTTGAAACCTGTATATTGGTGTGCATCTTGTGAAACAGCTTTAGCAGAAGCTGAAGTTGAATACGCAGATCATACATCAACTTCTATATATGTAAGATTTAAGTTCGAAGAAGAAGATAAAAAGAAAGCTTTAAAAGCTGCAGGAATTGAAAGTAACAAAGATTTGTATGCAGTTATCTGGACAACAACTCCTTGGACAATTCCTTCAAATATGGCAATCAGTGTTCACCCTAAATTTGAATATACATTCTTCGAATACAACGGTGACATCTACATAGCAGCACAAGAACTGCTTGCATCTTTCTTATCTGACGTAAGCTGGGATGAAAAAGATATTAAAGTTCTAGGCTCTTGCCAAGGTCAAGAATTAGAACTTTTGAACACAAAGCATCCGCTAGTAGACAGAAAATCACCAATTCTACTTGGAGAACACGTAACTTTGGATGCAGGTACCGGTTCAGTACACACAGCTCCAGGACACGGTCTTGAAGACTATGAAGTTTGCTGCAAATACAATATTGAAGTATTTTCACCACTTGATAGCAAGGGTGTATGGACTGAACAAGTAAAAGATAAGGATTTGGAAGGAGTTCCATACTACAAAGGAAATAAAATTGTTATAGAAAAATTGCAAAATTGCGGAGCACTTCTTGCTCAACAAGATATCAATCACAGTTATCCACATTGCTGGAGATGTAAGAATCCTGTAATTTATCGTGCAACTCCACAATGGTTTGTAAAGGTTGACAAATTTAGAGATGAAGCTCTTGAAGCAATCAAAAATGTAAAATGGATTCCTGCAGGTGGAGAAGCAAGAATTTCAAATATGGTAAGCAACCGTTCAGACTGGTGTATTTCAAGACAACGTACTTGGGGTGTTCCAATTCCTGTATTCTATTGTGAAGATTGCGGAGAAGTTATCGTAACAGATGAAACAATAGAACACATTGCAGAAATATTTGAAAAAGAAAGTTCTGATGCATGGGTAAAATACAGTGCAGAAGAATTACTTCCAAAAGGTTTTGTTTGCCCTAAATGCGGAAAAACACATTTGAAAAAAGAAAACGATATTATGGATGTATGGTTTGATTCAGGTATCAGCTGGAGAGCAGTTGTAGAAAAACGCTCATCAGAATTGGGAACAATTCCTGTTGATATGTACCTTGAAGGATCTGACCAACACAGAGGATGGTTCCAATCATCACTTCTGACTGCTGTTGCGACTGAAGGTAAAGCTCCTTACAAGCAAGTTTTGACTCACGGTTTTGTATTTGGTGAAGACGGACGTAAGATGTCAAAATCTTTAGGAAACTACATTAGACCTGATGATATTATCAAGAACTATGGAGCTGATATATTAAGACTTTGGGCAGCATCAGTTGATTACAGAAACGATACAAAAATCGGCGATAATATCGTAAAACAACTGGTTGAAATCTTCAAGAAAACAAGAAATACATCAAGATTCTTACTTGGTAACTTGTTTGATTTTGATCCTGCCGTTGACTATGTTGAATACAAAGATTTGAAAGAACTTGACAAATTTGCATTGCACAAACTTAATCAGCTTATCACAAATGTAACTGAAGCATTTGAAAATTATGAATTTTACAAATATTTCCAACAACTTCAAAACTTTGCAGCTGTTGATTTAAGTTCATTCTATCTTGATATTGTAAAAGACAGACTATATACAGCAGGCAAAAAATCACTTTCACGTAGAGCTTGCCAAACTGTTATGTACGAAATCTTGCAAACACTTGTAAGACTATTGGTACCTGTAATGCCACACCAAGCAGAAGATATTTGGATGAGTATTCCTGAATGTCAAAAAGACGGTATTATTAGCGTTCTTCTAACTTCTTGGCCTGAAATCCATACTGAATGGAACAACGAAGAGTTAGAAAACAACTTTAACAAAATACTTAAGACTCGTGAAGTAGTTAGCCGTGCAATTGAACCGTTAAGAGCTGACAAAAAAGTTGGAAGCTCATTGGAAGTTGCAGTTCACATAAGCACAAAAGATAATAGCGTTCTAAAAGCAAATGAAGATGAATTGTGTAATATCTTCATCACATCACAAGCACACGTAACAGATGAAAAACCAAGCGATGTACTCAACGAATATCAGGAAGATGATATTACTGTTTGGGTTACAAAAGCAGAAGGCGAAAAATGTGAACGCTGCTGGAAATACAGAAAATTAAATGCGAATGGTATTTGCGAAGATTGCGTTAATGCAATAAGCTAATATTATTCTAAAGATTATAATCACTAAATCCTTCTTCATAAAAATGAGGAAGGATTTATGTTAAATTATAATAAATAAAGCATTTTAGTCCCTTTTAACCCTTGCAAAAACTAAACGCTCATGCTACCATCAACTTGTTATTGTTATAGTTTATAAGGAGAAAGGGTTAAATATGGTTTGCACTTTAGAAAAAAATGCGACAAAAACTATTGAAAAAGCTTTAAAAGTTTTAGGAAAGAAGAACTTTGCATTCATTATGCACAGTGGAAGTTTTCCTTCTGCAGAAGGTGAAAATACCGGATTTGGAACAATAAATTCTAATGGCGGTAAAGAAATTATAGATTGGGCAAGCGGAATATTTAATTCTATACAGCTTGGACCTGCCGGAAAAACAAAAGGTTGTGATTCTTCACCATACACAGGAACAATTTTTTCAGGAAACCCTTTATTCATTGACTTAAAACAATTAACTGAAAAAGAATGGCTAAATATTTTATCAGTTGAAACATACAACGATATAGTAGCCAATAATCCAAATAAAGATACAAATAAAACAGCATACTCTTACATTTACAGAAAACAAAATGAAGCATTAAGAGAAGCTTGGAGCAACTTCAAAGAAAAAAATAATAAGAAGTTGATGAAAGAATTTGATATCTACAAGAGAGAAAATGACTCTTGGTTAGACAAAGATAGTTTATATGAAGCTCTATCAATTGAACATGGCAACGATTACTGGCCATTATGGAATTCTGAAACAGATAAAAACTTATTCAATCCAAAATCAATAGAACAAGGACTTGAATATGGCAAGAGAATTGAAGAAATTTCTAAAAAATACGCTGATGAAATAGACTTTTATAAATTTGTCCAATTTGTTTTGGAAAAACAAAACCAAAAAACTTTGGAATATGCAAAGAAAAAAGACATTAAAATGATTGCTGACCGTCAAGTTGCATTCTCAGACAGAGATTGCTGGGCATACCAATCACTCTTCTTGGAAGGTTGGATGTTAGGTTGTCCTCCGGATTACTTCTCAAAAGACGGTCAAGCTTGGGGCTTCCCTGTAATGAATCCTGAAAAATTATATAAGGCAGACGGTTCATTAGATGAAGGCGGCATTTTGATGAAAAATTTATTCAAAAAAATGTTCAAGGAAAACCCTGGTGGTGTAAGAATTGACCACATCGTAGGGTTAATCGATCCTTGGGTATATAAAGCCGGCAAAAAACCAAAAATTGAAGAAGGTGCAGGCAGATTATATTCATCACCTGAACATCCGTTCTTGAAGAAATTTGCAATTGCAACAATGGATGATTTGGATATGGAACTTGAAGCAGATAAAGAAAAACGTGTAAAAACTTTATCTAAAAAACAAATCAAATTGTACGGAAGATTAATAGAAAAAATTGTAATTGCAGCAGCAAAAGAAGAAGGATTAGACAAAAACGCTATTGTTTGTGAAGACTTAGGTACACTAACAAATCCTGTTGCAGCTGTAATGAAAGAATATGGCTTGCAGGGAATGAGATTAACACAATTTACTGAACCTGAAAAACCTCTTGATCCATATCGTTGCAAAAATATTGATGAAAAATGCTGGGCTATGGTCGGAACACATGACAATGAACCAATCAAAATGTGGGCAGATTCAATGGTAAATACTCACGAAGGATATCTACATGTTAAAAACTTGGTTGAAGACTTAGCCTTCCCTGATTGGTCTGATAAAGACGCATTAATCGTTGAATTGACAAAGAACGCAGAATTCTTAGCTCAGACTAAGTTGGTTGAAATTTTTGCATCAAAAGCAGAAAATATTCAAATGTTCTTTACTGATTACTTCAACATTTACGATGTATACAACAGACCTGGAACAGCCGGAGATGCAAACTGGAGCTTGCGTTTACCGGACAATTTCCAATCACTTAATACAATTAATCTTGCAAATATCTTAAAACTTGCTATAATAGCAAGAGGAGAAGAGTTTGCACATAAAAATCACAAGTTAATTGAAGAGTTAAGTGAAATATAATTATGATGAAAAAATTATTAACAACAGCATTCATTATGGTTTTAGCCGCAGGTACAATTTCTGCGGCTGAAATCAGCAATGAAGCAAAATTACAGTACAATCGTGGTGTAGATTTCTATCGTATGGGTGAATACGAAGAAGCAGTTGGAGCATTTCAACAGGCAATTGCCATTGATTCAAACTACATTGATGCGTATTACAACCTAGGTGTAGTTTATGAGCAAATGGACAAGGACGCTGAGGCCCTTAATGTATTCAAACAGATTATGATAAGAAAACCAACCGACTATGAAGCGGTATATAATGCAGCTTCACTCAGTCACAGATTGGGACAAATCAATAATGCAAAGCAGTACTTGTCAATAATTCCTACAACAAGTCCTGTTATAACAAAAGCACAGCAACTTGCAGCATTGATGAATACAGACATCCAAACTATCAAAGCTGAGCAACAAGCAAAATTGGAAGCTCAAAGACCTAAAATTCCACAAACAAGCGGAAGTTACGGCAACTTAACAAGCCCTACCGGAGTCACAACTGATAAAAACGGAAATGTCTACGTTGCAAGTTTTAGTAATAACTCAATTATCAAAATTACACCGCTGGGAGAAAGAAAAATTTACGTAAAAAGCCCGAAACTAAACGGTCCTATGGGTATGGTTTCTGATGATGCAGGAAATCTTTACGTTGCAAACTACAATATAGATAACGTAGTAAAAATTACTCCGACCGGAACTATTACACAAGTTTTAGGACACGTAATTAAACCTTACTGCCTTCACTTAGACAATGGGTTGCTATTTATTTCTTCGCAGGGTGGCAATTCTGTAATAAGATATAAATTATAATCTTTAATATTATTTGTTGACATTGGACTTAAAAATGAATAAAATATTGCTATGGCAATAGTTTATCTTAGTCTAGGTTCAAATAAAGGTGATAGAATTGGTTATGTTCAGCAAGCAACCAGTTTGCTTAACTCTACCGAAAATATCTCTATAATAAGAACATCTGCATTTTACGAAACCGAACCTTGGAACATGTCGACAGATACTTGGTTTGTCAATGCAGTTATAGAACTAAAAACGTCCTTATCACCACAAGATCTGCTAAGTGAATGCCAACGAATTGAAAAACAATTGGGTAGAACACCAAAAGAGACCGCAGGCTACGCTGATAGAACAATTGATATTGATATATTGTTTTATGGACAAGAGATTATACAAGGTGAAAATCTAACAATACCACACAAATTTCTTCATCTGCGAGCATTTACATTAGTCCCGCTTTTGGAACTTATTCCGGATTTTGAACATCCTGTTCTGCACAAAACAATAAGCGAACTTCACAACGATCTTGAAAACCCTGAAATGGTATTTTTATATGGCACAAGAGTCGACATTTAAAATAGGAATTATTGGAGGCGGACCTGCCGGATGCTTTTGTGCATATTTTTTGCAAAACAAGTTTGATGTAACCATTTTTGATTTTGGTTCACCTCTGCGAACAATACTACCAACGGGAGGCGGCCGTTGTAATCTTGCTAATGCTGAATATGATTTTAGGGAACTCGCAAAAAATTATCCAAGGGGCGAAAAGTTTCTATATTCTATATTTTCAAAGTTTTCAACCTCAGATACAATCGACACATTCGAGGCTATGGGAATAAATACATATACTCAACCTGATATGAGAATTTTCCCAACTTCGAACAGTTCAAAAGATGTCAGAGAAAAATTACTCTCCGCTATAAAAAAAGTTCACTTTAAAAAAGAACGGGTTCTTAGAATAAACCAAAACCCGCTGACAATCGTAACTGATATGGGGAGCTACCGATTCGACAAAGTTATCATTGCAACAGGCGGACACGCGGGATATGATAGTGCAAAATCTCTCGGTCACAAAATTATTGAACCAAAACCTGCACTTACAGCACTAAACACGACAGAAAACATGGCAGATATAGCAGGAGTATGCATTAATAATGTTAAAGCTGAAGGGATGGAAGGTGATATTTTATTCACCCACAAAGGAATTTCCGGCCCGATAGTTTACAAAATTTCGTCAATTAAAGCGAGAGATAAATTCCCGTACGAATTACATTTTAACTTATGCGCAGATTTTGATCTTCAGGAACTAATGAATCAAAATCCGCATAAAAGTATTAAAAACTTACTATCTGAATACGTTCCAAAAAGTTTTGCAGAACATATTTTAGATAACCCTGACCAAAAATGCCACAAAATTGACGGCAAAACCAGAGATGAAATTCTAGACAAACTCCACAACTATACCCTGACAATCAAATCAGCTTCAAAAGACGGTGAAGTCGTCACCTGCGGCGGAGTCGACTTAAAAGAAATTAACCCTAAAACAATGGAATCAAAAATAACACCAAACGTTTATTTTTGTGGTGAAGTTATTGATATAGACGGTTTTTGCGGGGGATTTAATTTACAAAACTGCTGGTCAACAGCATTTTGCGCAGCAGAAGGAATTATTCAAGCTTCAAATAATTAACCTTTTCCCAACTTAAGTCTAAATATTTAATCTTTGCATCAGTAAGTTTAACCTGAGGAAGAATTGACGGAATACGCTTAATTCTATCGTAAACACCGGCATCCAGCTTTCCTAATCTGATATTAACCGTTTTAATTTTTACGTAAACATCATAAGGATTACGCATATCAATATATTCAACAGATTCTTTTGAGTACTGTCCAACGTATCTGGCAATCTTTTCGATTTCGTTGATTTTAGTAATATTCCATTTTGTATAATCATCGCCCTTGTTTCCGTAAGATAAAACCTTTATGGTCTTAATTCCAGGAGCAAGCGGCATAAATTCATGACCTATTAACGTTCCATCTTTTGCAAACGCCGCAACAGGCGGAACCTTTTCTGACGGAGCAATAGATATTACAGGAACTCTTTCCTTTACAATGATTTGAAGTCTTGCAGGAAAAGCATAACGACGAATGTAAACTTCCTCGATAGGTGGTAATTTCTTGATATCACGTTCAATTGCAGACGTCTTCATCATATATATAGGCTGATCAGGAACCTTGTGCAATTTAAGGAACGCAAGAATCCTATACGGCTTAACTATCTTATTATTTTCAATAATAATCGTATTGTTATCAACAGTCGTGTAAGCTTTTTTGCTTAAATACCATTGAGGCATTTTTGAAACATATACTAGGGCAAAAATCAAAAAGATAGTCATGAAGAAGCGGAAAGATTTTCTGAAAACAGTTTGTTTACGACGACCTTTACGCACCTTACGAGACTTGCGAACCTTTTTCACAAGTTTCACCGGATCAATTATTTCTTCTTCTCGATTATCTTCTTGAAATTCTTCCATTTTACCCTTATTTATTCAAACCTGCGCTATTCAAAATTAACAAAACAAGTTCATCATAGCTTATACCCATTGCAGCAGCCTGAGCAGGCAAATCGCTAGTTTCAGTCATCCCAGGGCTTGTATTAATTTCAAGGAAATAAGGTTCATCATTCATTACCATGAAATCAACTCTGGAAACACCGCTGCAACCGGCAGTTTCATGGGCCTTAACTGCAATATCCTTAATCTTCGCAGTAGCTTCAGCAGACAAAGCAGTAGAAGGAACGATAAAATCAGACATTCCTTTAGTATATTTAGCCTCAAAATCATACCATTCATTTTTAGGTCTTATCTCAAGAATTTCAGTTGCAAAAGCCTTACCGTCTTTTTCCAAAACTCCAACAGTAATAAAGAATCCGTCAATAAATTCTTCGATTAAAACATCAGCATTATATTTAACAGCTTCTTCATAAGCAGGCAAAAGTTCTTCGGCACTATTAACCTTAGTCATTCCAAAACTTGAACCTTCACAAACAGGTTTTGTAATAAGCGGATATCTTAAACCTTCACAAGCCTTTTTAACATCTTCGCCTTTTCTAACAAAAACAGATTTAATAAGCGGAATATCTTTGCAAGTAGAAAGCACTCTTTTTGTGTATTCTTTATTCATACAAATTGCACTTGCCATAACACCGCAACCCGCATAAGGGATTTTTAAAATTTCTAAAATACCTTGCACACAACCGTCTTCACCATATTTGCCATGAAGAGCATTGAATGCACAGTCATATTTTCCATCAGCAAGTTTCTGAGCGATATTTCTATCAACGACAACCATCTCTGCATTGTCATAGCCCAATCTCTTCAACGCTTCATAACATCCCTTACCGGATCTCATAGATACTTCTGCTTCAGAAGACATTCCACCGCAAAGTACCGCAATTTTAGCATTTTTATCTATTTTATATTCAATGTCTTGCATAATTCAACCTCTCTTAAGTTCTTTCCGCCCAAAAATCTAACTTCAGGCCTTAATTCAATTCCAAATTTGTCTTTCACAGCAGAATACATTTTGCACATAATTTCCAAAACATCTTCTGAGCTTCCGCCACGAGAATTGATTATAAAATTTGCATGATTTTCCCAAACATTGACTCCGCCAACTGAAAAAGCCTTTGCTCCAGCCTGCTCAAGAAGTCTGCCGGCAGAATTACCCTCAGGGTTTCTGAAAACACTTCCACAATTCGGTAATGCCAATGAAGGTTGATGATTTTTTCTGAAATCAACATTTGCATCCATTACTTCTTGGATTTCTTCAACAGGCTTCTTATCAAGCTCAAACTCAGCTGCCAAAATAATTATAGAATCTTTTTGACAACGAGAAGTTCTATATTCAAAGCCCATTTCATCCTTACCTAAATCAAAAAGTCCCTTCTCTCTTGACCAGCAAGTAACTTTAACAAGCTTGTCACTCACACATTGTCCGCGTGCAGAAGCATTCATGAAAATCATTCCACCCAAAGTTCCCGGAACACCAATCATAAATTCAAACCCGCTAAGCGTATTTTCACAAGCGATTTTAGACAATTTTTGACTCTTAATGCCGCACTCAGCAATCAATTTTGTACCATCGATTTTTACCTCTGTCATCTTAGTCGTAACGATGATAGTTCCGTCATACCCCTCTGATGACACAAGTGTGTTCGAAAAATTCCCAAAAACTTCCGCCTCCGGTTCTCTTTCTACAATATCTAAAAATTCACTAACTGAATGTGGGAAATATACCTTCTTAATTGCGCCGCCGATTTTGAAACTGGTAAGCTTATCGACAACAAAATTCTCTTTAACTTCAATGTCCAACTTTGCTAACCTCATCACTCAACTTCAACAACTCTTTTCCCAAAGCATTAATTGTACCGGCCCCAAGTCCGATTACAACATCTCCACTTCTCAAAGAAGGGAATAATTCCTTTGCAACACTTGCCATATCACCGGCAATATACTCACACGGAATCTGCTTCTCTGAAAGTACAGAAACAAATCTCTCAGCGTTAATTCCCTCAATAGGATCTTCAGAAGCTGCGTAAACGTCAGTCACAACAACCCTATCAACCCCGTCAAAAGCTCCAAGGAATTCATTCCATAAATTCTTCAAACGAGAATATCTGTGAGGCTGGAATACAGCAACAATATGCTTGTTCTTGAAATTAGCTGCGGCAGACAAAGTAGCCTTTATTTCGGTTGGATGGTGCGCATAATCATCATAGATTTCAATGCCGTCAAATTCTCCAACTTTTTGGAAACGTCTTCCCATTCCGCTGAATGTAGCAAAATGTGGTTTTACAAGATCCAAATCCACTCCTGCCTGATGAAGACTTGCTAATACAGAAAGAGCATTATAAACATTATGCTTACCTTTAAGAATAATTTTCAAATCAGTTAAAAACTCACCCTTAAAGTAAACATCGAAAGTTGTACAATCTTCATTGTAACAAATGTTTTTAGCAACATAATCAGCTCCATCAGCAAGCCCAAATGTCATTGTCTTGTGACCGTGCAAACCTTTAGAAGCTTCACAATCGTTATTTACAAGCACAACCCCATCATCCGGCATTTTGGAAATAAACTTTTCGAAAGTTTCCAAAATAGACTCTAAGCCATTCTTGTAAAAATCAAGGTGATCAGCCTCAAGATTATTAACGACACAAATATTTGGGACGTATTTTACAATTGTACCGTCACTTTCATCAAGTTCCGCTGCAAAAAACTTTCCATCCTGACAATGAGCATTCGTTTCCAATTCAGGAATAATACCACCAACCACATATGAAGGTTTCAATCCTGCCTTTTCAAGAACATAAGAACTTAACCCGCTTGTGGTTGTCTTTCCGTGGGTACCTGAATATCCGAGAAAGAATTTTCCCTCTCTGGAAATTTCTGCAAGCAAATCAGAACGGTGATAAATAGGTAATCCTAATTCCTTTGCCCTAATGATTTCCGGGTTAGTGTCTCTTATCGCCGAACTTGCAATTACAACAGCACCTTCAGGAACATTTTGAGCTGAATGTCCTATATGAACTGTTGCACCCATTTTCTTCAACTTTTGTACATACTTGCTATCACAAACATCAGAACCGCTGACGTCACATCCATTTTCCAATAAATACTTGGCAAGTCCGCTCATACCGACACCGCCAATTGCTATAAAATAATATTTCTTCTTATTCAAAATTCTATCCTAACCAATTAAATATAACACTTCAATTATAATACAGAAATAATTTTACGCCTTGTAATTTACTAATTATTTACATTTTTTCATGTATAAAAAAATCCCTGCCGGATGACAGGGATTTTAACTATATCTTTATAAAGACTAAGCTTGAGCTTCTTCAGCTGGAGCTTCTTGAGCAGCAGCTTCAGCAGCAGCCTTAGCTTCTTCTTCAGCTTTTGCTTTAGCTTCTGCTTCAGCAGCAGCTTTAGCTTGAGCTTTCTTAGACAATTTAACTGTTTCGCTCTTTTTGTAGTTCAAAGTTCCATCAGCATTGCAATTTTTGATTAAGTAAGCAACTGTTTCTGTAGGTTGAGCACCTTTCTTAATCCATTCTTGAGCTGCAGCAAGGTCTAATTTCATAACCTTAGTCTTAGGATTGTAGTGACCCAATTCTTGAACAGGTCTACCTTCTCTTTTTGTTGTAGAGTTAATTACAATAATTCTATATGATGGGTTCTTTTTAGCACCAAATCTAGTTAATCTGATTTTTAACATTTTGTTTTTCCTTCTTATTAAGTGTACATTATCGGAATTTCAACCGCCGCTTGTTGATTTCCCTTGAACAAGGCTAAGAGGAATTGCCTGTTCCATTCATCATGAAAGCATAAAACGATTTGAAATGCAAGTCATGAAGCATAAACAGCAGTTAACAAAAGTACATATACCCTAAAGAAAAAATAAAATATGCCGTAAAAAGAAAGAGTAGGATGTAAATAAAGAAAAGCCGTGTGCAAATAGAGAAAAATGGACGTAAACAGCAAAACAGCATTAATACAAGAGATATGTAAAAACAAAGGCTTAAGCGGTGTGGCTTTAGCTGAATACGAAAAACGCTTGGCAAACTTGAGCGAAAGCGAGTTGTTTGCGTTACTAAACGGTGGTAATACAAAGGACTTGGATAAAGGTGTTACCATTGAACATAAAAGTGAAGAAACAGAACGCTCAAATACAGAGATATACAACATAGAGGTTGCCGGTACAATATGTGAAGCTGAGGTAAAATACAACGACTCAGGCTATCCAATTTCACGTATCGAGCGTAAAGGGAATGAAATATTAAGGGAAATTAGCTATGAATGGGTAACCGGTAATAATACAGAACCCGCACACGTGCTTGTAACAGAAACAACTCCAGATGGAGGCAAAAGAGTAACTACTGCCTTAAATGTTAACTCAGAAGGTGAAATCAATGACAACGATTTTATTTACACACAGAAAGTTAATCCGGATGGAAGTACAGAAACCGCTTATTCTCTAAACGGAGTCATAATAGAAGATAAAGTCCGTGCAAATGGGAAAAAAATAACAACTCTGTACAATGGAACAAGCTACAACGATTACACACAAGGCGATTTGCATCGAGTAGTTCAACAAGTAGAACGAGATGGCAAAATATACTTTGTTGAATACGACGGTAAAGGAAATACCAAAACAACAGTTCAAAATGGTGAAAGTCCTGCCCTAATCGCACAGAAATTTAATGTTAGTACAGAAGCTTTAAAACGTCTGAACCCTCAAAAGGGTAAAAACGCAATCAATCAGGTTGGCGCTCAAATTCTGGTACCAGGAGAATTTAATGCTGATTCTGCTGTTGTGAAAAGACGATTAAGCGCATCTGAAAGTATTCAGAAATACAACAAACAACAATTCAAAGATACTTTAGAACATATATACACTTCAAACATAGAAGAAAAAGTTCTTACCAAAAACTATGACTCTAATTACTGGGCATTAGCAAAAGAATTATTGGGACCAAATGCAAGTAATCAACAGATAAATGACAAAGCATTGGAACTTGAAGTTTTGAATTCAACCAATAACACGAAGCTAACCAAAGGTAGCAAAATATACCTCACAGGCGAGCATACTGATGTGAAAACAGTACAAGAGTTAAAGAAGTTAGGTTTCCCCGCAACTTCTGAAAACTTTGTGTTTTACAACAAATTCAACAAATTAAATAACGCAGAAAAACAAAACGTATTAAGACTGTTGAAGTATATGAACAGTCAAAAAGTAACAGATCCCCGTCAAATAAAAGCGGCAATACTTCGCTCTTATCCGACAATAAACCTGTTTGACTCAGATAAAACAATTCCTCAACGTAAACAGCTAGTACCAAGCGGATTCTCAACTCCTGTAAATGATTCAATAGCCTTAGAAACATTTATCCAAGACTATTTAGGCATAAGCTTGGATAGTAAAGCAGGGAAAAATTTATATGAACGAATGAACAACATGAGTCAGGCAGAGTTGAATAAGCTATCTGCAACAGAAATGAAGCAAGTGTTTAAGAACCTGACAGCAACCGGATTTTCTGCAAATAAGTTAGAAGAATTACGAAATGTATTTTCAAGTTATGGTGTAGATATCCGCAGTGTTTCAGAACAAAGAGCTGACTACATAAAATACCAACAAAGTCCAAAATACGAAGAAGACCAATTAAGACGTATGTCTTCAGAAGGTGCAGGTATAGCTTATGATCAGGCAATATCCTTAATAAAACAATACCAAGATTCACAAGGTTGGCTAAATATTGGATATTGGCGCGAAAAACTTGGAGGTTTATTAGATTTAATCACTCCAGGAGATAATCACGTAGCTATGAATTTTGACGGAGTAATACGTCGTTTGGAACGTCAACGTGACTATGTAAAGAGCGTACTAAATACTTGCAGTGGTAACGAGAAAGAATACAAAGCAAAATTCAAAGAATTAACAGGGGTAGACTACAATCCTGAGAAAGTAAAAAAGTTTATTAGCCTTGCGGATAAAAATGATCCATCTACTTCAGAAGCATATGTAGCCGCATTTGGCACAAAAGTTACAGATGCAATAACAGATCAAATAAACTATGTCCAAGGTATAGATATGGTGGGCGATATCGCCGGAATGCTCATAGGTACAAGCTGGATAAAAGAATTGGGGGCAATGAAGAGTGTTGCCGGAGGAACAGCTAATCTGGTAGGTCGTATGGGCTTAGGCAGTACCGCAACTATGAATTTAACCCGAGGGCTGGTTGGTGCGGAAGTATTAGGCACTTGGACAGCGGGCAGCGGAGCCATAAACAATCTAACAAAAGCTAGTGAAACAACAAGTGAAGACTGGAAAAATCTTGGTGTTGGCACATTAGTAAGTGCGGGCTTTGGTTTCGTTGGAGGTATAAGTGCAGAAAGTCTATCTAAGATAGAACGTTCAGTATCTGACTATTCAAAAAAATTACTTGGAAAAACTGTTCCGAGTGATGCTGAAGCAATGTCAAAAATACTCAGCAGCGGCAAGAATATGAATGGTGTCGAATTGTGGAGTAAATTTATAGATAAGACTTGTGGTGCAAATTTAGCCGGTAAGAGTGCAAAATTTGCCGCAGAGGTAGCTTTATTTACCGGATACGACATAAATGTAGAGATAATAAAAGATATAGTAGATGAGAACGGCAATCTAAAAGAAGTATTTAAGCAAGAAGGAAGCATTGAAAAATACTTATTAGGCAAATTAAAAGACCAGACAACAAACTTAGGTTTAATTAAGACGGTAGGCCACTTCATAGAGATGCGCTTAGGCGGAAAGTACGGTCAGGCTTTGTCAGATTACGAAGTTTTGAAACGTACGAACGTGAAACAGTTAGAAGTAAACGGAATAAAGAAATATATAATAGAAGTAGACAACGGAAACAGAATAATAGCAGACAGCCCTGCAAAAGTGTTAGAATTTTACAGAATGTCACTTTATACAGAAGCATTGGCTAAAAACAACAAGTTTGACGGTGCAGGTTCTGCTAAACAAAATGATTCTGCTAAACCTGGGCAAAATCTTATAGGTAATAATCTTGAGCAAAAAACTATCGCAAAAGCTGATGAAACTGTTGCACCTTTTGCCAAACATTTAACCAGAACTCCTGATATTAAAGATTTGACAAATCCTGAAGTAAAAAAAGTCAACCTTGAAAATGGCGAATTTGATAGTAATGGAAATTTTGTTTCTGATGGCACACATTTTGAAACAGAAACAGGAAATCCTCTTGCTAAAGGTAAATTGTTTAAAGATTATCCTGATGGGAAACGACAAATTGCACAAAATTTTGAGGAACTAGCAACACAAATTGCATCACAAAATGGTACTCAAAAATTAGAAAAATCTGAAAAATTAAGATTAAAAAAATTCTTGGAAGAGCATCCTGAAATTAATGTTCAAGATCTTTCTGAAATAATTTCTGACTATTGCCATGCAATGAATACAAGCTCAAATAGAAATATCAACAATTTCTTATTTGGGTATGATGGCATATCTCTCATCAAAGATCTTCAAAATTTCAAAAAAAATATAGCAGAATTTGACAAATTTATTAGCGATTTAAAAACAGATGAAGCAAATTCACAAGTAGTAGACAAATTCCAAAATATGCGCAATGAATTTTTGTCAAAAGAGATGACAACAATTAATCCGGAAGATTTTAAAAAGAATTTGGACTTTTACAAATCTCTAAGTCCAGATATTAAAAAAGAATTAATTCATTACGATTTTGATATCGTATTAAAACCACAATCTGAAGAGATAATCGACAGAATAAAATTTGCTAATGACTATGATAAATGGTTAATGGAGCAAGGAAAATTTTCAACAAATATAATGGCCGCCCATTTCATAAGACGTTGGAAATATCTTTCTACGGAAGAGTTCAATATCACCAAAGAAAATGTAGAACTTGCAAAAGAAATGCTTGCAAATAACTACGAAAATGATAATTTCATAAGCTATATAATTGACTCAGGACTTACAGATATCAAAAAGCTTTGTTCTACTTTAAAAACAGAACTTGGAGAAGATTTTGACTATACATATATCGATAAATTACTCAGATTTGCAACAAATCCTGGTCCTGCAATTACACTCATAAAAAACTTCCCGAACGAAACAAAGAATTTGTCAGCTTGGAACATCGAGAACATAATCGGACCGTACTATTCACTCGATGAAAACGGAAAGAAAAATTTCCTAGCTAAAATTGCAATCGCAGGGAAAATGCCACAACTTGTAAGCCATTATGACAATAGTTTTAGTACCGATTTGCTTAAACAATATTTGGCGGAAAGAAATATCCCTGATGCAGATAAAATACTTGAATTTGTAAATCTGGCAGATCCTCAATTTTTGAGAAAAATAAATTTCCGCAGATACAACTCAACACCTGCAATTGATTTTGAGCAAATATTTAAACCTGAAAATCTTGATAATATGATTGAGTGTGCTAAACTTCACAAAGAATTGCCTCAAGAATTTTTGGACTACCTGCATTCAGACGAATCAATAGTTTCACAAAACAGATGGTATAATCACGACAACTTAGACTACCAATATAATATTTCTCCGGAAGAACTTTCTGCTAGAATTGCCAGAATAAACAAGTATAAAGATAAATTCTCTCCTAAGATTCTGGAAAAAATTTATAATGGTATGGCAACAGGAAAAGACTCAACATTTGATGCTCTGAGCCAAATCAATCCTGAGTTTGCCGATAGACTTATCTCATATAACATCCATTCAAGTTTTGATGAATTCCCTCCGGAAACCCTACAAAAATTCATTGAATACACAAAAAATTCAGAAATAACAGAACAAGACATCCAAAATTTCTGTTATGGATATACACATCTGGGAACCTTTGAAATTTTTGATCGCTTTAATGCAGAAGAATTAGATGCAATATCTTTTAAATCTATGGCACAAAACGGATACAACGCTACCGGATATACGTTAGATCATATCCAAAAGACTATTCACGCAACTCCAAAAATAATAAGAGATGTCATAAAAAATGATGTTCACATGAGCTTTTATGGTGATTATATGAAGACTTCTGAACATTCAGATTATCCTGACTTAATTACTTGTCTTAATGGATTTTCAGAAGCGGACTTAAAGAACATTGGTCCAAAAGCTTTAATAAAATATTTAGACCAATCAACATATGATCCAAAATTATTTAATGCAAAAAATCTTGAACAATGGAAATCTATTTCACAGGATGCAAAAGATAAACTCGGAGAAGATGCATTTTACATCCTGACAGATACAGCCCCATTCGATCCTAAAGAGTTTAATAGAAAAATTCAATATTTAAAAGATAAAAATGTATTTGATGAAATTCAACAATCATCACTATACAAATTCATTCAAAATACTTCTCCTGAAATGGAAAAGTGTCTGGATGATATAATTTCTTCAACTGATTTTAATACTAAAGATATCAATTACTTAATATACAACTTAAGTGACATCAGACAACTAGAAAATCCTGATTGGGATTTTGTAAAAGAACTTATTTCAAATCCTAAAGTCAAAGCGAAGGATATTCCGGAGATTTTATCTCCACTTAATAAGCAAGAACCTACACGTAATCAACAAAAAGATTTTGCAAGATATTTAATTGCCAGAGGAGATCTTGAAGCAAAAGATATCAAAAATCTATTATACAAAATTGCATGGCATGAGCCCGACTTAAATAATGAAAGAATAAGATTTGCTAAGGAACTGCTAGATAATCCAAATGTTGCAAAATCAGATGTTGAAGATTTAATAAAACATCTTAACATCGAAACATATGCTGCAGAAGAAAAATTAATTTTAAACATGATAAATGCAAAACATTTTCCTGTAGAAACTATTAGTACAATATTCGAGAATATATCTAACGCTTATGGAAGACACTGTCAAGAAAAATATGAGATTGTTGGTGATCTTATAGAAGATAACCGCTACGAAACTAAAGAGATTTGTAACATTCTACATTCATTATGGTACAAAAATGAGCCAGATGTATTATCTTTAGCAAGAAAATTTATTAAGAATTTAGAAGAGAAAAACTTCAACGCTCGAGAAATCGTTATAGCACTTGATGGACTGACTAATGAAGCTAAAATTGCTGCTCGACAAATTAAATTTGCAAACGAACTAGCTAACAACAAAAATTTTGACAGGAATTATATAGGGGAAACAATCAATCCATGCAGAAATGATGTGGTTGAAAATTTTGCAAGAGAACTTATTGAAAATCAAAAAATTGATAACAATAAAATTTATATAATACTTAACATGATCGTCGAACAAAATGCTAATATACAAACAGACATTGCAAGAGAAGCTATCGAAACTAAAAACTACGAACCGCACGAAATTGCTTCATTAATCGACATCGTAAATCGGAATAAAACAATTGCACCTGACATATTAGCCGGCAAAATCAAAGATTTTATCTCAACAGGTATAGACGCAAGCTTAATACAAGATATTTGTAATAATGCTAAAGCAATATCTATTTTCAACAATGATGTTGTAAATATATTAAAAAGATTAAAAGAAAATAACGCAAATGTTCAACAAGTTGTTGAATTGATTTCAGACGGAACAATTCCTATTGAACTCGGCAAAAAAATAGATGTCTTACTTGCTTTAGCACAATTCACTCCGGAAGACAAAGCTATTCTTAGGAAGCAAGGTATTGATCTTGATGCCAGAATACAAAACATAATGCTTGCAATAGACAAAAAATATCCAACCATCGAAACCTCTCAAGAGAATATTCTTGATTTTCTAAAACATATATCAAACGCCGGAAATTCAGATGCTGTTATTAGAAATGCAGACTTTGCGCAATTTGGAAAAGATGGCATTCCTCTACAATATACTCGTGATAATTTCATGCACAACATGGATAACATAATAGCAAGAGGTGGACTATCAGAAAGAGTTATTCCAACAACAAACGCAGAGATTCCTGAATTAAAACTAAGCAACGAAGACATTCAATTAACTAAAGAAAAAATACAATCACTCGCTTCAGGTCATAAACAAGAAGAAGTTGAAGTAATATTTGAAGATGGACCTCAAAAGGGAATCCGCTTCCTTGGAACGCAAGGAGGTTCAAATAAGGCTTATTATACCCAAGTAGGTGATAAACTCTACTACATTAAATATCCAACCGCAGAAAAACTTGGACAAAGTGTTGAAGAAGTAATCGCTTCACGTTTATATAGGGCTGCAGGAATAGATGCTCCTAACATGAAATATATTTATAATGAAGACGGCAAAATTATTGGTATGGCAGGAGAATATGTTCCTAACTTAAGTGCAACACCTAAAGAAAAATCTCATTTCACAGAAGGGTTTGCAGCAGACGCTTGGCTTGCAAACTGGGATGCACCTAAAAATGATAACACTCAATATAGAGAATCAGGCGTAATCAAAGTGGATGTCGGAGGCTCACTAAGATATCGTGCAAGAGGTGAAATGAAAGAATTTTCAAGTATTGTCAATGAAATATCAACTTTGATTGAACAAAATTCACAATTCATGTCAATGACAAAAGAAGAGTTATTGGCATCACTTAAACACGTGACAGAAACACCTGACGCAATAATTAAAAAGATTATAGACGAATCCCCACTTGATGATAATCGCCTTATTAACACATTAATTAAACGTAAAGAATACCTAACTATTTTTGCAAAAAATCTAGAAATCTTAGATGAAACTCAATTTAAAAATATTCTTGAAATGGTTAATGAGGCAAAACGCATGACCACAGAAGAATTTAAAGATGATGTAAACATCGCAGAACAACTTGGTTATTATCGTACCAAAACAGGTTTTGAAGGATTATTAAACACAACCGGTACTAGAAACCTTACCCTACAACCACAACAACAAGAAACTGTAAATCAAATGATTGCAGAAATTGAAAAATTCACAAAGGAAAATAGAATTTCAGATGATATAGAAATTGAAGCTGAAACAAGAGATTTCTTAAATGCTATTCTGAAAGGTGTCCCTGAATTTGCGGCTTTCTTTGGAAAACCTCAACACGATAAACATGATTACTCTCTTGATGTACATATTTTAAAAGTACTCCAAGAATCTTTGAATGACCCGCTATACCAACAACTTGATGATACAAGTAAAATTGTTTTAAAATTCTCAACTCTTTTACACGACATCGGCAAGAGATATCTTATAGAGGGTTCCGATACAGGACACGCAGAAAAATCAGCAGAATATGTATATTCAATTCTTGATAGATTTAATTTATCAAAAGATATCAAAGATAGAATTATATCTATAATCGAAAATCATCACTGGTTCAAAGATTACAACTTGAAAAACATAACACCTGCAGAAATTGCAACTCTATGCCGTAGACCTGAAGATTTTCTAATATATCAGATTATGGCAAAAGCTGACCTAAAGAGCGTCAATGATAAGTTCTATTTAGAAAAAACAGAAGCTTCAACATTAGAAGAAGCCGATAGAAATTTTGCCAAAAAAATGGCTGAAATTCAGCCTTACGTTGAAACCCTTTCAGAAAAACAAGTAGTAATAACACCTTCAAAATTCGTAAAAGTTCCTGAAAGAGTAACTTCAAGCGGTAAAGTTCTACAAGCAAGAGAATTTCCAAAAGAAACAGTTCTTCTAAACGGAGTTGAAACTGAATTCGAAGTTCTAAACTTGTCAAATATGGACATGAATACAAACATGTTCCAATACGGATTTAACAACATTGCATTAAAAGATTTAAGATTACTTGTACACATGGTACTAGAAAAAATTAATCTTGAAGTCTTCAAAACCCTTGCTCAAAATCCAATGAACAATTCAGCACAATCACTATCTATGATAAGTATGGATGATAAATCAACTTATTGCGATTTAACTTTTGGATTTATTGTAGATGTCGACAACGCGAATATAGCTCACGCATACTTCTCTAACACCAGCTCCGGAACAAAAAAAGGATTCAAGAACTTTGTCAGTGAAATGTTTGAAAATTCTGAACATAGATCCTTTGTTAAAAATAAATTTCTTGAATATTTTAAACAAAGAAATTGTGAAATTTCAGACAAAGAATATGCCGCAATTACCCGTTACATTAGGAAAAAGCAATATCCTGAAACACAAATTAAAGGGTTAAAAATCGGAGATAGAGTCTTCTCAAAAGAAGATCTTATTGGAGCATTCACATATTCAAGAGATAAATTAATCTCAGAAAAGAAAATGAAAGCTCACGGAATGCATAATGAAATCGTTGGTTTGAATGCACAAATCAAAGGACTTATCGCAAAGGTATCATCGCTAAAAGAATGCCCTGATTGGTTCTTAGAATTTGCACGAGATAATAATTTACCTATCATCTTGGTAGGTAAATAAATAAATCTTTAATGCCAATCATCCTTATATTTTTCATAACATAGTTTAAGTTCATCATAATCGATATTAGATTTCTTTCTAAATACAAATAAAGAATCTGCATCTTCAACTTTGTCTAAATATCTTTCAATAATATGATATTCTTCCCTCATACTATAATCATGAATCAATATCGACACATCTTCGCTACATTCCAAAATAGATTTCAAAACACAAGCGACACGAAACCTACCATCAACAAAAACTGTATCAAAACAAACATTTTCGTTTTTAAACACATCCGATGAATATTTATAAAAAACATCCTTCAAATCATTATTAATAGGAATTCCCCACTCTTTAACCGCTCCAATATTAGCGTAGAAAAATTTCAACCTTTTATTGTGAATACTATCTTTTATAACTTTCCAGGAAGATAAATATTTTATCCAATTATCATCAGATTCCACCGAATAAACTTTCGTATTTGAACATAAAACAGCCAAGAAAGTAGATCCGCCTGAACCAAACTCTAAATAATACTTGGATAAACTCAAATATTTTTTCAGCAAACTCTTTTCATTATCAGTCAAAACCAACGGAAAACATGTCGGATAATCTTCTTGACAATGTATTTGATATTTCACAAATTGTTTTATGCAAGCATCCTTCTGCTTAATTTGTGACTGCAAATCAGAAATTTGTTGGTCAAGACCAGAAAATTTCAATAGCATACGTCGAATAATAGATTTCATCTTTTTCATAAAACTATTAAACAATAAACAAATAAAATTCCAATCAAAAAATATATTTTTATTTTATAATTAAATTAATGAAAAAAATACTACAAATAATATTTTTATGTACGACCTGTCTTATACTATCTAATGCAAAAGCCTTTGCATTAACAGATTATTCTAAAGACATCAATTGGCTTGCAAAACCTAATAAAAACAAATACTCCGCAGATGTATTCTACATATACCCAACTGTTTGCATAACAAAAAATGCCAATAATATCTGTTCAACAGATGATAAGCAAATGCAAGCTTCAGCAAAAACAGTTTTTAAATTGCAAGCAGAAGCTTTTGACACAATTGCAAACATATATGCACCGTTTTATGCTCAATACAATTTTAAAGTTTTTGCAAACTCTAACTATGAAAAAATTCAAGAGGATACAAAACAAAATACTCAAGGCCTATCTGATATATATGCAGCTCTTGATTATTACTTTAAAAATTTCAACCACAACAGACCTTTTGTATTAGTAAGTCACTCTCAAGGTTCAGGGATAATGCTTATTGTACTAAGTGATTACATGAAAAATCACCCTGAATATTATAAAAGAATGGTCGCAGCATATGTAATAGGTTATCCTGTTACAAAGGAATACCTAAAAGCTAACCCTCATTTGAAATACGCAAAAAAAGCAAATGACACAGGTGTAATCATATCCTACGATGTGCAATCTCCTGAAAAATCAGGAATAAATGTTCTGCAAACCAAAAATCAGTTAGTAATTAACCCAATAACTTGGACAAGAAGTCAAAAACACGCAAAGGCAGAAAAAAATCTTGGAAGTTTAGACGAAAAAACTCTCAAAATTACAACACCAGGAATTGCAGATGCAAAAATTAATAAAAAATTAGGCGTTATAATTTGTTCGAGTGTAGATACAAATACTTATGAAATTAAACTCCCTGAATTATTTGGGCGCGGTTCTTTCCACGGGCAAGATTTCCAATTTTATTTTCTAAACCTTCGACAAAACGCAAAAAACAGAATCGACAACTTTATGAGTAAGCTTAGTCACTAACCCAAATTTCTACAATAATTGCGTATATTTGATTTTCTTTATTAGAAAGATTTTGGGTTGTGAGGGTTAAAATATTACTTGATGAATTTTGGATTTTACCGCTTTTTACCAAAAATCCTCCATCAGGATTTAATTCCTTTGTATATGTTGGAATCTTTTTTACATCTGCACTTTTTGGATTTATAAAAATATCAGAATCCAGTTGTGGAATATTTTTCTGTAACTTAAACGGTTTGGAAGCCTGAATAATCCTAAAGTTAATTTCTGAATTAAAAGTATTTGGCAACTCAAAAAACACTGTATTAAAAGTTCTTGTTTTTATGTCTGTATCAGGAATTATAAGGTAATAATAATTCTCATTAACATCACTTTTCGTACTTGCTTTCATTAAATAAGTATATTCTTTTTTATTTGCAAGAATTTCACAAAAAGTTTTACTGTTAACTGTTTGATATGGACATTTTTTGCCGCAAATTAATCCTGCTTGTAAGTCTTTAGAATTTTTATAAAAATAGTAGCCTATTCCCGTCAAAATTCCCAATCCGCCAAAAGTTGAACCTAATGCAATAGCAGTTACAGCTCCGAATACTCAACCATATACTTAAAAACCGATTACAAAATGCCAAAAAACTTAGGAACTCTCACACTTGGTCATGACATAATTAACTATAACTATTCAAACCAACCTAACAAGTATAATATGGCAAAAATAGGTTATACATTTCCTGAATTCAAACGCGTAACTCTGAGTCTTGGAACCGGATACAAATATACCGGTTCTGATAATGGCTTTGATATCTACGCAAATCTGGCTTATAGAACGAAAAGCGGGAGAGTTATAAACGTAAATTATCAATATAATCAAATGGGTGGATACATAATTAATAATATGTTTCTACCAATGAGTTCAAGACACTCAATTAATCTTGTGGTAAATGATGCCTTTGCACTACTGCCATCTGGAATAAAATCTATCGGATATACCGACGAAAACAAGGGTTATGTTGATGTTGTTACTTTTTCATTATTGTACTAAACAACGAAAAAGGAGAAGAAGTTTCGTATAGTACAGTTGATGAATACGGAAATTTTTATTTCTCAGGAATTTCACCGGGGAACTATAAAATTAAGCTTGATGACAGTTTCATATTTTCAAATTCATTAGAAAATTACAATGGTAAAAGTGAATTAAGCATAAATATCCCATACGGCTACAAAAAATTTGTAGACATAAATAATCTTGAACTAGTTTATAAATCAATTTAAAAAAGACTTAATAATCAAATATATTTTTGAATATATTTTTGCACATCAAATTTTGTTTTTAAAGAATTGTACGTCATCCGCCTAATTTTCCCACTCACAGGATAATCCGCAAAAGCCCTGTCATGAAGCCCTGCAATTGCCCACAAAATATTTACGTAACCACTGGAAGAAGGTGCATCATAAGCAAATTTATCATTCAAATGAATTGCGTACTCTAAAGCTATCTCAGGCTCCAAAGTCCACTCTAAAATCTTTTTTGCCCAATACATTCTCAAATATCCGTGAATTATACCTTCGCTTAATAATTGTTTCTGAGCAGCATTCCACAAAATATCATGAGTTTGAGCCCCCTCTAACTCATATAAAGAATAATTGTAACTTCTCATATCATTTTTGTGATAATTCAATGAACTCTGAGCCCAAATTGGAACTCCTCCAAAACCTTTGTAATCATCACAATACAAACAAAAATTATCTGCCAATTCTTTTCTTATAATAAGCTCTTCCAAAAAACTTTCTTTATTAATCTCGGGAACATCAGCCCGAACAACTTCTAATGCAACCCTCTGAGAAGATATAAAACCTAAATTCAAATATTTTGACAAACCGGATAACACACTTTTGGTTGGATTATTTTTAAAATCCGCATAATGAGATAATTTATTTTCAATAAAATTTTTCAAAACTAAATCTGCATCTGAAGAATATTCGATAAAATGTTTATACTCAGTTAAAAACGGATATATCTTCTGATAAATTTTTCTTCTCAAAGTCGCTGCGGAATATTCCTGCTTATCAGAAACAAATCTGCTCGGAATAACATTATGACCATCGACTTCATAAATCGAGCATTCAAGATTCTTAAGCCAACTTCTATCTAAAATCGGATTAAAATCAATCACCAAAACAACAACGCCCAAATGTTTCAAGTATTCTTCAATATCCCCTACATAAACTTCAAAATCTAATTCTAATTTTTTAAACGCATTTTGAGTATTATTTATCTGCTCATTAATAAAATCTTGCTTTCTTTTACATCCATAAAACTTTTTTGGATGAATTATTCTAAGAGGAAGTTTGAATTCTTTTGATTTTTGAAGAGCCAATTGGAGTGCAAAATTATCCTTCGCTCTTAACTCTCTTTCGCAAAGATAAACAATAAAATTCCCGCAAAGATCTGCGTCTTTAAGAATAAAAATTCTGCTGGTATTAATCTTCTCTTCAACATCAAAATCAGTTGGAATATATGAGAGCAAAGTGTTTTTAAGAATTTTCACCATTCATATATTCTGTCTCTCAAGAATAAAAATCTCATTCTCCAATTTTCCAAATAAATATTTAACCCTTATAAGTTTTTAAACCACTTTGCAGCCAGTTGGAAAACCTTGCACGCATTGCTTCCTGAGAGAAATAATGTCTGTCCAAAGCCTTAAACTCTTCTTCACAAACATTCTGATATTTCCCCTTCCTTAAGCAATCACAGACATTAAATAGAAAAATCTTCCTTAAATATTTAGCCATATTAGACTTATATTCAACTGCATCAACTTCACTCGCTTGTGAAAAACAATTTTTTAAATTCAAAATATCTAACTTTCCAACAGAAGAAAAATCTTTAAAGCGATTTAAACTAAATAATGTATGGAAATTTTCCTGAAAATCTTTTCCTAAAACTTGATTTATAGATTCCAGAAAAAAGTTGTGCGGATTTTTTCCAAAAATATCCCTGCGGAAGAACGAATCAGCATTACAAAGAGAATTTCCTGAATAAGTATAATCAAATAATATATAATTTCTATTTGGATTTTTTTCCAGCAAATCAACATTAATCCCAATACTATCAAGATACTTTCTATAAACATCAACATCAGGAACCGTCTTAGGCAATTTTTCTCGAAGACCTGACAAAGGTATTATCTTAACATCAGCACCTAAAAATCTCATAGTTTCAGCGATTGACGCAACAGAACGTCCCATTGCAATCAAGGTATAATTATTTCTGCCGTACGATTTATCAAAATAAGCTTTTCCTCTTATTGCAGCAAAGCAATTCAGTTGAGCAAGTTCCTTAACTCTTTTTGGAGTAACGTTTTCCAATACACTTTTTATTGAAGGAGAAATATTATCATACACTGCAGGCGAAATCGTATCTCCTATTTGCTTTAAACAAGAATTTCCAATACGTATAAACTCGTTCTGCCCATTAAATGAGACATTCCTATTTCTTTGTTGTCTGTTTGGGTAAAATGTATTATTAAAAGAATTTATTATCATACTGATTAAATGTTTAAAAATAAAAAATTTTGCTACTCAAATTTTATAACATCACCCGTACAAATTTCTTGCACAGGAAGATATTTTGCTAACGTTATCTTCGACTTTAAGTCACAACAGTGACAAGGAGCCAAATATTCTACACCTTCCGATTGTAAATATTCACCCAAATCCCTTAATTCAAACTCCGACTTATCTATTAAGTGCATTCCGCCCAAAATCCCATATATTTCTTGTATCCCTGTAACGTTTTTAGCATGTTTTATGATATTTTCAATCCCTGAATGCGAACATCCGGTTATGATAAAAAGCTTTTTATTATAGACATAAACCAATGCTGAATCATCTTTATCATTTGAAGTATTATTTTCAATTTCACCCAAAAAATATAAGTTATCAGCTATTTTAAATACACTTGAGGTAAGATTTAATCTAAATTTATTTTCTAACTCTTCTTTTGTTAAAGGACAACCATATTGAGTCCCATCGGGATCACATTTTTCATCAAAAATTCTGGGATGAGCCGTAAATAAAATTTTATTATGCTTGGGATTAAAAAACCTAAGCCCTCCACTATGGTCATCATGTCCATGAGACAAAACAACATCTGTTAAATTATTCAGATCAATATTGAGATTTTTCGCATTTTGTAAAAAAATATCGCTATAACCTGTATCAAACAATATTTTTTTATCATCTGACTCAATTAAAAGTGACAGTGCAGGTTCTGCAACCAGATACCTGTCTATACGAGAATTATTTTCGACTAAAACAGTTATTTTCATAAGATTATTATAACAAAACATTATTAACTTGTGTTACATATGTATTTACTAAGTCCAGAAAAAATGCTACACTGAGGCGAAGGGGGTTAATATTATGAGAATACCAGCAATCAATAATTCACCAAATTTTAATGGTTTATGGGGTACTCCGCAAAAAATGCTTGCGGGAAATGAATACACAGCTTTGTCATACACCACAAAAATATATTATCCATATAAAGATGAAACAGAAGATTCGATAGAAAGTGTTAAGAGAAATAATCAAAGTGAATATCACGCAGATTGGTACCAAACAGGCGGTTCATATGTTGATGAAAAAGTTGACGTAGATGTGAAAAACCCCCTAAATTTTACTGAAAAAGAATTTTTAAAATATCAACAATCAGGCTTAGGAGCAGTAAAACCGGAAGAAGTTACACATCCGGTAGAAAAAGAACTTGTAAATAGAGGTTTGTATATTCATATGAACAAATCCCAAAAATATATTGATGAAATCAATTGGCGCAATTCATATGGATATAAAATACTTAACTTTTTGAAAAAAGTTGGACACAAACTCAAAAAAATCTAATCTTATCTAACTTGTATTTGAGTATGATTATTATACAAACAGATTAAACATCCTCAATGTTCAGGTTCTGTATCAATTTATAAAAATCCACATAAAATAAACTTAAATTTAAAATTGAATTCTAATAATGATGAGCCCCCAAGTTGGATAAAGAAACTTAGGGAATTTGTTCTTAAATATTAGTCTATTTGTAACTTTTTATGAATTTTTTCTATCATCAGCTTCAATGTGACATAATATAGATATCAAATTTTGTTTAAGTACATGAGTTGTTTATGGGGAAGGTTATAATGGTAAATCATGTTTTAAATGTTATTTCTAATTTGAAATTTATATCTGTTCAGGGTATAAATCCCGAAATCGCAGGAAATGTTACTAAAGTTGTTAAGAAATCAAATGTGATTAGCAAACAAAATGTTTCAACTACTAATCCGAATTATTGTAGAAAAATTATCAGTAAACTTGAAAAAACACCGGAAAAAGATGTTTTTACATCTTCAGCAACTCCAGTTACATCTTCAGTTGATAAAGCTCCTAAAAATCATCATAGACCAAGAAATTCAGGAGATAAAAATGCAATGGCTTCATATTTTGATAATTCAAAACAGTCTGCAATCGAAGAAATGAACGAAAGAAAACAAGCCTGGCTAGATAGCGTTGTTGAAGAGTTAGAAAATAAGAAATAGCAAATTTTAGTCAATTAAAGAAGGAGAAGACAATGAAAAAATATTTGTTTTTATCAATAATAACTTTATGTTGTACAAATCTTGCTTTTGCAAATGATACAGCTCCTGGTATTTTGGATATCACAAAGCAGATGAATACTGAACTTTTACAGTTTAGTAACAAAATGTATTCTTGTACGCCTTATAAACAGCAATTATCATCATACAGCAGACCTGTTTTTTATGAAGTTGTAGGTGTTGAAGGGAATACATGCCACGTGATTAAATCAGGTCAAAACTGTTATTATCCAAAAGATGTCGCACAATCTTATGCATCAAAAAAAATACAAGATTATAAAAAGAGCCTAGATAGTATTAATAGAAATCAATCCTATAACTCATCTTCAGTAAACACTGAGTACTATAACAAAATGGATAATCAGTATTGTAAATATAATTAAATAATGATATTGATAGAACTTGAAAAACAAAAAGTTAAACCAAATCCAATCAGGAATTGACAATCTTGATAAAACTATCGACCAAGAAGTCTATGAATTGTACAATTTAACCGAAGAAGAAATTCAAATTATCGAAAACTGTGATTAACGGAAGCAATATAAAATTGTCAGTTGATAAATATAAATTAATAGGACAATGATAATAAGGGAACAGGGGCTGAATGGTAAAACGTGTTTAAAATAGAGCCTAATTTTTAAAATTGACAAAAAAGGAGCAAATTGGACTTTGTTAGGTCATCATTGTCCTTAAAAATTTTT
>CASEYJ010000005.1 GCA_949292175.1 uncultured bacterium | reverse complement strand
GCGGCGTAGTATGCAGAAAGGGACGCTATCTCTCGATAACGTCCCTTTTGCTTGGTTATTCACTTGTAACCTGTTTGCCCGCTGTCCATAAACGCGATGATATAAGGGTTTTTGCTTGTTTTCTTATCTCACCGCGCTTAAAGAGGGGCTTTTTTATATTTTATAGACAGTTTTTAATATCATCAACAATTAATTCTTTTGTAAGATGATAACGCAGATATAGTTCTTCCAAAGGAATTCTGTCAGTGAACTCTTTATCGGCACCGTAATTTAAAACTTTTATGTTTGAATTGCCGTAGAAAGATGCAATTTTTTCTCCAAATCCGCCGGCCTTTACTCCGTCTTCCAGAGTGATAACTACTTTGTGCTCTCTTTTTAATTCTTCCAATAATTCTTTATCAAGACCGCTTATGAATTTTGGATTAATTAAAGTTGCATCTATGCCGAGTTTATTTTTTAATTCCTCTTTGACCTGTTTTCCTAAGTAATAGAAGTTTCCAAGCCCAAGAATAGCAACTTCATTGCCCTTTTCTTTTACTTGATATTTGTTAAGTAGTGAGTAATCTGTATCGTCTTCAATTCCGGTTGATACAAAGTTACCAAACGGAACTCTTATTGCTACCGGATATTTATTTTGTTCAACTGACCAATCAAGCATTTTTAGATATTCTTCTTTTGTAGTTGGCGCAAGATAAACTATATTTGGAATATTGCTAATGATTGGAATGTCAAAACAGCCAAGATGGGTTGCATCTCCTGCAGAAATTCCGCCCCACCAGATTAGTATAGTTGCAGGGTTTGAATTTAGAGCTAAATCTTGTGATAGTTGGTCGTATGTTCTTTGTATAAATGAACTCATAACGCAAAGAACAGGTTTTGCCCCGTTAGCTGCAAGTCCGGATGCGTAAGCAACTGCATGTTCTTCGCAGATACCGACATCGGTGTAGCCTTCTTGTAATTTTTCTCTAAAATCCGGAGTAAATCCATATACTCCCGGAGTTGCCGGAGAAATTGCGATAACAGTGTTATCTTTTTCTCTTTTTTGCAGCAGGTAATCTTTTGTTATACTTTCATAACATTCTACCTGAGTTGCAGGTTTTCCGAAATTTTCTACCGTCCCCGGTAAAATCCAGTGAAAAGCTTCTTTGTTTTCTTCTGCAAGTTCTAAGCCTTTACCTTTAAGTGTATGTATATGAACAACGATAGGATGGTCAATGTCCTTTACTTTTTTGAATGTTTCGATAAGTTCTTCAATGTTATTTCCATTTTCCAAGTAAATATAATCAAATCCCATAGCCTTGAAGAAATTACATTCAGCTTGTCCTTTTGTATCTTTTAAAAGTTGTAAGTTTCCGTAAATACCGCCGGCGTTAGGGGCAATACTCATATCATTATCGTTTACTACAATGATTATGTTGCTTCCTAAATCTGCTGCGTTGTCTAGCCCTTCAAAAGCTTCTCCGCCGCTTAGGGAGCCGTCTCCTATAATCGCGATGATATTAGCTTTTTCTTTTTTTAAGTCTCTTGCTTTTGCTAATCCGGTTGCAAGGCTTACTGAAGTTGAAGTGTGTCCGATAAAAAATGTATCGTGTTCACTTTCTTTTGGGTTTGTATAGCCTGAAATTTCTGTATATTTTTCTGGGTTTAGGTAATAATCCTTTCTGCCTGTAAGTATTTTGTGCGGATAGCATTGGTGTGAAACATCAAAGACTAATTTGTCAGTTGGCGAATTGAATACGTAGTGTAGCGCAATTGTTGGTTCTACAAAGCCAAGGTTCGGACCCATATGGCCTCCAATTGTGTCTACTTTTTTAATTATAACTTCGCGCATTTCTTCTGCCAGAGTGTTTAGTTCACTGATAGAACACGTTTTTAGGTCTTTCAGTTCATTTATTTTATCCAAAATTTTTGACATGTTTTTCTCCCTTCTTTTTCATCTTCTTGTTATAATTATATGACCTAGAGTTTACTCTAAGTCAAGCTGATTTTGTAAATTTTTTTATTTACTAGCAAAAAATTATTTTACGGTATTTTATACCAGTGTACGTTACTTAAAGATAAAGGAAAATCTTATGCCATCAATTAATCAATTTCAGACCTTAAATAGATATGCAGATAATATGATTACTAGTGTTGTTAATAATGCTCCGGGAAAAAATACTTATATAAGAAATTTTTTAAGAGAAGCAAATATGAATAAGACTCAAGGAAACGCTCTTGTTGCTTATTATTCAAGATATAACAGACAGCTTGAAAACGCTACTAATGAGAAGGGTGCTTCTGATCTCACTACCAGAAGATTGGAAAAACTTCCTGAACTTATTGAGCAATCTATAAATGATATTCCGGCACTTAAACAAGAAGCTGATGTTTTTATAAGTGAGCTTGCAAAAAATTATCCGACTACTCTTGCAAGAAGAGTTTCTGTTGCGGCTCAAGGTGGAGTTGCTGCTGATAAAATTAAACCAAAATCAAGGCTAAATAAATTAATGGTTCTTTTAAACGAATTTGTATATGATATTAAAAATAATTTAAGAGACTAATTTATTCCTCTACTTGTGCAATTGAATTCATGATGTTTTCTTTTATGATAATATTGTCTTGAAGTAAGGGAGAATATTATGAAGAAAAATATTATTATTGTATTACTCGTGTTGATTATACCTATTTTAGGGTATATGTTTTTGAGTTCATCAAGTAATAATGATTCAATGAGTGTTGATGCGAAAACTTCAAAGCCTCAAATTATAAAATTTACATCAGCAATGTGTCTTGATTGTCAAACTATGAATAAAATTATGAAAGAAATTTATCCAATGTATAAGGATAAGATTTCTTTAACTGAAATTCAAGTTCAGGATAATAAACCTTCAACTCAAGAGTGGATTAAAAAATATAATGTAACTCTTGTTCCTACTATTATATTGATGAATTCAAACGGAGAACAGGTTCGTCGTATTGAAGGTGCTGTTGATAAGGCGGTTTTTGAAGGTTACCTCAAGGGGCTTAAGTAATGACTAATTACATTGACTTATTTTCTGGTGATACAAGTATATTGCTGTTGTATGCGGTTTCTTTTCTTGGAGGCTTGTTGGCTTCCTTGTCACCGTGTTCTCTTGCAATGCTACCTATAATTATCGGTTATGTTGGCGGGTATTCCGATGCGAAACCTTCAAAAACGTTTTTGCAGCTTTTATTTTTTGTAACCGGTTCTGCAATTGTATTTTCTGTTATAGGTATAATTTGTGCTGTCACAGGTAAGGTTTTTGTTTCTTTTGCGGGTGGGTATTTTAGTGTAATTATAGCAAGTATTGTTATGATTATGGGGTTGAAGCTCGTAGGAATTCTTGATTTTGAATTGCCTGTAATTGTAAAACAATTGCCTCAAAATGACGGAACAAATACTTTTATTTATCCGTTATTATTAGGCGGGGTTGTTGCTCTTGCAGGAACTCCTTGTTCAACTCCGATTCTCGCGGCAATTATGGCATTTGCTTCTTTGTCTGCAAGTCTTACTCAGTCAGTAATAATGCTGTTCTTATTTTCTTTAGGGCAAGGGTTTATTCTCGTTTTTGCCGGAGTTTTGACATCAAAGCTTAAAACTTCTAAGAATTTTTATAGGGTTTCCGATTGGCTTATGAAGATAAGTGGCGTTCTTTTGGTTTTAACTTCCATATATATTTTTTATAAGATTTTCGCACCACTGCTTGTAAAATAGTTCTTAATGTTGTAAAATAAGGGTAGATTACAGGATGTGTGGAGAAAATAAATGAAAACATATGAAGGTCAACTTGTTGTAAGTGATGAAAAATTTTGTATAGTAATATCTCGTTTTAACGACTTTATTGGTTCAAAATTGTTGTCAGGAGCGATTGATGAACTTAGACGTCATGGAGTTAACCCTGATAATATTGATATTGTTAAGGTTCCTGGTGCGTTTGAAATTCCGCTTGCTGCGTTGAAGTTTGCTAAAACAGGTAAATATAATGCTATTATTACTCTTGGGGCTATAATTAAAGGCGCAACAGCACATTTCGATTACGTAAGTGCTGAGCTTTCTAAAGGAATTGCTCAGGTTGGTTTGCAGTGCGAAATTCCTGTTATCTTTGGAGTTTTGACTACTGAAAATATTGAACAAGCAATTGAAAGAGCTGGTACTAAGGCTGGTAATAAGGGCTCAGAAGCTGCTAAGGCTGCTATTGAAATGGCTAATTTGATGAAGTTGTAAGAACTGCATTCTAAACGTGTTTATAATTTATAAGGAGGTACAGGCATGAGTGACATTATTACAGAGTTTCGTAACGAAAATACAAAGGATATCGACATACTTCCTACTCGTGAAATCGTTAGAAAGATGAATGAAGAGGATAAACTTGTTGCGCTTGCCGTAGAAGATGCCGGAGACGAAATTGCTCAGGCGATTGATTTGATAGCTAAGCAGTTTTTGAAAGGTGGACGTTTATTCTATTTTGGAGCCGGAACTTCAGGAAGGCTTGGAATTTTAGATGCGTCAGAATGTCCTCCGACTTTTAGCGTTTCCCCAGATATGGTTCAAGGTATTATTGCCGGTGGTGATGGTGCTATGAGAAAATCTGTTGAGGGTGCGGAAGATAATTTTGAACTTGGTAAAGAGGATGCAAAAGTATTAACAGACAAAGATGTTGCGGTAGTTATTTCAGCCAGTGGAAATCCTAAATACCTTTTGGGTGTTTTAGCGCAGGCGGATGAAGTAAATTGTAAAACTATTGCGATAACTTGTAACCATAAGGCAAGAATTGCAGAAGAAGCCGGTTTGGTTATTTGTGTTGAAGTTGGGCCTGAAGTTATTGCGGGATCAAGTCGTTTGAAAGCCGGTACTGCTCAAAAAATGATTTTGAATATGTTGACAACAGGTTCTATGATAAAAATTGGTAAAACTTATGAAAACTTTATGATAGATTTGCAGGCAGTTAACGAAAAATTAAAAGATAGAGCTATTAGAATTGTGGCTCAAATTGCTGGAGTTTCCCATAGTGAGGCGTTGGCAGCATTGTTAAAGTCTGATTGGGAAATTAAAACTGCGATTGTATCTGTTATAATGAAGATGGATATTGAGACAGCAAGATTAGAACTTAAAAAGCATGGCGGTGTTTTAAGAAAACTTTTGAAAACAAAGCTTGCAGTATAGGGAGAGATAAAGAATATGAAATTAACAGTTTTAGGTGCAGGATGTTGGGGGCTTACTTTAGCTTGGCTTTTGACTAATAATTTTGGTGAAATTACTGTTTGGGGCAGAGCTCAGGATTTAAGCGATGATTTAATAAATAATAAGCATACGTCTAAGCCGTTGGAAGTTCAGCTTGCAGACAAGGTTTGTATTACGTCAGATCTTGAAAGTTCGATTAAGGATGCTGAAATAATTCTCTCCGTTGTAGCAACATCTGGTGTGAGAGATGTTTGTGAGCACTTAAAGACTGCAGGTATTAAATCTGAACAAGTTTTGGTTAATGCTTCAAAAGGTATTGAGTTACCATCTCTGATGAGAATGTCTGAAGTTATAAAAGAAGTTTTGCCTGAACAAAAATTGGCAATTTTATCAGGGCCAACCTTGGCGAAAGAAGTTCTTGCAGGAAAGCCGACAGCTGCTTGTGTTGCCAGTGAAGATATGAAAGTTGCCGAGTTTGTTCAACATGCTTGCAATGTTCCAGGAAAATTTAGATTGTATACCAATAGTGATGTGATTGGAGTCGAACTTGGCGGTAGTTTGAAAAACGTTATCGCTATTGCTTCAGGTTTTGCTCATGAGATGAACTTGGGCGATAACTGTGCAGGAACTCTTCTTACTCGCGGTATGGCAGAAATTGTTAGGGTTAGTATTAATCTTGGTGCAAATCCGTCTACTCTTTACGGTTTGTCAGGAATGGGTGATTTAATAGCCACTTGTTCCAGCCCAATGTCAAGAAATTATACTGTTGGTTCAATGCTTGGTAAAGGTAAGAAAATTGACGATATTCTTAGAGAGTTAGGATCTGTTGCTGAGGGTGTGAAAACATCAAAGGCGATTTGCGAACTTGCTAAAAAACTTGATATTGAAGTACCGGTTTCAAGTGCTATATATGAGGCTGTTTATACAGACATAACTCCTGGAGAATTGTTGTCAAAATTGATGAATAGAAAGTTGAAAGAAGAAGAAAGATACGTTTAATGAAATATGCCGTTAAATATTTAAAGAATACATTTTATCCTTTGAATGTACCTGACAATATTACTGTTGAAGAGGGGCAGTTGGTTCTTGTTCGAACTGAAAAAGGTGAGGAAGCTTTAAAAGTTGAGCTTGTTAATAAAGAGATTGCAAGACTTTGGGAGTCATCAAAGGTTAAGCCTCAGCCTTTTACTGTTTTGAGAACCTTAAACCATCAGGATATGAAAGTCCTAGAGGAGATTAGAAAGGATGAAGTTGAATCTTTCTTTAAATGTCAGGCTCTTATTAAACAGCATAAGTTAGTGATGAATCTTGTTCAATGCCGTATTACATTTGACAGACGCAAAATTACTTTTTATTATACCGCGCCTGAAAGAGTTGATTTTAGGGCGTTGTTAAAAGATTTGACTCAAGTGTTTACACGTGTGAGAATTGACCTCAGACATATTGGTGTGAGAGATGAGACCTCTATTCTTGATGGCGTAGGTATTTGTGGCAGACCATTCTGTTGTTCTTCTTTTTTGAGAAAGTTTGCGACTATTAACGTTAAATTGGCAAAGGATCAGGGTATGCCAATTGCTCCTGGGAAAATTTCAGGAACTTGCGGCAGATTGTTGTGTTGTTTAACGTATGAATATGCAAATTACATTGATGCTGCTAAGGGTATGCCGCCTATCGGTTCTTCTGTTATGACATCAGATGGGCTTGGTAAGGTTTGTTATTTGCAATTTCTCAGCGGAACAGTTGCTGTCAAAATGGAAGATGGAAAAATTAAAGAATTTCCGAAAAGTGACATCGAAATGGTTGATGCTGATGTTAACGTTGAAATTGATGTTATGCCTATCAGTAATGCTTATGTTGAAGAAGCTGAGGGTTCAATCGATATTAAGCAGCTCGAGGATGATAGAAACAGTTCTACCGGAAATGTGTAGTTAGACGTCTTCCGGAATATAGAAATCTGTATTATGCAGTATTTCTCGTATGTGTTCGTAGCAGCAGGCGTTATGCGTTATTTGCTGATATTCTCTTACGATGTTTAGTACATCGTCAACGGACATCTTTATAAGTCTGCGTTGACCTTCTATTATTCTTGCCATAATAACCTTCCTTTCTTTGTTATATCTTTTACGGATTGTTCGGGGTAAACTTTTGCAAAATCAGATAAATGTTTTAGAAATTAACTTTGAAATTTGAACCCCCTTATGAATAATTGACGATGCTGTAAATATGTGTTATACTCTCTTTTGTATTAGAGATAGGAGTTTTAGGTTATGGCTTTATGGCAAATATTTTCCATTGTTGCAGTTGTTGCCGTAATATTGGAAATTATAGTTCCTTCCGCTTTTTTCCTGAATTTTGCGATTGCGGGCGTCCTTACAGCGTTGTTGTCGTTGTTTGTCAACAGTATCAATGCTTTAATCATTGATTTTATTATTTTATCCATTCTCTCAATATGGTTAATCAGACCTATTCTATTGAGACGTAAGGATGAAAAAGATAAGCAAACAGGATTGGATGACAAATATATTGGAAAAATTGTTAAGGTAACAGAACCGGTTACGACAAATTCAGGTGCTGTGACAATTTATGATGAAAGGTGGAATGCTCGAATTGAAAGCGGGGATAAAATTCCTGTAGGAGCTGAGGTTAAAATTGTCAAAAATGATAGTTTAGTTTTATATGTAGAAAAAATTTAAAGAAAGGAAAGTTTGTGTTAATGCTTATATTTATACTATTAGTTGCTCTCGTGGTTTATGTTGCTAAAGGTATTATTATTGTTCAGCAACAACAAGAAGTTATTATTGAAAGAATGGGACGTTATGAAAAGACCCTTACAGCAGGTCTTAATTTTATCTTCCCGATCCTTGAAGCGCCAAGGGGAATTTTGACAAAACAAGTCCAAAGAGGGTTTGATGGTCAGCCTTATTATACTCTAAGATTGGTGGACAGAATTGATAAACGTGAACAGATGTATGATTTCCCTCGTCAAAATGTAATTACTGAGGATAACGTATCAATTACAATCAACGCTTTAATTTATTTCCAAATCGTTGATGCGAAGAGTGCTGTTTATGAAATTGCTAACCTTCCTGAGGCAATTGAAAAACTTACTCAAACCAACTTAAGAAACCTTGTTGGTCAAATGGATTTGCAGAAGACTCTTACATCTCGTAACACAATTAACACAGAACTTCGTACAATATTAGATGAAGCTACAAACAAATGGGGTGTAAAGGTTAATCGTGTAGAAATTCAAGATATTTTCCCTCCTGCTGATATTCAAGCTTCTATGGACAAGTTGATGAAGGCAGATAGAGAAAAAACTGCAACTATTACAGAGGCAGAAGGTTTGAAAGAAGCTGCAATCAGAAAAGCTGAAGGTGAAAAAGAAGCCGCTATTCGTTCAGCTGAAGGTGCAAAGCAGGCTGAAATTTTACGTGCAGAAGGTGTTGCTCAGGCTCGTATTATTGAAGCTGAAGCTGAAAAGGAAGCTATCGCAAGAATTATGGAAGCTTTTGCTGATAAAGGTCAACCTGATAAGTACCTTATTGCGATGAAATATTTAGAAACTCTTGGTAGTATAACTGAAGGACAGAATAATAAGGTTGTTTATATGCCGTATGAAGCAACAGGAATTTTATCTTCTGTTGACGGTATAAAACAAATGTTCGACAGTTCTTCTGCAAAATAATTTCATAAGTTTTATCATTAAAAATCCCGTACCTATTAAGTACGGGATTTTTTTAGTTTTGTTTTTATTCTTAACTTCGTTTTATTCTTCAGCGAGTTTATCTGCTAATTCAGTTTCCAGTCTGCCATTTAGAGTTTTGTTTATTTTCTGGAGTTTCTGTGCGATAAATTCCATATTGTCTGTCCATACAAAGTTATCCAGTACATATTTTTCAGCTTTTTTGAAATCTCCATCTATTTGTATTCTTACAATTTCAGCGAGCATTTCTTTTGCAATTGGTACAACTTTATCAATATTAACGTGGATTTTTCCGTCAATGATATCGTAAGCACCACGATCTGCAAAATATTTGTTTTGCATAACTGTTCTTACTCTATGTGCTTGTGAAAGTGTAGGTTTTGATTTCAAGAAATTATCAGCCATTGTTGTTACGATAATTTGTTTTCTTTGTTCTTCTGTGTACATTCCAAGCTCGGTTAGCAGGTCAACGAATGCCAAAGAACCCATATCAGCTTTGTTCTCTTCGATAATATTGCGATATTTTCCAAGCGTTTCGTTACCTTTTTTCGGTCCAAGAGAGTGAGCATTTTCATGTCCAATGGTGAACCAGTGATCTGCTTCATCAAGATAATACTGATGTTGTTCTTTGTCCAGAATTTCGTCAAGTCTTTCTTGAAGCTTTTTCATATCACTTATAAATCTTATTTGTCTGTGGTAAACGTTACGTCTTCCTCCGCCTATTGTGAGTGACAGTTTATCATCATTAGGAAGGTTTTCCGCAAGGGTAATTCCTCCTCTATATTCACCGACATCACCCGCAGCTTGCACCATATCAACATCAACCATAGTTTGTTTTGTATCTTCGTCAGGTTTAATGTTTTGTTCGTATTCATCATTGTATGGCATGTTTTTGGCAAGTGTTGGAAGATATTTTTTTATTGCCATTAAGGCTTCTGTACCCTTTTTGTTCACTATCCCAACTCTTCCGCCAAGAAAATCTTTAGGGATTGGTGTAATACGATTTTCATCAAGCAATGCTTTTAATGCAGCGTTCTCAATAACTGTTCCTGTCATTTCATCTGCATAATTTTCTCTAGTAATCGTAAATTCAAGAGGGGTATCCTGAAGAGTTGCCCATTTTTTATCTGCTTCTGCGTCAAGCATAGGATCTGCAACTCTTAGTGCTTTTGCCTGGAGTTTAAGATATTCATTAAAGTCTTCATTTCTAGATGTTTCGCTGGCTTTTTCCAGTTCATCTGCCATTTTGGCAAAATCCTCTTTGAACTTGTCGATATAGTCTATGCCGATAAGCTCGTCTCCAACTCTTTCTACGACAGAGCGCTGTGTAAGTATTTTTCTTACATCGTCTGATTTGCCGTCCAAAAGCATTTTCGTTAGGATTGAATGAAATTCTTCTTTGCTCAGGTCAGAAGGATAAACACCCTTGCCTGCTCTTCCCGGAACTTCTTTTGCTAAATAAATTGGTTGTGACATTGAGTCAATAGCGTTTATTCCTTTTTGGGCATCAAATAGAATTTTCGTAAGTTCAGCTTGTTTATTGCCTTTTTTAATTTCAGCTTCCAAAAATTCTTTAAACGGTAAATTATCCTCGTTATCAAGTTGCATGTTTATTATTTCTAAAATATTTGCGGCTTTTACCAGGTGTTTTAAAGCCTCTTTATCACCATCTGCGAGTGAAGTGTATTCAGGTGCATCAGGTTTAAGAAATTTTTTAGTTATTAAATAATCTTTACCAGTGCGCTTTTCAAGCTCATCCATTGATAAGTTGAGTGTGTACGTTTTCATTATAAAGCTCCTTTTTGTCTCCGCAGTGATTATATCATTTTTTCTGAGAGTTGACAATAGTGAGGGCTTTTATTTGTGATAAGTTTCGTGGCGCATAATTTTAAAAGCACGATATATTTGTTCGACCAAAAGAAGTCTTGCAAATTGGTGCAAAAATGTCATTTTAGACATACTCATTTTTATATTCGCTCTGTTTGATACATTTCTTGAAATCCCGCAGGACGAGCCTATAACAAATACAAGCTCGGTTGTACCATCGTTAATTAAGGTTTCCAATTGGCTTGAAAATTCTTCGGAAGAAAATTGTTTGCCGTTAATTTCCATTGTAATTACGTAGGACTGAGGCTTTATGTGCGCGAGTATTTTTTCGCCTTCTTCATCTAATATTTTTTGTGTAAGGTTCTCATCTTTTATTTCAATTGGCTGAAGTTCAACTATTTCAATTGGTGTGTATGGCGTAAGACGTTTTAGAAACTCGTCAATACCATCTTTGAGAAATTTTTCTTTAATTTTTCCAAGTGCAATAATCTTAATTTTCATCGCCATTACCCGCAAGGTATACCGTTTGAGATGGGAATGCAAATTCTATACCTTCTTCTCTGAATTTTTTTATTACTTCAAGGAGAAAAGCTTCTTTTACTTTTAGGTATTTCGCAAACACTTTTGTTTTTACGTAGGCGTTAACCCTTATATTAATTGAGCTGTCATCAAGTTTATGAAGGGTTACTATGTAATCTTTGGTAATGTCGTCGTGACTTTCAAGAATTTCTTCTATGATTTTAATTGCTCTTTCCAATTTCTCGTTGCTTGTGTCGTAAGTTACTCCAATGGTTTCGAAAATTCTTTTTCTGTGTGCAGCAGAAATATTAATTATAGCTCCATCTGCAACAGAACTGTTAGGGATAATTGTAAGAGCATTATCAAGTGTTCTGATCTTTGTAGAGCGCATATTGATGTCTTCAACAGTCCCTTCGTATTCTCCACACTTGATGTAATCTCCAACTTGGAATGACTTATCTGAGTAAATTGAAATTGTTCCAAAAATATTTGCGAGTGCAGAGTTCGCAGCAAGACCTACTGCCAAACCTGTAATTCCGAAACCGGCTATTAATGATGAAACTGAATAGCCGTGTGTTTGTAAAAATGAGGCCAAAACAATCAGGAATATAGTGAATTTTACTATTCTGTTAATAGGTGGAACTATTTTTACCATTTGGGTATTGGCATTTTTCTTAAGGAAGTTGCTTTTAATTTTTTCTTCGCATAAATCTAAAATCTTAAAGATAATGGTAAGAATAACTAGGTTTATAACAATTTCAAATATAAATCCAAAATTTATATCTTTGAGTACTTCCTGCATTCTGTGAAAATAGTGAATAAGTCTTTCTAACATACATTTCCCCTTATTTGATGAAATTATTATATCTAAAAATATTCTAAAATCAAATGTGGTGTGTATTGGGAAAATCTTAGAGTTTCAAAGAAATAAACCATGAAAAAAGCGGAAGACGAGACTCCCCTGCATCGTAGACGAGCAACACGAGTCTTACGAGGCAGGATGCTCGCGAGTAGAACTCAAGTTGTTTAGAGTAACCGAGAAACAACGCCGAGTGAGAGGCTGTCTTGCAATAAAGATTTCTGCCATAAAAAAGAAAAATAAACCATGAAAAAAAGCGGAAGACGAGACTCGAACTCGCGACAATCTGCTTGGAAGGCAGATGCTCTACCAACTGAGCTACTTCCGCATAAGTTATTTTATTGACATCTCTTAATTTAACTCAAACATAAAAATTTTGCAAGTCTGTATTTATGATTTAGAAATAGTATGTTTTTCAAGCATAACCATAAGTACTGATATATCAGCTGGTTTCACCCCTCCGATACGTGAAGCTTGAGCCAATGTTTTCGGTCTTATTTTGTTTAATTTTTCTTTAGTTTCAGAAGATATGTGTTCTATTGACATGTAATCGATATTTTCAGGAATCTTAAACTTATCAAGTTTGCTTGCTTGTTCAACCTGAAATTCTTGTCGCTTCAAATATCCGTCATATTTAATCATGACTTCTGATTGTTCATATACATCTCTTGGAATATTTAGTTCTCTTGTTTGCGGATGTATTTCTTTTATGACGTCATAGTTGATGTTTGGACGTTTTAGAAGTTCGGCCAACTTCATGCCGCGTTCGATATGTTCTCTGTACTTCGCTAAAATACCATTAATTTCTTCATTTGCAGGAACTTTTTCTTCTTTAAGTCGTGCAATTTCTTTTGCGATATTTTCTTGTTTTTCTTTAAATCTTGCAAATTGAGCGTCATCAACCAGACCGATTTTATGCCCTATTGGGGTTAATCTTTCGTCAGCATTATCTTGTCTCAAAAGTAATCTGTATTCTGAACGTGACGTAAGCATACGGTAAGGGTCTTGGATATCTTTTGTAACCAAATCATCAATCAAGGTCCCTGTGTATGAAGAACTTCTTGAAAGTTCCAACATTTCAGATTTATTCAGATAATTAAATGCGTTAATTCCGGCAATTAGTCCTTGTGCCGCAGCTTCTTCGTAACCGCTTGTTCCGTTAATTTGTCCGGCAAAGAATAAGCCTTTAATCTGTTTTGACATGAGAGAATGTGTTGTCTGAACGGCAGGTACATAGTCATATTCAACTGCGTAAGCCGGTTTTATGACGTATGCATTTTCTAATCCTGGTAAGGTTCTAAGCATTTTTACCTGAACATCTGCCGGAAGACTGCTGGAAAATCCTTGGATATAAATTTCGTATGTTCCAAGTCCCTCAGGTTCAATAAATATGTGGTGAGAAGGGTTCTCGTGGAACCTTACAACTTTATCCTCAATAGAAGGACAGTATCTTGGACCTACACCTTGGATAAGGCCTTGGAACATTGGTGATTTATCCAGATTCGCTCTAATAATATTATGAGTTTCTTCATTCGTCCTTGTAAGGTAGCAAGGATATTGTTTTCTAATTGGTCTGTTAGGTTTGAATGAATAAAAGTTTAAAACGTCATCTCCGGGTTGAATTTCCATTTTAGAATAATCAATAGTTCTGTTATCAACTCTTGGAGGAGTACCTGTTTTTAATTTTTTAAGGTTAATGCCAAGTTTTCTCAATGAATCGGATAAGCCGATAGCGGCTTGTTCGCCGAGTCTTCCTGCACTATAAGATTTTAGTCCTACAAATATTCTGCCTGAAAGAGATGTCCCTGTCGTTAACACTGCAGCTCGGACTTTATATTCAATTCCAAATTCATCAATTGCGCCGGTGATCTCACCGTCTTTTGCTATCAAGTCAGTAATACAAGCTTGTCTTAAGTAGATGTTTTCATTCTTTTCTATAACGTGTCGCATATAGTCAGAGTATTCTCTTTTGTCTGACTGCGCTCTAAGGGCCCTTACTGCAGGTCCTTTTGAAGAATTTAACATTTTCATTTGTATGTATGTAGCATCCGCAGCTTCACCCATTTCGCCTCCAAGAGCCGCAATTTCTCTTACTAATGTAGATTTAGCAGGCCCTCCGATTGCAGGGTTGCAAGGTTGAAGTGCAATGTTTTCAACATTAAGTGTAGCGAGTAATACCTTCATTCCAAGTCTTGCACAAGATAGTGCTGCTTCACATCCGGCGTGTCCCGCTCCTACTACTATGACATCAAATGTATTATTGAGGTAATTCATAATAAAATTATACTACAAAGGTTTTTTGTAAACAGATTCACTGTAAACTTTTGTAAAAATCATTAACCATGACTAGCAAAAATATATATTTATGAGGTTAAATGTAGAGGGATTAAAAAAGATGATTAGTCCAATATCGATGGAAACAACAAACCTAATATATAACAGGTTCAAGAGTCAGAAAAAATTAAAAGGCAACAATAGTTTTGGTTCAGACGGCTTGGCGGGAAATACCCGTACAAGCATTTTTTATGTTAATGACTACCATGGCAAGGCTATCAATATGGAGCGTACAGTGACGGCTTCAAACCAATTTGATAGTTTTGTTCCGTCTGTTCAAACGGATAAGCTTAAACTTGCATCCGGTGACATTATGCTTGGAGAAGATAAAAAGATTAATCAGATTGCGATTAATTTTTTAAAGTTCATCGGAGTTACAGCTTCTGCCGTTGGAAATCACGAATGTGATATGAAGTCGAAGGAGTTTACTGAGCTTGCAAAGAACGTAGATTATAAATTACTTGCTTGTAATATGAAGACTTCTCCGGATAGCGAAATTGCAGGACATATCGAAAAATCTTATATTGAAGAACATAACGGACATAAATATGGAATTATCGGCGTATTACCGACAGATTTAATTTCTCGTGTTAAGTATGGAAAAGTATTCCAAGATCAGAAATTGGAGCCTGCAAATATAGATGAAACGATTGCAGATATACAACTTGAAGTTGAAAAACTCAAAAAGCAAGGTGTAAATAAAATTATACTTCTTTCTCATAGCGGTTACGGCTATGATATAAAAATTGCAAAAGAAACTGAGGGTGTGGATGTTATTCTTGGAGGGCATTCGCACAACTTATTGACAGGCATGAAGGAAGGTGTAAATTTATTCTATTCTAAGTCAGGTGAACCTGTTGTTATTACTCAGGCTGGGCGTGATGGTAAGAATTTCGGAATTTTAAATCTTGAGTTTGATAAAGACGGCGTTATTAAAAAGGTTCAAAATAACGTAGCAACTACAAGAATGTTCTCAAGAAATTTGGTTGCAAGAAATTTCTTTGAAAATATTCTCGGAAAGCCTGAAGTTGTCGGTAGGATTAATATCGCTCCTCCACCATTGAAAAATGATTTGATTGAAATTAGTCCGCTTGCATATTATGGACTTGATGCGATCAGAGAACGTTCTGGCGCTGATATTGCCATAGTGGGTGCGGCAAATATCAGAGGTTATGTTGAAAAAGGAAAAATTGATACCAGAACAATAAGTGAGATTTCTCCGTTTAAAAATAAGATTGTGAAGGTTAATTATACAGAAAAAGAAATTGTTGATTCTATAAAATTCTGTGCAAAATCTTTCCTTAACAGAAATAATAAACCTGGAATTATGTATGTTTCAGGACTTAAATACACTGTTTCTAAAAACGGACTTGTATATGATATGTCATTTATTGATAAGAACGGAAATGAAGTTCCTATTGATGTTAATAACCCACGTAGTGATAAAATATATTCCGTTGCGATAAATGATTATTATTCAAGTGGTAATGATGAATTATCTATGCTGAATAAGTATGATCAGGCGGTTGAAAAATATCCTTGGGATTTGAATAGCTGTGTTGAGTGGAAAATTCGCCAGTCCAGCACCCCTGTTGATATTGTTGACGATGGTCGTATAAAAATTGTTGACTAGAAATGTTTGTAATAAAATAGGGTTATGGAAACAGAGTTAAAACAATTAATTAATAATTTAAAACCACGACTCAAAAGTATTAAGGAGTGTCTTTGACTTTGAGTCTTTGGGTGGAAAACTTGCAGAATTAGAAGAGGCTATGCAAAAGCCTGATATTTGGGCTGATAAAGATAAAGTCTCAAAACTTGGTTCTGAAATTAAGGATGTAAAGGAAAATATTTCTGTTTGTACTCAGTGGCAATCAATTCTTGACGATGCTGAAATTGCTTTGGATATTCAAGATTCAGATTTAATTTCAGAAAGCTTTGAGTTGTGTAAAAAAATGGAAAAAGAACTGGATAGTTTTGAGGTTCGTTTGATGCTTAGTGGTGAATATGATTCTGCTGATGCAATTTTAACGATTAATGCAGGTGCCGGCGGTACGGATGCTCAAGATTGGGCGTCTTTACTGTTTAGAATGTACAACAGATGGGCTGAAAAGCACAATTGGAAAACTGAACTTTTAGATAAGCTCGATGGTGATGAGGCCGGTATTAAGTCTGCCACAATTAAAATCTCAGGTAAATATGCATTTGGTTATGCAAAAGCTGAACGTGGTGTTCATCGTTTGGTTAGGATTTCTCCGTTTAACGCAAATGGCAAAAGACAAACCAGTTTTGCTTCAGTTGAAGTTTCTCCGATTATTGAAGATTTTGAAAAATCTATCGTGATTCCACCGGATGAAATTGAGGTTGATACAATGCGCTCAGGTGGTGCCGGCGGGCAAAATGTTAATAAGGTTGAAACAGCTGTGAGAATTGTTCATAAACCAACAGGTATTGTTGTAAAGTGCCAGCAGGAGCGTTCTCAACTTCAAAATAAAGAAAATGCAATGCAGATACTTGCTTCAAAGCTGCTTGCAATAAGACAGGCTGAACACGATAAAAAGCTTGCCGAACTTAAAGGTGAAAGTTTTGATATCAATTTTGGTTCGCAAATTCGTTCATATGTTTTCCATCCTTATAAGATGGTTAAGGATCACAGAACAGGCTACGAAGTCGGTAATGTAGATTCTGTTATGGATGGAGATTTGGATGGATTTGTTGAAGCTTATTTGAAATCAAATGTTTAATGAAAAGAATATTTGAATAAACAAAAACACCCTTGAATAATCAAGGGTGTTTTTTAGCTTTTGTTTTTTCTTTAGAACCTAGATAGCAAGTGATGTTGCTTCTATTTCTAAATCAAGTGGTGTTTCATCGACAACTTCGACTTTCACAGCGTTTATGTCTTTAGCTTTTACAATTTCTAAAGTAGCTGCCGGAATTTGCGGTTTTGTCATAACCGTAGCTGTTGTAGCTGCCGGTTTCTTAGCCGCAGTCTGAGCTGCCTTTGCCTTTACCATAGCAGGATCAGGATTAGCCTTGTAATAGTGGTAATCTTTCATAATCTTGCTTACGAAACGTCTTGTTTCAGCATACGGAGGAACTGCTTTGTATCTCTTTACGTTTCCAGGTCCAGCATTGTAAGCGGCAAGTGCAAGTTCAACAGAACCAAACATCTTGTACATAGCTTTGTAGTACATTATTCCGCCCTTAATGTTGTCGTTTAACGAATATGGATTAAGCCCCATTCTCCTAGCTGTTGAAGGCATTAATTGAAATACCCCTACCGCACCATGACTGCTTCGTGCATTGTGGCTGAAACCTGATTCGGTTCTTGCGATACTTAAAGCGATTGCAGGATCTACGCCCATTTCGATAGCGTGTTTCACAATCGTCGCTTTTACCGTATTTACGTCAGCAGCCTGTGCCGGCGCAAAACACAATAACACTAGCGTAATAGTGAAAAGTAATAGTTTTCTCAAAATGTAATCCTCTGGTTGTAAATTGAAAATTCCTCAAAGCAAGTGCGCTATCTCTTTTGTGTCAAGTTTTAACTTTTCGGAATGTAATTTATACCCACATCATAGTACAAAAATTTTAAATTTCAAGTCTTTTTTTATTTTTTATACTTGATAATACTGTTAAAAACCTTGTGTGACAATAGTTTTCGGAAATGTAAAATTTCTGATTTTGAGTGTTTTTTTTACAATAAATCGAGGGTTTTTTGAAATTTTTTCTTTAATTAATCTTCACAATTTGTCAAATTTGCATGTGAACTTTGTTTTTGCTAATATCTATTTATTAGATTAATAAGGAGTATCGATTATGACAGATAAAAAATTAGCGACTATCGGTGTGTTCGGTGGTTCTGGATTTTATAAGTTTTTAGACAATATTGAAGAAATTAAGGTAGAAACACCATATGGTATGCCTAGTGATAATATCTTTTTAGGCCAAATTGGACCGCACAAAGTTGCTTTTATGCCTCGTCATGGTAGAAATCATACTATTCTGCCTCACCTTATTAATTATAGAGCTAACGTATGGGCTATGAAATCTATCGGTGTAGAAAGAGTTATTTCTCCTTGTGCTTCCGGCAGTTTGCAAAAAGAAGTTAAGCCTGGCGATTTTGTTATATGTGATCAGTTTGTTGATTGGACAGATGGTAGAAAGTCTACTTTTTATGAAGGACCTGTTGTTACTCACCCTTCTCCGGCTGAAACTTACTGTCCTGAATTAAGAGAACTTGCGGTTTCTACTGCTAAGGAACTTGGTATAACTGTTCACGACAAAGGTACTATTGTTGTTATAAACGGACCTCGTTTCTCAACTAAGGCTGAATCTAAATTCTTTACAAATCAAGGTTGGACAGTTATTAATATGTCTGCGTTCCCTGAAAATTATCTTGTTAAAGAATTAGATATGTGTCCGTTAAATATTACTCTTGTTACTGATTATGATGCAGGTCTTGTTGGGGATGTTCCTCCAGTTTCTCATCATGATGTAATAAAAGTGTTCAATTCTAATGTTGAAAATTTGAAGAGTCTTCTATTTAACATGATTGAAAAAATTCCTGTTGAAAGAAATCATTGTGCATGTGCTAATACGAAGGCTAATTCTCAATTATAAGAGGTATAAGATATGATTAATGCTTTAATAAGCGGTATAAATAGTATATTTTCACTGTTTTATATAATCATTTTGATAAGGTGCTTTTTAAGTTTTGTTCCTAATTTGGACTGGAACAAGCAACCTTTCTTTACGATTAGACAGGTTTCTGACGCGTATTTGAATTTGTTTCGTCGATTTATACCGCCGATTGGCATGTTAGATGTTTCACCAATCGTTGCTATTATAGCTTTGGGCGTGATTCATAATATTGTAATCATTCTTTTGAGTTCTTTGGTAGGGTAAAGGTGGTATATAGTTATGAAAATAATTATTTTTGGTGCAACTGAAGTAGGATGCTTGCTTGCGACTGAGTTTTTCGAAGATCACGATATAACTATTATCGATAAAGAAGAAAATGATAATGAAGAGTTTTCAAAGCTCGATATAAGCTTTGTACATGGTAATGCTTGTGATATGAATGTATTAAAGCAAGCTGACATATATAATGCTGATATCTTCATCGCTTGTACTCCAATTGATGAAGCGAACATTGTTGCTTGTCTTTCCGCTAAAAAGGTTGGTGGAATTAGAACTCTTTGTTTTGTTTCTAAAGAAGAGTATAAAAATACTCTTTATTTTGAAAAAAATAATGGTGTATGTGGTGATTTCTTTATTGATTACATTATTTGGCCGGAAGAGTTGTTAACTCAAGAAATTTTCAGAATAGTTACCGTGGCTCAAGCTTTGGACGTTGAAAATTTCGCTGACGGCAGGGCAAGACTTTTGGAATATAAAATTTCTGAGCATTTGCCTATTGTAGGTAAGAAAATCCGTGAGTGTAATTTTACAAATGACACTCTTGTTGTTGGTATTACAAGAGGTGGCGAGTTATTTATTCCAAATGGTGAGACAGTATTGCAGGCAGATGATAAGTTGATTTTCATGGGGACGGCTCATTCTTTGGATATTCTTGCAGGTACTTTCTTCCACGAAAAAGAGTATGTTAAGTCTGTTGCTATCATTGGTGGTGGCAATGTTGGACTTATGCTTGCTAAAAATTTGGAGACTCTCCGTATTAAAACAAAAATAATTGAAAAAAGTTATGAAAGATGCCAGCTTTTATCGCAAGAACTTTCTAATACTCTTGTTATTAACGGTGATGGTACTAATTTGCAGCTGTTAAACGAAGAATCGCTTGAAGAATCTGATGTAGTTATAAGCGTTACCAATAATGATGAAAGAAACTTACTATGTTCGCTTCTTGCAAAACAATTGGGCGTAAAGAGAGTTATTTCAAGGGTTTCAAAAGTTTTAAATATTCCGCTTTTTGAAAAGGTCGGAATTGATATTGCGATTTCTCCGAAAAATTCTGCGATTAATGAAGTTAGAAATGATCTTGCTGAGAATGATGTAGATATTTTAGCTACTGTTGAACAAGGTCAAGCTGAATTGTTAGAGATTATTGTGAAGCCGGAATTCGACGGAAAGAGAATTATGGATTTGAAAATACCTGTTCCGGCGATTATTGGTATTATTCAGCGACATAATAAAGTTATTATTCCAAAAGGAAATGTCGATATAAGAACGGATGATGTTCTTATTACATTTGTTAAATCCGAAGATGCCAATGCAGTGAAAGATTGTTTTAAGGTGAAATAGTTTATGCGTCTAAGTTACATATTAAATGCTTTAAGTATTATTATGATGTATTTGGGAGTGTTCCTCCTGTTACCTGTTGTTGTGGCTTTGATATGTCAGGATTGGTTTTCAATTTATCCTTTCTTATCAGCTTCTATTTTGTCAGCAGGTTGCGGATACCTAATTAGAAAATTTTATCCAGCATCAGCTTCATTGGATAATTTAAACGATATTAAAAAATCTGAGGCGTTATTTATAGTTGCTTTATCTTGGATTACTTTTGGAGTTATCGCAGCTATTCCTTATTTGTTTTATAAGTTTTCGGTAATTGATGCTCTGTTTGAATCAGTTTCCGGCATTACGACTACCGGAGCTACAATTTTTACGCACTTTAATTATCCTAAAGCTTTGTTCTTCTGGCGTAGCCTCACTCAGTGGTTGGGTGGTATTGGTATTATCGTCTTGTTCGTTGCCGTATTACCACAGTTTGCGGTTGCAGGTAGGCAAATGTTTTTTGCTGAGACTCCCGGGCCAACTGAGGATAAATTCACTCCAAGAGTTCGTAGTACTGCAGCATTATTATGGGGACTGTACCTTGGGCTGACAGTTTTGTTGGTTGTTTTATTGACTCTTGCTGGAATGCCTTTATTTGATGCAGTTTGTAACTCTTTAGCAACTCTTTCTGCCGGAGGTTTCTCTCCAAATGCCGAAAGTATTATGGGATATCGTAGTCCGCTTATTACTTGCTTAATTTTATTATTCATGTTCTTTGCGGGTACGAGTTTTAACCTTCAGTATATGGTGTTTGTTAAAAAGAAGAATCCGTTTTTGTTTTTTAAAAATGAAGAATTTCGCCTATATTTTAGCGTGGTTATGATTTCATCATTCTTAATTGCTCTTTCTTTGTATTTTACAAACAACTATAATGTTTTTGCTGCGATAAGACATGCTATGTTTCAGGTTGTGAGCTTGATGACTTCAACAGGTAGTGCAAGTGTTGATTTCGTGCAATGGAGTTTTCCTGCAAAGATTTTACTGTTTATTGTTATGTTTTTCGGTTCTTGTGCAAGTTCCGCAGGTGGTGGTATAAAGATGACAAGATGGCTTCTTGTTTTTAAGTCGATGAAGGCTGAGCTTGTTAGGATTCTTCACCCGAATGCAGTAATAAATGTGAAAGTAGATGATAATGTTATTAGTACTGAAGTTTTACGTCAGGTAATTGTTTTCGTTATTTTCTACTTTGTAATTTTTGGTTTGACTGCAGTAATCATTACGTTAATCGAGCAAAATTACGTTTTTGGTTTGACATCATCTATTACTACGTTGGGTAATATCGGACCTGGATTTGGTGCGATAGGACCTATGGCATCGTTTGATATACTTCATTCTTCAACTAAGTTTATACTTATTGTTAATATGTTGGTTGGACGTTTAGAATTGATTCCGTTTTTAGTTATGACTCAAAGAGATTTTTGGTCCATTAAGTGATGAATTGTGATGAGGTAATATAAATTAAGTGCAAAAAAAAAGACCGGTTTCCCGGCCTTTTTTTATTCTGCAACAACAGGCTTTAATTTCAATTGCCCATTTTCTCTAATTAAATTCACTTCAGGAGTATATTTTTGAGTTTGTTTTTGTTGTTCATTAAATTTTTCCTCTAAATCTATCTCCTTATTTCTTTCTTCTTTTTGCTGTTTCATGTCTTTAAATTCGTCATATTCTTCTTGGCGGAATCTCTGTTGTTCAATTAGTCGCATTTGAGAATCCGTATTTTGAAGTCCGTTTACAATAGGTGGCATTACTACATCAATTGCGTTAGCACTCAATGCAGAACCAAGAATAAGACACGATAGTATCATAAATCTTTTCATTTCCTACACTCTCCTTATTTGATAACAAATGTTACGTTTGCTACAGATGTGATTTTTTTCTCAATAGTTGAAGTATCGTTGATACCCATGTCTGATACGTTAGTTGAGTCAACCGGTGTGATTTGGAATACTCCCATTTTTACAGATTGAATTTTGCCAGCTCTATTATGAGTTGCTTTAAGCATTGCAGTAGCTCTTTGTTTAGCATCTTTAGTAGCTTCTTCTAAGAGTTGAACTTTCATATCTGATAGTTTTGAATAGAAGTAAGATGTATCTGTTACGTAAATATCAATACCTTGTGAGATTAAGTTATTAATGTCTGTAGATGTTTTCTTAATTTTTTGTACATCTTTTGAACTTACGGAAATAATTTGTGAAGCGTTAAAATAAGCAATTTCGTTTGTTGCCATTCCATTTGCACCGTATTTGTAAGAATTATAGCCGTTAAAAGCTTTAACTTCTATTTCATCCTCTGCAAATCCTTGTTTTTCTAAATACTTCATTACAATAGGTAGTTGCTTGCTTAGAGTATTGTAAGCTTCCAATTTAGTAGCTTTTCTAGTTGTAAGGTTAAATTCTAAACGTCCGCTATCAGATGTAACGTTTTGAGAATAAGAACCCGTAACTGTAATTACATCTTTGGATATTGCTCCTGTAATTGCGTTTGCAGCAATAATGATTCCTGCTGTAATTACTAAAGATAATAGTAAAACTTGGAATTTTTCTAGCTTTTCTAACATTTTACCCCCTGAAATTAATATGTACTAATACATAATAAGATATAAATTCCAAAAAGCAAATATGTATATTAAATATTGTTAAAAAATTTTTTCAGAGTATAATTTTACTGTTGGTTATCAACAAATTAGAGCAATAAGCCGTTGTAGCTCAGTCGGTAGAGCAACTGATTCGTAATCAGTAGGTCGTGAGTTCAAGTCTCATCATCGGCTTTTTGTTTTTTATATTTGCTGATTAGGTTTGAGCTTACAGATGGTGCTGGTTTTTGAGGCTCATTGGATGTTTCTCCAGTTTGTTTGTGTTTTAGCTCTTCTGGAGTTGGGGCAAAAACTCTCGGATCATCGATTTTGTCCATTGCTTGCATAATACCGATTTTACCGGCCTTTTTCTGAATGTTTGTGAGCCAAGCATTGAATGCGTACGGAACTCCAAGGATTATACCCAAGAGTGGAACTCCGGCAACTGATGCTGCTCCTATTAGTGTTTTATAGTCTTTCCAGGTCTTCTGATTTAATTCATTTAATACTTCTTCCGGCAAACTGTCTTTGAATTTCGTTTTTGCGACTAAATTTGATGTTTGTGAAATAAGGTTGCCAGCCCATTTTGCAATTTTGCCATCTTTTAATTGTTTCTTGATTATATCTGTTATTATGTCTTTATTAATTTCATTTGGTTTTATTCCGCTTTCAAGAATAGTTTTTAGCATTATTTCGCTGATAGCCTCATTAAGTTCCTTAGCTTTTGAAGTGCCAAGAAAATTCCCGATATTCCCGGAAACGAGGGTTCTTTGGAAGTCGTGCATTAATTTTTTATCCTTTTTAAGGATATCATATATTTTGTTAACTCCTGTTCTAAGAGTTGAATCCTTCTTTAAGCCAATATTTGCTACTGTATTTACAATTTTCGAAATTGGAAATTTACCTTTGTATATTGCAATTCCGGCGGCTACGGTTGCTCCAAGGGAGCCGAGTGACCAGATTTGACTCATAACTTGTTTGGCAATTTCGGTGCCTGCTTCTACATCTTCTGAGTAGCGTTGTGACATTTCATCTATTTCATCAAATGCCCTGTATATTTTTGCTTGCAATTCTTTAGCGTCTTGTTTTTGCTTGTCTGTTATTTCAATTTGATTTAGAGCTTTTTGAAGTTTTTCTGTTTTTGCCTGCTCATCTTTTTTATATTTATTGTAGCTATTTTTATCTTTTGCATACTTGTGTAGGAATGAGAAGCTGTCTGTTAGTTTTTCGAAAAATCCAACTTTTTGTTTTTCTGCTTTGATGTCTTTTGCTTTTTGCATATCTTCGTCAGAGAATGCCATTAATCTTGACGGATTTTTCATCAAATCTTGTCTTGCTAAGTAGCGTCCTACTCTGGAAGCTTTCTTTTGCTCTAATGTGCCCGCAATACCCAAGCCTACGCTTGTAAGTATCGGAATTAGGGTTGATGCAATTCTGTTAGCAACTTTTGGAACTTTAAATTGTTTTAATACTTTGTTAATTAGGAAGCCCACAGGAGCTGCGATAAGCCAAGATACTGTTCCTAAAGTATCGTATGCGTTTTCAACATTTTCTGAGTATTCTTCTGCTTTAATGTTTATTTCTTTTACAGTATCTACAATTAATTCTTTGTCTTCATTACCTATTTTTAGTTGTTCTGGTGTGTAGGTCAGAGATTTTAACTTCTCAATTTCGTTTGGATCTTTGTCTTTTAACCATTCCTTATAGGCTTTTTTGTCTTTATGTATTGCTTTTATTTCAGAAAGCATTTTTAGTATATTATTGCTTTCTTTCTGATCCGGTATTTTTTTTGCAATTTCTTGTGCTTGTTCGAGTTGTTCCGGTGTGTATAATACAAAGTTATGGACGTCTTTTAGCTCATTTTGTTTAGCTTGGAATCGTCCTATTCTTGAAGCTTGTTTTTGTTTCGCTGTGCTATATAATGTTATGTATGCGCCTACCCCAAGAAGAACAACTATGCTGGCAAGCTGACCATAGATACCTGCTCTTTGGGTAAGTTTTGAAACTTTTTGGGTTAAACGATTGAGCTTTTCAAGTGTTGCAGTCTGGACTTCTTTTGAGATTGTCGGGTCTGCAAGCGTATTTTTTAATTCTGTAATTTTTTTATTAGTATTTTTGATTATATTATTTGTGATTTTTTGAGATAGTAGAGGAACTCCTCCGGCAGCAAGTAAAGTTGGAGGAATTGCAAGTATAGATGTCATTTGTTCAACATCTTCACAGTTGTCTTCCGAGCGTTTATCCATTATTTCGGTTGCTCGAATAACTGCTCGAACTTTATTTGTGGTAAGTTCAACTTTGTCTTCAGGGATATCTAATGTTTTGGCTAGATATTCCTTTTTTGCACGTTCATCCGCCTGAGCTTGTTCCCACGTGTCATATTTACTATAATTTTTTCTAACTTCGTTTATTGAGTTTAAAAACTGTCCCATGCATATTTTTCCCTTACTAATATAAAGTTATATGAAGTTCTTTTTTTGTCCTAATAGTGAGGAAATGTTAACAAAAGTTAAATATATAGCCTAATCAGAGAATAGTTTATTAGGTTTACATCAATTATATATTTAATATGAAATTTTTTGTTATTGTTATAAATATTGCTATATTGTTACTGTTGTTTTTTGGTATATTTGCAGGTGTCGGGTATATGTATAAGAGTTCCCAATATACTAACATTACGGCTGTTTTTAATGAGGCGGATCCCTTCCCTGCAAAGATGAATGTTTTTTATAAGGGGTTCCAGATTGGAAAAGTTATTAACGTTGAACCGAATGAAGATTATACGGCGACTAATATGCGAATTGTTCTTTTTCCGAAAAATCTCAGGCTTCCAAATAACATAAAAGTTAAGGTAAGAAATTATAAGGATTCTGTTGATTATGTTGATATTATTTCCCCTGAGCTTGCAAGTACAGAGTTTTTGAAAGATGGTGACAAGGTTGAAGGAACAGTGGCAAAATGTGCCAGTGATTTTTTAGATCAGCATGTAGATAATGGTAATTTAGAATTGATTATTCAGCATGTTGTTACAGTTCTGGACGGTGTAGATAAAACTGTTGCTGAGACTAATGATCTTATTGCGAATATAAAGACGACATTTCAGGCTGTAAGTCCAAGTATAATTGATTCGTCAAAGAGTTTTTCTGTTGTTAGTGATAATATATCTGATCTTTCTACTAAGGTTAATAATTCTGTTAATCAGTCTTCTTTAAATAAAACAATGGATAGTTTAGAGAGTACATCAAAAAGTGTTGCTTCAATAACTCAGTCTATTGATTCTGCAACTAAGGATTTGCCTGAAACTATGGGGATGGTAAATTCTATAACTAGAGATGTCAGTGGGATTACTTCCGGTGTAAATAACACATTACAAAAGCCTTTTGGTGGAATACGTTTTCTTTTTGGCAGTCCTGTTTCTGATTGCGGTTGTTCAAAAAAATAGCCAAATGGTTAATTCAAATTTTAACACCTAACTTGTATAATATTTCTGATGAAAAAGATTCTTTGTCTGTTTTTTATAATTTTTATGAGTACTCCCTCATTAGCTAAAAGTCTTTATTATGAAAAAGACTATCAGGCTCTGTGGTGTGGAATGCACAACGGGAAAACCGAAGTCGTTTTACCCGATAAAGCAAGAGTTGATTGCGTAACTGATACCCACGCAATTGAATTTGATTTTGCTAAGAAATGGGGGGAAAGTATAGGACAAGCTTTGTACTATTCTCTTGTATTAAATAAACAACCCGGGATTGTTCTTATTCTGGAAAAAAAGAGCGCAGATGACCGTTATTTGGCAAGAGTTAAGAAAGTTGCCAAGCTTTATAATATAACTGTTTGGACAATGACTCCTGATGATTTTAGGGGGAATTTATAATTTTAACCACATTGCATCATATCGGTTGAGTCTTACTGAAAGTTGTTTATTTTGAACTCTTGCCCTTATCATTTTATCAGTAAGCAAATCTTTTAGGTAGATGTCCTTGCTTTTTTTACCGAAGTCATCGTTTATAAAGTTTACGGTAGCTTTTATCTTCGAATCAGAGAGGTTATTAATTACAACAACTCTTTCTTCCGGAATTTCTCTAACGTATGCAAAAACTTCAGGTGATTCTGTCTTTATTTCGACAAAATTTCCTCTGGACATAACAGGGTTTTGTTTTCTTACAGCAATTAATTTACGTACTCTTTCGTAAACTTTATTGCTGTATGTTCCCTTTTGTGTTGATGCATTAATGAAAGTTTGTTGAGCTATCGGTCCTCTGTTTATGTCTCGACTATCAAAGTATGATAGCAATTCAACTTTTTTGTTTGGATTTTTTTCATTTTTTTGTTTGTTTTCTCTAAGTTTTGCACTTTTCTTCGCGTTAGCAAAATTATTTACGCTTCCAATTTCGTCACCGTAATAGATTATTGGAATGCCCGGCATTGACATTAATATCGAAAATGCCATCCCTATTCTGTCAGGATCTCCGTCTAAAAAGCTTGCTAATCGACCGCTAACGCCGTAACCTTTTCTGAATGAAGCACCTTTTGAAGCTAAATCTTCGTATATTAATTCCCTTGTTTTTGCATTTACCATTTCAAGAGTTAGTTCGTCATGGACACGTAAAAATATACCCCAAGCTGCAGTTTCCGGAATTTGTGGTGTTTGGCGGTAGGCTTTCCAAAAATAGCTGTTGTCAGCTGAGATTAAAGATGCCCATATTGCCGGCATGTATGGGAAGTGATATGCGATTTGAACTTCATCTGTTCTGTTTAGTTCTTTTTCTTCTCCATTAATTTCAGTTTTGATTTTTCTGTCTGATCCAAAGTATGGCAGAATTTTGTTTGGGTGTTGGCAGGCTTCAGCTTGGATTACTGAGCGTGGAGCTACTGCCTGTAAAAAGTCACTCAATAACTTAATTATCCTGTGTGTCTTTGGAAGGTTTTCTGCATCCGTGCCATCTTCTTTTATCAGATATGGAATAGCATCCATCCTAAAGATGTCTATACCTTGATTTGCCCAGAAGGCAATATTTTCTAGACAGTAATATAAAACTTTAGGGTTTTCCCAATTAATATCAAGTTGGAATGGATAGAAGGTATGATAAAAATAATAATCCTTTCCTTTTACCGTAACTTTTCGGTAATTATTTTCGGTAATTTCAGGGAAGATTAGTCTTCTTTTTGAGATTTTTCCTGAAGGTTCTTTATATTCTATAACTACTCCAAGTTTTTCATCTTTATATTTCGTGTACTCGGGCATTTCTTCTCTTACAACGAAGTAGTCAATTTTAGAAGTATCCCCTTTTAATATGTCTTGAAACCATTGGTGCTGATCAGAGAAGTGGTTTAATACTAAATCTGCTTTAAGTTTAAAGCCTTTTGCTCTTGCAGCATTAGCGAATTGTTGGAACTCAAACATCCCTCCTAAGTCTGCTCGGACGTTTCTTGGGTTTCTTACGTCAAACCCTGCATCTCCCATAGGCGAATCTGCAAAAGGTAATATGTACAAAGTTGTTACCCCAAGGCCCTTCAGGTAATCAAGCATTTTTATATCGTCTTTGAAAGTGTTAGGTTTCCCATCAGCTTGAACTCCAAATTGGTCTGCATAGAACATATATATAACTTCGTCTTTGTACCAGTCTGAAACTCTTTTTTGGTCTTCTTCTTTTAGTGCTGCTGAACGATTTTCTTTTGCCTTTTTAGCTATTTTAACGATGTTTGCGTATATTTCATCAACTTGTTCAGGTCCATAAATTTTACTTATGGAAACTTTCATTTCTTTTTCTATCTTTTCAGGGATGACAGATGTTGTGGAATTTACCGGAACACTTTCAGTTGTTTTTGGCTTAATAAACTTAGTCTTTATAGCTGTTTCGTGCGCAAAAGCATTTAGCCCGGTAAAATTAATAGTGCAAGCTGTAAGTAGTATTGCAGATAGGATTTTTTTGTACATCATATCCCTCCCTTTTTCTTAGTGTAATTATAATATAAACATGCTGAAATGATATAGTATATCGGATATAACATTAAATATTTATACATTTTGGGAGAATATTTGCATCCAAAAAGGCGGGATATAAAGTCCCGCCTTTTACAACTTAGAGTCACTCTTTGCCTTACACATATATTATTCCCACTTTGTAATTCTTTATAACTATATGTAAAGGAAAATTAATACTTTAGAATTAGTTATTCCTCTTTAGTTCTTCTTCTTTTATAATGTTGCAAAGTCCTTCTAGTCTTTTATCTTCCATTGCATCGATTAAATCTTGGATATCCTTTAATTTGTTTAATGCAAAACCTGTTTCTGCAAGAAGTACGCAATCATTACAAAGTCTGTATCCACTGTATTCAACTGAACCGGCGAGAGATTTTTCTTTTCCGCAACAGTCGCACTCGAACATCTCAAATTCAGAATCTGGATTATCTTCAATATCATCCAATCTCATCTGTTCAACGACTTGTTGCATTTCTTCTATTATTTCTTCTTTTGATTTCATTTTTAATTCCTTTATTTAATTAAATTTGCCATTGTTTTCACGGCTTCAGGTAGTCCTGTGAATACGGCACGAGATATTATGCTATGTCCAATGTTAAGTTCGTATAAGCCTTCGATTTCGTGCATTCTGTGTACGTTTTCATAATTTAGTCCGTGTCCGGCATTTACTTTTAGCCCTAATTCTTGTGCCAGTTTTGCTGAATTTTTAAGGGCATTAAACGCTTCTTCTTCTTTTTCTGTTCCGAAAGCTTCTGAGTATGTTCCGGTGTGCATTTCAATAAACTGAGCTCCGGTTTTTGCTGAGGCTTGAACTTGTTCTGCTGTTGGGTCTATGAAAAGACTAACAATAATACCGGCATCTAAGAGTGGTTTTATAAAAGAACTTACCTTCTCAAGCTGTCCTGCTACGTCAAGACCGCCTTCGGTTGTTATTTCTTGGCGTTTTTCAGGTACCAGACAAATTGAATATGGTTTTATTTCAAGAGCTATTTTTTGAATATCTTCAGCCATAGCCATTTCTAAGTTTAACTTGGTATTTATAGTTTTAATTAGAGTTCTTACGTCTTCATCTTTTATGTGACGTCTATCTTCACGTAGGTGTGTAGTAATTGAGGTCCCACCATTCTGTTCACAAATGTATGCAGCTTGAACAACATCCGGTTCACTACCGCCTCTTGCGTTTCTAAGTGTTGCTACGTGATCTATGTTTACGCCTAATAGCATATTTCCCTCTTTTCTTTTTCTAATTTCTGAATTTTAGTTTGTTGATTTTTAGTAGTGCGGTATAAGATGGTAAAATCGTAATTTTTTCATCCTGTTCACAATTGCTTACTGCACTATTAATTGCTTTTTCAATATTTGGTTCGACAATAATCTTATCTGCTGGAACTCCGGCATATTTGAGGCGTGTTGCCATATCATAAGCTCGAATTCCAGACGTAATTATTGCCTTTTGCGCAGTTTTTAGCTGTTCAAAATCGCTGTCCCAGAGCCAAGAAATATCTCGCCCATCTGCATAATTGTCATTAATTGCGATCAAAATTTGAGAATTTAAGTCCACTGTTTTTAAAACTTCACTTGCTCCTGTTGGGTTTTTTATGAGCTGAATTAGAGCTTCGTGTCCGTTTATTACTTTCTTTTCAGTTCTTCCAAATATTGATTTGTAAGTATCCAATGCAGATTGAATAGTTTCTTGTGAGATTCCGTTTTCTAATGCAAGTGATATTGAAGCTAGTGCATTATATGCATTGTATAAACCTACCAAGTGGGTTGTGAACTTATAGGTTTTATCTTTGTTTGCTACTTCAATTATTGAGTAGTCGTCTGAAACCGTAACATTTGCTTTGTAGTCACAATCAGGTCTTTTGAAGCCGCAAGTACATGTGTAATGTCCTTGTTGCGCAAAGAATTGTTTTGTATAAGTTAGCGGTTTTCCGCATATACAGTTGAATACTTCTGTTGGCGCATTTGATTTTTTTATGTCGTAAGTGTATTCAACATTTTCAATTCCGTAATATACAACTTTATCTCTGTTGTGTCCAAAATTCGTTACTAGTGGATCATCTGCGTTTAGAATAAGTGTTAAATCAGGGTTCTTGTCAATAGCTTTCTGTATGAATGCTGCGGTTGTTGCAAGTTCTCCGTATCTGTCAAGTTGATCCCTGAATAGGTTTGTGACGACTAAATAGTCTGATTTCATATAGTCGTATAGTTTATTCAAATAAGCTTCGTCTGACTCGATTACTGAGTAGTCAAATTTTTTAAACGGTGCAAGTTCAAGTGCAAATACATTTGCAACCCCTGTCAGCATATTTGCACCTTTTAGGTTGTGAATGACTGATTTGTTGTTAGCTTCCAGTATGTGTGATATAAGACCTGAGGTGGTCGTTTTTCCATTTGTTCCACTAACAGTGATGTTTTTTTCTTTTATATAATCTGTACAATGGGACAAAAACTCAGGGTAAAATTTGAGGACTGTTTTTCCTGCAAAGGAAGTTCCTGATGAATGTGACAGTAACTTTATCCCTAAATATGCTCCTCTTGCGATAATTAATGATAGGTAAAACTTTATTCTCTTACACATAAATAGTCCTTTAGACGTATTTTTTTTCATGTTAATTAACTTATAATCAAATTATAATACAAAATTTGAGAAAAAAGAAATGTATATATTTATTGCAATAATTTTTATAGCAGAACTTATAATCGCAGGTTTCTTGTTGTATTGGATATGCAAATTTGATAGAAGTGTAAGAGCTCTAGATTTTGAAATTGCAAAACATTCTCCTAGTGTTATTGATGGCATAAAAGCTTTCCGCGGCGGGGTAAATCTTATACAAGTTGCCATTACTAAAGTCTGTGAATTAGTGCAACGGAAAAAAGAAGAATTTATGCGCAGAGTAGTTAACCTTGTGGTTATCTACATAATATTGTTTATGTTAAGAACAAGATTTAAAAAAGCTGCAACGTATTGTCAATACGCTGTTCTCCTAAAAGACTTCTGGGACAGCATTCCAGTCTAAAATGCTTGTAAATTTTAAAAAATATGTTATAATTATGACACATAAATGAAAGGCAAGGTTATTATGAGTAAAAATAAATCATTGGCATTTGGGCTTGGTTTAATGGCCGGAGTTGTAGGTGGTATTCTTGCAGGTGTGCTTTATGCTCCAAAACCTGGCGAAGAATCTAGAAGACAGCTAAAAGAAGCTGCTTGTGAATTGTATGAGAAAAATTCTCCAGCTATCCAAGAAGCTAAAAAACAGGCTCTTGAGTCAGTTGACTTAGCTAAGTATAAGATAGAAAGGCAATTCAGAAAATTTAATAATATGATAAAATCCAATAAGCTTCAGAAGGCAAAAGAACTAGAAGAAGCTGAAAATGATTTCGAATACTAGTGAATAAAGGATTTAAACTATGGAATTTTCTCAAATTGCTTTAAATCAGGGGTTGACTTTTTTGGCTTGGGTTTCCGGCGTTATTCTGATTATAGTTGCCGGTTTCTTGGTCAAGTTGCTTATTGATTTGTCAGTATTAGTCAAAAATATTAATCAAACATCAATTCTGTTAAATACTGAATTGAAACCTACTTTGAATGAATTGAATGATACTTTGCATTCAATCAACAGTATCGTAAAAAGTACGGATCGTAATATGGATACCGTTAAGGGTCTGGTTGAGCGTACTTTGGGTAAAACAAAGGCTGTTACTGGTACATTGTTCTCAGGTATAGTAAAAGGGTTCAATGTGGCTTGGAAAATGTTTGCTAAAAAGTAGTAGCCTTAAGTGGGAATGTTTTCCCTAAAAGTTATTGTTATCATTACTGAAAAGAAAAGGAGTGAATATTATGTCAGCATCAAAATTTTTAGCAGGTTTTATTGTAGGTGGCGCTTTGGGTGCTATCGCAGGTATATTATTGGCACCTAAGTCCGGTGAAGAAACTCGTGCAATGTTAGCAGATTCTGCAAAGGATGTGGCTAGACGTGCAGATGAAACTGTAAAAGAAATTCAGTCAAAGGCTGATGATGTGGTTTCTGATATGCAGAAAAAAGGTGATGAAATTAGAGAAAAGTTGCAGAAACTTCTAGATAAAAAAGCTGAAGAAACTGCTTCATAATTTCTGTAAAAGTTAAACAAAAAAGAACTCTTTCCAGTTCCATGGAAGGAGTTCTTTTTATATGTTTTTAAATTTTAGCAAAAAAAAAGCCCCTTCTGGAGAAGAGACTTTGGAATAAACTTTTGATTCATTCCTCAAATAGTGTGAAGTGTAGTGTGTGTGCTTAAATTCTTGTTTTGATTCCTCAAATTTAAGCTTTCCTCGTGTTACATATATATAAAAAATCGTTTGTATATAAAATTGCTATATTTTTTCTGTTAATTTTATATTTGTTACAAAACTTAATATTTCTGCAAAAATAGTATTGGAAAAAAATAAAAAAGGTATTAATATGGTAGTAGAGATACTAGACTGGTTATGTAAGGAGACCTATGAAAATATTAATTTCCAATGATGATGGGATAGCTGCTAATGGTATAAGAGTTTTGACAAAAGCTTTGTCAGCAGAACATGATGTATATGTAATTGCGCCGGATAGAGAGCGTAGTGCAGCTGGTCATTCTCTAACTTTACACACACCTTTAAGGGTTGAAGAGTTGGAGACGATAAGTGGAGCGAAGAGAACTTGGGTTACCACCGGTACTCCGGGTGATTGTGTAAAAATAGGTATAAATGCGATATTATCTAAGGAAGAAATGCCTGATTTGGTAATTTCGGGTATTAATCATGGTCCAAATTTAGGGGCTGATATTTTGTATTCAGGAACAGTCAGCTGTGCAATGGAAGGTGCAATGTTGGGAGTTCCAAGTATTGCAGTTTCACTTGCAAGTATGCAGTGTGATTATGATGATTTTGTATTTACCGGAAAATTTATCAATGGATTGTTGCATAAGTTAAAAGATTTTCAATTCCCTGCAAAAACAATATTGAATGTGAATGTTCCTGCATTGGATGCAGATGATATTTCTGGGATTGCCATTACAGAGTTGGGTCGAAAGATGTTTACCGATAATTATGAAAAGCGTGTAGATCCAAGAGGTAAAGTATATTATTGGATGGCCGGAGAATTGATATCTGAGCCTGAGGGTGCAAATACAGACATTGCTGCTGTACGTAGTAATAAAATTTCAATTACTCCTGTTACATATGAAATGACCCGTAAAGGAGTAATGGCGGATTTGAATGGCGTTTTGTGTAACGAAGATGGATGTAATTGGTTTTAGTCTTTACTAAAAATCATATTTATGGTAACTTATAACTTGTGGATGGACAAGTTATAAGTTACTTGTTTGTTTCATATTAAGTCGATGTGGCACACTGCCGCAGGAAAATGATTGAGTATCATTTTTCGAGAGGGTTGAGCTAGACTCAACATCCGTTGCATCGACAGAGTAGATATAGAAAATTGAAAATAGAATATTTATTTTAGGTCGGTGTGGCACTCTGCCGCAGGAAAATGATTGAGTATCATTTTCCGAGAGGGTTGAGCTAGACTCAACATCCGTCGCATCGACAGAGTAGATATAGAAAATTGAAAAGAGAATATTTGTTTTGAGTCGATGTGGCGGAATGGTAGACGTGCACGTTTGAGGGGCGTGTGGAGTAATCCGTGGGGGTTCAAGTCCCCCCATCGACATTTAATTTTTTAGAGCCTTTATGAAGAGGCTCTATTTTAGTATTTAAGCCATTTGGGCGGGTTCCAATCTCTCTAATTTTGCTTAAATCCAAACGGCTATTTTCAAGAGCCTGTTTCGTACTGCCTGAGCGAGAATCGAAGGTTCCAGTCAATATTTTTAAGTCTTCTTTAAATTCCTGTTTATGTTTCAGTTTAAGTTGCCTCAAATGTTCAAAAACAGGTCTTAATTTAACCGACAAAGTATTATCATCCTCATTATATGTAATACTCTCGATTATAGTATTGAGTATTAATCTTTTCTCATCAAGCGTAGCTTTCAGATAAAGTTCTGGAAGACGGTTTGCAAAATCAATCAGAATGCTTATACGTTTTATTGTATCTTTAGAATTTTCCATAAGGTTGTCAATCTTATGTTTTATATCATTCTTACGTGTTTCTAGTTTCCGTAATACCTCTGTACGTGTGGTTTCACTAATACCAAGTTTATCAGTATTCTTCTGAGTCAACTTTTCAGCAATGTCATCTACTATTTGGTCATATTCTTTCTTTAAATCATCAATAGACTTATGTTCATATTGTTTCAGGTCTGTAATAGCGTTATTTATCTGCTTCTTTATACATTTTATCTCCTTTTCTGTAATATCAAAGCTATCAATAACTTCCTGTATCGCTTCATCTATAAGATTTTCGTTAATATTTTTTTCTTTAGTATGAGCATTCTTATAATTCGTACAGTGGTAATACGTATAGATACCGCTATTATGTGCACCTCGTTTAGTTACGGCTACCATTGAGTAACCGCACTTCGCACATTTAATAAAGTTTGAATATGTATAAACAAGACCTTTAGGTCTTTTTACGTCTTTATCTTTAAGTAAGAGATGAACTCGATAGAATAATTCTTCTGACACAATAGATTCGTGTACACCGTCAAAGATATCATCACCATAGGTGACTTTTCCGATATATACGGGGCTTTTGAGAATATCTTGAATTCGCTTCTTTGAGTATGGTCTTCCCTTGCTGTCTACAAAACCATATTTAGCAAGTTCTTTACCTACCATTTCGTATGTAAATAATCCTGTTGCATACAGTTCAAAACAACGCTTAATATGATGAGTTCTATCTGGGTCCGGTACAATTATGCCATGTCGGTGTTCGTCTCGTGCATTGATATACCCCACCGGAGCTTTGCCGAGTTTGTAACCCTTTTCTGCTCTGTTTCTAAGAACTGAACTTGTCCTGTCTTTTATATTATCTAATTCATCTTCTGCCTGCCCGATATAAACTCCTATAAGAACTTTTTTTACCTTACTTATATCGTCAAAGTTTTCCATAATACTGGCAATAGTACAGCCATATTTTTTGAGTGGTCGTAGAATTTCAGCAAAGAAATCATCAAGACAACGAGAGAGCCTGTCCAGTTTCCATACAATAACATAAGCGACTTCGTTACGGTGTTCCTTTACGTATTTAAGCATTGCTCTAAGTCCTTTTCTGTGAGTATTAGAGCCTGTTTTCCCTGCGTCTTCAAAGTAAACGAAGGTATAACCGTCTTTGATTGCTTTTTGTTCACATTGTTCACGTTGCATATTAAGACTTAGCCCACTGTTAGCCTGTTCAGCAGAGCTGACTCTTCCATAACCTACAACAATTTTTTTACTACGAATAATTTTTTTAGACATCATCTGTCTCCTTTCTTATTTTATACTGTACATCATCAGGATTATCAACCCTGATACCTATTTGCGTTGCCATTACCATTAGCTGTGTCAATAACGCATTATCTACAGCTATATCAGTAACATCATTGTTTGGTACAAATTCAACAAAGAGTTTCTTAGCCATTTGTACCCTCACTTACTGTTTGTATTCGATAATAAGTTTGTAATCGACAAAGAATATCCAGCATTATTGTTACCGATTTAGGTTTACGGTAAGCAAGGAATGTTAAAATATTCCTGCGTATGTTAGCCAAACGAGTAAACTCTTCAAGCTCCTTGTCTGTCGCATTTACGTACTCGGTCCTTATATGACTGCGTGTTATGGTGATATTGAAATTATTTTCTCTGAGTATTTCAATAAATCTTTCTGCTATGAAGATTTCTTTGAGGGGCAATCTGTCTGTTGTTGTCTCAACATCCTCTAACAATTGCAGACGTTCCAATAACTGTTCAGGCTTACCGGTAAATAACTCTATTTGTGTCAACAAAACGGGAGCTGTACAGTTGAGAACATCTGTCAATCTCACTATACGTGCCTTATCCATAGTAATATCAAGGTTCCTGCGTATACTGGATAAAGAGAATAGCTTTAACTCAAATCTTAATGTTCTCTCTGCAAGTTCAACACCAGTATCCCCAATCATATCAGTGTATAAGGTTGCTTTAGTTGTTCTTCTATAACTGTAATCGAGTTCTTGACCTTTTGAATAAATAGCAAAAGAGAAACCTGCCTTTTGGGCTTTAGGCTTTAACATCAACCCGTGTCTGCCATATTTATCGATATTATGTCTATTGGTCGATATTGGGAAGAATGAACTAATACCGTCAATATATCTGCTAACCTGTTTTTGTGACTCTAGTTGAATATCAACAACGACATCACAGATGAAAACTTGTGCGTATTTAATAAATTCATCAATGTTAAAGTCAACTATTCCTAGCTCTATAACCTTTTGCAGGGCTTCTCTAATATTATCTCTATGCAGGCTTCCAAGTACACCATTACCAGCCATCCATTTACCTGTAATATCAACAACAAAGTAGCCTTTAAATAAAAACAGATTAATTAAGCCAACCTGTCCTTTATAATCATCATATCTGATACGGCGTTTAATGCTGAAATCCGAGAAAATATCAGGTTCTGGCTCTGGTTCTGGTTCAGTACCGCTTTCCTTTTTCTGTTGTTCAATTTCTAAATACTCTTGATATTCTTCTTCTGAATCAAATAAATCTGATATATCGTACTCTTCATCGTCATATTCTTTAGATATAAATGAACGTCTGGCTGGTAGATTCCCCTCATCCTTATTATAGTATGACGGCGGTTCTTTCGGATTTTCAACGTCTTCCATGACAAAATCTTCAAAATGTATTCTGTGCCCATAAAGGCCGATATTAATGCCTATTCTTAAACGGTCAAATTCTATTCTTGTATGTGTCACACCTTTTGCCTCAATAAGGCTCATTGCAGTCTTTATCTGTGTCCTTAAAGTACTCAAGGCTGGGGTTTTCTCTTTATCAAGATTAAAGTCATTAGTCTTTACATCACCAGTTCTTGATGTATCGTTATGAATATATTTATCAGTTTTCTTTTTGTGGGTCTTATTCATTAGAATATCCTTTTCCGATACTCTTATTACACAACCTCTAAACTAACTTCTTCACGGATTTCTAACTTGGTTAGTTTGCATACAAATAACCTGCTGTCAGATATTGAACAACAGGTATATGTAAACATTTGTAAATTCTATTTATAACGAAACTAACCGTTAGTTTTCACTATCAGGTTGAAAATCCTTTGAAATCTCGTAAAAGCCAGTGCCCTTATTCTTTTTAATGAGTGCTGTAGTTGTATTATTTATCTCTTTGTAACACATATTTAGCCGTGATATTGCCATATCTTCATTTTTTGCTTTTAATTTCAATTTTGCTCTGTTAAATAAACTTTCAGGGTCTATTTGATAACGTTTTTCTACTTTTACCCATTTCGTTATGACATCAAGTAATTTTTGCTGCTGTTTTGGGTAGGTAGTGCGTCTTTTAACAGTAACAGTTTTACTTGCAGTTCTGCTAAACTTATCCAAATACCACTCCATGTCAAGCGTATATTTACAGATAAAGTAATCTTGCCAGTATTGCGTTTTCTCAACGTCTCCAAACTCGTTATCTTCGTACAATTCCATAGGATGATATGGCATTTCATCTTCTGTAGCAAGTCTGATATCCAAATCTTTAATAAAATTATTATTTTCAAGATATCTGGCTAATATCAGCGGAGCAAACTTGGTATCTGTAAGTATATAACGTTTTTTGTTAGTTGTAATATTTTTGGTTATTTCAATCAGTGTATTATTCAGTATCTCAAACGAGTCATTGATATTATCATTTTCTATAAGCTCACCTTCATAATATAACTGACTATATTCTGTGAGAAATACTCTCAGCTTGTTATTGTCTTGGCAAGATATATGTACTTCAAATAAATCTTGGTTATAAACAATGACAGGTTGATATGAGTCATTATAAGATTCCTCTTCTTCTATTGTCATCTGGGAAGTATCACTCCTAAAGTTTGAATCAAGCGTGCTTGCAAATCTTTCCAACTGACGTCTATTTTCAAAACTCATTCCATTTAAATATACATCATTCCCCATCAGAAGTTTAATATATATAGAAAGAGTTATATTATCTATGTAATTCATATTGTCTCCGTTATAAAAACTATATACAAATTTTGTATTTTTAATAGGTAATCTGTTAAATAGCAAAAGTTTCAAAATTTCCAAAAATTTTCTATGGCTGTTTTACAATGCATGTGTTGTATTTTTAGCCACCCCTTCTATGGGCATCCATTCAATATTTATGCCCAACAACTCACACACTGCCATGAGTTCGGTATATTTAACTTTAATATCATCTATTCCATATTTAACCGGCTCAATTTCGTGATTGTTTAATGTTAATCGTATTGTATACCCTAATACTCCTAACATTTTCTGGATTTCTTCAACAGAATAAGAAGCCCTGAGTTGCTTTAAATATTCCGCTTTGTGCTTATTCTTGTAATCATTTGAGGACTTATCCTCCGGTAAATCATTACGTAATACAGGAAGAAATACAGAGAATTTGACCTCACAATCCGTCATGAGGGTCTCAATATCTTTCTGTAACTTTAATTCAAGTCTATTTAACAGTTTTCCATTTTTAACCATATTTGTATATTACATTATTTCTGTTGTTAGTACAACATGTATGATAGAATTATGAAGAATTGTAAAATATACATCATACATGTTGTAATTCTATCAATATTGTTGTAATATATAAGAGTAAGCAAATGTTAATTGAAAGGAGAACAAACATGGCAACAGTAATTATCACATCAAACCTAGAAAACGAAATCAGAGATATCAGAGCATTAGAAGCAAAGATTAAAGAATTAGACGAAATGAAGAAAGAGAAAGAAGCATTAGTTAAATCAGTAATGGATGAAACAGGATTGGAAGTTATGAAAGTTGGAGTATATACTGTAAGATTTACAAATATTGTACGCAATAACTTCAACACATCCGCTTTTAAGAAAAAATACCTTGAATTGTACAATGCTTTCATTAAACAAAGCAATTACAGAAAGTTTGAAATTGTGTAGGGACTTTGTTCCCTGCACATAAAGAGGACAGAAAAATGAATACAGCCAAATTACTTGAACAAATATATAACACTTATGGTTTAGTTATTGTATTAAAAGATGCTCTTTGGAGTTTAGAAGGTATTTCTCAAAATAATCAAAGAAAATTTACCGGTATCCTTGCATTAATAGATAGTATTGAACAGGGAATGAGTGAGATAAAATTAGAATTTGAAAATGCAATTACCATACAAGGAAAATGACCGTATTTATTATATGGGTTTATACAATGAAAAGGTCTGAGTTTCATTGATTAGATACAGACAAAGAAAATCCGTTATTAAGGTTTTTATTGAATATAAGGAATAATTATGAGTACATACGCATTTATTCGAGTGTCTACACTAGAACAGGACACAAAAAAAAATAAGATTGATATACTGCAATTTGCAAACCGCCTAAAACTCGGAAATGTTGAATTTACAGAAGAACAGTGTAGCGGTCGTATCAACTATAAAGAACGTAAACTCGGTGCATTGCTTGAGTCTATGCAAGCCGGTGATGTGTTGATTGTACCGGAACTGTCAAGGATTGCACGTTCCATAACACAGATACTGGAAGTAATTAAAGTTACAAAAGATAAGGGCATAACACTTTATTCGTTAAAAGAAAACTTTTGCAACAATGAAGACTCCATATCTGCAACGGTTACAAGTACAATATTTGCTTTAGTTGCTCAGATAGAAAGAGAACTAATAAGTATGAGAACAAAAGAGGCTCTCCATGCCAGAAAAATAGCAGGGGTAAAACTCGGCAGACCAAAGGGTAAGGGTAAATCCAAACTGGATGAACACAGAGAAGATATTTTAAAGTTATTATCTTTAAAAGTTCCTAAGACGATG
>CASEYJ010000004.1 GCA_949292175.1 uncultured bacterium | reverse complement strand
ATGTATAAGCAGGGCGTTAAGTATAAGTCGTTATACAGTGAAGGTATATGTAAGTTGTGTATTAAAGAAGTTGCATGCGGCGAACCGAACACATGCAGCATACATTGCTCTAAGAGATAACTTAGTCGATGTGTAAGTGGGGGTGGCTTGTAAATATTTGTTAATGCCGGAATTATCATTAATATTTTAACTTTGAAATTTGTGTATTCATTGGATAATAATTATATGTATAAATTAAATGAGGGTAAGAATGAAACGAAATGAATTTAATGAACTTGAAATGGATATTCTTAAATTAGTAGCACTTGGTTATGAGAATAAAGAAATTGCAAAAAGATTATATGTCAGTTCTCATTCTGTTAAAGCTTATATGGCTGTAATATTTAAAAAATTGCAGGCGGTAAATAGGACTCACGCTACATATATTGCATTTAAAGAGCGTTTTATCCCTAGGGATCTTGAACGTAATGTTAAAGAGCTATAACTGCTCAAAGCTTGACAATTAGGTAATTTCCGTGTAAAATGATAATAGTTATCATTTATGAGGACGAAATGAATTATTCAAGGCAACGTGAGATTATCTTAGAAACTTTAAAAGAAAATGCAGTACACCCTACTGCTGAATATTTACATTCTGTTTTGAATAAGAAGTATGGTTCTACAAGTTTAGCGACTTTGTACCGAAATCTTAATCTCTTGGCTGCAAACGGGATTATAAAAAAGATTGACGGACTTGAACCATCCTCACATTTTGACCACAATACTCATGAACATTATCACTTTATATGCGATAAATGTAAGAGAGTTTATGATATATCAGCAGATATTGCTCCTGAACTTGCTAGCAAAGCTGGTCAGGAAATTGGTGCTGAGATTGCAGGTTGTGATGTAACTTTTCACGGTATATGTAAAAATTGTAAGTAAAGGAGAAAATTATGGACAAATTTGTTTGCACAGTATGTAATTATGAGTACGATCCGGCTGAAAATGACGGTGTTAAATTTGAAGATTTGCCAGATGATTATGTATGCCCTATTTGTGGTGTAGGAAAAGAATTGTTCGAAAAAGTTTAGTTTGATTTAAAGATTAGGAAGATTTTTTCTTCCTAGTCTTTACTTCTATGAAAAGGAGTTTTTATGATGGAATTAAGAGGATCTAAAACTGAAAAGAATTTAATGACTGCTTTTGCAGGTGAATCTGAGGCTAGAAACAAATATACTTATTACGCAGCTCAGGCTAAAAAAGAAGGGTTTGTTCAAATTAGCAGAATATTTGAAGAAACTGCAAATAACGAAAAAGAACACGCTAAAATATGGTTCAAATATCTTCATGACGGGCAAGTTCCTGAGACTATAAAAAATCTTGAAGATGCAGCTAATGGTGAGAACTATGAATGGACTGATATGTATTCAAGGTTCGCTAAAGAAGCTGAAGAAGAAGGTTTTGAGCAGTTGGCTGCATTGTTTAGACTTGTTGCTAACGTAGAAAAAGAACACGAGGAAAGATACAGAAAATTATTGGAAAACATCAAGAATAACACTGTTTTTGAAAAAGATAAAGAAGTAGTTTGGGAATGCGGTAATTGCGGACACGTATTTAAGGGTACGAGTGCACCTCAACTTTGTCCTGTGTGTAAACATCCGCAAGCATTTTTCTTTATTAAATCTGAAAATTATTAATTAAATTTAGGAGGGCTTAAACCCTCCTATTTCATCTTGATTTACACTAAATATTTACATAATATTTTTATGCAATATAATTATAAATAGGGAGAACGAATAATGAAATTTAAAGAAATAAAAAACAATATTTTCTATTGTGGCTTGAATGATTATAATAGAGCTATTTTTGATGAGTTAATTCCGCTTGAACACGGAACTAGTTACAATTCTTACTTAGTTAAGGGTAGTGAAAAAGTTGCTTTAATTGATACTATGTACCCTCCAAAAACTGAAGAATATTTAAAAAATTTGGATGAAAATGGTGTTGATAAGGTTGACTATATTATTGCTAACCACGGGGAACAAGACCATTCAGGTTCCATTCCTGCGTTGTTGAAAAAATACCCTGAAGCTGTTGTTGTTACAAACGCAAAGTGTAAGGAAAATGTGAAAGAAATGCTTCTTGTTGATGAAGCAAAAATTAAGGTTATTACTGATCAGGAAGAATTATCTCTTGGCGATAAGACTTTGAAATTTATTATTGCTCCGGGCGTACATTGGCCTGATACAATGTTTACTTATCTTGTTGAAGACAACTTAATTTGTACTTGCGACTTTTTAGGTGCTCATTATACTTTTGAAGATATCTTTGCTAATGATTCAAAAGAACTTGAACACAGTGCAAAACGTTATTATGCAGAAATTATGATGCCATTCAGAACTATGTGCAAAAAATATACTAAAATGGTTCGTGATTTGAACCCTGAAATGATTTTGCCAAGCCACGGTCCTATTTATAAGAACCCTGCATTTATTCTGGATTTATATGCAGATTGGTCTGCTGATGAAGGTAAAAATTTGGTATTGATGCCTTACGTTTCTATGTACGGTAGTACAGAAGAGATGATTGATTATTTGATTGAAAAATTAGAAGCTAAAGGCGTTAAAACTGAAAAATTTGATATCGTTGATGGCGATTTAGGTGATTTGGCTATGGGACTTGTTGATGCTACTACTATTGTTATGGGTAGTTCAATGGTTCTTGCCGGTCCTCACCCTATGGCTGTTAATATCGCATATCTTGCAAATATTTTACGTCCAAAAGCTAAGGTTGCTACTTTCGTAGGTTCTTACGGTTGGGGTGGAAACCTTTTTGGAAAACTTGGTGAGTTGTTGTCAGGTTTGAAGTTAGATGTCATTGAACCGCTTCTTGTTAAGGGTAAACCTAAGGCTGATGACTTTAAACGTTTGGATGAAATCGCTGAGGAAATTTATCAAAAACATAAAGCTTTAAATCTAATATAGAAATTGTGGAATAGGGGGAAGAGATGATTAACAGGTTAGTGCCGGCAGGTATCTCTCTGGGCTTTTGTGCAAAAGAAAAAAGTGTTCCAGGCGAGATTTCTAGAGTGAAGAGAATGGACGAAATATCACAAAATAAATTAGAAAATTCTCCGAAATTCGATACATTTACAGCTTCTGCGAAAGCGGATAGTATTTCAAATATAAATAATGAACAGTTACCCCACGATAATAAGAAAAAATCTACAATATTCTGTAAAAAAGGAAACGCATAAGCGTTTCCTTTTTTGTATTATAAGTATTTCTCTTTTTAAATTTTAATTAGTAATCGCTACTCTGCACTTCATCATCTTCATCTTTCATCGCTGAAAGGTCATCTTTATATACTGCATCAAAATCATCAGGCATTAAATCAGGATCCGGCCAAATTGTTTCATCATCAAAACGGCAAGCATTGATGTTGAATGAACCGGTTAAGTCTGAATTGCTCAAATTTGTTTCAGAAAAAATACATCCTGCAAGATCTGCATCTGTAAAATTACAGTAAGTCATTTCTGCATAGCTGCAATCAGCTCCGTTAAGTAATGATTCAGTGAAGTCACTTTCAATTATTTTTGCTCTTGTGAAATCTACTGATGTTAAATCTGAACCTGTAAAGTTAACAAGCGAAATGTTGCAATCTGCAAATGAACTTGAGTTAAGGTCAACATTGGAAAAATCAATTTCATTAAAATTCATTCCGGAAAAATCCACTTCGCTTAAATCTACTTCTTCTTGTTCAAGTTTCCATTCATTGAATTTTTCAGGGTGTTTATTTAATATTTCAACTAATTCTTCTTTTGTATAATCTATCATATTTGTATTTCTCCTTGTCAAAATTTAGCTTATTAAATCTGTTTTTAGAGCAAGCAATACTGCCTGTGTTCTATTTGTAACTTTTAACTTTTTGAATATACTATTGAGATGCGTTTTTACCGTAACTTCTCTTAGAACAAGCTTTTCTGCAATTTCTTTGTTATTTGCACCTTGCGTAACTAATTTTAGAACTTCTTTTTCTCTTGCTGTGAGGAGTTTTTTATTTGAAGTTTCGGAGTTTTCTTGTATATTGTTATCTTTTTTAGCTGGTTGCTGCCAGCTTGTTCTTCTTAGCAAGGCTTCCATTCTTGCAAGCAAGTTTGGCAATATAAACGGTTTTACAATATAATCATCAGCTCCGATTTTTAATCCGGAAATCATTTTTTGATCTTCGTTTACTGCCGTTAACATTATAACAGGAACATATTTAGTTTTGTCATTTTTTCGAATGTTTTGTAAAGTTTCCCAACCATCCATTTTGGGCATCATTACATCAAGCAATATTAAATCGAAAGTTCTGTTTTGTAGTATGCCTAAAGCTTCTTCACCATTATTCGCAACCGTTACCTTATAACCATAGAATGGTAGCGCATCTTTTAAATATTTTGGGTTGTCATCTACAATAAGAATACTAGCTTCCGGCATAAACGAACCCTTTATACAATGTTGTATTTCAAAGCTTTCAAGGCTGCTTGAAGTCTATCATCAACTTCTAATTTTTGAAGTATATTTGCAACGTGTGCTTTTGTTGTATTAATGCTTATGACTAAAATTTGTGCAATTTCCATATTGCTGTATCCTTCAGTCATAAGTTTTAGGATTTGAGATTCTCTAGCTGTCAAATCATATTTTTTACTGTTATTTTCAGAGTCAATTACCGGTGAAATTGTCGTTGCTTTTAATACGATATGTGCAATGCTTGGGTCAAACCACGCAGCACCGTCTGCTACTGATTGTACAACTTGGATTAGGCGTTGTGGATTGATTTCTTTTGAGCAATAAGCATTTGCTCCGGCTCTTAGGCTATTCAAAACTTCTTTTTCATCATTGTGTGATGTTAGGATAATAATTTTTGTGTCCTTATTTGCCGAGCGTATCTGTTTAGTGGCTTCAATACCGTTCATCAACGGTAATCCTAAATCCATAATAACTATATCTATTGGATTGTTATTAAATATTTCAAGTGCAGTTTCCGCCGAATCTGCTTCATACAGTGTTCCTACAAATTCGACTCCTTCAAATGCTGTTTTTAGGCCGAATCTTGTAAGTTCGTGATCTTCAACTATCAGAATGTTTTTCTTCATATTCCAAGTTCCTTTTTAACAAGCTCGTTGTCAGGATTTGCTGTCAGGCTTTTTCTGAAATATACGTTTGCATCCTGATTTAATCCCTTTGCCTTATATATCAATCCTTGATAATAATAATATCTAAAATCATTTTCGTCAATATATTTAACAATTGCTAAATACTTAGAGGCTTTCTCAAGATTACTCTTGTTTAGTGCATTTTGAATTAAGCCCGCCCAACCATCTATGAATGCAAGGTTAAGTGCTACTGCTTTTTTCATATACTCAAGTTCTCTGCTTTTGTCCTGAAGTGCAACATTGTAATAAGCCAATGCACAGTCTGAGTGGTCTTTTAGTATTTTTGTGTTAATCTGCTTTGCTTTATCTTTTTCGCCAAGCATAGAATAGCTCATTGCAAGCCAAGCTGAAGCGTTTGCGTCACTTTTTGACTCTGCATTTTTAAAATACTTTATTGCTTCTTTGTATTCTTTGTTTTGGTATTTTAATTTGCCCATAACCATAGAGGCTTGTTTGTTTTTGCTGTTAAGTTGAAGAGATTTTTCAGCAAAATTTTCAGCTTTTTCATATTCTTTTTGCATAAAATATACTTCTGATAGCAGGGCGTAAACATCTTTGTTTGTACTCTTTTTAGAGGTTATTGCTCCTTGGAGTGTGCGGGCAGCTTTTGCGTATTCATCCTGCCAAAAATAGTAATAACCTAAGTGGTATTTTTTCAAAGTTTCATTTTTTTCTGTTTTATAGAGTGTATATTGCTCTAGTTCATTAATCTTCTTTATGAATTCTTCCGTATAAACTTTATTGCTTTTTAAATCTGCAAGTAATTTTATTGCATTTTGAGGTTTGCTGCTTTGCAATATTATTTCTATTCTAAGTTTTTGATAGTTAAGATTTTGCGGATTTTCTTTCAGTGCATTATTAATGTATATTTCCGCATTTTTTAAATCACCATTTTTCAATAGTCCTAAAGCTGCAAGATAATTTGCATAGTCAGATTTTTCAAGTAAGCTTTTATTTTTGATAAGTTCACTTGTAGCTTCTTTGCTTTGGGCATTGTATATGATATTTGAATATACCTCCGCAAGATAAATTTCATCATTTGCTTTTAACATATTTTTAGGAAAATAAAATTTCTTAATGTCTTCAGATTGAATGTATGAAATATCCGGGTCTGAGGCTTTTTTCATAGCATTTTCGCTTAAGCTGAAAAATCCGATTTCAGCCATCTCATCAGCCATACGCAAGTATGCATAATCATTTGGAACGGTTGTTTCTATTAAAATTTTGAAGTCCATGTAAGCTGATTTTACGTTACATTGGATAAATCTTTGCATCGCAATAGCGAAATGATTATGCGTATCATTTTGAGTTAACTTAGCTTTTTTAGGTATAAGTACATCTTCGGTGTTATTTATTAATGGGGTTTTTGCAGGATCTACCGGACTTATATAATCAAGCATAGAAGCATTTGCTGTCTGACAACAGAAAGCACTTATAAAGCTTATATATATAATTGCGTGTTTAATTTTCATATAAAAAATTATACCTGTTTCCCTTCATAATAATTATTAAACAATGAAACGATATTTTTTTCATCTTCGGTTGGATTTTCTTTAGTTGATAAGTTGTAAATATCGAGTAAATTATATTTGTTTAATGTATTGCTGTCTTTTGGTTTGAATTTTAAATGACTTTCAGTTAAGAACACATTGACAATTTTATCTGTTGGAATTGTCAAGAATACTTCCACAAGATTCTTGTCAAAGTGTGAACCGGCACCTTTGAGTAGGATATCGATAACATTTACGATAGGCATTTTATCACGATAGTGTCTTTTTGATGTAATTGCGTCAAAGACATCGGATACTGCCAGAATTCTTCCGCCGTAAGGTATTTCTTCACCCTTAAGCTTTCTGTAATATCCTGTCCCGTCGTATTTTTCGTGATGCGAACATGCTATTTCACTTATTTGTTTGAAATCTTCGTTTGTACAGATCTGCTGAAGAATGTTGTGTGTAATTTGAACGTGTTCTTGAATATGTTTATATTCTTCATCAGTCAATTTGCCTTCTTTTTGCAGAACTGAATCTCTTATTCCGATTTTTCCTATATCGTGGAGTGTTGCAGCCTTTTCGATAATTTCTTTTGTCTTTTCATCAAGGTCAAGCGCGTCTACCATGAGCATTGCATATAATTTTACTCTTGTAGAATGACCTGCGGTAATCTTATCTCTGGCATCGATTGAGGCTGCAAGGGTGTTGATAAAGCTTTCAAACAAGAGCTTTTGTTCTTTATAAAGTTCTTTTTGCTGTTCAAATAACTGAGCGTTTTCTAAAGCAATACTTGCACTGCCTCCGATTGCAACTAACAAGTCTTCGTCACTTTTTGTAAACACTCCATTTTTTTTGTTCAAAACCTGAAATGCACCAATAATTTCTTGGTTATTATTTTTTATTGGCATACAAAGAATAGTTTTTGTTTTGTAGCCTGTTGTTTTGTCGACATCAGGGTTAAACCTTGAATCATTGTAAGCATCCGTAATATTAATGGATTCTCCGGATCTCACAACATATCCGGCAAGACCCTTATCTACCGGAAATCTTATTTCTTGGCTATCCATTCCCAAGGCTACTTTTGACCACAATTCGTTTGTTTTTTTGTCTAGTAAGAATACCGTACATCTGTCGGCTTCCATGGCTACTTTGGTTTCTTCTGCAATAACTTTTAATAATACATTTATATCTGTTTGTGCAGTGATGGAGCGACCTATTTTTACAAGAGATATCAGCGGATCACTTTTGGTTGGAAGTGTAAATTTTTCGCCATTACGGATTTGTTTTATACGTGTAACGATGTATCCTAACATTTGAAATTCGTCACATATAAGTCCGTAATTTTTTGCATTAATATAGTGGCGCAGTGCCATATCTGAATTGCTTTCACTGTAATATACATTTGCAAGTGCCAATTCATTAAATAGCTTTGCACTAGGATTTTTTGTATAGTCTGCAAGATATCCTGCGTCTTGTAGTAGTGCAAAAGCGCTGCTTAAATCTTTTTTGTTTTCTAAATAATTGGTTAATGCTGCAAGGCTAAGGCAAATAGAGATATATTCGTTTGAGCCTGTTTTTTTATAGATTTTTTGGGCCTTTGTAAGGCTTTTATTGGCCTCTTTGTAATCCATATTTTCAAGACTGCTTAAAGATGCTTTTATTAACGCTTTCCCCTCAAGTGTGTTTTTATCTGTTCTTAATTCCGTTTTCGCCATTTTTAATCCTTTTACAACTTTCTTTTTTTATTATACAATATTTTTACGAATAATACAAAAAAAAATTGTTTATGGAGTAAGAGGGCATAAATGAAAAAGATTTCGATATTAATTCCTGTATATAATGAGGTCTCAACTTTGGAAATAATGGTTAAGAAAGTTGAGGAAACTGATTTTTGTGGTTTAGAAAAAGAGATTATCTTGATTGATGATTGTTCTACTGATGGAACTAAGGAATTGTATAGTAAATTTCAGAATCACAAGATTTTCTATCATGATCATAACCAAGGAAAAGGTGCAGCTCTTAGAACGGGTTTCAAAGAAGCTACTGGTGACATAATTGTTATTCAGGATGCTGATTTGGAGTATGATCCTGTGGATTATGCACCGCTCATTAAGCTTATTTTAGATGGAAAAGCTGATGTCTGTTACGGAACAAGATTGGCTGGTGGCAAACCTTCAAGATCTTTTATGTTTACTCACCTATTGGGTAATAAGTTCTTGTCATTGTTAACAAATGTCCTTTATGGATCAACATTAACTGATATGGAAACTTGTTATAAAGCTTTTAGAGCTGATTTTATTAAAGGTATTGAAATTAAGTCTAATAGATTTGATTTTGAACCTGAGATTACTGCAAAAGTCCTTAAGCGTGGTGCAAGGTTGTATGAACTTCCTGTGTCTTACTATGGAAGGGAATTTTCTGAAGGAAAGAAAATTACTTGGAAAGATGGGTTTCACGCAATTTTTGCATTGATAAGATTTAGATTTACAGATTAATAAGTGTTTGTGAAAGGAGAAAAAGATGAAAAAAGTTATTTTGTCATTATTTGTGGCTGCAATCATGGTATTGCCATCTAATGCTGCAACTTGGTCTGCTGCAAGCAGAGTGTCTGTTGTAGGTGCAAAGATTGTTACTGCAAATAGTCTTCCATCTACCATAAAATTTAAGGTTGTTAATGGTGCTGCTGATAACTCTTCTGCAACTATTAATAATACTATCCAAGTAAGTTCTACTGATTTAACTTATGCAGGTAATGACCATGAAGTAGCTTATGTTGTTGCTCATGAACTTGGCGGCGTAATTGCTGACAATGTAGGAAAACAAAAAGTAAGAAATTTTGTAAAGAATGCAATTTCAAGCAATTTGAGTTCTGATAACGTTATTTCTACTGCTATGAACAGTAATTATGCAACTAGTAAAGCTTCAACTTCTGATAACAAAGCTGCTGATGTTATGGGAATTGACTTGATGATTAATGGCGGATACAATCCGCTTGCAGGTATTGTTGTTTTGACCAAAATGCCTGGCAGCAGTTGGGAAATCCTTCAAGGAAAACCTGCAAACAGTGAGAGAGCAATGTATATTTACGACTATTTGACTTACAATTTTCCTAGTAAGGTAAAAGCAGGTTATGGTTGTAATGAATATAGAGCATTTTTGGCTTATGCAAATCCAATTGTAAGTGAAAGAAATGCTGATAAGAAAAAACTTGCTAAGTTTAATAAAGAACAGGCAAAATTGAAGTCAGAAAGAACTAAGCAGCTTGCAAAATATAAGGCAACTGGCGGACTTTCCAGCTGGAATGTTTCTTATGAATTGCTAAAGTCAATTACAGAACCTGAAAATCAATAAAATTTATAAGATATATTTGAGCCGGACGGATTTAAGTCCGGCTTTTTATTGACAGTATTGTGAAGATATGTTAAAATTCTCGCATTAAGAATGGAGGGTTTTATGACCGATACTAAAGAAACTATATTTTGTCCTGCTTGTGGAAAAGAAATGAAAAAAGTATGGCTTTCAGGACTTAATTTAAATGTCGATGTCTGTGCAGATGGTTGTGGTGGCATCTTTTTTGATAATAGAGAATTGAAAATTGTTAATGATAATGCTGATCAAGTTGATGAACTTGTTGCTGCTTTAGATGGTAAGACTTTTGCTGAAGTTGATGAGGCAGTGGAAAGGGTTTGTCCGGCTTGTGGTTCTAAGATGGTTAAGAATAAAACTAATAGTGATGATATGCAGCAGAATGATTTTGTTGTCGTTGATGAATGCTATCAGTGCGGTGGAAAATTCCTTGACCATGGCGAATTGGAAAGATTTAAACATAAGCAGGCTATAACTAATAAGGAAAAAGCGGCGGCTGATATGCAATATCTTTATTCTCAAGTAGGTATTGCTGAAGGTAGTATTGAGAGAGATATGGAAAAGCTTTCTCCTTTAAAGAAAATTGTTATGAAGCTTATGGGTTACTAATATTACATAGCTTGTTATATTCACAGAATTTACAACGGTTTGGACTTTTTTTGAAGGTTTGAGCCGTTGTAATTTTTTGACAAGTTGTTGTGATTAGGGTTTCATATTCTTCTTTGTTATTTTCTGTGTATTCTATAAGGTGATTTTTATTATTCTTAAGATCTATGTAAACAAAATTTAGTTTGTAATTATTCCCCCAGCCTTTTTGAAGAATTTTGTCGGCACAGGTCAGGTATATGATTGTTTGGAAATCTGTTTGAGGATTTTGCGGAATTGCACCTGTTTTGTAATCTAATATGTAATAGTCATTGTCGGTTCGCATAAAAGCATCAAGACGTCCTCCGACCCAATAGTTATTAATTCGTGCGGTTAAATTATATTCAGAATTTACATATTTTTTTTGAAAGTATTCATTGTTTATTAGTTTTTGCCACAACTGAGATTCTTCTGAGGTGAGTTGCGGAAGAAATTTATCTATGAAATCTCCCCTTAGGTAATAGTGCGCTAGTGCGTGAATTTTTTTACCCTTTTCAAAAATTGCGGATGGTTGAGGTACATTGATTTTTTTGATGTATCTCAGCTCATATTTTTTTTCACATTCTTGGAATGTTTTTAGCATATTAGGTGAAAAGATTTCCATTTTTATTTTCCTCGATTATGTTAAAAATTTTATTTGGTTCTGCTTTATAGCGGTATTTTTTTGCGGTTGTTATGTTTAATTTACGCTTTGCTCTTGTAATTGCTACATATAATAGGCGAAGATTTTCTTCGATAGTTTCTTGCTTTAATTCGTATTCACTTTTCATTTTGTAGTTCACATTCAAGGCTTTTACTTGTTCTATAAAATCTGCAGGACGTAATTTCATTTTTTGTATGTCTATTGGAAGGTTACGTTCTGTCATTTCCGGCATGAATACGTAATCAAATTCATCCCCTTTTGATTTGTGGAGTGTCATTATTTGAACTTTTCCTTCGAAGAATTCTCTGTTGTTTTCATCTTCTTCTGAGAAAAATTTGAAGCCGCTTAATGAATTTCTTTTTGAAAGTTCGTTGAGTCTTTCTAAAATAATTGTCGGATTTTTTGTATCAAATTCCAATCTTTTTATGAGTGTTGAAATTAAATATACGTTGGATTTTTCTATTTCTGAATTGAAATAGTATAAGCCTATTTTTATTGCAAGTTCATCAACTGTCAGGTGTGAAAATCCGAGCCAGTAGTTTATGTCCCAATGAAATTGTTTTAGCGATTCATCAATATTATCAGGTGCTAATTGAACGAATGGGGTTTCTAATTGATTAATTTTTGTAGTGTTGTTTGTCGGATATAGACCAAGTTCACAGAGTGTAAGATAATGTAGCGCAATATTATTGTTATCAAATGGTTTAAGTATTATCGATAATATTGCATATATTACTCTGAAAATGGCCTTTTGTTCTAAGCTTTCACTTCTGGTTATGCTTTTTAGGCCGCTATTGTTTATGAAATTTGTCCACATGTTAACTTGCGAGTTATATCTCAATAGGATTCCGATTGTAGATTTCGGGTTTTTGTGTATTATGTTTTTTATTTCCCTCAGGATAAAAAGCTGTTCTTCTTCGTGGGTGTTAAATATTTTTGTATTTACAGCATCTGTTTCTACTGGATTTTTGCCTTCGACAGGATGCATCATTATATTATAAAAAGCATTTGGCTGCGGGCTTTTTTTGACTATTAAATTTGCAAGTTCCCAGACATCTTTTGTACATCTTTGAGAACAATTCATACTTACTTGGTTGCTTGTTTCTATGAAATGCCTGAATCCTTTTACATCTGCATTAGAAAAAGTTGTAGTGATTGCTTGGTTTATATCTCCGCAGCGGATTAAATTTTTATGCTTTCCGCTTAAAATATTTATCAATCTTTGTTGAACGGAAGATGAATCTTGGGCTTCGTCTTCAATGATATATCCGCATATGTTTTGATAGTAATCTCTTATGTCATCATTTTCTTCAAGAAGTTTTACGGAGTTTATCAGAATATCATCGTAATCTATAAGATTGTTTTCTTTTAGTATGCTTTGATATTTTTCAAAAAATAATTTGAACTTGATTAGTTTTTGATTTTTTTTGTCTAAATTTTCGAAATTTCCTCCGCCAATTTTGAAGACTGATATTCCTCTGGTGAATTCTTCAATTTCATCGCTTGTAAGTTTTATGTGTTTAACTGATTCTTTTATAATTTTTGATTTTTGCGTATCGTCGCATATGTCAAAGTCCGATGTTAGCCCAAGTCTTTCGAAATTTCCGTTTTCTTTTAAAATTCTTAGCGCAAGACCGTGGATTGTGCTTATGTATGGTAGAGTTGTTGTGTTTTCTTTGACAGATTTTATACGTTCTCGGAAGTTTCTTGCAGCTGATTCCATATAAGTCATAACAAAAATGTTGTCAGGAGAAATTCCTCTATCTAAAAGTTTTAGGATTAATGCTAACAGAATGGTTGTTTTCCCAGCTCCGGGAACTGCACTTATTGCCATGTGTCCACTCTTGTACTCCAGAACAGGTTGTTGATCTTTGCGTGGTGTTATTTTGAAAACTTGTGGTTTAAGTGTTTCCGATTGTGTTTCTTGTTTGACTTTTATGTATTCTTCTATTCCGCCAAAGTTTTCTATTCCGTTGCTGTCAAAAAGGCTTGAATATGTGAATATTTTTTCTCTTGCGCATAACGCAAGTTTGCGTACTATGCGTGCTGTTTTTTCATTACTTAATTCAATGTTATCTTCGATTGTATATTCGTCTTTTGTCCAGCCTTTTTGGAAGACCCAGGCATTGTATAGCGGGCCAGTATCTGACTTGACCCATTCATTACTTGATGTGTCAAACCAGATTTGATATTTTGTTGTTATCTGATTATCGATTAGCTTTTGCGGGGTGCTGATTATAAGATCGTTTTCTTCTATTTCTAAAGTTGAGTATGGATTTTCCGCAATTATAGAATTTTCGATTTGTGTGAGAATTTCTTCTTTATGTTCGATTAAGGATTCTCCAAATACATTTTCAAAATCTTGAATTTGTTTTATGAAAAAATTAAATTTGCCAATCTCTTGAGGAGATATTTCAAATAAATTGGAGTATATTTCATAGACCTGTTCAGAAAGTTTCTCTCTCGATGGTAAGATTTCATTAATAAGATTTAGAAGGTTTAAGTACTTTTTGGTGTGAAGCTCATCAGCGAATTCATATGGTTTTAGTTCTTTTTGTTTGTCAAAGTATTCGAGAATTTCTCGGCAATATTTTAGAGGAATTTTTAAAGTGTCTGTGAGAACTGTTCTTATATCAAATTCAGAAAGTTTTTCACGGAGATCAGTGTTTAATTTTAATATCGTAATTGCAGAGAGAACCAGTTTGTTTTGTATCAGTTTTTCACTTCCTGATATGAAGATGAGGTTTGCTTTGCGGTTAATGTTTTCTTTTAGTCCAAACTTTAGGACGTCATCAACTACCGGAGTGATGACGGTTATTTCTGAAGGCGGAATCTTTTGTTTTAAAAGTTCATTAATTTTTGCGCATCCGCATTCTATCATTTTTGATCTTCTTGATGGAGATTGTGCTGTGAAATTTTCAAGTGTGTAGTCGTTTGGATTTCCTGTTGAAATTGCTTTATATAAATTTTCAGCATCAAATTTTAATTCCGTATTAGAATCAATCGTGATAACCGGTTGGTTGAACAGTTTTTCAAATTCCCATACCGCAGTTTTGTCTGCACTCAGATAACCTATTCTGCTGGCACCTTTTGAATCAAAGGCGATGAAAATATCCTTGAGTTGTGGTGCAAGATTTTCTATAAAATTAAAGCAAACAGGAGTTATCTCATCTCCATCATCGAGGATTAAGTATTCAATGTTCTTAAAATAATTTGTGTTTTGGTAAATATGATTAAATACAAGTATTTGTCGTAAATAATCAAAATCCCTTAATACAAGAGTTTCTTTCAATAACTTTTTTAATACTGCTTTGGCATCCTCACTGAAGCTTTCGTTCAAAATTCTGGTCCTTAATTCAACTTCGTCATCCGATAAATTGTTTTGTACAATTAGAGAGTATCTTCTGAATAGTTGATGAAGTAAAGATTTTTTTGAGTTGTAACCTTTAAATGGGACAGTTTTTAAGATGTTTCTTAGTATAAATTGTGAAACTTCAAGGCCGGTTAAGTTCGGTAAAATTTTGGGGTTTGGATATGGGTTTTTGTTTTCTATAAAAGCCCAGTTGTCATTGATTGCATTGTAAACAAGTGATGAAAAAGAATGTACTTGAAGTTTTTCGTAATGATCAACTTTCAAATTTTCTAAAGTTTTGTTAATAAATTCATTTTTTCGATTTGCGTTCTGAACGAGTACAAGAATTTTGGATGCGTCAACTCCATTGTTGAGAAGTTTAACGTACTGTTCCGTCAAAATCCTTGTCTTGTCTGATGCTACGCTTCCATCTATAATCAATGAATCAATACTCCTTATGTAGTATTTTAACATGAAAATAAGTGTAATTTATACAAGTAAATTAATCCTTATATACTATTGCATTTTTTCGAAATTTAGTCTAATATTAGACCATAGTAAAAGATCAGTAAGGTAGCATAAAAACACAAAGAAAGTAGGAGGTAGAAATGCAAGAATTATTAGATCAAATTGGAGCATCTGCTGGTGAAATTTATAACTATTTGAACAGCAACGGAACAACAACTTTTTCAAAAATGAAAAAAGATTTAGACTTGAAAGGTAACTTTGCTGATTTAGGTCTTGGTTGGTTAGCAAGAGAAGACAAAGTTGCTATTTCTAAAAAAGGAACTTCTGTAAGCGTTAGCCTTAAGTAGTTTTATTTGAAAGGTTTATTAAAAGGCACCTGTTATTTGAACAGGTGCCTTTTTAGTTTCGGTATCATTTGTATTAAAAAAGAACCGCAATATTGCGGTTCCTTTTATCTTTTTTCTCTTCCAGCATTTAAGAATTTTTTACTTTTTTAGAGGTGCTTTCATTGCTTTTTTAACCCTGTGCAATGTCTTTTCTTTGCCGAGAATTGCTAAGATAGCAGTCATATCAGCGCCGCAAGTTCTACCTGTTACTGCTGCTCTGATTGCCCACATCGTAACTTTCGGTTTGATTCCTTTTTCTTTATATTCTCCTCTAAATACTTCCAACTTGTGGTGCAAGTTTTCTTCCTCAAATTCCCATCCTTGAGCTTGTCGTGCAAACTCTTCCAAAACATCCTGTGCAACCTCCGTATCTAATACATCTGTCTGTGCTTTTGGCTCAATTTCAACATCTTCCCCAAAGAAGTACGGAACTGCATCTGTTATATCTGATAATATAGTCAAAGGTTCACGAGTTACTTCCACCATTCTTGTGTATTGAGCTTCACTTAATTCCGTTAAATCGTATTTTGTTAAATATGGTTTTAATCTTTCTTTTAAATCTTCTATATCCAACATTTTAATATAATGACTGTTCATCCAATTCAATTTGTCATATTCAAAAATTGAATTTGAAGATGATACATCGTGTATTCTGAAATCTTTTGCAATTTCATCGACAGTTTTGATTTCAACGCCGTCAGAAGGTGACCAGCCAAGAAGTGCTACAAAGTTAATCAAAGCTTCTGTCAAATAACCTTTTTCAACAAATTCTGATACTGCAGTAGCACCGTGACGTTTTGAAAGTTTGCTTCTGTCCGGAGCCAAAATCATTCCAAGGTGTCCGAACTCAGGTACTTCAGCGCCAAGAGCTTCGTAAATCAAAATTTGTTTGAATGTATTTGAAATGTGGTCTTCACCTCTAATAATGTGTGAAATTTTCATCAACATATCATCAATTACAACTGCAAAGTTGTAAGTAGGTGCTCCGTTTGATTTCATAATTACAAAGTCGCCAAGCAAGTCTGTATCTACGTGCAACTCGCCTTTTACCATATCGTTAAATTTCAAAATTGAGCTGTCGTGGAATGCTTTTTGAGCTTTTGCTATGTTAAATCTTATAGCAGGTTTTCTGCCTTCTTTTCTGAATTTTTCTTTTTCTTCTTCAGTTAAATTTTCGCATCTTTTTGTATAAACATAAGGTTTTTTGTTTTGAGTTGCTAATTCTTTTTCTGCTTCTAATTCTTCAGGTGTGCAGAAACATTCATAAGCAAAACCTTTTTCCAAAAGGATTTGTGCATATTTAGGATAAATATCAAATCTTTCTGATTGGGTGTATGGGCCATATTCGCCGCCTACATCCGGACCTTCATCCCAGTTTAAGCCTAAAGCTTTTAAGCTGTCAAAAATATTATCAATGTATGCTTGACTTGTACGTTCAGCATCTGTATCTTCAATTCTTAAAACAAATTTGCCGTTATTTTTCTTAGCAAATAAATAGTTAAACAACGCTGTTCTTGCTGTCCCGACGTGTAAATTCCCGCTTGGTGACGGTGCTATTCTCACTCTGACTTCTGACATAGTTCCTTCTTTCTTTTTTAGTTTAAGTTGAAAAATATTTTGGCAAGAGCAGTTTCTAGGGTATAAAAATAATAATAAACAAATCCTCTTGCATTATTTAGGGTAGCATGGGCATATTATGATTTCAATACTTCATGTCGATTTGTTAATTTTGGGTATAAAGCAGAGTATGAGTCATATAAAAGAGTATAAATTGTGTTATACTGCCAATATGAATAATGTAGAAATAACAAAAGATGAGCAGCATATCAAATCTAAACATCGAGAGTTGATGTTTTTATTTGTTATTGCGAATTTAATATTTGGAAATTCGGCATTTGCAGGGAACGTTATTACTATTTTAGCAATTATAGCTGCTTGTTGTTCAACACGCGACCCTTTTGATGAATCTACTCAATTTAATGCAGGTTTTTTAGCTCTTTTTATTTTATGGGCAATATATTTGTGGCTGAAATTATATTGTTTCAAATTTATATACAAGAAAGTTAAATCATTAGGGCAATCAACAAGCTTATACAAATTCTTGAATGCATTTTTGTATAACTATAAAGTAAAAATATTGGTATTATTTTTAGCTGTGCTTTTTGACTGTGCAGTTAGGGCTATCTGTATGTATAAAGAAACTCATTTTGGTGAGCAGTTGGGTTCGTGGTCTATTGCGAATATGTTACTGCTTGGAGGGGTGACACCTTGTTACATAGCGTTTGCTATTGTTGGCAGAGATAAAAATGAAAATTTGGATGCTTGATTGGTGACAGATATGGGAGATATTATATCATTGTAGATGTAGTAATCCCCAAAGACAAAATTCAAGGGTGTTTTAATTATAATTAAATAATCATTTTTATGTTATCCTGCCAATATGAATAATGTAGAAATTACAAAAGATGAGCAGCATATCAAATCTAAACATCGAAAGTTGATGTTTTTATTTGTTATTGCGAATTTAATATTTGGAAATTCGGCATTTGCAGGGAACGTTATTATTATTTTAGCAATTATAGCTGCTTGTTGTTCAACGCGTGACCCTTTTGATGAATATACTCAATTTGCTGTGGGTCTTTTAACTTTTTTTATTTTATTGGCAATATATTTGTGGTTTAAATTTAATTCTTTTAAGTATATATATCAAAAAGCTAAAGCTTTAGGTGAGTCTACAAGCTTATATAAATTTTTGAATGCATTTTTGTATAACCCGAAAGTAAAAGCATTGGTGTTCTTATGGGCTGTATTCTATGATTGTATTATTATGCTAATTAATGCCCTTATATTTTATAAAGTCGATATTTATATATTGAATTTTATTTTTAAGCCGGGGGTGAGTTTAAGTCTGTTCCTGTTTGGAGGGGTTACACCTAGTTATATAGTATTTGATCTTTTCGGCAGAGATAAAAATGAAAAATTGGATATGTGATGAATGATACTATCAGTTTCTTTTTTTGTAACGCATTTGAAAATTTAGCAAGTGGCAAAAATATTTGATAATCGTACTTTTATACTTGAATTGTTACACATTCAATTATGCAGCCTATAAAGGCTGTATTTTTGTTGAAATATGATGAATAATAGAGAATGTATAGTTATTTTATGTGTAATGGGGGATTAAATGGTTTCTGAAATAGAAAAGTTAAATAATTACAGAATAATTGGCGGGATAAATTTGTATAATGTAAATTTGGTTGACTTGGAATATGAATGGGTAGCAGAACCCGGTTCTTGTAAAAAATGTGCGGCATTAAATGGAAAAGTATATAAATCGCTAGATGATGTGCCACCTCGTCCACATCCAAATTGTAAGTGTAAATTGGATGTGCGCTCGAAGGTGCGTACTAAATCAGTTGCCTCAGAAGCTGAAGCAAAGAAATTGGTGAAAAAAAATGAAGAACAGCTTGATAACGAATTAAATAAGATTAAAGAAGATATCAACTCCCATCTAGGTTCTTTAAAGGAATTACTTAATAAGTTAAATTATGAGCAGGATAGATTAAAAACTTATCAGGTATTAATGGCTGGACGTTTGAGTAATGAAGTAGAAAATTTTATTACAAAAAAGAAAAGGAAGATACTAGTGTGTATTGATGAAGTAACAAATTTAATGCAGGATTGTAGGAAGTTTTTAGGATGCTTGACACATAACAATAAACCTGAGTCTATTAAATGGGGTAAACGTATTATAGATGATTATTTTGTTGTAATAGCCAGTAAGTATATAGTTCTTTGGTACGGGGCCGGGCATAGTGGTTTATGTAATATGCCGGAAGCGTATGAGTTATTTAAAATTGCAGTAAAAGATAAATCATCAAATTCCTATATTAAAAATAATGGGAAACTTTATAAGAGCATTGATGATTTAAACAATAAATATGACAAGCGGGATATAAGGGAAAGGATAGCCGTAGAGTCTTCAATTTCTGATTGCAGAGTTTTAGTGATGGATGATAAGAGTTCTCTTTCTGATAAAATTTCAAAAAGTTACGCTATTGCAAGGTTTGTACGAGAAAATTATGCTAGATTGTCTAATGGCCAGGAAATTCCGTCAATAAATATAACTTTTGAAAATGATGATAGTGATTTATATTCTTGTTTCCATAGTGCTGGTATTAAAAATTGTAAAATGGATAAAGACGGTAATATACGATTACAAGTTGTAGACTTTTACAATTTTAATGCCGGACGTACAAGTGTAAAAGGTCGTGTTGGGAGAAAACTCCAAGATATGGGGGATATAGATCCATATTATATCATTGTAGATGTAGTAATCCCAAAAGACAAAATTCAAGGGTGTTTTTAATTATAATTAAATAATCATTTTTATGTTATCCTGCTGATATGAATAATGTAGAAATAACAAAAGATGAGCAGTATATCAAATCTAAACATCGAAAGTTGATGTTATTATTTGTTATTGCGAATTTAATATTTGGGAATTCGGCATTTGCAGGGAACGTTATTACTATTTTAGCAATTATAGCTGCTTGTTATTCAACACGCGACCCCTTTGATGAATATACTCAATTTGCTGTGGGTCTTTTAACTTTTTTTATTTTATTGGCAATATATTTGTGGTTTAAATTTAATTCTTTTAAGTATATATATCAAAAAGCTAAAGCTTTAGGTGAGTCAACAAGCTTATACAAATTCTTGAATGCATTTTTGTATAACCCGAAAGTAAAAGCATTGGTGTTCTTATGGGCTGTATTCTATGATTGTATTATTATGCCAATTAATGTCCTTATATCTCATAAAGTTGATATTGATATATTGAATTTTATTTTTAAGCCGGGTTCGGGATTAAATCTGTTCCTGTTTGGAGGGGTTACACCTTGTTATATGGTATTTGATCTTTTCGGCAGAGATAAAAATGAAAAATTTGATGCTTGACTGGTGACAGATATGGGAGAGTTATTATATCATTGTAGATGTAGTAATCCCCAAAAACAAAATTCAAGGGTGTTTTAGTTATAATTAAATAATCGTTTTTATGCTATCCTGCTGATATGAATAATGTAGAAATAACAAAAGATGAGCAGCATATCAAATCTAAACATCGAAAGTTGATGTTTTTATTTGTTATTGCGAATTTAATATTTGGAAATTCGGTATTTGCACTATTCGTTATTACGGTTCCGGCAATGCTGGCTGCAGTTATATCAACAAGAGATCCTTTTGATGAATCTACTCAAATTACTGTGGGTGTATTGGTTCTTTTGATTCTGTGTGTGATATATTTGTGGTTCAAATTCAATTCTTTTAAGTATATATATCAAAAAGCTAAAGCGTTAGGTGAGTCTACAAGCTTATATAAATTTTTGAATGCATTTTTGTATAACTATAAAGTAAAAATATTGGTGTTATTTTTAGCTGTGCTTTTTGACTGTGTTGTTGGAGCTCTCAATCTGTATATAGAATCTCATTTCGGTGCGTTGTGGGTTCCATGGTCTATTTCGAATATGTTCCTAATTGGAGGGGTGACACCTTGTTACATAGCGTTTGCTCTTATTGATAGCAATATTGGTAAGGTTTTTAAAGATTTTATCTTGCTACTTTTATTTATTGTTGCAAATATTATATTCTGTTGCGGGATTGTGCCTTTTATTTTGATAATGTTACTTGCGACTAAAATTTCGACATTAATTAGTTCGGTTTTGATGAAGGTAGACATTAATAATCTATGTTTGGGAATTATATTTTTGTTGTGTTATATATTTGTAAAAATCAATTTTATAAGAATTTTTTATGCAGTAATTGGTCGAACCAAATCAGTGCTTTATAAGTTCTTAAATAAATTTTTAGTAAATATTAAATTCCGAGTTTTTATCATAATAATGGCATTTTTGGCTGATATAATAATGTTATTTGTTCAACATTATTGTGTAAAAATGGAAGATTTAGGATTGATTACTTTATGTTTAATTAATTGCGGTGGAGTTGCTATAAGTTATTTGGGTTTTGCTCGGTTTTGTTTGAATAAAAAGATTGAATAAAAAGAAAAAATAACTATTATTGGTGCAATTATTCTGTAGAGATAAATTCCCAAATTATTCAATTTCGGATAAACAAGTTGTGTTATATTAAGAATATGAATAACACAGAAATCGTAAACTATGAGCAACATACAAAATTAAAAAGTTGCGGTCTAATGCTTTTATTTGTTATTGCGAATTTAATATTTGGAAATTCGGTATTGTCTGGATTTTGTATTATGGCTTTAGCTATGAAAATTGCAAGTTGTGCTTTTCAATTTTTTTTTGATGAAATGGTTCAATATACTGTTGGGTTTTGGGTTTTTGTTATTATTTGGCAGATATATTTGTGGCTGAAATTTAATTGTTTTAAAATTATATATCAAAAAGCTAAAGTACTAGGAGAATCAACAATTTTGTATAAATTCTTAAATGTATTTTTGTATAACCCGAAAGTAAAAGTATTGGTGTTATTTTTAGCGTTACTTTTTGATTATATTGTTATGGTACTTAGTAATAATAAACCTTTGGTTCAGGTTTCGTGGATTATTTCGAATGTATTACTGATTGGAGGAGTCACTCCTTGTTACATAGCGTTCGCTCTTATTGGCAGAGATAGGAACAGAATAAATTAAATATTATTTATAGTTTTTAGCATATTTTTCACTTCAGTATTTATGACATTTATGTCTGTGTAAAACATTGCATCCAATTCTTTCATGCAATTTTTTCTAAAGTTCTTGATCTTTTTGGCGTCAATTCCTGTTTCTGTTGCTCGTTCAACTAAAGCTTTTATGATTGGTTCAATAAGTTCTTTTTTATCATTACCTCTGCCCCAACCGGATTTGTATGCATCTAAATCGCTGATTAAATTCGGATAGTTTTCTAAAACTTTTATGACATTGTCTTTGTTTACTTTTGTCATAGCTGTTTTATAGGCGTCGTAATTGAGGTATATGTTTGGGGTTATTCGTTCGTTGTTGCTTTTTATATCATCTTTAAGAGTCTTAAGGCTGCTTAAGATTTCTTGGGTTTCTATATCGATCTTATCGTTTTTGAGTTTCGTTGTTCTTGCGAGTTGTTCTTTTTCAATCTGTTTTAATTCTTCTTGTTTTTCTTCATATTGTTCCTGCCTTATCTTATCGTGATTAGGCGGGAGTAGTGTCTTGAGTTTCTTATGAGTATCGTTACTGTCTGTTGCGATATATACCGTTTCAAGATCTTCTACAAACTTTTCCCAAGGTATTGTTATTGTTTTGTCTGAATGGTACGGGTCTATTACCACTGCCTCTTTGCCATAAATGATTTTCTTGATGGCATAAGCGTGGTTACCATGGACAGGATCGTTTTTATCTCTTGCTCCAAAAAGATCTTTAAAATGATTAAATGTACATACTCCTGCAACTTTTTGCGGGTTTTGTGCAATGTATTTTAAAATATTGCCGGCTTTTTTGCCGTGTTCAAGAAAATCTACTTCAACTCGTTCTCTTCCCGTTAGTAAATATGATATTGAAAGATACTTGTTATCAATTTTGTCTTTGTTGATTTCTATATTCGTATGGTATGATGGATAACCGATAACTTCATCAAAATCATCAACTCTTCTTGCAATACCTTTTGCAACCATTTGTTTGCTGAGTTTTTCGGTTGCAAGTTCCAGAGCTATCATATCGTCATCACCTGTTGAGTAATGACCGCTAGCTTTCGCATTTGCAATCTCTTGAGGAGATATGTAGAAGTTTTTTTGAGGAAGAGGTGAGCCTGGAAGTTTGACCTTTATTCCGCCTTTGTCATCAGGAACAAGTGCGTCGTGAATTGTTTGTCTTCCCCAAGGGGTAAGCCGCATAGCATTTATATCAGACAAAAGCCAGCAATCACCTTGCGTGTCTGATTGGAAGGTGTTTTCGATGGTTCTATTGAAGTTTGTAGGAGGAACTGAAGTTGATTTTTGAGTGGTTTTCGAAAATGTGGCTCCAAGGGTTTGGGCACAAGAAAAATCCTCTTCTACTTTGCTTTTAAAATTTGGCTCTTGAAGTAGAAATAAGCTTATGCCTGATTTTACCTTTTTGGCAATATCAGGACTTATTACTCCATCTTCTACCATCATATCAACGATGGCTTCTTTTGAGTATAAAGGATATTTTTGGACGTACGCATTATAACTTGCGGTTAAATCATTGCCCATGAAGCCTCCTACAATATTTGTAATTTGTGTGTCGGCATTAATCTTTAAAAACTTTGGTGGTAGTGATTAAACGTAACAAAATATTTACAAGAAATAGTGTTTGTTATAATATCTAAGGCATAGTGAAAAGTAAAAGAGGGAAGTATTAATGCAAGTATCAGTAAATTGGTTAAATGAATTCGTAGATTTGTCAAATATAGAAGATGCACAATTAGCTCACGAGCTTACAATGAGCGGCTTAGAAGTAGAAGCTATGGAAGAAGTTAAACCAAAGTTTACGAATATTATCACAGTTAAAATTGAAAAGATTGATAATCATCCAAATTCTGATCATTTGCATCTTGTAACAGTTAATACAGGCTCAGGTTTGAAAACTGTTGTATGCGGAGCTCAAAACATTAAGGAAGGTCAAATCGTTCCTTATGCTTCTGTTGGTAGTAAAGTGTTGGATAGAAAGACTGGAGAGATGTTTACTCTTACTCCTGCCGTGATTCGTGGTGTTGAATCTCAAGGTATGCTTTGTTCTGCTGACGAGCTTGGTGTTTCAGATAGAAATTATCAGGAAGAAGACGGTATTCTTGTTCTTAACAGATTTTTACCTGATGTTAAAATCGGACAAAACCTTGTTGATGTTTTAGGGTTTGAAAAAGATACAATTCTTGACGTTGCACCTACAACCAATCGTGGAGACCAAATGTCTGTGATTGGTGTTGCAAGAGAGTTGAGTTCTCTTTTTAATACAGCGTTGAAATTTTCTCCGCTTGAAGCTACAAGAGATTTATCAACTGACAAGTTTAAAGTTGAAATTCTAGATGAAGAAGTTTGCAAATATTATTCTGTTGGTATATTGAAAAATATTAAAATAAAGCCGTCTCCGGATTGGATGCAAAAGAGATTAATTTCTTCAGGAATTCGTGCAATTAACAACGTTGTTGATATTACAAATTACGTATTACTTGAATATGGTATTCCTTTGCACGCATTCGATTTGAATAAATTAGACGGATATCTTTGTGTAAGAAGAGCAAAAGAAGGCGAAGTGCTTGTTACTTTGGATGAAGTTGAACGTAAATTAACTACTGACAGCGTAGTTATTGCAACAAAAGATACTCCGGTATGTCTTGGCGGTGTGTTTGGCGGTTTGAATTCTGAAATTGATGATAATACAACAGCTATCGCTCTTGAAGCTGCATATTTCACTCCTGCTTATAACAGAAAAAGTTCAAGAAGTGTTGGATACAGAAGTGAAGCTTGTGCAAGATTTGAACGTGGAGTTGATATTGAAGCGGTTAAGCCTGCACTTATGCGTGCTATGCAATTGCTTGTTGAGTTGGCTGATGCTGAAATTGAAGGTGTGGTTGAAGATGGAAAAAATAAATTGGAGCCAATTGAAATTACACTTCGTTATGCTCAGGTTAAAAGACTTTTGGGAACAGAAATTGCACCTGAAAGATGTGATTCTATATTAAGCAATTTAGGATTTAAAAAGCTTGGTGGTAATGTTGCTGCTGCAAAATTCTTGGTACCATCTTTCAGAGCGTGTGATGTTACTCGTGAAATCGACTTAATCGAAGAAATCGCTCGTATAAACGGTTTTGACAAAATTACAAATACCCTTCCTCAAAAAATGCAAACTCCTGTTATTTCATTAGAGGAAAGAGTTATTAAAAAAGTTCACAGCTTAATGCTTTCAGCAGGTTTGAACGAAATAGTTACAACATCACTTATTGGGAAACCGCTTTTAGATAAATATATGATTCCTTATGATGATGAAAAAGCTGTTAAGGTTTGCAATCCTGTGAGCGAAGAAAGTACAATGTTACGTCAGACCCTTGCTGTAAGTGTTTTGAATTGTTTGAAATATAACTACGATAACGGTCAGAAGGTTTTCTGGGCTTATGAAATAGGTAAGACTTATAATAAGGTAGCTCCTGCAACTGAAAAATCTTCAGGTGTTAAAGAAACTCAAGTGCTTGAAGGTATTATTTCAGGTGAGGTTGAAAATTCAAAATGGCAAGTTAAGGGACAGTCTGATTTTTATACCGTTAAAGGTATGATAGAAAACTTGTTCGAAGAACTTGGCGTTGAAAAACGTATTAAATATGTACCATTAGATAAATCAGATTTGGCAAAATCTCATCAAATTATGCACCCTTATAGAAGTTCTGCAATTTGTCTTTTAGGTAAAAATCTTACTACTATTGGTTACTTGGGTCAAATTCATCCTATTTTGAAAGACAAAATGAAATTAAATCAAGATGCGTTTATTTTCAAAGTTGATTTGGATGCAATTATTTCAATCGTCAAAGAAACAGTACCGAGATTTAAACATTTGGCACAGTTTCCTGAGGTAAGAAGAGACCTTGCATTTATTATTAATGAAGATGTTTCTTTCGAAGATATCCAAAGAGTTATAAAAAGCGGTGTTCAGCAAAATATCTTCCAAGGTTGTGAAGTATTTGATGTATACCAAGGCGACAATATTGAAAAAGGTTATAAGAGTTTGGCATTTAGAATAAAAATGTTGGACGAAAATGCAACTTTGACTGATGATATTATTGAAAGAAATATGCAGAATGTTAGAGAAAAACTTCAAAAAGCATATGCTGATATATCTTTCAGGGAGTAAGTTATGAAGAAGACAATTATAATATTGTTGATGTATGCATTTTTAGGTGCCGGAGTTTTTGCTGCGGATGTTGCTCCTGAGTTTGTTACAACTCAGGATGCGAGGACTTTTGGAGTTTATCAGGTAGGTCATACGATAGATATATATTCTTCTCCTGATGAGAAAAGCCCTATTAAACAAAGAATCTTATGGAACAAAGACGGTGTAACTCCTAAGACTCTTCAGCACAATGATTTGTTTATTGTTTATATCGCAAAGAAAGATCTCGCTCTTATGGCAGTTACCGATGAAACTGATGATTGGGTAGAAGTTGTTTACGATCATGAGAATGGGACTACCGGTTGGATTAAGAAGGATGATCCTTTTAAGTTTGATACTTGGTTGAATTTTTATAATATGTACGGTAGAAAATACGGTTTAAAAATTCTAAAGGGTGCACCTGAATCTGTTTATAGTTTGTACGGTACTCCTGAAGATAATGCTAAAGCTATTTCTACTATTAAGCGTCCTGAGTTAATAAATTTGAATATTATTCGTGGAAATTGGATGCTGGTTACGGTTGTTGATGCTGATAAAACTCCAAAAACAGGTTATGTTCGTTGGAGGAGTGATGACGGCGTTAAATATTTGTTCCCTGATGTGCAGTAGTTGTTTCGATTTTGCGTTAAAAGTATATTTATAAAGCTGGTAAAACTGAATAGATATAAAAAAAGAGTAAGAAGCGAAATTTCGTCTTACTCTTTTTTATTAACAAATAGCTTATATTGTCATTATCATATAAGTATAAAATTCTATAATAAAATTTGTGTGCCTATTAAAAATCTATGACTATCTTCTGCGTGCTCATTTTGACAGAAAATATAATTCAAGATTAATCTTAGTGCTTGTCCTTTTATGAAATAATTTATTCCGGCCGTGTACTCTCGTCTTAAATCTCCGGAAACATCCCTGTTTGGATCAAATTGGTCAAATCTGCCGATAAGTTGTAACCTTGGGTGAATTTTGTAGCCTACTGTTCCATAGAAACCGGTGGCCTTTTTATCTACCACTTCGACTCCATTGTAGCCATCAGCTATTCCATATTCAAAACTTGTCCACAGTTTTTTGTATTTGTATCCTAAGTATAAACTTCCGACGGTGTAATCGGTATGATTTTTACCTGTGTTTAAGCCGCCGCCTAATATGAGTTTGCCGTATCTTCCGTCAGTTTTTCCTAGCGGTTTAAAGTCAACCCAGCCTGTAAATTCAGGGCCGGCAAACCAGTCGTGAAAATATCTGTCAGAACTATTGAATGCAAAGTTGTAGTCTACCAGATCGTAGTTACCAATGAGTCTTACGCCTAATGCTCTTGTTGAACCAAAGTTTCTTGAGATTTGTGAGCGCATTATGAAAGGTAAAATGTATGAGCTTGAACCGCCTTCTTTACCTACTTGGTTTCTTGAGTACCCAACTACGATTTTATGGTGTGGAATGGAGCTGTTAATCAAATATGCATCAGCGAAGAAATTTTGCATGTAATTTCTTTCGCTGGATGGTCTTGGGTTTACTAATATTTTGAAGTCAGTTTTAGTTCCCCTTATCTTACCGAGGGCACCAAATTGTAGAACTGCAAAATCGTAAGCCGTATCATAATCTCCGCTGCCCCACGAAGATGAAATATAGCCATTATATGCTCCATAAAACTGAACTTTGCTCACAGGACCTTTTTGAGGATGAAAAGTTAGTTCCGGAGCCATCAGGTAGGATGGAATATCGGTTCTTATAATATCACGATTTATCAGTTTCCCTATTAGAGTATCTTCATCAATTTTGTTATCATTGTCTTTGTCTAAGTCGAAGTTTTCGAAAAGCGAAAATTCAGATTCAACGTTACTTTCAACATCTCTTGTTTTTTTAGTTTCTTTTTTTACAGGTGGTGGGGACTGTAATTCATTGTTATTTTCAGGAAGTTCGTCATCAATTTCTTCGATGTCTACATCTTCGTCTTTGTTTTGGGGTTTAATGGTTTTATTTTTTTCGATGTGCGTACGTTGAGTTTTTTGTTTGTGTCTGCCGAGAAAATGCTTTTCCGGTAGTTCAAGTTTAATTTCTTCCATATCAGGATCTTTCTCAACCGACTTTTCTGCAAAAGCTTGCGGCTGAGAAGCTAAGAGAAGAAATGTGAGTAATATAATTCCAAAAATTCTGTTCACAAATATTAATTATATCATAAAACTCTTGATTTTCATGACTTTTTTATAGTATATTTTCATTATGACAAATGTAACAAGAAACAGCAGGACTGTTAAAGTAAAAGCCCCAATAGTTGAAGCGCTAAAGGAAGCATATGAAAACCCTACGTATCAGTTCCATATTCCGGGTCATACGAAGGGAAACGGTTCTTTGCCTGAATTTAAGAAGCTAATAGGTGCGAAAGCTCTGTCTATTGATACTACTGATGAGTTTGATAATTTGGGAACGTTGCACCCTGCAACCGGTCCTATCAAAGAAGCTCAGGAGCTTGCAGCGAAAGCTTTTGGAGCAAAGAAAACCTTCTTTTTGCTTAACGGTTCTACTGCAGGAAACCTCGCTCTTGCGATGGCTCTTACAAAGAAGGGTCAAAGAATTTTGACCAATAGAAATTGTCATCGTTCAGTTTTAACTGGGATGATTATATCAGGAGCTGAACCTTTGTGGTTAATCCCTAAGAAATTTGAAGATTGGGGAATTTGGGGGAATGTTACACCTGAAAGTGTCGAAGAGATGTTGTCTTGTCATGATGACATTTCAATGGTATGGATTACAAACCCGACTTATGAGGGTGTTGTATCTGATATAAAATCTATTTCTGCTGTTTGTAAAAAATACAAAGTTCCGCTAATTGTTGATGAAGCTCATGCGTGCTTGTGGAATTTTAGTAAACACTTGCCAACTCCTGCTTTGCAGTTGGGTGCAGACGCTGTTGTTCATTCTCTTCATAAAACCGGCGGAAGTATGAGCCAAAGTTCTATGCTTCATATCGCAGAAAATTCTATGCTTGATGTTGATGCTGTTGAAAAAGCGTTGAAGTTGCTTCATACAACAAGTCCGTCTTTAATTTTGCTTGCAAGTCTTGATGCAGCAAGAGCTAATTTGGACAGTCTAAGAGGTAGAAAACAGCTGGAGAGAGCAATCTCTAACGCAAAATATTTAAGACGTGAAATCGAACAGTTAGAACACATTCACGATTTGAAACCTGACTTTGGATATTTAACTGATGTTACCAAAATATTTATTCGTGATGACAGATTGTCAGGAAAAAGGTTAGAATCTATTCTTGAAATTGATTTCGGTATTGAGGTAGAAAGTGCATCAGATGCAGGATTACTTTTACTTTCAAATTTGGGCAACACAAGAGCTGATATGGAATATCTTGTTAAGTGCCTTCAAAAAATTGATAGTTCAAATTATTCTGATATTTATTATCTTGAAAATAAAAAACATATGCCAATGCTAACACCTCAAATTAAGATGAGTTTGAGAGATGCATTTTACTCAGAAAAAGAAACAATTCCGAAGGATTTGGCAATCGGAAGAATTTCTGCTGAAGTTATTGCGGAATGTCCTCCGGGGATTGCAATTTTGCTTCCTGGTGAGTTGATTACCGAAGAGCATTTGCCTTATTTGACGGATTACGACTTTATTGAAGTTATTAAGTAACTTATAGTTTATCTAGATGTCGACGTTTTTCATCATTTCGACCAGAGTTTGGATAGTTGTGTCCATTGATACAATGTCGGAGGTTCTTTGTTGCAAAAAGGCGTTAACCTGCGGCATCATTTGAATTGCGACGTCAAGTTTAGGGTTTGAGCCTGGCTGATACATACCAACATCGATCAAGTCTTTGTTTTCTCTGTACATTGCAAGGATTTTTCTCATTTTTGCAGCAGCCTCTTTGTGCTCAGGTGTTGCGATTGCTGACATAAGCCTTGAGATACTTCCTAAAACGTCAATTGCAGGATAGTGATTGCTTTCGGCGACTTTTCTTGATAAGAAAATGTGACCGTCAACAATACCACGTACAATATCTACGATAGGGTCTGAGATGTCATCCCCTTCCATTAATACAGTATATAATGCTGTGATAGAACCTTTAGGGCTGTTTCCTGCACGTTCAAGTACTTTTTGAAGCCAAGAGAAAATTGAAGGCGGATAACCTTTCATTGTAGGAGGTTCCCCAAGCGACAGACCTACTTCACGTCCGGCCATTGCACAACGTGTTACGGTATCTGTCATTAAGAAAACTTTTTTACCTTGATCTCTAAAGTATTCACAAACAGCTGTTGCTGTAAGAAGTGCCTTTTGACGAATCAATGGCGGTTGATCACCTGTTGAGCAAACAAGAACAGATTTTGCCATACCATCTTCGCCAAGCGCATCTTCTACAAATTCTTTTACTTCTCTTCCACGTTCTCCAATTAGCGCTACAACGTTGACGTCAGCATCGGAATTTCTTGCAATCATACCCAAAAGAGTACTTTTACCTACCCCAGATCCGGCGAATAATCCAAGACGTTGACCGCAGCCCATTGTCATACAAGAGTCTATTGCACGTACACCTGTTGAAAATATTTCTGTGATAATTGGACGCTCAAATGGACCCGGAGGTGGGCCTTCAATAGGTCGCCAGCTTGCTCCGGTTGTATCCATAGGTTTCCCGTCAATAGGTTCTCCCATAGGATTAATCAATCTTCCTAAAAGAAAGTCGCCGACCGGTATAATAATAGGTTTGCCTGTCGCAATAACGGTACTCCCTTGCCCGATTCCGTTTCCGTCAAGTAAAAGTAATAGTTGTGCAACTTCACCTTTGAACGCCTGAACTTCTGCGGGTTTTCTTTCTCCCGTGTTTGTTTCAATGTAGCACAAATCTCCGACCTTTAAGCCGGGCAATTTAACTTCCACTGTTAACCCTAAGAGTTTTGATACTGTTCCTTTAAATTTGAAAAGCTCAGTTTCTTGAAGTTTTTCGTGTACACGTTCTTTTACGTCATTAATCCAAGAATTATCTATATTTAATTCGGTCATAGTAAAATTATAATATTTTTCTGTGAAAATACAAGAAGTTTACGAATTCGTATGTTCAAATAAGATATGTTAACAAATGTAAAGTTAAATTGTTACCTTGAAAGTACTGTCAATAAAGGGCTTTAGAAATTAGTATATATTTAGTAGATAAATTTTAGCACTTTTTTATATCCAAATGTTTTTATATATACAAGGCAAGTTATAGAGAAAAAGGAGCATTTATGGCAAGAGTATTAATTTCAATGCCGGAAGAGTTTTTGAACATGATAGACAATGTAGCTGACGGCGAAAATCGTTCTAGAAGTGAACTTATTAGAGAAGCGTTGAGAACTTATATTTACAAACAAAAGGTTCGTCAATCTGCTACTGCTAGCAGAAATGCTGAACTCTTGGAAGATATGCTCGAATAAAAGGTATAAAAAGAGACAACTTATAAAAGTTGCCTCTTTGCGTTACTAATACATACCGATTAATTCACGAACTTCAGTTATTACTTCTTGAGCTCGTCTTCGAGCTTTTTTGTCACCCTCTGTGAGTATATCTTTTACCTCATCGATGTGTGACTCGTAGTAAGCACGTTTTTCACGAATTTCGGCCAATTTTTCGTTCATAACTGCACCAAGTTGACGTTTACAATCGGCACAGCCACGTTCACCTTTTTCGCATTCGCAGCGAACTTGTTGAACTTGTTCTTCCGTACCAAATACTTGCCAATATTTAAACGCAACTTCACATTCATCCGGATGTCCCAGATCAGTTTTTCTCATACGGCTTCTGTCTGTTATAGCAGTCATTACTTTTTTGGCTGTTTCTTCTGCCGTGTCTGAAATTTTGATATCATTGTGGAAAGATTTACCCATTTTGTTTCCGTCTAAACCACAAATCAAAGAACAATGATTTAGTATCGGTTGAGGTTCGTTAAAGAATTCCTTGCCATATATATTGTTAAATCTTCTTGCTATATCACGTGTGATTTCAATGTGTGCGACCTGATCAATTCCGACAGGAACTGCATGTGCATTCATCATCATAATGTCAGCACTCATCAAAACCGGATAACCCATTAAACCATAGCTTATTTGAGAATTTTGTCCTTCTTTAGTGCGTAGGATTTTTGCCATATCTTTCAAGGTAGGGTCACGTTCAACCCAATTTTGAGGAGTTACCATTCCAAGATAAACGTTCAATTCAGAGATTTCAGGAATATGAGATTGAACATATATAGTTGAGATTTCAGGATCAATTCCTGATGCGAGCCAATCCATTACGACATTCAAAACATCATTTTTCAACTCTTCTGTCTTGTCGTATTTCGTTGTCAATGCGTGCCAGTCAGCAACAAAGAAATAGCTTTCATATTTATGTTGTAACTCTGCCCAATTTTGGATTACACCAAGATAGTGTCCCAGATGTAATTTACCGGTAGGTCTCATGCCTGATACGATTAATTGACTCATAAAACTGCCTTTCTTTTTCAATACAAACTTATTATAACTCAAATATATTCGGTTTTATTTTCTTGCGACAATAATTATCGGAGAATATGTCAGTTCCAAACTCGGAAACTTTTCACTGTAACTTGTACAAAACTCTTTAACTTCTTTGATTCCCCATTTTTTATCAGAGAGTGAATTTACTCCGGTTTTTTTCATATGCGCAAGAATTTGAAGCGGATTGTCAAACTTAATCTTGTGTTCAAACTTCTGAACAGCTATAACCTTGAAATTTTTGTCTAATAGCATTGTAATTTCTTCTACTGATTTGTATGGTAGAGCTAAGCCGGTGATTGCTTTGAATTCTTTAAAGTTTTCAGGCGAAAATGTTGAAAATGCCAAGATACCATTTTTTTCAAGAATTTCGTAACAAAAATCCAGAATTTTATCAAGATTTTCAAACCACTGAAAAACTGCATTTGAAGCTACAAGGTTATATGATTTTTGAAATTTTATCCTGCGGAAATCTCCTGCCGAAAACTTTGCGTTAGAAACATATTTTTTTACGTACTGCTCAGATTTTTCAACCAAATCATTTGCGTAATATGAATTAAACTTTACGTGTCTTACAAGTTCAGCCGTAAGTAATCCTGCTCCGGAGCCAATTTCAAGTATATTATCAAAAAAATTTTGTTCTTCAGATAACAAAGCTGTGAGTTTCTGTGCCATTAATCTTTGGACAACAGCATTTTCTGTATAATCATCTATACTTTTTTGGAAATGTTTTTTTATTTTCTTTAAATCTAATTGCATTTTTCTATAATTTCATTCCAGCTTTTAAATTCATAGAATGGGAAATGTCCATTATCAAGAATTTTTATTGGGGTTTCAAAAGTTTCCCAGCATTTTATCTGATTGCGTGTTGGGATAATTTTATCTGTATCGCTGATTATAGCACAATCGTAAAATTTTGAATATTCAACCTTTTTACCTTTGATAAATGTATTCAATGCGACAAGTTCTCCCGCACGATTTTCAATACTTCTTCCAACAGGGTTCAAGAGATATTTTTCATAATCCGCAGGATTTTTGAAAAGGTTTTGTTGAAATTTACCTTTTAATCCGCTATCAACATATTTTAGTGTTAAATCAAAAGTTCTTAAAGGAATTCCAAGTTCGTCATCAATAGGAAAAGGTGTTCCGTTAATGGCTATTTTTTTTATAAATTTAGGCAAGCATTCTCTCAAAAGGTATGCGACATAAACTCCCATCGACCAAGTAATGAGATAAGATGCTTCATATCCGTCAAAAATATTATCTAAATTTTCAATTGTTGTATAATCATACACGACTAATACATCATAATCATTAAATTGTAAGTGTTTGAAAGGCTTTTCGTCAAAACTCCAACCACAAAAAAATACTATTAATTTCTTATTATTTACCTTGTTTAACCAACAATATTGCATAATTTCCTCTTTACATTTAGATACATACTACATCAAACAAGCAAAAAAATATACGTTTGTGGTTTATTATATATGTGTAGTAAGGAAAGGTATCGTTAGCATGGTAGAAAGTATAGGTAATGTTCAGCCTCAATCCGTACAGGTAAAAAAGGATAATGCTGGTAGAAATGCAGCAATTGCAGGAGGAGTTGGGCTTGTTGGTGGTGGTGCCACAGGATATTTAACAAAGCAAATTTTTAAAGATGGCAAATTTACGGATGAATTTGTTAAAGAAACAGCAAAAGATTTCTTAGCCAAGGTAAGTGATGATAAACATGAAAGAAAAGTTTTACAGGCTCTTTATGATATCGAAGATAATCCTAGTATAGATACTATCAAAAAGTTCTTTAAAAACAACAAAAAACACCTCGAAAAAATAGGTGACGAAAGCGCAATAGATATTCTGAAAAAATCAGATGATGAAATAATGAGTGCTTTTTTAGACTTAAAAACAGATTTCAACGAAAACATTAAAACAACTTTGGACCAAATACCAGATGACTTATTGAATTTATTTGACAAGACTAAGAAAAAGTTTGTATTCCCGGAAGGAATGAAGAACGACGAAATTTGTAAAGCTGCACAACATACAATGCAAAAATTAAAGGGTAAAGCCGGACTTATCTGGGGATTAACTGCAGGTACAGTTCTTGGCATTGGCGCTTTTATTGCATCAAAACTTGGTGGTAGTAACAAACAAGCATAAGGAAGTTATCAAAATGGTAGAAGGCGTAAATAGTATTCAGAACAAACCTGTACAAAAGAATAAAAATAATGCTGCTGCAAATGCTGTTGTTGCGGGTAGTTTCGGTGCAATTGGCGGTGGCGCAGCAGGTTATCTGACTAAACAAATCTATAAAGATGACAAATTTACAGATGAATTTCTCAAACAATTCAGAAATGAATGTATCAATATGACTGATTCCGATAAAGAGACAAAAAAAGCTATCAAAAGCATGCTTAAACTAGAAGACAATCCAAGTATTGATGCGATAAAAAAATATATGATTAAATACAAAAAAATATTTACTGATGATGCAGCTGATATGGATAGTTTTCTAAAAAATGCGGACGACAGAATTGTAGAATTATTTACCTCAACAAGAGATTCTATATTGAACGCAATTCAAAGTGGAGAAGAAGTTCTTCCTAAATTTTATGATAAAGCTAAAAAATGTTTTAATGTTCCACTAGATAATTCAAGCAACACAGACGGACTGCTTGCTGCAATTAAAGCTCAACAAAAAGTTAAGGGTAAAGCCGGACTTATTTTGGGTGCGACAGTAGGTTTGGTGCTTGGCGTTGGAGCTTATATTGTGTCAAAACTTAGCAACAATAAGCAGGCATAATCGTTCTTAAACCTTCGAGATCGCTCTCTGTAATATCTGTTATTAAGGAAAGTCTTAATCTTGATGTTCCTTGAGGTACGGTAGGTGGTCTTATTGGCAGGGTGAAATAGCCGTTTTGATACAGGATGTTACTTAATTCTACGGTTTTGTCATTTTCACCAACAATTACAGGAATGATATGGCTCTCGCTTCCATATTTTTTGCCTAATTTTAGCATTTGCATTCTTGCTTCATAAGTGTGAGGCAGTTTATTTTCAATAATCCACTTTGAAAATGCAATATTTATTGGAGGCAAAGCTGTCGAAAAAATAAAGGAACGAGCTTTGTTTATCAAGTAATCTATTAAAACCTTTTTACCTGTAACAAATGCACCCATAGACCCTATTGCTTTTCCAAAAGTTCCGACAATCAAGTCTACATCATTTATTATTCCTAAATCTTCAGAAACTCCAAGCCCAATTTTTCCAAACACACCGAACGCGTGAGCTTCATCCAAAATAAGTATACACTTATACTTGTTTTTAAGTTCAACCAGTTTTACCAAATCAGCGATGTCACCGTCCATACTAAAAACACTCTCGGAAACAATAACGGAATTTTTAAAGTTATTTCTTTCTCGAATGAGAAGTTTTTCAAGACTATCCATATCATTGTGCTTGTACCTGAAAAATTTTCCCTTTGATAATTGCATTCCGTCAATTATGCTGGCATGATTAAGTTTATCTGAAAAAATGACATCTCCACTTCCTGCAATCGAGCTGTTAATGCCAACATTTGCGTGGTAACCGCTGTTGAAAAGCAATGTCGCATCAGTCTTAAATAATTCACAAATCAGGTTTTCTAACTCTTTATAAACCGGTAATGTCCCGGTAAGCAACCTCGCGGAGGCACTTCCAAAGGTATATTTTTTTCCGGCAAAGCTTAAAAATTCTTCCGTAATATCTTCATTATCAGCAAGACCTAGGTAATTGTTTGATGAAAGGTTAAGAAGTTTTTTACCATTTATGTAAATATATTTTCCTGATTTTTGTTCGAAATCTTTTATTGAACGTAAATGAGATGCTTCCTTCAAACTTTCTAATGTATTTGCGTAGTTTTCAAACATAATTAATCTCCAAACTAGTCAAATAATCCGCTGGACAAATATCTTTCTCCAAAATCGGGAAGAATTACAACAATCAATTTTCCTTTATTTTCAGGACGTTTTGAAAGCTCAATTGCCGCCCAAACATTTGCTCCGCAAGAAATTCCGGATAGCATACCCTCTTCGGTTGCAAGTTTTCTTGCAACTGTATATGCATCTTCGTCTTTGACAGGAATAATTTCATCAATTACAGAACAATCGAAATTCTTTGGCACAAAGTTTGCCCCAATACCTTGAATTTTATGTCCTCCTGCACATTTCCCGACAAGGACTTGTGAAGAATACGGTTCTACTGCAATTGCTTTTATGTTTGGATTTTTAGCTTTTAATCCTTTTGCAATTCCGCATATGGTTCCTCCGGTTCCTACTCCTGCGACAACAATATCAACTTTTCCATCGGTATCTTGCCAAATTTCTTCAGCGGTTGTTATAACATGACTTTCAGGATTTGCAGGGTTTGAAAATTGTTGAGGAATAAATGAGTTTGGAATCTCTTTGTGCAATTCTTCTGCTTTATCAACTGCTCCTTGCATTCCTTTTGAACCTTCTGTCAGGACAAGATCTGCACCGTATGCTTTAAGAAGCATTCTTCTCTCCTTGCTCATTGTATCAGGCATTGTGAGAATCATCTTGTATCCTTTTATCGCACATACAAATGCAAGTCCAATTCCGGTATTACCGCTGGTTGGTTCTATAATGACTGTATCTTTATTAATCAATCCTTCTTTTTCAGCTTTTTCTATCATATATAAAGCAGGTCTGTCTTTTACTGAACCTGCAGGATTTTTACATTCCAATTTCGCGGCAATAGTTGACAGACCATTGTTAAGTTTGTTAATTTTCACAAGCGGGGTGTTACCAACCAATGCAATCATATTTTCTGCGATTTTCATACAAATATCCTCCTGCCAATATATATTAATACAAAAATTTTGTTTGCTAAAATTTTTATTTTGTCCTAAACTTTAATCACAAAGGAATTAAGATTATGTTAGCAAAGATTAAAGATTTTGTTAAGGAACACCTTAACTTTAAAGTTTACGGATGTACTTGGGTTGCAATACTTGTTGCGTTGGCAATTATCCCTTGTATTGTTTTTATGCCGGAAAAATACGGATATGAAAATGGGCTTCTTGAAAACTTACAAATGATGACATTACTTATCGCATTTGTGTTTGCAATCAAGGCAAAAATTAACAAAAAGTTCTTTAACTTTGTAGCTTTAGTAATTGGTATTCTAGCTATTAGAGAAGTAAACTGCGGAAGAACAATTTTCTTTCCTGTACCGGGAGAAGTTAATGAGTTTTACCGTTGGAAAGATATTAAATATGGTTGGTTAGCACACCCGATTTACGGCTTATATATGGCTTGGGTGGCTTTTTACTTCTTAAAAAATAAATTATTTATAAATCTTTGGGATTTACTTAAGAAAATTAAACTTCCTGTGTGGAATATAGTGTTAATGCTTATCGGTATGGCTCTTGGTACTTATGCTGAAGAAGCTGTACACGATCTTGTGTTTGAAGAAGTAACTGAGTTACTTTTCTATGTTGCATTAACAGGTATAATTTATCTTTATGCTTTCAAAAAAGAATTTCAAATTACAGAAGGTGAAACACTTTAATTGCATTTTCTGATGAATTTTTCTCAACTTCTTCGGTTGAAATTCCACGAAGTTTTGCGATTTCTTCTGCAACGAATTTCACATATGCAGGTTGATTTTCTTTCCCTCTATAAGGAACCGGTGTAAGGTATGGGGCATCTGTTTCCAGTAATAATTTATCGAGTGGAATATCTTTGGCGACATCTTTTGTTTTGATTGCGTTTTTGAAGGTAACAACTCCGCCAAGTGCAATATACCATCCCTCTTTTATGCATTCTCTGGCAAATTCAACACTACCTGAAAAACAGTGCATAACTATTGTGGAATTTTTATTGTATTCTTTTAAAATATCAAAAGTATCTTTGTGTGCCTCTCTGTCGTGGATAGAGATTGGAAGATTTAATTCATTCGCAAGTTTAATTTGCTTTATAAATACTTCTTTTTGAAGGTCATTGAAACTTTTGTCCCAGTAGTAATCAAGTCCTATTTCACCAATTGCTACAATTTTATTACTCTTTGAATACTCTTTAATCTTATCAATCAAACTGTCATCCCAATCTTTGACTTCAGAAGGATGAACTCCCAACATCCCATATACGTTCTCATACTTTAGAGAGAGTTCATAAATCTTATCCACGTCTTTTGGGTATGCGCAAGGGACAATAAGTTTTTCAACTCCGTTTTGTCTTGCATTTTCAAGAACTTCGTCAATCGAAATTCCTTCAATCATATCAATATGAGTATGAGTATCAATAAGCATTATAACCTTCTTTCAAATAAATTATACCACGCAAAAGAATTTGTGCTATAATCGCAACTATGGGAGAGAAAAACTTGAAAATATCAATTGCGCATTTGTACCCAAAACTTTTAAATTTGTATGGGGATATAGGAAACATTATTACTCTGAAAAAACGCTGTGAGTGGCGTGGAATTGAAATTGAATTTGAAGAAATTAATATCGGCGATAAAATTAAAGAACACGATATATATTTTATCGGCGGAGGACAGGATAAACAACAAGAAGAAGTTGCGGATGAACTTTACCGCCAAAAAGAATTTCTAACAGAAGAGCGTGATCGAAACGCTGTATTTTTGGGAATTTGCGGTGGGTATCAGCTTTTTGGGCATTACTACCAACCGCACGACAAAGAAAAGCTCAAAGGTATAAGCCTTATGGATGCTTATACAATTGCCGGCGACAAAAGATTTATAGGTAATGTTACGGCAAAGACAGATTTCCTTTCTCCGGAAACACTTGTAGGGTTTGAAAATCATAGCGGACTTACGTATTTGCAAGGAGATACAAAACCTCTTGCAACTGTAAGTGTAGGAAATGGAAATAACGGAAAAGATAAAACCGAAGGTGGTAGATATAAAAATGTATTTGGCACATATTTGCACGGTTCATTTTTGCCTAAGAACCCTCATTTTGCAGATTATATGATAGAACTTGCTTTGGAAAAGCGCTATGGGGAAAAATTTCAGCTAGAGAAGCTTGATGATAAACTTGAACTGGATACACACACGACTTTGGTGGGTAAAGCATATTAAATATGTAGGGAAACTTATGTCTTGATTATCGCTTGCCTCTTTACTTTAGAGCTGGTTTAATATATCATTAGGAAAAGAGGGACATCTAATGGAAAATAATTTAAAATACAAAAGAGTTTTGATTAAAATCAGCGGAGAAGCGCTTTTAGGAGAACAACAGTTCGGTATTGATCAGAAACCGGTTCAAAAGATAGCTAATGAAATTAAAAAAGCTGTCGATTTGGGTGCGCAGGTTGCGGTTGTTGTCGGCGGAGGCAATATTTTCCGTGGTATGAAAAATAGTGCTAAGCTTGGAATGGATCAAGCAAGTGGTGATTATGTCGGAATGCTCGCGACAGTTATGAACGCAATTGCTTTGCAAAGTGCTTTTAATCAGATTGGTGTTAGCTGCCGTGTTCAAAGTGCGTTAGCTATTAATCAAGTTGCGGAACCATATATCCGCCACCGTGCAATTAGACACCTTGAAAAGGGTCGTGTTGTTATTTTTGCTGCAGGTACAGGTAATCCTTTCTTTACTACTGATACTGCTGCAGCTTTGAGAGCATCTGAAATTAATGCAGAAGCTATGCTTATGGCTAAAAACGGAGTCGATGGGGTTTATACTGATGACCCTAAATTGAATCCTAATGCTAAAAAATTAGACAAAATTTCTTACGATGACATTATCAAAAATGGTTTGAAGGTTATGGATACTTCAGCTTGCGCATTGTGTAAGCAAAATAATATTCCTATTTTGGTATTTGATTTTGATGCAGATGACGGAATTGTAAGAATTTTGCACTCTGAAGAAATCGGGACTTATATCAGTTAATTTATAAAGAAAGAGGTTAAAATGTCTGAAGAACTCTCAAGTGAAGCTTTAGAAGAATTATTCTTGTTTGGCGAAGAAAAAATGGAAAAAGCTATCAACCAGCTTAAGCGTGAATTTGGGTCAATCCGTTCAGGCCGTGCTAATCCAATGATTTTGGATAAGGTTATAGTTGAATACTACGGAGCTCCTACTCCATTGAGACAAATGGCTCAGGTTAGTGTTCAAGAAGGTACAACTCTTGTTATTACGCCTTACGATAAATCAATTTTGAAAGAAATTGAAAAAGCTATTATCAAAGCTGAAATCGGTATCACTCCAAATAGTGATGGTATTTGTATTCGTCTAGCTTTCCCACCTTTGACTGAGGAAAGAAGAAGAGAATTAGCTAAAGAAGTTAAGAAAATCGGTGAGGAAGCTAAAGTTGCGATTAGAAACGTTCGTCGTGATATGACCGATGATTTGAAGAAAATCGAAAAAGAACATAAACTTCCTGAAGATTTGGTAAAAGATAACCAAGATCAAATTCAAAAGCAAACTGATAAATACACAGGTATTATCGACAGTTTGGTTGCAGAAAAAGAAAAAGAGGTTATGACTGTATAATGGCAGAAGAGACAAAGGGCTTAAATAAAAACGCGACAAGAATGCTTACAGGTTTGATTATGGGAACTATTGTTCTATCCTGTATACTTTACGGTAAAGTTGCTATGCTTGTGATGATATTGACAATCATATTTCTTGCGACAAAGGAATATGTGAAGATATTGGAGCATAAAGGATTTTATCCGAGTATCAAGGTTATGATGTTGTCTGAGCTGCTTTTAGCTTGGGTTGCATCAGTTCAGCGTTTTGATTTGGTAGCCCTTGTATTGTCTTTTTGCGCTATTGGGTCATTTATGTGGGTTTTGTTTTGTGGACGTCAGCCCTATATTGCAAATGTTGCGACTACCCTTTTGGGTATTGTATATTGCGGCTGGTTCCCACTACATTTAATCTTTTTGAGAAATCTGCATTGTGAAAGATTTGATAGCGGTTTAGGGTTTGTTATCCTTATGTTCACCGCTATTCTTCTTACGGATATCGGATGTTATTATATTGGAACCAAATTCGGTAAACATAAGTTGGCTCCTGTGATTAGTCCTAATAAAACAATTGAAGGCTCTTTGGGTGGTGCGTTTTTTGCAGTGGTTGGTGCTGTTGTTGTAGGATACTTTTTCCAATTGGAATGGTATTTAGCAGTGCTTGCTGGTCTAATTTGTACAGTATTTGCTCAAATTGGTGATTTGTCCGAGTCATTAATTAAGCGTGATGCCGGTGTTAAAGATTCAGGACATTCGTTGCCTGGACACGGTGGTTTTTTGGATAGGGCAGATAGTTTTATTTTCACTATCCCTATGATGTATTATTTCTGTTATTACTTTGTTTTTTCTAATAATTTGTTGACTGATTTAATTCGTTATTTTAGAGGCTTGTTTTAATGTATAGAACGGATGTTTTTAAAGTTGAAGAAATCTTTGATATCAAAATTAAAACTCCGGAATATTATCAGTATGCTTTAACTCACACATCATATACTAAGGAAAAAGAGTTACCATATAATGAATGTTATGAACGCTTGGAGTTCCTTGGTGATGCGGTTTTGAAGTTGGCGGCTTCAAATATTTTGTATAACAAGTACCCTGATTACGCTGAAGGTGAGATGTCTAAAATTCGGTCAATTGTTGTGTCTGACAGTACGTTGGCGAAGGTTGTTGAGGAATTAGGGCTTGAAAATTATATAATCGCAGGTAAGCACGATACAAAACAGGGAGTAACTAAGTTGGAATCCGTTGAAGCTTGTGCTTTTGAGGCGATATTGGGAGCTTATTATCTGGATGGGAAGTTTTCTGAGGTGATGGAGTTTTTGAATAGAGTGTTGCTTCCTTATATTGAAGATGTAAATGATAATTTTGCGAAGTTTAATGCAAAGGCCATATTGCAAGAGTACACTCAAGGGTTGACCAAAGAAGCTCCGACTTATAATTTAATTTCCACGAAAGGACCTGCGCATAATAGAACTTTTGAAGTTGAGGTTTCTTATGGTGGGGAGGTTATTGCCTCTGGTGAGGGTAAAACTAAAAAGGATGCGGAACAAAAAGCTGCTTATAAAGCTTGCGTGAAGCTTGGAGTTATTAAAGATGAGTGATGTTATAATTTCGCCTTCGATATTATCTGCGGATTTTGCTAATTTGGAACGGGATATAAAATGTGTTGAGGATGCTGGTGCAGATTGGCTTCATGTTGATGTAATGGATGGACATTTTGTTCCTAATATTACTATTGGTGTTCCTGTTGTTGCATCGATTAAGAAAGTCGCAACAATTCCTTTGGATGTTCATTTAATGATTAGTGAACCTGAGAAATATATTGAACCTTTTGTGAAAGCTGGTGCAGATATTTTGACATTCCATTATGAGGCAGTAGAAAAGGAAAATGTTTTTGCTTTAATCGATAAGATAAAGTCTTATGGTGTGAAAGCCGGAATGTCTATAAAGCCTAAAACTGATGTGAAAGAGATTTTAAATTATCTCTCACAACTTGATATGTTGTTGGTGATGACTGTTGAACCGGGTTTTGGCGGTCAAAAGTTTATGCCGGATTGCGCAGAAAAAATTAAAACAATAAGAGCGATGAATAAGGATATTATTGTTCAAGTTGATGGCGGTATTAACGCTGAGACCGGAAAAATTTGTCGTGATTATGGTGCAAATTCTCTTGTTGCAGGCAGTTATATTTACAGGTCACCTGACATAAAAGAGGCTGTTGCATCACTAAAGAGACAATAATTTTTGCATAAACTTTGAAGTCTGATTATGAATTGAAATAATCACAGATAAGAGTCTTTTTCCTTGGGAAAAGACGAATAACTTTTTCGGCGAGTTTGATTCTATTAATATCATCCAACTGTTTTTTTAGGATTGCCTTTTCGATAACGACTTTGTTGTATAATTCCGAGCAGATGAAATTTGTATCAACATGAGCCGCAAGCTTCGCTAAGTGAGCTTCCTTCTCTTTTATTGATTTGATTAGATCTTTTTTCACTTCAAAAAAACCTCATTAAAATATGTGTATTTACTAAACCTTATATAATCCGTTTGTGTATTATAAGGATAATATTAACTTTATATTTTTAAATCGACTTTTTAGGTGATTTTATTATTTTACAGCAGATAAATCATACTCATAGCCTATTTTTAATGCTTTACAGTTAAGTGGAAGCAAATTTTTTCTATGAGCCGGCAATACGTTATCTAAAGCTTTTTCGAGTGTGTCAAGTGATGTAAGTTTACTGATTTTCGCCAACACTCCAAGTGATAGGATGTTTGTCATCTTGCTGTTTCCAAGTTCATCTGCAAGTTTTGTTACAGGAACGAAGAAGTAATTGATGTCATCTCTGGATTTTTTTTCTTCAACCAATGTTGAATTGGCAATCATCCAGCCGCCTTTTTTCACTTTCGGTAAAAATCTGTCAAAAGATGCCTGATTGAGCGCTAAGATAAAATCAGTTTCAGCTTTGTTAACGGAACTAACGTCACCTGAATCATTCATGACAATCTCGCAGTTAACGGTACCACCTCTCATTTCAGCTCCGTAGCTAGGGTACCAAGTAACATTCTTATCATCAAGCATAAATGCATTTGCCAAAACTTCTCCGGCCAAAAGAACACCTTGACCGCCAAAACCTGCTATTATAAAATTCTTTTCCATACGTTTAATTCCTTAATTATTAGCTGTGATATCTTTGTAGATTCCCGGTTTGTATATAGGCATCATTTCTTCTCTAACTCTTTCATGAGCCTTTTGTGGAGATTTTTTCCAGTTCGTAGGACAAGTTGCAAGGATTTCTACAAAGCTAAAACCAAGTCCTTGTTGTTGAATTTCAAAAGCTTTTTTAATTGCAGCTTTTGCTTTTCTAATATTTGGAACAGTATCAAGAGAAACTCTAGCAGAGTATGCTGTTCCATCGCATAGGGCAATATGTTCTGCAATCTTAATCGGATAGCCGTAATATTCTACGTTTCTTCCGGTAGGAGATGTTGTTGTAACCTGACCGATTAAGGTTGTTGGTCCAAGTTGTCCTCCTGTCATCCCGTAAGTTGTGTTGTTAATACATATTGCTGTGACATTTTCTCCACGTAATGCGCAGTGCATACTTTCTGCCATACCAATTGATGCAAAATCTCCATCACCTTGGTATGTGAATACAAATTTGTCAGGTCTTGCTCGTTTAATTCCGGTTGCTTCAGCTAAAGCTCTCCCGTGAGGGGCTTCAAGACTATCGACTTCTAAAAAGTCATATAACGTAACTGAGCAGCCAATTGAAGCTACTGCAATAGTTTTTTCTCTTAAGCCGAGTTCATCAAGAACTTCTGCCACAAGTCTTACAGCAACCCCGTGGTCACAACCAGGGCAAAATGAAAATTTTGAACCCTTTTTTATACTTTCCGGAATTTTAAATGTTTGAGTTAATGTTGTCATTTATACGCCACTTTCCTTTTTAATCTTTTCAACGATTTCTTCAACTGACGGAGGATTTCCTACCGGTCTGTTAAGAAGTTCAACTTGAGCTTTTCCATTTACTGCAAGTTTTATATCACGAATCATTTGTCCCATATTGATTTCGACAGAAATAAATTTCTTTGTCTTTTCAGCAAGTTCTGCAATTCTCTTTGATGGGAATGGGAACAATGTGATAGGTCTTAGTAATCCCACTTTTAAGCCTAACTTGCGACATTCTTTCATTGCTGATTTCGCATTCCTTGCAGGAGAACCGAAGCTTACGAGTATTATATCCGCATCTTCTGTATTAATTTCTTCCCATTCAGTTTCGTTTTCTTCAATAAGTTTGTATTTTGCGTGCAATTTATTTAAGAATTCGCATTGATTGTCTGCGCTAGGAGCGTAAGAACGGATAATTCTTCCGGGACGATTTTTTGCACCGGTCAAAGCCCAATCTGAATTATCAACTTCAGGATAAGGATATTCTTTAAATTCAACAGGTTCCATCATTTGGCCCAAAAGACCATCAGCCAGAAGCACTGTTGGGTTTTTGTATTTATGTGCTAAGTAGAATGCTTTATAAGTTAAATCTACGCATTCCTGAACAGTTGCAGGAGCGAGGACTATCATTTTATAGTCACCGTTTCCGCCACCGATAGTTGCTTGGTTATAATCCCCTTGAGAAGGATAGATATTCCCAAGTCCAGGGCCGCCTCTCATAACACTTACCAATACAATTGGCAACTCATCTGAAGCTGCGTATGATAGAGCTTCCTGCATAAGTGCAACTGCACAAGATGAAGATGATGTCATCGCTTTTGCGCCTGTGGCACAAGCGCCGAGCACCATATTTATTGCGGCAAGTTCACTTTCTGCTGAAACATAAGCTCTTTTGAGTTCTTGCATTTTTCCGCTCATAAATTCACCGATTTCACTTTGTGGTGTAATCGGATATCCGAAGTAGCATTCACATCCGGCAAGTACTGCGGCATTTGCTATTGCATAATTCCCTTTTGTTAAAACTTTTTTACTTGTTTTTGTTAAACATTCTGTCATAATATTTTGTACTCTTATCCTTTATAAACTTCTGTTATTGCCATATCCGGGCATCTTGTTGCGCACATTGCACAACCCAAGCACTCATGATTTGGATCATCAAATTCTACAAGATGAACTCCGAGGCTATTTACATCTTTTCCTACTTTCAACAACTTCTTAGGGCATTCTTCTATGCAGAGGTAACATCCCTTACATCTTTCCTTATCAATAACTATATGGCTCATCATTTCTCCTCTTTACCATTCTATTTTATTATAGCACTTAAACTTAATTTAGCCCTTTTTCTTTACATTTTAATACATTTCCTTAACATTTTGCTTAAACTACTATTGTTCTGCTAAAATGTAATTGGGAAGATGTGTATTTTTAAGGAAATAATATAATGGCAGAAAAAGTTGATGAAATAGCGGCACTTTTAGAACGATTGAAGATAGAAAATGATTTGAATTCAAGTGAATTTAACAGCATTCTTCTTGATGTGAAAGCTAGGATGGAAGCTCTCGATAATGATAGTGTCGAAATGACTTCTGTAATAGGTCAGCTAAGAGAAGTTTTGGGTTTAAAAATCTCTGATGATGAGAAAAAATTTGCTGAAGTCGGAGATACTTTAAAACAAATTAGCGGTTTGCTTGAAAATACTACAAGTTCTTCTGATTATACTAATCTTTATGATGAGGTTCAGACTTTAACTGCAAATTTTAGAGAGGCAGTTGAGTCTATTGTTAATTTTGCAAATAAGGATACCGAATCTAAAAATATTTTGTTTGAGAAAGTTTCAGAACTTGAAGACGCCGTAAAAAATAACGAGATTATTGATGTTTTAAAACAAAGAAGCGACGAAGTTATTCGTAGTTTTGAAAATTATACAACTGATTCTAATTTGCGTCACGGAAACATAATTTCGGCAATGGCTGATTTACGTCAGGTTGTTGGCGATTATTCTGATAAAAATAACTACTTAATTAATACACTTGAAAATACAATTTCCGCAAATACAGAGAAATTGACTTCTCTTGACAGTACCGTTTCTGCTCAGTTGGGTACCGTTAATTCAAAATTGTTTTCGCTAGGTGATGATATTCATAAAACTCTTGATAACGGGTTTGAACACCTAAAATACCTAAGCACTACACTTTCCGAAACGATGAATGGTAATGCCATTGATATGAAGACAAGTCTAGAGTGCTTGCGTGCTAATTTGTCTGACTATTCAGAACAATTGAAAGTTCAGATGGATGATTTTACAGGCGCATTTGATCAAAAGTTTGCTGATGGCTCAAATATTCAAACTAAAAATACACAAATAATTCTTGAGGAACTTGGAGCTTTAAATTCTAAAATTGAGAAAAAATCAAAAGAATATGAAGATTCAATAACTGAAAAAAGTTTAAAAATATGTGAATTTTTAGCCGCATACAGAGAGGCTGTTTCAGGCTTACAAGACGAAAATAAAGATTTCTTGAGCTCAAAACTTTCTGAGTTGGAAGTTAGCTTCAACGATATTTGTTCTGAATATAAGGATATGCTTGCATCAATCGGCAGCAAACTTGAAGAATGCTCTTCTCAAATTTCAGAAACTTCTGATTCTGCGGTTCTTGGAGTTATTAACAATACAAATGAAACGATTGGCAACTTGAAGCAGGATTTAATAAGTTCGGCTGCGTCAAATTTGGATGCTATTCTTGGAAAAGTTGATGGTACAAGTAAAGAAATTTCAGAATTCAAAGAAGCTGTTGCTGAAAATTTATCTAATTATCTTACAGCAATAAAAGATTTATTTATTGATTATTCCGATAAAGTTGATTCTTCTTTGCGTGGAGATGAAATTGTTGATAAATTGTCAGAAATTGAGACTTTATTGAAGGATTATGAAGCTTCTAAGACTGAGGGGTTTGATGCGTTAAAAGCAGATATTGCGGAATCAAAATTAGTTTTGGATGATTTGGCTGAAACTGTAAAAAACCAAAATTTTGATTTGGCTGGAAGCCTGAAGGAATTAAAAGCTCTTGCTGCTGATTCTTCAAGTCGTGAAGATATGGTTTCTCGTCTCGAGATGCTAATAAATGAAAAAAGCTTGAGCAAAGATGAACAGCTTCGTGCAATAAAAGATTTGCTTGACGGTTATTCTGTGAGATTTGACGATATTGTAAGTCGTAATGAACAGTGTAACAGTGAGTTTTCAGCAAAAATTGAAGAGTTAAAGTCTTCTGTTCAAAAAATATTGAATGATAATTCAGGATTCAAAAATATTGAGCTTCTAATAAATGAAAGAAGTGAAGAGAAAAATGACAAGCTTGATACTTTGCGTAGTGTTTTAGCAGAATATAGAAACTCAGTAGAACAATTAGGCAGCGAAATGCAAATTCAAAATGGAAATATGTTGTCTGAGATTTCTGAGGTAAAAAATTATTCTGCAGAATATTTACCAAAATTAGATTCTCTAAAACATTTGGAAGATTTTGTAAGAAGCAGTTCAGCCGGTTATAAATCATTATTGAAAGCGGAAGTTTCACAAGTGAAGGAAGCTCTTGAAGCAGTGATGGAATCTGTAAAGAGTCTTCCTGTTGATACTGATCATGAGATTATTGGAAAGCTTGCTCATTTTGAGGTTCAATTGGGTGAATCTGCACAGGCATATGATCAAGGTATGGAATCTCTTCGTTTGGGTATTAATGAATATGTTCAGAATGTCGAAAATATCCAATCTCAGACTAATGAAAAATTGAATGCTTCTATTGCTGAAATAGAAAAAATTCAAGGGAATTTCGATGCTCTTAGTGCGAAAATGACCACTCTTGTTGGAGATTCAGGCTTGATTGAAATTTTGGCAAATATTCGCCAACAATTTAACCCTGTTTTACAAGCGCTTCAAGATGAGAGGGCAAGTTTAGAAACTTCTGTAAATGACAGTATTACTTCAGTAAACAGTACTCTTTATTTGATAGGACAAAATCTTGAAGAAGTCAGACTTAAGCAGAGTGAGAATGCTGAGTATTTGAGAGGCAATTTTGAAGAAAAAATGCTCGGACTTCAGGCTGATATTGAGCATACTATTTCTGAAATAAAAGAGATAATTGATCTTAAATCAAATGGTTTTATTGAAAATTTTGAGTCTTTAAAATCTTCTGTTGATGGATTTTTGGGATTTGATTTCGGCGGTATTGTTTCTGAGGTTAAGGACCAGTTGGAAGTTTCTTATGTAAACCTTACTAAAGATTTCCACGATACAATAGAGGGCATTACTTCTTTTGATAGAGTTGAAGAAACTTACAGAGAAGCAGTTATAAAATTCAAGACTCTTGAAGAAACTGTAAAAGAAACAGCTGATAATAATTTTGATGCGATAAATCAAGCATTGTTAAATGTTAGTTCGATGCTTCAAAACAATTATACGTTGTCTGAAAATCTTCAAAATACGATTGAAACAGAATTGATTCGTATAGGAAATGACGTACAAGAAAACCGAATTTCAATAAAGAGTTCGCTTGTGGATTTGTTGGAAGATATTAAGACATTTATTTCTGACAAACGTCAAAGTGAAATGGAAGATTTCCGCAGTGCTGTTCTTCCGCTTTTGGATAATGAAGAACTTTTGGGCGTAATCAGAAGCGTAAGTGGAAATTTGGCGGATAGGCTTGAAGAGTTCCGTCAGGATTCTACTTTAGCAGCGCAAGATCTTCTTGATGTAATTAATTCTGTTAATAATACTGTGGATTATACGCTCGATGTTATTAACGAAAAGTTTGGCGAAGCAAGTGAACTTAGAAAGAATATTGACCAAAAACTTGATGCTGTAAATTCAAAGCTTGATATATTGGCGATGGATGATGATTCTGAGTTGCTTGATTCTGTATCTTGTATTGGGGACGATGTTAGTGAAGTTAGAGAAATTGCGGAAAATGTTAGTAATATTGTTTCTGAAATTAATAACAATACTGTCGAAACTAAATCCGCTATCTCAACAGTTCATGACAGCGTTGAAGGTATTAAGGATTTAATTAATAAAGCAAAAGATGAAATTAAATCAGGTTTAGTTTATGAAAATATTTTGGATGAAATTAGTTCCAAAATCGATTTATTATCTTCAGTTGCAAACAATGAAAAAGTAAATTCACGTTTAGTGATAATAAAAGAAATACTTAAAGCACTAGGTGATGAAGTTATAAAAGTATCCCAGTTTGGCGAGTTGATAAAAGTTATCGACAGCAAACTGGATGTAATTGCAATGAATGACGGCTCTGATGTATTTGAAGAGTTGCAGGATGTTAAAAGTGGTATCGAATCTATCAAAGATCGCTTAGTTGAAAATCAAAAGATTGAAGATTTGGTAAGAATCCTTGATAACAAATTGGATGAAATCTTACAGAAAGACGATTCTGAAGTAATTGAAGGGTTGCAAAACGTTAGCGGTAATATCGAGTTTATAAAGAATACTTTGGCTGAAAATCAGAAAATTGAAGATTCAATTAAGATTTTAGATAATAAGCTTGATGAGATTGCCCAAAAAGATGACTCTGAAGTAATTGAAGGGTTGCAAAATGTTAGCGGTAGTGTTGAGTTTATAAAGGATACTTTAGCTGAAAATCAGAAAAATAGCTTAATTGAAAACCAAAAGATAGAAGATTCAATTAGGGTAATTGACGGTAAGCTTGATGAGATTGCAAAGAAAGACAATTCAGATGTAATTGTTGAAGTTCAGGATGTAAAAGATAGTCTTGAATTTGTTAAAAAGAGTCTAATTGAAAACCAAAAAGTAGAAGAGCTGATTAAGCTAGTAGATGGAAAACTTGATATTCTAGCAATGAATGATGACTCAGAAGTTATTGACGAATTGCAAGAGATCAAAGGTAATGTTGGAATTATCAGAGATAGTTTAGCTGATAATCAAAAACTCGAAGAATTAGTTAAGCTTATTGATAGTAAATTAGACGTATTAGTTCAGGAAGATAATTCAGAATTAATTGCAGATGTTAAAGGTATTAAAGAGGAGTTGTTGGCTCTTAGCAATACTGTTAAGTCTTCCGAAGTTGAAAATTTAATTCGAGTTATAGATAACAAGTTAAATGTATTGGCTGATACTGATGACAGTATTATTACTGATGCATTGGAAGAAATTCAGGATGATACTTCTGCTATTTATACTGACACAAAGGTTATTAATGAAAAACTTGATACAATAAATAGCGCAAATACTGATTCTGCTTTGAAATTGGAAGAGTTGATGAATACTCTTCACAGCAAAGTAGATGTTCTAGCAATGGCTGATGATGGAGATCTTCAAAATGAAATTTCCGAAATCAGAGAATTGGTAGAAAAACAAATTGCAATTGGAAAATCTAATGATGTAAAAGCATCTCTTCAGAATTTATTAGATAAGATTTCTGAAATTGATCTTTCTAAACAGGCTAGTGAAATCAAAGAATCAATTATTTCGGCGTTAGTATCAGTTTCTAATGAAATTACGTTTGTTGAAGAAACCGAAGAAATAAAAGATTTCGTTAATGAAAAGACTAATGAACTTCATCGAACAATGATGGATGTGAAACGTCAGTTGACAACTCTGACTTGTAGTGGAGATGATATGGATTTCTATTCATATACGCTCCAAGATGTTGAGTCAGACCTTGCGAAATTGCGTTTGATATTAAAGGATATGTCAGGTGAATCTTCAACAAATGAAATATGTGTAATTTCAAATAATATTTCAAGAATGTCAAGAACACTTGAGCAGCTGCAAGATGCTTTCAATCGAGTTGAAGCAGATAGGCTTAATGGCAATGATGTTAATGAACAAATTTTGAGTATAAGTACAAGATTAAATCAGCTTATTTTGAACAAAAAGGAAGTTGATAATTACCTTTTAGGTCACATGAATTATGCGAAAGAAAAGTTGGATCAAATCGATAATTCAGCTGTGATGAAGAGTATTGAAAAAGTCTTGATTTCAATGGATGAAAAACTTTCTTACTCAAATAATTTGAATACAATTCTTAAAAATGTTATGATGTACTTAGGTGAATGGATGGATGGAACTACTGAAACCATTTCCAGTATTTATGATAAGGCTGCAAAAATTAATGCGGTTACTGATGCTGTAAAAGAGTTGCGTAGGGCTGTTCCTGACAGAGCTGAGTTAATCGATTTTGTTGAGGCAAGATTCGTTGAACAAGAGTCTAAGATTGACAGATTGGAAAGACAGCTTGATAGAATTTCGAATATCATTCTTTCAAAAAATGAATCTGCAGCTTTAGATAAAATTGATAAGATGGATGAAAAACTTGAAAAATTAAGCAGAAATATAGAAAAGCTGGCTTCATATGTTGAATAGCAAACCTTTAATAAAAGAACTGAAAAAGAATTTAAGCCCCGAAAATGTATTATCAACAGTAGAGGAATGCTATGCCTATGCCCAAGACGCGGCAAATTCAAGAAGAATTAAGAATATTCCTGATGCGGTTGTTTTTGTGAGAACCGTTGAAGATGTTCAGCGTGTTGTTATGAATGCCAGAAAATATAAAATTCCTATAATTTGTCGTGGTGCGGGTACTAATGTTGTTGGCGCCTGTCGTGTTGAACACGGTGGAATTATTCTTAACTTCTCTAAAATGAATAAAATTTTAGAAATCAATCGCGAGAATATGACTGCAAGAGTTCAGCCCGGAGTTGTCCTTGGCGATTTGCAGAAAGCCGTTGAAGAGATAGGTCTTTTTTATCCGCCGGATCCTTCTAATTTGAAAGTTTCTACAATTGGTGGAAGTATCGCACAGGCTTCAGGTGGTGCAAAAACATTCAAATATGGGTCAACTAAGGATTACGTATTGGATTTGCAAGTCGTGATGGCAGATGGCAGAATCTTGAGAACCGGTTCTAATACTGTAAAGAATGCCACAGGTTACAATCTTTCGACACTGTTTGTAGGTTCTGAAGGAACGCTGGGAATTGTTACTGAGGCAGTTTTAAAGTTAATTCCAAAGCCTGAGGCTGAGAAAGTTTTAATGGCATATTTTGATTCTGTTGAAAGTGCTGTTCAAGCTGTTAATATGATTATTGAGCAGAAAGTTTTCCCTGCAACAATAGATTTTATGGATAAAAATGCTATTCAAACGGTTGAAAAGTTCTATCCGGCAGGACTTTTATGTGATAAAGAGTGTGCTTTGGTAATTGAAGTTGATGGGTTTAAGAGTTCGATAGATTATCAGCAGAAAATTATTGAGGATATTTTATACAAATGCAATGCGGCTGATATTCAGTGTTCTCACAATCAGGAAGAGTATGAAAGAATATGGACGGCTAGACGCTCTTCTATGGGTGCTTGTGCAAAGTTAAAACCAAACGTTACAACTGATGATGTTATTGTACCTAGGGAAAATTTAGCCAAGTTAGTGCGTGGAATTAATAAAATTTGTGAAAAACACAACCTTACAGCTTGTCTTGTAGGGCATGTCGGAGATGGAAGCGTGCATCCTCAAATTCCTATTGATTATTCAGATGAGGATGAGTACAAAAGATATAAACTTGCAAAATCTGAGATTTATGACTTAACGGCACGCCTTGGTGGAATTATCTCAGGAGAACACGGTATTGGTGCGGAAAAACGTGAATATATTTCAAAGGTTGTTAATAATGTTGCAATTGATTATATGAGAAAGATTAAATCAACTTTTGACCCTGATAACATTCTAAATCCATATAAGATTTTTTAATTCTTAGAAACAAAAAGACCGGATATATTATATCCGGTCTTTTTTAGTATTTTCTAATACTTATTTTTTAGCTGCGTTTTGCTTTTTTTCTTCAGCGGCTTTTTTTAATTGTTTTGCAGTTTCACCACTTTTTTGAATGCTTTCTTGAACATTTTTCTGAATGCTTTCAGGATCATATTCCTTGTTTACATATTCGATTTTTGCATTCTTTTTCAATGATTCTACAAGTTTATCGATTTGTTCAAGTTGTTTTTGGTTAACCAAGAAATCTTTGATGCTTTGTTCAACTTTTGCAAAAGGTTCTTGGCCAGCAGCCATTCTATCCTTAACTAGGATAATGTGATAACCGTATTGAGATTTTACAGGTCCAACAACTGTGTTTGGTTTTGCACTGAATGCTGCATTAGCGAATTCAGGAACCATTTCATTCTTAGCGAAGAAACCAAGTTCACCGCCCTTTTCTGCAGATGTTGGGTCTTCTGAATTTTCTTTTGCTAACTTAGCAAATGATGCTGGATCATTTTTAGCCTTAGTGTACAAATCTTTTGCTTTAGCTTCTTTTGCTGCAACTTCTTGTTGAACTTTTGCCTGAATTTCTGCATCTGAAAGATTTGCGTTAGCAGGCTCAGATTTAACTATTTCAGTTAATTCTTGAGGATTTACTGCTATCAAAATGTGTGAAGCTCTAACTTTTTCTGGGTATTTGAATTTGTCGATATTTCTGTTATAGAAAGCTTTTACTTCAGCATCTGAAACTTCTGCATTACCTAAAGTTTCAGCAAGTTTCTTCATTCTAACTTGTTCTTTTAAGTCTTTCTTGAATTCTCCAACGCTAACTCCGCTTTCTTTCAAAACTTTGTCTAACTGTTCTTTAGAACCCATTTTGTCAACGATAGTTTTGATAGCTTCTTCCATATCAGCGTTTGTAACTTTAATATTACGTTTGTTCATTTCTTCGTCTAGCAAAGCTTTTATAACGAGTTCATTAACTACTCTGCTTTTAACTAGGTTATACATGAAATCATTTTTGCCGTCTTTAAGGTTTATACCTAATTTAGCAATCATACCTGAATTTGCTTCTCTGTCAAAAATCTGGTCAAATTGAGCTTGAGAAATTCTAGTATTGTTAACCTTAATAATTGTTTGGGCAGACTTTAAACCGCAGCCACTGAATAATATTGCAGAAACTGCAATTGTCGCCAATAATTTTTTTCCCTTCATCAAATTCTCTCTTTCTTTTTACTTTGAATAATCGTGACTAACTTTATGAATATAATAAAACAAATCTGTTAAAATGTTAAATACTTCATCAAAATTCATATAAGAATTGTTAAGAAGGAGAATCGAACAGCCTTCTTGGCATGATGCCGGTGCAACAGTGAATTTTATTCTTTTTAGAATTTCTGATGGCAGGTGTGGTTGTATAAGTTTCCATTCTGGTTGAGTATATGGCGTGTATATTCTTATATTATCGCTAGTTTCACGGATAACAGAGATTTTTACATCGCTGGCTGCAAGTCGTAGTCTAATCAATTTTATTAAATTCTCTACGCTTTCTGGTGGTTTTGCAAAGCGATCTTTCCACTCTTCTGTTATATAATCAAGTTCAACATCATTTTTCACATCCGCCAAACGTTTATATTCAATCATTTTTTGTTCTTTTGAGCCAACCCACTCGTCAGGTATAAATGCTGTAACGTTTATGTCGACTATTGTTGAAACTTCTTTTTCAATATGTTCACCTTGAAGTTCGTGAACCGTTTCTTCAAGTAATTGGCAATATGTATCGAATCCAACGTTTATCATATGGCCATGTTGTTTTGTTCCAAGTATGTTCCCGACCCCTCTTATTTCAACATCTCTCATCGCAATTTGATATCCGCTTCCGAGCGTTGTAAATTCCTTAATTGCTTTTAATCTTGCGATAGCTTCTTTGGTCATTTCCTTGGTTCTTTTGTAGAAGCAATAACAATAAGCTTGTCTTTGGCTTCTTCCAACTCTTCCTCTGAGTTGATAAAGCTGAGCAAGCCCAAATCTGTCTGCATCGTGGATAATCATCGTATTTGCATTTGGAATATCAATTCCGTTTTCTATGATAGTTGTTGCGAGCAGAACATCATATTCGTGATTTGCAAAGTCTATTATTACTTGTTCCAGTTGTTTTTCATCCATTTGTCCGTGACCGATTGCAATTCTTGCATTAGGAACGAGTTTTTTCAGTTGTAGGCGAAATTCTTCGATTGTTTCAACTCTATTGTATAAGTAGAATACTTGTCCTTCTCTATCTAACTCATGGACGATGGCGTTTTTAACCATATTGTCGTTCCAAACTCCGACAAATGTTTTAATAGGAAGCCTGTTTTTAGGCGGAGTGTTGATTACAGACATGTCTTTTATGCCTGAGAGTGACATATATAATGTTCTTGGAATAGGGGTTGCAGACATAGTTATTATGTCGATATTTTCTCTGAGTTGTTTTAGCTTTTCTTTGTGACGAACTCCAAATCTGTGTTCTTCGTCTATTACAAGTAGTCCTAAATCTTTGAATACAATTCCGTCTTGAAGAAGCCTATGAGTACCGATTACAACATCGCATTCGCCGGTTGCCAAGTGTTTAATCGTTTCTTGCTGTTCTTTTTTAGATCTGAAGCGTGATAATAACTCAACTTTTACCCCAAAAGGTTGAAAACGATCGTTCATTGTCTGGAAATGCTGGAACGCGAGAATTGTGGTAGGAACGACTACTGCAACTTGTTTGCCTGAAGTTACGGCTTTGAAAATTCCACGCATTGCGACTTCTGTTTTTCCAAATCCAACATCCCCGCAAATGAGTCTATCCATAGGATTTTCGCTTTCCATGTCAGCTTTTACATCGACAATTGCTTTCATTTGATCAGGGGTTTCAGTGTACTCAAACGCTTCCTCCATCTCAACTTGCCAATTAGTATCCGGAAGAAACTGTATCCCTTTTTGCATTTTTCTTCTTGCATAAAGCCTTAAGAGGTCATATGCAACTTGTTCTACTTCCTTCTTTACTCGAGCTTTTGTGGTTTCCCAATCTTTACCGCCCATTCGTGAAAGCTTTGGTTTGATTGAACCCGAACCTCTGTATCTGCAAAGAAGATTTATCTGTTCAGCCGGAATGTGAAGCTTATCTTTGCTTGCGTATTCGATTGTCAGGTAATCCTTTAGCTGCCCGTCAATTTCTTGCTGGGTAAGCCCTCTATATATACCAACTCCGTGAATAGAATGGACAACGTATTCCCCTTCTTGAATATCATTGATATTTTCAATAAATTCGGGTTTTTCCTTGTAATATGATCTTTTTGAAGAGGTTATTTCTTTGTTACGCTTGTTGAATAATTCCCTGTCTGTCAGAATTATTGTTCTAAAGTCTTCTAAAATTCCGCCGTGAGATGCAATGCTTTCAGTGTATTGGATATTAGTATAAACTTCTCGCTCTGCAAGGATTTCCTTAACTCTCTCCGGGTAATCTGTCGAGATAACGATTCTGTAATGAGAATATTCTTTGATAAATTGTGCTATCTCATCAAGATTGGCTGTAAAGTTTCGAACCGGTAATGTGTTAAATTCAACGATTTCTTCAACTTCACTGTCAAGAAAATTATCAAGTCCGATTCGCATAAATCTCGCCATTTTTCGAATAAATTCTTCGTATGTGACGTGATTGCGAGCATTGAGTTCTTTTATAAGTTCAAGTTTTAAGTTCTCTTGATACTGTTGTTCATAATTTTGATCGCAAAATTCATATTTGGCGTACACTTCTGAAGTTTCATCGGTTATTATGATGTAGTCATTAAAGTAATCCAGAACGTTTATTAATTCAGGGTTGAAGTAGTTCTGGTAAACTTCTATTCCTTCAAAATAGCCTTCTTCTTCTGAAAATTTTGAAGTGTCTTTTGCAATAAATTTATAAGCCGGTAAAATTGATACTTCTTTTACTTTTTCAACAGATTTTTGGGTTTCGTTGTTGAAATATCTTATATCAACGACTTCATCCCCCCAAAGTTCAATTCTAACAGGGTTTTTATCTAGGGAAAATACGTCTATAATATCCCCTCGAATGCTGAATTCTGTTATATCGTTAACCATTGTTGAGCGTTTATACCCGAGATTAACCAGCTTTTGTGCGAATTCTTTTGTGTCGATTTCGTCTCCGACTTTAACATTTATGGTGTTTCTAGTGAAAAATTCTTCAGATGGAAACTTCTCAAGTAAAACCTTAACCGGCGCAATTACTATATCTGGTTTGTTTAACAGAGTTGTAACTTGTTCAGCATAATCGTATTTGTTAGAAATTACCGTTTCGTACATTGAAATGTTTTGAAATGGTAGGATATGTGATTCAACTCCGTATGCTCGCTTTAGATCGTTTTGATACTTTAAGGCGTTTTGTTCGCTTGAGGTTATAAACAAGATTTTCTTTTTCGCTATTTCGTGAGCTTTTTTGACAAGAAAAAGCCTCAATAACGCAACAAGCCCAGTTACCGCAAACGGAATTCCGCTCTTTACGTTGTGGCGAAAAAGGTCAAAACTCTCATTATCTAAATTCTCTATATCAAACATATCGGTATTTTAGCACAAAATACATTATCTATAATTTGTAAATTGTAATGGATAATCGTATTTTTCTTCGTTGCTGCGAAGCATTTTTATTACTTCTTGTAAGTTATCTTTGTCTTTGCCTGAGACTCTAACTTGATCACCCTGAATTGATGCTTGAACTTTGATTTTTGAATCTTTAATATCTGCTACTATTTTTTTAGCAAGTTCTTGAGTTAGTCCTTTTTTTAGGTTATACACCCTTCTTATTCTTCCGCCAAGAGCATTCTCAACAGGTTGCGGGTCTAAAATTCTTATATTGAGGTTTCTCTTTACAAGCTTAGACTGCAATATATCGTAGATGTTACGTAATTTCATATCATCGCTTGTTGTTATGGTGATGGATTTGTCACCTTCCAACTCAATTTCAGAGTTGCTGTCCTTTAAGTCAAAACGTGAAGAAACATCTCGCTTAACTTGATCAACTGCATTGACCAATTCTTGTTTATCAAATTCAGAAACTACATCGAAACTGCAATCTTTTGCCATAATAACCTCCTGTTTTTATTTTATCCTACCACAGGAGTTTATTTTTGTGAAGATTACGGAGTTGAACCTCTGGAAAATATTCGTTTCCACCAACTCTTCTTAGGTGTTGGTGTAGGGGTTGGCGTAGGCGTAGGAGTTGGAGTTCTACGAGAGAACATGTTTTTGAATTTTGAGAACAAACTTCCTTTACCTGATTTTGAGAATAAGCCTTTTAGTCCCTTAAATTTCATAAGATCCAGAACTACTAAGCCGCCTAGTACCAGCATAGCTTTTTTCAAAAAACTCAAATCCTTTTGCTGGCGTTTTTGGAAGTTTTGGAAAGTATCCTGATTTATACCTTGAGGCATTGTAACGCCTCCAAGCAAGTTTGTCGGATACATTCCGCCGTACATTCCGCCGTACATTCCACCCATTGCCGCGCCCATTGGTGTGTTCTCTGGAGCCATGATATCTCGGTATAAAAGTGGTTTTAAAAAGTCATCGTTGCTGAAATCCATTTCTTTTTCCCTACCGTTTAACCAAAATTAATTTACCCAACTATATATATAAAGGATTTCAAGCGAATAAAATTGCATGATTGTAAATGTTTGTTAAGCAAACAAAAACTCCCAAGATTTTCTTGGGAGTTTTTTATAAAATCCTTTGGACTTACTTAGCAGATTTAGCAGCTTCAAATACTACATCAAAAGCTTCTTTATCGTTTACTGCAAGTTCAGCAAGCATTTTTCTGTTAACTACAATGTTAGCTTTCTTGCAAGCGTTAACGAATCTTGAATAGCTCATTCCACGTTCTCTAACAGCTGCGTTGATTCTTACAATCCAGAGCCTGCGCATATTACGTTTTGTAGTACGTCTGTCTCTGTATGCATATTTCAAAGCTTTCATAACTGCTGTGTTAGCTACTTTGAAGATTCTGCTTCTTGCACCGATAAATCCTTTAGCAAGTTTTAATACTTTTTTATGTCTTTTGCGACTTACATTTCCGCGTCTAATTCTCATCTTTCACTGCTCCTATCTTGAATACTTCTTGTATGGTAACTCTTTAGATACCAGTTTAATGTGTGTTTCAGATACACCAACCATCTTGAAAATTCTACGTTTTCTAGAACCTGATTTGTGTTGGAGCAAGTGTCCGATACCTGCTTGTCTTTTTTGGATTTTACCTGTTGCTGTTACTTTGTAACGTTTTGCAGCAGATTTGTGAGTTTTTAATTTTGGCATTTTCTTCTCCTTTGTTAAGTTAAGTAGTTACAAAAAAGTTTCAGGCATACCAAAGCCGTAAAACTTTCGTAAGATAATATTATTACACTAAAATTTCTTTTGCAAGTGTTTATTTACTATTATTAAGGGTTAAACTTTTTTACTTATCCATGTTACAATCTGGGTATAGAGATAATGAAAGTGAGGGATATATGATAAAAGTTGCGGTTTGTGGTGCTTTAGGGAAGATGGGTACGGAAGTTTGCAGTGCCGTTGAAGAATCTGATACAGCTGAACTTGTTGCGAAAATCGATATCGCAGGTTCAGGAACTTATCAGACTATTGAAGAAGCTCACAGGGTTTGCGACATTGATGTTCTTGTAGATTTTACTCAACCAAAATCTATTTTTGAGAATGCTAAATATTGTTTGAATAACGGGATAAAAATAGTTATCGGAACTACTGGTTTGAAGGATGATGAAATCGAATTCTTGAAAAATTTGTCAGCTGAAAAAAATACCGGTTGTTTAATTGCTCCAAACTTTTCAACAGGTGCGGTTTTGATGATGATGTTTGCAAAGCAGGCCGCAAAATATTTTGATAATGCTGAAATTATTGAGCTTCATCACAACCAAAAGAAAGATGCTCCGTCAGGTACTGCGATAAAAACTGCTATGATGATGGCGGAAGCAAAGGATAGTTTTGTAAAAGGAAATTGTCCTGAAGTTGAAACAATTGAAGGTTCAAGAGGTGGCACCTCTTATGCTGATATTCATATCCATTCTGTCAGAATGCCTGGTTATATTGCTTCTCAAGAAGTTATTTTTGGGTCGAGCGGTCAGATATTCAAAATCAGACACGATTCTATGGATAGAAAATGTTATATGCAAGGGGTTATGCTTGCAGTGAAACACGTTTACGACTGTAACGATTTTGTTTACGGATTAGACAATATTTTGTAGTCGGTGATACGTTAAATTTATGTAAAGATTCTTCCATAAATTTATTTAGGAAGTATAATCTATCTTGTAATTGTTATTATGTAAAGAGAAAGATGATTATGCAGCAGACGCTTGAGAGAAAAAAGATTGAAAATATAGATTTTAACATCGATTTAGCACAAAGCTTCGGGATATATAAAAATAGCAATGAGTATTCGCTGCTTGATTATGCGAGTTCAGTGAATATTTCTTGCGGGTTTCACGCTGGTGATCCTATGGCTATAAGAGATGCTCTTTTGAAAGCCAAAGAAAAGAACGTTGTTGTTGGTGCACATATTGGGTTTCACGATATACAGGGTTTTGGATATCGCCAGATGGAGTTGAGTGAGGATGAAATCGAGGCACTTGTTGTTTATCAAGTTGGGGCTTTGATGTCTTTTGCAAAAACTTACAAGCTTGAAATTGAACATGTTAGACCTCACGGTGCTATGTATCAGCAGGCAGCTGAAGATTTCGGGTTTGCTTGTTCTATTGCAAAAGCTATTAAGAAGTGTTCTCAATGGCTTGTCTATTATGGTGCAGCGGGTGAGGTTACTTCTCATGTTGGGGAATATGTAAACCTTCCTATTGCTCAAGAAGTTCACTTGGAGAAAAATTATAATATAGACGGGACTATTGATTTCTCAAGAAAAGATAATGAAAATATTTTTGCTTCAATTAACAGATTAAAAAATCTTCTTGCTACTTCTCAAATAGATAATATTGCAGGCGGAAAAACTTACGTTGAAGCTGATACAATCCATTTTTCAAATAAAGTCGCTAATGCACAAGCATTGATTAAACAGTCAAAAGATTTGATTACACCGGTTCCGGTAAATTATAAAAATGCCTATAGTTCAGGCTGGGTAGAATAGTTTTTAGTAGGGTATGAAATAATGAAAAGATTTACAAATAATATGAAAATGCCTAAGGATGCAGGATGGTTAGTACCGGGGCTTCAGGTTAAGCGTTGGTTCTTTTTGATTTTTGTGGGTGCAGTTTTTATAGCTTTAGGATTGCTTATTTTAAGTGATGTCCGTCCTATATTTTACATAATGGAATTTATTAAGAAATTTGCATCAAAGGTTACGACAGAGTGGATTGCGTTTGCTTTTGTTATGTTTGGTGCTGCAATTTTCTTTAAGGGGTGGCAAAAAACTAACCTTTCAATGTTAGATATAAATAACGGCAGAGAAAATGAAACTATTCTGGAAGCTTTGTATAGAAGAAGAAAGCTTAATCGTGGTCCAAAAATTGTTGCAATCGGCGGTGGAACTGGTTTATCTATGCTTTTGAAAGGAATTAAGCATATTACTAACAATATTACTGCTGTTGTTACTGTCGGTGATGACGGTGGAAGTTCTGGCCGTTTGAGAGAAGAAATGGGCGTGCTTCCTCCTGGTGATATAAGAAACTGTATTGCAGCTTTGGCTGATGACGAAGATTTGGTTACAAAACTTTTTCAGTATAGATTTAAGTCAGGTGAAGGTCTTGAAGGTCACAGTTTCGGAAACTTGTTTTTGACAGCTCTTTGCGCGATTACCGGAGATATGGTACGTGCTGTAAAAGAGTCTTCAAATGTATTATCTATTCGTGGAAGAGTTTTACCTTCAACTTTGGATGATATGAAGCTTGTTGCTGAAATGGAAGATGGAAGAATTATTCACGGTGAATCTAATATTCCTGAAGCACACGGCAAAATTAAACGTTTGTTCACTGACCCTAGCCACTGTAAAGCTTTAGAAGAAGTTATCGTAGCTATTAAAAATGCTGATTTGATTATTTTGGGACCTGGAAGTTTATATACAAGTGTTATCCCAAACCTTTTGATAGATGAAATTTCTAAAGAAGTTGTTGCTTCTGATGCGAAGAAAATATATGTATGTAATATTATGACTCAACCTGGAGAAACTGACGGTTATGCTGTTTCTGATCACATTCAGGCTTTGATGAAGCATGCAAACAGTAAAAAAGTTATTGATGCCGTTCTTGTGAATGACTTTATTCCGTCAAACTTGGCTGATAAGTATAGAATGTCTCATTCTTATCCTGTTAAGGTTGATGTTGAAAATATTAAACGTCTTGGTATTGATATTTTCTCTAAAAAACTTATTGAAGATAGCAAGGAAGGGCTTGTAAGACACAGTTCTCACAGAGTTGCAAGAGCTATTTATTACTGGTTCCGCAGAGAACTAAAAGACGATAGAACTCTTAGAGTTGTAAAACACTAATATAGGTATTTAAGATATGGCAAAAAGCGTAACTGTTAATACTTTGAAAAAATATAAACAACAAAATGAAAAATTTTCAGTTTTAACTGCTTACGACTGCTATACCGCTAAATATATTGAACAAGCAGGAGTTGATGTCGTTCTTATCGGTGATAGTTTAGCGATGGTCGCTCTTGGTTATAAGACTACAAATGAAATTGGTGTTGATGAAATGGCTGTTTTTACGGGGGCTGTATCAAGAGGGGTTTCTCGTGCGATGGTTGTGACGGATATGCCTTTTTTAAGTTATCATTCGAGTGTTGATGAAGCTGTTAAAAATTGTGGTCGAATGATTAAATGCGGAGCTAATGCTGTAAAAATTGAGGGCGGCGGAGATTATATAGTTTCTGTTGTCGAGAGATTGACTCAGGTTGGAATTCCTGTAATGAGCCATCTGGGGTTCACTCCTCAGTTTTTGAATGTGCTTGGCGGGTATAGAATTCAGGGTAAGACTCAGGAAGCTGCCGAGAAAATTTTGGAACAGGCTAAAAGACTTCAGGATGCGGGAGCTTTTTCATTGGTTTTAGAGATGGTGCCTGAAGATTGTGCAAAATATATTACAGAAAATCTTGAGATCCCGACTATCTCTTGCGGAGCAGGAAGATATTGTGACGCTCAAGTTTTGGTTAGTGATGATGTGTTTGGAAAGTTTCCTGAATTTAAGCCGAAGTTTGCTCGCAAGTACGGTGATATGCAGTCTTTGATATTTGAATGTGCAAAAAAATTTAATGAAGATGTTAAGAGTGGAAATTTCCCTTCTGATGATGAAATCTTTCATTAAATTTTTTTGCGTTAGATGTTTTGTTATTATGGTTTGTGTTTAGTCAGAAAATAGTTCTGATAAATCTGTGAATCGTCTTGCGTTTGGAAGTTTTACATCAGAATTGAGCTTTTGGCTTACTGCTTGTAAATCTTCACATTCTATAACCATATCTCTGTTGTAGTGAAGTTTCGGTATTCTGAAGCCAAATTCTCTGACAACTCTTCTCATGTTTTCAGGAAGTTTTTCTTCTGGAATTATTAGTGCGAAATTTTTTAATTTCTTTGTTTCATTGATTGCAGCTGTGAATAGGCTTTTAAGTGTGGTTTTGTCAGAATCAAATGTAGTCAATCCATCGACTTCTATATCGCCTCTTTCTTTAATGCTCATTAAGCCTGTAATTTTTTTATTGTTTTCAACTGCGAGTAGAACTTTATCGTTATCATCAAGTTCTAGAGCTTTTGCTTTGTTTAATGCAGTATCGTAAACTTTTCTGGATGAGCCGTCGCTTATTGTGAATCTATCACTTGGCATTTGGTGTCCTTTTACGACGTTAAGCATTCTGTCTATAAAATCTTGATCTCTTTTGTTTAAGCTATATATGTCAATCTGTCTTAGCGGTGTTTTTAGTGTTTGAACTTTAATTCCTTGGAAGTTAGTGTTTGTGTTGTTGATTTTTGTAAGCATATTTTCTCCTTTTGCTTATTTAAAACCAGAAGATATTTTTTTTTGCTACTAATTTTGATATTAATTTTTTGTGATAAAATAGGGGTAAAGAAAGAGAGTGAAATTATGTTATTACATACTATTGCGGAAGTTCGTGAACAGATTAAAAATTGGAAAAAAGAAGGTTTAACAATAGGGCTTGTGCCTACTATGGGTGCTCTTCACAATGGGCATAAGAGTCTTATAGAGAAAAGCGTTGCTAAATGTGACAGAACTGTTGTGTCAGTATTTGTAAATCCGATTCAATTTTGTCCCGGAGAGGATTTGGATAAGTATCCAAGAACAATTGAGGCTGATGAGGCTTTATGTACTGAAGCAGGTGTTGATATAGTTTTTGCACCAAGTCCTAAGGAGATGTATGGAGAAGGACATATTCTTTCAAATGATTTTTTGACTTATGTTATTCCTCCTTATTTCTATACCGATAAGTTGTGCGGAAAATCCAGAGTAGGTCATTTCGACGGAGTTTGTACCGTTGTTAACAAGTTGTTCAATATTGTGCAACCTGATTTTGCCTTTTTTGGAAAGAAAGATATGCAGCAGTTAATAATTCTTAAAAAAATGGTTAAGGATTTGAATATCCCTTTGGAAATTATTCCTTGCCCTATTGTCCGTGAAGAGAGTGGTCTTGCTCTTAGTTCAAGAAATAAATACTTGTCAGAAAAAGGTAAAGAAGAAGCTCTTGTGTTAAGTAGGATTTTATTAAACATAAAAATGTGTTATAATAAAGGAATAAAAGACGTAAAAGCTTTGAGTGAAACTGCTTATAAATTCTTAAATGAAAATCATGCTCTTGAATATTTAGAATTTAGAGATAAGGATAATCTTGAAGAGAAAGAAATTGCAGATTCTAATACAGTAGTGTTTATTGCACTAAGAGTTGAAAATGTAAGATTGATTGATAATATTGAATTATGAGGGTAATTGCTAAATGGATTCTATTAAAAACTTAAAAAGATTAAAATTTTTATGTAAGCTGTTTGCTAATTTAACAATGTTCATCCAGATCTTGTTGATTTTGTCAGTATTGTTTTTTTCTGTATATTGCTTTTTGCACTTGTTAGGCAGTAATGCTTTTAGTTTTATGGATTCTATGGCATTACAGGCAAAAAGTTTTATTCAAATGTTGTTTGGAAACTCAATTAAAGCTTCTTTGCCTAATGTTGATGGTGAGCTTGTTGCGTTTATCGTTGTTAATATAATCGCCGTAATACTAGCTGTACAATTGAAAATGTTGCTTAAAACTTACGGTGAAGAAGTAGATAAAAAATTGGTAGAAGAAAAAGCTAAAGTTGAAGTTAAGTTTAATAAAGAACTTGCTGATGAGTTGCATAAGAGTATTGTTTCATATAGCAGTTTTATGCTTGGCTGTTCTTTTAATGTTGTTCCCCTTATTGCGGAGTCAATGCAGGTTTATGGTGTTGAAGCAATTGATACTGAAAAAATAAAGAGCGAAGTTGTTGCAAAATTTTTAGGTGCAATGAAATCATTACAAGGTATTAGTGTTTCAAAAGAGGGAAATGATATTTTGATGTCATCTACAAATTTTGATAAGGTTGATTTGGTAATTGTTGCAGCTTTGGATGCTTTTAATCGTCTTAAAAAAGAGTATAGGGAACAAAAAGCTGTGGTTAAAATCAGACTTGCTCTAGAAGCATATAGACCGGATACTTCTTTAAAAACTGTTTATGCAAGTATAAAACCTTTACTTGACCTTAATCTTGGACACGAAGTTTTGTGCTACGGAAACGTTAAAAGTAGATATGATATGTTGAAAAACCCTACATTTACTGTTTCTGTAAAAGGTAAGTATGATATCCACGATAACGAAGAAACTATTTATAGTTTAGTGAAGAAAAGTTAAGAAGGGGTTGATTTTTAAATTTTACTCTGATAATATAGGCTTGTAGACCGCAGACAATTAGTTGGGCCTGATGTGGAGACAACGAATTTAGGTTCAGGAAACTGGCATCACCCATTAAATATCGAAAGATGGCTAATCGAGGTTACACAAGTCGAAATGTAAATTTATGCGTGTGTAATATTTTGCGGTTCTGAATGTAAGGATTGCAAAATTTTTTATATTCAGATACACAAAAGGTCGATAAAACGGAATTTAATTCCGCATGAGTTACATCAAAGGAGCAAAAATGGCAACAAAAGCATTTAAATCAGAAAAGATAGATGCAATTAAATCAAAAATCGAAAAAGCTCAAGTAGCAGTTGTTACAGAATATAAAGGTTACACTGTAGAAGAAATTACAAAATTGAGACGCGAACTTCAAAAAGAAGGCGGCGACTACATGGTAACTAAAAATACTTTGACAAAAGTTGCTATCAAGGGTACTGATTATGAAGCTATGGCAGATTTGATGAAAGGACCTATCGCAATTGCGTTTGGTTTTGATGATCAAGTTAGCCCTGCTAAAGTTGTATCTAACTTTATTAAAACATCTAAAAAAGGTGAAATTCTTGGAGCTGTTTTGGATGGCAAATTGTTATCCGCTGATGAAGCTAAAGCATTGGCAAATCTTCCTTCAAAAGAAGAACTTTATGCAAAAATGCTTGGTTCTATCAATTCACCAGCTACAGGTATTACACTTGGTATCAATGCAGTTATGGCATCTCTTACAAGAGCTATGGCAGCTGTCAGAGATCAAAAAGAACAAGCTGCAGCATAATTGGATTCCTGTTTAGAGGAATGAGTTTGATGCAGTTAACAACACATTAAGTACAAAAATAATTAAAGGAGAACAATAATGAGTAACGTAGAAACTATTTTAGAATCAATTGAAAAATTGACTTTATTAGAAGCAGCAGAATTAGTAAAAGCTATGGAAGAAAAATTTGGCGTATCAGCAGCAGCTCCAGTAGCAGTAGCAGCAGCTCCTGCAGCAGGCGCAGCAGCTCCAGCAGCTGAAGAAGCTTCTGAAGTTAGCGTAATCTTGGCATCAGCTGGTGCTAACAAAATCGCTGTATTGAAAGAAGTTCGTGCTATCACTGGCTTGGGCTTGAAAGAAGCTAAAGATTTAGTTGATGGCGCTCCAAAACCAGTTAAAGAAGGTATCAAAAAAGAAGATGCTGAAGCTATCAAGAAACAACTTGAAGCTGCTGGTGCAACTGTTGAAATCAAGTAGTTTGATTTTTACTTTAGATTTAAAAAGCTCTCACTTTATAGTGAGGGCTTTTTTTATGCTACAATTACGGTATGAAAATTCTTTTTGTAAGCGACTTATATCCTGTTAAAAATTCTGAGAGGACTACCCCGAGAACGCTTTCGAATTTCGTGAGAGAGTGGAAGAAAGCAGGAAATGATGTTACTATTTTTAAACCAAATTTTATGTTGAATGCGTTTGTTCGGAAGAAGCCGTTTTACAAAACAGGGCAGTATGATGACGTTTTTAATGCTAATTATATGACACCTTTTTGGGGAAATGTTAAAAATAAGGCAAAGGAGATTTTTAGTAAACATTATGATGCTGTTGTCGCTCATATGCCTTCGGGAATTTTGTTTGCAGATAAGCTAGGATTACCTTTTGTTGCGGGGGTTCATTCTTCTGATTTGACTATTTTGACTAATCCTTTATATAGGTTCCATTTTAAGCCAAGATTATTGAAAGCTTTGGAGAATGCAAAGGCTATTGCTTGTCGTTCTTATGTGATAAAAGACAAATTATTGGGGCTTTATTCAGAGTTTGCTGATAAGACTTTCGTTGCGCCGTCAGGTGTAGATGAAAAGTATATTATAAAAGATGTTCCTAAAGAATTTGAACCGGATAAACTTAAGGTCATTACTTGCGCTCATTTTAAGAAAAGAAAAAATATAGATAAGTTAATTTTTGCGCTGCGGGATATTGGTGGTGTTGAATTGACTGTTATAGGGGATGGAAAGAGTAGAAAGCATTTGGAGAGATTGAATCCAAACAATAAGTTCCTTGGTGGTTTGCCTAATGAAAAGGTTTTAGAAGCGATGAGGGGGGCGGATGTTTTTATTTTGCCGAGCGTTGGTGAAACCTTTGGAATGGTTTATTTGGAGGCTATGGCAAGCGGTTGTGTTACTGTGTGTACAAAAAATGATGGTATTGACGGAATTATCAAAGATGGTGTAAATGGGTTTACAACTCTTCCTGATGAGAATTCTATCAAGGATGTTATTTTAAGAATTAAGAGTATGGGTGGAGATAGACTTAATGAAATTCGGAAGAATTCTCTTGATACAATTAGGTTATATACCCAGGAGGCTTGTAGTAAGGCATATTTAGACAATGTTCACAAATTTCTTATTAAGTGATATAATTTTTGTAGATATACGGAGTTAAGAGTAATCCTATGATGAGTCAGACGAAAAAGTTATCAATAGCCTTTTATTGGCATATGCACCAGCCTGTTTATCAACTTTCACCTGAAGGTGATTATTTAATGGCGTGGTGTAGATTGCATGCGGTAAAAGATTACCTTGATATGATAACTATTTTGGATAACTTTAAGGATATAAAAGTTAATGTCAATTTGGTACCTGTATTGCTTGATGCATTGATAGATTATGGTGAGAAAGGTGCTCATGATTTACATTCACGATTAACTGTTACTCCGGTTGAGGAGCTGAATGATGAGGATAAAGAGTTTATATTAAACAACTTTTTTGATGCAAATTATAAAACGATGATTTATCCTTATCCTCAGTATAATAAATTGTTTCAAAAGCGTCAGAGTATGTCTGAGCTGGATGTATCAGCTTTTAGTGATGAAGAATATTCTGACTTAATGGCATTATTTAATCTTGTTTGGTTCGATCCTTCATATAAGTTTGAGTATCCTGAACTCAGAAAACTTTTCAAGAAGGGAAAACGTTATACTTTAAAAGATAGGCAGAGGATTATCGAGCTTCAGCGCGAAATTATAAGGAAAATAATTCCAACTTATAGAAAGTATGTTGCAGATGGCAAGGTTGAGGTTACAACAAGTCCTTATTATCATCCTATTTTACCTATTTTACTTGACTTAAAATCTATTAAAATTGCAAATACTGAGGGGTTGCCTTCCGAATTGAAAATGTCTTTGGATGCTAAAATGCAAACAGTGGCAGCTCTTGACAGAATTGAAGAAGTTATTGGAAAAAGACCACGTGGAATTTGGCCTTCTGAGCATTGCGTAAGCCCTAAGGAATTGGATTTGTTTAAATCTTTAGGTGTTGATTGGTCAATTTCTGATGAAGGGATTTTGTCTAATTCTATAAATTTTGAGTTCGTGAGAGATTTTAAGGGATATTTGGAAGAACCTTATCATCTTCTAAAGTCCTATGAATATAAAAATGGGTTGAAAATGATTTTTAGGAATTCAATGATTCCTAATTTGATTGGGTTTGAATATCCGAATTATGATTCTGAGTTAGCGGCAAGAGATTTGTACGAGAGAATAAAACTTATGCAGAGTAAGTTGTTGGCTTCTCCAGATGATAATCACTTGCTTACTGTTGCGATGGATGGCGAAAATTGTTGGGAAAATTACCCTGAAGACGGAATTATTTTCTTGAGAACTTTATACAAGCTTATAGATGATGATGATTCTCTTGAGACTGTTTTGATAAGTGATTATCTTGATAAGGAAAAAAATCCAAAACCTTTGAATAAGATAAAATCAGGATCTTGGATTAATAGAAACTTTAAGTTGTGGATTGATGAACCCGTTAAGAATTTAGCTTGGCAATATTTGAAAAATGTTAGAGATGATTTTTCAAGCTTTGTTAAGTCAAATCCTATGCATCCGAATATAGAGCTTGCAAGAAGAGAACTGTTTATATGCGAAGGAAGTGATTGGTTCTGGTGGTACGGGGAACCTAATGATTCAGGAAGAGATAATATATTTGACTATCTGTTTAGAGAACATTTGAAAAATATATATATTTATCTTGGAATACAATATCCTGAGTATTTGGATATCCCTTTGGCATCTGTTATTATGAAGCCTTCAAGATATCCAAAGGGAGAAATTCAGCCTATTTTGACCGGTGATGACAAGCTTGGTGATGATTCTTGGATTAATGCCGGTTGTATTGATATTCCTGACGGACCTGTTTTGAAGGAAAATAAGCTGTTTAATCGTATATGTTTTGGTTATGACAGAGATAATTTTTATTTGAGATTTTATTTAAACGATTATGTTCGAGAAAATTCTGTGAATACTGATAAAACTTATCAGATGTATATTTATACCAGAAATTCTTCAAAGAAACATTCACTATCTCCGATAAGATTGATTAATAAAACGGAGAATATTCTTCCTATAACAAAGCAACGTTTCCATAACGAAATACAGCTTGCGGTTACTGGCGGACAACTTCGTTTGGTTCGTTTGATAAAGGCTATTCCGGGTAACTTGTGGGTGTTGAAAGATCCAAAAGACATTACTTCAGTTTTTGGAAAAGTTATCGACTTGAAAATTCCATTTTCAAATTTGGATATTGGTTATGGTGAAAATATGGAATTCGTCTTTGTAAATGCTGCGGTTGGAGTAAATGATGTGTTTATTCCAAATGAAATGTTGTTAAATATGAAGCGTGATTAGATTGATCTGCTGTGACATATTGCAATTGCAATAGAATCGACTGTATCATCAAGTTTTGGTAAAGTATCTGTTTCAAGGGTGAGCTTTACCATCTGTTCAACTTCTTTTTTGTCAGCTCTGCCGTATCCTGTGAGGACTTTTTTTACTTCCATTGGGGTATATTCAAAAATCGGTATATTAAACTTTTCAAGTACAGTAAGGATAACACCTCTGGCATGTGCCACAGGCATAACTGTTGTTTGGTTGTGTACGAAAAATAATTTTTCAATTGCGGCAACATCAGGTTTATAGGTTTCTACGATTGTTGTCATATCTTGGAAGATTTCCAGCAGTCTTGAAGATTCCCGACTGCCCTTCTTTGTTTGAATTGAGCCTGAAGTTAATAAAGAATAATTTTTTCCGTCAAAATCTACCAATGAGTAGCCGACAATTGCCATGCCGGGATCTATACCAAGAACTTTCATACCCTGATTATAGCATAATTTATGTAATCTACTTATAGAATGACTAATGTTAAATACTGTAAATTTTTTTATATCATGGGGTTGCGGAAATTTTCTATTCGGTTAAGAATTATCTTCGGGAAGGAAAAAGATTAAAATGTTAGTAGGCAAAACCGATTATCTAATAAGACCGAAACGAAAAGATCACGGGCTACTGTCCAAGGAGTTGTCATCTCTTCATTCGGAGTCAGTATCTCAATTTAATAGTTTAAATAATAAGGGACCTTTAAATAATAATCAAAACGATTTATCATTTAAAGGTTCTTTTTTATATACAGAAGCCAACAAAGGTAACAAATATTTAAAAGGTGAACTTCTTGAGTTTTTGAAGAAAAATCTTGGACATATGGGTGAGGATCTTTATCTTCACGTCGAAAATTCAAAGATTCCTTTGGCTCAAAAAATGTTTAAGGTTGACGATGCAACCGGCGAAATTATTTTCCATAAGAAGTCCATCCCTCATTTGATAGGAGATGGACTTATTTTAAGAAATCTTCCAACTGATATTTTAAACGGTACAGTTGATTTGATAGGAAAAATTAAGCCTTTCGAAAAATGGGCTAAAGGTGTTCATAATTCACCTACAATGAAGAAGCTTCGTGCAGAATCTAAAATAGAAGCTCAGATTAGTGCTTTAAGAGGTTTGGCTGAGACAAGAGCAAAACTTCTTAAGGAAGGTAAATCTGCAGAAGAAATTCAGTCTGCGATATTCCAGCAGAAAATGAAAATGTTCGACCCAAGAACAGGAAATTATGATACAAAGCACGAACGTTCTTTAAACAGAATTGTTTCAGGTATTCCACCTGCAATATTTCTTGCTAATGACGCTTACAACTTGTCTAGAATGATGGATGATGACAAGGACAAAGCTGAACACGAAAAGAAAGTCAGATTTAGACAAGAAATTAGCCGTATCGGTATCAACGCATATATAACATTGATAACATTCGGTGCGCTACAAAAGTTAATGAATAACTCAAACTTGGGTATAATGCTTACAACAGGTTTGACAGCATTGTTCACAGAATCATTCTCTCGTCTTTCAAACGGTAAACATATCAAACGTTTGACCCCAGAAGAGGCTAGAGCGGAAAATGAACGTAACAATGCTCCTGAAAAGGATATAAAACCTGATACATCATTTAAGGCAAATAATAAAACTCAAGAGGCAGATAATAAAAAGCAACAAAAACCGCTTCTTTCAATAGATACAGTTGCGAAAGCTTCAGCTGGTGTTATCGCTGCAGGTTTTGCAGTTAAAGGTTTGAGAAAATTCAAGCCTATTGATAATGGTATCAATGCAGTATTTAAACCATTCAAAAATTTATATACTCGTTTGACGACAACAGCTGATTATAGAATTGATGCTGAAAAATTCGATAAGATTGTAAATAAACTAAAAGAAACAGGATTTACAGTTCCGGAAGGTGAGATAGGCAAGGCTACCGATTTAGCTGAAGATTATCTAAGAGTCGCAGGTTATGCAAGAAATGCCGATGGAACAATTAGTTTAGGTGCAAGAGATAAAAAGATTAAGCCGTTCATCAACTTTATAATTGCTCCGTTTAAGTTTGCTTGGAGTACGGTAACATTACCATACAGATTGGTTGATAAGGCTATAAAATCATTCACTAAGCAGCCTAGACTTGTAAAAATGCCTATAAGTGATAAGAATACAATCGAAACTATTGCAAAGAATATGCAAAAAGAATTAAAACTAAACGAAGATTTCGTTAAGAATATCGAAGGTTTTATTTCTGAATTAAGGAAGAAAGAATACAAAAAGCTTACAGATGTAGAAAAGAAATTCTTATGTCGTGTAGGTGATGTTGAGGCGTTAGCTAAGAGTATTGATAACATTGGTAAACAGACTCTCAAAAAAGATTTTGATCCGAAGAAATTCCACGATTATGTTTCAGATAACCTCTTGAAAGCATTCAACGCTGATACAATGTCAAATGTTTCAAACGCAGAACTTTCAAACCTTGCAAAAACAGCCGCAACAGCCGCAACATTGTGGTTCTTGATGACAGATAACTACAATATGGTAATGTTGAAGTCAAACGGTAATGATGTTGAAGGTGCTCAAACTAAGTTCAAAGAAAGATTTGTACAAGAAGGTTCAAGACTGTTCTACCAAACATTGTTGATTGACTTGTTCAACAGTACATTTAGAAGTCAATATAACAAATCTCTATTCGGAATGAGCTGGATTACATTGACAAATACAACAATGGGTGAATGGTTAACAAGAAAATCAGTAGGTGTTGCAGTTGGAGCTCATACGAGAGATGAACTTCTTGCAGCAGAGGCAAAACAAGATAGTGCTACCGGATTCTTGAAAGGTTATTACACATTTATGCAACGTCTAACAGGTAAACGTTCTATAAAATCATACGATGTAAAACCAAAAGAAACTACTGTAAATAATGCACAGAAACCTGAAGAAAAGAAATAATATTAACTGCATCTTATACATACAAACCAAATAATCCCAGAGTTTTAAATTCTGGGATTATTTCAGATATGTTTTTACTATTTTTATTTCATCATCACGGGTTAACTTTGGATTAATACACTTTGCTTCAAGGATTTTATCAAAACACTCTTTGTATATCGGAGAAGGTTTTATCCCAAGCGCAAGTAAATCATTTCCCGTGAGTTCAGTTTTTATATCTTTCAAGTTTTCAAAGTAATTGATTACAGGAACTAAATCGTTCGAAATTCCGTATAGGAGAATAGTTTCCGCTTTTAAATCATTAAATGCTTTGAATATCTCAAAATCAGATTTGAAGGTTAGATTTTTTATTTGTTCATAATCTGATAGAATTTTCTTTTCATCCTTCGTAAGTTCAAGTTTGGATAAATCTTGCAGTGTACCTACGTAGATTAACCAGATGTTTGCAGGATTTATTAAGTCCTTGTATTGGTTTACAAGTGCTTCGATATTTATATTTGGTTTGGTAACTTTTTTTTCAGTTACAAGTTTATATACATTCTCTTCAATAAATTCGTCATAAGCTTTTTGTGAATTGAGATTGAAGGTTTCTATTAATTCTTTTTTTAATCTCTTATAACTCATGTCGTAATTAATATTTTTTAAATATGAATCACGTAAATCTTTTGAGTGTTCATCGAGTGAAAAATTAAATCGTACGCTAAACTTTAGCGCTCTTAGAATTCTTGTTGGGTCTTCAATAAAACTTCTATCGTGTAATATTCTAAGAGTTTTGTTTTTAATGTCCTCAAGCCCTCCGGTATAGTCAATAATTTCACCGGAACTTACGTTTTTTGCCAGTGCATTAACAGTGAAATCTCTTCTTAGAACATCTTTTTCCAAACTGCAACCAATTTCAGTGATAGTTGGAAGATGACCGTCTTTCTCGTAAATTTCCGCTCTGGTCGAAGCTATGTCAATTTCTTGATTGTTATATTTTATTCTTACCGTTCCAAAAGGTTCATTTACTTGTAATATTTCTATGTCGGTCAAACTTTTGGCATAATCTATTGCGTTGCCAACATAAGTTAGGTCGATATCAAAACTCTTCATTCCAAGAATTTCGTCTCTTACAACTCCACCTATGTAAAACAGATTTTCTGATGTATCATTTAAATTGATGATGTTCATATGCCTAATTTTAGCGTAAAATGGATTTATATACAACAATAAGAGGGAGTTTCATGTTACAGGAAGCGTCAAAAGCAATTAATTCAGCGTTTAATAACAGTTTTATAAAGAAGTTAAGCTTATACTTGCACGATTGTGTTAGAGAAGAAGTTCAGAGTTCTACATTCAGAAACCTTAAGGGAGATAAGGATAATAAATGGATTTTTCTTAAGGGAAAAGAAGAACTGTTGTCCAGCGGAGATGAATATTTGCGCCTTGACGGAAGTGATAGTAAACTCACTGAGTTAATGAATTTGTCTTCAGCCGGCGTAAAAGACAAGTATCTAATATATGGTTACTTGTTTTTGGTTGGTAAAAGTTCAAAATCCAGAAAATCTAATGAGTTTTTAACTCCATTGTTGTATCTTCCTTGTCACCTTGAACGTAACGGTGTAAATATTAACTGTATCCCTCAAGAAGAAGTTTTGTCGCTTAATACAGGTGCGTTAACTGCGTTAATGAAAAAGAATGATGATGACGATGAAGTTGAGCAGTTGTTGGAAGGCTTGTTGGATGTTGTTCCATCCCTTCCTATTACAAATGAAGGGCTTGAAATATTCTTAACTACGCTAAAAGCACTTGTTCCTGAGATTGATATAAATCTTGATGATAAAAATAATGTTGATGAAGATAATGTATCAAAAGATTCAGAAGTTGATTTTTATAGCGAAAAGATAAATGCTGACAATGTTGATTCTCTTGTGAGTGAAGAAGAAAACAAGCAAAAACAAATGAGAAAGCTTGAAAAAATTAATCTGACAAGTCAGGCTGCAATCATTTTAACGAAACGTCCGACAGTTACTGCCGGAGTCTTGCATGAGTTAACTCAGATTGCAGAAAAGCCTAGCGGAATTTATAGGGAAACAGCTTTAAGCGTTATTAATGAAGAGTTTTCTCTTTCCAAAGAAAAATCAGCACCTATAAAAGATATGAAAAAGGTAACGGATTTTTATCCGGTAACCCCTCTTGCATTGAGTGATTCGCAGGAAAGAGTAATTAAGAATATTGATAATAATAAGTTTATTGCGGTTCAAGGACCTCCGGGAACCGGAAAATCTCAGACTATTGTTAATTTGGTTGCTCATTTGATTGCGAATGGAAAGACTGTCCTTGTTGCATCAAGAATGGATAAGGCTGTTGATGTCGTTGCAGATAGGTTAAATGAGCTTGGAGCTCCGTTTTTGGCACTTAGAGTCGGAAGATTAAATTATCAAAAGCAGCTGAGCATTGAGTTACAAAATCTTTTGTCAGGCAAAGTTGATATAGACAGCGACTATGAAGATAGTTTGTTTGCAAGTGTTGATGATATGAAAAATCATCTTAATCTCATTAGGGATTATGAGAATAAGTGTGAACAAATTATTAAGCTTGAAAACGATTGGCATAATATGTCAATTGATGTCGAAGATCAGGAGAAATCTATCGGCAAGATGCAATTTATAAAGTCCGGGCTTAAGAAACAGGAAATTGAGTCTATCCTCCAAATTATAGCAAATTTGAAAAAAAATATGGAAAAGACCGGATTTTTTGCAAATATTGCAAATTTTGGCAGTATTAGCAGTTTGAAGAAAATTCTTAAGTTAAAAGATTTTGAACCTAATTATGAAAACATAGGTAGATTGAAATCTGAGCTCCAAGTAGCGGCTATGGTTTGGAATTTGAGAAAGATTGAGGCTGATATTCAAAAGACAGGTAATTTGCATGTTTTATCTGAACAAATTCGTCAAATGAAGAAAAAGCAAAAACCGCTTGCTGTAAACATTTTGAAAGGAAGAAGACGTGAAGGTTTGAAAAATCTTCTGCGTGATCAGATAAAATGCAACAGATTAAAAGTTCATGCAAAATCTCTTGTAGAACGCCGTCAAAACCTTCAAAGTAGAATTTTAGAAACGGAAGATTTTAAACCGTTGTTGGAAGCCTTCCCTTGCTGGTGTGTTACAACTTATGCCGTATCAGGCTCTTTGCCTTTAAAACCTGGGATGTTTGATGTTGCTATCATAGATGAAGCATCACAATGTGATATTGCAAGTTGTTTCCCTATACTATTTAGAGCCAGAAAAGCTGTAATCGTTGGAGATGATAAACAATTGCCGCATCTTTCATTTTTAGAGAAAGCAAAAGAACAGTCATTCTTAACACAGTATGGAATTCCGGACAAGTATCAGTTGATGTGGCGCTTTAGAACTAATTCAATGTTTGATTTGGCGGATTACTATTCTATGAATTCTGTTATGCTTGATGAACATTTCAGAAGTCTGCCGCCGATTATAGAATTTTCAAACCGCGAATTTTACGGCGGAAGAATAAGAATTATGAAAAAAGACGTCGGAAATGAAAAAGTTTTGGAAACAGTTGTTGTTCCTGACGGTAAAGTTGATATGGATGCTACTCGTAATCTTCCTGAAATAGAAGCGTTGGTTAAGCGTTTGTATGACATAGTTGTAGAAGATGAGCGCAGCAACCCTGACAAGCCTGTTTCAATAGGTATTATTTCCCCGTTCAGGGCACAGGTTGAGCAGCTGAAAATTTCAGTGGCGAAAGTTTTGTCTGATCATATGATGAAAAAACATCAAATTGAGATTGGTACAGCTCACACTTTCCAAGGTGATGAAAGAGATATTATACTTATGTCTTGGGCGTTTGCACCAAATAGTTTCCCGCAAAGTTTGACGTTCTTGCAGAAGCCTAATTTGTTTAACGTTGCGATTACTCGTGCAAGATATAAGGTTATAAACTTTGTATCCCGTGATCCAAAGGATATTCAGGACGGTTTGTTCAGGGATTATATGTCCTATATCGAAGAATATAATAACAAAAAGCAGGCTATTGAAAATTGCGAAATAGATGAAAATATTTATAAAAACAAGCTTGAACGCGAAATTGCACAAAGTATAAGAGATTTGGGGCATACTGTTAAAGCCGGTGTCGATATTGCGGGTTTGAGTGCCGATTTGCTTGTGGATGACAAGTTAGTTATAGAAGTTGACGGAATTGAAGATAACGAGCCGCAAAAAGTTTCTAATATGAAAAAACAGTCAATTTTGGAACGCTGCGGTTTTAAAGTTAGCCGGATAACATACCGTGAATGGCAGTATTCACAAAATGCCTGCCTGGATAGAGTTTTGGTAAATTAGGGGGGAAACTAAATGGAACAAAATTCTAACGGAATAAATTCTAAAAAACTTGCAATAATAAGGGTTTTAGTTGCAATTTTTATTATTGTTGAAATTGTGGTGCTGGTGTTAGCCTTTTTACGTATACCACCGCCAAAAACTTATCAAAAAATTCAGCAAAACTTTTCGCATTTAATTCGCAAAACTGTAAAACATAAAGTGCCTGCGGCCAATTTTGATGTATTTATGCAGAACCTGCAGTCAGATATGAGGCTGAACTGGAATCCGCCAAAAATCGGAACAAATGCGCGGGTAGTTGTATTGATGAAAATACAAAAGGACGGAAATCTTGAATCCGTGAAAATTTTAAAATCCTCTGGAAATTCTGAAATGGATAATGCGGCTCTTAACGCAGTAAAATCTACAGCTCCGTTTCAGCCGTTGCCGTTGTCTTTTACAGGCGAAACCGTGGATGTGAATTTCTCTTTTAACTACAACGCAAAAAATGCCGAATAATATTAATATATGTAAAATTATTCGGGTTAAAGGACAATTAGCTTAAACTTTTGGTTTTATATTAATAGTGTAGTGTTAGTTGAAAGGTTATATTATGCCAGTTGGAAATTTGTCATTTTTAGGTGCTTTAAATAAAATCGGTACTCCTGTTAACGGAAAGCAAACTTACGAAGTTGTTGATGAAGATATAAAGAAAAAATTTACTTATACCGTTCCGGTAGAAAATGCGGATAAGTTTGAAAAAGCATATAATGAATATTCTGCAATTCAGGATAATATGAAAAATTCCGAAGAACGGGAAAAACTCGTTGCAAAGTATGCCGGCAGCTGGCAAAAGAATAATAGAGCAAGTGCCCTGATTGGCGGTGCAATAGGCGCAGTTATTCCGGCTGCAATCGCAATCTTTACAAAAGGTTCTGTCGTAAAACGTTCAATCTGGGGAACTCTTGGCGCAATAGTCTTTGGTATTGGCGGTATACTGACAGGCGGGTATTTTAGCATGATTAAGGAAATGAAAAAAGTTACGGCAGATCCGGAAATGCAAAAACTGATTGGTGCGACTAAAAATCTTCAGGCAACAGGTGCCGAGGAAAAAGTTGAAAATTTGTAAGCTTTAAAACTTGATGTATTTACCTGTCTAAAACAAGTGCAAACGCTAAATTCTCAAGAATTGTTTGGATATTCATATTCAAATTTAGCTCATCTTTTGCATGTTCGACAGCGTTTATGTCTTTGATTAATTTTATTTTCAAAAGCGGGTTATCAAGCGAATTTTTTAATAGCGCCGCCATATAATTCTGTATTTGATTTAAAACTTCCGCACTGTCATTTTCTTTTGTTAGCTCAAACATTTTTTCATACAAATCAAGTACATTATTCCTGTCTATTTCAAGATAGCCGTTCATAACTTCCTGAACAAGTGAGAAATCCCTGTTTTCATCTTTGGCGGAAGGTACAAAGAAACATTGCGCACGGGAAATTATTGTGGATAACATATCCGATTTATCTTTTGTCAGGAAGATAAAAGTTGTGTGGGAAGGCGGTTCCTCAAAGGTTTTTAAAAGCGCATTGGCTGTCGGTTCCTGAAAATTATTTTCATTTAGCCCGAGAATATTGCCGTCCTTATCTTTGTCGCAGAATATTAAAACTCTGTGGTAATCGGATGTTACAAGCAAATCGTTTTTAATCATTCTTGCCTGCTCAATTGAAATAACTGTTTTTGAATCGTCATTTGACGGCTTGTTGTCTACTTTTGATATTGTTAAAACTGCAGGATGCTGGTTTTGTCTTATCCAATTGCAGTTTAAACACCCGCAGTCGGCACTTTTATCTCCCGTGCAGTTTAAAAGTCTTGCGATTTCAAGCGCCAAGTCGTACTGTGCTTGCAAGTCCGTACCATAGAATAGAATACAGTGAGCAATACTTCTTTTTGGATTTTCAATTCCGTTTTTGAAGTATTTCATTAAGAATGGATATTTTTCGTTTAAAGCTGTTGTTTCCATATTGCCTCATTATTTGAAAAACGCGTTTTCTATCTCTGCTTCAGGGTTCTGAGATAATCCCGCCTTAATTTTGTATTCTGCTTCTGTTATGTTTTCCTTAAGTTTTACCAAATCTTTTAGGTTTGCTTTTTTTAGTTTTTGTAATGTTAGCTTTACAACATATTCGTGTTGTCCTGTCATTTTTGCCAGTTCAAAAGATGAGAGTTCTGAAGATTTCGCCTTGAGAACAATCCAGCGTCTAATCATGGTTTGCAGGGTTGAAACTATTTCAAGACAATATTTTTTGTCGAGAAGTTTCCTGTATTCTCTTAGTGCTTTGTCTTTTTCACCTTGCATAAGGTAGTCTGAAAAAGCAAACAAATCTTCATTTGATACACAATTTCCCTTAACCATTTCTGCGGTTACGATATTTTCAGGATATGCAACAAGTTGAAGTTTATCCAGTTCCCTGTCCAGTTGACGAAGATTATTCCCTATCTGTGTAATCATTGCAGTGAGAGCATCTTGTGTGATTTTTAGTTTCTTTGATTGGGCTTGTTTTTTTATCCAGCCTTCCAGTTCTGCTGTTTTATACGACGGGATTGTTGCAAATTCTTTTGAATTGAATTTCGAAAGTAATTTGAATAGTTTTTTTCTGCTGTCTAATTTTTTGCCTTCATCTCTAGGCAGTTGAGCCACAAAAACTATATCCAGAGTGTCAGTGTTATCTTCTAAGGCTTTTGTAATTTCTTTAATTTCTTTATCTTCAAATGTTTTTGAAAAATAATCAAGGCATTTTATAACTATCAACATTTTCCCAAACATCATCGGCTGCGTTCTCAGAACAGAGATGAGATCTGCGTATTTTGGGTTGTCGAAAACTTTGAAGCTCATCTCAAGAAAGTTTTTATCAAGAGTTTTCTTCAAGTTATTTATTTCTTGTTCGATATTGAAATCTTCTTCGCCATAGAAAAAATATACTGCCATACAAACATTATAATACAAACACATCTTACAGGCCCGTGCATTTCTGCTAATGAAAAATTGCATAAGAATTATGTTTAATATATAATTTTCGTATTGATGAAAAGTAAATAAGGGAAAAGGATTATGCTAGGCGGAAACGAAATCAGAAATTTATATTTGAATTATTTTAGAGATAAACATCAACATACAATAGTAAAGAGCTCAAGTCTTGTGCCTGACAACCCTACTGTATTGTTGACAACAGCAGGTATGTTGCAATTTTTGCCAATATTTTTAGGTATTCAAAAATCTCCATACGACCCAGCTCGTGCGACTTCTTGTCAAAAATGTGCAAGAGCCGGCGGTAAAGATTCTGATATTGAAAATGTAGGAAGAACTCCTCGTCACCATACGTTCTTCGAAATGCTTGGTAATTTCTCGTTTGGCGATTACTATAAAAAAGAAGTTATTCCTTGGGCTTGGGAATTTGTTACAGAAGTTTTAAAACTTGATAAATCAAGACTTTGGATAACTATTTATGAAACTGATGATGAAGCATACGACATTTGGAGAAGTGTAGGTGTTCCTGCCGACAGAATTCTAAGAAAAGGTAAGAAAGATAATTTCTGGGGCCCTCCTGGAGCGTCTGGATCTTGCGGACCTTGTTCTGAAATCCATTATGATTTAGGTGAACAGTACAAATGCGATGACCCTCGCGGTTGTGGTGTTGATACTTGTGAATGTGACAGATGGGTTGAAATTTGGAACCTTGTTTTCACTGAGCTTTATCAGGATGAAGAAGGTAATCAGTCACCTCTTGAACATAAGAACGTTGATACAGGTATGGGTCTTGAACGTATTGCAATGGTTTGCCAAGGTGTTGCATCTACTTTCGAAACTGACTTGTTGAAGCCAATTTTGGATAAAGTTTCAGAAATGTCCGGCGTACCTTACAAAAAATCTGAAAAAACTGATATATCTTTGAGAATAATTACAGACCACGCAAGATGTGTTACATTCTTGATTTCAGATGGAGTTATACCTGGAAATGAAGGAAGAAGCTATGTTTTGAGAATGATTTTGCGTAGAGCTTTGCGTCACGGAAAAATTCTTGGTATGGATCTTCCATTCTTGTATAAACTTGTCGATGTTGTTGTCGAAAGATACGGTAAAGATTATCCTGACTTGGTTAAAAACAGAGATAAGATTGTTGATACAATTAAGAAGGAAGAAGAAAGATTTGCAAAGACACTTGACCGTGGTTACAAACTTCTTGATGAATTTATCGCAGGTAAAAAAGATATTGATGGCGAAAGTGCATTCAGATTGTATGATACTTTTGGATTCCCGCTTGAGTTGTCAAAAGAAATTGCAGCTGAAAATGGCTTGAACATCGATGAAGAAGGTTTCAAGAAAGCAATGCAAGAGCAAAAAGATCGCGCAAAAGCTGCAACTGCTAAAATAAGCGTTACCGGTGATATGAAATATGCAAAAGTTGAAGAAAAAGTTGGTTCAACAGATTTTGTCGGTTATGAAGAAAATGAATGTGAAGCAACTGTTTTGGATACAATCGAGGGTGACGGATATATTGATGTTGTTCTTGATAAGACTCCTTTCTACGCTGAATGTGGTGGACAGATTGGAGATAGCGGCTTTATAGTTGATTCAAAAACCGGTGGCGAAGAATTAAAACTTGAAGTTTTGACAACATTTAAGGTTAATAAGTTGTTTGTTCACAGATGTAAGTTGATAAACGGTGATGAACTTATTGGCCAAAAAGTTAAAGCTGCTATTGATGTTGCTAAACGTGAGGAAATTCGTTTGCACCATACTTCAGCTCACTTGTTACAAGCTGCTTTGATTAAGGTGCTTGGTGATGAGGTTAAGCAAGCTGGATCTCAGGTTGAAGAAAATCGTATGAGATTTGACTTTACATTCTCTCGTGCGATGACTCCTGATGAGATCTTCAAGGTTGAAGATATTATGAACGATTGGGTTGCAAAGGCGCTTCCTGTTACTACTGAAGTTATGGATATTGAAAAAGCTAAACTTACAGGTGCGACAGCTTTGTTTGGTGAAAAATATGATGACGTAGTACGTGTAGTTTCAATCGGTAAAGAATGCTGTATTTCAAAGGAATTCTGTGCAGGTACTCATGCAAGAAATACTAAAGATTTACGTTTGGTTAAAATTGTTACTGAGGGTGCAATTTCTGCAGGTACAAGACGTATTGAGCTTGCTGTAAGTAAGGCTGCATTCGAATTTATGAATGCAAAAGTTAAGGAAATGGACAGATTGTCTTTGATGTTCAAAGCTCATTACAACGAAGTTTTTGACCGTGTTGAAAAACTTGCTGATGAGAATAAGGAACTTCAAAAGGAAATTGAAAAGCTTCAGGAAGAAAATGCTCGTTCAAAATTTGCAACATTTATTTCTAAGGCTCAAAATATTGAAGGCGGTAAATTGTTCATAACTAAGATTACTGACTTGAAACCTGCTGCTTTGAAGGTCGGATTGGAATTTTTATCTCAGAAGCTTGGAGAAAGTGTTATTGTTCTTGCTTCTGAAAAGACTGTGGCAGTAAAAGTCTCAGACAGCTTTGTTAAGAAGGGCGTTAACGCCGGAAAGATTGTTGGCGAGATTGCAAGAGCAACCGGTGCTAACGGTGGCGGGCGTCCAAACTTCGCTCAAGGCGGAGTTAAAGATGCTTCGAAGCTTGATGAAATACTTGCAAAGGTTGAAACTGAACTTAAATAGGATGTTGCGGGGAATAATTATTCCCCGCTTTTTTGTAATAGAATACCGATATGAAAGAGTTTTTTTTAGGTTTATTAGACTGGATTTATAAGAAAAAATGTTATTTTTGCGGGAGCTCAAGAGAGTGCGTTAAAATGTGTTCAAAGTGTTACGATACTCTTGAGTTTTTACCGGTTAGAGTTAATCGAATGATTGAGGGGAAGAAAGTTTATTGCGCTGGTAATTATTCCAAAAATCTCCAAAAACTTATCCGTGGGTTGAAATATCATAGGCAGAAGAGTTTAGCCTATTACCTTGCAAAATTTATGGCGGAGTATTGGAAAAATATTGCAACTGATAATAATTACCAGGTTGTGCCTGTTCCTATTTTCGAAGCTCGTCGCCGTAAGCGAAAATATAATCATATGGAGCTTGTTGCAGAAGAGTTTGCAAGGCTAACAGGGTGCAGTTACAACCCAAGTTTGATAAAAAGGGTTAAGGATACAAAACCCCAGTATAATTTAAAGAAAATTGAGAGAGTACAAAATCTTAAAGATGCCTTTGAGGTTAATCCTCAGAATTTGGATAAAGGTATAAAGTTACTTTTGCTCGATGATATTTGTACAACTGGTTCAACTTTCGAAGAAATGATTCGTGAATTGAAAAAATATCAGATTGATGATATAGTTTGTTTTACAGCGACTACCCCTTTTGGAGAATAGATGATTTTACAGGAATTTTCAACTTATCTTAAACAGTTTAGCGATGATATCACTCAAAATAAGATTACTGCAACGAAAGTTCTTTGTCAGTGGATTCATGTCGTTATTAATAAAAATCCTAAAAATCACGTTGATAAAATAGTCCATAAGGAAATTATGCTTGCTGAGAATAAGTATGGAGATTTTCTTATTGTAGGAAAATCAGAAAGCGGGAGAGTGCTCGTAAATGCGCTTTATAATTATGCTTTAAGTTATGAGAATTTCTTGATGAGTCGTTGGTTAGAGAATAAAAAGCCTAAGGACTTTAATATAAGTAAACAGGATGACTAAGTGTACCCTGATGGTTAATGTTAAATAATTATTGTTGTTTTTACAATAATTCTAACGTATTGAGAAAGAAGGAGAGTTAGAATGAAAACATCAATATTTCAGGCACCTGTTTGCGAACTTAAAGAATTAAATAATTTGTTTATAGAGATGACTGCTCATAACTGCAATCAGCGTTGTACGCATTGTTATATTGATTTTCCTGTTTCAAAAAAAATAAAAGATTTTATCCCTATTGATACTGTGAAAAAGGCACTTAATGATACTACGAAAGAAAATATTCAATGTATCTATTTAACAGGTGCTGAGCCTATGACACATCCTGATTTTAACAATATTTTGCGTCTGTGTTTGAAGCGTTCCAGTGTTTGTATTTGTACAAATGGTAGTTTTATCAATGAAAAAAAGGCAAGATTTCTAAAACGAGTTGAAGATGAAAGTAACTATGAAATTATTTTTAAGTTAAGTATCGACCATTATGACGAACTTAAAAATGACAGTATTCGCGGAAGAGGTGCATATAGACAAGTTATTCACGCTGTAAAAAATCTTGTAAAATATGACTTTAACCCTATTTTGGCGGTAACTAACTATTATAAAGAGGATGAAATTTTCTTGAGAGACCAGTTTAAGGCAATCTTGGAAAATGCAGGTTTGAAGGCTCAAGATAGAAATGTTGCAGTAAATATGTGGTACGACAAGTCAAATAAAGATATTGATGCAACTGATATTCGCATTAATAACAAATTAGATTGTGAATTTGGACGTATAATTACGGCAAAAGGTGTTTATAGTTGTCCGTTTCTATCAAATGACCATAGAGGACGAAGTGGAGCCGATTTTAGTGATTATTCAACCAAGACAATTCTTGAAACTCCATACTGTAACACCTGCCTTAAAAATAAAAGGCAGGTGTTTGGAATCGATTTTTCTGATTTTAACTCTTAAGCTCTTTCAGCATATAGCTTCAATTGAAGGTTAATCAGCAATATTGTTTTATTCTTTTGATAAGGAACAATTTCAACCTTAGCAATGTCAAGATAATGCTCGTGTTTATACAATTCTTTCATAAAGTTCTTGAAGTTTGTATATGTTGCAATCATTTCCATATCAAGTTTGCAAACGGTATATTTACTAGCGTTGCCTTTTACAAAGCTATCATCTTCAGGATCATAAGTGTATTTTACAGAACGAGTTTTAATTGTATTTGTTGTTATTGAAGACAGAATTTCGTTAAACTCTGCGGCAATGATGGTTTCTGGGTCAGAGCCTGATTCTAGAGGTTTAAATACAGATTTTCCTGAGTCTGTAAGATTTTCACTTGCTGCATCTGCTTTAGGAGTCCTTGATTTAAGTTCTTCCAAAGTTCTTTCTTTATCCGCATAAGATTCCATTTGAGTCTTGTAATTGCTGTGTAAGTCAGCAAACTCACCAATCTTAGGGACTAACTGTGTTGCGATTACGTATACGGCTAACAAAATTACCAATACTAACATCAAAATTGGCATCTTTAGCACGGTCATTACGTCATTCTTGTTTTCATTATTTTCTTCTGCCATTATTAAATTCCTTATTTTTTATGCTTGTTCGTTATCTACCTTGAATAGGTTGTTGACTCAACAATCCTGATTGAGGAGGATTGTTCGGTGTAGGATTTTGTTTCTGTTGTTGTGATTGTTGCTTATTCTCATCATTTGATTGAGTTGTGCTCATTAATGCACTTAACTGATCTTCAGTCATATTAGTAATTTCAAAACTGTAATTTGAGTTTCCTGAAGATGTAATAGCATCGTCAACAGAATCTGTAACCATTTCTAACTTTTGAAGTCTTAACTTAGTACCGATTAAAGAGTCTCTCATATTTTTAAAGAAGACATATACATCTTCAACGTTTGAAGAAACACCTTTAATATCTACAAGACCATCGCCTTGTGTCATAAAGTAAGTTAACCATACTGTTTTAGGTATAGCGTCGCCTGCTGCAACATAATTCATTAATTTAGAACGATTACCTTTTATACCCCTTTCAACTTCAGCCTTAAGGTTAAATACAGAAGTTGATTGTGACTCTTTGTATTTAGCAATCTCTGCATCAATAGTTTGAATATCATTATTTGCCGTATCAAGTTTTGCTTGGCTTGATTCAACAAGTTTAGGCATAATTAAGAATGAAAGCAATGCAATAGGAATAATCAACACAGCTGCAATTATACCTACAATTTTCATTGCGGCATTAGGTGTAAGTGTAATTTCTTTATCACCAATAGTGAAAGTACAAGTTTGTTCAACTCCGGCAGCGCGTGCTGTACCTTCAAATCTTAAATTTAGTGGATATTCTGAATAATCTGCTAACGCAGCACCAACAGCTTGTAGAGAAATCTTAGAAGCTTGTGTTTGTAGAACTTCCAAGCCTGCAGGGATGATTGATGCTTGTTTTTTAAATGAGTTGTTTTCTAATACAGTAACAGAACTTTGTGTTTGTAGTTTTGACGCTAACAATGAAGCACTTATTTGGTCTGTATCAGATAATATAAATAAGTAGTTTGCTGGGCAACTCATCAACGCGATTTGTGCTGATTGGTTAATTGCATTATATATTTCTTCACCTTCGAATGATTTTATCGCAAGAGGTTCTTCATAGTAATCCGTAACTGTTTTTCCAGACATAGTTACAATTGAATAACCGGTAGCATTCAAAATCATCAAATTCCAAGTAACATTAGGTTGCATTTGAGTGCTTGTATAGCCTGCAAAGTCTAATGCGCGAAGGGTTGATGTTAATGAGTTTTCAACACCGATAAGGCTCATTCCAATAGAAGCCAAAGCTTGACCCAATCCAGAAATTACTGATTTTTGAATTGCAGAATAAACTACTTGGCGTGATTCATTTCCTTGTCCCTGTCCGTCGCCTGCCATAGGCAAATCTTGCCAAACAATAGCAGGTTCTGCACGTCTGAATATGTATGATTGTTCAGCTTCTGACTGTATACCACCTGTAATCGAACTGTCAGGAAGCAGCAGTGGGAATTGCATCAAACCAAATGAAACCAATGGCATGTTAACAATTGCCTCACTTTTTGGGTCAATGCCTAATTCTTGGCACATATCCTGAACGGCATCTCTAAATCCTTCATAGTCCGTAATATCTCTGGATACTTCATCGTATCCAATATCTCTAACAGCATATTTTGCAACAGTTGCTGTTGCATAATCCAACTGTATCATTTCTACGCCGACGCCAGGAGTTACTGAAATGTAAACTCTTGGTTTAGCCCCGCCTGATGATAAATTTCCTAAAAAACTCATATTCCTCTTATCCTGTGTAACTAATTCCTATTTTTATTATACAATATATTTTATAGAGGATGCAAATTTAACAAAAATTTACACTAAATGGAGGAGAATTCCGCAAAATGAATGACATGATTAATAAGATAAAAAAGCTAAAAGAAGAGAAGAATGCAGTGATATTGGCTCACTGTTACCAAAATGCAGAAATAGATGAGGTTGCTGATTTTGTGGGAGACTCATTATATTTAAGTCAGCAGGCGGCAAAAACTGATGCTGATATTATAGTTTTTGCAGGTGTATTTTTTATGGCGCAGACTGCAAAAATGTTAAATCCCGATAAAAAAGTTCTTCTTCCAAGGAAAGAGTCCGGTTGTGAAATGGCTGATATGATTAACCTTCAGCAATTGAGAGAATTTAAAGCGAAGCATTCGAATTTGCCGGTTGTTTGTTACATAAATTCTAATGCTGATGTAAAGGCTGAGTGCGATATTTGCTGTACAAGTTCAAATGCTCTTAAAATAGTGAAAAGTTTGAATGCTCCGGAAGTATTGTTTTTACCTGATACATATCTTGGTAAGTGGATTGAAGGTCAGCTTGGAAATGTTAAAGTTACTACATATTCGGGATTTTGTCCGACTCACTTGAAGATTAAGGCTGAGGATGTAATTGAGGCAAGGAAAAGATACCCTAACGCTGAAGTTTTGGCTCATCCTGAGTGTGCAAAGGCTGTTACGGATTTAGCTGATTATGTTGGTAGTACAACAGGTATCATGAAGTATGCTGTTGAAAGTGATTCTAAGCAGTTTATCATTGCGACAGAAAAGGGTGTTGTAGACAGATTAAAGAGAGATTATCCTGAAAAAGACTTTATTTTAATTAAGCCGGATATTGTTTGTAAAAATATGAAATGGCACACATTAGAAGATATATATAACGCACTTAAGGATGAACAGTATGAGATTACTGTTGACGAAGATATTGCAAAAAAAGGTGTTAAATGTATAAACAGAATGCTTGAGGTTTCAAAATAATGGATGATATAATTTTTGGAAAGAATGCTGTAATTGAGGCTCTTACATCCGGTGAACGTGAAATTAATAAGATCCTTATATCCAAGAATTTGCATGCCGATGTAAAGTTGAACAAGATAAAAGAGCTTGCTTGTCAAAAAGGAATTGTTTTTCAGTTTGTTGCAAGAGAAATGTTTGCGTCTTATTCTGAATTTAATCATCAAGGCGTCATAGCTCAGATTTCACCTATAAAATACACTGATTTGGACGAGTTTTTAGAGGGTGAACATAATAATGAATCACTTATAATTCTTGATGGAATTGAGGATCCGCATAATCTTGGAGCAATTATCAGAACGGCAGTTTGTGCCGGAGTTTCAGGTATTATTTTGCCTTCAAGACGTAACGTTCAGGTGAATTCTATTGTAGAAAAAACAAGTGCCGGAGCAATTAATCATATCCCTATTATTAAAGTCAATAGTCTGCCTAGTGCTGTTGAAAAATTAAAAAAATCAAACTGGTGGATAATTGCGACTGATGCAAGTGCAAAAGATAATTATTATGATGTTAATTATAATGATATGAATTTTGCGATTGTAATGGGTGCTGAGCACGCAGGAGTATCAAAATCTTTGTTAAAGGCTTCTGATTTTGTTGTAAAAATTCCGATGCTAAAAGATTTCAATTCCTTGAATGTGTCAAATGCACTTGCAGTAGTTATTTTTGAGTCAGTTAGACAAAAGCTTACAAAAAAATAAATTTACAATAAGACATACTATTTTAAATAATATATAATATCACAGGATGGAGAGCATTAACAAATGAAAAAAGAAATAGAAAAATTAGGTTTTACAACAGAGGAGATTTCTGACGAGGGAATTGACTTTGCAAGTTTGCAGTCAGAAGAAGATGATGAGGATGATTTCCTTCATTCTGTTGAAGATCCTAAGGTGCAGGAAAGCTTGTCTTCTGTTAATGCAGATGATAACGTTAGAATTTACTTACAGCAGATTGGTAAAATTCCGCTTCTTTCAAGTGAACAGGAAAAGGAAGTCGCTAAAAAAATTAAGGAAACAGGAAGCGATTTTTATAAGAATGTCTTGATTAATGCGAATTTGCGTCTTGTTGTAAGTATTGCAAAAAAATATATAGGACGAGGATTATCATTCTTAGATCTGATTCAAGAGGGTAATCTTGGTTTGATGAAGGCTGCGGGTAGATTTGATTATACAAAAGGATATAAGTTTTCTACTTATGCTACTTGGTGGATTCAGCAGTCAATCACACGAGCTATTGCAGATAAGGCAAGAATTATAAGACTTCCTATCCATATGATTGAGTCTTTAGGAAAGATTAGAAAAGCTACGATTGACTTGACAACAGAGTTAGGGCATACTCCGACTAAGCAAGAAATTGCTTACAGGTTAGGGATTTCTGTAAATAAATTAACTTCTATTATAAAGTCTGCTCAATCAACGATTTCTATGGAAACTCCTGCCAATTCTTCTGATGATTCTTCAAAAATTGCAGATTTTATTGTCGATGATTCTTCGATTACTCCTGACGGAAGAGTTACTCAGGAAAATCTTTTTGAGGATATTCAAAAGATGCTTAATCAATTAAGCCAAAAAGAACGTGATGTCTTAATATTGCGTTACGGCCTTGATAATAGCGGTGATAAGAAAACTTTGGATGAAATAGGAAATCAATACGGCGTTTCTCGTGAAAGGATTAGGCAAATTGAGAATAGGGCAATTGCAAAACTCAAAAAACTTTGTAAAACCAAGAAATTAACAGTTGGTTTGAAAAATTATTTTGGTGAATAAAAATAAAAACCGGTTTGTTACCGGTTTTTTATTTTGTTGTGTCTGATAATTTTTGTTTGTTTGATTTGATGTAGGCTAAACCTCCAGCAATTAAGCCTATTCCGCCATTTATTAATAGTGAAAGTTTCAACGGGGTTTTTAGAGACTTTACTAATGTTCCTAATAATCTGTCTAATAAAAATCCGAAGCTAAACCAGCATACAGCATTTATCATTCCGTCTTGTATAGGTGTAGTTTTAGGTATTTTTATTCCTGCACTTTCAAGCTCTTTTTTTAAATCGTCAGATTTGTTTTGAGATTTTGTTGTTTTTGTTGTTGTTGACTGTGCCGTAAATGTTACCGGTAAAACTTTCATGAGAATTCTCCTATGTTAACAATATATTAAAAACAATGAAGGTCGAATTTTGTCAGTATGTTTGAAAAAATTAATAAATCTTAACTAAGGCTAATATTCCCCAGTTAACCTATCCACAAACTATTATTTATGTTAAAATAAGCTTATGAAAAGAGCGGGTTATGTAGTCTTAGTAATAGTTTTAGTGGCGTTGTTATGCTCGAGTTGTCTGCATATAGACAAGCCCGAAAGTGTGATGACTGACGTTAAGAAAGAAGTTCAGCAGGATTTTGGGGATTATCCTGCTCAAAAGAACGTAACTATTGACGGTGAGGATTTTTTGCAGTCACAAGCTCCGATTGGAAGGTTTGGTGGATCTCTTGTCGCATCTACTATCGGTGAGGGGCCAAAGACTTTTAATCCTTTTAATTCAAAGGATAATATATCATCCTTGTTGTCGGAGGTTATGTACGATGGGCTTCTTACAACTCAGCCTGTAACAGGAGAGCCTATTCCTAAACTTGCTAAAAGTTTTAGTGTTAATGGTAGAGAATATATTGTAAAACTCAGACACGGGGTAAAATGGTCTGATGGTAAGCCTATTACTGCAGATGATGTTGTTTTTACTTGGCAGAATATTATATTTGATGGTTTTGGAAATACGTCAACAAGGGATTCTGTTGTTATTGACGGAAAGCTTCCGATTGTTAGGGAAATAGATGATTATACAGTTCAGTTTGTTACTCCAAAACCATTTGCACCTTTTGTAAGAATGCTTTCAACTCCTATTGCACCTAAGCATGTTTTTGAACCGGCTGTGAAGAAGGGAAGGGAATATTTTGATACATTCTTGTCAACGAATACCCCGCCTGAGCAGTTTGTAACTTCCGGTGCTTTTCGTTTGAAAGAGTATGTGCCTGCACAGCGTGTAGTTTTTGAAAGAAATCCTAATTATTACGTTATTAATAAGGCTGATCAAAAGCTTCCATATTTGGATAAGCTCGTGTATTTAATTGTCGGAGATATTAATAATGAAGTTTTGAAGTTTGAAGGCGGTGAACTTGATATTATTGGGCTTCAAGGGGCGAATGTTGCAAGATTTAAGGAACTTGAAAAACATTCTAACTTTAAAGTTTATAACCTCGGGCCTAGTACCGGAACAATGTTTTTGTCGATGAACCTTAATAACCGTCGAAATGATAAGGGTAAGTTTAATGTTTTACCTAAAAAGCAAAAATGGTTTCAGGATAAGAATTTCAGACAAGCTGTTGATTATGCTATCGATAGAGATAATATGGTCTTTAACATTGCAAACGGTTTGGCGGAACCTTTGTTTACTGCAGAAAGTTTGAATTCAATATTCTTGAATAAAGATTTGCCATCTTATGAGAAAAATATTGCAAAGTCTAAGGAATTACTTAAAAAATCCGGTTTTTATACCGATAAAAAGGGCAGACTTTATGATGAAGAAGGCAATCGAGTTGAGTTTGATTTATATACAAATGCCGGAAATACTGAGCGTGAGGCAATTGGGGTTATGGTCAAACAAGACCTTGAAGATTTAGGTATGAAGGTGAATTTTAAACCTATCGAATTTAATACATTGGTTAATAAACTTGTCAATACCTATGATTGGGATATGGTTATTATGGGTTTGACAGGTTCGCCTTTGGAGCCGAATGGCGGAAAAAATGTGTGGATGTCTGATGGAACTTTACACATGTTCAATCAGCGACCGGCAGGATATAAAAAGGATGATAGGTTAGATTGGGAAAAACGTATTGATGATTTGTATGTACAGGGGGCTCTTGCTACCGATTTTAAAGATAGGAAAAAGTTTTACGATGAATACCAAAAAATCGCTTATGAGGAAAAACCGTTTATTTATATTTATTCACCGTTGATGATTTCTGCGATGCGTACAAAATTTAAAAATGTTTATCCGTCTATGTTGGGCGGTCTGACACATAATATTGAGGAAATATACATAGAGAAATAATATGCAGATATTAAAATATATTTTAAAACGAATATTACAATCTATACCACTTTTGATTATTGTATCTTTGATAAGCTTTTTTATCATAAGGTTAAGCCCTGTTGATCCTTTGGCGGAGTTGAGATTGAATCCTTCCGTCTCTCAGGAAACATTGCAAAAGGAAACTGAGCGTTTAGGGTTGGATAAACCTATTATTGTTCAGTATGGTAAATGGGCAAAATCTTTTATTAAAGGTGATTTAGGGATTACGTCTAACGGTGAAAAGGTTAGTACAAAATTAAAAGAGAGAATTCCGAACACATTGTTGTTGACGAGTATTGTAATACTTTTAACTTGGCTTACAGGTGTTCCTTTAGGTATTGCTGCTGCATTAAATTGGAAAATGCCGTTTGATAGGATTTTGACTGTTTTAACAAGTATTGGAATGGCTATTCCTTCATTCTTCTTTGCAGTGTTACTTTTAATTTTTGCTGTAAAAACGGGATGGTTTCCTATTGGGGGGTTGACCAGTTCGGATTTTCTTGAGAAAAGTTTGTTTGGACAAGTTTTGGATATTACGCATCATTTGGTTTTGCCTGTAACTGTGTTGTATACATTATCACTTGCAGGATTGCAAAGACAGATGAGAGCAAATATGTTGGATGTTTTAGACAGTGATTATGTGAAATTTGCAAGAGCAAAAGGGCTTAGCGAGTTTGAGATTATATACAAGCATGCTTTAAGAAATGCTGTAAACCCAATGATTACTCTTTTAGGGTTTGAGTTTGCAGGGTTGCTTAGCGGGGCAGCTTTAACTGAATATGTATTTCAATATCCCGGACTTGGACGTTTGATATTGGAAGCTGTTATGAGGTCTGATATTAATCTTGTTATGGCTTCATTGATGATGGGTGCAATTATGTTAATTTTGGGTAACTTAATTGCGGATATTCTCTTAATCATTACTGACCCAAGGATAAGGAGGTCAAATGTTTAGAGAAGTTATGAGAAAATTGTGGCAGGATAAGTTTGCAAGAATTTCATTAATCGTTCTTGGGGTTATTTATTTTGCATTATTCTTTGCGGATTTCCTTGCTCCTTATACAAAAGATTTTTCTGATAGAACTATGGCTTACGTGCCACCGTCAAAAATCTTTATTATTGATGAAAACTATCACTTATCAAGACCTTATACATATAATTATGTAAGAGATTTTGATTCTGAAAATTTAAAAATAATTTATAATCTTGATAGAAGTCAAAAGCATTATATTAAATTGTTTGGCAAAGGGCTGCCGTATAAGTTCTTGGGTATAATTCCAATGAAACGTCATCTTATTACTACGGATGAAGATGGCAGATTATTTTTGCTTGGTGCTGATATTAATGGGAGAGATGTATTCTCAAGAATTCTCTTTGGCGGAAGAATTTCTATGACAATAGGCTTTTTGGCATTGTTTGTGCTTTTCCCTATTGGGCTTTTGTATGGTGGAATTTCGGGATATTTCGGCGGTGTTGTCGATGTTGTTATGATGAGATTTGCCGAGGCGGTAATGTCTATTCCAAGTTTTTATTTGTTAATTATTTTGGCTTCAATTCTTCCAAGCGGGATGACCAGTGCACAAAGATTTATGTTAATTGTAATAATTTTGGCATTGATTGGTTGGGCAGGGTTTGCCAGAGTTGTAAGAGGGATGGTTTTGTCTGTTAAAAATCAGGAATTTGTACAGGCCGCAAGATCAATTGGCGCTTCAAGATTGAGGATTATTGTTAAACATATTTTGCCTCAGACAACAAGTTTTGTAATTGTTGCAATGACTTTGTCAGTTCCTTCTTATATACTTTCAGAGTCAGGATTGAGCTTTTTAGGCTTGGGAATTCAACAGCCTGATGCTAGTTGGGGAAATATGCTTAAGGAAGCTCAAGAGTACACTAATATTATTTACAGACCTTGGCTTTTGACTCCCGGATTTTTAATTTTTATTGCCGTACTTGCCTTTAATGTAATAGGTGATACAATTAGAGATGTGCTTGACCCAAAAAGCAGGGGTGTTTAATCTGAAAGGCTGGAAATTATGGAAAATTTGATACCACAGTTCGACCTATCGATATGCATACGTCTTATATCTTCAGTTCTACTAGGTTTTGCCGTTGGTTTGGAACGTGAAATGACCAATAAGTATGCAGGTTTGAGGACAAATATCCTTGTTTGTGTTGGTGCGTGTGTTTTTACCTTGATCTCAATTTATGGTTTCCCGATGGTATCTGTTACAGGGGATGAGTTCGGGACTCGTGATACCGCTCGTGTTGCAGCTCAAGTTGTTACAGGTATCGGTTTTATCGGTGGTGGTACTGTATTAAGACACGGTGCGACTGTTTTTGGGCTTACGACAGCAGCTACTTTGTGGGCGGTTGCTAGTATTGGTATGGCTTGTGGTGCAGGCATGTATGGTGTAGCTTTAGTGACTACATTTTTATCAATTTTGGTGCTTGTTTCTGTTAGATTTTTTGAAAAAAATGTGCTTATTTCAAGTACCAAAAATATAATGAGATTAAAAATAGCGTTAACTTGCGTGAATGAAAAATCAAATGAAATTTATGATTTTATATTAGAAAAATATCCAAAACTTCGTGAAATATCTAAAAAACAAAGTAAACAGGATGAAAATATCACCAAGATAAATGCCGTTATTGATATTAATTCTAAAAATCCTATTCAGGATACATACAAAATATTTAAGCCTGTTGAAGGTATAGATTCGATATCAATTCAAGAATATAATGAACTTTTGGGAAAATAATTATCAGCAAATTATATTTAAATTTGCTGCGAGCATTCCACCATTCGTGTAGATTGCATCACCATTTAGTGGGAGGTTTACTCCAAGTTCTCCTCGCATAAAAGATAGTGATGAATTTCCGTTTAAGGAAACATTTCCTCCCAAGAAACTTTGCATACCTATTGCAGGTTCAAAGTATTGTGATTTTACACTTCCAAGCTTAGAAATTTTTTCTGTATTGTTTACCTGTATAACTTTATCTATATTATTAATGTTAAAACTTTCGTTTGGGTCAGTCACTCCAAGTTCTCCTGCAATAGCGTGAGTACTCGGACTAGGGACTAATGGGGCATTGCCTTCGCCAGAAACACCTGCAACCCCACTCGAAGCCGCAACATGACTTGCTACAGCCTGCTGCATAGTCTGCTGTGATATACTTGTTTGCTGGTAAACCTGACTTATTTCCATCTTAATCTCCAAACTGCATTACTACTATTGTAACACATGTAGATTAAGATTTCAACCTTAAGTCTTAGTTATAGCTAAAACCGTCTTCTTTAAGTCTGTCGATAACTTCCTGAAGTTGTTCGTCAGAGCATACAAAAGATAATCTGAAATAGCCTTCTCCGTGTTCTCCAAAGGCATTTCCAGGAACTAATACAATTCCTGATTTTTCAAGTACAGCTTCGCAGAATTCGTATGCTGATTTAAATCTCTTTGGTATTGGTAACCATAAGTAGAATGTTGTATGTGAAATTTTATCTTCAGGAATTTCCCAGCCGAGTTCTCTGAATCCTTTTAGCATAATTTCTTGTTTACGTTTGTAACCGAGGTTTCCTTTACGAACGTATTCATCTCCTTCAGGATCGTTTAGGATTTCGGCGCAGGCTTTTTGGAATATTTTGCAAATCCCGTTATCAATAGTTGATTTACCTTTGCCAAGACGTTGAACAACTTGAGCATTTCCGCAAACCCAGCCAAGTCTCCAGCCTGTTATCGCATAAGGTTTTGAGAAGCTGTAAAATTCAACTGCAATGTCCTTTGCGCCTTCAAATTCCAGTACACTGAACGGTTTTTCTTTTTCGTCAAAATAAAGATCGCAATAGGCAGCATCAGAAATTAATAAAATTTGATGTTTTTTACAAAAGTCAACTACTGATTGTACATATTCTCTTGTTGTACCTATGCCCATTGGATTGTTTGGAAAGTTTATTATAACAGCTTTAACTTTATCAGGATTGAACCCTTCCTGAATTAGTTTGTTGAAGTATTCTTCAATATTAGGTTTAAAATCATTTTCCGGAGTTAGAGGTACAGGATAAGCATATCCGCCTGAACATTTTATAATTTGCAAATAAGAAGCATAACAAGGATCCGGAACCATAAATATATCTTTTTCAAACTTATCTTCTTTTTGAGTTGTCAAAAATCTTATCAGATGTGCAATTCCTTCTTTTGAACCTATTAAAGAAAATATTTCACTAACAGGGTCAAGGGTTACACCAAATCTTGTTTTCATTTTTTTTGCTATGGCTTCACGAAAATAAAGCTCACCACGAGGAGTTGCATAGAGGTGGATATTTGGTTCGTCCATAAGTTCTTTTACTCTATCAAGAAGTTTCTTAGGCGGCATCATTGTAGGGGCGCCCATTGATAATGCTATCGGAGCTCTGTTACGTTTTGTCAACTCTTCTCTTAACTCATCAGTTCTTTCTTTTAGTTTGAACATAATGTAAGTATCTAAAGACATAACATCTTTGTTAAATAGTTTTTCTTCAAAAGTAACCATATTTTCCTTCTTTCTTGATTCTTAAGATAACATGTGCATTGGTCCTTCCAAGGACGCAGTTACAAACTGTTTTGTGTACGGGTTATCTTGTCTTAGCATTTCTTCAGGGGTTCCTGCAAACACTATTTTCCCTTTGTATAACATTATCAATTTATTTGCAGTTCTTGTAATTGTAGACATTTGGTGCGTTACAACAATTGAAGCTGCATTTGTTTCTTGTTGCAATCTTACGATGTAATCTTCTATCAGGGTTGAAGAAATCGGGTCCAACCCTGCAGTAGGTTCGTCATATAAAATTGTTTTAGGTTCAGTAACTATCGCACGGGCAAAACTTACACGTTTTTGCATACCGCCGGATAGCTCTGATGGAAATTTGCTTTCTATCCCTTTTAAACCAACAAGTTCCAATTTTTGAGAAACGATACTTCTCAATTCTTCTTCTTTGTATTTGTTTCGTAAATCTTTGCGTTCTCTGAGAGCAAAAGAAATATTGTCAGCTACATTTAGCGAGTCAAATAGGGCTGAATATTGGAAAACCATAGCAATATCGCCTTCTGAAGTTATAATTTCTCCGCCATCCTTTTCGATTAGGCCGCAGATTAGTTTTAGAACGGTACTTTTCCCTGAGCCGCTGAATCCTACGATTGCAAGGGTTTCTCCGTCATGAACTTCAAATGAAATATTGTCGATTACGTTTTTCCCGTCAAATGATTTTGTTAAATTTTTAACCTTTATGCTCATCAATTTATCCTTATTTTAGAAGAAAAATGCTATTGCAAAAATCATATCCCAGATTACTATTGCAACGAAAGACCATACAACGGCTTTAGTTGTAGCCAAACCAACGCCTTTTGCACCGCCTGATGCCTGGTATCCGCAAGCACAGCTGATAAGAGCTATTGTACCACCGAAACAGATTGATTTAAGCAAACAAACACCTAAGTCTTTCATATAGATGCCGAGCCAAACTGAGTCAAAATATGCTCTATATCCAAGCTCGGTAGTTAGCTTAGTTGTCAAAGCTCCCGTAAGTATCCCGAATGCAGATGCAATGATTACAATAACCGGCATCATAATTATTCCGGATAATATTCTTGGTACAAACAAGTACCTGATGGGGTCAACATCGAGTACTGAAATTGCGTCAATTTGTTCAGTAACTCGCATTGTTGCTATCTCTGAAGCCAGAGATGAACCTATCATTGATACTATTGCAAACCCTGACATAATCGCTCCAACTTCTCTGATAATCAGAATACTCATAAGCAGCCCGACAAAATGTCCTCCGCCTTGTTTTACCATTTCTGAAGCAACTTGAGAGGTTACAATTATTGAGGTCATACCAACAATTGATAACGTTATTGGAAGAGAACTTATCCCAAAGCGAACGCACTGATCCATAAGTTCTTTTACGTTAACTTGGAATGTTAAAATGTACCTTAATGTTTTAAGGCCGTTTTCAACAATATCGCCAAATGTAGTTAAAAAATCAACGAATTCTCTTATAAAAATTTTAAAAATTTTATATGTTGTTGATTGTCGTAAATATTGCTTAAACGTTATCATTCCTAAATTATATCAAAAATTTAGCTTTAAAGTCAATTTACTAAATAAATAATTTTATTTAAATTTTCCAATAAAAAAGAGACCTAATCAGGTCTCTTTTTTTTATTAATGTTGATTAGTAATTTTGTTCTTTTCGTCAACCATAACGATTGTTGGAGTATGAGTTTCAATTTCTTTTGCTTCAAGGTAAGCGTAAGATATAATGATAACCTTGTCTCCTGGTTGAACTTTTCTTGCCGCTGCTCCATTTAAGCATATACATCCTGATGCTGGTTCACCTTTTATTACGTATGTTTGGAACCTTTCTCCATTGTTTATGTCGAGAATATCAACTTTTTGCCATTCTCTAATTTTAGCGGCTTTCATAAGTTCTTCATCAATAGTTATTGAGCCGACGTAGTTTAAATTAGCGTCAGTAACTGTCGCTCTATGTATTTTTGAAAATAAAAATTCTTGTAACATCTTCTCTTTCCTCACGTAACATTTTATCACAAAAAAATACGATGCCCAATTTAGACCATCGTATTTTTAAGTTTTTTTAATTATTATTAATCAATTGATTCTTGCATGATTTCGAACGGTTTTTCCATGACTTTCATTGTTGCTTCGTCAATGATACCGCGTTTCAATTCTGTGAAAGTTGCCTTTTTAGAGTTGAATTTTCTCTTCAAAAATTCATAAGACACTTTCGGGTCGCACTTGTCGCCGCAAGTAAACAAATCTACTGCCGCATATCCAAGTTCCGGCCAAGTATGAATTGCAAGGTGGCTTTCTGAAATAATAACTACACCTGAAACTCCATATGGATTAAACATATGGAAACATTTTTGAACAATAGTAGCTCCACATTCTAATGCTGCGTCTACCATATACTTTTCTACTTTATCAATGCTATTTAAAATGTTGGGGTCGCAATCAAAAAATTCTGCTAGTACGTGTTGTCCTAAATGGATTTCTTTTTTTCCGTTTTCAAACGCTGTAAATGGTGAAGTTATTGCCAATTCATGTGCCTCCTTTTATACAATGTATATTTACCTACAAAATTTGCTTTCGCTATTACATATTACAATAAAAACCAAAAATTTTGTAAATTTTACACTTAAAATTTTTTTTATTACAAAATCTTTTACTTCAATATGCCCTATAACCCCTATTGATACATCATTCGAGAGAACTATTTTTATTAAGATTTATTAAACTTTGTATGGATATCTACTTCAAAAAAAATATTTTAATCATACAATTAAGCTATGAGTAAAATTTTGGTTATAGATGATGACACGGCTATTAATGAACTTATAAAAGTTAACCTTGAATTAGAGGGGCATCAGGTTATACAAGCTTTTGACGGAATTAAGGGTTTTGCATTGTGTAAGCAAGAGCTTCCTTCTCTTGTTGTACTGGATGTTATGATGCCTGAGGTTGATGGTTTTACGGTAGCTCAGCGTATTAGAAAGAATGATGAAACAAAAGATATTCCAATCTTGATGTTGACAGCTTTATCTCAATTGAATGATAAGGTTAACGGTTTTAATATTGGGGTAGATGACTATTTGGTGAAGCCTTTTGAGATGGAAGAGTTGAAGGTTCGTGTCAGAGCTCTTTTGAAGCGTACTAACCAAATCCCGAAATCTGCATCAACGAGAGAAATTTTAACACTTGGAGAAGTTACTTTACTGCCTGAGACGTATAGCGTCAAAATCAATGAAAAAGTTGCAAAGTTAACCCCAATAGAATTTGATATTCTTAACTTGCTGTTCCAAAACCATGGGAATATGGTATCCTCTGCACAGCTTTTAAAAGATATTTGGGGATACTCGCCTGATGATGATATCGAAACTATCAGAGTTCATATTAGGCACTTGAGAACAAAACTTGATAAAATTTCTGAAGGCAAAAAGTATATTGAAACAATATACGGTGGCGGGTATAAATTTAGTATTTAGTTTATAAAATATCCAAAGGATCAACATCTACCGCTAGTTTAACATCTTTTGGCATTGTAATCTTGCCTAAAAAGCTTGAAATAAATTGGTGACCTTTCACGTCAAGTTTATTTTTTATAATAATTTGGAATCTGTAATAACTATTTATACGCTCAATTACACAAGGACTTGGGCCAAGGACTTCCAATCTTTCTGAAATCCCGTATTTTTCAATTATCGTACAAAGACTTAATGCAATTTCGCTTGCTGCTTTTTCCGCCCTAAAGTTGTTCATAGAACTAATAATCAAGCGAACAATTTTACTATATGGCGGGTAATCAAATTCTTCTCGTGCAATAATTTCTTTTTCGTAAAATTCTCTGTAATTTTGAGATTTTGCACTTTCGAGAGCATAGAATTCAGGGTTATAAGTTTGGAAAAATACTCTTCCCGTAAATTCTCCTCTCCCTGCACGTCCTGCAACCTGAGTTAAAAGCTGAAAACCTCTTTCTGATGATCGAAAATCAGGAAGGTTAAAGCTTGCATCGGCAGAGATTACGCCAACTAACGTAACGTTTGGATTATCAAGTCCTTTGGCAATCATCTGGGTTCCAACTAAGATATCGATATCCCCTTTTTGAAAACGTTCTAAAAGTCTTATGTGTTCTCCTTTTCTTACCAAAACGTCACTGTCTATTCTTTCAACCTTGTTTTCAGGGAAAAGTTCTTGAACGTACTGTTCAATTTTTTGAGTTCCTGTTCCGCTGATTTTTAAGGCATCAGAGCCGCATTCGGGGCAGGTATCAGGAAAATACTCAATGTGGTTACAGTAGTGGCATTTTAAATGTTTATCTTTAGAGTGCCATATCATTGGAATTGCACAATTCGGGCATTCTATTACATGACCGCAGGCCTGACATTGCGTGAATGTTGCAAATCCCCTTCTGTTTATCAGCAGAATTACTTGTTGTTTGTTATCAAGTGTTTCTTGAATTGCTGTTTGCAGCGGTTTTGAGATAACGTTTTTATATGAAGCTCTGGTGTGTTCCTGCATATTTATAACAGTTACAGGGGCAATTGGTGCATTTCTGTACCTGTGTTTCATCTCAAAAAGCTGCCCTGAATTAAGCGCCCTATAATATACAGAAATATCAGGTGTCGCAGAACCTAAAAGTAGCGGGCAATTGTGAAATTCTGCAAGCTTTTGCGCTACAACCTTCGCATCATAACGTGGTGCAGGATTAGTTTGTTTATATGCTCCTTCGTGTTCTTCATCTATGATAATTAAGCCTATATCTTTAAGTGGTGCAAACACAGCAGATCTTGCGCCTGCAAGAATTTTTATGTCGTTCTGATATAGCCTTTGCCACACGTCATATCTTTCACCTTCTGATATGCTGCTGTGCCAAATAGCAACATCTCGTGTCCCAAATTTTTTGGCTAAGCGTTTTGTTAGTTGTGATGCCAAAGCTATTTCAGGCACCAGAAATAGAACATTTTTTCCGGATTTAATACAGTCGTCAATAAGTTTAAAGTAGACTTCTGTTTTTCCTGATGCGGTTACACCGTGTAAAAGCATTGTCAGTGGTGGAATAACCGTATCTTCATCTGATTCTTCTTTGAATTTTGTGTACCCTTCTATGGATTTTTTTATTCCTTCGTATGCTGTTTTTTGTTCAGCTTCAAGCTCAAATAAAGGTTCTGTCGTTTCTATTCTAAGTATGTCGAGCGGGTTTCTGTATATTTCTTCTTCTGTAATGGCTACACAACCAAGTGTTTCAAGCTTTTTTATCGTTGCACGTGTTGTTTGAGCAAGTTTTTCGAATGCAATAAGTGGTGTTTTCCCCATTTTTTGCAACATCTCTAAAATTGCTGTTTGCCTTTTTGTTGCGCCGTCAAATTTAATAAATTCAATAATCTGTTCTGTTTTTGAAGCTTTTTCAATAAGTTTCATCGGGATAGCAGCATTCAAAACTGTCACTAAATCGCAGCAATAGTAGTTCGCAACCCATTCAAGGAGTTTTAAATAATCCAGTGAAAACAGAGGAGTTTCATCGAGAATTTTATTAATTTTTTTGACCTTAAAATCCCCGGGCAAATAATCTGAAAATCCGACACAAAAAGCATTAATTAATCCCTGACGCCCGAAAGGAACTAAAATTGCTTGTCCAATTTTAATTTTATCTTTCATTTCATCAGGGATTAAATAACTGAATGTCTTGACTCCAAGGCCTTTTATATTTACGAGGGCCAGAGCATATTTCGGAAAGTTTTGGTCGGCAAAAAGCGATGTATCGAATAATTTATTGTCACTCATACTTCTTGCCGTTCCTCACTTATTATTCTGCCATAAATTCTTTTTTTGCTTCTTCAATTGCTTCTGACAACAAGTCTAATTGATCCGGTGAGAAAGTTACACCTTTTTTTGTAGGAAGCCAAGTTGCACCGTCATCAGTTGTGTAAAATATTCTCATATTCAAATAACTTCTGCCCTTATATTCGCTGACAGAAATCTGTAATTGTTCTGTTTCACTTCTCTCAATAGTTGCCAAAATTTTTGCATCAGCCATTATTTCTCTCCTTAACTAAACATGTTACTGTTTAATCATAACACAAATATTAGCAGGGAATAATTTAAAACTTGAGCTAAATTATTTTTAGTCAACAGAGAAGATATCCCTGATATCGTCCATTGTAAGTGACTTAACTATGTTTCTATCAACTGAAATTACGCTGTCAACAAGGTTTCTTTTAACAGTTTTAAGTTTTTGAATTTTTTCTTCAACAGTATTTTTTGTGATAAGTCTGTACACGAATACTTTCTTAGTTTGTCCGATACGGTAAGCTCGGTCTGTCGCCTGATCTTCAACAGCAGGGTTCCACCATGGGTCGTAATGGATTACATAATCTGCACCCGTAAGGTTCAAACCTGTTCCGCCGGCTTTCAAACTAATTAGGAATATCGGAATTTTACTGTTATTAAATCTTTCAACCGCAGCCTGTCTGTCCTTTGTTTTACCTGTAAGGTACTCATATTCAATACCTTCTCTTTCGAGCCATCCTTTTATGATGTCAAGCATATTTACGAACTGGCTGAATAATAAGACTCTGTGACCTTCCGAAATAATTTCTTCAAGAAGAACCTTGAGTTTTTCAAATTTACCCGAAGACATAATGTGTTTAACATTTTCTTTGTCGTAAAGTCTTGGGTGACAGCATATTTGACGTAATCTAAGAAGTGCTGAGAAGATTGACAATCTGCTCTTTTCAAGCCCGTTCTGTTCGATACTCTTGAATAATTCTTCTTTGGTACTGTCAAGAACTTGTAGATAGAAGTCTTTTTGTTCATCTGTAAGTTCACAGTATGCAATGTTTTCAACTTTATCCGGCAAATCTTTCGCAACATCACGTTTCATACGACGTAGAATAAACGGATAAATTTGTAATTTTAAACGTTTTTCAACTGTTTTGTCTTGACGTTCCATAATAGGATTTACGTATCTGGAATTAAATTCCGCAGCCGACAGCAAAAATCCGGGCATAAGGAAGTCAAATACTGACCAAAGTTCCTCAAGTTTATTTTCTATCGGCGTACCTGATAGCGCAAGTTTGTGGGTTGCCGTAAGGCTTTTAACAGCTTGTGCCGTTTGTGACATCGCATTTTTGATATTTTGTGATTCATCAAGAATTACGTATCTGAAATTGATGTCTTTTAATTTGTTTATATCACGTCTTATAAGAGCGTAACTTGTTATGATTACATCGTAATTTGGAATTTCCTTGAATAAGCTGCGTCTTTCCGTTCCTGAAAGTTTTAGACAGCTTAACTCAGGTGCAAACTTTTGGATTTCAGTTTCCCAGTTAAACACAACAGTTGTCGGACAAATTACCAATGTTGGCATAGCTCCGTCAACTTCTTTAGCTTTTTGCAGAACTGTCAAGGCTTGTAGTGTTTTACCAAGACCCATATCATCAGCAAGAATTCCGTTCAAGCCGTACTTGTATAAGAACCACAACCATCCGTATCCTTTAAGCTGATATTCTCTGAATTCTGCAGTTGCTCCTGACGGTAACTCTAAGTCTTCATCAGGTGAGAATGTTGAAATCTGTTCCCAGAACTTTTTAAATCTGTCACTTAATACAAGTTCAATATTGAGGTTTTTAAGTTCTGATAAAAGACCTGCACGGTAAGTTTTTACGATAAATTTGTTCTCATCATTTCTGTATACGTCAAAAGAATTGAAGGCTCTCATCATTGCGTATATATCTTGGGCAGGAAATTCAACGAATCCTAAGCTTCTAATTCTTGAATATTTTTCCCCGCTTTGGATTGTGTCATATATTTCATCAAAATCAATGATTTCTTCTCCTGCTTGTCCGTAAAGTTGGACTTCAAAACTGTCCTGAGACTCTTCAGAGAAGTCAATTTTTGCACATAGCCTGAACGGAGAATCCATAAGTTTAAAGAAATTCATGTCGTCTTTTTCTACGAATTTCCATCCTTCTCCTGCTTGTTTTATGTAGTAATTGTAAAAATCAATTGCATTTTCTTTTTCTAATGCAAGGTTATTTGTTTGCATTGGAACAAATCTGCAGGCAAGAAGCATATTGTAAGCTTCCTGTTCATGTTTAAAGTTCCTTTTTATCCAATATACAAAGTCTTCACCTTGTTTTTTTACTGAAATATATGGAGATTTGTCCGCTTGTTTAGAAAATGGAACTTTTACTCCATCATATTCAAATTCTAATTCAGCTTTCAGTGATTGGTCATAGTCTATACCAAGTGTCACTATATTTAGCGGAGGGCGTTCTTCAAGCATAAGTTTAGAAATGCTTTCATCAATATTAACTTCCATTATTTCTCTTAATTTTGGAAGTTCTTCGTATATGAACTTGCCGCCATCTGAATCTTTCAAATCCGTAAATGAAGATTTTAGGATATTTTGCGGAATTGATTGCATTGCTATGTTAGTTGGGAAGATTATATTTTTGTATCTGCCCCATTTTAGGTGACGTGAAAAATATCTGACTTCTTCAAGCGGATAAACATCATCTTTGTCAGGGCGTTTCCATTCAAGTGACAGTAATATTGTTCCGCCTTGTGATGAGTTTACGTTAAGTACCAACTTCCACTCTTCATCAACAAATTTTAATCTTTCTTTTGTTTTTTCGTCCAAAACTTCGTCAGCCATTTTTAAAAGCGAGAACATCGGACCAAATTTTGTTATCGGAATATCGTACCAACCGGCTTTTTTATCCTGTCTTGAAATCATTAGTAATTGTTTAAAGATTTCAATTTCAACTTTTTGGGAATTGTTTAGTTCAAAATCAGGATTTTGTTTTTGTGCTTCAATTAAAGCTCTTAAAATATTTTCAATTTGGCGTACGATTTTACCGGTTTCTCTTGAACGAACAAGTATTGAGAAGAAATTCGCTTTACGTTTAGGGTTAAAGTGGAAAATATAACTTCCGTCAGGTTCTTCCGTAAGCGCAGTATTTTCATCAGGAAAGCTTGGTTCAATTCCGAATTTTGTCTCAAGCCAATCTTCGTATGCGTGTTCGTCAATAGCTTTCAGTGCAACAGCAACAGCGTGTTTGCACCATTCTTCTTTTAACGGGCAGTTGCAGCGTGCTTCAACCTTGTTTTTCTTAAAAATTAAGTCAGTATTGTAATGGTCTTGAAAATTACCCTTAACTTTTCCCATATAAAAGTTCTTCTCAGGGTAGGTATCAAAAACCATATCCTTGAGGTGGTACTCGTAACCTCTGCGCCAGCTTCCAGCACTTGCATGTTCTTTTATATATTTGTAATTGAATTCTTCAGGACTCATTAATCTTTCTGAGTATCTCTTTCCTACACAATTAAGGGTGTAACGCCGAACATAGATAGTTTAAAATCTATAAACCCTTATCAGCAATAATACTATACCACAATTTGAAAAAAATGCAAGTATCTATCATAAAATATTACTGAAAATCGTGGTTTTTTATTGGCGTTTAAGTGTAGTCCAAAAATTAAATTTTGTGTGATATAATAATTCTATGAAATATGTCCATTACTGCGAGATTAAAGGTTATGATTTTACTATTGTTGCCGATGAAACTTGCCTTTTGGAATTGAGGTTTAATAGGGTAACGTTAGAAGGTGGAATTTATGAAAGAACCCCTTTAATCGCAGAAGTTGAAACGCAGTTGGAAGAATATTTCAACGGGAAGCGAAAGGCTTTTGATATAAAATTAAGACCGTCCGGAACAGAGTTTCAGCAAGTTGTATGGAGTAAATTACAAAAGATTCCTTATGGAAAAACTATTTCATACAAAGAACTGGCCAAAATGACTGGAAATCCGAACGCCGCAAGGGCTGTTGGAATGGCTAATAATAAAAATCCTATTGCAATAATAGTCCCTTGTCATAGAGTTGTCGGAATTAATGGCAAGTTGGTCGGATACGCCGGAGGATTAGATTTAAAACAAGAGTTACTTGAATTGGAGAGGAATAACTTATGAAGACAATAAAACTTACAAAAATGCAGGGTTGCGGCAATGACTTTGTAATAATTGACTATTCTGAGTTCGAAAAATGCGGACTTGAGATGAGTGAACTTGCAAAAAAGGTTTGTGATAGAAACTTCGGAGTTGGTGCAGATGGAATGATTATTCCTAATACGAATACCGCAAATACTGATATCGGTTGGTATTTCTACAACTCAGATGGCTCAACCGCGCAAATGTGTGGTAACGGTATGAGATGTTTTGCAAAGTATGTTTATGACAAAAAGCTTGTTGATAAAAAAACTTTTTCAGTTGAAACCCTTGCAGGAGTTATAAGACCTGAAATTCTTGATGATGGTATGGTTAGGGTAGATATGGGGGTTCCTATTTTAGAGGATTGTAAAATTCCTTTCAAGGGTGAAAGAAAACTTGAAGCTTTGGATAAGGTTTTCGAAATTACACCTGTTTCCATGGGAAATCCGCATTGCGTTATCTTTGTTGATGAAAATCCTATGGATTATGCCCTTAAGTATGGTCCTGTGATTGAAAAACACGAGTATTTCCCTGAGAAAACTAATACTGAGTTTGTAAAAGTTGTCTCAAGAAATGAGATAGATATGAGAGTTTATGAACGCGGTTGTGGAATCACTTTGGCTTGTGGAACAGGTGCTTGCGCATCTCAGGTCGCTTGTATTTTAAATAACTTAACAGAAAGTAAAATTAAAGTTAACTTGCTTGGAGGTGCTGTGTTTGTTGAGTGGAGCGGTTCTAAGGGTGATACAAATAAAAATATATTCCTTACCGGTCCTGCAAATTATAGTTTTGTTGCAGATTATATCTTGTAATTATATGTTTTTTCATGGTAAAATCGGTACATAAACTATAAAGGAGACAAATAGATATGAAAAATTATGATTTATTAACTATCTTCAAGCCAAATTTGGATGCTGAAGAAGTAGATAAAATAATCGCTAAAATTGAAGAAAATATCGTAAATTTTGGTGGTAAAGTTGAATCTACTGACAAAATTGGAAGAAAAAAATTAGCTTATGATATTCAAAACTTCAGAGATGGATTCTTCTTCTCAGCTGTTTTGAGTTTACCAGCTGATCAGGTTGCTGAATTCAGAAGACAATTAAGATTGAATGACAATATCTTAAGAGTTATGTTCATGGAAGCTTCTGTAAAAGCATCTGTTTAGTATATTCTAGTGCGGCTTTCCGCAAGAAAGGGACAAAATGTCATTAGCTAAGGCTGTAGTTACAGGAACTCTTTACAGAGCACCAGAAAAACGTTTTACTCAAAATAATGTGGCGGTGTCTGCGTTTATTTTGAACATCGGTGAACGTGATGAGATGCTTTTGAGAGTTGTTTCTAAGAGAAATACTTTGGATGAAATCGTATCATCTTTGTCTAAGGGTGACAGAGTTTTGGTTGAAGGCAGACTTCAAACAGCTGCTGTTAAGGCAGATGATGGCTCTGAAAGAAGAATCTTTGAAATTGAAGCTTCTTCAATTGAACCTATGGGTGAAGGTGGTTCAGGTGCTGTTTCTTCAGGCAGTTCAAATTTTGGAACAGAAGAAATAGTTAAGATTGAGTCTGATGATTTCTCAAATGAGCTTATTGGCGAAGACGAAATCCCGTTTTAGTGTACAATTACCCTAAGAGGACAATTAAATATGTCAGCAAATAAATTCGCAATTGCTCAAATGCAAAGAGTGAAAGCAATGACTCAAAGAGTCAAACAATCCCAATATCAGTCAACATACAAATTCTTTAAAGCTAAAGAAAATATGACAGCTGATGTGTTCGAAAGAACAAAAAAATGTGAAAATGAAGTTTCTCCAAAATCGATTTTGGGAACAATAACAAAAAAAGTAAAGTAAGTAAAAATAAAAAGGCTAGAAAGGCAATTTAAAACAATGGCAAGACAAAACGATTCAGATAAGAAAAAACGTAAGAATTGCAGTCTTTGTGCAGATAAAGTAGAAGCTATCGACTACAAAGATGCTGCAAAATTGAAAAGATATCTGACTGAAGCAGGAAAAATCATTCCTCGCAGAATTACAGGTAACTGTGCTGCTCACCAACGTATGATTGCAAAAGCAATTAAACGTGCTAGAGAAGCTTCAATTATTAGTTACGTTTTTGACTAATTTGTCAAAGATTAGAAAAACGGCTTCTATAATTTTATAGAGGCCGTTTTTTTTATATCTATTATTTATTTATTAACTGTATTGCCTGAATTTTGTTGTTGTGTCTGTTGTTTTCTATATTCTTCTGTTCCAGGGAAAGCGTCTTTACCTGTAATCTTTTTGGTGAGCCAATATTGAATTTTTGGAATTAATGTTGATAAGAATAATGCAGATATTGCAAATCCTGTGCCCCAGTTAAGTGCATTTAATCTGCAGTTCTTTTTGGAGGCAGCTTTTAGCGTTTCTATATCAATATCTTTAGCTTGTTCTTTTGCTTTTTTAATTATTTGTTCAACAAAATATTTTAAATCATCATCAACTTGGGCTACATCTGCATGTGAAATAAACTTGTATGGGTTAAGATAATTTGCACCTGTTTTCTTCCCTCTGCCGAATGCTAGTTCGTACAAGTTCTTGAGGAATTCAGGATTGTTCAAGTAGCCGCCTTTGAATGTTCTTTCTGCTTGATCAATTGTTATTCTCTTAACTCCGGCAACTTCAGGTTGTAGATTTGCCATTTCTTTAGCGATATCTGAGAATTTTTGAACTTCATCTGCAGGAACAATATTTGGTATTTCTTTTAAGAAATCATCTATTGGCATAAATCCGTCTTTGAATTTAGCCTTGATAGTTTCAGGAATTACGTGTTTTCCTGTTCCGAGCATTTCTTCCTCAAGTGCTTGTGGACTAATTTTACCGTTGTATTTTTGATTTACAAGATTAACCATCAAGTCTTTCGTGTAGTCGGCGTTCATTGAGTCAACTCTTGTTTTTCTGCCATTTTGTTCGATTTTGTTTAAGAATTTGTTCATGTTTGGCATATTAAACATGTAGAAGTATATGGAAGTTAAATCTCTGAACAAGATTTCTCGACGTTCATCATTATTTCTTGCACTAATAGTTCTTCCGCCTGCAGTTCCGATATCTGTTGATAGAAGCTGCCAGGTTGTATTGTTTTCAAGGTTAAAGGCAAGTGATAGAAGAGGTGACCCACCTTTAAAGTTTACATCTTTTTTGTCCTTAGAGGAGTCTGTGATAAATTTATCCATGCTTAAAGGATTTAGTGAAACATTTGGTTGATTTTGTTCCGAGGTTTGTTTTTTGTCGTTTCTGTGGTAGTACCTTGTGATTTTTTGGTTAAGTTTTGGTACTACAAATCCTATCATTGTATTTGCAAGTAGGATACTTGTTATTAATTTTGCAGACTTAAATTTTGCAATCTGATTTTCAGTAAAGTGTTTACCGGATTTTGTACTGGTTTCTAGGTGTAGGAAGTTTGCGAGAGGATTTCTGGCTTTATCACTTCCAAGGTCGAAATTAGTTGTTCTTAACCCAAGAATCCATTTCCCGATTTTATCGTTGATGGCGTTAAAAGCTTTAACTCCACCGAGCCAGAATACAGCGCCTGTGAATTCTTCTGTAATTCTTTCTCTACCTTCATCAAAGCCGCCTCGGCGGTAAGCTTGGTATGTTCTGCCGGCTTCTACGAAACTTTCCAACAAAATAAATCTAGCAAGACCACCGCTTGCCATGCTTTTTAAAAATTTATGTTGGGCTAAAGGTTTATATGAACTTACTGGAGTTATTATCGACATAAGAATTTAATGTTCCCTATTTTCCAAGGATATAAATCTGCTCAAAACTTTTTTTTGCCTAAAACAGTTTATTATTTAAAATTTTGTTACATATAAATTAAGAATTGTTAATTTTATATTCCAAAATAACAATGTTTTTTCTTTATTGTTTTTGATACAATGAAAGTGTAGGTTAGAGATATGACAATACAACCAATAACAAATTTTAATCAAAGAAGATATACAAGTTTTACTCAGCAGCCTAAGAAAGAAGAGACTTCAGTAAAAGCAAAATTGGGAGTTGCAGCGACTTCAGCTTTAGGAGTTGCGTCTGCGGTAGCTTTGATTTCTAAGCGACAAGGCTTTTCTTTATCTCCATCGAAGATATTAAAAACTCCGGTTAAGGATTGGGCAATTTTTAAAATTACTGATAAAAATAGACCAGATGAAAAAATTCTAAAATTCAAAGCGCCTGAAATTCTTACAATGGGGATAGGTTCTGTCCTAGGCGGGCTTGCAGGTGGTGTAATGTTTGATAAAAAAGAAAACTTACCCGCAAAATGTAGTGAAGCTGTTAGTCAGTTTATAGGTGATATTTCTATACCGCTTATGTTTGTTGCTTTGCCAACAGAATTATACAAAAAGTTTGAAGACTTGGCTGATACAGAAACAAAGCATGCAAGTTTGAAACAGGCTTCTAAATTTATAAAGAATAATAGATTCTTAAGAGTCTTGTGTCCTACTGTTGTGAGTGGTGCGAGTCTTGCAACGGGGATTATTGCCGGAAACAAGGTTTCGAATAAAATTAATGAAAAAGTTCATGGTGAAAAACAAAACAGAGGTATAAGAATTACAGATTTTGCACCTCACCTTGACGATGTTTGTTTAGCAATTACTCTTATGGCAGACAAATCTCCGGTTGGGGATATTATTTCAAAGTTTGTTCCGGTTGCACTTACTATTGCTGGAATTGAAACTGGTTCTGCAAAAAAACAGCAGTAAATTGCTTTGCTTACGAAATCTGTAAGGGAAGCTTAATCTATTATTTTTAAGTTTATTTTATTTTTAATAGATGTTTAATTGCGTTTATAATATTTTTGAAGCTTATTAACGGTTTTTTCGGTTTAAGAACACACTCTGGATCTATAAGATATATTTTACCGTCTTTTGCTCGTCCGAATTGTTCCGGTTTTATCATATATCCGTCCAGTTCGCAGGTATAGTGGTGTATATCCCTTAAAATATATCCCTTTTCTTCAATTTCTTTTACAAATTTCTTTAGCTCACTTTGAGATAAATCGTCCTGAGATAGTTTTTCTTCAAGGTAATAATATGTTCGACAACTCTTTCCTTGCTTTATAATAGGAACATCGAAAAAGTCAGGTTTTCTTCTGTTAGGATAATGTTTTCTACTCGTGAGTTTTAGAATTTTCCCATCCTCGGTTTCAAATGCCAGTGCTGATGCTCCTAAGCCGATGAGTTTTTTTACTTTTAATCCTCGTAAGAATTCACTTGCAGATGCGTCAAGAGCCATCCCTTCCAGTTCATCCGGAGTTCGCATTTTGTATAGCAGTGCTTTTGTAATGTTTGTATCTTCGGAATTTAGTAGTGCTAAAATTGCTCTGTATGGGGAAATTGCTCGTTTGAATTTAACTTCAGCTAGTTCTTCAAAGGCTTTTGTTCTTGAAGATTCTATATAATCAAAACATTGCTCGTACTTATCTGCGGGACAAGGTAGAGCCAAAGGAATGTTCGCTTGTCCCATAAAATTTTGAGTTTTGAAGCTGAAAACATTTTGATTGTTTATTGAATAAACTTTCATGTTTTTATTAAAACTCGTAAAAATAAAATTTGCCTAGGTCTAATTAAATTATTTTTATAGTTTTAATAAAGAAATATCATTTTCAAGCTTGATTTCAAATGCTGTTTTTTCAGGAATATCTATTTCTTTTCCAGGTAAAAAGAAGCAAACTATTGGGGAAATAAGCAGGTCTGCAAGTTGTAATATTGCTCCTCCAAGATAGTATGCTGGTCTTAGTACACTTGTAATGCTTTCACAGCTATATTGGCAAGGGTCTTTGTATACTTTGTCTATCGTAACAGTTCCTTTATTAGCAACATCCCCTAAGTTCATAAAGTAAACCGGTGCTCCTGCCAAAACCCCCGCAAAAATTTGTTTTTTGCCCATTTTTGTAATGTACGCTTCTGCTGGGTAGGTAATATTATCTACTTTAATTTTGTTAATTAAAAGTTTTAGTGTACTACTTCTTCCACCAAGTCTTGGAGGCTTGTTTTCGATAATTTCACCAGTGAATACAACTTTTGATGGGGTGCCATTGTAGAAAATATCGACATCTCTTATTACTGTAAAGTCAATTAATGTTCCTATTGGAGACTCCGAATTCATTGGTTGTTCTGAACGTACGATGAATTTACGACCCTTCTCAAGTTTTATTGCTTCAAGTTCTTTCCCTTCTAAACAACTATATTTGTTCTTAGGAAAATCTGTTGTTAATGAAGTTTGTTGTGTCTCATTTTCGTTGTTTATTGGCTGGCATGATTGTGTTTTAAGTTCAGTTTCTTGTGTAGTTATAGATACGGGGTCTGTGTCTAATGCTAATACTAAATTTTGAGACAACAATACACACAACAGCAATAATAATACTACGTTTTTCATTAAAATAATCCTCTAACACTAAACGGGGTAATCACGATATATTGGTCATTTGACCGACTTTGTGTATAAATCATACATAAAAAATTCGTTTGAATAATCATACAAAAAACTGATTGCAAATAGAAATCAGTATGTTTGAAAAATATTAATTAATTTTTATTTGGTCGGTATTTCCCAAATATTATTGGAAATTTATGACTAAAGGTTAATATAAATAAATAACAGCAATATAAGATCAGGATAGATAAAATTGTTGTTAATATTAATTTGATAAAGATACAATTCATGTTATTGATTAATTCAAGAATATTAAAGGTTTTTAAAAAGTATAAAAGAAATTCTTGAGCAAAGATTATGAAGAGTGTATTTTTTGAAATTGTGTTTACAAATTGTGTATTTGTTTTGAACATATTAGATATGAGTATTATCATAATTGTTCCAATGACTCCGCCAAGGTACATCAGTATTATTGATGGCGATGGATTGAAAAACGGTTCCAGAGGTCTGCTTATTTTTATTAAACCATTATGAGATAGAAGCAAATTCAATACGATAATTGAAAAAATTATAAAAGAGCATGTGAAATACTTGTTAGATTTGTCAAAATTAATGTTGTATTTTTTTTAGTAGTATCAACTGATGTTGTGAAGTGATTTATAAAAAGAGAATCTCTAATTGTATTTTGGGGTTGAGAAAAATCTTTAGTTATTTGTTCATAATGTTCTAAAATATCTGATGTGCGTGTGTCATAAGTCTTATTATATTTTAAGACTCTAAGGATGTTTGGCGAAGTCCCTTTGGGATTTCTTAATAATTGATATCCTTGCCATTTCATTTTTAATGCATATTTAGCAATACCTATTTTTTTTATTAACATAATACGACATATCCTTATTTAAGGATTATACCATGAACTTTTGTTTAATAAACTAGACTCCGGGCTTTGCCATATCATCTCTGGTGTGGAAATGCCTGTTCAGAGTGCTAGAATTTAGTGTTATAGGAAAATGTTATAAAATGACTTAAAACACATTCTTAGATAATTACTGCACTAAAAAAGCCACCTTTGATAGGTGGCTTTTAAATTAGGAGGAGGTGGGATTCGAACCCACGGAACGCGTGAACGTTCGACAGTTTTCAAGACTGCTCCAATCAACCGCTCTGGCACTCCTCCACACGATTGTTCGGATGTAATTCTATTGTACATAATCAAACTCGTTTGTCAACAGGTGGCTTTATATTTTTAATATATTTTCTCGTTAAATAATTTTTTAAAAACATCATAAAAATGTATGATTTCATTTTTTACTTGCTTTGCTAATATAACACTGTACTCCTTAGAGACTAAGATACACATATCCCTAATCAACAGCTATGCACCTTAAAGTACATAGCTTTTTTTTTATACTTTCCCTCGCATATAAAAAGAGTCGTTCAAAGAACGACTTATCTCAATGTGTAAAAGGTTAGTGTGTGTAGGAGAAAATAAAGAAAATGGTTATATTATACATATACCACCTGTTCGTATTTTATTAACATATATATTGTATATATGTTACATATTTTAATAATATACTTTATTAAGATATATTAAGTTGTATTTTATTCTGAAAACCCTTGTGCTTAAAGGGTTTTTGATAATAAGCTTTGAAATTATTAAAGTTCTGGGCAATTCGTGCCGATACGATGTTTTTATATGTGTATAGAGAAGTATTAAAGTAAAACGATCCATTTCCCCAAAAATGGACAGAAAGGATGTATTATGGGTGCTGGTGAAGTAAGCAACAATAATCTCCAGGCTGGAGTTTATCTTGTAAATGGCAAGAAGTATAAACTCTCAGAGGATGATCTAAAGAAAATGTCCGGTGAGATTACCAAAAATGAATTGCAAGCTCTTTTGAATGGAAAAGAGGTTACAGACGCAGATGCTGTTACTGTCGGGTATGGATCCCGAGGTGCAGCTAAGAAAACTGGAGAAAATCGAGTTCAGTTTTCAATGGATGCAATTGCAAAAAATGAATATCCATTAGTTGATGACAAAGGTAAAGCTAACAAGGATATTCAAAAGAAAAGATATGAAGAAATTAAGGCAGAATTCGCTAAGCAAGAAAGCGTTGCCACAAATGACCAAAAATTAAATGAAGCAATCGAAACTTCATTTGGTCCTCAGCTGGATAAGCTTGCTAAGAGTGTAAGCGCAAGAGATGAAAATGCTAACAAAGTAGCATTTTATCAGTTGTGTTTCACCGATGAAGAAAAAGCTGAAGTTGATAAAAAATTAAAAGGCTGGGTTGAAACAAAGCCTGATGGAACAAAAGTTAAGCATTATGGTTTAAACGAACAAATGGCTGCTCTTATGGGTGTTCCAGGTGAAGATGGTAAAGTTAAAGAACTTACAGAAGAAGAGAAAAAACAACTCGAACAATTAAAGAATGAGTTTAATAAGAGATATCCTGGTCAGTTAGGAGAAAATGAATCATTTGATGTTCGTGGAGTTGACTCTTATTATGCTCATAAACGTTTTGAGCAGGCAAAGGCATTAATGAACCTTATGGCAATTGAAGACGGAATTGCGGCAAGACAACTTGCATCAGGTGATGCTACAGCTTCCGGAACTCTTACTCCTGCTCAAGAAAGGGAACTTGCAAGAGGTGAATTGAAAGAGCAGATTACACACAAAAACCAAATAAACAAAATTCGTGATAAGATGCAAAATGATAAATCTTTGACTCAGAAAGATATAGAAAAGTTGCAATCTGATATTCAGAAATTAAGACAAGATAGTATTAAAAAGTATGAAACTATTGAAGAACAAATGTTACACGAATCTGCAGAGTCTCAATTGGAATTCGAAACGTATAAACAAAATTTTGAAAATACGGTAGTTTCTTGGGATAAGAAATCTGCTAAAGAAGCAGAGAAGGCTAATCCAGATGCTAATAATACTCACTTAGAAAAAGACCACCGTGAGATTATCATGAGAGAACCTCTTAAGTTTGGTTGTCGTGCACCAAAAGCTGGAGAAACTCCTACTTTTACAGACAAGAATGGACAAGCTTGGGTATTTGACAGTGAAAGATATAAGCATTCAATGCTTAAGCTGAGTAACGGGCAATCTCCTGATCCCAACGTGCAACGCACTAATACAACAAAGGATGCTGATTATTATGCATCAACATCGGAATTTGTACGTTTAGCAACAGAAAATAAAAATGCAGAAGCGCTAGAAGAAACAAAAGAAAAGAAAAGATTAAAAGCACAGGCAAAACCTGCAACAATGGGCGATAGAACAGATGCTCGTCAAATGTTTGCTATTGCTGGACTTCAAGTTGCTGGTGACAATACCTACAAAAAGAGAGGCAAAGAAATTGGAAAAGCTGCCTTGGCTGGTGCAGGAGCTGGTGGTTTGGCTGCCCTTGGTGGTGAATTATATAAATGTGCATCTACTGTAAAATACAGCGGAACCGTTCTAGCGTTAGCTCAAGGTGTTGTTAATACGACAGTTAGCGGTATTGGTACAACTACGGTCGAAGGAACTGTTAGTGGTACAACAACTGTAACAGGTGAAATTACTGGTGAGGTTTCCGGTCCAATTTCCGGTACAGTATTCGGTGATGTATCAGGACCTATCAGTGGTGAGGTTTCCGGTCCAATTTCCGGTACAATTACCGGTACTGGAAATAGTACAGTGACAACAATCACCGGACATACTGACCCTCTAACAGGTGCTTGGACTGAAACAGGAAGACAAACTACAACAACTCCGGTTACAATTACCGGTGAAGGTACAGGTATTGGACACGGTACAGGTACTGGTATTGGGTATGGTCAAGGTACAGGTACAGGTACAGGTATCGGACACGGTACAGGTACAGGTACAGGTTCTGCCAAAGTAGATTGGACTGATAGTTACAAAAAAGATGTTCAATATGAATATAAAGAAGACGTCAGCGTTGAATATGAAAAAGAAGTTGAAGCTCCATACGAAGGTCAGGCTCGTCCTAAGTTTGAACCTATCAATATCCTTAAAGGTGCTGCAATTGGTGCAGGTACCGCGGCTGGTTTGAAAGGCTTAAGCTACTTATTCAAGAAAAAGACCAAGGATGATTATGCGAATGACGAAACCGTAAAAGATAAGTTCCGTTCAAGTTATGGTTATGAAATTAAGGAAGAGCCGGAGGCTATTGCTGAACTTGGGGTGGAAACAATTGAAGCTCCAGAGGTATGTGATGCAACAATGGAAGAAAAAGTTGTACAACAAGAGGTTAAAATTGAAAATCATGGCTATAAACTTCAGAGAGGTGAAACTCTTTCAAGTGTAATTGCAGCAAAATATGGTATCACTAATCCAAAAGATTTGAAAGCTGCAATACGTGAGGTTCGTCGTGCAACAGGTATTCCTGAAAACGGTATAGTAAACGGACAAGCTGCAGTTCCACATATTGAAGTTGATGGCAAAACTCTTGCTGATGCATATTGGTTACCTGATTCAATTCTTGATGGCAAATATGATCTTGACTTGGAAAAGAAAGCTGCCACAATGAATTATAGAAAAGTCGGGGTTGCTGTTAACGGTAAAAATACAGCCTCAATTTCTCAGTCTAGTTCTGGTATGTACATCGTTAAGGATAAATGTGGAAATATCCTTTATAACGGTCCGGATCGTAATGCAGCCGTCTCTAAAAGGGATGCTCATAATGCTGAGCAAGCAAGAATTCGAGCAGAATGGAACAAACAACACCCGCTCGATCAAATCTAATACTTCACTATACGCACAAAATCCAATAATCCATAATACAAAAGCCCTCTTGTATAAGAGGGCTTTATCTTTTAAAATCGCAGTTAAGAACTACTTGTTCAAAGCTTCGTTAACAGCAACAGCAACTGCAACAGTTGCACCTACCATAGGGTTGTTACCCATACCAATGATACCCATCATTTCTACGTGAGCAGGAACTGAAGAAGAACCTGCGAATTGAGCATCACCGTGCATTCTACCCATAGTATCAGTCATACCGTAAGAAGCTGGACCAGCAGCAACGTTATCAGGGTGAAGTGTACGACCTGTACCACCACCAGAAGCTACTGAGAAGTATTTTTTACCGTTTTCGATAGCCCATTTCTTGTAAGTACCAGCTACTGGGTGTTGGAAACGAGTTGGGTTAGTTGAGTTACCTGTGATAGATACGTCAACACCTTCTTTAATCATGATAGCAACACCTTCTGATACATCATCAGCGCCGTAGCATTTAACCTTAGCTACTTCACCTTCTGAGAAAGGAGTTTCTTTAACAACTTTTAATTCGCCAGTTTTGTAATCGTATTTAGTTTCAACGTGAGTGAAACCATTGATTCTTGAAATGATGTATGCAGCATCTTTTCCAAGACCGTTCAAGATAACTCTCAAAGGTTTTTGTCTAACTTTGTTAGCGTTTCTAGCGATACCGATAGCACCTTCAGCAGCTGCGAAAGATTCGTGACCAGCAAGGAAGCAGAAGCAATCAGTTTCTTCTCTAAGCAACATTGCTGCCAAGTTTCCGTGGCCTAAACCAACTTTTCTTGTATCACCAACTGAACCTGGGATACAAAAAGCTTGAAGACCTTCACCAATAAGGCTTGCTGCATCAGCTGCAGTTTTAGCTTCTTTTTTCAAAGCGATAGCAGCACCCAATGTGTATGCCCAAACAGCATTTTCAAATGCGATTGGTTGAATGCCTTTAACAATTTCTTCTACATTTATGCCTTTAGAATCGCATAAAGCTTTTGCATCTTCTAAAGACTTGAATCCGTATTCAGGCAAAACTTTGTTTAATTTAGCCTGACGTCTGTCTTGTCCTTCAAATTTAATAGCCATTTTTTTATTCCTTATACTTTTATAATTAACTACGTTTTATAATTTTGCCAATCCGGTCAACGACCGGTTTTTGCTATTCTTTTCTAGGGTCGATTGTTTTAACAGCTTCTGAGAATCTGCCGTATGTCTTAATATTCTTTTCAAAAGCTTCTTTAGGATCAACACCCTTCTTGATAGCATCTAACATTTGAGGAACTTTAACATACTTATAACCGATAATTTCGTTATTTTTGTCTAAACCAAGTTCAAGAACATATCCTTCTGCAAGATCAAGATATCTAGGTCCTTTTTGTTTAGTTGAGAAAATAGTACCTACTTTAGAGCTCAAGCCTTTACCCAAATCTTCAAGGCCTGCACCAACCGGCAATCCATTTTCAGAGAATGCAGTTTGAGTACGACCGTAAACGATTTGTAAGAACAATTCTCTCATCGCAACGTTAATAGCGTCACAAACTAAGTCAGTATTTAAAGCTTCAAGGATAGTTTTGCCAGGAAGAATTTCAGCAGCCATAGCAGCAGAGTGAGTCATACCTGAGCAACCCAAAGTTTCAACCAAAGCTTCTTGGATAATACCGTCTTTAACGTTTAAAGTTAATTTACAAGTACCTTGTTGAGGTGCGCAGCATCCGCATCCGTGAGTTAAACCTGAAATGTCTTTAATTTCTTTACATTTTGTCCATTCACCTTCTTGAGGAATCGGAGCAGGTTCACCTTTAACACCGCGTTTAACGCAGCACATTTCTTCTACTTCTTTTGTAATTTGTATACGATCCAACATTTTTTCTAACTCCCTTCAAGTTATATACAACTAGATTTTACGTTGCTAAAAATCTTAAGTCAAGGGAATTACAGGGATTTTAACAAAGCGTTAAGCGTCTCAATTGAGCGGTTAGAAATCACTTCAGCTTTAAGTTTTTTATTCTTTCTTTCTTTTTTAGGAAGCTCAACAGGAGGTACCAAACCCCAGTTAGAATTTATCGGTTGAAACTTAGAGTGTTCTTCGTCTGATATGTAATGTGTAAGAGCACCTAGCATAGTTTCTTTAGGTAATTCCAGCAATTCTAAGTTTGAGATGTATCTGTACGCATTTATACCAGCAAGAAGTCCGCTGGCGATAGATTCAGTATAACCTTCTGTGCCTGTGATTTGTCCTGCGAAGAATAAGGTTGGGCGTTTTCTTGTTTGTAATGTTGGGTTAAGGAGTTTTGGTGAATTAATAAATGTGTTTCTGTGCATAACTCCATAACGAACAATATTTGCATTCTCTAGTCCAGGAATTGAATGCAAAAGCTCTTTTTGAGCACCCCATTTCAGGTTAGTTTGGAAGCCAACAAGATTGTATAATGTTTTGGCAGAATTATCCTGTCTTAACTGGACTACTGCATAATTCTCAACTCCGGTTCTTTTATCAACGAGTCCTACCGGTTTCATCGGTCCGAATCTAAGTGTATCTACTCCGCGTGAAGCAAGTACTTCGATCGGTAAGCAGCTTTCAAAAAACTTTGCACCTTTTTCAAAACTTTTAAGTTCGATTTTTGGGGCGTTTATAAGGATATTATAAAATTTTTCATATTCTTCCCTGTTCATAGGGCAATTTATATAAGATGCTTCACCCTTATCATATCTGGAAGCCATAAACGCCTTAGTAAAATCGATACTGTCATATTCTACAATTGGAGCAATTGCATCGAAAAAGTGCAGGTGTTCGCTTTGTGTAAATTCTTTAATAGAATTAGCAAGAGGTTCGCTTGTTAGAGGCCCTGAAGCCATAATGACAATCCCCTCAGGGATTTCTGTAATTTCTTCTCTTACTACTTCGATATTTTCTTCGTTACAAATTTTTTCGGTAACTTTTTGAGAAAATAATTCTCTATCGATTGCCAAAGCCCCGCCGGCAGGAACAGCACATTCATAAGCTATATTAATAAGTTCTCCACCCAGCAGCTGCATTTCTTTTTTGAGAAGTCCTGATGCGTTAGAACAGTCCGCAGCACCAAGGCTATTTGAACATACAAACTCTGCAAACTTATCCGTTACGTGTGCGCCTGTTGACTTGTTTGGGCGCATTTCGTACAGTTTTACTTTTATTCCTCTTTTGGCTAGCTGTAAAGCGGCTTCTGAGCCGGCAAGCCCTGCTCCAATAACTTTTACTTCCATAAGATTAGTTTACTTGGCGCATTTTTGCTTGTCAACCAGATTTTAAGCCTATTTAATTGACAATGATTTCGTCTTTCTGTATCATTAGAGTAATAGTAACAAGAGGGTTTTATGCTTAAGAAATTTTTTTGCACGCTTCTATTATTTTGTTTGATTTTGACGGGTTGTTCTTCGGTTAAGCCTCAGGACGATTACCAGACTGTCAAAAAACGAGGAAAAATAATAGTTGGTGTAAGAAGTGATACCAGACCTTTTGGGTATAGAAATATTGATGGAAAACTTCAAGGTTTCGATATTGATTTGGCACGTGCTATTGCAAAACATCTTTTTGCAAATATGAATGCGGTGGAATTTGTTCCTGTGACAGCATCAAATAGAATTAGCATGTTAAATTCAGGCAAAGTTGATATGCTGATTGCGACAATGTCTATTACAGACCAAAGACGACTTGTTGTAGATTTTTCAGTTCCATACTATATGGCTGGACAAGCAATTTTGGTGCGAAATAATACTAATCTTGCATCAATAAGACAATTAAGCGGAAAGCGAGTAATAATCGTATATGGTTCAACCGGTGAGATGAGTGTGAGAATGAATGCACCTGAGGCTATTATAAGAGGTTATAAAAATTACAACTTGGCGTATAATGCGTTAAAAAATGGTGAAGCTGACGCGATGATTGCGGATGACACTATTTTGTATAACCTTGCATTGGATGATCCGTCTGTCCGTATTTTGGATAAACGATTTTCTAAAGAGCCTTATGCTGTTGTCTTTAGAAAAGGTGAGGAGTCTGCAAAGTTAAGAGAGTCTGTTGATTTTACGATTAATCTGATGCAACATAGCGGGAAGTTGCGTAATTTACAAATGAAATGGGGGATAAGACAGTAATGCTTGAAAAATTTAGGTTTTTAACGGCCGGAGAAAGTCATGGCAAATGTCTTACTGCAATTATTGAAGGTTTACCTGCCGGGTTAGGTATAGATGTTGAGTTTATAAATTCTGAATTAAAACGCAGACAACAAGGTTACGGCCGTGGTGGAAGGATGAAAATTGAATCTGATACTGTTGAAATAACCTCTGGCGTTCGATTTGGTAAAACTTTGGGTTCCCCGTTGACTCTTATTATTTATAACAAAGACTTTGAAAACTGGCAAAAAATTATGAGTGTTAAGGCGGAGGATGAAACTGATGAAAAATCTTTTTCAACTTATCGTCCGGGACATGCCGATTATGCAGGTAGTGTAAAATACAATCAAAAAGATTTGAGGAATATCCTTGAGCGTTCCAGTGCAAGAAAAACTGCAATTGAGGTTGCAGTTGGTGCTGTTGCCAAGCTTTTGTTGAAGCACTATGGAATTGAATGGCATTCAGAAATTTTGCAGATTGGCAAAGGCAAAAATGAAGAAGAATTCCATTCCGAAATTGATAGTGCAAAGTCCGTAGGTGATACTTTGGGTGGAAAATTTGAAGTAGTTTATGAAAATCTTCCAATAGGTTTGGGTTCCCATGTTCATTGGGATAGATGTCTTGATGGTAAAGTCGCTCAGGCCGTAATGAGTATTCCTGCGATTAAGTCTGTATCATTTGGTAACGGTGAATTCGGGTATGAAATTCCCGGAAGTAAGTTCCACGATGAGATGTTTTTAAAAGATGGCAAAATAGTCAGGAAAACAAATAATGCAGGTGGAGTTGAAGGCGGTATGACAAACGGAGAACCTCTTGTTGTCAGAGCTGTTATGAAACCTATCCCTACTCTCAAGACTCCTTTAAACACTGTTGATAGCAGTAATATGACAGAAACGACCGCTCATTTTGAAAGGTCAGATACTTGTGCGGTAGAAGCTTGTGCAGTGGTTGCTGAAGCCAGAATAGCTTGTGTGTTGGCTAATGAAATTATGCTTATGTATCCAAGCGATTTTTTGACAGATAAAGTTTAAATTTAAGTCACAATTTTATTAAAATTTTAACCTGAATTTTGCTCAGGTAGTTTGAGAAATTTAATTTTTTGGACTTAATATTGTAAATTTTTGTAAAAAATAAACAAAATAATATCATTTTTTTCGGAAAAATGCCGTTTATATTTATATAAAAGAAGAATGATGAGGATTTTGTAATGACTAGGAAATTACGAACAAATAAAAGACGTGTGGTGGCTTCAGTTTTAGGCCTGTTGATGGTTATGCAACAAGCTGTTCCGGTTATGGCGTACACAGCGCCTCCTGTAACTAATATTACAAACCCTGATGGGCGTCCGTTATTACCACAGAACGGTGAATATAATATTACGCCGGATATGGTTAATATTGCCCAAAAATTAGGTTTTAGAAGCTTCCAAGATTTCCAATTAGCAGCAGGTGATGTTGCGAACTTTGTTATGCAATATTACAACATGGGTCAATGGGTTGATGAAAAAGGTGTAACTCACCAGTATGAAAATGGTCCAAGCATTGACACATTTATTGCTGCTGTACAAAATCAGATTAACATAAACGGTTTGGTTAACACTGTAAGAGAAGTTAATGGTGCTTTCCAACCTGGAGGTCAATTAATATTCGTATCTCCAAATGGTATGGTTGTTGGTGCCAGCGGTGTTTTGAACGTTGGTTCATTGTCTGTAATTACCCCAACTCAAGACACATTTAACAGATTTATTTCCGATATTCCAAAGGATGTTCCTTTGTATGGTGATGTTGTAAACGTAACTCATCCGGGCGGTTCAACAGGTACAATGCAAGGATATTTTGGTGTTAAAGGTGAAAAGACTTGGGATCCTTCAGTATTTTCTATTGACGGCAGTCAGTCTGTAAGATTGGAAAATGGTGCCATGGTTATGGCTAATAAGGATTTCGATGTTAATGCAGGTTCATTTATAGCAGCTAACGGCAGTGCAGTTCTTACAGGTGCTGATACCCACGGATTAAATGGTGGTAACAGAATTATTAAGCACGATGTTGCTGAATCTTTATTTGAAAACTTGGTTAACACAGGCAATAGAGGTAATGCAGGTAATTTCAATGTTAAAACTTCTAACGGCTTTGATGCTCAAGCAGGGTCTCAAATTATTAACCTAGGTAATGGTAATATCCAAATTTCAAATGCAGGTAATAGCGGAATTAACATTGCAGGTACCGTAAAAAATACAGGTGCTGGTAATACCGTTATGAATAATACAGGTGCTCAAGGTATTAATATTTCAGGCAGTGTTACTAACAATAATGGTTTATTAGAAGCTATTAACTCAGGTACTAAAGGTATCAATATTTCAGGTACATTGACAAATACAGGTACTACAAATATTACTAACCAAGCTGGTGGTACTGATGGTGTTAAGCTTACTGCAACAGGTAAAATTAATAACCACGGTAGTTCATTAAACATTGTGAATGATGCTCCTGGCGGAGTTGATTTACGTGGTGTTATCACTGGTGATGGCGGTGCAAAAATTAATATCACAAGCCAAAATTCAAATGTTACAATGGGTGATGCTGCAAATGAACACAACATTGTTGCAGATGGAAAAGTTACAATCAATGTAACTAATGGCGATGTATTGAACAATGGTGTTAAGACAAACCACATTGTTACAACAAATGGTGCTGATTTGGAAATCAATGCTACAAACGGTGCTATTGGTGAAGAATTGGTTTGTGCAAACGGTATCTGCACAGGTATCGGACCAAATGGAAGAGATTTAACAAAATCTATCAACACTTCTATTGACGGAACTATTAAGGCAATCAGTACTCAAGGTAATCGTAATAAATCTGTTGTAAATATGGCAAGTATTGATAAGAATATGAATGTTGACCAGATTAAGGCAGATGGTAGAGTTATCTTGTTGGCTGATGCATCCGATTCAGGATCTGCTGATTATTCAATTTTGAACAGATCAAAAGATGGTAAGACTGCAAACGTTACAGGTGCAGGTATATCATTGATTGCTAGTGGCGGTATTGGTGAATCAGGTACAGGTAAGAGTTTGACATTTGTTCAAACAAAAGGTCAATTCAACCCTGATTACGTTGAAGAAGGTGTTCACTGGCAAGACGGTACTATTGATACCGATGCAGGTGAAGATTTTTCACACGAAAAAATTACTGAATATGCTTCAAATGCTGAATATGGTGTTGATATGCTTGCAAATAACGGTGATATCAACGTAAAAGGTCTTGATAACGCTGATGGCAGCAAGAATGATACAGAAATTTGTTCAATGGTTGCAAGAAACGGAAGCATTAATGCTGAATTTTCAGGTAACACTCACATTGGCGAAATTACAGCAAAGAATGAAGTAAAGGTTATCACACGTGGTCAATATATGGTGATAGATCACTTAGGTGAAGTTCCAACTTATGAAAAGACAGGTGATTACTTTGGCGGTTATGAAGGTGGAATTAATCCAACCAAAGCAACTGTTGGTGCACTTGATTTGGCAGAAGTTGGCGGACATAACGCTACTCCTCACGGTACTGTTGTAATAAAAAATGGTACTTTAGCAGGTAAAGGTGAAGGTCGTCCGGCACACGAACAAGATTTGAATATCATTGCAGATCACGCTTACGCCGGTGGTTATGAGTTCATTACAGATACTCCGCACCGTGGTGAAGATGGTAAATCTTATTACAAGGAAAACTCAGCAACATCAAAATTGAAAAATGCAAGTGATCCTGATAAAGAGGTTTCTATTAGAACAACTGCAGTAAGACCTGAACATGTTGAATCAATTGAAGAAGGCCCTGATGCAGGTCGTAGAGATTACTATACAGGTGGTAGCTCTCAGAATGATGATCCTGGATACGATGGTTACGATAAGGATACAAACCCTGAAGATGAAGGAACTATCGAAGATGATGATAACTTAGTAGTTCCTGACGAAGATAAAGAGCCGGAACCAGGTGATGATGATACAGATGCTGATGCAGATGCCGATGCTGATATAGACGCTGACGCAGATGCCGACGCAGATGCCGATGCTGATACCGATGCAGATGCGGATACGGACGCAGACGCCGATGCGGATGCCGATGCTGATGCGGATACGGACGCAGACGCCGATGCGGATGCCGATGCTGATGCAGATACAGACGCAGATGCCGATGCAGATAATGACGCAGACAACGATAATGATAATGACAACGATAACGATGCTGATGCGGATAATGATGACGACACCGATCCAAATCCGGACCCTGAACCAAATCCAAATCCAAATCCGGAAATCCCGATTGATGCAAAAGCAATATCACAACTAAGAGATATTGAAGACAGTATGCCTGCAACAGATAAACGTCAATTCATTAGATTTAATTCTGATGATGTTGCTGGAGGATTGGAATTCTCATCAACTCCGGAAGTTCAATCAATATCTAACATTTCAAGAGGTGGCGTTGCTCTTAAACACAACAAATCATTGAAAGTTGGAGATGTTGTTCCGGTACATATTAAATACGGTAATATTGAAGTCAATGCAGATGTAAAAATTGTTTCTGCAAGTGATGTTCAAGCCGGAGGTCAATTCTTGAACCTTGACCAAGCAACTGCAAATAAACTTCTATACTTAAGTATGATTAAGTCTGATGCGGTTGCCGTAAATGAAGCAAATTTATCATACGGTCAACAATAATCAGTAATTTATAATAATACTTGAAAGCAGGTAGAAATCTAATTCCTACCTGCTTTTTACTATGAATATTGAGTGCAGAATTTTGTCAGGTTTAAAAGAGTATCAATGGCCTCTTGAGGAAGTTTATCTCTGCTTGATAATATGTTTTCTCTTGATTTAATGAATTCTATTCTGTCATTAATTCTTGCAACGAACTTGTCACGATATTCTCTATTATTGAATGATGCTTCGTATCCTTCGATATCCATGATTTCAAGATTGTCAAAGTTTTCCCAAGGATGAAATTCAGCATTAGATTCAACTATTTTTTCTATTATTTTTAGAGTAACTGATGGAGAAATCTTTTTCCCCATAAATTCTCCAGTATTTAGAATATAACAATCCACTCCATCGTTAAAAATTTGTTTGAATCTTTCATAATCCAATGCAAGAGGATGTACTCTAAAAGGATTTGCATAAGGTTCTACAACAATTGCATCGGGATCTGTTCCTTTTTCTAATCGTTCAGCGGTTGATCTTTTGGTAGCAAGTGTTGCGCCCATAACAGCACTCAGTTCTGCCCCTTTAAGTTTAAGAACAGGTGGAATTGTTGGGTCTTTCATTAACCAAAATATTGCATTAAGTGGTTCGTCAATTCTATCAACTCTATTTTCTGCCCATAATTTTGATTTTACGGCTCTACCGTTGCCGTTCCTTATGTCTTCAGGTACTGAATATACAAGCCCGTTAGGAAGTGATATGGCACCTGCATTTTGCTGAGTTAAAATGTATTTGTTTGCTTCATGACCTATTGGGTAGTCTATTGTTTTGTCGAAATATGCCGGTTCTAATGCAATGGTGTATTTTTCGTTCGTTTTAATTATGAATGCATCATCGTGCAATATTGTTATTTTATATTTGTTGTCGTGTTTTGCATGTGTTATTGTGGATTTGCCGGATCCCGACAGTCCGAAAACTGCTATTTGGAAAGATTTATCTTTATCAAGTTTATAACTTTTCATTCCGCCGTGGCAAGACACATAACCGTTTCGTGCTGCTGCTGCCCAAGCTAAAGTGAGTGTTCCTTTTTTGTGCTCTCCAAAATAGCGCATTCCTAATATTGCAGCACAATTGTGAAGAGGATCAAAGAAGGTTAAGCCGTAAGGGAAATCAGGATGTGACCAGTCCGGATCCGAGAAAATATATATATCCGGTTCATCTATTTCCTTTGATTGACTGTACATTTTGGCGTATTCTTTTGTGATTGATTGGAAGTTTAGCATCCAAGAATATAAAGTGTTTTCGAAGCCCTGTGGAATGAGCAGGTGAGCTTTCATCATAAAATCTTTGTCTAGACCAATTATTGTTTCAGCTCTGTACATAGCTTTGTAGCGAGTGTTATAGACAGCTTCTCTGATGATAGGCAAGAGTTCAGTCTCATTACAATTAGGTTCTCCTACAATTTTTCTTGCTGCTATACAACGACCTACAACGGCTCCATCATTGAAGAGCAACTGGTTTGCATCCTTTGGAAGTCCTATTTTCTCAGGTTGATATACAGGCATGCCGGTTAGTTCAATTGTTCCCGGGGAGTTTAGCGCAAGTTCGTAAGCTTCCGAAACATCAAGTACTTCTCTTACATTGTTTCCGAAAAATGGTGCAGTAACTGTTGCCCTTAGTGGGGACATGAATTTTTTCAAGTTATAACCATTATCATAAAAATCTTTTGTAGCCATATACACCCCTTGCAATCCAACACTTGCTTTTATCCAAGCTATTTTATAACAATTTTTCAAATCTGTAAATACTTGTAATTTTTTTAGAGCATATTGTCGGTAGCAAAATATTTCTTTTAGGGGATTTAATTTTTATATGAAAATCTCGAATCCTCTTTTAGATAATAATGTTGTTAGAAAGTCTGCACAAATATTATGGAAAGACGCAGACCTAAATGAAGGACGTCATCTTTTTGAAACATTTTCTGTGCCAAAAGATATAATTGGAGATGTTTTTGTTAATATCGCAAAATATCCAAATACAGAGAAGAATTTTATGATTGAGGTCAAAAATAGATTAGGTAAACTTTTGGGGAATGAACTTATATCTATTGACGCTCAAGGTAATAAGAAAATTTTTGGGTTTAATATTCAAGTTGATAAAGAGTATCAAAGAAAGCGTTTTAGAATAGGAGAACTTCTACGCTTGGCAAGTATTATGGAGATGCTTAAGAATGAGAGTCCGCATATACAAATTTATTCAAAAGATACTGCGGTATATTTCCATTCTAAATATAAGTTTGAACCTGATATTACAGCTTTTGATACCCGAGATAAAGCTTTGCGTGATATTATTTCGGATAAAAGTTTAGGGTTTGAGGATTTAAAGGAAGCAGCTCAGCAAATTTTGGATAGTGTAACTTTAAGTAAAGATGACGCTGCTGCTAAGCGTGCATTGTGTAAGGATACAAATGCTTTGTTGAAAAAATATATTCAGCGAGCCTTGTTAGATGAAAAACCTGACAAGCAGCATCCGTTTTCTTTCGGCTTTGATATGATTCTTAAGCGTGATACTGTTATTGAGAATAAAGATTTTTTCAATAGTATTTTTGAACGACAAGGGATTGATTATAAAATATAAAAATTTTGTTTTGTGAGTTTCACTTTACAAACATTTTTGTTTGTTGTACCGTTTTCTCGTACGATTTACCCATTATAGAGAGAAGGATTATTATGAAAATTAATTTTAAACCCCAAAAACTTGTGCGCAGCTTAGTATTGGAACAAAAAGTTGGCCAAGGTGTAAGAAGAGTTTTGGATGTTCAAGGTGCTAAGAGAAAAACTATTGATATGACACTTTCTCCGGCTCTTAATTCTTATCCTAAAGAATATTATGTTTCATCTTACAAAGTTTATGATTCTACAGGAACTCTTGCTAAAGCTATGAATAAAAATGATAATGGTAATACCGTAGTTTCTACAAGAAATTTTGACGGTACATATTCTTCTAAAATAATTGATTAAACTTTATTTTTAGAATATAATTTTTTTATGGCTGAAGTAAAGAAAATTGTAGAGAAAGCTAAAAATATTTCTGTATTAGACAAATACATCCTTAAACAGATTATCGAAATGTTTATTATGGGTGTATTTGTCTTTACTTCTATTATTTTTGCATCTGATACTTTTATTACGTTAATAAAACAGATTTCTTTGTTCGGGATCCCGTTTAAAGTTGCTTTATTAATGATTATATTGAATTTGCCATCGGTAGTTGTTATGACTATTCCTATGGGAGTTTTGCTGTCTACTGTTATGACTTTAAATAAACTCAGCCTTGCTTCAGAGATTACCGTGTTAAGGGCTTGTGGTATTGGTATTAATCGTATTGCAAAACCAATATTTATTTTTTCTGTCATTATGTGTATATGTAGTTTCGTTATTAACGAAACTATTGTGCCTGTGGCTTCAAAATATTCAAAGGATTTGGCTTTGTGGTCACTCAGTCAAAAAAATGTTCCTGACGGAAAACAAAATTTTGTGTTTAAAGATATCGGAAGTGATGGGGTCTTAAAGCGTTTATTTTACGTTGGACATTGTGAAGATAAAATTTTGTATAATATTACCGTGTTGGATACTTCAAAAGAAGGTACAATTCAGGTGCTTCAAGCAGAAACAGGTAAGACAACACCGGCAGGTTGGGATTTCCAAAAGGGTGCTGTCTATACCGTAGGACAAGAAGGTAAAGTCCTTAATACTACTTTGTTTGAAGATTCTACTGTTAAGTTTGGTTTAGACTTGTCTAAACAGTTAAATAAAAACATGGCAAAAGAAATGAATTTCACTACATTGTTGAAATTCATAGCTACAAATTTGCATACACTGGATGAAGAACAAAGAAATGTTGTAGTAATTGAATTGTATGATAAGTTGGCTTTACCGATTACAACAATTGCACTTGTTCTTGTTGGTGTGCCTTTAGCAATTACTCCTCCTCGTGTTCGTTATAATAGAGGATTCTTGTTCTCAATATTAATCATTTTTGCATACTATCTGATAAGAGCTTTATCTATTTCCTTTGGTGAAGCTGGAACGTTAATGCCGTTGCTTGCAGCTTGGATGCCTAACATTATTTTGGCCACCTTTGGTGCGATATTGTACTACAAGAAGGTATATACAATATCTTAGTAAGATGGTTTCTCCATTGACCCGCTACTTGGCATACATAGGCCGAATTGGCAACTTGAATTGTATGACGATTCGTTATTGTTTAAACCTGGGGTGGAGTTTGGCTGTGTTTGCTCTGTGTTTATTAGCATATCGTGGTAAGGTTCCTTGTATTTTGGCAAGAAGGCGTCAGGTTTTTGTATTTGGTTAAGGTTATTAGGTATATGTTTTTCGTTTAAGGTTGGGCCCGATAGCGAAGATGATGGCGGGGCACAGAATCCTGTTAGCGGACATACCCCGAAGGCGGGGAGTGCTATGCTTATTAAAGCTACTAGTAATATATTTTTTTTCATAATTTCTTCCTTTTTTGTTACTATTCTACGTTTTAACAGCTTAAGTTATATTCTTCTTATATTCATTCCCTTAAAGTATAATCTTTGGTTCTGCGTTTTAAATGATTGCAAACAAAAAACATACCTTTAAGGTATGTTTTTTGTTTATATGCTTGTTTATCATCCTGTTACCAATGTCTGTGATGATGATGTGGTGGTGGCGGTGGTACCGGTTGACAGTGGTGATGATGATAGTAAGGATTATAATTGAATGTATTTGTCCATATTTGTATCAAATTCATAAAATCTGCGGCATTTTTTGATCTCATATAATCCTTCATAATGTTTTTGTATTCACTATAATTAATTGTGTTTGGATTTGAATTTGATTGGTTATATTTTCTGGATAAGTTTTTTACAAGATTTGCAATCTGGACTTTTTCACCTCTGGTCATCGGATAAGCATTGTTGGAATTATGGTTGTATTCTTCCAAGCTTACAACTTCATTTACCGATATTTGTCCATTTTCTTCTATTTCTCGGTCAATTTCTCTAAATACGTCAGGCATTGTCTTTTCATAATTTTCGTTGTTTGCATCCCCAAATATGAAGCATTTTGGAACATTCATAACCGGTACCGGTACGTAGTATTGGTAATAAGCAGGAGGCGGAATTGGAACGTAATATTGACCTTGAGCTTCTTCTGCAGGAACTGCTGCTGCAATAGCTATCATAGCAGCTCCAGCCGCATTTTTTACGCTACTAGCCTTTTTTGATTTGTCTCCTTGAAAATTTACGTTTGAAATAGTATTAATTGCAGAAACCTTCATTTTAAACCCCTATCTTTTTTACATGACTATAATAATCGTAAAAATTTTTTTTTGTATTATCTTTAAAAAAAATTTACAATTATTAATGGTGGGTTGTTTTATCTGCAATATTAAAAAAATCTTTTTTTCGGATTTGCGAGTTTATGAATGTTTTGTATCATCCTGAATTTTCGTAAGTTCGCCAGATATGCTTTTCGCCAGCTTTTTAACATTTTTATCGGATTGTTAGTTGATGGACCTGATTCTCTTACGAGGCATTCATAAAAAGTTTTATCTATACCTTCAATGTTGCTGTTTTTTAATCTGCGGACATCTAAACGATCTTTTGTTGCTCCAATTACCGAGCCTATTCTGGGGTAAATTTTTATCACGAATGTTCTCCTATGTGTAAAAACTATTCTAACACAAAAAGACCGTTATTCAACGGTCTTTTTGTTCTAATCTATATGATTATTAAGAAAATTAGCAGCAAGAGCAAGTTGCACCGCAAGAACAGCCTAAAGCTTCTTTAGCTTCTTCCATTCTTACTTTGATACGACCGTCAACTGCGATACCTTCACCTGTAGCTTCTGAGATTAACAATGGGTTAATGTCTAACTCATCGATAAATTTGAAGTCGCTTACAAGTTGAGATAATCTCAATAATGTTTCTTGAATTTGTTCGATTTGTGCAGGTTTTGTACCTCTAGCACCTTCTAACAATTTGTATGCTTTAACTGATTTAATCATATCCATAGCATCAATGTCTGTTAGAGGAGCGATTCTGAATGTTACGTCTTTCATAACTTCTACGAATACACCACCTAAACCGAACATCATCATAGGACCGTATTGAGGGTCTGTTGCAATACCGCAAACCATTTCACGGTTGCCCTTAACCATTTCTTGGATGATTACACCTTCAAGACCATCTAACAAACCTTTTGCTTCAAGTCTTTCAAGTAATCCTTTGTATTCTTTTCTCAATTGTTCTTCTGATTTGATGTTAACAACAACACCACCTACATCTGTTTTGTGTGAAGGTGTTTTTGAAGTCATCTTCATAACTACCGGATAGCCAATTGAATTTCCAAGTTCAACAACTTCTTCTTCATTAGTTGCCAAACCATACTTACAAGCTCTGATACCGTATGCTTGAAGTACATCAATTGATTCCAAAGTAGTTAATTGAGCACGACCTTCTGCTAATGATTTCTTGATAATGCTTTCAACTTTTGCTTTATCTACGTCATAGCATGGTTTTTTACCTTCAGGTCTTTCCATCCATAATCTTTGTTGATTTAATCTGTTCAAACCGTCAGCAGCTTCTTCTGCATACATAAAGAATGGCATATTAACATCCATATCTGAAAGTTTAGAGAAGAATTCATTCTTAGTCATGAATACGCCGATAACAGGTTTTTCAGGATGTGCAGCTTTAATTTCCATTAGAGCTTGAGCTACATCGATATCTTTCAAACCTAAGAATGGAAGATAAATTGTGATAATCATATCAACATTTTCATCAGCGATAACTGTTTCCAATGTTTGTTTGTAGTGTTCAATTGGAGCTGAAGCAATCATGTCGATAGGGTTTTTAACTGATGCTGCAGATGGCAAGAAGCTTCTCAATTTGGCTTTAGTTTCTTCAGAAATTTTAGCCATTTGCATACCGTATTCACATACAGCGTCAGTTGCCATGATACCAGGACCACCTGAGTTTGTGATGATTGCTACTCTGTCACCTTTTGGAATAGGGCAGTTAGCAAATACTTTTGCTGTTGAGAATAAGTTTTTCAAAGAAAATTCTCTGATAACACCAGATTGGTGAAGTAATGCAGCAGCAGCTTTATCTGCACCAGCCAATGAACCAGTGTGTGATGATGCTGCAGATGCACCAGCAGCTGAACGTCCAGCTTTTAATGCAAGAATAGGTTTTTTCTTTGTGATTCTTGAAGCTAATTTTCTGAAGTTAGCTGGGTTTTGAATTGATTCCATGTAAAGTAGAATTTGTTCAACGTCAGAATCATTTTCCCAATATTCAAGTGCTGTTTCAGCATTTACATCAGCTTGGTTACCGATTGAAATGAATTGTGCAAAACCAAGGTTTAGGTCTTTCAAGATGTTCAAAATACCGCCGCCCAATGCGCCTGATTGAGATACGAAACCAATGTTTCCTCTTTCAGGAAGTGATTCAGCGAAACATCCGTCCATTCTGATGTCAGGGTGTGTGTTAACTACGCCTAAGCAGTTAGGACCAACACATCTCATGCCGTATTCTCTAACTTTTGCCAATAATTGTTTTTCAGCTTCAGCACCTTCAGCTCCTGTTTCTTTGAAGCCTGCAGTGATGATACATAAACCTTTAATACCCTTTTCGTGGCATTGGTCTATTGTTGATAATACAAATTTTGCGTTTACAACGATAATCGCCAAGTCAACTTCTCCTGGAATTTCACCAACAGAAGTGTAAGCTTGAAGACCTTCAATGATTCCGCCTTTAGGGTTTACAGGATAAATTTTTCCGTTGAATTTGTATTCCTGTAATCTTTTCATGATATCCGAACCAATAGTGTGTTCTTTAGTTGAAGCACCGATAACAGCAATTGATTTCGGTTTCATAATTTTGTCTAAATTACTATTCATTTCGCGTCCTTTCTTTTTCCTTCTTATTTATATGGTTTTACTTATTTATTCATCTTGCATAATTTGCATAAATTTTTCGCCTAACTTATCAAAAAAATTCTTAGCTTTTTCTTTAAATGTTGGGGGTAAATTTGCTAATTTTTTATCAAATCCGTTTATCGCTTCTGCAGCCGCAATATCATAATCTTCAACATTTTTATCTACAGATACAACATAGCGGAGAGCTTTTCTTTTCCCTAAATCTTTTTCATTTTGGGCTATCAACTTAACAGTATTTTTGGCATGATCTTGAGTTATAAATAAATCATAAGGTTTATTCGAAATCATTACCTGCATTGTTTTCAAATGTCGTCTTACATACTGACATGGTTTATAGCTCAAATCTGGTTCTACAAATACTTTCCCTTGAAAATTCGTGTTATTTTGATTTTGACTACTTATTTTTTGAATTTGCATTTCGTTTCCTTAATTTAGTATCCGTTTACAATCCACTCTCTTACTCTAAATTTTGCACCCAAATCGGTTGCAATTTTTTCACAAGCACTCAAATCAAGTCGTCTTCCTTTATATCCGTCTACGACACTTGCAACAACTGAAATTCCTTCATCAGAGCAAGCTTTTATGAATTTTTTCATTTCTTCGTATGCTTGTGGAAATTTTGGCAAAGACAACTCGTTATATTCTTCTTCTGTTGGTGCATTAAGACTTACGCTAAATTCATCTATTAACCCTTTTAATTCGGGAACTACATTTCTTTTATGTACGAAATTAGCGTGTCCGTTAGTATTTACTCTTATTTTAGCCTGAGGGTATAGTTCTTTTATGTGTTTTGCAGTAACTTTAAGTTCTTCAAGTCTAATCATTGGCTCGCCGTATCCGCAAAAAATTATTTCAGGATGAGCGTCTTCAACTACTGAATGGTGAAATTTGCAGCAGTTGTCAAATTGGGTGAAAAGTTCTTCTATCGGATAGTTTTCACTATCTAACCACAATGTCTGACCGCAAACATCATCTTTGTCTTTTCTAAGGCAAAAAATACAATCATTTGTACATCTGTTAGTTAAATTAATATAAATTTTCCCGTCCAGTAAATAAACTAAAGTATTTGCCATGATTAGCCTTTCGTTACTAAAATTATTGCATGGGCAAAACTTTTTTACAAGCAGAATTTAACAAAAAATATACAACAATTTTGGAGGTAAAATATTGCAATAAAAAAGGGATTTAGCAATCCCTGTTAGTAAAATGGAGTTTAAGTCGTGTTAAAATTTGCAGCAAAAAGTTTGCTGCGTGTATAGAGTTAATAATGCTTCCAAGTATATTTTTACTATGATCCTACAAGACGTAAAGCTTCTTCCAGCAATTCTTTGTTTGATGAAATTAATTTGTTGGAAATTTCCATTTGTAATTTAGCCATTTGGAAGTATGAGATGTTAGCTTTGAAGTCTGCGTTTGACAATTCTAATAAGCCTGAACGAATTTCTCCGCATCCAAGTAACGGTTTTCCTGAAGCTTCTGTTTCAACAAATTGTCCGTCCTTAAATTCATATAGTGCAGCTGAGTTATGGAAGTTTCTTGTGGTAATTCTGTATAGAGGAACTACACGTTTACCACCGTCAGCTTTTCCGTAGATTGTACCATCGTTTTTAATTTCATAGTCATCGTATTTTCCGAGGTACTTGCCGTTATTCGGATCAATCCACATTTTAATATTTGTTGTCGGAATGTCTAGTGATCCACCCTTCATTGCTGTATCTTGATATAAATCAGCTGTTATAGCTTTTGTTCCTTGCATGATTTCACCTTTATCATTCAAGATATAGCCTTGAACAGTGTTTCCGCTTCTGTCTTTATATACGCCTTCTCCATCAAAGGTGAATTCACCAAGACGTGTATAGATACTTTTTCCTTCAGCATCTTTTACAAGAAAGAACCCTTTACCTTCTAAAAACAGGTTTTCAGAAGAGGTACCAGGAGTAGATTTACCTTGTCCTAAGTTTTTTGTATAGTCGTCAAGCACTGCTCCCCCCAAGAAGGTTTTGAAGTTTACTTCTTTTTGTCTGAATCCGGGGGTGTATACGTTTGTCATGTTATCTGCGATAACATCCATCCAGTTAGACGTAGATTTTTGTGTGTTTAAGGCTGTGGTGTATGAATCATTCATTTCCGCTCTCCTTATTGTTTCTTCTTTCTTGCTCTTCTTTCTGACGGCGAGATTGTGAGTAGTTTAATTCTCCGTATGAAATTTGTTCTTCATCAAATCTTTGTCTTAGAAAATCAATGTTGTTTCTTAGGTAATTTTCCACTGCTTTGTCGCCTGGAATAAAGTTTGCGTTAATCTTTCCTGCTTTATCTACTTGTAAAATTACTGATACATCCTTATCAAAATCAATTCTGAAAGGTTGGTTAGTTTTTGAAGATTCTTTCAAAGCTTCGATTAAAGCTGCTGTTGCTTTTGCCGTTGATTGAACCGTTTTTACATCACCATTTTGCAAAGCTTTTTGGAACTCTGATGCGATGCTGCCCATAGACATATCAGTCTTTGAAACCAGGTCTGCAAAGAATTTTGCATCTGTATCAGACATTTTTACTGATGAATAGTCTACTGAAGTTTTCATGCCGGAAATTTGGTGGCGTGAATTTGCGCTCATCGGATTTATATTTGTGAAGTTAAAGTTTCCGCCGTTTGCATTCAAGTACGCTTGAACTTGGTCTGATAAAGGTGAGTAAGCATTTTGCCCTTGTTGGTTTTGATTTGGGTTTTGCTGTTGACCTTGTTGGTTTTGTTGGTTTGTTGTCGAAACTTCACCTTTCAGGGTTTGGTTATTGTCTTGAGAGTTTTCTTTTACTTCTTTCCCGCTGACTTTATCTTCTTTGTTTTTTGAATCTTTTTTATCGGTTTTTTGTGCTTCAGAAGAGTTGTCTACCTCTTCGGTTTCTTTTATATCTTCTTTTTCTTGAACTTCTTGAGTTTTAGAAGCATTCATTTCTGATTCAAAGGATGTTGAACTTCCTGAGAATCTTTTTGCTTGTGTTGCAGTGGCAGTAGTTGCCATTTCATTGCTAGAAAATATAGCGGTTTTAGATCTTGTATCTATATTCATTTTTTAATCAACCTCCAGTTCTGCCAACTGTTTTAAAATCTCTCTTTCTTCTTCCTCTTGTCGTTCTTTGCTTTGTGCAAAGTATCTTGTAACGCCAAGTTCGGAATATTGTTTTAGTTCTGCTTTCTTTTCTTCTTCAAGATAAGCTTCACGATTTTTTTCTTTGTGTTTTTCCAGAACTTTTACCGCTTGCTCTAATTTTACGAGTTTTTGTTTTTCAATATCGAGTTGTCTTTGAGCTTCTACACGAATTTGTTCCAGTTGTTCGGCTTTTTCCCACAGATGGATAAGATATTTGTCATATGCATCGTACATCATAGGGTCAGCCTTGCGCATATTTATCTGCGTAGCCTGTATCTCTTCGTTATTTTTTCTGATATTCTCCTCTGCTATGAAAACTGCCTGTTGAGCTTTTTGCACAACCAGTAATTGTTCTTCTTTTTTGCGGATTCTGAAATCAAGAATTTTTTGTAATCTGTATCGAAAAGGCATTTTAGACTACACTTTCTTGGTTTTATTATGTATTATTTAACCAAGATGATAAACATCTAAATGTATGATATATTTAATGATGTTTTTTTATTAGTCAATAATATGAATACCTGAACCTGATCCGATTTGACTGTTGTTTCTCATCCAACCGTTTGTACCATAGTAATCTTGATAGTGACCGTAATTTGAACCGTAACCGTTTGAGCCGTAGCTGTAATAAGGGTTTATTGGTGGGGTCATCCCTGTTGCAGTGCCGAAAAATGTTGAGCTTACACTGTCTATGATGTTTTTTAGTTTGCTGTTTGAGTCGTTAATTGGAGTTACGTTGCTGTTGTTGTTATAGTTTACAATCAAATTGTTTATTCTTTGTTCAACGGATGTGTTTGGATAAGTTCTATTAAAAACAGTTCTTTCTAAGCGATTTAAGCGAGTCAGAATGTTTTGGTTCTGGTACGTTCTACCGTAAACTTCCATTTCTACATCTGCAATCTTGTTACTGTTGTAGTCTCTTATGCCATAATTTCTGTAGTAATTTCTAGGTAGCGGTGTTTCTGTTGTAACGTAGCGTGTTGCTGCGTATGCCGGCATGATTAACCCTAACAATGTGAAGACGATTAAAATTTTTTTCATAATATACTCCTCTGACTTTCAAGAAGGAGTTTATATGGAATGTTTGTTTTGTGCATTCTCCTGTCGGGGAATAATATTGGCTTGCGGGGATATTTTTTTTGTCCTATTATAAAACAAGAACAGTTAAGGAGAGATTTAAAATGGTTAAAAACAGAATCGGTATTGACGTTGGTGGAACAAATGTAAAGCTTGCACTAGTGTCAAGTGAAGGTAAAATTATTTACTCAAATTCTATCCCTACACGTGCAGAGATGGGGTATGAATATACTGTTGATAATATTAAACAGGCAATTCACGATTTGATAAAAGAAACAAGCGTAAATCCTAAAGATATTGAAGGTATTGGTTTTGGTTTCCCTGGTCAAGTTGATTATAAATTGGGTATTGTAAGACTTGCTCCGAATATCCCTGGTTGGGTTGATGTTCCAATCGCAAAAATGATTGAAGATGAATTCCACATCCCAACTCGTGTAGATAACGACGTAAGATGTGCGGCACTTGGTGAATTAAACTTTGGTGCAGGTAAAGGTTGCGAAAACCTTATTTGTATAACAGTCGGAACAGGTATAGGTTCTGGTTTGATCGTTAATGGTAAACTTGTAAGAGGTGCATCTAATGCTGCAGGTGAAATCGGACACATTAAATTGCAAATGCACGATGGCCCAATTTGCGGATGCGGTGATACCGGATGTTTGGAAGCTTTCGCTTCAGGTCCGGCAATTGTTGCTATGGCCGAAGATTATATTAAGGGTGGAAAATCAACAAAATTCAGAGAACTTGCTAACCCTGAAATTACTCCATACATCGTTTGCGAGGCTGCTAAAGTTGGGGACCCTGTTGCGAAGAGAATTTTCACTATCATGGGTGAATATATCGGAATTGGACTTGCAAGTGTTGTTAACCTTTTGAATCCTGAAAAAGTTATTATTGGTGGTGGTGTTGCTGCTGCCGGTGATTTCTTGATGGATCCTTTGAAAGAAACTTTGAAAAAGCGTGCAATGAAGATTGCCGGCGAAACTGTTGAAGTTGTTCCTGCTCAATTGGGCAACACTGCCGGAGTTATCGGTGCAAGCTTGTTGATTGAAAGCTAGTTTGAATTTTTTAATAAAAAAGCTCCCAACAGGGAGCTTTTTTTTATGTTTCTCGGATGTAATAATTTCCTTTACTAGGTGATTCTTCTATAATTAGACCTCTTATGTTGTCAAACCATGTGCAGATTTCTGCAACATCTTTGTTGTAATTCATTGCTAATGACACTGCAGCATTTTTATTCTCCTGGTCAGGAAACATTATTTTGGTGCCTCCTACAAGAAATACGTAATTTAGTTTTCGGCCTTTTTCATAAATCTTTTTTGATAAAATAATACTCTCTTTGTCAAAATTGACATTGCCAATGCTAATTTTTTCGGACTCCATAGTGCATCTCCTTATCACCTAATCATATTTGTTAAATCTATATATATTAAGTACATGTTTTTCATCAAACTAACGCAAGACAAAATAATCGTTACAAACCGTAATATTTCTTGATTGGATTTTTATCAACTTTTGACGTGGTATTTGTTTGTATATTTTGTGATAAAATAAGGAAAAATGAGAGGTTAAAAATATGAAAAGAGCTATTGTCGTTGTAATTGATTCTATGGGTATTGGAGCAATGGATGATTGTCGAGAATTTAATGATGTTCCTGAGTGCAATACTCTTAGACACGTTTGTGAATTTAATAAAGGTTTGAATGTTCCAAATCTTGCAAAGATGGGTTTAGGAAATATTCAAGAATTTATGGGGATTACTCCTACATCAAGCCCTTCTGCTCGATATGGTACAATGATTGAAAAATCAAAGGGTAAAGATACAACAACCGGTCATTGGGAATTTATGGGGCTTATTAATGAAAAGCCTTTTGCGACTTTCCCTGAAGGTTTTCCTAAGAAGTTAATTGATAAGTTTGTTGAGGAGACAGGTTGTGGTGGTGTGCTTGCAAATATTCCTGCAAGCGGAACTGCAATTATTGAGAAGTTGAATGATGAACATCATAAAACGAAGTTCCCTATTGTGTACACAAGTGCAGATAGTGTATTCCAAATTGCACTTGATATTGACCTTATTCCTCTCGAGACTTTGTATGAATGGTGCGAGATTGCAAGAAGAATTTTAGATGAAGATGATTATAATGTTTCAAGGGTCATTGCAAGACCATACAGAGTTATTGACGGAAAGCCTTCAAGAATTTCTAAAGACAGAAGAGATTACTCTATGGTGCCAAAACATACTTTGCTTAATGAAATTAAAGATAAAGGCGGAAAAGTTATTGGTATCGGGAAAATAGAAGATATTTTTTCAAAAGCCGGAATCACTCATGCAATACATACCGGTTCAAATAAAGAAGGCTTGGAATTAACTCTTAAGGCTGTTAAAAATGAGTTGGGTTTGAAAGAAATTGCTTATCCCGATTATAGAGAAACAGATGCTGATTTCGAGTTGATTTTTACAAACCTTGTTGATACAGATATGTTATACGGTCACCGTAATGATCCTGCGGGATACGGCAAAGCTATTGAGGAAATTGATACTTATATTCCGAAAATTGTTGATGCAATGAGTGAAGATGACTTGCTTATAATAACAGCGGATCATGGTTGCGACCCTTGTGTTGAAGGTACCGATCATACGAGGGAAAAGGTTCCAGTTCTTGTCTTTGATAAGAATAGCTCAGGTGGAGATTTAGGTACTCTTGTCGGCTTCGACAATGTGGCTGTTTTTGTAAAAGACTGGATATTTTAATTTGTTTGTTATATAATTTCCATTGTGAAGAAATTCATGTATTATAGCTAATTAATAAGGAGAATTAAAATGAGTGTAAAAGTTACTGATGATTGTATCGCTTGCGGCGCTTGTGAATCAATTTGTGATGCAGTATTTTCTATCGAAGATAAAGCTGTAGTTAACGAATCAGCTGTTGCTGATAACGAAGATTCAGTTAAAGAAGCTGCTGAAGCTTGCCCAGTTAGCGCTATTGTTATTGAATAGTTAAATTTATAACAATTAATAAAAAAATCCGAACTTTTTTGAGTTCGGATTTTTTGTATATAATTAACGGATTTGAACTAATCAATATTCCAGCTGTTCAAGTATTCTTCTTGTTCTGGAGTTAATTTGTCAATTGAAATTCCCATTGATTGAAGCTTAAGTTCTGCAATTTTTACATCAACTTCGTGAGGCAATGTGTGGAGTTTCTTTTCTAATTTGCCTCTGTTTTTAACGATGAATTCCATGCCTAAAGCTTGGTTTGCAAAACTCATATCCATAACGCTTGCAGGGTGTCCTTCTGCAGCAGCTAAGTTAACCAATCTGCCTTCTGCAAGTACGTATATAGATTTGCCGTTATTCAATTTGTATTCTTCTAGGGATGGTCTGATTTGCTTGATTTCTTTTGTATAAGCTTTTAAATCATCCACGTTAATTTCCCAATTGAAGTGACCTGCGTTTGCAACGAAAGCACCATCTTTCATAGAAAGTAGGTGAGGAATATCAATAACGTGTTTATCACCTGTAACTGTTAAGAATAAGTCACCTTCTTTAGCAGCTTCTGCGATAGGCATTACTCTGTAACCTTCCATTGCAGCTTCAAGAGCTTTAAGCGGATCAACTTCACAAACGATTACGTTTGCACCCATAGCTTTTGCTCTTAAAGCACATCCTTTTCCGCACCATCCGTAACCTGAAATTACCACTGTTTTTCCTGCGATAAGAATGTTTGCTGCACGCAAAATACCATCGATTGAGCTTTGACCTGTACCGTATCTGTTATCGTATAAGTGTTTTGTTAAACTTGTATTTACACCAACAGCAGGGAATCTTAGTTTGCCTTCTCTTTCCATTGCCTGAAGACGGATAATTCCTGTTGTTGTTTCTTCAGTAGAACCGATAACTTTGTCAGCAATTTCAGGGTGTTCAATGTGTATTGTTGAAACTAAGTCACAGCCGTCTTCGATTATTAAATCAGGATTATGTTTGATAGCTTCTCTAATGTGAGATTTATACTGTTCAGCACTTTCACCTGCAATTGCAAATACTGGAATGTTATGATACTTAACTAATGCAGCAGCAACATCATCTTGAGTTGATAGAGGATTTGAAGCTACTAAAATTGCATCAGCTCCGCCAGCTTGCATTGTAAGACATAATGCAGCAGTTTCTTTTGTTACGTGTGAACAAGCAGAAAGTTTTAAACCTTTGAAAGGTTTTTCTTCTTCAAATCTTTTTTTGATTTGCCTTAAAACCGGCATATCTTTTATAGCCCATTCAATTTGATGTTCGCCTTGTTCAGCTAGATTAATATCTTTAATATCGCATTTCAGGTCTGTCATTAGCATTAAATTTCTCCTATGTTTTGCACAGATTAATTGTACCTTTTACAATAAATATTATAAAATCAAAAAATCAAATAGCAATGTTTTGTAATATTTATGTAAACAGACTTATATTTATGTAAAAATTTCTTAATAAAGGTTGTGGTTTTAGCAAAATTTCATCTTCACAACGTTTAAAAGTTTAGAAGTAAGGAGTAATTGTGAAAGTAGATAATATTAACAACAGGTTGAGTGTGTATAGAAAGCCGTCATTTGGTGGCTTTGATGTGAAAAAGGATGAGTATGGCGAAAAGCTTTATAATTTTAGCTATCCGTATGACTCTAAACGTTATAATTGCTATTTGCAAATAGTTTCAGTTAAACGTATGCCAAATGGTGATTATAAGATAGGTGCTCCTTTACACAATTTTGAGGAGAATGTTAACCTTTTAAAATTAAATCCCGGCGATAACAAGATAGATCTTAATTATGCATACAGACTTGGTGAAAATCAACCTTTCGCTTACCAATATCAATTAAAACCTGTTAATTATCCTGACGCAATTCCTATGTTTAAAGTTGATGCCGGTGATGTGATAGATGAAACAAAAACCGGTGGACATAAAATTTATAACCTTGTAGTTCCAAGTGGTGCTGTTTCTAACAATGCAGGTGCTGCAATTTTGATTGGTACAGACAATTACGACGTTAGATGGGTTTATGATAAAAATCATAACATTGTTCCAAATCCGAAAGCACAACTTGGACTTGATGCAACAAAAGATTTTGCAAACCAAATTGGTGGTACTGCTGCTGGTCTTGAACACGCAATTGACTCCGGTGAATTAGATGTATATTCTAAAATATTCCTTCTTCCGTTTGCAACAGGGGACAGAACAAGCCGTCATTTCTACTGGTTAGAAAGTGGTTTCCAGTTATCCAATGCGATGGATAATATTCAGACTTATGCAAGAATTCAACAAAAACTTTTTGCAAAAGGCAAAAACCTCGTTTCAGATGCTGCGATTACATCAGAAGGTTTGAGTGGTATTCACTTCCAAAGTATATTGCATTATGGTGCGGATAACGTATTTTTTGATTGGTTCAAATGCGATAGTTTGAAAGATTCAACAGCGAAGATTGGTGCATTCGGAAAGAAGAATTCGTTTATTCGTCATAAGTTGGTCAACGCTCCGTTTGTTCCGGAACAGAATGCAAATGGAAAGGTTGTATTAAAACCTTGTAAATATAATCCTAAAGAACCTACATATGTTCAGATATACAACGTTAAACAAGTTTCAGATGACCAGATGAAGGCCGGTTCACCTCTTATTGAGGGATATGGAAAACCTGCGACTGAAGCTGGTGTTCTTCAGGATGGAACTCATAATGATACGGTTATGGCTTATGCATATCCGATTGATCCAAAAGTTTATAAAAAGAATGTTGAATTGTTCAATGAATATAACAGAAAACGTCCGGTTGGCGAATATGTTTCTATAAATTCTTATGAAGCAACAAGAATGTTGACTAAGTTTGAAAACTTTGAATTTGAAAATAAATTCGAAGGAGGTTTCTATACTTGGGATGCCAATGTGGATATGGTTAAATATCATTACACATTGTCTAATTCAGACTTGGAAGGTGTAATGCACTTGCCGCTTGACGAAAGAAAAGCTGCGATTAAGAAAATTCAGCAAAAGAATTGTGAAGTTCAGGATTATGCAGTATCTTCCGTACAATATTGGGCTAAGAAAACTAATCAGATTTTGAACTTATACACAGCGCAGGCGCTTAAAAATGTAGATGAAGAAGATCCTGCTACTGCATTAAAGCTTATAAATAGAAAAATTTCAGAACACGTTCTTCCTGAAAAATTATCTTATGAATTGAATGAAGATATTGTTGCAAATGTTCAAAGCGGAAATTATACTCTTCACGGTATGGATTCTGTTGAAAATATGCACGACACTGTTCTTGAAGGGTTAATGGAATTCCCGTTAGAAAGTGCAGAATTAGGCAAGGATATTCTTTCATTATTTAGTACACCATACATTACAAAAAGAGCTACACAACCTGATCAAATCGGTAAGTCAAGAATGGAAATGTTGCTTGCAAACAATCCTCATTTGACAAAAGATTATGAAGCTCTTTATAACAGAACAACTCATATGTATAGTGATACAATGTATGACTTTGCAAAAGATATCTTAACTGATATTAACAAGAGATTACCTAAGGATCGTAAGTTGAATATTTACGAAGATACATCACCATATGGTAAATATGTTCTACCGCTTTTGACTCAAGAAATTGCGAAGTTTGCGGTTATGAAAGGTTTAATGCCTGAACTTGATTATCAGATTGATTCTAAAAATGGCGGCATAATTTATGATTATGATGCTTCAAGAAAATCTTCATTAAAGAGTCTTGGTATTACAAGTATTTCTCAGAAAAGAGATGCAGATGCTCTTATTTCTAAGTTAAATTCAGGAATTAAACACATTAAAGAATCTGATAAAAAGAAACTTGCAGATGCATTGTATAAGATGATTGAGGGTACAAACCTTACAAGCTTTATGTTGGCTGAAATGATTGTTGACAGAGCAAAAGGTGGTTTGGATTTCAGATTTGATGCTGCAAAAGATGTTTCAGATATGGATTCATTAAGAAACTCAAATGATTTGTTTGAAGATAATTGGAAGCAAGTGATTGGGTTCTGGAAGAACGCTACTGATGCAATATATAAGGAAAATCCTAATTCATATCTTGTAGCTGAAATTACTGATGAACTTGATTTACATAGAATGGGTGCAGGTCATAATTCTGAAGACTTTGTATATTATAAGGAAGAAAGAGGAGATCGTCCTTATGAATATAGAAACGATATAGTTCGTAAATTCCTTAGAGATACAGGTATAACAGCAACTGCAAACTATAATTTCTTCTTCACATCTGTTGCAGGAATTTTCGGAAAACTTGGTGAAAATGGTAATGACTGGGGTACAAACCAAGGTTATAAGATTCATAACTTGTTGAAAAAAGGTCGAGGTGGTGAAGAGTTCTTGTTCTCTGGACCTTATGAATCTGTCCTTAAGTCATATACATTCGTTGATAACCACGATAAGCCTAGAATCTTGCATATTCTTTCAATGGATATGGGCTTATTCTATGCAGATTTAAATGATATAGGTAACTTCGATTACAGAAGACGTGCTTATGCAGTTTTGCACCCTGAAATTGGAACTCCAAATGATGTAACAAGAGAAATGACAGATTCATATGATTATTCATATATCAGTTCAAAAGCTATTGCTCGTGGTGAGTCTTTAAATTCTGCTTTTTACAGAGCATTGGATGAAATGACTAAGAGAAAAGATTCAAAGGGTGTTCAGCTTCTAAAACCTGAACTTAAAGATAGTGCGTATAGACTTGTAAAAGAAGTTGTTGCAAAACTTGCAGCTGGTGAATATAACGGAAAAATCTTTGAGGCAGACAACCTCGGAGCTGAAGAACTTCAGAAACTTATAGGTCTTGTTATGAGAAATGTTCGTAACAACAGTAGTTTATCTGATGCACAAGCTGACTATTTGGAAGCTGAAGTGTTTGTGAAAGCTTTGGATCCGGCTATGTCAAAAGCTTTACCGATGGATAAGTTTTTAATAAACCTTCCTGGTATTCCAACTACTTATGCAGGTGATGATTATGGTGCTACAGGTTACGAAACAAAGACTAAGAATATTTATTTGAAAAACCGTGCTGCAGTCCATCATGATTGGACTGAAAAGTATGAGTTTATCAGAAAACATAAGGCTAACGAAGATAATTTAAAATTGTTCCGTTCTCGTCCTGTATTGCACGCATTGAATGACGGGGCTCCGTTCTTGTTACCACTTCAGCATGGAAGCGGCCGTGAGATTTCCGGTTTGTTGAGATATGCTACTGATGGTAATGCTGTGTTATCTTTGTTTAATGTTGCCGGAAATTCATTCGTTTATGATAAGTATTCAGATGCAAGCAAAGAACCTGTTTATATGGATCAAAATAGAATTAATCTTAGTAAGGTTGATGATTTTACAGGTTTGAATGCCGGTTTGACTCCTGGTATGGAATTCATTAATATTTATAATCCTAACGATAAGTATTATGTTTACCAAGATGGTGGAGAGGATAACTACTATTTGGCTCATAAAGATAAAAATGATCCAATTGTGTTGAAGGATAACGTTTTGACGTTATATTCCGCATCTGACGAATTGAAACAACGTGATAAAGAATTTATGGCTAAGGTTAAAAAGGCTCGTGAAAATAAGGTGTCTTTCTGCGGAAATAGAAAAGTGCTGTATAATCCGCAATACAACATTTCTACTTCAGCATATGACCAAGTCCAAAAGGCAAACAATGAAGTTGGTGCTAAGCTGGCTGTTTTAAGCCGTTAGTAATTAATTCATAAGGTTACATAAACAAAAAAGGAATGGATTTAATCCATTCCTTTTTTTATAATTTGCTTTTAATTTAAAGCTTCAATTAGTGTTTAATTTGGTTCATAACTTCTTCAGCGAAGTTTTCTTGTTTCTTTTCCAAACCTTCACCAAGCATATATCTTGTGAATGCTTTGATTGTCATCTTTCCTTCAATCAATTGACCAACAGTTACGTCAGGATTTTTGATGAATGGTTGTTCAAGAAGACATCTTTGAGCCATTAATTTGTTTACACGGCCTTCAACAATTTTTGATCTGATAGCTTCAGGTTTTTTCTGAAGGTCTTCTTTACCCATTTCAATTTCAGTTTCGTGGTCGATAACTGATTGAGGAATTTCATCTCTTGAAATGAATTCAGGAGCGCTTGAAGCGATGTGAAGACAAATGTCATTCATCAATTCTTCGTCTTTTTTATCAGTTTGAACTAATACACCAATTTTTCCGTTGTGGATGTAAGTTGCAGTGCACCCTTCATAGCGAACGAATCTTCTGAATGTAATTTTTTCTCCGATAGAAGCAATTTTTTCTTTGATAACTTCAGAAATAGCTTTGCCACATTTTTCGCAAGTTGAAGCTAAGTAAGCATCTACGTCAGCAGGGTTCTTTTGAGCAACGCCTTCAGCTAGACATTTTGCTAATTCTTTGAATTCTTCATTTTTTGCAACGAAGTCTGTTTCGCAGTTAACTTCAACCATAGCTCCGCAATCAGCCAAAACTGCAGATGCGATTAAACCTTCAGCTGCAATTCTGCCCATTTTCTTATCAGCAGAAGCTATACCTTTTTGGCGAAGAACTTCCATTGCTTTTTCCATATCACCGTCAGTTTCAACCAATGCTTTTTTTGCATCCATCATACCTGCGCCTGTCTTATCGCGAAGTTCTTTTACCATTTGAGCTGTAATATTCATTTATTCTCTCCTTTATCATTGTCTTTATATAAGTTGAGACGCTAAGTCTGAGCATTATATTAAATTTTCAGCGCATTAACGTCTCAACTTTGTATTAAAGACTTACAATTATTCTTCAGTTTTTTCTGCTTCAACGCCAGCGTCTTCAGCTTTAATTTCTTCAATTTTAGCTTTTTGGTTAGCGTTGTTTTCTCTCAATTGTTTTCCTTCCAAAACTGCATCTGCAAGTTTTGATGTGATCAACTTAATTGAGCGGATAGCATCATCGTTACCAGGGATGATATAGTTGATGCCATCTGGGTTAGCGTTTGTATCAGCTAAACAAATAACAGGGATACCTAATTTGTTAGCTTCTTGGATAGCGATAAGTTCTTTACCTTGGTCGATGATGAAAATCAAATCAGGCAAGCCTCTCATATCCTTGATACCGCCTAATGTTTTGCTTAATTTACCTAATTGTCTGTTCAATTGAGCGATTTCTTTTTTAGGTAATTTTTCAGCGTGTCCAGAATTCATGAATTCTTCTAATTCTTTAAGTTTGTTTACTCTAGAACGGATTGTATCGAAGTTAGTCAACATACCGCCTAACCATCTTCTGTTGATGTAGTAAGCGCCTGAACGAGTAGCTTCTTCAGCAACTACTTCAGCTGCTTGCTTTTTAGTACCAACAAACAATACGTTTTTATTACGAGCTGCAAATTCTCTAACGATTGCATAAGCTTCATCTAACAATTCAGTAGTTTTACGTAAATCTAAAACGTAAATACCATTTCTTGCACCGTAAATATACGGTTTCATTTTTGGGTTCCATCTTTGTGTTTGGTGTCCGAAGTGTACACCTGCTTCTAAAAGTTCAATCATTGATGCTACTGGCATCGGTTTTCTCCTTATGTTTTTCTTGTACTACGGGTTAAAAAGTTCCATCCATTGAATCTGTATTTCAAAAAGCCAGTGTTTAGTGTATTTTCTGGGTTTTCTGTTTTAAGATTCGCCGGACTAGGGCAAACCTATCAAACATATTTAACCAACCTAAAAATAGCATAAACATTTATTTCATGCAAATTTTCTGTTGAATTTTGTTACAAACAGGCAAAAAATGAGCTTTACGAGCTTTCTTACCCCTTGAAAACCTCTGAAATGTCTGTTATAATTGTAGTTAAAGGAGTATAGAAATGGGTAATTTAAAAATTAAGGAGATCACGAGCTTCACTGATGGTAATGTAAATAAAACCAAATTGGTTATCAGTGACAACGGTGTTGACAAGGAAATTATCCTTTCAGGCGAAGGTGAACTCAAGGCTGCAGTTGAAGTTTAGGCCTTAATCCGTAGGTAAGGTGTAATCATAGTTAGGAAGAGTTTCTTCCTCTGTTGTTTCGGATTGTTCTTCTTGCTCGTCTTGTTCGTCTTGTTTTGTCTTAAATTTTAGCCAGAAGATATCCCCTGTAAGAATGTTAAGCTCATACCCTGTTTCTACGTATGAAAAAGGTGTATTTTCATATACATTCATTGCTGAGGATTTGAATCTGTTCCCTTCTTCGTTTTTGACTGCTCCCTCTATTGCATTAACACCAAGGCTCAGACCTTTGATGAAGAAACTCCCAACAGATAATGTGGCGTTTTTAGCGAGTTCTTTTTTGTCTATTGGTATAGAGTATTTTCCTTTATATTGTTCGTTAAATGTATGGATTTTCCCCTCTGAATCCGAGTATGAAAGCGGAATAATTGCAAATGAAGCATTTCTCTTTAATCTTTTTGGGGACACAACGTCAGTCGTTTTTCCATATATGATATCATTTTTGTGTAAAATTATTGTATCGGTAAGCTCGCAGTCCTCAAGAAGTTTTACTGTCATTGTTTCTTGAGGATTTTCTGTTGAAAATGGTGTGACTGCTTCTACTTTTACTGTTACAGCCAAAACCGGGGATGACATCATTAAAGTAAAGCATCCGATAATAAACTTTTTAAACATAAATTAAACTCCGCCCGATTATCTTAAAAACTCTCCGTTACGGTTTTTTAGAATGTTATTTAAAGGCATAGCCGGATTATACATATTTGTAGCATCCATTGTGCTCAAATCTGTTACAGGAAGTCCAGGAAGAGCTTTTGAAAATGGTTTTTGAGACTCTTCAGTAGCCGGCTCCATTGTGTTTATTACGATGGTTGATGCTGAATCTGTAACATTTTGAGGCATTTCTGTTTGTTTAGGTATAACGTCTTTGAAGTTTAATATGAACATTTGCCCCGGATTAACGCTAACAGCAGAACCTGCCGGAACTGGAATAACTTGACTATTATTTACGTAACCGGCAAATGTACCATAAGTTTGAGGTTCGAATTGACCTTCTTCATTATGTATGTTGATAAAACTATATGGAACAAATGCTAAAACTCCGTTTTGAACGACAACTTTTCCTTTTACAGTAAATCCTTCGAACAAAACAATATCGTCTGTAACTTGGATGTTGCTGCCTATTTTTACCGCAATTTCTGATGGCGGATTAGTGTTGTTAAATGGTGTTAGAGCTGTAACCGGTACTGTTTTTGCCATTACATTCTGTCCCATTCCGAGTGCTAAAACCGCAGCCAAACTTATTACAAACTTTTTCATATTATGCTCCTAGTATATATTACCTTATACTTATAGTAGCATGTTATCTGGATTTCGTCAACATGTGGGCTTGCATTTATATGACATTTGCAGACAGGCATTGTCTTTCGTACTGCAAGCTTTTATTGAATGCGTTAATTCTTCCCATAACTTCTTTAAACATAGGAAGAGGTAAGCTTTGTTTTCCGTCGGATAAGGCATTTTCAGGGTCATTATGAATCTCTATCATAACTCCGTCTGCACCAACTACAAGTCCGGCTTTTGCCATAGGTTCTATCAAGTAACGCTGTCCGGTTCCGTGACTTGGGTCAACGATTATCGGAAGGTGAGAATATTTTTTAATTACCGGGATTGATGCTATGTCCATTACGTTTCTTGTAAATGCGTTGTCGAAGCTTCTAATTCCTCTTTCGCATAGGATTACCTGCATATTGCCCTGATACATAATGTGTTCTGCAGCGAGTAAAAACTCTCTAATGGTACTTGCTAAACCTCGTTTTAAAATTACAGGTTTGTTGCATCTTCCAACAGCTTGAAGGAGCTTGAAGTTTTGAACGTTTCTTGCTCCAATTTGAAGCACATCTACGTAGTCAAGCATCATAGGTAAATCACTTGCGTCCATAACTTCGCTTACGGTTAACAAGCCGGTGGCTTCACTTGCTCTTTTCATAAATTGCAGGGCTTTTTCACCATAGCCTTGGAAATCATACGGTGATGTTCTTGGTTTGAAAGCTCCGCCACGCAAAAATTCACAACCCATTTCTTTAGCTGCTGTTGCAATTTCAAGTAATCCTTCATAATCGGCTTCTACTGAGCAAGGACCAACCATTGCAACAGGTTTGTTGTTCCCGCCTATTTTTACACCGTTTTTAAATTCAATAACTGTGTCTTCAGGGTATCTGTCCCTTGATGCCAGTCTAAATGGTTCTCTTATAACTTTTACTTCTTTGACTCCGTCGAATGCTGCTAATCGGCCCGGAGTTATTGTAGTTTTGTCGCCAAGAGCATCAATTACAGTATGAACTTCGCCTGTGTTGTGGCGAACTTGAAATTCATTATCTTTCAAAAAATCTATAACACGCTGAATTTGAACTTTCGTTGCATTGCGTTCCATTATAATAATCATCTTAATCTCCTTGGGGGTTATAAAAGTAATACAAACGTAGCATAAATATTTATTCAGTGCAATTTAATTTTAATTTTTTTTGCAAGGTTATCGCAGGATAATATTGTGGAAGTATTTGTAAACAGTTTAATATGGCTTGATTTGCCAAACTAACTGCATTTTTGCCGGCATAATATTCTGCCAAAAGGTAGTGAAGTTCAGGATCTTGGAAAAAGTAGTCTTTAGCTCGGTTTAAAAAGAATATCCCGTATTCTTCGTAACCGTTTTTTAGAAAAACTCTTCCTATAAATTTGTGTACTTCTGGGTTGATTGTGTATAGCCAGTCTGCATATTTTACTATATTTTCAATGTATTCGCCAAGATAGTACATCATAAAGAGGTTAAGGTCTATTTCTAAGAAATTTCTTAATTCAAAGTATGAAGGGTAACCTTGGACCTTTCCTTGTGCCAGGTGTGAGATAAAGCTTCCCCAATGTGCCCGAATGTCTTTATCAACAATTTTTGCAAATAATTTGGCAGCTTTCTGCGGGGAGTTATGTAATAATTCCCAATAGGCTTCTTCCAGTGTTAATTTGTTTTTTACAAAAAAATGTTGACAGTCATCTCCTGATGCCGTCAACATTTCTTCTTTAGCTTTATTATACAAGTTATTTGTTATCATTTGTATTCATACTGTTCAAGCTGTTTAGCATTGAACTTGTCATCATTGATTGAATTACTTGAGGATCAATCTTTTGTCCGTTATTGTTTGCGTTCATCATAAATGGCAACATATTCATCATTGGATCGTTGTTATTGTTGCCGTTACCTAGCATCATATTAAGCTGCTGCATTTCTTGGCTTGGTCTGAATACAGAAGGATCGATGCTGTTTGATGTTGTTGCAGTTGTTCCATCTGTTGTTTCGCTAGACATATTTTCAGCTGTAATATTCAAGCCTGAACGTTTCAATACATCAATTGCTTCTAGAACTTCTGTGTTTGTAGGTTCAGAATTGATGTTTGCAGACATTGCAAGTTTTTCCCCGATAAAACCTTCTTTTTCACCTTGGATTTCTTGCATTTTGTTAATATCATTTTCGTTAAGAGTATCTTTTCTATTGATTTGTTTTTGCAAGTTGTTAAGTTGTTGTTGTTTGTATTGTTGTTCTAATTCAGGTGAGAATCCGTTTCCTGTATATGGTGCATTGATAAACGTATCAAGCGGATCTGAACTTTGTTTTGCTGGCATTGCATCGAATGCGTGGCAGTAAGCTCCTCCTGTTAAACAGTCTCTACCTTTAAGTGATTGTTCAAGCAATTTACCTTTTGCATTACAGTTGATAGCTTTTTGATAGCACTTTGTAGCAAGAGTGTTTTCACCAATTCTTGTGTATGCCATACCCATATAATAGTATGCGTAAGCATCGCTAGGGTGTTTCTTTATGTAAGAATATAGCTCCTGCAAACATCCTGTGTAATTACCTTTTTTATATTTTGCGATAGCATTTCCGATTGTTGGTCTTGAGTAATATACAGATGTATCAATGCTTGTTTCATATATATCCTTGATAGGAACAAATGAGTAAAACTGTTTTGCATCTGTTGGTCTAACCGGTACAGATGAATTTGAAAACAATCCTCCATTGCTTTTTGGAGCTTCAGTCTGTTCTGTTTGCTGTGTTTGAGATGAATCTCTATGCATATCCTTTTGTAAATCATATCCAAAAGGTCCGGTTGCAGCTGCGTTTGCGGTTCCATATGTCATAAATAACATCATCATTAATGCTGCTACTACAGTTTTGTTTCTACTCATTTTAATACCCTTCTATTCTTATTTATTATTATAACCAGTACAATACCTTGTTTATATTATATAACATTTTTTTTAAAAAAAGCTAGTATAAATATATGAAATTTTATGACTTTATGAAGAAATGTAAATCGATTGAAGCAAATTTTATACCAACTTTTTACAATTTTATAACACCCGAACTGGAAGGTTTTCGTCTAAAATTCCGAAAGCGTGTCATAGCAACACTTTTAAAAAACAGAACTGTTAAGTTTTGTAAAATTGCTACATATGTAATACTAAAGATGGAAAGATTTTTTTAAAAAAGTGGTATAATATAAGTGGAGATAGTTTAAGAGATAAACCCAAAATAGCCAATAAGTATTTTGTTATATATAGATATCACAAAATAGAGAAAGGCATAAGAAAATGAGTAACTTACAATTTCAGAACGATTTAGACCGATTAATGGCGGTCTTGCCGGACAAGGTGAAGCGGTATGTCACCTATGAGCAGATGGAGGACGTTATTGAAATTGTCCTTGATATAGGAAGGACTCCGGAGGTCCGACATGCCGGAGGCAAAATTGAATATTTGGGACGAGATGCTGTCGTTGAAGATGATATATCGTATATAACGCAGAGAATTCAAGATTTCACATCTGATAATCGTTCAGGGATCCCCGGAACACTCCACAGAATCAGTGCAATAAGGAACAGACAAGGGAAAGTTATTGGTCTTACTTGCAGAATTGGTAGAGTTGTTACGGGGACAATTGCTTGTATAAAGGATTTTTGTATGATGGGGAAAAGTATTCTTTTCCTTGGTCGCCCGGGTGTTGGTAAAACAACCAAGCTTAGAGAAATATCACGTCTTGTTGCAGATGAATTAGGTAAACGTGTAGTTGTCGTTGATACGTCAAATGAAATTGCCGGAGATGGTGATACTCCTCACCCTGCAATAGGCCATGCCAGAAGAATGCAAGTTTCTCAGCCACAGTATCAAAAAGATATCATGATTGAAGCGGTTGAAAACCACACTCCTGAGGTAATTGTGGTCGATGAAATTGGTACTGAAGAAGAAGCTCAGGCTGCAAGAACGATTGCAGAGCGTGGTGTTATGTTAATTGCGACAGCTCACGGTAATTCTTTGGAAAGTTTAATCAAAAACCCGACTTTATCAGATTTAGTGGGTGGTATTCAATCTGTAACCTTAGGTGATGATGAAGCAAGAAGAAGAGCTTCTCAGAAGACTGTTTTGGAGAGAGAAAAACAACCTACTTTTGATATCGTAATTGAAATTTTAGATAGAAATACTCTGGCTGTATATAAAGATACTGCTGAAGCTGTTGACTATATACTTAGAGGTTGGCCAATCAGACCTGAAATTAGAAAAGTTGATAAGACTTACGAGGAAAGTGCTCCAAAAGAACAGCCGGTTCCAAAGGCTGAACCAACTTTGACAGAACAAATTAATGCTTTAGAGCAAAAGATTAATCCTTCTGAAAGTTTAAAGTTTTCTTTCTCAAGACAGAAATATGTTGATGAAGTTAAAAATTTCAAAAAGATATACTTGTATGCGGTATCAAGAACTATTGTTGAGAAAGTTATAGAACGACTTGATTTGAACGCTGAGATTACAAGAAATCTTGATGAGGCTGATATTGTAATTGCGCATAAGAATTTTGCAAAAGGCGGCGCTAAAGTTTTAAGCACGGCTAATGATTACAGGTTGCAAATATTCTATATAAAAACAAATTCAATGGCACAAATTCAAAAAGTGTTAAAAGATGCGCTTCAAATTACTGAGGCTTCCGAAACTTTGCAAGGTTATTACGATGATGCTGAAAGAGCTTTAGACGAGGCTAAGGCTGCGATTAATAAAATCTTGGCAGGAGCAGAACATATTGAGCTTCAGCCACAAAATCAGCAGATTCGTAAGCTTCAACACGAGCTTGTAGAACAGCATAATTTGACCAGCAAAAGTATTGGTGAAGGTGAAAACAGACATTTAAAGATTGTTGGTGGTCAGGATTTTAACAAAAAAATCATTTAGGCAGGCTGTACAATCTTTAGAATATGTTTGCGTACCCGAGGAAGTAGTCGCTTATGATATTCAGTAGCATTGGCATAATCCATACCAATATTGCTGCTCCAAAGACAGGTTTGAATAGAAAGCTTAATTGGAATACGTTTACTTGTGGAGCTGTTTTTGAAATTACACCAAGGATTATGTCTTGCCCGAGTGTAGCAAGAAGTACCGGCGATGCGATTTGTAGCCCCATATATAAAACATTTGAGGTCATTTTTATTAAGTAATCAAAGTTTACTATTTTAGCAAGCGGAAGTGTTGTTGCAAATAGCGGGAATATTTCAAAACTTCTCATAAGAGCCTTGATTAACCAATATACTCCGCCAAGCTCAATAAATATTAATAAGCCCAGCAGTGAAAACAGCTTGGTTAAAATTGAAACTTGAGAGGAGGTTGTTGGGTCAAGTACCATTGCAGAAGAGAGCCCCATTTGCATGTTAATCATATCGGCTCCGGCATCGATTGCAATAAGTATTAACTGTGCCAAGTAGCCTATGATAGCACCGACTGCAAAATTTAATATTATAGATAAAAGCATTGAATCTTGTGCGTTCTTTGCGACTGCTACCGGAGGTTGTATAAGACAGGTTAAGATTATGGTGAACATCAATGCAAGAGCGATTTTTACCATTCCGGGAATTTCTTTTCTGTTGAAAACCGGAGCAAATCTAAAGAAGCCGATAATGCGGGCAAAAACGTAAATGCCCGCTAAAAGTGAGGTATTTAGTTGTGGAAAAAGTTTTGCAAGTTCAATGTAAAACCCGTCCATTCACTTCTCCTATCTTCTGTTAATAGTTTTTGCTTCAAGTAGATCCGGTTGAGGATTTGCCATTCTGTTTGATCTTATATTTTTAATTCTTTCAGACTTGTCAATATAAGGGACTTTGCCGGGGTTTTTCATTATGTAATCAATATCAGATTGGGTTTTGAATTTAGGGGGTGTGATTTCTCCGTAGGTAGAAGTATATTTGTTATAGTCTGCAGCCAGAACATAGGCATCGTTTTTAGGGACTACATTAAATGCCAGAGCCATTCCGTCTGTAAAAAGGTTTGTAAGTAAGCGAATAAATCCAAATCCGCCAATTACGATTACCAAGAAAACTCCAAGAATTTTTGGAGCAGCTGCAATTGTTTGTTCTTGAACTTGGGTTACGGCTTGTAAAATACCTACAACCAAACCTATACCCGCGGCTACAAGTACGCAAGGCATTGATATTGCAAGCATTGTCATAAAACCTTTTGCTAAGTATTCTGCTAATATTTCAACCATCTTAAAACCTCACTTAGTTGTAACTTGTAACCAGTCCCTGAACTATCAATGCCCAACCGTCTACTGCAATAAATATCAGCAGTTTGAACGGAAGTGAAATAATTGTTGGGGATAACATAAACATACCGAGTGCGAGTAATATGTTTGCAACGACAAGGTCAAGGACGATGAATGGTACAAATATTACGAACCCGATTTCAAAAGCTGTTTTTAATTCACTCATAATATAAGCTGGTGCAACTTCCCAAATAGAAATTTCTTCAGGGCTTGATGGAGCTTTTTTCTTTGTGAGTTGAATGAAGAACGCAAGATCTGATTCTCGAGTTTGTTTCATCATAAATTCTTTTAGTGGTTTGGAGCCCTCATCAATCGCCATAATTATATTTTGGTTCTTTTGGTAGGGTACACTTCCCATATCGTACATTTTTTGAAATGTAGGACCCATCGTAAAAAATGTCAGTATCATTGATAACCCTACAATTACAATTGCTGGGGGAACAGATTGTGTACCTAGTGCTGTTTTTAGCATAGAAAATACTATGACAAATCTTAGGAAACTTGTCATACAGCAAAATACTAACGGCAAAAGTGAAAATACCGTCATTACTATTAACATTTGTAATACAGGGTTTATATCCTTTATAACGCTATCCATCATATCCTCTATTCATTAATTTTGTGCAACATATTTTTGATAACTTTGTTGCCTTGTTTTTTCTTTGAAAAATCAACTATTACAGGTAACTCATCTATACTTTGTTTTGGCTCTGGTTTCGGTGTGATTTTTGGAGCTTGTTTGATAGGAGTTACTGGTCTTTCGGTATCGTACAAGTCATCAAGACTGTATGATTCATCTTCTTCTTCAATGTTAAAAGTTGAATTTTCATCAAGCTTTGCGATAAATGATGTTTTTTCCATATCAGAAGCTAATAAAAATCGTTCATTACCTGCACGAACAACATAGAGAGTTTTTCTTGCACCCATTGATAGAGTTTCCTCTACTTCCAAAAAAGCACTTCTTTTTAGGCCAAGTCCGCCATTTTGACTGACTTTTTGGTAAATCATTAGAGCAAAAAATATCAGCCCTAACATTGCCATCGTGTACACTGCAAAATTTACTAAGTATCCGCTCATCATATATCCCTCACTTTTTTATTGGTTAAATATCTTCATCTTCAAGTTCAAAATCGCTGTAATCAAATTCTTCATCTTCTCCGGCCGGTGCAGCTTGAGGTTCCGGTTCCGTTGCTCCTTGAGCAGGAATGTCTTCTTCAATATTTTCTTCAGGAGCATTTTGTACAGCTGGGTTTGCAGGAGAAATTTGTTCCGGCGCTTGAATTCCAATAGGCTCATCGGTTTCTTTTTCTTGGTTGATATTTTGAACTTTTACACCGTAGCGGTCATTTACAATGACCAATTCACCATAGCCTATAACTTTATTTTCAACTCTTAATGTAACTTTGTTATCATATAGTGCGGCAACATCTACGACTAAACCTTCTTCAATCTTCTTTAAGTCGCCGAGAGAAATTTTTACGGGGTTGAGTTCAGCATACATATCAACTTCTATGCTGTCCCATAAGTTTTTGGCTTCCGCTTCATTTCCCATTTCGTTTCCTCCGTTATTTTCATCAATTGGTAAGTTTATATCCAGATTTGGATTTATTAGGATTGTCCTAATTTCATCCCTAATATGCAGGGTTAATTGTTCAAGGTTACTGTCTTCCAGTACAATCACGTCACCAGGTTCAAGTTCTTTTAGTTCTTTTACCGAAAATCTTGTTTTTCCAATTCCGATTTTCGCTTCTGTGTGGCATTTGTAGAAGTCGCTAAATTCAAATTTGTCACCTGTATATTCGACTTTGCGAGGACTTATTCTGCCGTCAGGTACTGAAATAATGAATTTTCCCGCAGCCTGAGCTTCTTCATCTCTGATTATGAATGTGAGGTGTGTAATATCAAAATTAGTTCTCACGAAGTTAACAACAGGCGGTGGGTCAAGAAATTGGACGATTATTTTGTAAACATAGTCGTTAAATCCTGTCAAAACTTGCGCTTCAAGTTCAGTTAGTTTGTTTATATTGAAAATCCTTCCGCATTTACCAAGACCTTTGTTCAGTAAAAGTTCAACGGTACCTTCTGATATTCTGAGAAACATATCATAGAATTTATCAATACGAACTTTGGTTACATAGTATGCTTCTTTTTCTTGTAGAAGATTTATGTTTCGGCTTATCCCTACAAGTTCGCATCTCAATCCGGGTTGGAAAAATCCGTCACTTGATTTTTGCAGCGCAATCGGGAATAGCTTTTTGAACCAGTCATATTCCTCAAACAATACATCTGCGGTTTCTATTTTTGTCTTAGTTTTTCCCAACTTCTTATCCCTTTAAACAAGTCTTGTGAGTAATCCCCATAAATACAATAAAGTATTTGCATGTTCATAACATCAACCTTTTAATGTATTTTTTTCAAAAATCAACGGCTAATTTATATTAATTTATGTATTTTTTCTTCAAAAATACTTATATTGCGTGATTAATAGGTTGTGTTATTTGTGTTGTTACAGATTTAACTTCCTGAAATTGTTTGAAATGATTTATGTTTTTGATAAAATTGGGTTAAATAAGGAGAAAAAGATTATGGTAGAAATAAGGCAAGAGTTTATCGAACAAGCGAAAAGATTGGCAAGAAGTACAGAAGTTTTACCGGGAGGTGTTGAAGAGCTTGCAATAAAATTGCAGCACGCACATGATACAAACACTCCATTGAGAGTAAAGCTTGGAATGGATCCTACTCGTCCTGATTTGCATTTGGGACATACTGTTGTAATGAGAAAGCTTCGTGAGTTCCAAAAACTTGGACATAAAGTTGTTTTGATTGTCGGTGGTGCGACTGCTATGGTTGGTGATCCTTCCGGAAAATCAGAAACAAGACCTTCTTTAACAAAAGAACAGGTTGAAGAAAATGCTAAGTCTTATTTCGAACAAATGTCAAAAGTTGTTGATGTAACAAAGGCTGAAGTTACTAACAACGCAGATTGGCTTCATAAAATGAGTTTTGTTGAACTTTTAAAATTGTCAGCGCAAATTACTGTTGCACAGATGATGACACGTGACGATTTTGCAAAAAGGTATGAAGAAGGTCGTCCTATTTCGGTTCACGAATTTTTCTATCCGTTAATGCAGGCTTACGATTCAGTTGTAGTTGATGCTGATATTGAACTTGGCGGAACTGACCAAAGATTTAATACTCTATTAGGCCGTGATATTCAGGCTGCGTACGGTAAAAAATATCCGCAAATGGTTATGTTATTACCGCTTCTTGAAGGTACAGACGGGGTAGTTAAGATGTCTAAAACTTACCCTGAACACTGCATTTCACTTACAGATCCTGCAAAGGATATGTTTGGTAAGTTAATGAGTATTCCTGATACTTTGATTACAAGATATTATGAATTGTTGACGGATGTATCTGATGAAGAACTTAAAGAAATTACTGAAAGTTTGAAGGATAACAAAGTTAACCCTCGTGATATCAAGCTTAAACTTGCTCATACTATTACTGAAGAGTATCACGGTAAAGATGGTGCTGATAAGGCTCAGGAAGAGTTTATTAATGTAGTTTCAAATAAAGGTATTCCTGAAGATATTGAAGAAGTTAAATGCGAAAGCGGCAAGAATATTATTGATGTGCTTGTTGATTTGAAATTTGTACAAAGCCGTGGTGAAGCAAAACGCTTAATTCAAGGCGGTGGAGTAAAGGTTAACGGTGAAAAAATTGCCGATATGGCTTATTCCATAGAAATTTCTGAGCCGGTAGTATTACAGGCAGGAAAAAGAAAATTTGCAAAACTTGTAAAATAAGGCATTAGATATGTTTGATGTAATAAAACGCGGAATTACAAAAGTTCGAGAAGATATTAAGGTGATTTATGATAAGGATCCTGCTGCCGGAAATATTCTTGAAGTAATTTTGTGTTATCCGGGGTTGCACGCTCTTATTGCTTACAGATTTGCTCATAGGCTTTACAAGTGGCATATCCCGCTTATTCCGAGGATAATTTCTTACATAACAAGGATAATTACAGGTATTGAAATCCATCCTGCGGCAAAAATCGGACGTCGTTTCTTTATTGATCACGGAGAAGGTGTTGTTATTGGAGCAACTACAATTATTGGTGACGATGTTTTAATTTACCAGCAGGTAACACTTGGTGGTACGGGTAAAGAACAAGGGAAACGTCATCCGACTTTAGGGAATGGTGTTATTGTTGGTGCCGGAGCTAAGGTTCTTGGAAATATTACTTTAGGTGATTACGTTAGAGTAGGTGCTGGGTCTGTTGTAGTTGAGGACGTTCCTGAATATTCTACTGTGGTTGGTATTCCTGGTAGAATTGTTAGAAGAAAAATTAAGGACAAAAATGGAGTTCTTATGCACAACAGAATTCCTGATCCTGTTAAGTGTGAACTTAATAGATTAAAATATGAAGTTCAGGACTTAAGAGAAAAGTTAGACCTATATAAGAATGCGGAATAGTATGGAAAAAACATATAAAGATGCTGTTGAACTTTTATCTTCACAGGGTAAATTTTATATTAATCTTGGGTTAGAGAGAATTTCTCAAATATTGGATATTCTTGGAAATCCTCAGGATAACTTAAAGTGTATTCATGTTGCAGGAACTAATGGGAAAGGTTCTGTTTGTGCAATTTTGGCTTCTATATTAAAGGAGGCAGGGCTTCGAGTCGGATTGTATTCAAGTCCGCACATTTTTAAATATACCGAAAGAATTAAAATTAATGGTGTAGAAATTTCTGATAGTGATTTTACAAGATATGTGTTTGAAGTTACTGAGATTGCAGACAAGTACAGTATTCATCTTACAGAATTTGAAATTTTAACTGCTGTAATGTTCAAGTATTTTTATGATAAAAAAATTGATGTTGTAGTTTTAGAAACAGGACTTGGCGGAAGATTTGATGCGACCAATGTGATTAAGTCAAATCTTTGTTCCATAATTACACATATTGACTTAGATCATACTGACCGCCTCGGGGATACAAAGGATAAGATTGCGTTTGAGAAGGCAGGAATTATAAAACCAAATTGCCCTGTTGTTACTTGTGAAGGGTATGAGGCAATAAAGGATAAAGCTGATGAATGTAATTCTTTAATGTTAATGGTTGCACCTTTTGAAGATACATCAGAGCTCGCACTCAAAGGAACTTACCAACAAGAAAATTTATCGCTGGCGTTAGCGGCAATTAGGCTTATTTATCCAAATATTCAGCAGGATATCATCATTAAAGGGTTGCATAATGTAAAGCATCCTTGTCGATTTGAATATATTGAAGATAAAAATCTGATAATTGACGGGGCGCATAACCCTAATGGTGCGATTGCGTTAAGAGAAAGTTTAGATATGTATTTCCCAAATAAGATGCGTAGATTTATTTTTGGTTGTCTTACTACAAAAAATTATCCAAAAATGATGGAGATTTTATTTGATAAGAATGACGAAATTTATCTGTATCATTTTTCTCATCAAAAATCTGCGACGCTGGATGAACTTAGAAAAGCCTGTCCTTTTGAAGCAAAAGAATTCCATTCGCTGGATGATATAAACTTAAATGATGGAAAATTGAACATCATCTGCGGCTCTTTTTATATGATAAGCGATATTTTATAATCGCTTATTTGTGTGATTCTTGTTGTTTGCTTTCGTTAATCATTTCAGCAATGATGTTGTTAAGCTTAGATGGAGTGAATGCTGAACAAGTGTTCCAAACAAGTGTTGGTTTTGGTTCACCCAATGATGGGCTAGGATATTCGCTGTCACAATAGCCTCTGAGCATATTTGTAGTTCCATCTACACAAGGTTTATAGTGTGAACAACAATTACATATTCTTAAAATAAATCCATAATCATCAAGCTTAAGCTTTAATTCCTGAAGAGCATCAATCATTCTCAAGTGAGCTGATGTAGTATATGTTTTATTTTTGTATATGAATTTAATCTTTGAAAGTCCGTCTTGAGCGATAAATTCCAATTTGCAGTTCAAATTATTTTTACCGACAGTTACAATTACGTCTACAACAAACTTTTCAGAGTTTTTGTTTTCGTCTTCGCGGTTAAGAATTTTATTTACAACAAATCTTATCGGAGGGAAGTTTGCAACGATGTGGCATAGTGAATATACCGGGTACAAGCATAAATATCCGATTTCTTTTATTGTCATCTTAGCGTTAATTAAGCTTAATCCAAATGCTGCTATTAGAACTACGAAACTTAATAATACAATCTTGAAGTCTACCATAAAATGGTATGATAAAGAGTGTTTTAGCAGTCCCGCATATATAATCAACAAAAGCCAAATATTTGGATACAATAATGAAAATACTTGTTCTGTAAATACAAAATTCTTAGAGAATAATTGTGGAATACAGTTTTTAAATAAGTCTAATCTGTATGAAATTCTTGGTTTTCTAAACACATAATTTGCAGGGTGAACTATTGTTTGTACATTCGGGTTGTAAGTACATCTGCATTTAATTTTAGAAAGCAATAGACTATATTTCAATTCGGAATCAACATTTTTGAAATCGACATCTCCGATTTCTTGAACGATAGAGCGCTTGATGATAAACACTCCTGAATCGGCACGAGCTGCCAAACCAAAAAGAGAACGTGCACGTCTTAAGAAGTTCATATGATATTTTTGGTAGGAAGCTTTAATTCTATCAACAAGTCCTAAACAATCAATTTCAATTACAGTTTCACCACTGATAACATTTTCTTTTTTCAAAGCGGCGTTCGCAATTGAGAGGAAGTTGCTGGCAATACTTCTATCTGCGTCTAAAAATACATATGAATCTATGTAATCGTTATCTGATAATTTTTCTAAAAGAGTAGCTATAGCTTGGTCTTTACCGATTGTACCAACACCTTTGATATCAATAACGTGTACAAAATTTTCTTCAACAAACATTTCTTGTGAGCCATCAGTACAGTTATCAAGAAGTACAAAAACTCGGAATTTATTTATAGGATAATCCTGAGACTTTAGTTCGTGAATGAGATTTGCCAAAGTCTTTTTGTTATTGTGGGCATAAACTACCACCGCTAGATTTTCTTTGTCTTCGTATGATGAGTAGCGTAACTCTTTTCTGAACGGAGTGTCATTAAGATTTCTAAGTGCAAGCGCTAAGAAATATAAAGTGTAAAGTGCCACAAATATGTATAAAACATTAAGTATAAATTCCATAGCTATTCTCCTATGGTAATATTCTAGTTAAAATATATTGATTTTTCCATTAATGTTAATAAATGTGTAGGATTTAGCCTATTTACCGGCCAGTTTTTAATACTAATTATATGTTTTTTAATTGTTCAATAATCTTATTCACTCCATCAAATTTCGCAAGTTTCAAAGCATTTGTTTGGAGTTCTTTTAACTTAGTCGGATCCTTTACAAGCATTTCTACTTTTTCACTAAGACTGTGTTCGTTTGTTTCTGAATCTTCGAGGTATATAGAGGCACCTTGTTCTACCATAAACTTAGCATTTTTTCTTTGGTGGTCTGCTGCTGCGTGCGGGTATGGTATAAGTATAGACGCTAATCCTGCCGCTTCTATTTCAGAAATGCTGAGCGAACCGGCTCTAGAAACTGCAATATCTGAAGCTTTTAATATCGTTACCATATCTTCAAAATACGGTTTTATTAATAGATTATTATCAAGCTCATAGTCAGGGTATATTCTGATTAATTGTTCAATTACTCTGTCAAAATTTTTCTTTCCTGTTTGGAAAATTATTTGAATGTCAAAGTCTTTGCTGAATTTTTTCAAGATTTCAACAGTAGCATCATTAATTGTGCGAGCACCTTGTGAGCCACCCATTACACATAAGGTTAGTTTATCTTGTAATCCAAGATTTTTTCTTGCTTCTTCTTTTGATAATGTTTTAAATAACGGACGGATTGGATTCCCGTTTACGTAACAGTTTTTGTTATTTATAAAATTACATGCACTGTCAAACGCTAACGATACAATAGAGGCGTGAGGTGCAAATTTTCTGGTAACAAGTCCCGGTTGAGCATCACAGTCGTGCATCATATAAGGCTTTTTCATAAATCTTGCGGCAATCATAATCGGGGCAGACACATAACCTCCTGTTCCAAAGATTGCTTTAGGTTTGTATTTAACTATGTAGCCTGCTGATTTTATGACCGCAAACAGAAGTTGAAACATCCATTTTACAAATTCAAAATTGAAACTTCTAGGCATACCGTGTACATTTACAGGCAAAAATTTATATCCTTTTGCTGTTACAATGTCGTATTCTAAATTTTTGGGGTTTCCGATATAAAAAATTTCTTCGTTATTTTTTATAAGTTCATCTGCGACAGCTACTGCCGGATAAATATGACCGCCGGTTCCTCCTCCGGTAATAAAATACGGTTGTTTAGACATTTTCGGTATTCCTTATTTTTTTAATCTTTTTCTTAGAGATGTTCAAAAGTACGCCTATCATACATAGAGATACAATTAAAGATGAACCTCCGTAGCTGATGAATGGAAGAGGAACACCTGTTGTTGGGAAGAATGAACTTGCAACACTTATGTTGAGGAATGCTTGGAAGCCTATTGAAAAAGTGATTCCGACAGCGAGAAGTTTTCCGAACATATCAGGACAGCGAGTTGCGATGATAAATCCCCTGTGTATAAGAGTCCAGAACAATCCGATTATCAAAACACAACCAACCCAACCAAGTTCTTCTGCAATGATTGCAAAGATAAAGTCAGTGTGGCATTCAGGAAGGTAAGATAATTTTTGGATAGAACCTCCATAACCTACACCGGTTAAACCTCCTGACGCAAATGCAATAAGTGACTGGATGATGTTATATCCTGCCCCTTGAGGGTCAAGTTCAGGATGCTGCCAAGTCGTAATACGTTGCATCTGGTAAGGTTTGATGATTGTTGTTGCTGCAACGATTATTGAAAAAACTCCGGCTCCAAGACAGCTGAAAAATAATTTTAAAGAGCCGCCTGCACTTAGAAACATTACAACCGAAGTCGCTAAAAGTAAGATTACCATTGACAAGTTCGGTTGGGTGAAAATCAATCCTAGCATAATCAAGATAGGAATGAATGCACCGCTCCATTTTGCTTGATCAAACAAGTCAGCATCTTTTCTTAAAGCTGTTGCCAGCATTAAAATAACAGCAGGTTTTGCAAATTCGGATGGTTGAAGTTGAAATCCCAAAAGGTTTATCCATCTTTTTGCACCGTTAACTGTTACACCTAAAGGTGTAAAGTCGACAAGAATCAATAATACGATGATTATGCCGGCAAAAATCATATTCCAGTTTGCAAGTTTTTTGTAGTCGTAGTTCGTGAAAAATTTCATTCCAACAAACCCGACGACAAAGCAAATCAACTGTTTAAACAGAAATTGTGCAGGATTTCCACCCTCTTCAAGACATTTTGGGGCTGATGCCGAAAATATCGCTAAAAACCCGATTATAACAAGAAATGCCACTGTAATAAGCAAAGCTCTATCCGGGGCAGAAGTTATGATGCTTTGAATATGACGTTTGTGATCGTCACCGTATTTATCTCTTAATCTATCCGAGTTTCGATAAGACATCTTGTTTGAAAACCCTTCCTCTTTCTTCATATCCGCTGAACATATCAAAACTTGCACAGGCTGGTGACAAAAGAACAACATCAGGGTTGATGGCAATTGATTTGTCTACGGCTTCCTGCATTGAATTTTCTCTAATGATGTTATTGAAACCGTTTTGCCTTAAGTTTTCTTCAAAGCGATCAGATGCTTCTCCAATAAGGATTACGGTTTTGATGTGATTATTGACTGCCTTGCAAAATTCTGTCAAATCCGTCATTTTATCACGTCCTCCGGCAATTAATGCAACATCACAATCATTGAACGAATTAATTGCTACAAGTGAGGCTTCCGGATTTGTTGCTTTTGAATCGTTATAGAAAACAATTCCGTCTTTTTCTGCGAACTTCTCTAATCTGTGTTCAGGAACCTTAAATGACATAATTGCTTTTTTTATGTCTTCGCTTGAAATTCCTTCTATTTTTGCACAAATTATTGCACACTCCGCATTTTGCCAGTTGTGCTTACCGATGAACGGGCAGTCCTGAAGAGATATAATTTTCTCGGCTTTTCCATTTCTTTTAAACCAGATATAATCATCTTTTACATAAGAGCAATTATCTCCGATTTCATCTCCAAACAGAAAAACTTCTCCGGCTGCTTCTTTGGAAAATTCCAATAATTTTTCATCTTTAGCATTCAAAACAGAGAATGCCGGATTTTGTGGTGACTTGAATATTCTGGCTTTTGCTTCAAAATAATTGTCTAATGTTTTATGCCAAGTTATGTGATCAGGCGTGAAGTTTGTGAACACAGAGATTTGTGGTTGGAATGACGGTGAGTATGAAAGTTGGAATGAAGAACATTCACATACAAAATAATCGATAGTTTCATCATCAACCAAGTCACAAGGTGGTTCTCCGTAATTGCCGCAAGGTTCAGCTTTATATTCACTATTTAATATATGAGCTGTAAGTGCTGTTGTTGTAGTTTTTCCGTTCGTTCCTGTTATTGCAATGAACGGTTTCAACGTTTGAGAATACGCAAGTTCTACTTCTGAAATAACATGAATTCTTCTTTCTTTTAACTTAACCATTATTTCAGAATCCAAAGGTACACTTGGACTTGTGACTGCAAGGTAACAGTCATTTATAAATTCATCTGAGTGACCGCCGGTTTCTACTTGTATTCCTAAGCTCCTAAGCTCATTTATATTGTTCTCGTCGGAAGGTTTTGCCTGATTATATTCAGTTAAATAAACTTCTGCGCCGTGACGATTTAAAAATTTAGCAGCAGCAATCCCACTTTTTGATAAGCCTATAACTAAAACTTTTTTATCATACCAATGTTGCAGCATTACAAAACTCCTCTCATTGTCAAATAGAATATTATTAATGCAATTGTTGCAAGGATTGCAGAAGTTAGTGCAAATACTGTAACAACTTTCTTTTCGCTCCATCCGCACAATTCAAAGTGATGGTGGATTGGTGACATTTTGAAAACTCTTTTTCCTGTTGTCTTAAAGCTTGTAACCTGAATAATTACGGACAAAGTTTCGCAAACAAAAACGCCGCCGAGGAATATTAATAAGAATTCAAATTTCCCCATAACCGCAAGAGTTCCTAACAAACCTCCAATGGCCAAAGAACCTGTATCACCCATAAAAACTTCAGCTTTAGGTTTGTTATATTTTAAAAATCCAAATAACGCTCCGGCTACGGCAGCTGCGATGATTGCTATATCATGGTATCCGCTGTACAAAGATATTATTGAAGTTCCGGCGAATGCAAAAACTCCTGTTGAAGCTGCAAGTCCATCAAGTCCATCGGTAAGGTTGTAAGCATTTGAAGCTCCGGTAATTACGAATACTGCAAATATAGGATATAACCATTTTAAGTCTATTATGTGGCTTCCTACTGCGAATTGTGTTCCCATAGGGTTTGTCATCATTACGTAAAAAGTTGGAAGCAAGGCAATTGCAATTTGTCTTAATAACTTTCCTCTTGCAGAAAGCCCATCGTTTGCGTGACCTTTGATTTTGATATAATCATCCTGAAATCCGGCAAATGTATAAAATAACAATGTAATTAAAACTATTAACGCAGCATTATCAAATCTTTGTGCTAAAAATAAAGTTATAACAGATGCTATGAGTATTGCGATTACTATGAATACCCCTCCTGTTGTAGGAGTTCCTTCTTTTTTCATATGTGACTCAGGTGCGCAATCTTTTACATACTGTCCTATTGTTTTCTTTTTCAAAAAATCTATATATGGCACGCCGAACAACAAACACAATATCATTGAGAGCAAAAATGCCACTGCTACCATAATCATACCTTAATTTCTCCCTTAAGTTTTTCAATTATCTCTTCAAATTTCATTGAACGAGAAGCCTTTAAGAATATTGTAGTACCTACATTCACATTATCAAGAATATATTTAGAAACTTCGTTATTATTTTCAAAATTCTTTACAAATTTAGCTGTGTCTTTTAGAGTGTCGGAAATTTCTTTTGCTAAGTTCCCGACAGTGAAGAATTGTGTGTCTTTGCACTCCGGTATTTGCTTTAAATATTCCCCTACTCCGCGGTGAAGTTCTAAAGAGTGTTCCCCAAGTTCTCCCATATCGCCAAGAATTACAAGGGTGTTTTTATACAACTTTATGAAAGTTGAAACTGAAGCCTTCATAGACTCAGGGTTTGCATTGTAACTGTCATTTATTATAGAATAACCGCCAATGTTCTGGGTTTCCCATCTTTTTTCAATAGGTCTGTATGCGAAAAGTCCATCTTTGATTTCTTGGTATTCCATACCCAGTTGTTCTCCGAGTTCTATTGCAGAGAGCGAATTTTCTATATTGTAATCTCCTTCAACATTAAGTTCATATACTTTGTTTTTGTAAGTGAACTTTGAATATGAAGGTAATCTGTCCAGAATAGTTGCATCACTGAGTTCGTAGTATATGGTTTTTCCGTTAAACTTTGCAAATTTTTTAATTCTATCATTGTTTTGCGATACAAATACGCCGTTCGGGTTTAAAAATTTTACGATTTCAGATTTTGCTTTTGCTATGTTGTCAAGGCTTCCCAAGCGTCCTATGTGAGCTGAGCCGGCATTGGTTATTACTGCAAAATCAGGTTCTGAGTATTTAGATAAAAGTTCGATTTCTCCAAGGCCTCTCATACCCATTTCAATAATTAAAACTTCGGTGTCTTCCGGCATGGTCATTAACGTTTCACAAAAACCTATTTCGTTGTTGTGATTAGAGAAAGTTTTGTGAGTTTTGAATTTCTCATTCATAACCGAATAAATAAGTTCTTTTGTTGTAGTTTTGCCTGAGCTTCCAGTAATTGCAATTACATGTGGATTGTATTTGCGTCTTAAAAATCTTGAAAGTTCAAGGTAAGCTACTTTTGTGTCTTTTACTTTTAACACTAAGTTTGCATTTTCAGGATAAGTATCTCTTGATATAAAACATCCTTCAGCTCCGGCTTCGATAGCCTGAGTTAAAAAGTTCTCTCCGTCAAAGCTTTCACCTTTTAGCGGAAGATATATTTCTCCACCCTTGATTTTTCTAGTGTCTGTTGAAATAGAAAAATCCTTAATCCCAGTAGTATTTTTAATAATTTCGGCATTCGTTGCTTGCACGATTTCTTCTAATTTAAACATCATATTATTATGATACTTCAAAAAAAATAACAGACGAAAATTTTAATAAATATTAACGATACAAATGTCCTTAATAAATATTAATACTACTTGACAGTTAAGGTTGAGCAAGGCATAATCATGATACGTGTATTACTCTAGGTAACTCGTTTTATAAAACCCTGAAGGGGAACTCCCCGGTTCTTATTGAATATAAATAGCAATTAGAAATAAGGGTTACGAAACCTAAAATGAAAGGACAAGACAAATGTACGCAATAGTTGAAACAGGCGGAAAACAATATCCTGTAGAAGAAGGACGTTACGTTGATATCGAATTGTTGGATGCTGAAAAAGATGCAAAAGTTACTTTTGACAAAATCGTTATGTTAGTTAACGGTAAAAAATCAAAAGTTGGTCAGCCATACGTATCAGGTGCTTCAGTAGAAGGTACTGTTGTGGCTCACGACAAAGCTAAGAAAGTGATCGTTTTCAAACAAAGACCTAAAAAAGGTTACAGAAGAAAACAAGGTCACAGACAATGCTTTACTAGAGTTATGATTAACAAAATCAGAACTTCAGCTAAGAAATCAGCTTCAACTGAAGAGTCAGCAGAAGCATAGTTAACAAAAACAATTAACAAGGAGAAATAACAATGGCACATAAGAAAGGTATGGGATCTACCCGTAACGGTCGTGACTCCGAAGCGAAGCGTCTAGGCGTAAAAAGATTCAGCGGCGAAATCGTTAAGGCAGGTAATATTCTTGTTCGTCAAAGAGGAACAAAAATTCACCCTGGTAATAACGTTGGTATCGGCTCTGATGATACATTATATGCTATTATCGACGGTCAGGTTAAATTCGAAGCTCACAGACGTGATCGTAAACAAGTTAGTGTTTACGCTGTATAGTTAAGGTTCCGAAACAACTGAATATTTTAAAACGGACGGCTAAATTTAGTCGTCCGTTTTTACTTGCTCTCTTTTCTTAATTCAATCCGCAGACCTATTTTACTACTGCGAATTTAGTTTGAATTCCTGCTTCGGATGAAATACTCCGTGCAGTTGTAATCGCCATTGAACGGCGTTTTCTCGCTCCTCTTAATATAAATTCCACACTGTCACATTTATTTGACGATGGGGATACAATCTTTTTTAGCATATATCAAATTCTCCTTTAGACTTCTGATTACATATTCATAATCGGAATCTGAGGAGTAAATCTTTAATTTTTTAATGGGTTTGTAACAAATGTTAAACTTTTCCCCAAGGTTTTACTAAAAACTTGATTGCTTTCCCTGCAATGTGTTGGTTCATCGCGTATTCAATATCTTCAAGTCCTATTGTGTCGGTGATAAGTTTTTCTACCTCTACGTTACCTGATGCGATGTAATCAAGCGCCATTCTAAAGTATTTTGGAGTATGGTGAAATACGCTCATTAAGCGGATGTCGCCGTAGTGCATTCTTGTCGTATCAAAAGTTACTGTTGAGCCGGATTTGCAACCTCCGAAAAAGTGAACTGTTCCTCCCGGTCTTACGCAGGCAAAAATTCTTTCCCAAATTTCAGGTAATCCGACGCATTCAACTGCAACATCAAGCCCTTTGTTTTCTTCTGTGAATGATTTAAAGATTTTTTCAGGGTTTGGGTATTTTGTTAAATCAACAATCTCGTCAGCTTTTGCAAATTCTTCTGCCATTTTTAGTTTAAGAGGATTTCTGCCTCCAACTATAACTTTTGCACCCTTTAATTTTGCAAGGCGTGCAAACATCAAACCAATTGGTCCAATTCCTATTATGCCGACAGTGTCACCTTCTTTTATGTTTGTTCTTTCTACTCCGTGTACGACATTTGCAAGGGGTTCTGAAAATGCAGCTTTATCAAAACTTAAGGAATTTGGAATTATAACAGTATTTTTTTCGACAATTCTTGCCGGCACTGTTATATATTCTGCATAAGCTCCATTGAGTAAGTTAAGATTTTCGCACAAGTTATATTCTTCTCTTTTGCAGTAGAAGCATTTACCGCAAGGTGCTGAGTTTGCGCAAACAACTCTATCTCCAACTTTTACGTTAGTAACACCATGGCCTACTCTGTCTACAATTCCTGCAAATTCGTGTCCAAAACCTGAAGGTATATTTTTTATTAATACCGGATGACCGCGGCGAAATGTTTTTACATCAGTTCCGCAAGTGAGTGCAGACATTACTTTTACAACAATTTCTCCTTCTTCAGGAGGTTTTACCATTACGTTTTCCAGTTTTATATTTTGAGGGCCGTAATATTGAATTGCGCGCATCTTTGTTCCCTTAATTTTTTCCAATAGTAATATATGCTTTCATTATTTTATTTGCAACGGTGTCATCAAAAGCTTTTTGGATATCTTTTAATTCATATGGTGTTGATATTCCTTTAACTTTTACTTTCCCGCTTTGCAAAAGATCCAGTGAATCTTTTAGATCCGCCGGAGAAGGAGAATAACTTCCTAATACGGTAAGTTCTCTATAATAAATTTCGTTATTTGCATAGCCAAAGTTTTGCGGTGTACTTGAAAATACAAGAATAGTCCCGCCGTTTCTAATAGCTTTCAGTGCAGTGTCAATGGCTTTGTCTGCTCCTGAGGTCATAAATACGGCGTCAGCTTCCAATCTTTCGGGCAAATCTTTAACATGTAAAGCGTCAATACCTAATTCTTTTAGGAAATTTATTCTCTCAGGAATTAAGTCACATCCTATAACATCCATTCCAAAAGCGTTTAAGGCTTGTGCCATAAGTATTCCAATTGAGCCAAGTCCTACAACGAGTACAGTTGAATCTTTTCTAAGGTTTGCTCTTTTTACTGCACGTACGCAGCATCCAAGTGGTTCGTAAAAGGAAGCTTCGATTTCTGTTAGGTTTTCAGGTATAAGGTAGGCAACATTTTGCAGATGTTCTTCTGATACATAAACCAGTTCGCTAAATCCGCCCGGATAAATGTTAGTTCCTTTAAAGTGTGTACACATCGAGACATTTCCGTTTATGCAGTATTTACATTTGCCACAAGGAATGTGGTGCGATGTTATAATTTTATCCCCAACTTTAAAGTTGGTTATAGACTTGATTTCTACGATTTCTGCGACAATTTCATGTCCAAGAACTGTCCCTTCCGGTGAAATGTGTTCTCTTAGTTTAACAATATCAGAACCGCATAGACCACATCCACAAACCTTAACAATAGCTCCATCTTTATCCTCTAGTTTTAAATCAGGTTTTTCTTTTACTACTATTTTACCTTTTTCAATAATTGCATTTTTCATAAATCTACCACTTTCTTAAATAATTTTATCATAAATCTTGCGAATGAACAAAAAAAAATATATAATGTATATATGACGAGGATTAGACAGCTAAATTGTTTTGATATCCCAAAGATTCGCAAGATGGCCGAGTATCTTGGAAGTGACGACAGTGATCGCTTCGCAAAGGAGATGCGTACTGAGGCTGCCAGAGTTGTGCACAAACTTTTGCCATTAAAATATAAGTTTCTTCCTGAATCTTATATTTTTTTAGAGAAGGATGAAATTTTGGGGATGATAACAGTACTTCCGACAATGGGTAATCCTTATAAGATTAATATTACACGTCTTATATTTAAAAATAACCTTTATGATGTTGGAAAACAGCTCGTTGATTTTGTTATTGCTCGTTATGGCGCAAAGGGTGCGACATCTTTTTCTGTTACTATTGATGAATCTCATGATGAGCTTTTTTCTCTTTTCTTAAATCAATGTGGTTTTAGACATTGTTCATCAGAAAATCTCTGGAAAATTGAGAATTTTGATTTGAATAATATACGTCCTGCAAGATTTAGAGTTTGTCAAAACTCGGATGCTAAAAAGGTGAGCGATTTATATAATAGCGAATTAAATGCTCTTTATAAACCTTCTCTTGTTAGAATAAAAACAGAATTTAAGGAGCCGTTTTTCGAAGGCATTACTAACTTTTATAAAAACAGATATGTGCTCGAAGAGGGTGTTCATCATAGAATTGTTGCATATTTGTCTATAACGACAACTGATAACACTAATTTCATTTTGGATCTTACGACAAATAATGGGTATGATATTTCATATGATGAAATTTTAGCCTTTGCTATTGGTGAAATTTCTTCAAAAAAATCTTATTTTTACACATTTATCAAACAAAAAAAATACACTAAGACTTCCGAAAGATTTGAAGAATATTTAAAAAATAAAAATTTCCAATGTATTCAAACTCAAAATGTTTTAGTTAAAGATTTGTATAGACCAATAAGACAAAAGGAAAATGTCCTTCAAGTATTTTTATTTGGTGAAAATGGGATTGCAATTAATTAAAAAAAAGAGGTTTTATTAAAACCTCTTTTTTTAATCTTATATTACTGGTTAGATCTGTCAAGACCTTTGCCCCATCCTTCTTCATCCTTAGGTTGGATGAGAACAGGTTTGCCGTTAACAAGTCTACATTCGTAAACGTTACCTTGAGTATAAGTTTTTGTTTTACCGCCGGTACAACCTGTACATTTATATGAAACGCTTCCGTTTGCATTTTCAATTTTTTCAAATGAGTAAGTGTTATTACCGTCTGTTAAAGTGAATTTCTTAGGAGCTTTGCCCGCTTCACCCTTTTCTTTTACGCTTATTTTTCCTGAAATTTCTTCAGTTGGAGATTTGCCATTTACGGCTTCATCCATAGCATATGTCGAAAATCCGCTTTCCCAGTTGAAATTATCAACGGTTGGATCTTGTTCTGCTTCAGGTTCAGTTTCAGGTTCTTGTGTAGTTACCGGAGTTGTCGTTGGAGGTGTTGCTGTTTCTTCTTTCTTTGGCGCTCTTTCCGGAGTTTTAGGTGTAACCGGAGCAGTTGTTTCCTGTCTTGTTGTTTGTGTTGTCTCAGGAACTAGCGGCGGAGTTGCTGTTTCTGGTACTGCACCTCGTTCACTTACTTCAGGAGTTTCTTGTTTTTGGCCTACCCCAAATGCGTTGAGTATCCCGCCAAGGACTCCTGTGCCGATTCCAACCCAACTTAGCCAGTTGGGTTTTTGTTCTTGTTCGTAACATGGCTCTTTGTACTCATATCCAGCCCAAGCATCACCCCAACCTCTGTAGTTTGTTTGAGGACCATAGAAATTGTTTTGTATATATGTCTTATGACTAGAACCAAGTTTGACTCCATCCCACTGTCCAGGACGAAATGCCTGTCTCGACATTGGTCTGTCAATTTGCCTTGGTTTATTTCCAATTCTATCAGATGGAGTCATGTTCGTACCTCTTTTTACTCTCTTGTATATATAAAGTATATACAAGTTAAATAATTGCCTTTTTGTATAAATATTGCTTAATATTTGTTAACAACCAGGAAATAGCTTGTAAAACAAGGACTTTAGAATTGGATGTCGTTTTTAATATCTATTATTTAATGCGTCTTTAAGAGCTTTTTCTAAAACCTCAACTTTTGCTTTTAATACTTTTACTTGAGATGTGCTGGTGTCGGTTTTAACTGAACTTCTTTCTAATTCTCTTTTATACGCAAAAAGTTGTTCCATTTGTGTAAGGTAGAACGGAATAACTAATGAAATACCTGCAAATAAACCTGCACCAAGTACGCCAAGCAAAAGGAATGCTAAATTTAAAGTTTTGGTTGTATGATATACTGTTTGGGTAACAGCATCTACTTTTGGAGCCCAAAGTTGTAGGGTTATTGAATCATTACCGTTAAGTATAACTATATAAATTACTGCGAAAAGTGCAATGAATGCTGCGATTTGTAAAACTAATTTCATTATTTTTTCCCTTCAAAATAATTGAGTACTTTATTAAATTTTTCATCCGGTGGAATCTCGATAGTTATTATCTCATCAGAAAAAGGTTTTGTAAACCTTAAGTAGAATGATTGCAATACTTGTTCTTGAGTTGAAACTTTACCTTTTCCTGCGCCGTACAATGTATCATTATATATCGGATGTTTGTTGTAGCTTGTATGAACTCTTATTTGGTGAGTTCTTCCTGTTATTAATGTTAATTCAACTGATGTAGCTTCTTTGAACCTTTTTAATACTTTTAGTATAGTTATGCTTTCTTTGCCGTCAGGTGTTACCATCATTTTGTGAGGAGCTTTTGGGTTTCTCCCAATGGGTAGATTTATTGTTTCTTCATCTTTTTCCCATATTCCCTTAACTATTGCACGATATTTTTTTATGATGGAATGTTCTTTTATTTGATTTGCAAGAATTTCGTGTGTGGCGTTGTTTTTTGCTATCATTAAAAGTCCTGATGTATTTCTATCAAGTCTGTGTAATATGCCTCGCCTAAATTCTCCGTTTATGTCAGATAAATTGTTTTGAAATTTATACAATAATGCATTAACTAATGTACCTGAAGTTTCTGTGGTTGTTGGGTGTGTTAGCATCCCGGAAGGTTTATTAACAACGCACATATTTTCATCTTCGTAAAGGATTTCCAAAGGAATGTCCTCAGGTAAAATTTCAGTTTGTGTTGTATTCGTTAGTGTTACTTCGATTTTATCATCTTCTTTAAGAGTATAAGAGGCTTTTTTAACTTCATTATTTACTGTGATTTCACCTTGTTTTATATGGGCTTGAATTTTTGAGCGAGAAATGTCTCCTAACACTTCTGTTAGGTAAGCATCAAGTCTTTTCCCCTCATCATCAAGTTCAGCAATGTAAATCATTATTTTGTCTTCTTTACAAGTATTATTATTACAAGTGCTATTACTGCTATGTTAATGAAGATATCCGAAATGTTAAATACCGGAAAGTGCACAAACTTTAATTCAAAAAAATCTCTTACATAACCAAGCAGAATTCTTTCATGAAGATTGCCTGCAATACCTGCGCACAGAAGTGATACGAAGAAAATCTCTTTCATCCATATTGATTTTAGATGTTTTATTACATACAGAAATAAGAGTGTTAGTACCACAACAGAAAGAATAATTAAGAATTCCCTTGCGTTAGGAAAGATATTAAATGCTGCTCCTGTATTTTTTACGTATGTAAGCGCCACTACCTTGCTGGAGAATGCAAATCCACGAGTTATGTTTTCGTATAAAATTCTTGTTAGGTACAAGTCTGAAATTAAAAAGAATACAAAACAAACTATAAAATAAATTATTTTACTTAATTTATTATTCATTATTTTTCTCCGACTTTAGCAAAGTTATTTTTCGGTACGACATTCACTCGTCTCATAATAAATGCCAACCCATTCATATAAACACGTACATTCTCTGCTGACACAGGTTCTGTTTGCGTAATTCCTATTGAGGCAACATTGTATTCATTCAAATTGTCTGTATTTGCAGTGAAAATTCTTTCCAATACTTGTTCTTCAGGTAATCTTCTGTATTTTTCTTCAGGCTTTGTTGCCGGATTAACTATTCTTTCTTGATTAATCGAAGCAATTACTATTCTATCGGCAGGCAAGTCTACTGTTAACTTTGCTGTGTAAGAATTTCCTGCGCTCACCATCTCAGGAGATGAAAAATCCATTTTTACGAATCTGGCATCCCCATATTTTAATGTAGAATATTCATCAAGTACATCTTCTCCTGTGATGAGCCAATGTCCTGAGATTTTCTCCAAATGGTATATGCAGTTTGAGGTAGAATACAATTCGCCAACGGTATCGACAATTTCCTCATCTGCGCTTGTTGTTGCGACTGCTGTTTCGTACGTTTCTACGGTTGCGTAGTCACCATTCAGGCTTATATTTTTTATAAGCGTTGTGTATGTAATATCAGGATATGTTTCCCAAGTTTCTTTTACAAGGCTAAAGTATACTTCCTTATTATATCCGTCGTTGTTTATAAAATTGTCACCATAAAGTTTTTTTATTCCTTCAAGGTCGTATTTTTTGAGAAATACATCCTGTCTTTTGAATAAGCTTTCAATATCTTTATAGTTGTTTTTCTCTATTTTAGCCTGTTGAATTTTAGCACGGCTATCAGACATAAAACTTGCGTTTGCCGGAAGTGCACATGCTGAAATTATTGTTAATCCTAGTAATGTTATTAAAACTCTCTTCATAATCATGATTATAGTTTATATAAATAAAGATTACAAGTACAGGTGAAAAATAAATTGTAAAGAAATATAACTTTATCAAAAAGGTTTGGTGCTAAACCTTAGTATTCAATACCTTTTCTTGCTATAACACCTGTATCCCAATAATGTTTTATAGGTTTTATTTCAGATACAAGATGGGCAATCTCAATGATTTCAGGTTTTGCGTTTCGACCTGTTAGTACAATCTCCATTTCTTCGGGCTTGTTTTTTAGTACTTCAAGCATTTCATTTAAGTCTATGAGCTGCAAATCTAGTGCGATATTTGCTTCGTCAAGGATTATAAGATTATATTCATCATTTTTTATTGCTTTTTTAGCCAGTTCCCAGCCTTTTTTTATTTCTTCTGCGTCATCTTGGGTCTGGTTATTTTTGTAAACGATCCGATCTAAGCCGGCTTGTACAATGGTTAAATTCTCGGCGATTTCGGGTGAAAGATTGCGGAACGAATTTAATTCTCCATAATCGTCTCCACCTTTGGTAAACATTATGATTAAAACTTTCCAGCACCTTCCGAGTGCACGCATAGCAAGCCCCAACGATGCTGTTGTTTTGCCTTTGCCGTTTCCGGTATAGACTTGGATGTAGCCGTGTTTTCCCCAGTTCGGATTTATTAAATTGTTACCGCATTTGTTTTCCATATTAGTTATTATATAATAAATTTATGGAAAATAAAACTGACTTGAGGACTAGAATAAAAGCTGAGAGGAAGGCATTAAACATTGATGCCATAAGTGCTTGTATCCAGTCTGAAATTTTGCAGCTACCTGAGTTTAGGGCTGCAAAAAACGTTATGATATATTATCCTTTAAGATATGAAATTAATTTGCTTGGACTGTTAGGTGAGAGTAAAAATTTTTATTTTCCAAAAGTTTTTGAAAAAGATATTCTGGTTTGTCCTGCAAGTGAAAAATTTGAGAAATCTTGTTTTAATATTCCGGAGCCTTGTTCAGACCCTGTTAATCCGGAAGTCTTAGATTTAATTTTGGTTCCTGCTCTGGCCGTGGATAAGGAAAATTACAGGCTAGGTTACGGCGGCGGTTTTTATGATAGGTTTTTGCCGCAGTGCAAAAATGCAAAGACTATCATTCCTATACACAAAAGTTTTGTTTTTGATAGGCTTCCGCGAGAAGTTTTTGACATTCCTGTGGATCTTGTTGTTACAGACTAGGCTTCTTTTTTGTGGTCAACGCCAGGCGCATCTTTTATTATAAACGGTCTAACAAATGCCCAAGTGCCGTAAAGCGAAGTTAGAAGTCCAAGGGTGCTTAATGTTTTCCCTGTCTTAGGCATTTTAGATGTCATAAAAGAGCCGATAGTAGCAAGTGTTGTGCCTGTCATAATCCCCAAGTAGCCTTTGAAGATCGTTCTTGGAACAACTATTGTGTCCGTCATATCAGAAGAATTTCTGGTGTTTTCGTGAATTTTGTCGAGAAATGACGGTTTTCTGCCGCTAGGTGCTGATGCTGATGCAGATGTAAAATGTGGTGTGACTGTGATTTGATTTATTTTCATTGCTTATCCCTTTATCTGTAATAACTTTACACTGCTGATAAAATCTTTTCAAGTGTTCATAAATTAACTTTTTTTTAACATTTGACATGGTTTAACCTACTTGATTAAGTTTTTTGTTGATGATATAAAGGTCATGTTATATAAGATTTACAAAATAAGAAGGAGTAAAAACTTATGGTAAATGTAGCAATCAATGGTTTTGGTAGAATCGGTAGAAATACTCTACGCGCTGCTATCAGAGAAGGTATTTTTGACAAGATTAATTACGTAGCAATTAACGACCCAGGTCTAAAACCTGAAGATGCTGCTCGTATTTTCAAGTATGACTCAGTTATGGGTAAATTCGATGGTACTGTTGAAGCTTATGAAGAAGGTATCATTGTAAATGGTAAGAAAATTAAATTCTTCGCAGAAAAAGATCCTGCTCAATTACCTTGGAAAGAATTGAACGTTGACGTTGTAGTTGAATCAACTGGTTTCTTCACAGATGCAACTAAAGCTCACGCTCACATCGATGCTGGTGCTAAGAAAGTTATCATTTCTGCACCTGCTACAAACGAAGATAAAACAATCGTATTAGGTGTTAACGATAAAGAATACGATCCTGCTAAACACAACGTAATTTCTATGGCATCTTGTACTACTAACTGCTTAGCTCCAGTAGCTAAAGTTATCGATGAAAAATTCGGTATCGTTAAAGGTTTGATGACAACAGTTCACTCTTACACTGGCGACCAAAGAATCTTGGATGCTGGTCACAAAGACCCTCGTCGTGCTAGAGCTGGTGCTTTGAACATCGTTCCTACAAAAACTGGTGCTGCTAAAGCTGTAGCTCTTGTATTGCCTCAATTGAAAGGTAAATTGGACGGTTTCGCTATGAGAGTTCCTACTCCAGACGTTTCTCTAGTTGACGTTGTATTCGAAGTTGCTAAAGACGTTACTGTTGAAGAAGTTAACGCAGCATTAAAAGAAGGTGCTGATGGTCACGTTCTTTGCTACACAGAAGAACCATTAGTTTCTTCAGACTATGTTGGTACTTCTCAATCTTCAACTGTTGATGCTCTATTAACTCGTGTAATGGGCGGAAACCAAGTTAAGATTATTTCTTGGTATGATAACGAAATGGGTTATTCTACAAGATTAGCTGAAACTACTTTGATGGTTGCTTCTAAATTATAATCTTAAACTCAATAGTTAAAAGCAGTGTTCTTTTAGAACACTGCTTTTTTATTGGTTATTTATTTCTTGATTTTTATTTCGTTTCTGTTCCAGATAATTTTGTTTGCGTATAACTTTTCGATAGGCTTTGGATTCGGTATATTTGTACTTAGATAAATCTAAAACAATCTTTCCTTGTGATTCTTTTGTAAGAGTCCTTTTTAATTCGTATGGGTATAGTTCAGAACCTCTAAATTTCCCTTTGTTAATTGCAGAGATTACGCAATCAATATATTTTTGACAGTTTTGTGGTATTTCCGGATGCATTTCAATAAATTTAACAAGCGGCATATTGGAGCGGTAACTGTTTGCGCTTGATGATGCCAGCATAAAGTTGCTTAACTTGTTTTCCCCTCCAAGAGAATCAGGTTTTATGTGTTCTATTGTTCCAACGGAGGCTCTTAGAATACGTTTTGCGATTTCCTGGTGCGAACGAGAGGCGTATTTTACGACAAATGCATTTTCGCTGCTTCCTGATGTTGGCAGGTATAGTGCTTTTTCTTTAATTTTTTCAAATAGTTCTTTTTCGTCTGCTTGAATTGGGATTTCGTCTAATGAATTCAGTAGAGTTTTTCTTTTGAAGGTGTCCTCTTGATTGTTTTCTAGTATAACTTCACGACATCTTGTGATTTTTTTTCTGAGTTCAAATGCTGTGTTTGGAGATAGCTCTCTTGATAAAAACTCTACATCGTCCAAGACAAAGAATTCTTCCAGCTTTAGTTTTGTAAGGCTATCGTCATAAACTTCCTGAAGATATTCAGGTAGAGTCTTGTTAGGAAAAGTTTTTGCATATTCACTAAATCTATTGTACATGCATTTTTCTGTCTTTTGCATGTAATCTGTGTATTGAGATAACACTTTTACTACACCGGATATTGTCGGACATTTATCAAGTTTTTGTTCTATTTTATATACGGTGGCGCCTGATAGCATTTTTACTCCGGTATATGGACAAATTATGTCACGAAGCTTCTTTAGCGGGGCTCCTGCTGAAGTGTTTGAAGTGAATGAAATATCCTGAGATTTAATAAATATGTCTGATTGATTTCCAATATTAGGCAACGCTTGTTTCTTTTGCGGTCCAAGCTTTGAATAGCGGTTGTTAGAAAGTGTGAAGTTGTAAATTGGAGTTATGAACATATTTTCAGCATAGCAGGGAGTTTTGCGTTTGTGTATTATGTAAATTTATCTAAACTAATTCATCACAAGATGCGACGTTTATTTCGTTGAAGTTGTTTGTTAGGACTTCTGATGATTTTAGCCCCTTTTTCAGTTGCTTATCTATCGCAAGAGAGGAGATAAGCCATTCATCATTTTTTGAAGAGTAAGACACGTTTAAACTATCTTTCCCAATTTTGAGTTCTGAAAGTGGAATGTTGAAGTGTGCAATAATTTCTTTTATTTTTGTGTAGATATCTTGGCTTAACTTATTTATTTTGGAGCCGATAATAATTGCTTGTAAGTTTGGGCTTTTCATATCCATATTGTGCGCTATAAATTGTTGGATATCGAAAGAATTGTGATTTCTGTTTATTGTAGGACATAAGTGAAGCATAAGTACATTTTGTCCGTCAGTGATTCCTGCCATTGTGCAATCCAAAATGTTTGTGGTGTAGGCTTCGGATGCTTTTACCGCTTGGTCGATAGTCCAAGGGTAGTTTACGGAATGTTGTTTCCCAATTTGAGTGATATTCTTGTTAAATGTTTGGATTGGTATCGCTCTTATGCCTGAAGTAAATGAAATGTCGCTCATTATGTCTGTCCTTCTTTTTGTATTGAATAAATCATGTGAATTTTATTTTTTGCCTCAATTTGAAAATTTTTGTTAGCTATGTGTTTATTTTTTTTAGCAAAATTTTATTTGTTTGAAATTGTCCTTTGGGGTTTGTAATAGGGGCTTTAGCAGGTTGTAAATGCTTTGTTTATAATGAGTCAGAGGTTAAGATTTCTTAAGCTTTTTTTTGCTCAATGTTCACTATTAAAATTTTATGGAGTACAATTGATTTATGATAGTAGAAGAAAAATTATATTCTGATATTCCACCAACTAAGCTTAGGAATAAAGAGGAGAAATTCACACCAGCTAAAACAAGTCGTTTTTGGTTAATGATTGCAAGTTTATTCTTTTTCAATATGCTTCAGAACCGTTTTTATGCTTTCCGTTATAAAGGTGCTGAAGGGGTTATGGAAAAAGGCGTTCCAACAATTCTTTATGCTCCGCATTGTAATTGGTGGGATGGTATTGTATTTTATAACATCACTCATAGGATTTTTCATAAAGAAATTAGACTTATGATTGAGGAATTGAACAGGTTCCCTTTGCTTCGCCGTGGTGGTGCTTATTCTGTTTGTAAAAAGTCTCCTCAATCTGCGATGACGGCTTTAAAATATTCTGTTGACGTTGTGGGTGATTTAAAAAATATGTTGTGTATATTCCCTCAAGGAATTATCAGACCACCTCATTATCGTCCTATGGTTTTCCAAACAGGGTTGGCGTATATTGTCCAAAAAGCTGCAGAAAAGTACGGTAAAGTTAATCTTGTTCCTGTATCTTTTGATTACTGTTTCTTTAGAGATAATAGACCTGAGGTTGTTGTTACTTTTGGTGAAAGATTGACTTTCACAAAAGATAACGTCGATAAGGATCGCAAAGATTTGACTCATATCTTAGAAAGAGGATTAGTCAAAGCTTGTGATGAACAGTTTGAGGATATTTCTCACGGTAAAGTTGAAGATTATAATATTTTGTTTAAGCAACATTTGAAATGGTACAGACGTATCGAACAAAGACTTAAACGTATCGACGTTCCGCCTGTTGCTGATGTATAAGGAGTTTTGCTCATGGATGAAAATTGTATTTTTTGCAAGATTATAAGAGGGGATTTTAATACTGAATTTGTTTATGAAAATGAACATTTAGTTGTTTTTAGAGATATAAATCCGAAGGCCCCTGTACATTTGCTTGTTGTGCCAAGAGTTCATGTTCCATCTCTTAATGAACTTGATGATAAAGATTTGTTGGGCGAACTTATGCTTGGAGTGAAAGAGGCTGCAAAAAAAGTTGGGCTAAAATCATACAGAACTCAGATTAACACCGGTAAGGAAGCCGGACAAGAAGTTTTCCATTTGCATATTCATGTTTTAGGGAAGTAAATTTTTAAAATAATTTACAGCTTCGTCTGCACGTACAAAACCTACTTGTGGGAACCTTTTCCGCAGATCGTCTATGATGTTATAGTAGGCGTCGTTTACTATAACGTGTTTTATTCCACTTTCTTCAATTAATTTGGACGGGTCGCCTACAACAATAAAAGATCCTGTTCTATATGCGCTTCCACTGGAGCCAAGTCCGGCACCTACTCCTTCTGGACAGTTTGCAACGAGCGGAGCGGTATGGAATTTCCTCTTTTTATCAATTCCTTTTGTAAGCAAGTCATTTAGCTGTTCAAGCTGGGAAGGAACGTTGACTTTTGCAAGTCCGTGCGCATCAAATTTTGAACCGATTTCTGGTGGTAATCCGTTTAGATATACAAATGCGTCTGTGTTTATATCATTTGGAATTTTTGTATTTGGAAACGCTTTTCTGTATAAGTTCTGGAGCTCTTGTTTATTGAATCCTTTTGTTTGTGTTATATTTTTATAACGTGTCAGTATATTTGGGTAATCGGGGTTGTCCAATATTCTGCAAACTGTTTTTAATTTTTTACCTTCGAATATTGAAAGTTCTTCAAATCTGCTTGTTGGAAGAGTCTCCAAGATATAAGGATTATTTAAGCTAAATTTTATATTGCTAGGTTGAAGACTTTTCCAACTTAAATTTATTGGGTAAGCTTTTTTTGCAGCATTATAAAGTTTTGTCCCCAGTTTTAGTATCATAAAATTTCCCCTATATAGTAATTAAAAATTCTTATTTAAAAAAAATGCTATTTATGCTACAATTTTTTACAAAGTGAAGGAGATGTGTATAATGAAAAATGGAATAGAAAACGGTTATTACCACGAGATTACCCCTGCTGGGTTTGGTATTGCAATTAAGGCTGGAAAAGTGTTATTTTCTGAACAATCAGAGTTTCAGAAAGTTGAAGTTTTTGAAACAGATAGTCATCTTGGAAGAGTTTTAACTCTTGATGATTTGATGATGACAACAGAAGGTGATGAATATCATTACCACGAAATGATTGCGCATGTACCTATGATGAATCATAAAAATCCTGAATCAGTTCTTGTAATCGGTGGTGGTGATGGCGGAACTGTTCGAGAAGTTTTGAAACATAAGACAGTTAAGCGTGTTGTGTTATGTGAAATTGATGGTATGGTAATTGATGCTTGCAAAAAATATTTGCCTACAATTTCTTGCGGACTTGATGATCCTAAAGTCGAAATTCTTGTACAAGACGCTATTGAATATATTAAAGATAAGAAAAATGAATTTGATATTGTTTTGATTGATTCAACAGACCCTATGGGACCTGGTGAAGGTTTGTTTACTGAAGAGTTTTACACAAATGTGAAAAATTCTTTGAAAGAAGGCGGTATTGTTGCTGCTCAATCTGAATCACCTTTTGTAAACAAAGAAGAAATCAAAAAAATGTATAATTTATTGAAAAAAGTATTTCCTGTTTGTGAAACGTTTACATCTAATATCCCTACATATCCTGGTGGATATTGGGCTTGGGCATTCTGCTCAGAGAACGTTAAGCCTTTGTCTTACATCGATGATGAAAGATGTGAGGAAATTACTAAATCTTGCAAGATTTACAATAAAGATTACCACATGGCACGTTTCGCTTTGCCTAATTATTTGAAAGAATTACTGTAAAATATAGGGAATATTATGTCAATAATTATAATGATTTTGCTACTGAGTGTTTTAATCCTTGTTCACGAGGCAGGGCACTTTCTTGCTGCAAAAATGTTTAAGATGAGGGTTTCAAAATTCGGCTTTGGTTTGCCGATAGGTCCTACATTGTGGAAAAAACAAATTGGGGATTTGGAAGTTCTTGTTCACGCATTTTTGCTTGGTGGATATGTTGCTTTTCCTGATGATGACAAGGATTTGGACTTGCCTGCGGATTCTCCGGACAGGTTTATGAATAGACCTATTTATCAAAGATTGGTTGTCGTTTCAGCCGGTGTATTTGCAAATATTGTATGTGCGTTTGTTTTTGTCGTGCTTACAGCTTTTTTGTGGGGGCAGATGCCTTCTGGAAATTATAATATTTTTGTTAAAGATATTGTCGCTCCTAAGGCTGAATCTATATGGCAGTCAGGTATGCAAAAGGGTGATAGAATTGTCGAGGTGAATGGTTCAAAGGTTAAAAATCCTAATGCAATCGTTACTTTTGTACAATTGAGTAAGCAATTTGACGGGAAGGTTGATGTTTCGTCTGTTAATGACAATTATGAGAGACTGAAATCTATAAATCCTGCTTTTACAAAAGATGAGCTTATTCCGAAGGATGTAATTGTAAAAATTCCTAATTTTGTTCCTGAAAAGTCGGTTGCTTTGAATGATAATGTTTTGAAGGGATTTGAAAAATATAAGGATCCAAGAGCTGACTTGAATGATATTCAAAAATCATTGAGAGATAAAATTCAGGGTAAGTCTTACATTATGTCAGATGGTCAATTTACTTTGAACGATTTGGCCTATGCAATGACTGATAACAATTGTCCGGTGAATATTGTTGTTGAAAGAAATGGTAAAATGGTTGATTTGAAGCCTATTTATCCTAATAGTAAAGGATTAATGGGTATTCAGATGGAAATTAGAGAAATAGTTATTCCGACTAAAGGCTTCAAGGCTGTTATGGTAACAAGCGGTAAGTATTTGTGGGAACAAACTACTATGCTATTGTATGGTTTGTATCAAATATTCGCCGGTAAAATTCCTGTAAGTGATTTGCACGGGATTATTGCAATAACTAAGGTCGGTGGCGATGTTATTAATACAAGCGGAATCTTCTCCGGTTTATTATTAACAGCAATTATATCTCTCGATTTGGCGATTGTGAACTTCTTGCCAATTCCGGCTTTAGATGGCGGGCATGTGTTGTTCTTGATTATTGAAAAGATTAGAGGCAAAAGATTAAGTGACGAAACTGTTGATAAAATAGGAACATTTTGTTTCTTGTTATTAATAGGACTTATGATTTTGGTTTGTTTCAATGATATTTATGCCCTGATAACTCAGAAACTTTAGTAAAAAAGAACCGCTTATTAAAAGCGGTTCTTTTTTTATATGTTCTTTATTATTTCAAGTATTAATTTTTTAAATTTAACCTTAGCTTTATTTGTGGTTTCTATAACTTCCTCGTGTGAAAGTTTTTCTCCTCCAGCCGTGCTTGCTGCGTTAGATATGCAGCTGATTCCCATAACATTCATTCCGCAATAATTTGCAACTATTGCTTCCGGAACGGTAGACATCCCGACAGCGTCAGCTCCGAACATTCTTGCCATTCTTATTTCGGCAGGTGTTTCATAGCTTGGTCCTGAGTTTGCAAGATAAACGCCTTGTTGAATTTCTATTCCAAGACCCTTTGCACAGCTTTTTGCAAGTTCTACCAGTTTTGTTTTATAAACTTCTGTCATATCTGGGAAACGTTCTCCCATTGTTTCATCATTTGCTCCCGTGAGCGGATTTTGACCCATAAAGTTAATATGGTCTGTAATTATCATCAAATCGCCAGGTTTAAAATTTTCGTTAACTCCGCCTGCTGCATTTGTCAAAATGATGTTTTTAACTCCTAATTGTTTCAAAACTTTTATCGGGTATGTAATTTCTTTTAAACTATGACCTTCATAAAAATGGTTTCGCCCTTGCATCATTACTACTTTTTTGCCTTCTATTTCTGCAAATACGAGGCGACCTTTATGACCTTTTACTGTTGAAGAAAGAAAACCTGGAATTTCTGAGTATGGTACGGCGATATCACAATATTCATCTGCCAACTCACCAAGACCTGACCCCAGAATAATTGCGAGCTCAGGTTTGAAGTCTTTTATTCTTTCTTCTATAAATTTTGCACTTTCCATCTTATTAACCCCCTAAATACACAAAAAAACACAAGGTACAAAATGAAATTTTTAGAAATTTTCAAAGACCTTGTGTTTTTATTATAATTAACCAACTAATCTATTATCGTCAGCTTCTGAAGCCTTAACCATAATAGCGTGTTCAACAGGATTTTCTCTAGTGTATCCTGTTTCAAAGTTTTCTTCGAACGCAAATTCATCATGAGCTTTTTTTGCCTGATTTTCATCAACAAGTTTCTTTGCAAGTTCTGCAATTTCATATACTAATTGATATCTATTATCAGTGTTTTCATTCAATTCCCATGCTACTTTTATAATTTGCTCCATTGTAAACCTCACATTTCTATTTCTTTAGATATATTAATAATATAATATAAAATTTTTTTTCGCAAGTAGTAAAATAATTACGTGTTTATGTAATAATGTTTGTATGGATTCAAAAGGAAAAATTCGTTTATATTTTTTACTTGAATTATTGGTTTGGTTATTTGTGATAATCATTGGTGTTAGCGCATTTAGATATCACAGTATTAAAAAACAACGTGCGCTTAAGTCTTACCAGATTTTTATGCAAGATATTGATGGGTTGATTGTCGGGTCTCCTGTTAGGATTATGGGTGTGCCTGTCGGGTATATCAGTAATATTAAGATTATACAAGATCATGTATATGTAAAATTTGTGATAACTCAGCAAGATTTTACATTGCCAAAAGGGGTTATTGCGACTGTTGAATTCAACGGAATGGGTGGGTCAAAATCACTTGAACTCTATACTCCTGATGAATATTCTAAGGCTTCCGGTAATTTGATTGCGATAAAACCGACAAATAGACTAGGTGCTGCATTAGGTTTGTTGAACGATATGTTTGATAAAATCGGTTCCATTATGGTTCGTTGTGAGATTTTTAATGATGGTATTGCAAAAATGTATCCTAAAAGTGATTCTCATTCCAATACTCCAATTGCGGATGCCGTGGAAACTGTTGATGAGGCTTCAAATTCAGTAAATCAAGCGGCTAATCTTATTGATTTGCTTAATAAGAAAAGGATAAATCTCAAGGGTAAAGTGAAAGGGTTGTATAATGAACAGACAAATGCTAAGAGTAATTGAAAATCCTGTGGTACTCCAAAATCTCTGTACAATGAGAAATAAGAATACTGATAGTCAAGGTGTGAGAATTGCAACAAGAAAGATTACAAGATGTCTTTTGTATGAGGCCGCTAAATCGTTACCATTAGTAGAAAAAGAAGTCGAAACTCCTCTTACAACTTTTAGAGCTAAAACTATTGATCCGAATATTAATCTGATTATTTCTCCAATTCTTAGAGCTGGTTTGATTTTTACTGATGAGGCGATTGATATTTTGCCGCAGGCTTGTATAAGACACATAGGTATGTATAGAGATGAAAAAACTTTAAAACCTATTTGGTATTATAACAAGGTTCCTATGGAAGCGCCTAATCCTGAAAAGTTTCATGTTTTCATCACTGACCCTATGCTTGCGACAGGAAATTCTTTGCTCGAAGCTATAAAACTTTATGCGGATAAAGGTATTCCGCTTAGCAACATCAAGTGTATTTGTATAATTGCAGCTCCTGAGGGTATTGAAAATATCCAGAAAAATTTCCCTGGAATAGAAATTATTACAGCTGCAGTTGACGAAAAGTTAAATGAAAAAGGTTATATTGTGCCGGGCATGGGTGATGCCGGAGATAGAATTTTTAATACTTAACCCTTTTTGAATCTGTATTATAGTTGTAACTTAATGTGGGTTATGAAATTTTATAGCTCATAATGTAATCATCCATTACAAATCCTGATCCGATATCTGTTACAACGGCATCGATTGTCGTTAGTCCCCATTTTTTGTAAGCTTGGATGGTGTTTTCGTTATGTTTATTGACAGTTAATTGAATTTCTTTGTAATTCATTTTGGCTGCAAGTTTTTTTATTTTTTCAAAAGCTCTTCTGCCGTATCCTTGTGAACGGTAATTTTTTTGGATGTAGAGTTTGGATAAAAATAGATAATTATCTTTTTCAGAGATTCCAAAGTAGCCTATATTTTTATTGTCATGAGTAATAAAGTAATAAGTATATTTCTCATTTTTGTATTGATTGTTTATTGCATTTTCAGATTGGAACTTTTCAACCATATAGTCAATCTGCTCAGGTGACAGAATAAATCCCCAGTATTCATGCCAAATTTCAGAGGCAATTTTTGCCAATGTTTTAATATCTTGTTGTTCAACCTTTATAAATTTATCCATACGTATATCATAGTGCAAGTTTCTGAGAAATAAAAGTATTTTTTTTTGTGTTTTTGGTAAAATTAGTTTGAAAGAGAAGGGATTTTATGAATAAAAAGATTTACGAACTGGCTGAAATTATTGATAATGACTTGATAAACGAAAATTTGACAGAAGTTGAAAGAGAACAAATTGCGGATAATATGAAACAATATTTACCTTCAGGAGCTATTGTTCTTGCTCAGGCAAATCCTTTGTCAGGTGATATAAAATATAATGCTCAAAAGGCTTTGAAATGGATTAAGTGGGCAAATAGACTTAAGGTTAATGCAATAGTCTTTCCGGAATTGTTTTTGCTGGGCTATCCTTTAGGTGATATAGTTGATAGATTTCCTATCGTAGTAGAAGAAAATATTGAGTGGCTTAATGCACTTGCAAAATTCACTACCGACACTAAGGTTATCATCGGGTTTGTAAATTTTAATAATGGTAAAATTGGAAAACGTTATTATAATTCAGTAGCTGTGCTATCAAACGGTAAGGTTGAGAGGATTATAAACAAAACGTTGCTGCCGAATTATGCCGAATTTAATGATGTAAGACATTTTGAAAGTGCAGATGTTGATAGTGCTTCCAGAGTCGTTTATATCGGAGGAAAGAAAGCCGGCATAATTGTTTGTGAAGATGGGTGGAATGATTTTGATTTCTTTGAAAAAAATCTTTATTCGGTAGATCCTGTTGAAGTTGTTGTGAATGAGCAACATCCTGATTTTATAATTAATTGCTCGGCTTCAATTACAAGAGCGAAAAAAGAACAGTTAAAACACAATATGCTTTCTTTTGTTGCGAAAAAGCATAAGACTCCAATCGTTTATGTAAATCAGGTTGGGTCTGGTGAATGCTTGTCTTTTGAAGGTGCAAGCAGAGTTTATGATGAAAATGGTGTGCTTACAGCAAGAGCAAAATCTTATGAAGAACAGTTCTTTATTGTAGATGCTGAAGATAAGGATGGTGTTATAAATCCTCTTCCTTCAGGATTAGAAAAAACTCTTGATTCTCAAAAAGCTTTTAGTTTAGATTATGAGCCGGATTTAGAGAGAACTTATTTGACAATAATTCAGTCTATTAGAGATTATTTCAAGAAAACTGGCTTTGAGAGGGCTGTTTTAGGTCTGTCCGGCGGATTGGATTCGACTGTGTGTGCGGTGCTTTTGGCTGATGCGTTGGGTGCAGAAAATGTTTGTGGTATTAGTATGCCTTCAAGAATTACAAGCAGCGAAAGTAAAAATGATGCAAGACAGTTGGCTGAAAATCTTGGAATAAATTTCTTGGAAATCCCGATAAAGGATATTTTTGACGTAACGCGAGGTAAATTTGATGAGTTGTTTGCAGGCGTAGAAAAAGGTTGGAATTGCAGGTATGAAAAATCCTACACTAATGACAATATTCAAGCTCGTGCAAGAGCAACTATTTTGTGGGGTGTTGCAAATGAGTTTGAAAAATGTCTTTCAATAGCTACATCTGACAAGTCTGAGGCTTATATGGGCTATGCAACGATTAATGGTGATATGTCAGGCGGTTTCGCTCCAATTGCTGACGTTACTAAGACAAAATTGTTTGCTTTGGCTGCTTGGATGAACGAAAATAGAATTCAGAAAAATACAATACCTCAGTCTGTTATTGAAAAACGTCCGGGGGCAGAACTTGCGATTAACCCAAAAACAGGTAAGCCTTTATTGGCTGAAGAAGCTTTGATGCCTTATGAATTTTTAGATGAAGTTATTTGGAGAGTAGAAAATCTTCATCAATCTATTGGTGATATGGTTGATGTAGAGTTTTTGTACGAGAAGAAGGAATCTGTTTCTAAGTCGCAAAAGCAAGAATGGCTTAAAAAATTCTTTAGAAGAATGGCTTATGCTGCTTACAAATGGTCTATTCTTCCTCCGGCTCCTATTGTTGATGCCAGATCTATAAATAAGGCGGAATTTCGTTATCCGATTATTGCGTCAAAAGTTAATTTCAATAAGACTTCTGAGGATGATAAATATTGCAGTCTACTTAATATTTGAAATATATTTTCGTAGAATATGATTTAATATGCGTCATTAATAAATTTATTTGTCTTCTTGAAAAAATAAAGTTACACTTTTAGTATGTTGGATATTAAAGAAGAAATACAGATTATACTTTTAAGAAAAGGTCTCTCTATGCGCAAATTGGCTAGGAAAATGCGTGAAGAGGGTATAGATGTTCCGGCTGAAAGCGGACTTTCTTATGCGTTTAATCAAAAACGCATAAGATTTCAGACTGTCCAAGAAATTTTGGACTATCTCGGTTATAAGCTCGAAATCAAAAAGAAATAGCTATTTTACAATTATTGTGTAAATATCTTCTCCAAAGTGTGAGAATTTGATTTCGCCTTTGTTGTCTACCCTGAAGGCTCCTTTTATGTAAGGCCTGTCGGTGTTGTTTGGCTCAAAAAAGTATTTGTGGAAGTTTTTGTCCGTATCATTCCACAGAAGATATTGTGTTGGAAATTTTTTAGGTTTAATTGTAAGTTTGTGGTTTTTAAATGAAGAAACCTTTATGATGGTTGTATTCGGGAAAAGTTTTTGAACTTTTCTTTTATTTAATTCCTTTTCTTGAATTTTGCCGTTATTGTTTATAACTTCTGCAAATTTTAAATTCTGGTTAATTACTGCAATTAATTTTCCGCCTCTTACAAACTCGTAATTTGAACTCAATACAAATGATGGAGTCTCGTTATTGTCGATATAATATTCAGAATACGAACCTGTTCCTGGGGAAGTTTTCTTTGTGTAGGTCACTTTGTCTTGGAATGCGCCTCTTGCAGGAGACCACAATTTTTCAGATGGGGAATAATATACGTTACGCCCGTCAGTTATTTCTTCTACTATTGCTGATGCAGGTAATAGTGTTGTAAGTAATGCAACTAATGTAATGATGAATAAATTTTTCATGATCCACTCCTTCTATTAACTGATATTGTACTACAAGAATTTATGATATAATCATTCAAAAAGGAGAAAGAGTTAATGAAAGCAGGAATTTTAAGTGTTCAATTTAATCCTATATTGGGAGATAAACAAGCTAATCTGGAAAAGGTAGAGGAAATTATTCACCAATATAGCGATAATAATCTTGATTTGATTGTGTTACCTGAGTTTTTTTCAACAGGAATTTGCGACAAAGAGTTTATAAACTCCCCTGAAGATGAGACTGGGGGCGAGATTATTGCAACTCTCAAGGAAACTGCAAAAAGATATAATACAAATATTGCTGCCGGAACTGTTATAGAGCGTGTGGATGGAAAACGTTACAATACTTGCTTTGTAATCAATCGTCAGGGCGAAGTTGTTGGTAAATATCGCAAAAAACATTTGTATAATTTTGCAGGCGGTAATGAAGATAAGTATTTGACTCCTGGAGATGAAACTCTTGTTGTTGATCTAGATTTTGCAAAAGTGGGAATAAGTATTTGTTTCGATATTAAGTTCCCTATGCTGTATAGAGATTTGATTAAAAAAGGTGCTGAAATTATAGTTTCTCCTTCTGCGTGGTCAACTTTATCGGCTTTTTCTGAAAAGTCAAAAGACGATTTTGTGAAAACATGGCAGGGGATGAATATGTGTCGTGCAGCTGAAACTTTAACATATTTTGTGACCTCAAATTTGGTTGGTATGGCTGAAAATAATGTTTTGAGTATCGGTAACTCTATGATATGTGATCCTGTCGGTGCTGTCGTTGCTGGGTGTGACACATATGAATCAGGTATCTATGCAGAGGTTGATTTGTCTATTGTAAGGGATTTCAAGAGACTTTATCCTGTTGCAGAAATGGAATAATTTTAAAAGGGCTTTTTTTAAAAGCCCTTTTTAGTACGAAACTTGTTTAATCACTATTTATTCCATAATTTTTTCTACTATTGGCGGTATTGGGGTTATTATTAGTTGTTCAAGCAGGTCATCATTTATGCCTTTTACTTCATGACCTATTTTAGTTATTTCTGCATTTGTTTTAAAGAAGTATTTCTTAGCATATCTTAGAACCATAGTACCTTTATCCGGATGCTTTTCGTATTTGTAGATGTTATATTCAAAGTACTTTTTACCGTTTGCTTCACCGTTTTCTAAAAAGCTTAAGAGAGCTTTGTCTTGTTTTTTATTTTCAATATATTTTAGCAGGGCGACAGTTTCTCTTTTCTCAATTTCTTCATCTTTTTGGCTTGCGAATTTTAGCGGGTTAGATATTTCAGGGTAATAATAAATCCCAATCATTTTGTTCCAATTATTTTTCGTTTCATTAGCCGGAAAATATTCATTTTCATATCCTTTGTCCAACTCTAGTGCGTTACTGACTTTTAGGTTGTAGATATCATTATTGAAATGTATGTTTTCAGCTTTTGCAGTTTGTACAAATATTAGATATGCCAGTAATAGTAAGATATAGATAAAAAAGTTCGTTTTCATGATATTTTCTCCTATAAGGGTTATTATATATGTTTGTTGTCGGAAAATTATTCTCTAATGGTCTAATGCTTGTGATTAATTTAGGGATAAAAATGTGTTTACATAACCTATGTTATCGGAATAGCAAAACGGTAATATTGCGTTCCTTCAACACTCTTCACCCTAGTTGTATCTTTAAATTTTAAAAGTTATTCTTTTTGCTACTTTTCTCTTTTTTGTTGCGAGAAAAAAAGAGAAAAGTACCTCAAAAGAGAAAAACACGCTGATAAGACTTCGTCGCCTACGGCGCCGATTTGACCGAATGGATGTTCGTTCCGTTTGCTTAAGCAAACGAAATGGTTCAAGCGCTGCTAAGGACAACGCAGCGCTATTTCTAGTTTTAAAAATTTGCCTTGCGTGTGCGCTAGCACGATAGCAAGGCTTTGAAAGGAATTTGAGCTACTGCTCAAATTATTATTTAAGCACTTGAACTATTGTTCAAGTGCAGGGAACGTTTGCGTGCTTTCTCTTTCTTTGGTTCGTTTCTTTCTCTTTGCTTCGCAAATAAAGAGAAAGAAATGAACATAAGTTATTTCTTTGAATTTTGAAAGTTATTCATGTTACTACTTCCCCTTTTTGTTACAAGGAAAAGTGAAAGCTACATATCATATTCCCATAACATAGGTTATGTAATCCTTTGTATATCAAAAGTCGAAATATTCACCAGTGTGTTATTTTTAACTAGTAAATTTTTCTACTTGCGAAAAAAAATATATTGTTGTAACATAAAGCTATTGAAGGAGAGATGTGTATATGGAGACTTTAAATAAGAACGAAGGGTTAATTACAAAGATTATCGGTCCGGTTATTGACGTTGAGTTTCAGCAAGGTGAACTTCCTGAGATTTATACTGCGTTACATATCGAAAAAGAAGACGGAAGTACTGTTGTTGCAGAAGTTCAACAGATGCTAGGTTCTAATAAGGTAAGAACTGTTGCAATGTCTTCAACTGACGGTTTGAAACGCGGTATGAAAGTTATCAATACCAATGAACCAATAAAAATCCCTGTTGGTAAACCTATTTTAGGAAGAATTTTGAACGTAATTGGTGAACCTGTTGATAAAATGGGTCCTGTGGAAACTGATACATATCTTCCTATTCACAGGGAATCACCAAGTTTGGTTGAACAAAATACTGATATCGAAATTCTTGAAACAGGTATCAAAGCAATTGACTTGCTTCAACCATATCAGAAGGGTGGAAAAATCGGTTTGTTCGGAGGTGCCGGTGTTGGTAAGACCGTTTTGATTATGGAATTGATTCACAACATTGCACATGAACACTCCGGTGTTTCTGTATTCGGTGGTGTTGGTGAAAGAACTCGTGAAGGTAATGACCTTTGGAACGAAATGAAAGAGTCAAACGTTATTGATAAAGTTGCGTTGATATATGGTCAGATGAATGAACCACCTGGAGCCAGAATGAGAGTTGGGCTTTCTGCTCTTACTGCAGCTGAGTACTTCAGAGATTTTTCAAAACAAGATGTATTGTTGTTTATTGATAACATTTTCAGATTTACTCAGGCTGGTTCTGAAGTATCAGCATTGTTAGGCCGTGTTCCTTCAGCCGTTGGTTATCAGCCAACTTTGGCAAACGAAATGGGCGAATTGCAGGAAAGAATTACTTCAACAAAAGATGGTTCAATCACATCTGTTCAGGCTATTTATGTACCTGCGGATGACTTGACTGACCCGGCTCCTGCAACTACATTCTCTCACCTTGATGCTTCAACAGTATTGTCACGTCAGATTGCTTCATTGGGTATTTACCCAGCTGTTGATCCACTTGAATCTAACTCAAGAGCTTTGGATCCGCATATCATTGGTGAAGAACATTATAACGTTACAAGAAAAGTTTTGGCTATACTTCAAAAATATAAAGAATTGCAAGATATTATTGCAATTTTGGGTATGGATGAACTTTCTGAAGAGGATAAGGAAATTGTTAACAGAGCAAGAAAAATTCAAAAATTCTTGTCACAACCATTCTTTGTTGCAGAGCAGTTCTCCGGTATTCCTGGTAAGTATGTCAAACTTTCAGATACTATTAGAGGATTTAAGGAAATTATTGAAGGTAAACACGATAATCTTCCTGAACAGGCTTTCTATATGGTAGGTACTATCGAAGAAGCTGTTGAGAAAGCTAAGAGTATCAAAGAATAAGACTTAAAGTGATGCGGAATAAGTATGACTTGTTCCGCACCCCTTTACAAAAGGAGTTCTATGCACTTAAAAATAATTACACATGAAAAAGTTGTTTTTGATGAAGATGTAGATGAAATATATTCTCGTGGTGTAGATGGTGAATTTGGTATCCTTCCAAATCACGTTCCTGTTATGAATGCACTGGATATTGGTGTTACTAAAGTTATTCAGGGTGGAAATGCTAAGTATTTTACCACTATGGGTGGAGTTTTTCAATTTAAGGATAATGAAGGGCTTATTTTAACTACTACCGCTGAAGATGGAAGTAATATTGATGTAGCCAGAGCAAAGGAAGCTTTATCAAGAGCTAGAGCGAGATTGGCTGAACATAATGCTGAAGTTGATGCAAAACGCGCGGAAGCAGCATTGGCCAGAGCTATGGCGAGATTGAAAGCTACATTGAATGAGTAAAAGATTTTAGATTTCGCGGGTGTATATTGTTATCGTCCAGAATAACTAATTATTTGAATGATTCGAAGATTAACGGCAGGTTCGCTAGATGGCAGAAACCTGTCGTTAATGTCTTTATCACTCCGCTTTTGTCCGTAAACAATCCGGAGTATTGGTATTCCAAAGTTGATGAGGCTATTGTAAGTTGGAATAGGGTGCTTAGAGAAAATTCGATATTTGTGCAGTTCAACAAGATTTCTTCTGCTGCATCTGCTGATATTGTTGTTCATTGGGTTAAGGTTGGTAGAGTGTATGAGGGCATGTGTAAGTATGTCAGTGTAGTGAATGGTGAGTTTAAGAAAATTTCAATTGAAATCGGTATGCCAAACTCTTTTTCTGGTAAAGATACGACGGATTTAAGTATTTATTGTGCAATAATGCATGAGTTTGGGCATGCTCTTGGCCTTGGGCATGGGGTTGAGGTTGATGATATTATGTTTGTTCCTCATCAAAAAAATATTTCGGTTCCAAGTGAAAATGATATTTATGTTTTGAAGCAGATATATAGCTTGTAGTATAATTGTGTTATGGAGAAATCTTTCTTTAGTATTTATAAAATATTTTTTAAAATAGGTTTACTCTTGTTAGGTGGTGGATATGTTATTTTGCCGTTATTACAGAGTGAATTGGTTGAGAAAAAGTCTTGGATATCGAATGATGAGTTGTGTGAATATTATGCATTATCTCAAAGTTTACCGGGGCTTATTGCAGCGAACGTATCTATTTTTACCGGATATAAGTTGCTTGGGTTTAGGGGGGCGATAGCTTCATTAGCGGGTTGTATTTCTCCGGCTTTTATATCTATTGTCCTTGTTGCCAGTCTGTTAGAGCAAATTGTTAGGAATACTATCGTTCATTCTATTTTCTTCGGAGTTGGTGTTGGCGTTGTAATATTATTATTCCTTGCGGTAAAAGAAATGTGGGGACGTAGCGTAGTTGATAGATTTACTTGGGTAATTTTTGCGTATGCTCTTGTTCTATCCGTGTTGAAAATTTCTCCGGTTTTTGTCATTACTTCGAGCATATTATTTGGGGTTTTGTATAAATATTTTGTCAGAGAACAAAAGGAGGGTAACTAATGCTTTTTGTTCAGCTGATGTATGAGTTTTTTAAGACTGGGTTATTTTCTTTTGGCGGCGGATATGCGACTCTTCCGTTTCTTTATCATATATCCGAAAATTATGGGTGGTTTTCAGCCAAGCAATTGTCCGATATGATTGCTGTGTCCACCATAACTCCCGGACCTTTGGGGGTAAATGTCGCTACGTTTGCGGGATTTGTGACTTCAGGTATATTGGGCGCATTTATCGCTACAACGGCAGTTATTTTGCCTTCATATATTATTGTAATTATTGTTTTTAAACTGCTTGAAAAATTTCGTCAGAATAAGCATGTGCAGGCTGCAATTTATGCGTTGAAACCTGCGGGATGTGGGTTGCTTACAGCAGTTGGTGTTCAAATTTTTAGGGAAAATGTTACTAATATCTGGGCTGTCATTCTGTTTTTTGCGTTACTTATTCTTTCGTTTAAAACAAAGCGTGATCCTTTAGTTTATTTGGGACTTTCTGCAATTTACGGACTTGTTGTTGGAATATTTCACCTAATATGATTATTCTTTGTAATCATCTAAAAGGACGAAAAACCGCGCTAAAAAATGATTTACATTTGTAACGTCATGTGCTACAATACGGTCATAGAGTTTTCTATGGTTTAGTGAATATAAAAAAGGAGAGACACTATGACAGAAAAACGTGTATGGCTCTTCCATGAAGGAAACGCAAATATGCGTAACCTCTTGGGAGGTAAAGGTGCTAACCTTGCCGAAATGACTAATTTAGGACTGCCTGTTCCTCCGGGGTTGACCATTACAACTGAAACTTGTATGGATTACATCAATCACGGAAACAAAATGCCAGCAGGGTTAATGGATGAAGTAAAAGCTGCTTTGACAAAAGTTGAAGAAGAAGCTGGCAAAAAATTCGGCGATCCTGAAAATCCACTTTTAGTGTCAGTTCGTTCAGGTGCAAGACTTTCTATGCCTGGTATGATGGAAACTATTTTGAACCTCGGTTTGAATGATCAAACTGTCGAAGGTATGATTAAATTAACAGGTAATCCAAGATTCTGTTATGATTCTTATCGTAGATTCTTAACTATGTTTGGTTCTGTTGCTTGGGAAATTGACAGACAAAAATTTGAAGACTACATGGATAAGATTAAAGAGGAAAAAGGCTACAAATCTGATACAGATTTGACAGCTGAAGATTGGAAATCTTTGATTGAACCATATAAAGAACTTATCAAACGTGAAACAGGTAAGGATTTTCCTCAAGATCCTTATGTACAGTTGGAAGAAGCTATTGAAGCTGTATTTAGATCTTGGAATATTCCTCGTGCAGTTGCATACAGAAACCACTATAAAATTGATCACAACTATGGTACTGCTGTTAACGTTCAAACAATGGTATTCGGTAATATGGGAGATGATTGCGCAACTGGTGTATCATTTACCAGAAACCCTTCTACCGGTGAAAACAAATTCTATGGTGAATATTTGACAAACGCTCAAGGTGAAGATGTTGTTGCCGGTATTAGAACACCAAAACCTATCGCTGAACTTGAACATGAAATGCCTGATCTTTACAGACAATATGTTGATATTGCGAAAAAACTTGAAAAAGGTTATAAAGACGTTCAGGATATGGAATTTACAATTGAAAAAGGTAAACTTTATATCCTTCAAACTCGTAACGGTAAGAGAACCGCTGCTGCTTCTGTAAGAATTGCAGTTGAAATGGCTGAAGAAGGTATTATTGACAAGGAAAGAGCTATCGAATTGGTAGACCCTAACCAGATTTATCAAGTATTGCTTCCTTGTTTTGATCCTGAAGCTAAAAAGTCTTCAAAACAAATTGCAAAAGGTCTTGCTGCATCTCCTGGAGCTGCTGTTGGTAAGATTGTATTCGATACTGAAGAAGCAGCTGAACGTGGTAAAGCCGGTGAAAAGGTTATCCTTGTAAGAATTGAAACTTGCCCTGATGATATTCACGGTATGATTGAATCTCAAGGTGTGTTAACGCTTAGAGGCGGTATGACTTCTCACGCAGCGGTTGTTGCTAAAGGTATGGGTAAACCTTGCGTTGCAGGTTGCGAAGATCTTAAGATTGACTTGAAAAATGCAACTTTGACAGCTGCAGATGGTACTGTTTACCATAAAGATGATATTATTTCTCTTGATGGTGGTACCGGTGAAGTTATGGAAGGTGCTGTTCACTTGGTTCCTCCTACAATGGACGATAACTTCAAGAAATTGTTTACTTGGGTTAATGAAGTTAAATTGTTAGGCGTAAGAGCCAATGCGGATACTCCTGCTGACGTTGCGAAAGCTCTTGAATTGGGTGCTGAAGGTGTTGGTCTCTGCAGAACAGAACACATGTTTATGGCTCCTGAAAGATTGCCTTGGGTTCAAAAGATGATTATTGCAGGTACTCCGGAAGCAAGAAAAGATGCTTTGGAACACTTGTTGCCAATGCAATATAGTGACTTCTACGCAATGTTTAAGGCTATGAACGGTAAACCTATGACTATCAGATTATTGGATCCACCGCTTCATGAATTCTTGCCTAACAAAGAAGAATTGATTGCTTCTGTTGCTACTAAAAAAGCATTGGGTCAAGATTATAAAGCTGACGAAGAAATGCTTCATTTGGTAGAATCTATGTCTGAATCTAACCCTATGATGGGCTTGAGAGGATGCCGTTTAGGTTTGACTTATCCTGAAATTAACGAAATGCAAGTTAAAGCTATTTTCTATGCTGCTTGTGATTTAGCAAAAGAAGGCTTGAAAGTTAAACCTGAAATTATGATTCCTCTTGTAGGTCACGTAAATGAGCTTAAGGAAGCAAGAAAAGTTCTTGAACGTGTAGCTCAAGACGTAATGAGAGAAAAAGCTGTTGATATCGACTATATGTTCGGTACAATGATTGAAATTCCTCGTGCAGCTCTTACAGCAGATCAAATCGCTGAGTATGCCGAATTCTTCTCATTTGGTACAAATGACTTGACTCAAATGACATTCGGTTATTCAAGAGATGATGCTGAAGGTAAATTCTTGCAGAAGTATGTAGACAACAAGATTTTGCCTGCTAACCCATTCCAAACACTTGATCAAGAAGGTGTTGGTCAGTTGATGAAGATTGCTTTGGATAAGGCATTGACTGTTCGCCCTCACTTGAAACGTGGTATTTGTGGTGAGCACGGTGGAGATCCTGCTTCAGTTAAATTCTGTCACAGAATTGGTTTGAACTATGTTTCTTGTTCACCATTCAGAGTTCCACAAGCTAGACTTGCGGCTGCTCAAGCTGTAATTGAATTTAAACACAGTAAGGAAGAAGAAGGACCTCTAGGTTGTAAGTAAAACTTCTCTATTAGTAGAAACTAAAAAGCTCCTGAGAAATCAGGAGCTTTTTTAATATGACGTTTAATTAATAATTGATGGTTATTATTAATTAGTTTGGGCTATGGCAGTAAAAGTTAACCCATTATTATTGTAGTCTATAAGTATTTTATCGTCACGTTTGAATTTATTTTCCAGAATTTGAGTTGATAGCGGAATTTCAATTTCTTTCCTAACTACACGGCGGAGTGGTCTTGCTCCGTATAGAGGTTCATAACCTTCTTTTGCAAGGAACTGTTTTGCGTTATCGGTTATTTCTAAAAACATACCTTGATCTTCTACTCTTTTCTTGAGCGAAGCGGTTTGTATTTCTACAATTTTTGTTAAATCTTCTTCGCTTAGCGGTTTGAAGGTTACGATTTCATCAATTCTGTTTATGAATTCCGGTTTAAATTTTGTTCTTAAAATGTTGTTAACCTGAGCTTTTTTATCTTCAGGGCTGAGGTTGTTGTCTAATAAAATATCACTGCCAAGGTTACTTGTCATAATGATGACTGTATTTTTGAAATCTACAAGTTTGCCTTGACCATCAGTTAAGCGGCCGTCATCAAACATTTGAAGCATAATGTTGAAAATATCTGAGTGTGCTTTCTCAACTTCATCAAATAAAATTACAGAATAAGGTTTGTGTCTTACGGCTTCTGTAAGTTGACCGCCTTCTTCATAGCCTACGTAACCTGCGGTTGCACCTGTAAGACGAGAGATTGCCTCTTTTTCCATAAATTCACTCATATCAATTCTGATTAGTGCATCCTCATCGTTAAACAAAAATTCTGCAAGAGTTTTGGCTAATTCTGTTTTACCTACACCGGTAGGTCCGAGGAATAGGAATGAGCCAATTGGTCTTTTGTTATCACGAAGTCCTGAGCGAGATAGGCGAATTGTACTTGCAAGTTTTTTTACGGCTTCATCTTGTCCAATCAGTCGCTTGTGCATATAAGATTCCATCGAAAGAAGTTTTTCAGATTCATTTTCAACGAGTCTTGTTGTTGGAATTCCTGTCCATTTTGCGACTATTTCAGAGATGTCATCTGCTGAAAGATATTCTTTTACAAGGTGCTTTTTAGATTTGTCGGATTGAAGTTTTTTGAGTTTGTCTTCCATCGCAAGCATTTCTTTGTATTTTTCTTCCAGTGATGTTGTTAATTCCCCCTTCTTTTGTGCAAGTTGAATTTGTGCATTAAGAATTTCCAGATTCTTTTTGACTGTTGTTATTGAAGATATAATCTTCTTTTCTTGTTCCCATTGTGTTTTTAATTTGTTAATTTTAGCTTCAAGCGTTTCTATTTTTTTAGAAATTTTTGCAATTTTAGCTTCAGCTTCTTTTGTACGTTCTTCTTTTAAATTATTTCTCTCTAATTCAAGTTGAAGTTTTTCTCTTGTGAAGATATCTATCTCTTCAGGTGTTGTATCTATATCCATTCTGAGAGAAGAAGCTGCTTCGTCGATTAAGTCAATAGCCTTGTCCGGAAGGTATCTGTCAGATATGTATCTGTCTGATAACTTAACTGCTTCAACTATTGCTTCGTCAAGGATTTTTATTCCGTGATAAACTTCGTAATTGTTTTTTAAACCACGTAGAATACTGATTGCTGTATCAATTGAAGGTTCATCTACAACGACGGGCTGAAAACGACGTTCCAATGCTTTATCTTTTTCTATATATTTTTTGTATTCATCAAGTGTTGTAGCACCGATTACTCTTACGTTCCCACGTGCCAGCATTGGCTTTAGTAAGTTGCCTGCATCTACTGACCCTTCTGAGGCACCCATTCCCATTATTGTATGGATTTCGTCAATAAACAACATTAAGTCATCAGCTTTTGCTTCAATTTCTTTTAGTACATTTTTGAGTCTGTCTTCAAACTCTCCTCGGTATGAAGCTCCTGCAAGAAGTGCGCCCAGATCTAATGCTAAAATTTTGTCATTTTTTAAGCTTTCAGGAACATCGCCAGATACTATTCTTTGAGCTAAACCTTCTATAACTGCAGTTTTACCAACACCTGGTTCTCCGACTATTACAGGATTGTTTTTTGAACGGCGGTTAAGAATTTGAATAACTCGTCTTATTTCATCATCCCTTCCTATAACAGGGTCAAGTTTATTATCCTTTGCGATTTGTGTAAGATCTGATGTGAATCGCTCTAATGCACTCTGTTCCTTCTTTGTGGATTGTTGTTTTTTGGTAATAGGTTTATTTGTACTTTCAGATGGAGTTTCTTCCTCTGTTGAAGTTGCATTATAACTTACGACTTTCCCGTCAATTATATCTACGTGTTCAATGTTCCCGACTTGTTCTTGCATTTTCTTGTACAATTCGTACATGTCAATGCTGTACTGTCCGAAAACATATTTCATAATTTGGTTATTAGACTTGAACAGTGCTAGCAGGATGTAGTCAATTCCAACAACATCATCCTTATATTTTAGTCCTTCTTTTTCTGCAGATTCAAGAAGTTTGATTGTTGCCGGAGATAATGGGACATCTGCTGAAATAGAGCGGTTCCCCGGATTGCGAGGAATGCTGTTGTTAAAATCCCTTATAAGACGTGGATTATCCAAGCCAATATTGCTCAAAAATACTTTTGGCAAATCATTTTCATCCATAAACAATGCAAGCATTACATGTTCAGGTTCTACAAATTTGTAATCTCTTGCATAAGCTATAGTTTTTGCTGAATGAATTATATATTGCAAATGTTCTGTAAGTTGCACGTCTCTTACCTCCGGTATTATTCAATCCTTTTATAATACCATCAGTAAAGTGAATAAACCTCATTTAATTGATGGAGTCAATAATTTTACGGGTCTTTATTCTTGTCGTTTCATCAACTTCAAAAATCTCATCAATTGTCGGATTTTTAACAAGTTCGTGCTCGTCCAGCATTTGTTTTGTGATTTCGTATATTTGATAAAGTTTGATTTTCCCATCAAGGAAAGCAAAAACCGCTTCCTCATTTGCTGCGTTGAGGCAGGCTGTTGCTGTACCACCAAGTTTTCCGGCTTTGTACGCAAGTTTTACTGTCGGGAATTTTTCAAAATCAGGCTTTTCGAAATCTAATCTCGCGATTTCTGCAAAACTAAAACTATGAGATTTTATACCTTCAAATCTTTCAGGGTAGGTTATTGCGTACTGTATTGGAATATGCATACTAGGAAGTCCTATTTGTGCAATGACACTTCCATCTTTGTATTCTATTGCAGAATGCACGATACTTTGCGGATGAACAACTACTTCTATATCATCGTAGTCAAATCCAAATAAATGGTGTGCTTCAATTATCTCTAAGCCTTTATTCATAAGTGTCGCACTGTCAACAGTAATCTTTTTCCCCATATTCCATCTTGGGTGTTTGAGAGTTTCTGTGACTGTTGCATTTTTCATTTCTTCAATTGTTTTGTGAAGGAATGGGCCGCCGCTTGCAGTGATAATAAGTTTATCAACTTGGGCAATATCTTTGATACATTGGTGTATTGCGCAGTGTTCGCTATCTACCGGTATTATTTTTACTCCGTTAGCTTTCGCTTTGCTCATAACAATGTCTCCTGCCATAACAAGAGTTTCTTTGTTGGCAAGTGCAATGTTAATGCCGTTTTCGATAGCTTTTAATGTAGGTTTTAATCCTATTTTGCCGGAACAGGCAACTAAAATAATATCGTTGTCTTTATTCTCAGCGATTTCATCAAGCGAACTAAGGGTCTTTACCCCCGTAACCTCAATTGGTTGTGCTGCATATATGAATTTGGGTTTAAACTTTTTTGCCTGTTCTTCCAGCAGTTTGGTGTTTTTGCCGCCGGCAAGGGCTATTATTTCAAATTTATCTTGAAGTTTTTCTATTACTTCTAAAGCTTGTGTTCCAATAGAACCGGTTGAACCGATAATACTAATTTTTCTCTTCTTTTCCATAACAAATTTATTATAGCATAAATATAAAATGTTCTGTGCCTGTTATTATGGGGCTTTATTGTTCATATAATTTTGGCGGTTTTTTCCCGTATAATTCCAAAATTTCAGATAATTCAACCAGTGTAATTGTTCCTCTGTTAAGTCTGGAAGAAAAGCTTGCTCGGTTTGGTGTCCACCCGTATTCTTTTGCCAGTTCCTGGATTAATTTTGATTGACTGGAGCCTTTCTCATATCTTATGATACTGTCAATCTGAGCTTTCCAATATTGAGCTTTTTGTTCTCTTGTTGTTTTGTCCATATTTTAAATTTAGCATCTATTTTCACCAGACGTAATTGTGTTATTTATGTTTGACAATCGTTATATTATATAATACAAATATTAAGAGATATTAAATTAATTTTGAGGTTTTTATGGGTAAAAAGGAAGTCTTATTTTTAAAAATTTCTGCGTTTTTATCGTTTGTGATTATTGTGGGTTTGCTTTTTGTTATTAGGGCTGCAAATTATTTACTTGTAAAGTTAAATTATGTCGTTGATTAAACACAAAAAGCGGACTTCCAAATTTTGAAAGTCCGCTTTTTAATTTTGGCGTCAAGCTTATTTTGCAGCTTGGATTCTTTTTACTGCAAGAACAAGTCTTGATTTTTTTCTTGCTGCTGTGTTTTTGTGCAAAACACCTTTGCTTACAGCTTTGTCGCATAATTGGTATGCTCTAGAGATAGCTGCGTTCAATGCTTCTGCATCTTCACCTTTTGCTAGTTCCAAAACTTTCTTCAAAGCTGTTTTGATAGATGTTTTGAAAGCTACGTTTCTAACTCTGTTTCTTTCAGCTATAAGTACTCTTTTTTTTGCAGATTTAATATTTGCCATTTTTCTTTACCTTTCTAAGTTTTGGCACTTAATGACGGTGCCGTACTCGAGGATGTGAGTACTTTCATTTTAAACAAAAAATATCATTTTGCAACATGTGTGTTAAGAGTTTTTAAAGTTTAGCAAGACTTTTAGGGTTTCTTTTTCTTTGTTTTTTTCAAACCCTTCTATTGCATCATCAACACTATATGTTGCAGAGATAAGTGGTGAAAAATCCACTTTGCCTGATTTAAGGAGTCTTAATGCTGCCGGGAATTGTCCGCATCTTGAGCCTAGTACTGTGATTTCATCAATAACGATAGGGGCAAGATTGAATTCTTTTGACGCAGCAACGGTACTTTTTAGAACAAGCACTCCTCGAGGTTTTGTAAGAGCAAGGGCTGTTTCAAAACCTGATATTGAACCTGTTGCTTCAACTACTACGTCGTATGTTTTTTCTATTTTTAAGTCGTTTAACAGACAAGTTTCAACTCCTTGAGCTTTTGCTATGTCTAGTTTGTTTTGGTGTTTTCCGACAAGCATAACATTTATGTTTTGGGCATTTAGAGTTAGTGCAGTTATCAGACCCAATTTGCCGTCTCCAAGAACAATAACTTTTTCAAACGGTTTTATGTGTAGTTGTTCTGTGATTTCGCAAGCTGCTGCAAGAGGTTCTACGAAAACAGCTTGTTCATCAGGAACGTTTTCCGGAACTTCAAACAAAACTTCCAAAGGCATTGTGAAGTATTCTGCAAAACAGCCGTCTTTTCTCCAAATTCCAAGGGTGTGTCTGTCCGGGCAGTGGCGATATAGTTTTTCTGCACAATATGGGCAGTCAGGTTTTTTGCATCCGTAGCTAATTTCTGCAACTACTCTTTTACCTAATAAAGATTGGTCTTCGTCGTTAATTTCTTCTACAATTCCAACTGCTTCGTGACCTAAAACTCCTTTGTAGCCCATGTAGCCTTTTGTGATTTCATAATCTGTGTTACATATTCCGGCCAATGTTACTCTAATTAGAGCTTCTCCTTTTGCAGGAATTGGCTTTTTATAATTTTTATCCAGCTTTAAACCTTCATCAAATACTACTGCTTTCATCTATTCCTCTCCTTATTTTCTTTTAATTGTATCATGAAAAAGAAAAACCGCTTTGGGTAGAAAGCGGTAGGGGAAAACTTAATAAATTTTGTGTAAATAAGGAAATAAAAGGAATAGGAATCATTAAAAAATTTTTTTCTAAGAAAATGTTTTGAATGAACTTTCAACGTTTTTGTCGATAACGTTTTTGAGTGAATCGTACTCTGTTTGAAGAGCGCTGTGTTCAGTATCTAATTTTCTTAATTCAAGGTCGTATTTGTTATCTTTTTGTTCTAAGTCATCAAGTTTAATTTGATATTCTTGTTCGATTAATGCAATCTCTCTTTCGTCAGTTACTTCTTGGATTGAAGAATCTGAATCGATTGATGTTGAAACGAACTTATGCTCAACTGCAGAATAGTATTCAAGTTGAAGATTACCATCTCTAAGTTCTTGTTCAAACCAAGCGTTATCTTTGATAGTTTTGCCTTCATCTTTTTCTGTGTAGTAACCTGCAGATGCCATTTTTTGGAAAATGTTCTTCAAGTAATTTATGTAACCTGTATTATCAGAATCTTCAGCAGTTTTTAATGCTGATCCTGAGTTTGAAGTTCCGTAGTAAGCTTCTGTTAATGACGCAGCATAATCGTACAGTTCACGTTGCTCTTGAGTTGTACCTTCATAGTTAAGAGCTTTGGTTGTTTTCTCGCCTGTTGCCAAGTCTGTAACTGTGTATGTAGGATAACCATCAAAAGGATTTGTGCTAAATGATGTGTATCCAAAATCAAGCCCGTGTTCTTCATCTTCACCAATGTGAAGTCCTACTGATGTTAAGTATTGGTCCCAAGCTTCGTGAATTTTTTGGTATGCTTGAGCTTTTTCTTGATCAGTTGCTACTGTACTGTTATGTTTAATCGTAATATCTGTTTGAGAATAACCTAATGCGGCAAGAAACTTATTGTAATCACCGTTTCCGCTTTCAAATGCTTTTGCCATTTTATCGGTTACCAAAACTCTACCCTTTTTATCAGTTACAACATATTGTGTTCCTGTTGCAACTGTATTGTAACCTGTCATTAGGCCGTATGAAATATCTGTGTAAACTTCTTCTGAACCGTTAAATCCTGTTAGGACGGTTAATTTAGTTGCTTTTAAGGCGTTAAGATAATCCTTGTTAACCTCTTCGGTTTGATTTGCAAGGCGAATTTTTGAATATGAAATGCTTTGACCTGAATTTTCATTGTCGGTCAATCTTGCGGTAATGCTTAGCAATCTAGCTTGTGTCGCAGCCATTCCCATAACTCGTCAATCCATCCTTTCATTTCTTTTTGCCTGTATTTTTCATTACGGCAATTTTGTTCTAAACTTTAAGGTTCTTTTTCTTTTGTTAATAATTTGTTACAAATTGTATGAATTTAAGTGTTGTGCTAAAATCCAAATATAAGAAGAGATTTTTTTGAAGGGATTATAATGAAAAATATAATTGTTTATACAACTAAGAAGTCTTCAGATTTGGCTGATGTATTGGCTAATATTGACGATACAAATGTTAGAATCGAAGACGCAGCTAACCTTAGAGATTATGAAACTCTTAATGCAGGTTTGCTTGTTATTGAAGATGTTCCAAATATTAAAGATGTTTTGATGGTTACAAAATTTAAGGCTCCGGTATTGTTTGTTGGAGAGTCTTTTAAGGGAACTGTTGTTCGTGCTGTTGCTTATGATTTGATAAAAGTTCCTGTTGACAAAGATGAATTGGCTATCAGAGCAAAAGCTTTGTTAAAAATTAAAGAATTAAGAGATAAGCTTAATCAAGTTTCAACAACTGATGAACTTACAGGTTTACATAACAGAAGATATCTTCACGAACGTCTTGAACAGGAAATTTCCAGAGCAAAAAGATATGGTACAAAACTTTCTTGTTTATTATTTGACCTAGATTTCTTCAAAGTTGTAAATGATATTTACGGTTATGACTGGGGTGATGTTTTGCTTCGTTCAATTGCAGACAAGTTAAAGCAGCTTATCCGTAAAGAAGATATTTTGACTCGTTATGGTGATGAAGAGTTCTTGTTAATTCTTCCAAACACTTCAGAAGAAAATGCATTCCTTTTCGCAGAACGTTTCAGACGTGATATTGAAAAAATGGAATTTATTCCTGCTGGTGAAGAAGAAAGACATCCTATTACAATTTCAGGTGGTATTTCTACTTATCCTTGTTTGGAAAATGTTGATGAAGATGTTAATACGATTATCAGATATGCTGAGCACGCTCTTTACAATGCTAAGAAGCGTGGGAAAAATAAAATTATCCAATTCTCTCAAATAAATTTAGGAGATTAGGATAAAGAAAAGACTTCCTTTCTGAACACTTATATAGTGTAAAATCTGGTTATTAGGCGATTGATTAGATCGCCTTTTTTATTGTTTAAAAAGAGAAACCGCCCCTCTTTTGAGGAACGGTTTCCGGCGTACGAATGACTATCTGTGTCAGCTGTGTTACTCATTACAGCCGAAGGCAATAGTAACGTGTTCTCTTGGGTTAACTGCAGAGATTTTGTATCCCTTAGGGTCAACAAGGTAAGCAAATTCGTCGCCTGTTGTTTGGAATAGACCAACTGTACCAGATAATGCTGTTCTTGTGATGTCAACAGGAGCTTTAACAGTTTCCCATAGACCATCTCCAAGATTTCTTGCTGCTGCACCGAATTTACCTTGGAATACATGTCCAAGCATATAGCCGGCGTCGTTAGATACGTTTTCAACAGCGTTACCTAAGTTTGCAATTGCACCACCTGTTGTTCTACCTACTATACCAACTAATGAGCCGGCAAGTGTGAATGGAGCTTCTACAAGTCTTGCTACCGGGTTAACTTGTTTTGATTTGTTTACCTGAGCTTGCAAGATTTGTTTTGGTAAGTTAGCTTTGCAATCTCCGTTCTTGATGCTTGTAAATGATAGTTTTAAAGCACCTTTGTTACATCCTGAAGGTCTTATTACTTCAACAACTTGTCCTGTTACGGTTGAACCGCAAGGGAAAGTTACACCATTGATTGTAATTTCTTCAAGAGTGTTTGCTCTGAAGTATTGACCTACGTGTGATGATTTTGCAGTCAACTGGTCAATCATCTTAACTTTTAATGTCGGGATTTTAACGATTTCTTCGTTTTCAACGAATGCTTGTTTGTCGGTTGGACAAGCTGGGCAAATTTCGTTTGCAGTTTTTGGATTTGTATCATATCCTAATGCAACACGGACTGTTTGCATCATTGATGCGATATCAGCTCTTGACGCTTCTCTGTTCGGGAAAATCATATTTGGATTTGGAGAATCTTTTAATGCTCCATTTTCAAGTGATTTAGCAACAGGAATTCTAGCCCAACCAGGGACTTTGTTACCGTCTGCGTATTTAGATAAGATTTCGTTTGCTCTGCATTCGTCGATATCACAAGTCATACCTTTTGCAATAGATGTTAATGCTTCAACACGGGTAACCTTGTGGTTAGGTTCGAATTTACCGTTTGGATAACCTGCTAGCAAGTCTTCATCAACGGCTTTTGCGATAGCTGCGTTCGCCCAATTGTTGTGCGGTACGTCTTTAAATAATGCCTTTGGTTCCATACCGCAGTCATCTAGGTTGAAACCTTTTACTAACATTGTTGCAAATTCAGCACGAGTGATGTCTTTACCCGGTTTGAACATACCATCAGGATAACCTACAACAACGTTATTCATTGCAAGTTTGTCGATATCACAGGCTGCCCAATAGCCGTTCGGAACGTCAGGGAACATACATCCTGTTGAGGCTGGTGCTGCTGCACCTATGGGACATCCTCCCATTGCAGCTTTCATGTCAAAAGGAACTAATGTTTTTTTGACTGCTTGCATTGAGTTTTCTGTTTGGATATCTACCGGACAGTTGTTACCGTCCATAATACGTTCGTTTCTTTCAATTGGAATACCGTTATGACGAGTTGGGTCTTCACCTAGGCAAGGCATTTGTGTTGCGGCACCTGTCATTTGTCCTTGTGAAGATACGGTAACTCCATTTACCGCAGAAGACATATTTTGTGCTGCAGCTGCTGCGGCTGTGGTGTCAGTTGATAGAATTGAGTTTGCAGGTTCACCCATGTAGTTGTTTGCACCGTATATTGCGTTCGGGTAACCGTAAACTTGTTTCATATCTTTTCTGTCAGGTTTACCTGTTCCAGGGCATACTGCGCAAGATGGTACTGCTGGGGCGTCACATCCTAAGTTTTCATTTTCGCATCCGCAGTCACTTTTCTTTTTCTCGCACGGATCTTGACATGGATCGTCGCAAGGTTTTGCTTCTTCGCAGTCGCATTCGTCAAAAGATTTTTGACACTTGTCGCATTTCGGTGTTTTTGTACAAGGACAAGCTGGACCTGTTACTACCGGTAGTGCTTCTGCACACGGGGCTTGTGGGGTTGCTTGCTGTGTACATGGGCAAGCTGCCATTGCTTGATTCAAGGAACACGTTGCTATTCCAACGGCAATTGCAGCTGCCACAGTAAGTTTTTTAATTGTCATTTTTACCTCCTTGTGTTGTGGCGGGTTTTTTCAAGAAATACCCGAAAAAAAGCTTAAAAAACAAACTTATACCTGATTATGTACTTTATTTTGCTTGATAAACATTACCGCAAGGGCTTATTCAGTCGGGCTATTTGTTATTTGATATCGAATCTGTATCAATTTGTGTGCCTAGTTTGTATTTTTGGTAAAAAAAAAGCTACCACCATTTGGTGATAGCTTCTTGTTATAATTTTTAATTATTAATTATTAACTATGTTTTTTCTTTTCATCTAACATTAATACTAAGCATATTGCAATACATATTATTGCAGAAGCCAGCCAGAAGAAAATTGCTCCGTTCCAACCGAACTTGTCTACCATAAAACCTGTCCCTGTTGCAGATAATACTGCACCAATGTATCCGAATGTTCCGGTAAAGCCTGTCGCAGCAGATGCAACTTTCTTAGAACTTGATTCTACCGCACAAAGTCCGCCAATCATCATTTGTGGACCATATGTGAATGCACCTAAAAGCCCGATGATTACAAAATCAAGGTTACTTATTGTGTTAAATTTTAATAGAATTAAACATACTACAACACCTGCTAAGTAAATTAAGTTTACAGGAGCACGTTTACTTTTGAATAATTTATCAGATATTATACCTGCACAAATTGTTCCAACGATTCCGACCAAAGGTAATGATGAAATCTTATTAGTTGCAAGAGCCAATGTATCGCCTTTTGCTTTGCTCAAGTACATAATCATCCAGTCTTCAGCGCCGAATCTTATAATATAAACAAATATATATGCAATCGCAAGCATCCAGATTGTTTTGTTGCAAAGGATATATTTTTTGAATATTTGGACATATGACATATCCTCATCGCAAGTTGCGTTAGCTTTAGCTGAAGGTTCATTTCTGTATGTTTCTACATCAGGCAATCCTAAAGATTGAGGCCTGTCTCGTAGTCTGTCAAACAGCCATAATGCAGTGATTAAAGCTAAAACCCCCGGAACAAGAAATGCTGCACGCCATCCGTGTGCTGATGCTATGTGACCGGCAATAATGAAACTAAGGAATGTTCCTGTTTGGTGAGAACAAGACCATAGTGACCATTTTGTTCCTCTTTCTGAATTTGAGTACCAGTAAGTTAAGCTTTTAGCAACTGCCGGAAATCCTGCAGACTGAAACCAGCCGCTTACTCCCCAAAGGAATGTTAATGCCCACAATAGAATCATTGCGGAAAGTTTAGGACTTAAGCCCAAAAGATGTATTGTTGACGGCGCAAGCGCAAATGCGATGTTTGCAAGAGCTGTCATTATAAGTGCTGTTGGTAAAAATTTTCTTACATCAGAACCATCTGCCAGTACACCGTTAACAAATTTTCCAACCCCGTAAGTTAGGTACAATGAACTTCCTAATATACCGAGTTCGGTCATTGAGTAACCAAATTCTTGAGAAATACCAGGTAAGGCTACTGCAATGTTCTTTTTGCAAAGATAGAAAACTGTATAACCGATAAAGCAAGCATAAAAAATTCTTAATCTCCAATGGGAATACATATTTTTTACTTCCTGATCATCTTGAATCGTTTCTTTTACTGGAGGTTCTTTAAAAAATTTAGCTAATTTTTCTAACATTGTTATTTCCCTGCTTTAATAATTTGTATATTTCTGGTTTCATTAATTTCTTGGCGTGCGTCTTTGATAATCTCTTTTTTCTCTTCATCTAATCTGCAGCCGCAAACAAGTCTGTCTATAAAACCTGTATTTACTTTTACGGCTTTTTCAAACGCGCCGACTTCTTCTAAAACATTCTTTATTTGGTGAAAATCGTACCCAAAAGTCTGCTTTGAATTATAAACTAAAGTTTCTCCGGATTGAGAAACAATAGGTTGTCCTCCTTGTTCAAAATAAAGTTTGAATACTGATTTCAAGTCTTGTAATTCAGATTGTAAAGTGTTAACTGTCTGTTGAATTCTTAAGTATCTTTCGAAAAGATATTCAATATTTTCAAGCTGTTTGCTTTCCCAATCATATTTTTGAAAATATAGTTTTTTTAATTTTGGATAGGCTAATGCAAGTCCCATAGTGTCAGCCATTGCTCTATGGTGATTTGTAAGCGGAACATTGAATTTTGTAGTTAAAGCTTCAAGCCCGTGGGAATCAAGATCAGGATAAATTTCCTTAAACATCTGCTGAGAATCAATTCTAGGGTTAGATATTTCGTGCCCGAAAACTCTTTTACTTGCTTCGTTTATAAATGTGTAATCGAAAATCGCATTGTGTGCGACTATCGGGTAATCTTGTATGAACTCCATAATTTTTGGCATTGCTTCTTCTTCAGTCGGAGCATCTTCTACCATATCAGGAGTAATTCCGTGGATTGCAATACTTGATTTTCTGATATGCTGCTGCGGATTAATTAATGTTTGAAATTCATCTTTAATTTTGCCATTTTCCAGTCTTACTGCAGCAAATTCAACCATTTTTTCTTTAGTGTAATCCAGTCCTGTCGTTTCAGTATCAAGGACAATTTCAATTATTTTTTTTCTTCCCATATTCTTATCCTATCGTATTCTAATACAGATAATAGCATAAAAATTTTTTCTGTGGTAGAATACTTTCAGTAAAATTAATAAAAGGAGTTATTTATCATGTCAAATGCGATAGATATTAATGATGCAAGTTTTGATACCGAAGTTTTGAGTTGCGATAAACCTGTTGTAGTTGATTTTTGGGCTACTTGGTGCGGACCTTGCAGAAAGTTAGGTCCTGTTTTGGATGAAATTGCAGGTGAATTTGGTGATAAAGTTAAATTTGTGAAAGTTAATACTGATGAAAATCTTAAAATCGCAAAAGCTTATGCGATTAGCGGATTGCCAACTTTATTGGTTTTCAAAAATGGCAAAGCTGTTGAAAGATTGGTTGGTTTGATGCCAAAATCATCTATTATTTCAAATATCGAAAAACATATGTAGTATATTTTATAATTTATTGATAAAAAAGGTGAGTTTCTTGATTTTAGGAACTCACCTTTTTTTTGTAACAATTCGTTTACAATGTGCTTATAATATTAAAGAAATCAAGCTTTTGGTCGTCTTATAGAGAGAATAAAAAGGAAAATGAAAGGCTTATCCTAAATGGGTATCGAAGAATTAACTAAAAAATTAAAACACGAATATTATAAACGTCCTGGGGATCCAAATGATCCGAGCGGAGGTTTACCGACTATTGAGGATAAAGTTAATGCCCTTTTTACACGATTGAGAGAAAATACTCGCTATGATCAATGTTCAGATGATGAACTTAAGATTCTTGCTGCAAAAATGCTCAAGAATAACGTAACTAAGAGTTTTACAAACACTCTTACAGTTATGAATAAATATGATGGAAAACCTAGTGATCCGGTTTGGGATCAATTTACTTATGAAGAAATTCTTGGTATGGCTAATGATGGTGTTTATGTGCCAAAAGAGTTCCTAGACTGGGCTAACGCCATGGCTGATACTGATACCACATCTTATGAAATTGAAGATACTGCATCATCTGATAGTAATACTGCTAGTAATATGGAAGTTGATACAGATGATACTACAAGAGCAGGTCAGCAGAAAAAATTACAAAAATTTGCATCCAAGGCTGATAAGCAAGAAGAATTGTTAAGCCAAAAAAGTGATGAATTACAAGTTCAGGGTAAAGATTTAGAGAATCTTCAAAGTGATTTGGAAACAAATCAGAAATTGACACTTGATAAAATTGATAAAATTTCAAAAGAGTTTCAAACTTTAAGCTCAAAAGCTCAAAGTGGAGAAGCTATGACTGATGAAGAAATTCGCAGATATAAGGAGCTTGGAGCTGTTTTAAATACTCAAGGTCAGGAGCTTGTTGCTCAAACCAAAAACGTTGAAGCGGATCTTGAACATTTGTTGTCACAAATGGATGAAGTTAATGATATCGTAAGTGTTAACAAAAGCATAAGCAGAACCTTGGAAAGTTTGAGCTTGACATATGCAGGAGCTGAAGGTGCCAAGAATCACTCGTATTCATACACTGCTTCAAGTGGTTTGAATACATTTGGTGCAATGGAAGCTTATGCGTACGCTGCTCAAGGTGCATCTATTGCATCAACTTCCGGTATGATAGGTGTTAAATTAAGCTTTGATTCTGATGATTTACAATTTAAATTGAACGCAAATGCGGCAATGGTTGATGTGACGAAGAATAAGGTTCAAACCGCAAAAGCTGAAGCTCAAAGTATAATCCCAGAGGACACAAGAGCAAATGATGTAGCTGATAATACTGTTTCTCCTGACAATACAGAGGGTACAGGTGAGATTCCTGCTAACGGGGAAAATGCGTCTGAAAATGAAGCTGAAACTCCTGTTGTTACAGGAGGTGCTGCACCTGTTGAGTCTACAAATAAAACCGGTAATGTTGACGCAAATACCACTGCTAGTGCTGATGGAGCAACTGGAACCGCAGGTGTTGAAGATGTAGAATCTGCCGGTACAGTTGAGGGTGCTACTGTTACAACTGAAACTGCTGCTGGAGGTGAAATGGATCCAGAGGAAGCTGCAGTAAGAGAATATTTGACCGGTTGTACTTCAAAATCTTCTGAGTTACAAACTCATATTGATAATGTTTCTACTCTTAAAGATCAAGTTAAGGACATAAAGCAATCAAGATTTAAAGATACACTTAAAGCTACTGTTGTATTTAATGCAGCATTTAAACAGTTTGAAGACTTACTCAATAGAGTTCGTGGCGGTAAAAATGTTACGGATGCAGACAGAGCTGAGTATGAACGTTTAAATGGTTTGTTGAACTCAGAAACAGGTTCTTTGACACTTGATATGCAAGCAAAAATTGCTACCTTGAACGATTTTTCATCATCAGTACAGTCTGGTTTGTCTTTATGCAAGGAAAATATGCGTTATGCTGATACTGCAATAGAAGCAGGTAAAAATTATGCGTTAACACATAACGCTGGAAATCTTGATGCAAAAGCTTTATTACTCAATAAAGAAAATCTTTATGACCGACTTTATGGTAAAGCTGGAGAATCAATTGGAAGAGATGTTATTGACAGTGGCGAAGCTCTTGCTAAGCAATCAAAATCTTCTCTAAGGTTGTTTATCTTCTCCTCAGGTTTGAATGATTTTGCATCACAGTATTCAACTCAATTAACTGATCAAATGAATGCAAATAATGAAAAAGTTAATCCTTTGGCTCAAGAATTTGCAAGGATAATGGGTACAGCTGATGAAGAAAATAAGGCTGGTAATACTGAAGACACTGCAAAATCAAATACTGCAAAGGCTCAAAAGGAAGAAGCATCTCAAGATGATGTTGATAATGTAGAAAATACAGGCAAAGCTGCAGAAGATCAAGCTAAAGATGCTAAAAAAGCTGATAAAGATGCTGTTAATGATAAGAAAAAATGTGACCAAGATATTAAGAAAAATACAGCAGAAATGAAGAAAGCTCAGGCTCAAATTAAGAATTTAACTACTGAAAATGAGCTTGCTGATGCTCAAATAATGCAGCTTTATTCTCAAGCACAAGGTGAAATTCAAGCTATTGAGGCCGGAAGAAATATTAATGCACAAGAAGCACAAACAAGAAGTATGAATTCAACTGTTAAAGTTAACGGCGGTGATAATACTTCAACAGAACCTGCTGCCCCTGCAGTTGATGTTCAGGGTAATATTGCAACGCTTGGTGCAATTGCACAACAGTCTCAACAACTTGGTTTGAGAGTTACATCAAACGGTAGGACTATAAAAGTTCTTGAAACAAAGAGTATAAAAGCTGATAAGGCAATTGCAAGTGCTTCTGCTGCTAAGTATAAAATAGCTGTTCAAGAGCAAAAAGAAAAAGAACAAGATATAAAAGATAATCAGAAATTAACAAAAACAATTTCAGATGTCGGAAAAGTCTTTACAGCAACAAAACTTGCGGGTATGGGTTTGATGCTTATGCCTTGGAGTTATCCTGCCGGCATGATAATGTTTACAATTGGTAAATATGGTGAAATTGCAAGTTATGTAACCAACGCAGCAATAAATGTAGCTCAAGGTAATTTGTTGGGTGCCGCAATTAACATCGGAGCTGCTGCGTTAAGCTTTGCTAGTGCACCTCCAACAAGTGCTGCTGCAACTGAAGGCGTTAAAGAAGGTGCTAAAGCCGGAGCAAAATCTACCGGATCAGCTGCAGGAAATGCTGCTGCTACTGAAGGTGCAGCTGCTGTTGGGCAAGAAGTCGGAACAGAAGTTGGTACTGAAGTTGCAAAAGATGCCGGAGCTGAGGTCGCAAAAGACGCTGGGGCTGAAGTGGCGAAGGACGCGGGAGCTGAGGTTGTTAAAGATGCCGGTGGAGAAGCTATCAAAGAGGCTGGAACAGAAGTTGCAAAAGATGCAGGTACTGAAGTTGTTAAAGAAACCGGTGCTGGTGCTGCTGAAGCTGCAATGCCTGCGTTAAGTACTCCGGTACAATCTCCGGTTTTGGCTGTTACAAAGAGTGCTGCTGCTGAGGGCGTTGAAGAATCTATGAAAGCTGTAAGCAAGCAAGTTAGTGAAGAAATGGCCAAAGAAGTTGCTAAGCAAGTTACAAAAGAACAGATAAAAGTTGTGGTTCAAAATACATTATTAGAAGCCGCAAAACAAACTTTATTAGCTTATGGAGATAAGGTTCAGCAAAAAGATACAAAAGAAGAAACAAACAGAAAAGTCTTAGTTCAATTTGAACGTAAAAAACGAGATGCAATGAAGCGAGGCGTTGAAAAAATTAAGAAATCAATGAGAGCAAGATAATTCTATAACGCTGAAACGCAAGACGTAATCGCATCGATAAGACGTTTTACTTTTACTGTTTTAATTTTATTGAAATCTTTTGGCAGATTGTTTGCATATGGGATGATTGCTTTCTTAAATCCTGAGGCTGCAGCTTCGTTTAAGCGTTTTTCAATGTTATTAACAGGGTGAATTTCACCAGACAAACCGATTTCTCCGATGATAACGGTTTGTGGATCGACTACAACATCTCTTGCGCAGGTTGCTATTGCAAGTGCAATCCCTAAATCTGCGCTTGGTTCTTCTACATCAATCCCACCCATAACATTTACGTAAACATCTTGTTTGGAAAAATTCAATCCGACACGTTTTTCTAATACTGCAAGAATTTGGTGGAGTCTGCTTAAATCTACACCGTTAGTTACTCTTCTTGGCGCGGCGTAGGATGTTGTTCCGACAAGGGCTTGAATTTCAACTAACAGCGGGCGAGTTCCTTCGTTTGTGACGATTATTGCACTGCCGGGAGTTGCGACTTGTGAGCGTTCATTTAAAAATAGTTCGTTTGGATTTTTAATTTCGTGTAGTCCATCTGCTTGCATATCAAAAATACCGACTTCTGATGTGTTTCCAAAGCGGTTCTTCATTGAACGCAACATTCTATAAGATTTGTATTTATCTCCTTCAAAATAGATTACTGTATCAACCATATGTTCAAGGACTTTTGGCCCCGCAATGTTTCCGTCTTTTGTTACGTGTCCGATAACGATGGTTGTAATATTTTTGCTTTTTGCAATGTGCATCAGAATGTTAGTGCATTCTCTTATCTGAGAAACACTGCCGGCTGAACTTGCGACATTGTTAGAATAAATTGCCTGAATACTATCTACTATTACAAAATCAGGAGATATTTCTTCGATTTGCGATTTGATGTTTTCCATATTTGTTTGAGGATAGATGTATAAATTTTCAGAATTAATCTCTAGCCTTTCTGCTCGAAGTTTCAATTGTGAAGCACTTTCTTCTGCTGAAATATAAAGTACTTTCTTGTTGCTTTTACAAAGTTCTCCGCAGGTTTGCAGAGTGATTGTTGATTTACCAATTCCGGGATCTCCTGCAAGTAGAATTAATGAACCCTGTACAAATCCTCCGCCAAGAATTCTGTCAAATTCAGAGATGTTAGTGCTGACACGTACTTCTTCGCCAATATGAATATCTTTCAAAAGAGTGGGTTTTTCTGTGTTTATGAATTCATTAGCAGCAGCGTTAGGTTGCTTCGAATCAAATTGAAGCTCTTCAACAAGACTGCCCCAGCTCCCGCATTCAGGACATTTCCCTAAATAACCTGCTGTTTCATATCCGCATTCTTGACATATCCATTTAGATTTAACTTTTGCCATTTTAATCCCCACTTAAATTCGTTCTTAATATAGCAAAAGAGTTGCCGATTGGCAACTCTTTCTTGTGCTTAATTATTTAATTTATTTTTGCAATTTTTTTGCGTCAGAAACTCTCATTGCAAAGTAAGGTTTGTTCTTTTCTTGCAAGAAAATTACATAGTTATCGTTGAAATAGAATTTTCTAGGTGGAAATTCTGGCTCTATCATTGCTTTCATTGTTGCAATACCTGCTTCTGATTTTAGTTTTACACCTTCGTTATCCATTTTGAATTCTACTGTTTCGATTGCCTTATCGATTACTAAGTCGGATTTTTTGATTGTTTTGTGACAAAGTTCATCGAAAGAGCGTTCTGCTTTAAAGTCGATATCAGGAATTTTAAGTTCATCTGCTTTTGTAAAGCGTGGATAACTTGTTGAAGTTCTGTATTTTTTCAACATATCAAGATAAAGTTCATCGAGAGTTTTCTTGTCATTTGTTCTGTACAAATAAACTTTATCGTTTTGTTTTGTTCTAATTGCAATTGCAAAATCGTGGTTGTTGTGGTGGAAGAGTACTTGTATAGTTTCTCTTATGTCTTCCGGAGCATTTTTTTCTAGTCCGAAATATTTAACTTTGCCTTTGCTGCCTGTAAATTTGTCAGATTTCAATTTGCCAAATGGTTTTAAGTATTCGAAATCTTTTTTAAGCATTGCATAAAGAACATATTTGCCATTATCAGGTGTCCAATCGAAGTTATCTAAAATGGCACTTTTTTCATTGAACTTTTCTAATATACCTTTTTCAATTTCAGCTTTTAATTCAGGTGAAGCAAGTCCCCATTTTTTGTAGTAAGCACTATCAGACAAGTCTTCTGTTGTGAAAGCTTGTTTGTTCAATTGTTTTGCCATAATTGAGTCATAGCCCTTGAATTCAATAGGGTTTTTGATGATTTCGTTCATCAAATCGTTCCAAACAAGCTGGAATGTACCAACCCAAACCTGATTTGTGGCTTCTGATTTTGATTCTATTGTAGGCAAAATTTCAAGGTTAGCTTTCTTTTTTCCAAACGCAGACGCAGAAAGTCCGCTAAAAATAAGAACACCTGCTAACACTAATGCCAGTGTTTTTTTCATTATCCAACTCCTTTCTTTAATCTAGAATCTCTCGGATAAGAGATATTTTATCATCATCAAAGATTTTAATCAACAAAGTTTTTTCTTTTGACGTATCACCTTTTGTGATTTCGATGGAGGTTTTTGGGATTTTGAATTGCTTCGATAAGAATTCAACAAGAGCTTTGTTGGCTTTACCTTCAATAGGCTGAGCCGTTAGTTTTATTTTTACTCCGGTTTCGTCTTTTAGTATCATGTTTTTACTTGCATTTGGTGATATTTTTACTTGGATAAGCAGTCCGTCTTTTGTTTGTTTAATCATTATTAGTAATCCTTATGTATGAAATTTATTATTTTTGCTTGAAAATCACAAGTTAAATTATTATTATAATTATATTATGTCAGAAAAACCGCTTTTTGAAGAGATAAAACAAACTCTTATTGCGCAGCATCGTGATAAGGAAGAAATAGATAAGATAGAAGAGTCTTTTGAGTTTGCTAAACGTTTACACGAAGGTCAATATAGGATTTCAGAAGAACCGTATATTATCCATCCTGTTGAAGTTGCGAAAATTCTTGTGGATTTGAAAGTTGATTCTCACACTTTGATGGCGGCATTTTTGCACGATATTCTTGAAGATACTGACACAAAACCGGAAGAAATTGAGTCAAGATTCGGTAAGGATGTTCTGACATTAGTGCAGGGGGTTACAAAACTTGGTAAGTTGCAGTTCAAATCCAATGAAGAACGACAGGCTGAAAATTTCCGTCGTCTTTTTATTGCGATGGCGAATGATATAAGAATTATCTTCTTGAAGCTTGCTGACAGACTGCACAATATGAGAACTCTCAATTTTATGGCTGCACAAAAACAGCAGAAGATTGCAAGAGAAACTTTAGATATATTTGCACCGCTTGCTAATCGTCTGGGTATTGGTAAAATGAAGGCTGAACTTGAAGATTTGTCTTTGAGATATCTGGAGCCTGATAAATATTTTGAAATTGCCCAGTTGGTATCGCAAACAAAAGCTGAACGTGAGATGACTGTACAGCTTTTGATAGATCAGATTAGTAAAGACGTAAAGAAAAATGGTATCAATGCGCAAATAACAGGTCGTGCTAAGCATTATTACAGTATTTATGCAAAGATGAAACGCTTAAATATCGCGTTCCATGATTTGTACGATATTACCGCAGTAAGAGTTATTGTTGATACTGAAAAAGAGTGTTATGAAGTTTTGGGGCTTATTCATTCTCAGTTTAAGCCTATCCCTGGAAGGTTTAAAGATTATATCGCAATGCCTAAGGGAAATATGTACCAGTCATTGCACACATCCGTAATTGGTCCTCGATCAAAACCTTTGGAAGTTCAGATTAGAACGTGGGAAATGCACGAAGTCGCAGAATATGGTGTTGCCGCTCACTGGAGATATAAAGAAAAGGGTTCGCAGAAAGCAAATAATCCTGCGGATATGAAATTCTCTTGGATGAGAAAAATGGCTGAATACGATAACGATATAGCTTCAGCTGAAGATTATGTTAATTCCGTAAAGTTAGACTTATTCTCAGATCAGGTATTTGCGTTTACTCCTAACGGGGATGTTTTAGATTTGCCGATTAACGCAACTCCTGTCGATTTTGCATATCGTATTCACTCTGATGTAGGTCATAAAACAGTGGGAGCTCTTATTAACGGACGTATTGCCCAACTTGATACAAAGTTAAATAACGGAGATATTGTTGAAATTTTGACTTCAAAAACTCCGGCACCTCGCTTGGATTGGTTGAATTTTGTCGTTACTAAGCAGGCCTCTTCAAAAATTAAACAGTGGTTTAAGAAAAATAACAGAGAAAGTCATATTGAGGCTGGGCGTGCAAACCTTGAACATGAGCTTAATAAAGCCGTATTTGACGATTACATTAAGCAGGGTGAGTTCGATAAGGTTGCAAAACTTATGAATTATCAGAGTGCAGATGATTTGTTTGCGGCACTTGGATATGGTGAAACGACTGTTAATAAAATCCTAAATAAGTTGAGAAAGCCTCAACCGAGAAACCCTGAAAATACTTTCCATTCATCAAACAGAAAAAAATCCGAAAAAGATATTGTTGGTTTGGAGGGCTTGTTATATTCTTTTGCAAAATGTTGTTCTCCAATTCCGGGCGAGCCGATTGTGGGTGTTGTAACCAGATCTAAAGGTGTTACAGTTCACAGAATTGATTGTAAAACTCTTGAAAATATACAACCTGAACGTTTGATGGATATTCATTGGTCAGGTGACAATATCAATAAAACTTACACAACTACTATAAGAATCGAAACCGGTGAGAAGTTAGGGTTGTTGAAAGATATTATTGCTGCCGTTTCGGATAACAATACCAATATTACTTACGCTAATGTCAAGTCAAAAAATAATAGAGTTGGTATTATTGAACTCGGAATGGAACTTGATAATGTTGAAACTTTGAAGAAGGTTATTAATTGTATCCAAGCAATTCCTGATGTATTTAGCGTTAAACGTATCCAGACTTCTTATTCCGGCGGCGGACATCAGAACGGAAGTCGCGGAAATAAGCCGAATAAACAAGGTAAATCTCAAAAACCTCAGAAGAAGAAAAATTAGCTTAATTCTCTTGTGCTTTTAATATTTTTTTGTGCATGATAGAATTTTGACAGTGATATTAAAGTGATGAGGAAGTTTTTACTATGAAAATGTCAAAGATGTTTGTGCAAACTTTGAGAGAATTCCCTTCTGATGCAGAAGTTGTTTCTCACAAGATGCTTGCACGTGCAGGTTATATAAAAAAACTTACAAGTGGTGTATATAATTATATGCCTCTTATGTGGAGAGTTTTGAAGAAGATTGAAAATATCGTACGTGAAGAAATGGATGCTGCGGGAGCTCAAGAATTATTGATGCCGTTTGTTCAGCCAAAAGAATTGTGGGAAGAATCCGGCAGATGGGATGCGTACGGTAAGGAATTGATGAGATTGAAAGACAGGCATGATAGAGTTATGTGTCTTGGCCCTACTCATGAAGAAATTATTACTGCGTTGGGTAGAGATGTTTTGAAGTCTTACAAACAGTTGCCGGTTAATTTATATCAAATTCAATCAAAATTTAGAGATGAAGTTCGTCCTAGATACGGTCTTTTGAGAGGTAGAGAATTCATTATGAAGGATGCTTATTCTTTCGATACTACCCAAGAAGGATTGAATAAAGAATATGAAAATATGGCGAAGGCTTATACAAAGATATTTAATCGTTGCGGATTGCCTACAAAAATGGTTCAATCTGACTCAGGTGCTATCGGCGGAAGTGTAAGTCACGAGTTTATGGTCATTACTGATACCGATGCCGGTGAAAATAATGTTTTCTATTGCGATGATTGTGATTATTCTGCAAATTCAAATCACGCAGTTTCAAAACTTTTGCCGGCTGAAATTGATGGTGCAAAATATTTTTCAAAAACGGAGATTATTGATACTCCTAATACTCACTCAATTGAAGAGTTGTCTAAGTTTTTGAATATCCCATCTACTCTTATTCTTAAGACATTAGTTTATATTGTAGATAAGAAACCTGTTTTAGCTTTAATTAGAGCTGACAAGGCTGTTGAAGAAACAAAACTTATGAACGCTGTTGGCGGTATTGATATTAGAATAGCATCATCTGCTGAAATTGCGGAACTTATGGCTGAAAAAGGTTTTGATGCTGTTCCTGGTTTCATCGGACCAAATGGTATGGATGGAATTACAATCGTAGCGGATGAAACAGTACGTGATATGAAGAATTTCGTTGTTGGTATCAATCAAACAGATAAACACCTTGTTGGTGCAAACTTGTCTGACATTCCTGCAATTGAAAGTTATGTTGATATAAGATTGGTAGAAGCCGGAGATTTGTGTCCTCAGTGTGGTAAGCCATTGAAGGTTACAAAGGGTATTGAGGTCGGAAATATTTTCCAATTGGGAACAAAATATTCTGAACCTATGAAGGCCATTTACCTTGATGAAAACGGTAAGGCTAAACCTTACATTATGGGTTGCTACGGTATTGGTATTTCACGTACTGCGGCAGCTGCTGTTGAGGCTCATTATGATGAACACGGTATTAAATGGCCTGTTTCAATAGCTCCTTATCACGTAGTTATTGTTCCTGTAAATATCAAGGATGAACTTCAAATGAAAGTTGCTCAAGAAATGTATGAAAAATTGCTTGCTGCAGGAATTGAAGCTGTTCTTGACGATAGAGATGAACGTGCTGGTGTTAAGTTTAAGGATGCAGACTTAATCGGATTCCCATTCCGTGTTACTGTTGGTAAGACTATCAATGACGGTTTGGTAGAGTACAAAGTACGTGAAACCGGAGATATGCAGACCTTGAAGCCTGATGAGGCAGTTGAAGATTTAATAAAGACTATTAAGTCTAAGATATAATAAAAAAGGTGCAAATTTTGCACCTTTTTTGTTTAAGTTGTTTTTAGATATGCTCTGGGTTAGTGTTTCTCGTTGTATTCATATGTGAAGCAGCCTCCATTTTTTACTAATTCTTTATTAACGTTTACGTTATTAAAATATAGAATTCCCAGAGTTCTTCCATATGTATCTATACCTTTAAATTCAAAAGTTATTTTTTTGTTTTCATATTTCTTATATAAACTTAGCAAGTAATTTTTTGAATTTATTCCTCTATTTATTACTTCTTCAACTGTCAAATTATTATAATAAGCCTGTCTGTAAGCTCTATAATTATCGGTTGTTTCAAAACAATCAATACCTATTAATCTTATTTTAAATTCGTTTTTCTTGAGTTTTGCTTCTATGGTATCTCCATCATAAATTTTTATGACTTTTATTTCTGTTTGTGCTTGTGCAATTGTTATATTAAAGAACAAAATCATAAGTATAGTGATTATTTTTCGCATATTTTTCCTTGTTGATTTTAGACTGTCATTATTGTATTTTTCGTATTATACGAATATTTGGAAATATGAGTCAACTAATTCGAGAAAATATTACTATTGACAAACTCTGTGAGATAGCTGATTTTTTGCAAGTAGATATTATCGATTTTTTCAAATAATTGTTATTGATATAGACTACTAGTCTTGTAATTAAGTAGTTAAATCTGGTACAATATGGGTTATGAGTCAAGATATAAGACAACGAATTGCGAAAAATCTTAATAGGTTAAGAGTTTCAAGTGTTTATAGACGTGAGGAATTGTCTTTAATGTTGGGACTCGATAATTCTTACATAAGTAAGTTAGAAAAGTCTAAAATAAATATCACAATTGATAAATTAGAACAAATTGCTAATATTTTTGGTGTTGATGTTGTTGAATTGTTAAAATAATTTGATTAACCAAGATGTATTTTTAGAGCTTATTCTAATAATCCTTGCAAGCTTTTGATTGTTTCATAGCTGGCTCCTGCTTCAAGGAGTTCTTCAGCAGTGAGTCCAAACAAAGTTATAAGATTATACGCATCGTGTCCGCCACTTGGCTTGCGTAAGGCTTCAATAGTCGCCAAAACAGCATCTTCTCTTGATAAGTTTGTAATTCTGTCGTTTATTCCCAAATGGAGGCTTCTTTTTTTTGCTTTCCCCATTATTTTGTAACTCCCAAAGCCAAAAGTCCGGCACCTATCATTCCTGAATAGTTTCCGGCTGCAGCTTTTACAACTTTTGTTGGTAAGGTTACAATTTCTTCGTTAACTTTTTGTGTCAGGTAATCTGTGTCTACAAATTCTGCCATAGAACCTGATAAAACAATTACATCAGGATCAAAAATGTTTGAAAGACCAATTAGCCCGTTCAAAATATCATTCTGCCAACAGTTGAAGATTTCTGTCATAAGTTTGTCTTGTTTTTTTAATCCGTCTATTACATCGTATGTTGTAATATCTTTGTTGCCTGAAATCTCTTCAGCGGTATGCTTAAGTCCTGTTCCTGAAGCATACGCTTCAAAGCAGTCCCAACTTCCGCATGTGCAGTGTCTGTGTTTGTTTCGTGACATTTTGAAATGCATTTCGCCGGCGGCACCGCTTTTGCCTTTATATAGTTTGTTGTCTAGAATTATTCCTCCGCCAACGCCTGTTCCAAGTGTTATCATAATGGAATAAGGCATTCCTTTAGAAGCGCCGATTATGTGTTCTGCCCAAGCTGCGCAGTTCGCATCATTTTCAACAAACACGGGTTTTTTACTTAATGATTTGAAATCCATTTTTGGATAATCTTCTGCGATATTACCTGTTGAGCCTAAAATTTTATTGTTATCGTTGTTTACAGCTCCACAAGTTGAAAATGCTATTACGTCAACTTCATCTTCGTAGCGAGAAATAATTTCTTTGAATGTATCACGAATGCCTTCGAATGTTTTTGGGGTAGAGTGTTTTTCTATTTCTCCAATGAATTCTCCTGATTCATTTATTATCCCGTTATAAATTTTTGTCCCGCCTATGTCAATTGTTAAAGCTTTCTTCATTATTTGCCTTCCTTAGTTTTTACAAAACAATCTTTCTCAAGAGTTTTCGCTACTGCTTGGGAAGTTTCTTTGGTAATCATTTTTTTATTTTGCTGTACAGGTTTGTTGTAATTTTCAACTATTTTTATAAAGTTTTGCCAAACATCGTAGTTTGACATTATTCTAATTCTCATAATAATCCTAACTAGCTATTTCTTTGTACAAATCTTTTTGTAATCAACTGTGGCCTTGTAATTGCTGAACCTATTACAACACAATGTGCACCAAGTTCAAATGCTTTATCTACTTGCCAAGGCTCCCAGATTCTACCTTCAAGTACAACAGGTTTGTCTGTTTCTTTTACAAGCTCCTCTAAAAGTTTAAAATCCGGTTCAGTTTGAGATACGCCTTTTGATTCAAGAGTGTATCCTGATAGCGTTGTTGATAAGATATCAGCCCCCAGTTTTGCAGCGTTCATTCCCTCTTCTACGGTCGAGATGTCTGCCATAGAGGTTCTTTTGTTTATTCTTATATATTTTATTATTTCTGCTAATGTGCATCCGCCCTCTCTTTGGCGCATTGTTCCGTCAAATGCTATTACATCAGCACCGGCGTCTACAAGAGAGATAACTTCTTTCAGAGTAGGCGTTATGTACACAATTTCCTGCCAATTTTTTGGTATAATATCAGGTTTAGTAAGCCCGATGACAGGTACTTCAAAAAGATGTTTTGCGTTTTTTACGTCTCTTGCTCCGGCAACTCGAAGTGCACCCGCGCCACCTTTGATTACAGACTTCATCATAGCAACCATGCATTTTTCCAAATACAAAGGCTCACTAGGCATTGCCTGAACAGAAACCACTACCTTATGTTCCAAACGATTAATTATACTCATATCTTAATTATAGCATAAATTTTGCATTTCGTGTATAATTTGGCTATGGATTTTATAAAAAAATATTGGGTTTTAGTTTTAGTTCTTATTTTGGGACTGTTGTTTAGATTAATTAACTTAGATAAGAGTGGCGGGTTGTGGTATGATGAGATGACGATTTATGCTATTGCGTCTCATTTTAAAACAGATTTGCATAGGTTTTTATTATTCCCGTTGTATTATATTATTTATCATGGCTGGATTAATTTGTTCGGCAATTCTGATTTGACAATAAGGTTGATGTCTGTCTTTTTTGATGTGCTGGGTATTTTGAGTGCGTTCTTTGTCGGCCGTCAGCTTGGGGTAGTGTTAGAAACAAATAAAAATAAGGTTGGAATTTGTTATTCGCTTTTGTATGCGTTAAATTCTTCATTTATTTATTATGCGCAGGAGGCGAAGTTTTATTCATTAACGTTTTTTTTGGTTAATATTTTAATGTATTGTTGGTTACGGTTTATTCATAAATCTGACAATAAAAATTTTATTTTATACTGTATTGCTAGTTTGATTTTGATATTGAGCTATGTTTCTCAGAGTTTACTTGTTTTGATTTTATACATTGCGACTTTGTTTGTCAAAACGGATGAAAAGAAAAAGCTTATTCTTTATCCGATAGTATTTTTGCCGGTTGTAATTTTTTGCTTGATTGTGCCAAAGTATTTCTCTGGAAATTTTGATGCTGTAAGTTTTGACAATTCATTTGTGTTATTGATGTTGCAAAATTGGTTTAGTCCTGTTTTGAGCGGGTTGCAAAATAATATTCCAAATTATCATATCTACTTGTTAGCACATATTTTTAATATTAAATTTTTATTGTTTATCTTGTTCCCGGTATTGTTTATGTTGTATATTTTTGGGGTTGCAATCAAGAATTACAAGTTTACGAGGGTACTATTTTCGGGTGTTTTAGTTTATATTTTATTTCATATCTTAGCAAGTTTCTGTACTTCGTATAGCGTTTTGGTCAGATACACTCTTCCGATTTTACCTATCGTACTTTTGATTTGTGCTGCGGGGTTAAGTTGTTTAAAAAAGAAGTTTGTTTTAATTATTTTTATCATATTTAATGTGTTAGGTATAGTATCTCTAAGCGGAGCTCCCAGAATGCCAAGGCCTGATGGATATAGGCTTCTGGCAGAAGGTCTTTTGAAAAATCAGGTGGATGCAGATTGGGATTTTGTGTTACCTATTAGAACTGAGTTGCTTGATAAGTATTTCGATATAAATGGTAAGCGTTTGAGTCTATATGTATTAAATAGTCCTGAAGCTCAAAAAACATATCTTTCTGAATCCGAGATTAATGGAATTCGTAATGATGCAAACAAAAATTCTTATTATAAGAGGTTTTTGGCGAGTGATACGATTACACCTGAATTCACCAAGTATATTAAAGATGAATTTGTAAATGGAAAATCTTTGGTTGTGTTGAAAGATAATAGTATTTGTATGTTTACAAATGATCAGTTAAAGATTATTGTAAAAAGCGAAAATTATGACAGATATCCTTTGCAATTCTTGAGATTGTCGAAGTTGACCAATGATATGATAACTGTTTTAAAAACCCAAATGAAGCTTGTTGATGACTTTTCAATAGGTAATTGGGAAATATTTGTGTTTAAGTTATAATGTATTCAACGAGGTGAATATATGAAGAAAAAGTTAGTGAAATATCCGTTTTTAACACGTGAAGTAGAAGTTTATGAGAGAGAAAATGGGCATAAAATCGTTTTGGCTCATAAAGAAGGAGATATGGCAAATGTTAGTACCTGGGTTAAGACAGGTTCTATAAATGAAGATGATAATAATAACGGTATTTCACATTTTCTGGAACATTTGATGTTCAAAGGTACTCATAAGCATCCCGCAGGTTATTTTGATCGTACTTTGGAAGCTAAAGGTGCAATTGTTAATGCTGCAACTTGGAAAGATTACACTTTTTATTATGTTACTTTGCCAAAGGGTGAAAATAATGAAGATTTAAATTTAGCAATTGAGCTTCATGCAGATATGATGCTTGATCCGATTATTCCGGAAGAAGAAATTGGTGCTCCATTCGATTTGAATGACGCAAAGGTTACCGATAAACGTGAACGTCACGTTGTTATCGAAGAAATTAGAATGAGAAAAGATCAAAATTGGACGAAGATTTATAATGCTTGTAACTTCAATATGTACACTAAACATCCTTATAAACGTGATGTAATTGGTACTCCTGAAATAATTTCCAGAGTTACAAGAGATGAAATTATGAATTACTATCAGACTTTCTATTCTCCTGAAAATATGACAACAATTATTGTTGGTGATTTTGATAGTAAGGAGATTTTAGAGAAGGTTGAAAGAGAATTTGATTTCAAAGGAAGAAAAAATGCTCCAAAACGTGTGAATGAAATTGATAAACCCGTTCAGGAGCAGAAAGTTATAACAAATTCAGCCCATGTAAATACATCTTACTTTATGTACGGATGGCTTGGGCCTAAGGCTTGTGATATTAAGGGAACTATTTGTCTTGATATGATTAGTATTATTTTGGGTGATGGAACCAGCTCAAGACTTTACCAAAATCTTATTGAAAAACAGCCTGTTCAAATTTTCAATATGATTAGTTCCGAACATTACCAATTTAAGGATGGTAACAACTTCTTTATCCAAGCAAATTGCAAGCCTGAAAAGAAAGACGAGGCTATCAAGCTTGTTGAGAAAGAACTGAGAGGTTTGTTGGAAGTTCCGATTACAGAAGCTGAAATGTTGAAAGCGAAGAAGAAAATAAAATCCAGATTTGCCTATTCAGCAGAGACAGTTTCTGAAATAGGTGAAACTATTGGGTATTATACAACTGTTTGTGAAAAGCTGGAGCTTATTGAAGAGTATTTGAATGATCTTGAGTCTATTTCTCTTGATGATTTAAATAGCACAATAGAAAAATATTTAAACCTGAATAATTCGGTGCTCTCCATACTTGTTCCTGAAAAATAATCCGTTTTGGCGGTCAAAGGAGTCTGAAATGTCAGTTTTAAGTGCTGAAAAAACTAATACATTAACCGGTGCAAAAATTATTGTTGAGACTTTGAAAAATCTTGGCGTTGAATGTATTTTTGGCTACCCTGGGGGTATTGTTTTGAGTATTTATGATGAGCTTTTCGGGCAGAGGGATATAAAACATTATCTCGTTCGTCATGAGCAGGCTGCTGTTCATGCTGCTGAGGGGTATGCCAGAGTTTCTGGAAAATGCGGGGTTGTTCTTGTGACTTCAGGGCCTGGAGCTTCTAATACTGTTTCAGGGATTGCAAATGCTTATTTGGACGGATATCCTCTGGTAGTTTTGACGGGTCAGGTTTTCGCTTCGCTTATAGGGAAGGATGCGTTTCAAGAGGTTAATATTGTTGATATAACAAGAACTTGTACAAAGGCTACGTTTCAGGTTACTTCTGTGGAAAATCTGGAAAAAACTCTTGTTAAAGCTTTTGAGTGTGCAATGTCAGGTAAACAGGGGCCTGTCGTTGTGGATATGGCTAAGAATGTTTTTACGGAAAGTTGTAACTTTAAAAATAAAAAACTTCCTAGTGGAGAAGTTTCTTCCGAGTATCAAGGTGATGTATCTCAGGTTGTTGAAGAAATTTTGAGAGCAAAACGTCCTGTGATAGTTGCTGGCGGGGGGATTGTTTCGGGTTATGCTGAAAAAGAGTTGTTTAAGTTGGTAAAATTGTTAAATGTACCGGTAGTGAGTACGATGATGGCTCTTGGAACTTATCCTCAAGATGATGAAAATTACTTGGGTATGATTGGAATTTTTGGTTCACCTTCTGCAAATCAGGTTTTGAGAAATTCTGATTTAATATTTTCTATTGGGGCAAGATTTAATGATAGAATTACCTGTTGTTTCCCAAATGGAGAATTGGAGCGTAAGTTTATTCAGCTTGATATAAATCAAAATGAAATTTCAAGGAATATTAAGGCTTATTCTTCTATTGTAGGAGATGCGAAGAATATTTTATCAAAAATGGTGTCGGAAATCCAATCCGGAAGTGGTTTTGTCAATTATTCAGATTGGCTTGAAGAGGCTGTAAAGTTGAAGTCACTTAACCAGAAAAATAAAAAGATTTCTGAAAGATTGCACTCGTTTGAGGTGGTTAAGGCGATTTACGATTATACAAAAGATGAAGACTATGTTGTTACAACTGAAGTCGGTCAGCATCAGCTTTGGACGGCTCAAAATTACAAATTTGCTTCTCCTCGAAAATTCTTAACCTCAGGAGGTTCAGGAACTATGGGGTTTGGATTGCCTGCGGCTATTGGAGCTTCTATCGCTTTAGGAGGGGAGAAGGTTATATGTATTGCCGGTGACGGCTCGTTTCAGATGAATGAGCAAGAGCTTGCAACTATAAAAGATTATAATCTTCCGTTGAAGATTTTTATTCTTAATAACGGTTATCTTGGTATGGTTAGACAATTACAGCAGAAGGGTTTTGGAGGAAGGTATTCTGAGACAAAAATTTCTAATCCCGATTTTGTAAAACTTGCGGATGCTTATGGTATTGATGCTTTAAGAGTCGAAAAATTTGAGGAAGTTCAAAACTCTCTTGAGTTTGCATTTTCAAATAATAAACCGGTTATTATTGATTTTGTAGTGGAGCCTATGGAAGTAGTTTAATGAAACGTCTTATTATATTATTTTGTATATTTTTGGGAGTAGTTTCCGTTGGATCGGTTAGTGCATTTACCAAAGTTAAAGAAAAAGAAATGAAAAATCAGTTTAGAAATATTTATACATTTTATTCAAATGTATTGCAAAAAACTGTTATGGAAATGTCTGAGAGTACCGGTTGTTATTATTCTGCATCAGGAGAAGCTGATGTTTCGGGTTGTGATGAATTTTATCGAAATTTTATAAGTAATATGAAAATTAAAAAATATTGTCATGGTAAAGGGTTAGAAAAGGGCTGTGTTGCGTCTTATAAAAGCTATACAACGAAACCTGAGTGTGTAGGGTTTTCTAAAACCATGATTGATAACAAAAATGATGTTTTTGTTCTTGATAATGGAAGTAGTATTATTGTGTTTAATACTGAATCTGCCAAAAGAACTCCATTTTTTGCAGTTGATGTGAATGGGCCCAAGCCGCCAAATAATGCAGGAGAAGATTTATTTACAATGTTAATTATGAAAAACGAAGGCGGGTCTTACTATTTCCATACCAATATAACGTACTGTTTACCAGTCGAAAAAGGCGGTATCGAAAATATTCAAGATTTGTATAAATAAAAAGGATTGAGAGTTTTCTCAATCCTTTTTATTTTTTATTTATTAGTCCTTTGAAAATAATTCTCTCCAAGCTTGCTTTTTCTGTTCAACTCTTTTTTTACGTTCAGCTTGTTTTCTAGCTCTTTCAGCTTTCTTTGCAGCTAACTCTTTTTCTCTTTGAGCTTGTTTTTTCTTAGCTTCAGCTTTTTTCTTTTGTGCAGCTTGTTTCCTTGCTTGCGATTTTTGGTATGCAGATTGTTCCTTCTTAGAAACGTTAGATGATGTTCTGTTTAACCAGCTTGAAATAGGACCTTCTGCAGAATAAGCTGCTCCTACTGACATAATTGCAGCTGCCATTAACAATATTAATGTTTTTTTCATAACTATACTCCTTTAATTATTCTGACATTAATTCTTGCCAAGCTTGTTTTTTCTTTTCTAATTTCTTTTGAAATTCTTGCTTGTTTTTTTCGTTTTCAGCTTGTTTTGCTTGTTGCTGTTTTTCCCAATCTTGTTTTTTCTGGTTCCACGAATTTACATTTTCTTCGTGTTGTTTTTGTAGTTCAAGCTTTTTTTGTTCCCAAGCTTCTTGTTGAGCTTTTTGTTGTTCTTCGTTTTGTTGTTGCTTTTCTTGAAGCTTTTTCTCTGCATCAATTAATCTTTGAGTGTGTTTTTGAATAAACTGTTCAGTGTAAGTTGTGTTTGTTTCGCTTGTTGTTGCAGCAAATACTGCAGGCGCACTCATAACACTAAAAGCAATGGCTGCTGTTAAGAATTTTTTCATAACCCTTCCTTTCTTCTTCTTGCCTACATTATACTAAATTGTTTCGTATATTTCAATTATTTTATTTATGCCGTCTTTTGCGGTATTGAAAATTTGTAGCATCTGTTCGTATTCGTATGGTTCACCCTCTGCTGTTGTTTGAAATTCTATAATCTTGCCGCTTTTTGTTAATACAATATTACTGTCAACTCTTGCGTGAGAATCTTCTTCATAATTTAAGTCTAATCTGACTTCGTTATCTATTATTCCTGCTGAAATTGCTGCAACAGGTTCTATTATAGGGTTTTCTTTGATTTTACCTTCTTTTAGTAACTTTTCTACTGCAATTTTTAGTGCAAGATAACCCCCGCAAATGCTCGCAGTTCTTGTTCCTCCATCAGCTTGAATTACATCTGCATCAATTGTTATTGTCAAATCTGGAATTTTTTCTAAATCAATGCAAGCTCTCAAGCTTCTGCCTATAAGACGTTGAATTTCTTGAGTTCTACCGGAAATTTTGGTTCTTTCTCGTTGACATCTTGTATTTGTTGAAGATGGCAGAAGAGAGTATTCCGCAGTTAACCAGCCTCTTGGATCTTCTTTATCCATCCATTTTGGCTTTCCTTCTTCTACTGTGGCTGTTGTTATTACTCTTGTATCGCCAAATTCTACCAAAACTGAGCCCATTGCGTTTTTAGTAAAGTCTTTTATAAAATTTATTTTTCTTAATTCGTTATTTTTTCTGTCTTTTCTCATCTCTTATTCCTCATTCCTTGTAATCGTAATCCCACATGTAAATTTGTCCGCAGTATCTGCATACGGCATGTTCATTCATGAATTGTAAATCCGGAATAAATGTGTAGCCATCAACTGAAATTTGTAATTCATTTTTCTTGTTATACGTTTGTTCAAAGCGTTTTTCACCATGGTATTCCGGAGAGAACATTAGTTCAAATTTATCTACAGATTTACAGTTTTTACAGATAAACATTTTTAATCTCGATATTTCCTTGTTGCTCTGTCTATTATTTCAGGATCAAGTTGTTTTGATTTTCTTTTTCCTGATGATGGTTTATTCTCAGTAAGAGCTTTGTACCATAGAGCCCAACATATACTTCTCAAAGGAAGCGTTAATCCTGCTACTATGAATGTGACTATTTGATAAACAAAAGCATTAGCAACTTTTGTTGGTGTTATTAAGTCAAATGAAGAGTTAATGCGAAGCATTACGTCATTTATATTGTCGATTGGAACATAATTAACAAGTGTTGATTCGAAAAATCCGGAAAGTAGGTTTGTTAGTTTTGCAAAATCAAATATGACAGAAACACCTTGTATAAAAAGCATTGTAACTGTGCCGATTGCAATCAATATTAATAGAGTTCTAACGCTGTTTCCTCTTATTATTTCAAAACTTCTTTTGAAACAGCCGGCAGGTGTTTCATTAGGTTCAAATGAGAATACTTGGAATATTAGTATGAAATAAATAAAGAAGAATGCTCCTACAACCCAGAAAAATGGTATAAATGTGATTAACCAAAATATTGAATATAAAAGCCATAAACCAATGTATTGTATTGAGCGTCTTGTTACGGTTTCATTATGAGCCGGAAAGTCATAAATTCTTCCTGAGCTTAAAAATCCTTCTGTAATCGAATTTAACGCTCCATAAGCTACAAGGTAATCCCAGAAGGCTTTCATGAAAATTAAAAGACCTGGGATGATGATTACAATAATAGAAAGAACTATGGTAGACATGTCTTTCAGAACATCATATTTCATGGCAAGTTCAGGAAGATAGTAGGTGTACAAACTAGCTAATCCAAATATTAAAGCAAGTCCCAAGACTTGTCCTAATACAGGGAATGCCATATAGGCGCAAAATTTTAAGAAGTTTGCACTATACATTCTGATTGCTGCAAGTACTACCCAGACCATATTATCTTCTACTTTTATCTTTGCCATAAAGTCTCCATATATTGGTTTTTATTGTATAATTATTTTATTACAAATAAAATTAAAAAAACAATGACTAATTACAAAGAGATTATAAACTCATTTACAAAAGAAGATTTTACCCAGAAACGTGTGAATTTACATATCCACACAACATTTTCGGATGGACTTGCCGATGCAGAGGATATTGTTTCTCAGGCCGTGGATAAAGGGTATAAAGCAATTGCAATATGTGATCATAATACCCTTGATGCATATTTAAAAACTAATATTTTGGATAATAATATTGTTATTCCTGCAATTGAATTCGATGTTTGGTGCGGGTATGTGTTTATGCATCTTTTAGGTTACGGTGTTGATGTGCATAATAAAGAGCTTCAAAGTTTTTGCGCAAAGACTAAAAAGGAAACTGAAGCTGATATGGTTAGGATTTTTTCAACAAGAAATATAAGAAAACTTATTGATGCAATCCATAATGCCGGAGGAATTGCTGTTCTTGCGCATCCTGCTTGTTGTTGGGCTTTAAGTATGGATAGATTTGTCAGAAAGTTGATTTCTTACGGATTGGACGGATTGGAAGTTTATTATCCGTATAAAAGACATAGGGGAATTATTAAATTTAGAACGGCTCATCACATAGAAAAATTGGCAGATAAGTATGGTCTGATTAAGACCGGCGGGACAGATTTACATAAGAAAAATTTATAGTCCGCCTTGTAATCTTGAGAGTGGTTCTTTGTTGTGCGGTGGTAAAATCATACTATTAGGGTTTCTGAAATTAAATCTGAAGTTGCTTGGCATTGGCGGAAATTCTTCAACCATTCCTATAACATTTTTGTACCAGTTCTTAGATTCGTTTTTTGCGATAAGTTTAATGTTTCCCATACACATGGCTTCATCACTTCTTCTCTGTGCAATTTGTAATAGGCGAGTTCCAATATCTTTCATATATTCAAGTCCGGCTTTGTAGTAAGGCGTTTCTGGGTTTGAATAGTTCCTTAAATTATCTACAAACACGTGACTTGGATCTGTTGAGTGTTCAACGGTATCATAGCTTCCGGGTTGAAATTTTCTGATGAAAATATCAACTTCTCCAACCAAGTCATTGTTGTCATTTCTTATTGAATAGTTTTCGGCGTTGCGATCAATATATTTTTTAAATACATTTAGGAAACGTTCTTGACCGTCAGAAGCACTTCTAACTCTGATTTTGCCTATGTAACCTTCCAAACAGCTGCCGATATTTGTATGTGTAAGTGTTTGTACGCCTCCTGTGAAGCTTGGTGTAGTTGCTTTTGCTTGAGGTTTGTATGCGTATAAATTTGGATTAAAAGAAATATTGTTTATCATATTTCCTTTAAAGGGGGTGAATTTTTAGAATTGCTCTCAAAAAATAAAATCTTAATAAAACTTAATAAAGTATTATGCAATCCATTCTCTTGTTGCGGTTTTTGGCATCGGTGCAGCTTGTGCAGTATCATATCTTGCAAGGTTTTCTGCTAACTTTGAAGCATCCATATTTGCTGTAACCTTATCTATATTGTAGCTTTGAGCTGAAGGAGAACTTACATTTGCCATTGTAGATGCAGCAGTAGCGGAATTTGCTTCGCCATATTGTGCTGCGAAGTTTGTTCCAATTTTTGGTTGCATTGTAATTCCGTTTAGCTGAAACATCGTTGCTCCTTAACCTATTGAAAAGAATGATACATTTTGCGGGCTGTTATATCCAAAGAATCTGCTCATTCCGCCCTGATTATAGTCAGATACGAGGTCATAGTTTTTAATAATGCCATCCATGCCTTTAGAAACACCCATAGCATCGTTAACCTTCATTGCTACGTTTGCCATTCCAAATGTTCTGTTATCGTAATTTGGCATGCTTATTTGGCTGGTCATGTATGCTGAAGATACATCCCTGGAGTCTGTATATCTAACTCGACTTATTGCGCCTATACCTTGTTGATCATCGTATCCCATGATTTTTCCTTCAGTTTCCTTTATATCTCTCGTATATATAAAGTATATAAATCTCTCAAAATTGCTAATTATGTGTAGTGGTGTTTTACAAAACTTAATATATAGAAGGATATTACATGTATATATATCATGCCCACAATTTATTTGTATAAACACAAATGTTAACTTTTGTAAAGTGTAGAAACTACACTATATGGGCGTTTTTTAAATTTTTTAGAATTTTCATAAAAACATATTGTTGACATTTAAAATCTTCCATGCAATAATAAGTACATAAGATTTAAGTGTAGTCGAAACACTAAATATAAATAGATTCATTAACCCCAAAAACATATAAACTCCTAAATAATAAACACTAAAAGAGACCATTAGGATGCAGAAAACGACCCACTCAGAAATGAGTGGTTTTTT
>CASEYJ010000003.1 GCA_949292175.1 uncultured bacterium | reverse complement strand
TCTTAATGATAAAGAGGAAGTTACTTATTCATATAAGCTTATTGTCAGTTTGTTAGATAATACTGATGGTTTGAACAGCAGATTATTCTCCAAAATTAGAGAGCATTTCTTTAATAAGTACACGAATATTGTAAACGGTAATGATAACTTTAACTACAAGTATGAATATTACACCGTATCTTTCTCGACAGAAAGTGATAACCTTACTCTTTGGAATAATTATGCAAAAGGTCAAAGTTATACCGGATATAATATAGGTTTTTGTAAGAAAGAACTTATTTCTGATATGGAGAGAAAGGGATTTTTCTCAGTATACGGGAATATTATCTACGACAGAAAAACTCAAGAAACCATATTAAATCTGATTTTTAAGAAATGGAATAATGAATTTGGAAAGGCTTTAAAATCAAAGCGGGTTCAAAAGGATTCAGAATCCGAAGTTCTGTTGAAAATTCTTTTTGAACTTATAGATATTCTTGGAGTAATAAGTTTATTTTTCAAGAATCCTCATTTCAAGGATGAAAAAGAATATCGAATAATTTTCATAAACAGTTTTGGCACAGATACATCAAAGCCTACAAAGATTTTTGAGAAGAATGGTTTATTTGTTCCGTATATAGAGTACAAATTCTTAAAAAAAGCGGTAAGTTCCATAAACATAGGTCCAACATTGGACGAAAACATTTTCTATACAAGCACTTGCAGAATGCTTTCGAATTTTGGATATGGAAACAAGGCTATAAATCGCTCGAAAATCCCGCTTAGGTACTAAAAAATAATACGTTTATATTATTAAATCTCGATTAAAAGAATATATAATATTTGCATGAGTGTGCAAATATTAGCGGAATATCTTGAATATTTAGAGGTCGAGAGAGGGCTTTCTGAAAATACGGTTGATGCATATCGTCGTGATTTGAGTGATTTTTTGGATTTTTGCATCTCGAAAAATGTTTGTGAGTTTAAAGATGTTACTCGCAGTGAAATAAGTATGTATATCTTAAATCTTCACGACAAAAAGTATTCTTCAACGAGCATAATGCGTAAAATAGCTTCACTTAGAGGGTTATATAAGTGGATGTGTGCAAATGAAAAATGTACAAGTGATCCAACTTTGACAATAGAACAGCCGAAGTTGCCGAAGTGTCTTCCCAAAGTTTTGTCAGTAAAAGAGATTGAGGAGATTTTAAATCAGCACTTGAACGATGTTCAGAAGGTTATAATAGAATTGCTTTATGGTTGTGGGCTTAGAGTCTCAGAGCTTTCTGAACTCGATGTTTCGAATATAAATATTAAGGGGAAATACCTGCAATGTTTAGGTAAGGGTTCTAAAGAAAGGATTGTTCCGCTTGGAAGCAAGGCAATTAGTGCATTGAAGAAGTATTTGCCTCAGCGCGAATTCATAATTAAAAAGTTTAATTTAGATGAAGGACACCTGTTGTTGAATGAAGACGGGAGAGAAATAACTCGTCAGGACATATATAATTTTGTTCACGAACAGGGAAAAAAGATTCACAAAACTATATCTCCGCACACTCTAAGACATAGTTTTGCGACGCATTTGCTGGAGAACGGTGCTGACTTGAGGGTCGTTCAGGAACTGCTTGGGCATAGTGACGTTTCAACCACGCAATTGTACACTCACATTAGCAAAAAACGTTTAAAGGATGTTTATTTTGCTATAAACAAATAATGACGGATTAACTTAATGTTAGAAGTTTTTATTACAGGAATAAAACCCAATTCAGGGGTAACATTTATAACCGGCGGGATTGCAGCATCAATGCAGAGTCTCGGGTATTCGACTGCTGTTTATTTGCCGGCGCAGACTGGTGCAAAACTTAAGAACGGTTACATTCAAGCTCCGGATTTTTTGTTTGTTAAGCATATGGACAGAAATATTATGACGTTTTGTTCTTATTTGTATAAAAGTCGAAGTCTTGATTTAAGTGTTTATGAAGCTGAAAAACTTTATATGGATAGGAATGTTATTTTCCAAGATTATATGACGGTTGCCCAGCAATTTGAATGTCTTATTGTTAATGGTCACTCAGATCTTTCTCTTCCTATTGAGAAAAATTTCACTGAAGAGGAACTTATAAATGCCATGAATATCCCGCTAATATTGGTTGCATCGTTGAGAAATACTACAATTGATGAAATTTTAGAGTATCTTAACAAGATGCGTTCTAAACCGTTAAATTTGCGTGGCATTATAATAAATGAATGTCCCATAAGAAGTCTTGATTACGACGTACGGGACATTCAAAAAACAATTGAACTGAGAACCGGTGTAACTGTACTTGGAATTATTCCTAGGCTTTCAACATTAAGAGGTTTGAAACCTGAAGATTGGATAGAATATATCCTTGCTTGTACAGATATTGAAGCAATTTTTAATATAAAAATTGCAAAGCTTAGTTCATAAACGCATTTTTAATAGATTCGTTGTAATTCGGTTTTAGAATTCCAACTTCTGTAATTATTCCGGTAATAAGCTCATGCGGTGTTACATCAAAGCCAGGATTAATTACGTTAACTTCAGGTGCGCATATGATTTTTCCGTTAATATGTGTAACTTCTTCTCTTGAACGTTCCTCAATAACGATTTCATCACCGGACTTAATACTTGTATCGATTGTAGATAGAGGTGCTGCTATATAGAATGGTACATTGTGATATTTAGCTGCAATTGCAACTGTGTATGTACCTATTTTATTTGCTGTATCTCCGTTTGCTGCGATTCTGTCAGCACCAACGACAACCATGTCTATCATTCCTTTTTTCATGAAATATGAACACATGCCGTCGGTAATAAGTGTTGTTGGAATTCCATCCATAGTAAGTTCAAGAGTAGTAATTCTGGCTCCTTGTTGTCTTGGACGAGTTTCATCTGCGAAAACTTGAATAGTCTTGTCTTTTGCAAACGCTGAGCGTACAACGCCAAGTGCAGTACCATATCCGACAGTTGCAAGCGCTCCGGCGTTACAGTGTGTCAAAATAGTTGCACCCTTCGGTACTACTTCCGCACCATAATCTCCAATGCGTTTGTTTATTTCGATATCTTCATTTTCAAGTTTTATACCGTTTTGTTTTAATTCTTCAATAATACCGTCGATATCTGATTTTGAATTTCTGATAACTTCTTTTTGTTTTTCAACTGCCCACATTAGGTTTACGGCAGTCGGTCTTGAAGTTGCCATATAATCAGCTTTTTTTAGTAATTCATTGATAAATTCCTCTCTTGAAAGATTTTGTTTTTTTAATTCTTGAGCGTATAAAACTACTCCGTGAGCTCCTGCGATACCAATAGCCGGTGCTCCTCGAACTATCATTGTTTTTATTGCATCGAACATTTCTTGTCCGCTTGTTATATCCACATATTTGAATTCATAAGGAACTACCGTTTGATCAACCATTCTTGAATGGTCATCAATCCACTGTATTGTTCTTATTTTAGAAATAAATTCGCTCATCTTTTTCTCCGTTATTGTTTAGTTTGTATATTCTTAATTAATTCCGATACGTAATATGTTAAAAAGCCTGTGAATGCGTTAATTGTTGCGCTTAGTATTGCCATAAACAATGAAACAAATATTATGATCCAGAAACTTGAATTGTTTAGGGCAAGAGCAACTCCATAATTTGTGTAATACTTAAATACTTTTAGTAAAATTAAAACAAGCGGCATATAAACAATTGAGAATGCAATAAATGAAATAAAACCAATAAGGCCTCCGATAGTTGCACTTTCTTGTACCGAATCCAATGGTAAAACTTTTATTTTTATTAAAAATCCCATCTCAATTACCGCCGATAAGCACATTAGGATAAAAAATATCCAACCGCCAATGAATGGGATTACAGACAAAAAACCTGCAACAACGCCAATAAAAGCACTAAACATCACAATTAATTTTATTAATGATATATTCATAACTCTCACCTGTTTCTCTTAAAAATATAACACAATAAAATTTTTAATGCATTAATTATGATTTTTAGCTAATTCACCCTTTAAGGCTTTTGTATCGATTGAATTTCTAAACTCTTCCGCAATTGCAGCACAGTCTGTGTGATATTGTTTTATTATAGCTCTAATTCCTTCAGTTTTAAGATCTATATTCCCGAGTTGTTTGTCACATTCTATGCAAGCCAAAGCCTCATCAGGGAAAATGTCTGTCAAATGAAGAGGTCTTGCGTGAGTAAAGTTTCTATTTCTTATCGGAAGAACCGTATCGAACCTTGCGGTTTGAGGTTCTGCTAAAGCCTTGTTGTAATCTTCGAATGTATTGAATTTTGTTCTTACTATATTGAAGGCTTGTTCGGAATTCATCTTATATAATTTTTCAAATATTTCAATTTCTTCAGGATAAGCCTTATTTATCATTAAATCATTTACAATCACAACTTTATCAGCCGCAATGTTTTTCTGTTCAGGAGAAGCCTTTCCGTTGATTAATTTAATTAGCCTTTTCCTTGTTTGACGTAACTCTTTCCACTCTGGATCTTGTTCAAGTTTTAAGATTTTGTTGCGAAGAATTTGACGTTGTTCAGTTCTATGTTTCATAAGAGAATCTCTTCTTGCAATATTTTCAGCGTCAAGTTTATCTATTTTGGCAGAAAGTTCTCCAATTGTTTCAAACTCAATTTCATTGCCCATTTCAGCAACTTTTTCTCTTAATCTTTGAACAAGCGGAAGTCTTCTTTCATTAAAATCTGTTTTAATTTTATGCTTTAATCTTATAACTTCCATTATGTTTGCACCGGCTTCAGAAGCTTTTTGTGCTGCCTTTTTCTTCATTCTTGATTTGACAACATAAACCGCTGTGCCCAGTACTGCAAGCCCGCCAAGACTACCGAGAAGTACATTTTGTCGTTCCCTCAATTGTTTCCCTGAAACAGAAGATTGTTCGCTTGTAGGTTTCTCTTTCCCCGCTGGTTTTACAGACATCGGTGCATATGCGTTTTGGTTTATTTTAAATGTTGTTTGTAATACTTGACTCATATCTTTATCCGTTGTCCATGCTAAACCCTGTGAAAAAAATTTTTTGCGTCTTATTTAATAGAAAAATTCTCAAGAATAAATACTTGAATTTCTCCGCCATTGAGGTTTGTAATTATTTTTCCTTTACTAAGTGTTGGAATGTTTTTCAATACAAGAGGCATTATCGGAGTTGCTTTGTTTATTTTTGGTACTGAAATTTTTACATCGTGTAATGAAGTGCGGAAGTCTAAATTTCCTACAACAATAACGGTTTGTGATACATTTGAAACTGCATATGAAAATACTGATGGGGAAGAGGTTTTCAAAAATCTGAAAGAGCCATCTTTTAATATGTTTTTAACAATAAGTTTGCATTGGTTAGAATGGATAAATTCTTCTTGCAAATCCATATCTTTTCCACCAGGTTTTCTTGAGAAATTAAAGATATCAATTTTCCCTCTGTGTGCAAAGTAATATTCATCATCCGTATAAGTTTTTTTAGCTTTTTTATTTGCCCAGAAATAAATATATTCATCTCCTGTTTCAAAACCATCAACAAAATAAGAGTTTACAGGCAAAGTAGCGTTTAACCACATAATCATACGGCTGTAATCTTTACCTTTTTCTAAGATAGGGCTTAATTCATCATGCGTTGTAAAACTGCCAATAACACTTTTTGGAGAACCGATTTTCTTTTCAAGTGAAAGATTTAAGTTAACTTGGTTTTCTAATTCTTTTGCAGTTTTCCAATTCTTTAAGTTGAAGAAGCTGCCATAGTATCCGTCAAAACCTGCTGCCAGTAATTTATCATAAGGTGTAAATACTGATTTTGGAGAAACTGCTTCCTTCCAAGAATCTGAAGATTCTGCCAACCATAAAAATTCTCTATCTATTTTTCTTGAATATTCAATTAATTCTTTCCAAAATTTTGCAGGTTTACAGTGAGCAACGTCTACTCTTATCCCATCTACCCCAAGTGACATAACTAAATCTACATATTTTTTGTATGTTCTTAATAGGTCTTGGTTAATCTGATTTTCATTGCCTGCATCCAGTAATCTTACATCAGTCCAATCAGCCGGAATAACTGGCTGTCCTGATGCATCTTTCACAAATAATTCCGGACTTTGCAAGAATAAATCATAAGATCCGCATGCCGGCACATCAAATATAACTGCAATTCCTCTATCGTGTGCCGCTTGAATAAATTTGCGGGCTTGTTCTTCGATAGACATATCCAATGAATTGTTTTTTAACTGCGGATTTAGGGAGTCAAATCCTGCCGCTGCGTACAGTGAACCTGCTGTCCCCAAAGCTTTTGTTTTACCGACAGGTGTTACAGGTAGTACGTGTATTGCGGTTATCCCTTTAGCTTTCAGTTCATCCAATCTTTCAATTGCGTTAATGAAATTTCCGCTCTCTTCCCCTGCTTCGATATCGATGATTCCGTTTCCATCTTTATCTTTCGCGTTAAATGTGCGAATATTTATTTCATATATTACTGAAGAATTATCTAAAAATTCACTTCTAAGATTATTTACCCAAACATCTTTTGCATTGCATTGTATTGAGGTAAGCAAAAGTACCGATAAGACAACCAAAAACTTTTTCATACATATCCCTTCCATCTTCTATTACCAAAATGATACCAGATAAAAATGCCATTGGCAAGTTATATGGTATAATTGAGTTATGATTAAGAATGCGTATATTCATATCCCTTTTTGCAGGCAAAAATGCTATTATTGTTCGTTCGTTTCTTTTCCTCAGTTGGAAAAGAAGGATTGTTATCTGGAAGCACTTTTGAAAGAAATTGAGTATCGCTATATGGGAGAAAATCTTAGTACGATTTATTTCGGAGGGGGGACGCCTTCTTTGTTAAGTGTCGAAGATTTTAGTAAAATTTTAGGTCTCTTTAAGTTTAACAGAGATTGTGAAGTTACCGTAGAAATTAATCCGGAAACAATTGATGAAGCGTTTCTCCCTGCAATTAAAGATTTGGGTGTTAATCGTTTGAGTTTTGGGTGTCAGACTTTTGATGAGGATATTTTAAAATCTATCGGACGTAAGCATACTCCGGAACAGCTTATTCGCTGTGTAAAGCAGGCACAAAATCTTGGCTTTAAGAATATTAATTTAGATTTTATTTATGGGCTTCCTACGCAAACAATAGAAGGTTTTGAGAAGGATTTGATTAAGGCTTCAGATTTGGGTGTTGAGCATATTTCACTTTATGGTTTGAAGATTGAAGAGGGGTGTTTTTTCTATGAACATTCTCCGAATGAGCTTCCTGATCTCGATACTCAAGCTGATATGTACTTGAAGGCAATAGAAACACTGGGAAAAAGAGATTTTGAGCATTATGAAATAAGTAATTTCGCCAAAAAAAGTTTTGAATCAGCACATAATTTGAATTATTGGAATAATAATTCTTATTATGGTTTTGGAGTCAGTGCACACGGTTATGACGGTAAAGTTCGTTATTCAAATGTTTTAAATATAGAGGATTATGTTGCTAATCCATTAAGACATGATTTAGAGCATGAGTTGACAGTTCAAGAGCAGTTAGAAGAAGAAATTTTTCTTGGGTTTCGGAAGATGAAAGGTATTGCAGTTGATGAAATTAACAAAAAGTTTTCAATTGATTTTGAGCAAGATTATAGTGATATTCTGCAAAAATATCTTTCGCTTGGGTATTTAGTTCAAACCGAACAAGGTTATAGATTTTCGAATGAAGGAATATTATTAAGTAACGTAATTTTGGCTGATTTTTTGCAATAAAAAAGCTCCCTGTTTTATGCAAGGAGCCTTTTTTATAACTTATTAAAGTCTTATGCTTTTGCAGTTGCTTCAGCTGCATCTTCTGCAATTTCACTAGCAACTTCGGTTGCTGCTTCTGTACCTTCTGAAGCGGCTTTAGCACCTTTTCCTGAGAATCTGGCAACGATTTTTTGATCGATGAATTCGCCAGGTTTAACAAGGGCTTTTTTGATTCCTGCCATAAATCCTTTTGCTTCAGGAAGAAGCCATTTATCACCTTTCCATTTATATAGTCCGAATGATGCACCAAGAAGAACTACTACACCGCCCAAAACTTTTCCGATAGTTTTTATAACGTTGTTTTTCTTAGGTTCGTCTGCAACTAAATCTTCTTTTTTTATATCTACCTTATCGCCTTCTTCTGCAGCGGCAAATTTGCCAGGTGCTCCAAAAATATCAGCCTTGTTTTCTGTTTCTCCACGGAACGACACTCTTGGACTGCTAAATGAAATAGGACTTAAACTCATAGGAAAACCTCCTTTATAAATTACACACTATGTACCTAATCAAAAACGACTCACACTATTATTTTGTCTAAAATAAGAGTAAATTACAATATTTGTTACAAAAATTTACATATTTTTTGGAATAATTTTAAAGCTTGTGTACTCTATATTATTAGAAGGAGAAAAAGGGATATGGAAAATACTAATATTATTACAATTGAAGAACAGGAAAAAGAGGATGCAAGAGCACTTACGCAAAGTTTTGCAAGGGGTGATGTAAAGAGTCGTGCTTATATTAACGCGTTAGGTGCTGAGGTATTTTTAAAATATTTTGAAGAACAAAATATTTCAAAAGAACGTACTTATAACCTGCATAATATTAGAAAAATTTTAGAAGAATTTGATATTTCTGACATCAAGCTTTCTAACATTCACATTGATGTTAGAGTTGTCTTTAATGAAAATCAGATTTTTATCCCTAAGACTCATTTTGAATATAACCTCCTTCCTGATATTTATGTGGTTTTAAAGTTGGCGAAAGACCATAGTAAGACCGAATTTTTAGGCTTCTTTGAACCTAAGTTGATTAATAAGAATAATGCTAATGATAAGTATTATTTCATGGAAAAAGAAAAATTATCTTCCCCGGTTGACCTACGTAACTTTATTGAAAACTTTAATAGAGGAAAAGACGTAAAATATTCTGAAGAAGATATTAGTCATGCCGAATTTTTGATGGTATCAATGACAGACCATGATGTTAGTGAAGAAGATAAAAGAACATTATTAAATTATTTGATAAACAGTTCTGAATTAAGAGATGAATTTATTGAATATGAAAATTTCGAGATGATTTCATATCAAGCGGCAAGTGTTGTTGGGCTTGAAGTTCCGGTTAACACTAGTGAGATGAATGTTGCTGATATTCCTGCAGATGAGATGCCTTCTGATATTGCGGAAGAAATGCTTACGGCATCAGAAATAGAAGCATTAACTGAAGATGATATTGTCGAAGAACAAGATAACAAATCAGGTGATGCTGCTTCAGGTTTTGTTAAGGGTGCTGCTGTGTTGGGTGCTGAAATTGCAGGTACTGCAATGGCAAGTGCTGCACTTTCTGGAATTGCAGAAACTGCGGATAGCGCAGCTAATATTATAAATGCAGCTGCTAATGTTGCAAATATCGAAGCTGATGCTATTGATATGGCATCAAGTATTAAGAATATGGCAGAACAAGTATTTTCAGACGAAAATAATGTGGTGAATGAGCATGTTGAAGTTGCTGAATTACCTGAAATTTCAGAAATGCCTGCTATTGGTAATCTTAATATTGACGATTTTAATGCAGAATTGTCTCAAGCTGCAAGCCTTGAAGGTGCGGAACTTCCTGAAGTTGGCGCTGAAGAGCTTGTAAATGAAGAAAATTCAGCCGTTCAGGAAAGTGTACAGGAAAGTGCAGTGGAAGAACAAGCAGATTCTAATGCTGATTTAGTTTCTGATGATGGTGGTGTTGGCGAAATAGATGAGCTTCCTGAATTGGGCGAGTCACCAGAGTTGGCTGAAGTTTCTGAAGACATGTTGCAAAATTTAAGTGAAGAAGATTTATCTTTAGATGATTTTGATGCTGAAGTTGGAATAGAGGAACAAGCAGAAGCTGCTTCTGAACCTGATAATTCTGAGGAACAAACAGAGCAACAAGTTGAACAATCACAAGATGCTGTTGAAGCTTCTGAACCTGTTGAACAGAACGATCAAAGTGGAATTGATGAAATGCCGGATGATAATTTATCAGAACCGCTTCACTCTCCACAAGAAAATATGAACAGTACATTGGATGAATTGTTTGCAGATTTCGATGCTTCTGAGTACAGTGATGAAAATGATGACGAAAACAGTGATGAAAATAGTGATTTTAGCGCTGATGTAACAAGTGATTCAAATGAGGATTCAATCGGTGATTTGAGTGATGCCTCAATCGATGATTTAGATAGTGATTCAAATGAGGATTCAATCGGTGATTTGAGTGATGCCTCAATCGATGATTTAGATAGTGACTCAAGTGATGATTCAAACAATGATTTGGGTGATGCTTCAATCGATGATTTAGGCAGTGAATTAAGTGATGATTCTAATAATGAATTAAGCGATGACTTGATTAATGATTTAGGTAGCGATTCAGGTGACGATTCAAATAATGAATTGAGTGATGACTTGATTAGTGACTTTGGTAGTGATTCAAGTGATGAATTAAGTAATGTTGAAAATAATGATGATGAATTAGTTTTTTCAAATTCTGATGATTTAGTATTTGAAAATTCAGATAGCGGTGATGATATAACATATTCAAATGATAGCAGTTATGATAGCGGTTATGGCGACGATTTGGTTTTTGAATCTTCAGATGGTGGTTTTGATGATTCTTTTGACAATAGCCCTAGAAGAAGCAGACCTGTTAATCCGTTGGCACATGGGTTCCATACTCCTATTAGTGAAGCTACTGAGTTAACTTCTATTGAAGATATTCAGATGGGTAATCTTCCTAAGCAAGTTACACCACCTCCTGTTGGAGATCCGATGGAAACTATGGAGATGGAAGAATTTCATAGACTTGTGAGAAATTATGTGCCGCAAGAAATTAAAGATGAATCTGAAACTATTGGTTTTGATAACCTTGGTGATTCTTCTGCGCTTCCCATAAATGCTAATAAAAACTCTGATGATGAAGCTCATAAAGAGCTTTCAGATATGAATTCAATTTCTGATACCCCAGAGAGTGCTAAAAAAGCTGCACCTGCAGCTCCTGTGCACGTAGAATCTGATGCGTATGTAGAAGATTTGCCAGATGAAATTCCAGAATTGCCGTCAATGGAACGTCCTGGAGAGTTAACTTCAGATAATTTTGTAGAAGACATGCCAGATGAAATTCCGGAATTGCCATCAATGGAACGCCCTGGGGAATTGACTTCAGATAATTTCGTAGAAGACATGCCAGACGAAATTCCAGAGTTACCATCAATGGAGCGTCCAGGAGAATTAACTTCAGATAATTTCGTAGAAGACATGCCGGACGAAATTCCAGAATTACCGTCAATGGAACGCCCAGGAGAATTAACTTCAGACAATTTCGTAGAAGACATGCCGGATGAAATTCCGGAATTACCATCAATGGAACGTCCTGGGGAATTGACTTCAGATAATTTTGTAGAAGATGTTCTTGGTCTAAATGTTGAAGCAGATACTACGGCAGAAGCTCCAAGCGCAAACGAACCTCAAACTGTTGCTGAGGCTCCAAGCACTCCTGTTGCATCTGCAACACCGCAAACAGAAGCAGCTCCAGCAACTCCGGCTGCCCCAGCAACTCCTGTTGCATCTGCAACACCGCAAACAGAAGCAGCTCCAGCAACTCCGGCTGCCCCAGCAACTCCTGTTGCACCTGCTGCACCGGTTGCTGAAGTCGGAAGTGCTCCTGAAGAGGCTTCCGTGAATGAATTTGAGGAAGGTGATCTTTCTTTGCTTGAAGGCTTGGATGCATTAAGCCTCGGAGAATTAGATCCTGAAAGACTTCAAGGTGCTTCTCAGGCTTCTTCTGATGAGAATTTAAGTAATGAAAATGTTGAAATCTGTGAAACTCCTGTAAATGCTGAAAATGATGAAGTCCAGGATGCAAGCAAGTTACAAGTACTTTATGACGGTTCTAAGAATGTTGAGTTAAATTCTTTAGAACTTGAACCTGAATTAGAATCAGCTGAAGCCGAAGCTGGAGAGCAAGAGTCATATGATTTCAGACCAGAGAGAAAAATGAGCAAGCTAATGCCAGTGTTTGCAATATTGGCAGCTATCATAATTGCAGGTTCAGTTGTAGGCTTCCTTATGAAGAGTAAGAATAGTATTGATGCAGATACACTTATTCAAACAACTCCAGAGAACGAAATTTTGGCAACTCCTGAAGCTGATAACTCTAATATATTGGCTAATACAGGTGAAACAACTCTGCCAACTCTACCGCAAGATGCAGAGGATGTTTCTCCAAATGCACCGGCAGCAGCGCCTTCTACTCCTGCACCAGTGCAGCCTGAGAAAAAAGAAGTTAAGCCAGCTGTTCAAAAGCCGGCTGCTGTTAAGCCTATCGCACCTTCAAAGCCTATCAACGGAAGTAAGACTATTACTTTGAAAAAATTGTCTTGGGAAGTTCCTGATTATCTTTCTTACAGTGAAAATATTAAAAAATATTTACAAACTGCAGGAAAAAGTATCAAACTTACACTATCTAGTGACTTGCTGTTGACAAATGAATATATATATTCAAATCAAGTGAAGGTTGACCTGAAACTTAGTAAAAACGGCGATATCGAGAGTGCAAGAATCTCAAGATCAAGCGGTTCTGAGCAGGTAGATAAAATTGTGTTACGAACTGTTAAAGATACACTAAATGTCGTGAAACCTGCTAGTGGCGAGGTTCCTACGCCAAATTATAATTTAGCACTTATCATTTATCTATAATTGTGTTATACTGATATAAAGTAGGGGAATTTAAGTGGAACTAGCACAAGATAAAATAAATCTAATTGAGAGATTAATTAAGAGTAATAGAAAATTTATTAATAATGAAGATTTGTATGATGACTTTTTTAATGAGACTTGCAAACGTTCATTACCGATTATAAGTACTATTACGTCGGATGCTACTTTGGAAGTTTATCTACGTAAAGTTGCAACTTCAAGTATATTAAATGTATTGAAGGACTCAGGCAGATTACGTAGAACGAGGGAAAGTTACACTCCTGTTCAGGAGGTTCCTTTAAGTGACCCTAATTCATATTCAAATGTTTACGCTAATATTAACATTGAGTATGAACCTATCGATTTCGATAATGGCCCGGAAGACGTAGCGATTAAGAATGAAGTGCTTCAAATTGTTATTGATTCTATCCATCAGATAAATAATGCTGAGCCTGAAAAACAATATCTTGATTTGTATAAGTTAAGATATCAGGAGGGCATGACTCAAAGTGAAATCGCTCATGAGCTTAATTTGTCACAGTCAGAAGTTTCAAAAAGATTATTAAAACTGATGAAAATGGTTAAACGAGCGTTTAATTAATTTGGATTTATATTATGAAGTGTCCAATTTGCAAAAAAACAATACCGGACGACTCTCTTAAATGTCCCTATTGTAAAACCCGAACGGGGTTGATCTGTAAGAGTTGTCATACGGTTAATTCGATTTCCGATATAATTTGTAAGAAATGTGGCGAGGAAATTTTAAGGCTTTGCCCCGAATGTAATTGTGTTAATTTCCCTAATGCAAGGATTTGCAGAAAATGCGGCTTTGAATTCAAAGAGCCTATTTCGATGAACAGTATTAAGCCAAAGACTAAGATTGCTGACTTAAATGAACTAAACAAAAGAATTGTTGATCAAGATTTAGCTCAGCAGTTGTTAGAAAAAGCTTTGTTATCAGAGGATAAAAAAATTATTTCCCTGAGCGGTTCTCGCGGAATTGGTAAAAGTTATGTTTTGGCGAAAACTATTCAAAGTTTGCAGGACAAGTCTTTTGTTTGGTTCTATGGGAAATGTACTCCTATAACTCAACTTACTCCTGGAGGTTTCTTGCAGGATGTTCTGTTTAATTTGTTCAATTTACCAAATTTTTGCATTAATAGTTTGAAATTTAAAAAAGATGCAACTAAATTGTTTCAGAATAAATTCCCATATCTTAATAATAAAGAAATTGCAGATTTTTTGAACTTTTTATACCCTGCTGAATTTGGTGTTTTTGAAGATTTGAACAGAAATAAAACAAAAACTTTTGATTTGCTGAATAAAATTTTTGATAAAATTGTTATGTATTCAGAATTTATTTTTGTTGTGGATAATTTTGATGCGATAGATGGTTTTTCTTACGAGTTTTTGCATAATTATATTAAAAAAGAGTCGGTATATAAGGATTTAAAATTGCTCCTTTTGTACACTGAGTCAAAACCTTGTAAGGGGTATTTTGATCTTGTTTTGGAAGATGATGAAGATATTTATTTTGATTTGACTCTTTCAAAATTTGATGACGATTCGATGATTAGTTTTCTTGCTAAAAAAGAGGAAAAATATTCAGAATTTCCTACGCTTAGCGATCACGAAAAAACATTGATTTTGGAACAAAGTAAGGGTATTCCTGCTTATATTGAACAGGCTTTGGGATTAAGAATTGACTCTCAGGTTGCGGATTGTGAATTTGATTTGCCTGAAAAGTATGCAGACTTGGTTGCAAAAAGAATTTGCATTTTGAGCGAAATTAACAAAGATGCTTATACTTTGCTTATGGGATCTGCAATTTTGGGGGATAAGATTAATCTTAACCTTATTCGTCAGATTTTTGGGTATGATGAAAAGACTTTTTCAGATATAATTACGTATTTGAACAGAATGGGTTTTATTGTACCGCTTAATGACATTTTCTATCAGTTTAAAGATTTGCTTCTTTGGGAAACTATTCTTAATGTTGCAAAAGCTGATGAGCAGTATATTGCGCTTAATACGAAGGTTTGTAATGCTCTCGTTAATTTTACACCTAATTCTAATGCAATATTTGGAATTATTGCACAGAACATTAAAAATCCTCAACTTGCGCTTGATATTTGGACAAGGAACACAAGACTTGCTTCTTACATTGGTGATATAAGCTTATATTCAATTTCGCAAAAGCAATGTCTTGCACTCATAAATGAGCTTGATGAAACTACCACACTGCAAATCAGATATAATATTTCTGAACGCCTTGGTAAACTTTTGAGCGGATATAATCCTAAGGAGGCTATGGATTACTTGCCTGATGCCATTGCTCAGGCTGAGACTTTAGAAAATCTTCCAAAAGAAATTGAACTGCTTGCCTATATGACTTATTGTTGTGAAAAGACAGGAACTTATTTTGGAAGTGTTGAGTGTGTTGATACTGTCCTTGGTAAAATAGATGAAGAAAAGAAACTTGAGATTGCACTTATTAAATGTGCCAAGTTGAAATCTCTTATTGCGATAGGTAATTGCGGACAGGTTATCAATATGATTGATAATGAAATTATGCCTGTTTTGGATGAGGTTTTGAAACAACCTTACACTAGAACGGATATTCCTTCAAGTTTGGTGATTGAAACCTGGTTGAATGCTTATTTGATTTTGGCTCAAGCTCTTGTAATGCAAGGTAATGACCGTTCTTTTGAAATTTTAACAATATTGTTTGAAATCTTGGAGAGAAATCAAATTAGTGATATTTCATATATTTGCAAGTGTAAACTTGTTTTGGCACAGGCAAATACTATGAAGGGTGATTTTACAACTTCTGAAAAGCTTCTGGAAGATATCATGAAGCAGTATGGAGATAAAAATCTCGATGATGAATCTGTGATTAAATGGAACTTTATAAATATCATCAATAATTTTATGCGTAAAAAGTATAAAGATATGCAAGATGATTTGTTCCAGATTGTCACATTTGCAAACAATTGCGGTGATAATTTTACTAAAAATATCATGAAAACAATGCTGGGTAAGATTTTCCAGGATGAAGACAAGATAAAGCAGGCAATGAATATTTATCAGGAACAGATTACTTACTTTTCTAAAGAAAAGATGGCAATGGGTGCTTTGCTTACTTGGTATTTAATTGCAGAGGCTACAATTGCAACTGAAGGACCTTATGAGGCACAAGAAATTGCTTCCCAAGCTATAAAGGTTGCGCAAAATCCGAAAATTGATAACTATTTCTTTACTGTTTTACTTGAAATTGTTATGGCAAAATCATTTATGACGACTTCTGATTATGATTCCGCTAAAATTCATATTGAACAAGCTATTGAGATTGCTAAAAAATACAATATGAATGATTTGTTATCACGTTTATACTTGTTGTACGGAAGATATTTCCATGAAATCGGGCTTGTAAAATCTCCTGAGCAAAAAGATTATTTGGAAGGTGCTTCTAAAATGTATGAGCTTGCTTCTAATCTTGTAAAACAAACAAGAAATAATTTTGTTCATGTGGAAATTGAAAAAGCTAAAAATGTATTAAATTCCTTTCTGGAAATTAATGGCATAAAACTATAGCGAAAAATAGTTTCGCATATTTTATGCTTTATCCTACACACAATTTTCGAAAATGATTATTCAAGTACTCTTGAGTATATAACGTCAATATTTTGTAAGAAAGCTCTCTTATCAAATATTTCTTCAATTTCTTTCTTAGTTAATCTTGAATTTACATCGCTATCTTCAAGTAAGTTCGCTTTAAAATCACCTTCGTGTTCAAAAGCTTCAATAGCATTTCGTTGAACTATGCGATACGCTTCTTCTCTTGTTAATCCTTTTTCAATCAATTTTAACAGGACTTTTTGTGAGAAAATTATTCCACCAAATCTGTCAGTATTTTTTAGCATATTATCTTTATGAACGACAAGATTTTCCAAAATATTGTTGAACCTAGCAAGCATAAAGTCTACTAAGATTAAACTATCCGGGAAAATAATTCTCTCTGTCGAACTATGAGAAATATCTCTTTCATGCCAAAGAGGAATGTCTTCAAGTGCTGCAAAAGAGTTTGCGCGTACAACTCTGGCTAAACCGCATAAGTTTTCGCTTAATACCGGATTTTTCTTATGTGGCATAGCTGAAGAACCTTTTTGAGCTTGTCCAAACCCTTCTTCAACTTCTAAAACTTCTGTTCTTTGCAAATGTCTGATTTCTGTTGCAAATTGTTCAATAACACTAGCTATTAACGCCAGTGATTGCATAAAGTATGCGTGATAATCTCTCGCTATAACTTGAGTTGAAATTTTAACAGGTTTTAGCCCTAAGTTTTCACAAGTAATTTCTTCTACTTCAGGCGGTATATTGCTATAAGTTCCAACAGGTCCTGAAACTTGGCCAACTCTAATTTGTTCAAGTGCATTTGCAAAATTTATTCTCTGTCTTTTTAAAATATCAATCCACGAACACAATTTTATACCAAAAGTCATAACTTCAGCGTGAACACCGTGAGAACGACCTATGCAAATGGTATCTTTATGCTTTATTGCAAGTTTTCTTAAAGTGCTGATGACCGCATTTAAATCATTCATAATGATTTTTCCGCTATCTTGGATTTGAAGAGAAAATGCCGTGTCTATTACATCCGAACTGGTCATTCCAACATGCAAGTACTTTGCGAGGTCGCCCACGCTCTCGTTTACGCTTGTCAAAAATGCGATAACGTCGTGCTTAACTTCACGTTCGACATCTTCGATGCGCTTAAGATCAAATGTTGCGGTATCTCTCAGCGTTCTAATTTCGTCGGAAGGAAAAATTCCAAGCTTTGCATATGCTTCACAAACTGCAAGTTCTACATTTAAATAATAGTTAAATTTAGATTGCAGTGACCAGATGTTTTTTATTTCATCACGAGAATATCTATCAATCATAGTTCGATTATAGCATAAAAATGCTATCAGGTAAAGATGGATTTTCTTCGTGTGTAATTATGCTGCTATTATTTGATTATAGCCATTTGTCATAATGTTAAGCTGAATACATCTTTAATGTTCTTTCCATATTTTTAGAAATTACGGATTTAACTGTATCATATTCGGTTTGTAGTGCGCTGTGTTCTGTATCCAAAAGTTTCAACATACTATCGTATTGTTTATCTTTTGACTCAATATCTTTTGTTGTAGCTTCATATTCAGCTTCAGCTTTTGCTATTGCAGCCTCATCTGTTTGAGTTGATATGTCTAGGGCATTTGTATAGATTATTGATGTCCAAGCGGCATTTTTCAAGCCTGTGCCTTGTTCTGTCGGATTTTCATAGTTTACTCTTTCAAGAGTAATTGTTCCGCTTTCTAAGGCATATTTTAGCCATTCTGCACTGTTCATAAGTCCATCTTCAAGAATTTCATATCTCATTGATGTTGTATCTTCTTTATTTACAACGATATTTCCGTTTTCGTCTTTTGTTGTTGTAATTTCAGACTCTGTTTGGGTACCGTCTTTTTCATCACTTGGACCATTCATTCTGTGCCACAAGTTTACGTACCATTGTGCTTTGTCTTTGTCGTCATATTCATAAATAATCTTATCTATGGTTGCCGGAATGTCCTCCATTTTAGGCTTTTCAATTAGCCAGTCTTCCACATCTTTTGTGTAGACTTCGTTTTGGAAGATACGCTTTGTGAACGCAATGCTCATATCTTCTTGGAAAGTTTTAATTGCTGGAACTAGAATGTCTCTGTAGCTAATTCCCAAAGCACTACGTTTTTCTACCGCGTAGTACAAATCAGCACATTTTTCACTCAAGGTTTTTAATTCTGTTCCTATAATATTACCTTTTGAGTCATAGGTGAATTTGTAGTTACTCAATAATAATTGAGCTTCAGTAGGCATTGTTCCATTTTTTATGGCTTCTTGTAGGTAATAATCACTTATTATTTTTTCAGCTTCTGAAGAATGTTCATCTATGGCTTCAGAAGGGTGTGGGGCCGCCATAACGGTCTCGCCATTCCAGCCATCACGAATAGCATCTGATACAGGAAGCATTGCTTCGGTACCAGATACACCACCGACATTTGTGCTGTTATGGATAAATGAGCCTGTAATTCGTTGGGCTCCGATTGTAATAGTATTACCTGTTGTTGTGCTGAATGTCTTTGGATAACCTCCAACATTATCGCCATCCATAAAATTATAGCCTTCCATTCCAGGTTCTAGGTCAAGCATGTGTGCCAAAACGTGAAGATAACAGCCTGCATCTCCGCCAGTTGCACTATTGAAGCATTGTTCAGAGGCTACCTTAAATTTGTCATATAATTCACTGTCTGTGCCACTTAATTCTTTCCAATATATATCTTGTGTTGGATCCGGTTTTCGGCTGTACCACTCTTCGTATTTCTTTTGCCATTCTTCGTATGCAATCTTATATTCAGGGTTGTCAACTGTTTCTACTTTACCTGAGTCGATTGCTTTGACACCGTATTTATCCAAAAACTCATTAATATTTGCGCTATTTTCATAATTTTTAGCGTCAACTTCTGATACCAATATTTGACCTTTATTATTGATTAAACCATACTGGTTCTTTAAAGGTGCATATTGTGATAATTGTGAACCGGTCAAATCAACATAAGTCTTATTACCGTCTAAATCGTATGTTGAATATATTAAATTTGTTGAGTTTAGAGCATCAATATATTTACGGCTTGCTGCGGTTGTTTTGTTAGCAAGAGCCATCTTCGCACTTGTAATTGTTTGAGAGCGCAATTCATTATCAGATAATCTGGATGTTATGCTTAACAATTTTGCTTGTGATGCTGATAATCCCATTTCGACCGATTTTCCTTTCTTTCTCTTTGAATATCGGCATTAGAGATTATTTTCTTTAATTCTTTTTACAAAACTTTACAAAGCTATCGTTTAATTGGAAGATATGATTGCGGGTAATTGTAGTCTTCCTTAAACCCAACGTGTCTATACATTTTGAGGGCTTGGAAGTTATTTGTTTCTGTTGTTGTGTTAACTTCGGTAATAGGGTAAACGTTATTCTCTCTCATTTCGATGAGTTTTTCTACTGATTTTTTAAGCAAATGTTTTGATAACCCCTTTCCCTGATGTTCTCTTGTAAGCCCGAAGATAGGAATGTTTGCAATGCTTCCGCCTGTCAAATTCATGAAACATAATCCAACAGGTTCTTCGTCGTATAAAAGTACGGTTGTTGCTTCAGGAAGGAATTTTGCATATACATCATTAGTTATCTTAGTTAAAATATCACGGACTCCTTCATCTGTGTTGAAGCGTGGGTCAAACAGGGCATCTGCACTGTTATGGAAAGCTTCCTTAATAATCTGGACAGATTCTCCATAGAATTCGTCTCTCCACTCAACCATACTGTAACCCTCAGGTAGTGGGTCTAACTGGCACATATCTAATAGTTCTCTTGAGTTTGTACCATCAAGCATAAATCTCAATACAACAATACCGACAAATTTGAAGCCGAACTGTGCAATTTCATTAATTAAAACCTTTTGTGAACCTAACATCGGATAGCAGACTACCATATTTTGTCTTTCTTGGCGGGTTTCTTCCATAAATTCATCTATTAGGTAGCGGCTTCTTTCTTGAGTATTTTCCATATTATAAGAGTGTATAATATTTAACTCTACTGCTTCTGAAATTGATGTTGTATATATTAAAAATGCCGTAGGCAAGCTGTTTTCAAATAAAACGATACATTTGATCAAGTCTTTTTCAACAGCGTTTATAAAATCTTTGTATTCTAAAGGTGTCAATTCAAACTTGTATTCTTCGAAGGCTCTATCTTTGAAGTCATTGTATATTGCTTCAAAAGCTGAGTAATCTTCTTTTTGTATTAACCTTGCCTCAAATACAGTTTTCATATTTCATAGTTCCTTATTCTTGTTCCATTTTTATAGCATATGGTGCATTTTTTCTTTTTTAGTATCAAGATAATGCTTGTTGTAAGTCGTAATTTCGGATTCTACTTTTACTATATCATTAACAGTTAATCCGTAACCCTTCAAACCTACGATTTTTTTCGGGTTGTTAGTTATCAAATTGAATGTTGTAAAGCCTATATCTCTTATGATTTGAGCACCTATGCCATAGTCTCTCAAGTCAGCCTTAAAACCTAATGAGATGTTAGCTTCAATTGTATCTTGTCCTTGTTCTTGCAACTTATAAGCTTTAATTTTATTTACAAGTCCGATACCTCTTCCTTCGTGACCTCTCATATATACGACAGCACCTTTTCCGTATTTTTCTATCATACGTAAAGCACCGTGCAGTTGCGAGTTGCAGTCGCATTTTAAGCTGTGGAATATATCTCCTGTAAGACATTCACTGTGAACTCTTACTAACGGAATCTTGTCAGAACCGTCATCTTTTACAAGAGCAACGTGTTCTTGTCCTGTAAGTTTGTTCACATATCCGTATATCTTGAAATGACCGTATTTTGTCGGTAAATCAGCCTCGGCTTCACGAGATACAAGTTTTTCTGATTTTAGGCGGTAAGCGATTAATTCGGCAACTGATATGAATTTGATGCCGTGTTTGTCGGCAAATTCTCGAAGATAATCTCTTCTTGCCATATGTCCGTCTTCGGTCATTATTTCGCACATCGGCCCAGCTTGGATGTGTCCGCACAATCTTGCTAAGTCAACAACAGCCTCAGTATGTCCTGTTCTTTGTAAAACTCCGCCCTTTCTTGCTACACAAGGAAATAAGTGTCCGGGACGTCTTAAATCTGAAGGTACAGCATCCGGAGCCAGTGCAACTTCGATGGTTTTTGCTCTGTCGTAAGCTGAAATTCCGGTTGTAACACCAAATTTTTCATCTGCGTCAATACTTACCGTGAAAGCAGTTTTCATACTTTCATTATTTTGTTCTACCATTTGTGGCAGTTCAAGCTTTTCTGCAATTTCGTTTGATATTGCAAGACATACAAGTCCTCCCGCTTCTCTTGCCATAAAGTTTATGATATCGGGAGTAACCATTTGACCTGAACAAATCAAGTCTCCTTCATTTTCACGGTCTTCATCATCTGCTACAATGAGCATTTTCCCGTTTTTAAAATCTTCAATTGCTTCTTCTATATCATCAAATCTAAAATTATCCATTACACAAATCCATTTTCAATTAAGAAATTTTCATCTATTGCTCTACTATTATTATTTACTGATAAAAATTTTTCAATGTATCGACCTAATATGTCGGTTTCTACGTTCACAGAGTCGCCCAGAGATAAATCTTTTAGGGTTGTATTTGAATAGGTATGAGGAATAATCGCAGTTTTTATAATGTTTCCGCTGACGGATGCCACTGTCAAGCTTATTCCATTAATTGCAATAGACCCTTTTTTTACGACATATTTAATCTCAGAGTCAGGGATTTCGAATGTTAAGTTGTAAAAATCTGAAAGTTTCTCAACTCCAACAAATTTGCCGACACAGTCGATGTGTCCTTGTACAATATGTCCGCCAAGTCTTGATGACGGAGTTAGGGCTCTTTCAAGGTTTACTTTATTGCCTGCTTTAAAAGTGCAAAAGTTTGTTATACTTAATGTTTCCTTGCTAACGTCAGCAGAAAATGATGTGTTGTTCAAATGTGTTATTGTTTGACAGCAACCGTTTATTGCAATACTGTCGCCAAGTTTAGAATTTTCCAGAACTTTTTTGCACTCAACGGTTATTTTAGCTCCGTTACTATGCCTTGAAAATTCCTTTATTTGTCCGATTTCTTCCACAATCCCTGTAAACATATCCACATTTTAGCATAAAAATATGTTATAATCATTCCTATGAAAGAAGAGTTGAGAAAAGAGTATTTTGAAAAGGCTTTCAAGCTTCACAATGCGGGGAAGATTCCTGAGGCGTTGAATTTTTATGGCAAGATTTTAAAAGAAAATCCGGATGATTGCGAAATTCTTAATCTTGTTGGTATAAGCAATATGCAGCAGAGAAATTATGATGAGGCTGAAAAATATGTTTTAAAAGCTATTTCTGTCAAGAATGTCCGTTATTTTTATGAGATTTTGGCAAATATTTACTATGAGCAGAAACTTTATAAGAAGGCTTTAGATACAAGGTTAGAGGAAGAAAAAATCTTTGGGTTGAATTTTGAGTTAGCTTTTGGTTTAGGGCTTATTTATAAAAATCTTTTGGATTTTGAAAACTCTGAAAAATATTATTTAGAGGCTTTGAAGCTTAATCCGTTGTCACGTGATACTTATTACAATCTTGCAAATCTATATACTTTATTCCATAAACCGGAGCTTGCCAAAGATCATTATATTAAGTGTATTGAGCTTAATCCTGAGGATAGAGAGGCAAAATATTTTCTTGGGTTGACTTATTTCAGGCTTAAAGATTATGAGAAGGGGCTTCCTTATTTTGAGACAAGATTGTGTCGTGAAACTGCTATAAATACGGAAATCGTTACTTATCCAAAGTTAATTCCGGAATCTAAAATTTGGAGAGGGGAGGATATTTCTGACAAAGTTTTATACACTTATTATGAAGCAGGATTTGGTGATATGATTATGTTTGCCAGATATATTCCGATGCTCCTGAAACGTTGTAAAAAGCTTGTTCTCAAACCTCAAGTTGAATTGAGTCAATTGTTTAGAGAAAATTTTCCGCAAGTTGATGTGATGGATTATTTCTATGAACAGAATGAGTTTTCTTTTGATGTTCATATTCCGTTTTTGAGTGTGCCTTATGCTTTGGGACTTAATACAGATGAGATGTTCACAGGGCGTGACGGTTATTTGAAAGCAGATAGTGAAAAATGTAAGTTTTACAAAAAAGAATTCTTTAATAATGATAAGTTTAAAATCGGTATCAAATGGCAGGGCAATACTTATTATGAAACAGGGAGAGTTATCAATGTAGATGCCTTCTCAGGTTTGTTTGGTATTAAGAATGTGCAAGTGTATTCCGCTCAAACGTTTGAGGGGGCGGAAGAATTTGAGAAACTTGCTTCTAAATATGATATTGTAGATTTGAGTAAAAGTTTTAAGGATTTTTCTTATACTGCTGCTGCAATTGAAAATTTGGATTATGTAATTTGTAATGATACTTCACTTGCTCATCTTGCAGGTGCGATGAATAAGCCTTGTGCTGTGCTGTTGCCTTACAATTACAATTGGAGATGGCATACGGATTTAACTTATTGTGATTGGTACAAAAGTGTAAAGTTATACCCTGCTGACAAGGATGAAAGCTGGAATGATGTTATGGAAAGGGTTATCAAGGATATTAATCCTTAACATCCAATTTGTTGCCGTTTGAAGTTACAAAAATTTCCTTTTGTATTTTTCTTATCAGTCGTTCTTGTTTGCTTAAAAAGGCTTTATTGCGTGCTTTTGTTTGTCTTGGTGATTTTATTATTCCCCAGGTTTCTCCGGTGGTAAGGCGAGCATTCTTTTTTATCTGACACTCTTCTTTGAAGAGTCTCATATAGCCTTGTGCATAGTCAATTTGCTTTTCTCTTGGTAACTTAAGATATTCATTCATTGTGATATTTTTTTTGAGTTTGAGTTCTTTTGCATATCTTTGTGAAACTAATTTCAGGGCTTTGGGGTTCATTTGTATAAGACCGCCATATAGAATTTCTCCGTTTGCTTTTTTGTTTGCTTCTGCCGGATTCCAGCCTCTTGATTCGTGATACATAATGGCAAGCAAATCTTCCGGATTGCATTTTATGTCTTTTGCTACCAGAATAACTTTTTTTATGAATTGATTTGATAGCTTAGGGGTGCCGGGTTTTAATTTCTTTTGAATTTTTTGAACTTGTGCATCTATATCAGACTTTTGAGGTGCTGCACTAGTTGCTTCCGTAGGTTGTGGCTTTTCCATAAAAAGACTTGGCTCAAACCCTATTGAGTTTGTGTTCGTTGAGCCTGAACTTCTTGTTGGTTGCGTGTTTCCGCCTACTCCATAAATTGATATTTTTGGATCTGTCATAGTTTACCTTTCTACAATTTGGATTACGGTTCAAATTTTAGAAAACTTTAGTATTTAGTTAAAAATTTTTACAATTTTTAATTGTTAAATTTTGGTTAAGGAATTAAGGTTTTATGTAATTCGGAGTTATAACGTAGGTATGAAAGGTAATAAGTTATTTGAAAGGAGTGTTGATTATGAAATTTTTAGTTAGAAAGGCACCGGAAAGTTTTATAAGAACAGTTAATGATGAAATTAGTTCTCTTTTAAACAGACATTTTGACAGTTATTTTCCTGAAGCTGCCTATTGGAATGACGAAGATAAATTTTCAATGCCGGTAGAAATTGTAGATAAAGGCAGAGATTACGAAATCCGTGCAGAGTTGCCGGGTGTAAAAAAAGAAGACCTTGATATTGATATTGATAAAAATTATTTGACAATTAATGCTAAAAAAGTTGAAGAAAACAAAGTTGATGAAAATTCATATAAAAAATCAGAATTTAGATATGGTGAATTTTCAAGAACTGTATATTTCCCTGAAGAAATTAATGTTGAGAAGACTGAAGCAAAACTTGAACATGGTATTTTGAAAATAGATGCCCCTAAAAAATATTCGGAAAAGGAAGCTAAAAAGAAATTAATTGTTAAATAATGTCTTTCTTAAATATAACTTAAAGCTATGTTATGAATCCTAAAAATTAATTCCAATTTTATCCGTCAGATTATTTCCTTAAGGGTAGGATTGGAATTTTTTTTGTAATAAAAAATTAATATATGCGTAAAAATTTGATTTATAAAGTGTAGTTGTTGTATACTTTTTGCATAGTAAATTTGAACAACGTGATGACTATGTATAAAAAGTATAAACAAATTGGTATACCAAGGGCAATTTCTTATTACAACAATTACCCTTTTTATTATGGCTTTTTCACCTCTTTGGGTTTAGAAGTTGTTTTATCCGATAAAACTACTACCAAAACTATTAACGAAGGGACGAAATATGTGGTTTCAGATACTTGTTTGCCTATAAAGGTTTATACCGGTCACGTTGTTAATCTTATTAATAAGGGTTGCGATGCAATTTTTGTTCCGTCAATTCAATCTACCGGATATAAGATAAATAATTGTAGTAAGATTAGAGGTTTGCCTGAAATTATCAGGAATGTTATTGATAAACCTTTTACTATGATCGAGCCAACCTTGGATAAGACAGAAAATATCAGTTTTAAAGATTTCTGTTTCCAGACGGCGAATGCACTTGGAATTACAGATTCTGACGAAATAGAAAAAGCGATAAGTGATGGTTGGAAGGTTTATAATGCATTTTTCGAGATGACAAAATCAGGTGTAAGTTATACTGAGGCTCTTGAAAATGCTATACAAGGTAAGTTTGTAAGAAAAACAGTTGGAATAGTTAAACCTTTGTCCGTTGCAATAATGGCTCACGGGTATAACCTTTTTGATGATAGAATTTCGCTTAATCTGATTAAAAAACTTGAAAAAATGGATGTTAGGGTTTATACATCGCTAAATGTTACAAGAGAGGATTCGCTTGCAGCTATTGATCAGATTGGTGAAATTCAATACTGGGCAAACGAATTAGAGTTGACAGGTACTGCCGCATATTACTTGTTGAATAAGAAGGTTGACGGAATTATTGCTCTTTCTGCTTTTGGTTGCGGTCCTGATTCTTTGATGGTGGATGAAATTTCATATCACTGTAAGGAAGTTGGCATGCCTTTAATTCATTTAACAATTGATGAGCATACCGGAGAGGCCGGTTTTGTTACTCGTATAGAAGCTTTTGTAGATATGCTTATGCGTAAAAAACGTAGTGTCCTTGCAAAACCTTCTGCTCAAAAACAGAAAACTGTGAAAGTTTCGAATGTTGGTAAATTCGAAGAAACAAAAGTGCTTGCAAGTTCAGTAAAATAAAGATGAAGAGAAACTTTTTTAACTATTTAGGTGCAATTCACATTCATTCAAAATTGTCAGATGGAACAGGAGATGTGCATTCTATATCAAAAGCCGCAAAAGATGCAGGTTTAAGTTGGATTATTATAACAGATCATAACAATTTCGATATAGAAGAAGGCTTTTATAACGGTGTGTGCGTAATAAGAGGAGAGGAAATTTCTCCAAAGGCGTCTGATCATTATCTTGCGTTGGGGATAAAAAGTCTGATTACTCCTGAGGGTTGTGATGTTCAAAAATTTGTGGATGAAGTAAGAGCACAGGGCGGATTTGGCTTTGCAGCACATCCTGATGAGGATGAAAATAGAAAAAATAAGGCTAATCCTATTCGTTGGACTAACAAAGCTATTATCCCTGATGGCGTTGAGATTTGGAATTGGTTTTCAAATTGGGCAGACGGTTACGATGATACAAATATTTTTAAAATCGCTTACGGATATTTATTTCGTCATACCCTGCTAAAAGGGCCTCATTGTGAAACTTTAAAGTGGTGGGATGATTTGAATAATTCTTCTGAAAAGGTTGTTCCGGCAATTTTTGGAGTAGATGCTCATGCTTTGAAAATTTCAAAGTACGTTATTCCTGTAACGATTTTCCCATATAAGACTTGTTTTAAAACTTTGACTAATGTTATTCCATTGGAACATAAAATGCCTGAAAGTTTTGAGGAGCAGAAGAATATAATTCTTGAATCTCTTAAGATTGGGAACAATATAATGGTCAACAGGTATGTTGATAATAGTATCCCATCAATTTATGTTTCAGGTAGATTATTGGTTGTAGAGCTTGCGAAAAAAGCATCAATAAAACTCTTTAAAAATGGGGAGTTAATCTGTGAAGAATGTTCAGATGTTTTAGAGTTTAAAATTGAAGAAAAATGCAAGTACAGAGTGGAAGTATATTTGAAGGGTAAACCTTGGATTTTTTCAAACCCAATTATGCTTTTGTGATTTTGTGGTAGGATGAAACTTATGAATACGGCAGAAAAGTTAGAAAAATCGAAGATGGAAAATACGATTCCTACAAAAGATCGTATAATTGCTTGGCCAAGAATGGGTAGAATAGATATCCCTCTTAAGGCCCTACTTTTGTCGTTAGGTGCAAAAATCGTTATACCACCTGCTAATAGCAATGAAGCTTTGGAAATCGGTGTTAGAAATAGTATTGAGGGTATATGTTTACCTTACAAGTTAAATTTGGCAAATTACATAATGGCACTTGAAAAAGGTGCAAATACATTAATGATGTTTCAGGCTCCTGGTTCTTGCAGGTTGGGTAATTACACAAAAATGGCTCAAAAAACTCTCAAGTCAATGGGATATAAGTTTGATATGGTCATTTTTGATATGTATAAAAGTAAAATGAAGCAGACGCTTCAGGCTTTCTGGCATGTAACTCATTGTATAAACCCTTGGAGATATTATAAAGGTTTTAGTTTGGGTTTTAATAAGTTCTTTGCAATCGATACCGCAGAAAGACTTCTTTTCTACACTCGTCCAAGAGAGTTGCATAGAGGAGATGCGGAAAGATGCTACGAAAAATGGCTGAAAATTACGGATGAAACTAATTCCGTAATAGGTGCTAAGAGGTTGAAAAAACAGATTATAAATGATTTCAAGAAAATTCCTATTGATAAGAATAAAAAAGTTCCAATAATTTATCTGATCGGTGAATTTTTTGTTCTTCTTGATCCTTACACAAATCAAAATATTGAAAAAGAATTGGGAGAAATGGGTGTTGAAGTTCAACGACAGATAATGTTTGGGGATTGGCTTGAACACGTTCTTAAACCTTCGCTTTTCTACCATAAGGAATCGCACCGTGAGCGTTCTGTTCGTTATGCAGAAAAATATATGAAAAGAGCTATTGGCGGTGAATGTATTGAGACAATAGGTGACACTGTTTATGCTGCAAGGCACGGTGTAGACGGAATTATACATATTTCACCATTTTCTTGTATGCCCGAGATTGTTGCGCAAAATATACTGCCGAAAGTAAGTAAGGAAGAAGATATTCCTGTGATGTCTTTGGTGCTCGATGAACAAACAGGGAAAGCTGGTTATATTACAAGAATTGAGGCATTTGTAGACCTTGTAAAAAGGAAGCAACAAAAAAGAAATAATAACTAATGTAAATTTATTGCCTATGTGGGGAATATTAATTGTCCCTATTCTTTGTTTATGATACCCTTGAGGTTATAAATAGCTGAGAGGGGATGTGTGATGATTACAAAATCTAGAAATGAGATGACTTTTGAACGTTTGAAGTATTATAGACATCTTGCAGGTGGAGCTTTGGAATGTATTGCGAGCAGATTGTCAAAGACTCCTAAACCATTGTGTTTTTCATTGATGGTTACGAGCAGATGTAACTGTGACTGCGATTTTTGTTTTTGGAAGTCTAAAAAAGGTACTGATGACATGCCTACTGAAGAAATCGTAAGATTGTTGACAGAAGCAGGTCAAATTGGTTATATGGATAGTATCTTATGGGGTGGTGAACCTCTTTTGAGAGAAGATTTCGCGGAAATTTGTAAGGCTTCACACGATGCAGGTTTATATACAAAGATTGCAACTAACGGTTGGTATTTGGAATCAAATCCTGATTTTGCAAAATATACAGATTTAATGTTTGTGTCTTTGGATGCTATTGGTAAAGCTCACGATGATATTCGCCACATGCCTGGTATTTGCGATAAGGTTATGTCAGGTGTTGAATATCACAAAATTCATTCTCCAAAGATGAGAATTTATGTTTGTTGTACAGTGTCAACTCAAACAAATTTTGAACAGATAAAAGAAGTTGCTCAGTATTGTAAAGATGCGGATATTTTGTTGTACTTTACTGTTAACAAGGCCGCTTCAAGACCTGAAGAAGCTCAAAACGTTGTTGAAACTGAACTTGAAAACGAGCAGTTGGCTGATATGTTCATAAAGATTAAGGAATTAAAGAAAAACGGTTATCCGATAAGAAATTCATATTACTTTATGGACTATATTATCAATAAGAAAACTTATTACGAATGCCACTGGCCTCGTATAGCGACAGTAATATATTCAAATGGTGATATGTTACGTTGCTATGATAGAAAACCGTTTATCAGCGTTAGAAACAGATCATTAAAAGATGTTATTAAAGATCCTTTATTCATTGAAACGGTTAATAAATGTAAGGATTGCAAATTAGCATGTGTTGGAAATTATGCACTTGATGCTTCTGGGTTATGGAAGCTTGAGTGGCCGGCAATTAAGTCTTTGATGGAAATTGCTATTACATAATATTTTGATTACAAAGTATTTGATGTGAAACTTAAAATTAAAAGGGATGATATGAAAAAAATAATTGCACTATTACTAATATTAACATTTAGTACAGAATTGACAGCGTTTGCTTCTGCTGCGGGAGTATCTGCAAGGTTAAGAGATGTTCAAGAAGAAGACATTGAGCTTAATGCAGATGCTTTTAGTGATAATTATCAACCATCTGTACAAACAGCTATGGAACCTCATAATTTGAGTCCGATTGAAAAATTGTTCAATGGGAAAGAAAGCGAAGTTACAGGAACTCCTTTAAGACAAATTGGTTATGATTTGTTCACATCTACGAGTTCTTCAGTAAACGGAACTGCTGGAAAATTTGATGGCAATTATAGGTTAAGTATTGGAGAAAAGGTTAATGTATATTTGTACGGAGATTCTATCGATGTTATGGCAATTTCCGGTACAAATTTGTTACACCCTACAACAAGAACTGAAGTGGATTCTAAAGGTTACATCTTTGTACAAGGTATTGGCCTTGTAAAAGCTGAAAACCGTTCAATTGCTGAAGTTGAAGGTGAAGTTAACAGAATGGCTTCTCAGAAGTTTAAAAGCTTGAAAGTAAAATTGACTGTTGCGACCGGTCAAGAGTTTTCAGTGTTTGTTTATGGTCAAGTAAATAGACCTGGTAGAATTCTTGTCGGAAACAATTCTTCTATTCTTGATGCATTGAATGCTGCCGGTGGTGTTAAAAAGACAGGTACACTGAGAAATATCACTTATTCATCAAATGGAAAAACCCGAGGAGTTGACCTTTATAAAGCTTTGTTCTCAGGTAATGATGACGGAATTATTTTAAGACCTAATGACAAAATATTTGTAGATAAGGTTGGAAGTGTTGTTGCGATTAAAAATGGCGTTACAGTTCCGGGTATTTATGAAATCAAATCCGGAGAAGACTTGCAGTCAATTGTAACTTTTGCTGGCGGAATTCTTCCTGCAACTCAAGTTACAGAAGTTACATTAACAGGTTACGATACAGCTTCAAAACAGCGTACTGCTGAAAATGTTGCTTGGAATGAAGCAAAAACTACTAAGCTTAAAAGTGGTGATTCTGTCGAATTTAGAGAATTGTATAATATGGCAGAAAATATTGTAACAATTCAAGGTAACGTTAAACATCCGACAACTTATGCTTATAAAGAGGGTATGAGGTTGTCTGATATTTTGAAAAGTGAAGATGAATTGTTGGAAGAAACTTTCATAAATCAGGCGGTAATCAGAAGAATTTCAGGGAAAGATAATTCAATCGAAACTATTCCTGTATTCTTGAAAGAATTTTTCGCAGGCATGAATGACCCTGTTTTAAAGCCTAGAGATATTATCAACGTTTACAGAAATACAAATTCTATGTTTGTTGATGTTTATGGTTGTATAAATACTCCAAAACATCTCACATACACTTCAAATATGACATTGAATGATGTTATGACAGATATTCAATTCTTGGAATCAGATGTTGAAGTAAAAGATAATGCGGATTCTAATGAAGCTGAAGTTTCATACAAAGGTTCAGTTGAGGAAAATGAAGTTCAATTGACTGCGGGTACTGCAAACTCTAACAAGTTACTTCCGGCTGAAAATGTTGCTGTCGAAATTACAAGTGCAAGCGGTGCAACTAGAGTTTACTACTTGTACGATATTATGATTAATTCAGATAGAATTAAGACAATTCCAATTGCACCTGATGATAAAATATTCTTTAGAACCTTGCGTGGAAACGAAGTTATGAAGACTGTAAAAGTTTCAGGATTTGTTAAAAAGCCTGGTACATACACGTTTGTTGAAGGCAAGAGACTTGTTGATATGATTGAATTGGCTGGAGGTTTAACTCCTGAGGCTGATTTGAGAGGTGTTGTATTCAAGAGAACAAACCTTCAAGGTAAGCAAGTTGAGTTGGCTCATAAAAATAACGAACGTGATATTAAATTGTTAGAGGGTAGAATGGCAAGCGCATATAAACCTTCTGAGGGCGATCAGCAGGCTAAGATGCAGATGCTTGAAATGTTAAAGGAAGATAACCATACTATTGCACGTAAGTATAATGGGCAGATTGCTCTTAATATCAAAAATAATGATTTGAGTAAGGTAAAAGATATAGATAATATCGAAGTTCAAGATGGAGATGATATTTATATTCCAAGAGTTTCAAATCACGTAAGTGTAATTGGTGAAGTATATAATGAACAATCTTTCGTATATAAAAAAGGTTCTAATGCCAGATATTATATTAAAGAGGTTGGAGGTTATACACCTAATGCTAACAAATTCAGATTGTATAAGGTTTCAGTAAATGGTCGTGCTGAAAAAATTTCAAGTTGTAGTAATATTGAACCTGGAGATACAATCGTAGTTCCAAGAAGAATTGCCGGTAATGATTGGATTACACCAATTTGTGATACTTTGAAGGGTATTGCTTCTATTATAGTTATGGCATTTGCAATTAATAAATGGTAATTTATTTACCAAATATTTTGACAGATTTAGGGACGATGTTAATTTTAATATCGTCCTTAAATTTTTGTTTTTCTCCGTCTATGTGACCTGTTGAAAAATCATTTTTTATAAGCAATTCTTCTGTTTGAAAATACATAGCTTTAGAATTCGAGTTTTTATAATTGAAAATTATTTCTAAGAATTCTATAAAAAAGGTTATCGGGTTTTTAACCTTTAAAATAAATACGTCAAATTTTCCATCTTCAAGATTGCAGTTATTAGAAATTGAAATCAAATTTTTGTACATATTTCCTGCATTTGCAACTATTATGCAGGTGGCAAGAATTGAAAGTTTTTTGTTGTTAAAGTATATCGTGTAACTTTTTTGTTTTAACCTTAGTGCAAACAAAATTCCAATAAGAACGTAGGCAAAATATCCGAATTTATTCTTAAGTGATTGTGGCGTTTTGTTTATAATATCAGAGTCGTAGCCAAGTCCAAATCTTAAAACAGAGAAATTATCTTGAACTTTTAGTGTATCAATTGTTTTGATATTTGTATCGTCCAAAATTTTGATGGCTTTTTTCGGATCCATTGGAATTTTCAACTTAGCTGCCAAGAGGTTGGCTGTGCCGCACGGAATTATGCCTAAAGTTTTGTCTGTGTTGATAATTCTTGGAATTATGCTGTTGATAGTTCCATCCCCGCCTATTGCAATTATGGTATCAAAATTGTCGAGAGAGGTATGTTGAAAATCATTGATTTCAATAGTTTTAACAGAACAATTTTTTCTCAACAAAAATTGTAGAACCAATTTTTTATATTTTATGGCCTTTTTTCTTCCGGCATTTTGATTGTTTATTACCAGCACATTTTTCATATCCAGATTATTACATATTTAATATAAGTTCGCAATATGGTTATGATTTTGTGTTAAATCTTATGTTTGGGGTATAATTAGTGCATAATAAGGAGTATTTAAATGAGAGTAGAAAAAGAATCAACTGTTTGGCAATCAAATTCAATGGGGAAATTTGATAAGCTAAAACTGAAGATGAATGATTTTGCAATTGATATGTTGTTGAATTATTTAGGTCATAATTTTAGCAAAGAAAAATTAATAAATTTAGCTAAGATTTTTGAAAAGATTTCCGGTTCAAAGGGTGGTATAAACCACGCAAGAAGAATGCAATGGTTGTTTAAATCAGAACATCCTCACTTGTACTGGTGGAAGAAGATATTGACAGAATTACATCCAAATTGCAGAAATAAATGGATCAAGAACTTTTTCGTAAACGGTTATTATGGTGATAACTTGAGAAAACGTTCTGAATTTAATGAAAAGAACGGATTTTTCCCACCAACAGTTTTGCTTGCAAGTATAACTAAGCGTTGTAATTTTAATTGCAAAGGCTGTTGGGCTCATGAATATGACGTTAAAGAGGATTTGACCAAGGAAAAATGGAGAGAAATCTTTACTGAAGCTCGTGATGTTATGGGTATTCACATATTCCCTGTCGTTGGGGGTGAACCTTTTGCAAGAAAAGAATTTTTGGAATTGGCGGAAGAATTTAACGATTGTACATTTATAACATTTACAAACGGTTCGTTGATTACTGAAAAAACTGTTGAAAAGCTTAAGAAATTAGGGAATGTTCAACCGATGTTCTCTATCGGCGGATTGAAAGAGAATACTGATGCCATAAGAGGTGAAGGCTGCTTTGATATGGTTATGGAAAAGATGGATATGCTTAAAAAAGCAGGAATTTTCTTCGGTGCCAGCATCACTGCAACAAGCCAAAATTGTGATGAAGTAACATCAGATGAGTTTATGAAGATGTTGTCTGATAAAGGTGTTTTGTGGGCTTGGTTCTTCCATTACGTACCAGTTGGGGATAGTCCTGATGTGAGTATGGTTCCGAATGCTCAACAAAGACAACAAATTTTGAAAGCTGTTTATAACGCAAGAAATACATTGCCTATGATGACGGTTGACTTCTGGGGTGACGGCCCTGAAATGATGGGTTGTATTGCCGGTGGTAGACAATATATTCACGTAAACCCAAGAGGTGACGTTGAACCTTGTACTTTCGTTCACTTGGCAACTCATAATCTTAAGGATTGTACTCTTACGGAAGCTCTTGCTGCACCGTTTATGCGTGCTATAAGAGAGGGTATCCCTTATGAAGATGGTAATATGCTCAGACCTTGTATGATTGTTGATAGACCTGAGGTTTTGAGAAAATATTATCAAGAGTTTAAGCCTTACGAAACTCATGAAAATGCTGCAGCTTATTTGACTAATCCTGAAATTACATCGAAGATTGATAAATATTCGAAAGATGTGAAAGAAATTTTGGATAAGGATTGGAGAGAAAACCTTTGGATGACTATATTCCCGCTTGAAGGTGAATATTATATTGACAGAGATCATTTCTGTTCTAAGGAAAAACCTCAACCGAATGCCGAGCATAAATGTAGTGGAAATTGTGCTTGCTGCGGTAAATAATTGTTATGAAAAAAGTAGTTATACTATTAATTATATTTTTGATATTAACGGCTTTAATAATCTCTTGTCCCATTATAACTCAATGGGACAGGGGTTTTATTATGTTTCTTCAGGGAAGTTTATCATCAATTCCATTGTGGATACCAATGCTGCCTGATTGCGTTCTTTATTCCGCAATGATTGTTATTCCATTGCTTGGATTTGGAATATTTTTTGTGAGAAGAAAACTATGGGTGGATCTTATTTGCGTATATTCGGTTCCGCTCGTGACGTTCCTTTTGAACTGCATAATTAAACCCATCGTAAAACGTGATAGACCTCCTTTTGAACTTCAGATTACATCAATCCATCCGGATAGTTTTAGTTATGTATCAAGTCATAGCTTGGTTACGTTCTGTCTTTGGGGTGTTGTGATTTGGTACATTAATAAGTTTTGTAAAAATAATATAGTGAAAATTTTTGGTACGATTGTATCAATCATTTGGATTCTATTTGTCGGAGTAAGTAGAGTTTGGATCGGAGTCCATAATCCTTCAGATGTCCTTGGAGCTTATCTTCTCGGAGGTATTTTACTTTCTCTGTATATCTTTTTGATTAAGAATTTGCCAAAGTATTTTGATAATTGGTATTCATATTTGAAGAAAGATTGAAAATATGATCGGGTGGCTATGACTTTGTGGTGTATTTATTGTATAATAATTGAAAAAAGTTTGGAGAAGCAATGTTTAATAATGCATTATCTAAATCAACATTAATAATGTTTTTGTTTGATTTAACAATAATAGTTTTGTCTACGGTTTATTGGTACAGCTCTTTTGGTTTGTCTAATGAACATATGGATATAACAGTTTTTCTGACTGCTTTAACAGGAGTTGTTGTTTTATTCTTAAAAGACAATTATAAGATTCGTGAATTTAATTCAACATTGAAAAATTCATATCTTCTTTTTGAGGGAATAGTTTTTTCACAAATTCCGGCAACAATATTGTTATTGATGTTTGAATCAGAGGTGAAATCCTTTGAGTTTGTGCTTATTAACTTGCTTACTATTTATGTTGCATTGTTTCTGTATAGAAGATGCTTTCACTATTATTTGTTTAATATCAAAAAGATAAAGAATGTTCTAATTATAGGTTCTAACTCAAATGCAAAGCTTATTGCTGATGAAATTATCGGGAAGAAAGCTTTGAGAATGAATGTGGTTGGTTTTGTAGAAGATAGTGAAGATGAGAACATAATTAACGATTCAAATATAACTGTTTTCCCAAAAGTTTATGAATTAGATGAAATCATAAATGACAAAAAGGTTGATATTGTAATAGTGGCAATAAAACGCCGTATGGAAGAAGATTTCCTGACCAAGATGGTGAATTGTATTCCTAAAAGTGTGAAAGTTTATAAAATGCCTGAATTTTACGAAATGGTAACAGGAAAATATTTTGTAGACAGGATGTCAATAAATTGGTTATTTTATGATTATATGAATAATCGCTCAAAGCTGTATGATTTTTGTAAACGAGCATATGACATAATTGCAGCGCTGATTATTTTAACAGTGACTTTCCCTATACTTTTATATATAGGTATTAGAGTAAAACTAACTGATGGCGGGAAAGCAATATATACTCAAAACAGAGTCGGTAAGGACGGGAAAGTTTTTAAAGCATACAAGCTTAGAACTATGTATCAGAATGATTATGTTCCAAAAGCCGGTAATATAGGTCATACAGAACCACAAGATGAAGATAATAGAGTCATTCCATTCTGTAAATTTGTAAGAAAAGCAAGGTTTGACGAAATTCCTCAGATGATAAATATTTTAAAAGGTGAGATGTCAATAGTTGGGCCTCGTACGGAATGGGAAAATTTGGTAAATATTTATTCAGATGAAATACCATACTACAAATGCCGTCAGTGGGTAAAAACAGGTTGGACCGGTTGGGCACAAATCAATCAAGGTCACTGTGTTTTGAATGATGATATCGCAGAAAAATTGCAGTATGACTTATATTATTTGAAACATAGAAATATATTGTGGGAGATTGGAATTCTTGTAAAAGCAGTATTTCTGGCACTTGGAGGAAGACATGGGTAAGACTAAGTTCACACACGTGACAAGATATGCATATCCTCATATTGGAGGAATCGAAGCTGTAATATCTCAAATTAATGACAGTTTACCAAATGAAGATTTTGAAAAAGAAGTGTTGTGTTGTTCAAACACTGAAGAATCTTCATTTGAAAACGGTGTAAATTATGATCGTTGTAAATTTTTATTTGAGTTTGCTGCAAATACGATTTCGCCAGAATTCATTTGGAAATTATCAAGGGTTAACACAGATATTCTTCATTACCATATGCCATTTATTTTTGCAGTAATTGCCCACTTTATTGCAAGACCTAAATATAAAAAGTTATACATCACATACCATAGTGATATTATTGGTTATGATAAGATAATGAAACCTTTTTGGTTTATATATAAAAAATTTATTGAACAAGTTGATAAAATTCATGTTTTATCTCCCAATATAATTGAGTCTTCAAAAATAATAAGTCCTTACAAAGAAAAATGTGTTGTTATTCCACAAGGTATTTCTTTACAAGATAATAGTTCTCAAGATAAAGTGCTGAAAATAAAAGAAAAATATAAAGATAAAAAAATTATATTTTCTCTTGGAAGATTAGTCAAATACAAAGGTTTTATTTATGGTATTGATGCTATGAAAAAAGTTGAACAGGCTGTATATTTGATAGGAGGTAGCGGACCATTAAAAGAAGAATTTGAAAATTACATAAAAGAAAATCACTTAGAGGATAAAGTTAAATTATTAGGACGCATTGAGGATAATGATCTTGATAATTATTATAAAGCTTGCGATATGTATTTGTTTCCTTCAATTATGCAAAGTGAAGCTTTTGGAATTGTGCAATTAGAAGCTATGAAATATGGTAAGCCTGTTATAAATACGAATCTTGGGACTGGGGTAAATTATGTTTCAATTGACAATGAAACCGGATTTACAGTTGAGCCAAAGAATTCTGAAGAATTAGCAAATGCAATAAACAAATTATTAAAGGATGATAATTTGAGAAAAGAGTTTGGCAATAACGCTTATAATAGAGTAAAAGCAATATTTAATCTTGAACAAAATAAAACGAAATACAGGGAATTATCTGAGGTATAGACTTGAAAAAAATAATTATAGAAGATGGGTTGAGCCTATATAAAAAAACTGGAATTGGACAATATACTCAAAACATATATGACGTCCTTGTTGAAATGGGGTATGAAGTAGAAATGAAGAGAAAACATTTCTTGGAAAAAATAAAAAATTCTACTCTTAAAAGAATTTTATACATATTATGGCTTAACATAGTATTTCCTATGTCATTAATTTTTAAGGGCTCAGATAAAATAATATTTACGAATACTATTACTCCTATTTTTAAAATTCCTTTCAAGAATTATTATCCGGTATTGCATGATTTGTGGGTTTATAAATCTCCGGATACCGCTTCTTTCGCTCAGAGTCTTTATGTAAAATTTGTGATTTTTTCGATAAGACATGCTTACAAGAAGATTGTTACAGTTTCGGATACAGTAAAAAATGAAATTGTAGATTTCTTTAAATGTTCACCAGATGAAGTGTGTGTTGTATATAACACTTTCAGCTTTGGTGAAAACCCAACGGTATCAGTTTCAGAGGAAAGACAAAAGTCTATATTGTCTGAATTTGGAATTGAATCTAAGAAATATATTTTGTCTGTTGCGACATTGAACAAGAGAAAAAATATACCAATGTTAATTGATGCATACAACAAATTGGATAATAAAGATGTAAAATTAGTATTGGTTGGGGGTGCAAGTACTGAAAGTTTTAAGGATGTGGATGTCCAAAATATAATTTTTACAGGCTATGTAGACGATGAAACCTTAAAAGTATTGTACAAAAATGCACTTTTATATGTATTCCCTTCTTTGTATGAGGGGTTTGGAATTCCGATAATAGATGCACAAGCTTTTGGTATTCCGGTAATTTGTTCGGATATTCCTGTTTTCAGAGAAGTTGCTGGGGAAGGTGCAATATTTTTTAACCATAAAAGTTGCGATGATCTGCAAGAAAAACTTGAAAATACACTTGGGCAAACTCAATATGCGGAGAATTTATTAAAAGATCAGGAAAATATAAAAAGGTTTAATATTGGAATTATAAAGAATATGCTTACTGAGGTTGTATGCTAAGATTAACTACTAAACAATTATTGTCATATATAATTTGGGCAGGTATTCTATTATTAGCTGCATTTTTATTTGTTGGAACAAATTATATTTTTTCAAGTGTTTTATTATTTTTATTTGTATTGTTTGAATGGGGATATGCAACATATTATACTCATAAATCTTCTAATATTTATTTCTTTTCTCCAATTTTTCAAACGATGTATTGTTCTTTGTTTTATTGTTTGTTAATCGGATTATTTTATTTTAGTAAATATAATTTTATTGAATTTTTTAGATTACCCACATCAGATTCTGGGCTTTTGTTTCAAATATCTGTTATTTATTTCATTTTTTTAAGTGCTATTTTTGCACCGTATGTGATTTGTTTGTTGTTTAATTTTAAACCACGAATAAATTTCAAAGTATTAAAGTATAATTTTTCGTTAGTAAAATTAGAAAGATATTTGAAAATTTCGCTATTAGTTTTGATTGTACTATTAGGGCTAATTTTTATATCAACAGGTTATAATCCTATTAGTGCACTATTAAACCCTTCTGAATTTCGATATGGATATTCTCATGGAATTGCAAACGCATTTTATAGATTATTTAATGTTTTGACTTGTTTAAATTTGTTAATTGTATTGAAAAATCTTCTTATAGATAAAATAAGAGTTAAAAAAATCAAGCTATTAAATTATGCTTTTTTGGGATTTTATTTGTTTTGGACGATTATATCCGGGGCAAGATCTTATATTGTAATTCCGTTAATATATTCTGCATATTGCTTATCTTTTATTAAAAATTTGAAGATTAATTTGAAGCAAATATTGATTCTTATATTTTCGGTTGCGTTTACGCTATTGTTTGCCGCAGGATATTTCATGTACAGAAATTATATGCAAAATGTTCAAAGTGGAAAAGTTCAAAAATTAACTAAGGAAGTTAATGTTGTATATTCTTCGATTGAGAGAATAGATAATTTTGCGAACAGTGTAATGTATTTTGTTCATGTTAATAGGAATTCGGATTTGTTCAATTTTAATAATTTTCATTTAAAGAAACAGTTTGTTTCACAATTTCAAATGTTTATTCCAAGATCAGTAATCCCAGATAAGGGTTATCCGATAAGTGGTGAACTTACAAAATTGATATATCCTGAAGCATTTAGAGGAAATGTTAATTTGATTTTTGGTGGGTTAACAAATCTGTTCCATACCGGTGGTGTTGGTTATGTTGTGATAGATGCATTGTTGTTCGGGTTATTTTTGGCAATAATGGAATTTTCTTTTAAATACTTAATTCAATATGATTTGTTTTTGCTCATATATTTACTAATATTTTTGGATATTCCGATAATGTATTTTTATACCGGATTTATTAATTCTGAAGTTATATTTAGTTTATTAATTAAGTTTTTCATCGTTATCCCAATTCTATATTTATTAATAGAAAAACCTAGAGGAGGTAAATTAAATGGATAATAAAGCTTGTATTTTAAATTATGCTTGGGTTCAAAATAATTATGGTGCGGTGTTGACTGCTTATGCACTAGTTGAATTATTAAAAGATAAGTTTAATTTACAGGGGATAAATTTAAATAACAAAAATATTGAATATTTGAATACTCAAAAAAACATTAAAAATATTACACCATTTAAGGACAAATATATAAATTTCACCGATTTTTGTTCAAAATACGTAGATTTTAAAAACTTAAATAATGTTTTTAATACTTTTATTGTAGGTTCAGATCAAATCTTTCGTGCAGGATGTCTTGGGAAATACCTATATCAATATTATTTGGATTTTGTGGATCTAGATAAGAAAAAAATATCTTTTTCGGCGAGTTTTGGAGTTGATAAAGAGCAATTTTTAAAAGAGACACCAAAGCATGTTATTGAAAAAGTAAAACGCTCATTGCAATTGTTTGATTTCGTTTCTGTAAGAGAAAATTCCGGGGTTGAGATTTGCAGAGATGTGTTTAATGTAAAAGCTGAATGGATTATTGATCCTGTATTTATCATTGATAAATCAAAGTACGAAGAGTTAACCACGAAGGCAACGGAAGATTATGCGGAGAAAATTGTAAGCTATGTGTTAGATACCAGTAAGGAATACGATAATGCATATAAACATTTTGAGCAAAAGTACAATACGCAAGTTATCAAAACTGCTAATTCGGATCTCACAATTGAGAATTGGTTATCCGCTATAAAAAACTGCAAGTTTTTGATTACAGATTCCTTTCATGGAATGTGTTTTGCAATAATATTCAACAAACCTTTTATATGTCTATCAAATAAAAAGCGTGGAGCAACAAGATTTGAATCCGTATTAGAACTGTTAGGCATTGAAAATTTATGTATAAGTAAGATTAACGAAATTTATGATAAAGATTGTATATTCAAACCTGATTATGATATTGTAAATCAAAAAATTGAACAGGAAGCAAAAAAAGGAATTGATTTTTTAGAAAAAGCATTGGCAGCTCCTGTCGAGATTACTCCGGAAAAAATGAAAATTAAAACAGAAATATTAGAAGAAAGAATTTGTGAATTGGAAACTTCATTAACAATATCAAACCAAATAAAATTTAAATTGTGGAATATCTGGAGAGTTATATATCATAGAATATTACCAAATGAAGTAAAAAATATAATAAAATGTTTTTGGAAAAAGTAAAAGGGACTAAAAAATGACAATAGAAAATAAAGAAGCTTGTACAGGTTGCGGAGCTTGTTATAACGTTTGTCCAATGGAAGCAATATCAATCAAAGAAGATAGATATGGCTTCTATAAACCAGTAATTGATGAACAGAAATGCACAAATTGCGGATTGTGCGAAAAAACTTGTCCACTAGACAATTATGCCTCAAAAAATAATCCACCAAAGGCATTCTCTCTTATTAATAAAGATGAAAATATCAGATTAAAATGTGCTTCCGGAGGGGCATTCTCAGCATTTGCCAAATATGTTTTGGAACAAAACGGTGTTGTATATGGCGTAATTTATGATGAAAATATGCAAGTTATCCACTCCAGAGCTACAACTTTGCAAGAAGTTGAAAAAATGTATTCATCTAAGTATGTACAATCAAATACTCGTGATACATTTAAACAAGCAAAAAAAGATCTGGAAGATGGAAAATATGTTTTATTTTCTGGTACTCCTTGTCAAATTGCAGGTTTTAAATCATATTTAAGAAAAACGTATGATAATTTAATTACTGTTGATTTAATTTGCCATGGTGTTCCTAGTACTATATTATTTGAAAAGTACAAAAAAGAATTTATGCAAAACAAACCAAATGAAAAACTGATAAATATTAATTTTAGATCTAAAATTAAAGGTTGGAGTAATAATATTTATACCAATATAACAACAAATAATAAACAATATTTTATAAAAGCCTATAAAGATCCTTTTATGAAGTCTTTCTTATGTAATATAGCCATTAACGCCTCTTGTTTAGATTGTCAATTCAATAAAATTCCAAGAATTGCCGACATCACGATAGGTGACTTTTGGGGAGTAGACGATTACGATAAAACGTTAAATGATCAAAAGGGACTTTCGATTATATTAGTTAACAGCGAAACAGGACATGAATTTTTAAAGCTTGCTGATAATTATATAAAAATAACAGAAGTTCCGTTAGATGTCGTAATCAAAGGAAATCCTAATATTCATTCTTCCTCAAAGGCTCATAAAAATAGGACTGAATTCTTGGAAGAATTGTGTGTGCAAAACAAATCCATCAAATCGTGCGTAAAAAAATATATTAAAACGCCTATTTATATTACACTTTATCGATTATTACCAAAGTTTTTCAAGAATTTTATAAAATATAAAATCTTAAAGATTGGAAAATAAAATGCTGGGTAAAATAAAAAATTTAATTTCTAAAAATCTATATCCAATTTCTTTGTATGCAAGACAGATCGCTGGTACACTAATCCTGTTTATCATAGCAAGATATTTGCCGGTTTACGACTTTGGATTATTTTCAAGTTACAAAAATATTGCAACATTTTGTTTTATGTTTGCAAACTTAGATTTTCATAATTATATTCTGGTATCGTCTAAGGCGAATGTAAAACAAGTAAAATTAAAGATATCATTATTTCTGTTAAATGCTATTATTGTTGGAATATTAATTGCAATTGGCTCCAGCTTTTTCAAGTTAGACAGTCATATTTTATTTTGTATGGTTGTGATAAGAACATTCTTTGATGGGACATTCTTTTTGTTAATATTACCATATTTTCAAGCGACTAAAACATTTAATTCAATTGCAAAAATCAATATTGTATATGCAGCATGTATTTCTTTAATTGCAGTGTTTTCATATATATTCAAATTATCACTGTATAAGTTCCTTATGCTGAATATTTGCTTAGGATTAATCAATTTTATTCAGTGTTCATATTTTGCAAAAATTAATTATTTCATGGTGTTTAATCATCTAAAACGTTTTTGTGAAATGATTGATAAGAGTATTTGGGCATATATTGGGGTAAGCATTGCAAGCTTTTTATATTCACAACTTTCATCATTATATGTGTCAACATTTTTGCCCAAAGAGCAAGCAGCGTTATATTTTTCAGCGTTTACTATTGCTTCAGTAATTGGATTACTTATAGCTGCGCAAGTACAAAAAATGATGCCTGATTTAATAAATAATACTAAGGAAAATGTTGAAAAAATTCTAAAAAAGAATTTAAAAGTAATGTTGATAATTACGGTAGGGTTGTTAATATTTATGTTGATATTTGGCAAATTACTATTGTTGCTGTTGTATGGCCAAAGTTATTATGCAAGTGCATATTGGGTGCTTATAATGTTGATGGCTGGAAATATTTGTGTTGCTGAGGCAGCTGTGTATGGAGCATACATAACTGCAAGTGGCAATCAAAAATGTAAAATTCCTATGCAGTTGGAAGCAACACTGTTAACTATTATTGGTCTTGCAGTATTACATCGATTCGGAATATATGGGGCAGCTTTATCCTTTTTAATCGCTGGAATTTATTTGTCGTATAAGTATACAACTTTTACGATAAAGTTGTTAAATACGAAATGTAATGATGAGAATCTGAAATTGCGTAGTTAGTATTTTTATTTTACAATTAAAATATATAAGGAGATTTTATGCAACAGACAACTTGTATTCAAAGAGAAGAGCTTGATGACGAAGTAGTAATAAATTTCAAAAAGATATTTTTTGTATTATGGAATCGTAAATTTTTACTTATTAAAACTTTCGCTTGCGTAGTATGCTTTTTTGTTTTATTGGCATTTGTTTTGCCTAAAAAGTATGCTGTAGAGAGTGATTTGTACATTAACAAAGCAAACAATTCTAACATGATGGAAATCAATCCGTATGCTATCGAAGAATTGGGTGGTGGCGGAGGTATGGCCGCAATTGTGTCTGGAGTGAATGCTGCGGTTATAAATGAGTTAGAATTAATTCAGTCCCCTTTAGTTATTGATAAAGTTATAAAAGAAAATCATTTGGTATATAAGAAGATATTTGGTATATTCCCAAACAAAAAAGAAGGTGAATTACTATCTACAAAAGATTTTTTGAAAAAAGGTATTTCTTTTGAAAACAAAAAAGGTACTAATGTAATTTCTATTGTGTATAAACATAAAAAACCTGAAGTTGCATATGGAGTTGTAAACTCAATTATCAATAATTATATTGAATTGCATAAGCAATTAAATACTGAAAAATCAAAATCTGATAAAAAGGTAATTGAAGCTGAATATAACAAAGCTAAGAGTGCATTAAATGCAAAACTTAATAGCGCAACAGGTTTGCCGGAGCAAGCAATGTCCGGAGCTAGCGGACTTTCAGCTATGAGTGCATTTTCAAAATCTGCACAACAAGCTATGTCAAATCTTGCTGGACAAATAAAAGCTGGAGAGCGCTCAAGGATTGCTGTAACTGAAGATGCTTCAAAAGTTGCGACTTTATCATCAAAGTTAGAGTGGGCAAAGTTGGTTGATGAAATGTCAGATTCTTCAAATGTTTTAGTTCTTAAAGAACCTCAAAAATTAAGAGATTTTGAATATTCTTCACCAAAATTATTAATCAATATTATATTAGGTATTATTTTTGGAGGTATTGCCGCATTATTTGCGTTAATTTTGGCTGAAAATATAGACAAAAAACTTGCTTATTCAATGCTTGGTGATAACATTATTTACGACATTGAAGACGATTTTTCAGATTTAAAACTGTTGTTACTCGCAAATTCTGATAAACGTATTACAATGGTATCATTTGAAAATATTCCAAATAGTGTATTGGCTAATTTAGAAAATGTTAGAAATATCAATATTGTGAATGCAGATATCTCAAGCGAATTTGTTAATAGTATTGGTGTTGCTGACAAATTAGTGCTTTTAGCTTCTGTTGGGAAGACTAATTCAAAATTCTATAAGCAAATCAAATCTATGCTTGATGAAATGCACAAAAATATAATCGCAGAAGCTTTAATAAAATAGTTCAAAAATAATTATACACAAATAAGTCCATAACATTTGATAATGTTATGGACTTATTTGTTTTATACATTATTAGTTCAATATCTCCTTGATATCTTGTTCTGGAGTTGTGATTGGTTTTATTTTATATTTATCTACCAAAATATTCAACACATTTGGTGACACAAAAGCAGGCAGTGTCGGACCGAGTTTTATATTTTCAATACCCAAATATAGGAGTGTTAATAATATACACACCGCTTTTTGCTCGTACCAAGATAATACAAGAGACAAAGGAAGCTTATTAACCGAACAATTAAATGCTTTTGAAAGTTCGACTGCAACTTTTATTGCAGAATACGCATCGTTACACTGTCCCATATCAAGTAATCTCGGAATTCCGTTAATTTCGCCCAAATCCAAATCGTTAAATCGATACTTGCCGCAAGCAAGAGTCAAAACAATTGTATCTTTTGGAAGTAGTTTTACAAACTCTGTATAATAATTTCTACCAGGCTTTGCACCATCGCAACCTCCTACTAAAAAGATGTGCTTTATATCGCCGGATTTTACAGCATCAATAACTCTATCAGCAACAGACAAAACTGTATTATGTCCAAAGCCAACCGTCAAAATATCTCCGCCATTTATTCCGGTCATCTTTTTATCTTCATCGTATCCGCCAAGTTCCAGAGCTTTTTTAATCACTGAAGTAAAGTCTTTATCTTCACCAATATGAACAATTTCAGGATATTCTACTACTGAAGTTGTAAATACCCTGTCCTTATAACTATTTTTTACAGGCATAATACAATTTGTCGTAAACAGAATTGCTGCAGGAACATTATCAAATTCTTTTTGTTGATTTTGCCAAGCTGTCCCAAAATTTCCTTTCAAATGAGGGTACTTATTCAATTCCGGATAAGCATGACAAGGTAACATTTCACCATGAGTATAAATATTTATACCCTTATCCTTTGTTTGTTCTAAAAGCAGACTTAAATCCCTCAAATCATGACCCGTCACGATTATAAACGGACCTTTTTCGATATTTGTAGTGACTTTTTGGGGAGAAGGAATACCATAAGTCTGAGTATTTGCCTTGTCCAAAAGTTCCATACACTTCAAATTTATTTCCCCAGTCTTTAAGACCAGTTTTAATAACTCATCCGCAGAAAGCTCCTTAGAGACTCCCTGCAATGCTTCATAAAAGAAATCATCCACTTCTGGATCTTTATAACCTAAAACTCTCGCGTGATGGGCGTAAGCTGCCATTCCCTTTAGGCCAAACAAAACTAAAGACTTTAGGCTTCTCATATCTTCATTACAATTCCATACGGTTTTTATATCGAATTTTGACTCACAGCTAATACTATCTTGTACTTTTTGAATAAAATCTTTTATGGATTTATCATCAAAATTCACATTAGTAATGGTAGTAAAAAGCCCGTCAATAATTAGTTTTGTATTAGCATCATTTTTCTGTCCGCAATTTGCTAACTCAATTAATTTGCTTGTCAAATCATCTTGAAGATTTGCCGTATCAGCTTTTTTGCCACATATGCCCTGCACCGTACAGCCTTTCCCTTGCGCAGTCTGTTCACATTGAAAACAAAACATACTCATAATTTTCTCCTTCGTTATACATATTAGTTAAACGTTCTTTATAAAAATTTTTAACTAGTGAATACGCACTCAAATAATATAGCAACAACAATTATATGTCTTGATAAAACTATATAATTCTTTTAGCTATATTTTTTTCTGCAGTCTATGAAAAAAGTTATGAATATTATGTAAATAAATTAGATTATATAAGATTTTTTACTTTTGCTTCCTTATCTCTTTGAATTTCATTATATAATTTTATTCCTGCCATCAACGAATATACATTGTTAAAACCGTGTTGAACTAATATTCTTGATGCAAGATAGCTTGTGTAGCCTGTGTTACAGAATAAAATTACTTTTTTGTCTTTTGGAATTTCGTCAATTCTGTTTCTTAATTCACCTATTGGAATATTAATTGCTCCTGCAATAGTTTTAGCTTTGTAGCTTTCAGGAATTCTTACATCAATAAGGACTGCGTCTTGAATATCTTCATAATATGCAGGTTTTACAAATCCTCTCAAAACATTATCTGCACACATTCCTAGGATATTAACCGGATCTTTTGCTGAAGAATATGGTGGTGCGTAACAAAGTTCGCTATCAAGTAGTTCTTGAATTTTACCATTATTTCTCATAACAGAAGCTATAACATCTATTCTTTTTTCAACTCCCTTTTGGCCTACCGCTTGTGCGCCAAGAATTTCTCCTTCGGTATTAAAAAGAAGTTTAAATAAACTTGGAGTTGCATCAGGATAGTATCCGGCATGGGAATTCCCAACTGTTAATACTTTCCAATAAGGTATTTGTTCTTTTTGTAAAAGTTTTTCATTGTAGCCTGTTGTTGCAACGGTGTAGTCAAAAACTTTTAGAACTGAAGTGCCTTGTGATTTTTTGTAAGTAGAATTTATTCCGCAAATGTTGTCTGCAATAATTCGTCCCTGTCGGTTTGCAGGTCCTGCAAGCGGGATTAAAACATCTTCATCTGAAATAAAACTTTTAACTTCGATGCTGTCGCCTCCGGCATAGATGTCAGAGTCCGAAGTTTGCAAGTTATCATTAACTTTGATGCCTCTGTTTACTTCTAATCCTGCATTTTGCGCAAGAGTTATTTCCGGTTTTACTCCTATTGATAGGATTGCAATGTTATATGGAATTTTTCTTCCTGATGATAATTCAATTTCATTGTGGCTGAAAGATTTTACACCATCTGATAATATTAATTCTATACCATTTGCTCTCATTTCATTTTGAGCAAAACTTGCAATTTCTTTATCAACAGGTGTTAGAATTTGGTCGGATAATTCTATAAGTTTTGTATCGATGTTTAAATGTGCTAGGTTTTCAGCCATTTCCACACCAATGAAACCTCCGCCGATTACGACAGCATTTTTAACATTATTCTGTGCTATGTAATTTTTGATATTATCAGCATCGTTTAATGTTCTTACTGAAAAAATATTTTTATTATTTATTCCATCTAAGTTTGGTTTAATAGGATTTGCACCTTGTGCCAAGACTAATTTATCGTAATAAAATTTCACATTTGTTTGTGTAAGTACAAATTTTTCTTTTTTGTTAATTTCGACAACTTCACTATTTAGGTGTACGTTAATATTAAACATATTTTTAAAGCGTGCAGGAGTCGAAACCAGAATATTTTCTCTATCTTTAATCACTCCGGAGCAATAATATGGTAAGCCACAATTTGCAATAGAAACTTCGTCAGTTCTTTCAAGGATAGTGATTTCACAATTTTCATCTAATCTTCTTAGGCGGGCTGCACAACTCGCACCACAAGCTCCACCGCCAATTATAACTACTTTCATATTAACCTCGCATTTTATTAGTATGTTCGTACAATATGTTTATATTATCAAATTTGTCTATATTATAGCAACTTGTGAACAATCAATATGCAAATTTTAATTTTATTTTAAGAATTAAATTATCAATTTTGGTTATTGACAAAAATTTTAGTTTTGATTTATACTACAAGCATAGGAAAAATATGATGAATTTATTTACTGTAAAATCTAATAACTCCTCCTCCTCATCCAAGTGCTCCGGGACTTGTATGAATTTTGGCGTTTAGATTTTTTAAGCAGTGAAATTTGTGATAAATATTTAGGTCCCGCTATTGTAGTTTAGGCGGGATTTTTTAGTATGTAAAAATATAAGGGGAACACATGAGATTAACTATTGATAATTATGATGTCAAACGTAGACCACAAAATTTTAAAGGCGCATTGGATGGTGCTTTAACAAGTAGCTTAAAGCTTCTTGATACTAATGAAATGGCGAATGCTGTTTTGATAGATGTAGGTGCAATGGTAGCTCCCCGAACTTATTATGATGCTAAGGCCAGAAATAAAGATGCAGGTGCAGAAACATTTTTTAGAGAATTAAGCGGAACTTTTATTAATTGTTTATCTGCAGGGTTGTTGAGTATTGGAATTGCCAAAATTGCGAATAATTTTGTTATGCCTGATGTGAAGATTGATTCTAATACTTGGTTTTCAAAAGATTCTATTGGGGTTTTGAAGGCAGCTTGGGATAATGCAGATAATAATGTTGAAAAATATGTAAGGAATGTTTTTGATAATTTAGGTGGACGTGATTATAAAGATATAAAATATTTTAAAGATATTAATTGGGACAATGTAGATTGGCAAAATTCAAAAGGATGGGAAAAAATTAATTGGGATAATACCAATTTCGCAGGGCTTGCTGAGAGATTGAAAACAAAAGACGGTATGATTTCAACTATGACCGACTTAATCAATTCTAAAAATATAACAAGCAAGGATAGAAAAAATGCGTTGAAAATAATGCAGGCAAGAATTGTAAATGCGTTGGGTGCTGAGAGAGATATTCATGTAAAAATTGGTGGAAATGATTTGTCAGCAACACTTGAGAATGTGCTTCGAGATACTTATGATATGGGTAAAAAAGTTTTCGCAAATAGTGGTGTTGATGTGAATCTTGCATTGAAAAAGATTGCAAGAGTTAATAATATCAAAATATTTGGGGCTTTAGCAGGAGCTTCTGCATTAGGGCTTACTAACCAATATATAAATAGAAAGATTACCGAAAAGAGAACAGGTAAAAAGGGTTTTGTTGGTGATGTTGATTATGCTAAAAAAGCAAAAGCAAACAAGAATACAAAACAGGAATTTGATCCAAAATTATGGTTGAAGAAAATATTAGCAAGTGCCGGCATGATTGCAATGGTAGTTACGGTTATGCGAGTTAAAAATTTGAAAGATTTTGTTAAAAAATTAGAATTTACCGGCCCTGTTACAAGTGGAAATGCCATCAAAACTGTGTATGCTTCAACAATAGTAGGTCGTTTTCTTGCAGCGGACAATGATACAGAATTGAGAGAATCTGTGACCCGAGATTATTTTGGATTTTTAAACTGGCTTGTGTTTGGTGGATTTGCGGCTAAAGGTGTTGCTAATATTTTAGACAAAGATTGTAAAAATCTGTTTAATATTAAGCAGGATGGAAAGGGGCTTAAACATTGGTTAAATGACCTGAACTTAAAAACACATGCTGAAATTGCATCAAAGGGCACTAATTTTGCAAAGAAAAATATATGGAAACTTAATGCTGCACATATTGCAGGACTTGCATACTCTGCAATTACACTTGGCTTTGTGTTACCTATGATTAATGATAAAATGACACGATACAAAGCCAAAAAACAGCAGGCAGAGAAGAAAAATCTTGCCTAGAAGAAAATTTAGAAGATATTGTCTAAATTTTTGGTGGTTTAACATTAAAGTTAGAACGGTATTCGGTTTCTTGCCAGAATGGATGCTGTTTAAGTTTATTTAGTACGTCTTTGTTTGGGATATCTTTTATTTTTACAGTGAGAGAGTTCTCTTTGACAAATTCAGGTGAATATTCAGCTTGTTCGCAATTGTCGAAATATTGTGTGAACTCTTCGTCTTTAACCGATAATAAATATTCATTTTCAAGTTGTTTAATTGCGATTGACCAATTATCCGTAACGTTTGAATTCATGCTTAGGCAAAAGCAAGTGTCATCACCGCCGTTACAGTCCATTAATACAAATTTTAATTTGTTTTTAATTCTCGAAAAGTAAAAATCTTGAAAATCACCATTTTCTTCATAAATTTTTGCCTGAACTTCAATTGCTTTCTGTAATTTTACAGAATAATTCATTGATTCCAGCGAAATTTGTTTTATAACCCATAATAAACTCCATAATAAGATGAAAATTATCATATGATTTTAATATCAAATTAAGATTTTGTCAAAGTTTTTATGTTGTAGTGTGGGGGTGACTAATCTTTACAAATATTTAATGTAAAACGGCTTGTTTTGAGGTAAAATGTAATAAAGCAAAATGGAGAACAAAGTTATGACAATTACATCCGGAAGGATTGATGAAAAAAGTATTAGACGTGAAATTCAAGATTTTGGCAAAGTTTGTGAAAGTTATTATAACGGTGAACTTTCAATGTCAGAATACAAATCTATATCCGGAGGTTTCGGGACATATTCTGAACGTGGGCATAAGACAGGGATGCTCAGATTTAGAATTCCTGCAGGGATTTTAGAGTTTGATAAATTTAAGTTTATTCTAGACAGCATTGAGAAATACAATGTTGAGAAAGTCCATTATACAACGAACCAATCAATTCAATTTCATAACTTAAAACCTGAAGTTATTCCGACTTTGATGCTTGAAACTTATGATGCCGGAATTGTAACGCGTGGTGGCGGCGGTGATCACCCGAGAAATGTTTTGTGTTCTCCTTTGTCAGGGGTTGAAAAAGATGAATATTTTGATGTAAGTCCTTATGCTAAGGTTGTTTCAGATTTTCTAATAGATTTAATTGGCAAGATAAAACTCCCAAGAAAGTTGAAGGTTGGCTTCTCAAATTCTCGAAAGAATATAGTTCATGCAACTTATAGAGATATGGGATTTGTTGCAAAGGCAAACGGGAAGTTTGATTTATACACTGCCGGCGGGCTTGGGGTAAATCCTGAATTCGGTATTAAAACAGCTGAAGATATTGAACCTGGAGATGTTCTATATTATGTGATGACTATGGTTCAAATGTTTATGAAGTATGGTAATTATGAGAACAGAGCAAAGGCTAGAACAAGATATATTCCAAAAACTATTGGGGAAGAGCTATACTTATCAGAGTTTAAGCGTATCCTTGAAGAATTAAAGAAATCTGAGGATTTAAGTTTCGTTGTTGATGAAAAAACTATCTCAAAACAAGGTGATGGAGTCGCAATAAACCCTTCAAGGAATATAATAGAGCAAAAGCAAGATGGTTTGTACGCAGTTAAATATCATCCTTTGTTGGGTAATCCTTCAGTTAAAGTTTTAAAAGACTTGTATGATTTGGTTTCTAATTTTGAGGATATTGGAATTAGAATTTCAACAAAAGAAGAAATGTATATTACTAATTTGACAACCGGTGAAGCAAACAAGGTGCTTGACCTGTTGAGTTCTGATAACGCAGATACTGAATTGCAAGAGTCTGTCAGTTGTGTTGGAACAACAATATGTCAGCAAGGGGTGGCTGATTCAAGCGGGCTTTTAAGAAAAATTATTCAAGTAGATAAGGAAGAAAATTTTACTGATGGAACATTGCCAAGGTTATGTATTTCTGGCTGTCCGTCTTCATGTGGAGTTCACCAGACTTCTAATATCGGTTTTAAAGGCGGAAAGAAAAAAATAGATGGTGTGCTTGTTGATGCATTTGATATTTTTTATGGTGGCAACGAATATCAAGGATGTGAGCGTTTTGGAGAAGTTCTTGGAACGATCAGTGCCGATAATATTCCTGAAATGTTCAGAAAATTAGGTAGAGAAGTTCAGGCTTCAAATTCTAATTTCGATAGTTGGCTTGATAATAATACGGAACGATTTATGGAAATCGTCAAGGAGTTTGCAATTTGAAATGTGTAAGTATAAGTTTCAAAACTGCTCCCGAAAAAATTAGAAATAAATTTGCATTTACGGATTCTGAAAGAGAAAATTTCTTATCTCAGTTAAGTGAATTTATAACTGATGCAAAATGCATCATTCTGGCGACTTGTAACAGGACAGAGATATATGTTGAGTCGAAGGGTAGTGTGTTTTCTATCTTAGAGGATTTGCTGGCAAAGAAGACTAATCTTTCTGTCAGTGAAATAAGAAAATATGCCAGATATTACGAAGAACAAAGTGCAATTGAGCATATTTTTAAAGTCACTTGCGGACTGGATTCTATGATTGTTGGAGAGAATGAAATTCTGTCACAGGTTAAGCAGACATATCTTGATTCATTGAGAGAGAAAAGAACTGGGTATGAATTGAATACAACTTTTTTGAGTGCATTATCTTGTGCAAAAAAAATCAAGACGCAGACTGCTATTTCAAAATCTGCATTATCTTTTGCAACATTGGCTTGCAACGAAATTAGACATTTTATGCAAAAAAATAACATATTATCTCCAAAGATTATGATAATTGGCGGTAGCGGGAAGATTGGTTCTACGATTATAAGAAATATTTTAAATAAAGATTTCAACGCTAAAATATATGCAACAAAAAGGGTTCATGGAAATTCCATTGATTTTACCGATAAAGTTGAAGTATTAGATTATACAAGAAGATTTGAATATTTGAAAAATATGGACATTGTAGTTTCTGCAACGAAAAGTCCTCATTATACGATAAATTATGAAGATACAATTTCAAACTTGTCTTCTAAAAAAGTGTTATTTATTGATTTAGCTCTTCCTTATGATATTGATAGGGAAATTTCTAAAATAGAAAATTGTGAACTGATTACTATTGATTATTTTAAAGAAGTTGTGAGAAGCAATAATTTAAAAAGAGAAAAAGCCGTAGAAGATGCACACGATATTTTAAATCAAGAATTACAAAAGATTTATAAAAATATAATTTATCACAACGCTTTGGCTAAAATTCAAATTCAAAATGAAAAGTATAAAGATTTTTCTCTGGAAAAATTTTTATATCATTTGAAAGATAAATTGGACGCAAATTCATTTGCAAATGTGATAGATGCAATAGAACAGGAAGGGAGTTGTATCGTATAATGGCTTATTTCCCGTTGTTTGTAGATTTAGAGAATAAAAATATCCTGATTGTAGGAGGGGGCAAAGTTGCTTACAGGAAAGTTATAAAGCTTCTTCCGTTTGAAGCTAAAATTACGATAGTTTCACCTGAAATATGTTTGGAACTTCAGACTCTTTTGGAAAATAATAAGAATTTAGTATACAAAAAAAAGGATGTAGATGTTGATGATATAAAAGGTGCTTTTGTTGTGATTTCGGCGACAAATAACAGTTCCGTAAATAATTGGATTTCAGAGGTATGCAGAAAAAATAATATTTTGATAAATTCAGTCGATGATATGGAAAATTGCTCTTTCATATTTCCTGCGTTGATTAAGAAAGGAGCGTTTGTTGCCGGGATTTCAACAAGCGGAAAAACTCCGGATGGGGCTGCTTTTTTGAGGGATTTAGTTGAGCAGGCTTTGCCGGAAAAGGTGGATGAAATTATTGAAAACCTTGGAAATTTAAGACGAGATTTGAAACTTATTGTACCGGAACAAAAATTTCGGGCTGAAATTATGCATTCTCTTTTAGGGTATTATAGTAATAATAATTTCGAACTTTCTTATGAAGATTTGCAAAAAGAATTGAAGAATTTGGTAAATAATATAAGTGTAAAAATTTAAGAATATGGAATTGGTGTTTAATGAAGAAAATAAAAATTGGAACTAGAGGGAGTAAATTAGCTCTTGCGCAGGCCAAGATAGTAGAAGAATTATTAAAGAATAGTTTTCCTGATGTAGGGGTTGAAATTGTTGTTATCAAAACTCAGGGTGATAAAATTTTAGATAAACCTCTGGCTGAAATTGGCGATAAGGGACTTTTTGTTAATGAATTTGAGAGTGCTCTTTTGAGTGGTGAGATTGATATAGCTGTTCATAGTGCAAAGGATTTGCCTTCGGATTTGAGAAGTGGATTAGAAGTTGTTTGTACTCCGCCTCGGGCAGATGAAAGAGATGTGTTGGTTGTGAGAAAAAATTCGGGAAAGGTTTTGGTTGTTGGAACCAGCAGTCCAAGAAGGGAGTTTTATATTAAAAAATATTTTCCTGAGGCCGAAGTAAAGATGATTAGGGGAAATATTGATACAAGATTGAGTAAACTTGCAAACGGAGAATATGATGCAATAGTTTTGGCTAAGGCAGGCTTGGACAGGTTAGGGATAGAGTTTGGTGATAGTGACATATTTGAATTTAGGGCTTTTGATGCTGATAAATTTGTCCCAGCGGCTTGTCAGGGGATTATTGCAGTTGAAGCTCGGAACGATTTTGAATTTAAACATGAGATGTCTAAAATTAATGATGATAGAACTTATAGGCAATACAAAATAGAAAGGGAAGCTTTAAAATATTTACAGGTTAGTTGTAGTGAGATAAATGGAGTTTACAGCAAATTTTTGGATGATAATACTATTGAAATTTTACTTATGTATAGAGGTAAGGAAGTTAGAACGTTAGGAGAATATTCAAAAGTGTTTGTGGAAATTCCTCAATTAGTGGCTCAAATAAAATCATAGGGAAATTGTGATGTTAGGGAAAGTATATTTAATTGGTGCCGGTTGCGGAGAGGCAGATTTAATAACATTAAAAGGTTTGAAAAAACTTTTAGAGGCTGATGTCGTTTTGTATGATTCTCTGGTTGATGAAAACCTTCTTCAAAATCTCTCTGGCGGGGTGGAGAAAATATATGTAGGTAAGCGTTATCATCAAAAATCAATGCCTCAAGAGCAAATAAATGAGTTAATTATACAATATGCAAAAGCTGGCAAGGTAGTTGTTCGTTTGAAGGGTGGAGACCCTTATGTTTTTGGAAGAGGGTCGGAAGAGGCTTTGGCAATTGAGGAAGAGAATATTCCTTACGAAGTTATCCCAGGGATCTCATCAGCCATTGCAGTGCCTGAGCTTGCCGGAATTCCTGTGACTCATAGGCAATTAAGCAGAAATTTTACGGTGTTGACAGGGTCTTCGGTTGGGGTAGATCGGAGTGAGGATATTACTCCTATTGATTATAAGGCTTTAATTAAACTTGGCGGTACTATCGTTTTCTTAATGGGATATCATCATGTGCTTGAAATAATGGAGAATTTCTTGGATGCCGGCATGGATGAGAAGACTCCTTGTGCAATAATTTCAAAGGGGTGTACCAGAGAACAAAAAGTTATTAGGGGAAATATAAAAGATATTGCGATGAAAGCCGAACAAGAACACCTTGAGGCACCTATAATAATCGTGATTGGAGAATGTGTAAATTTAGATTTAAAAGGAAAAATTTCTTCTGTTGAAAAAATTAAAGCTTCAAAGAATGAGGGTTTAAACGGAGTAAAAGTAGCTGTTACCGGTTCTGATAATTTTGTTCGAAAATTGAGTAATAAAATTGTAGCTGGTGGTGGAAAAGTTCTTGATTGTGGCTTTTTAGATATTATTTGTAATAGTGAACCGCTTCCGGATGTTAGAAATTTTGACTGGATTGTTTTTACAAGCCAAAATGGTATAGAACAATTTTTCTTAAAAATGAAAAAAGAGTCTAAGGATATAAGGTTACTGGCAGGAATTAAGATTGCCGTAATAGGTTCCGGTACAGCTGAAAAACTTGCAGAATATGGGATTTATCCTGATCTGATTCCAAGTCGTTTTGATTCTGATACTTTAACAGAGGAATTGTTGTCTAAGCTTCAGGAGGATGAAAAAGTTTTAATTTGCAGAGCAAAAGAAGGTAGTGACCTGCTGGTTAATAAATTGGAGATTGACGGTTACGATTATAAAGACTTTCAGATTTATGAGTTGCGTGAGAATATAGAGAAAAAAAGTCTTATTTCAGCTTTAAAGATAGATTCTTTTGATGTAGATTATTTAGTGTTCGGAAGCGCAAAGGGTGTAACGACATTTTTTGATAGCTTTGGCAAAAGCTTTGATGAGAATATTAAAGTTGTTTGTATCGGTCAAAAATGCGCACAGGCTTTAAATAAATATAATGTCGGTGAAATTTTTGTTGCAGACAAATACGATATCGACGGTATAATTGATTGCATAGAAAAAGATTATAATAAGGGCTGAGTATGAAAAGATTTAGAAGACTAAGACAAAATGAAGTAATCAGGGATTTGGTAAGAGAAACAAGACTTAGTGTCAAAGATTTTATTTATCCGATTTTTGTAATAGACGGAGAAAATATAAAAATACCGGTTAAATCAATGCCGAATATTTATCAATATTCTATTGACAGATTACATGAAATTCTTGATGAAGTTAGGGAGAGTAAAATCTCAGGTGTAGTGCTTTTTGGTATTCCGAAGCAAGAGGATAAGGATGAATATGGTACTCAAGCTTATGCAGAAAATGGTGTAACTCAAAGGGCTGTTAGGTATATAAAAAAACATTATCCGGAAATTTTGTGTGTGGTTGATGTTTGTCTTTGTGAATATACATCTCATGGGCATTGTGGAGTTGTTCAGAGTGGGGAAATTTTGAATGACGAAACATTGCCGCTTCTATGTAATATGGCAGTAAGTTTAGTAAAGGCGGGAGCTGATATGGTTGCTCCATCTGATATGATGGATGGTAGAGTGGCTGCAATTCGTCAGGCTCTTGATGATAACGGATTTAAAAATACTCCGATTATGGCATATAGTGCAAAGTTTGCTTCAGCGTATTACGGCCCGTTTAGAGATGCTGCTCAATCTGCACCTTGTTTCGGTGATAGAAGAAGTTATCAAATGGATTTTACAAATCCTAAAGAGGCGTTGAGTGAAGTTGAAACTGATATTAATGAAGGTGCTGATATTGTGATGGTTAAACCTGCGTTAGCATATTTAGATATCTTAAAAGAAGCTGCTCAGAAATTTAGTACTCCGATAGCTGTGTATAATGTTAGTGGAGAATATTCAATGGTAAAAGCTGCTTCTATTCAAGGTTGGATTGATGAGAAACGTATTGTTACAGAAAACCTTATAGCTATGAAAAGGGCTGGAGCAAGTATAATAATTACTTATCATGCTTTGGATATGGCAAAGTGGTTGAATGAGTAAGTTAGAAAAGGATTGGTATGACAAAATCTGAGGAATTGTTTAAGAAGGCACAAAATATAATGCCTGGAGGAGTTAATAGCCCGGTAAGAGCTTTTAATTCGGTTAAAAGAACTCCGTTCTTTGTAGATAGTGCCAAAGGTGCCTATATCTATGATGTTGACGGAAACAAGTATATTGACTATGTGTGTTCTTGGGGACCTGGGATTTTGGGTCATGCTCATCCAAGAGTTATCGAGGCTGTCAAAAAAGTTTGTGAAAAAGGGCTTACTTTTGGAGCTCCTACTGAAAAAGAAATAATATTAGATGAACTTATAAGAAAATGTGTACCATCTATGGAGATGATGCGTCTTGTAAGTTCCGGAACTGAGGCCGTAATGAGTGCTGTGAGGGTCGCAAGAGGATTTACCGGAAGGGATAAAATAATAAAGTTTACCGGATGTTATCACGGGCATTCTGACGGATTGTTGATGAGGGCAGGTTCTGGAGTTTTGACAGAAGCAATCCCTGACAGCGCTGGTGTTCCAAAAGGTTATGCAAAATATACACTTCTTGCAGATTACAATGATGAAAATTCTGTCAGAGAACTGATGCAACAATGTGGAGAAGAAGTCGCTTGCATAGTTGTAGAACCTGTGGCTGCAAATATGGGTGTAGTTCCTCCAACTTCGACATTTTTGAAGTTTTTAAGAGAAATAACAAACCAATATGGGGCTTTGTTAATATTCGATGAAGTTATAACAGGATTCAGGCTATCATTAGGCGGAGCTCAGGAATATTATGGGATAAAACCAGATTTGTCTGCTTTTGGTAAAATAGTTGGCGGCGGAATGCCGCTTGCAGTTTATGGCGGGAGAAAAGATGTTATGTCTTGCGTGGCTCCTATTGGTGCGGTGTATCAAGCAGGAACACTTTCTGGAAATCCTGTCGCTGTTACTGCTGGGATAGAAACTCTAAAAATTCTTATTGAAAATCAAGAAATTTACTCTGAAATAGATAAGAATACTGCGATTATTGAGGATGCTTATAAGTCTATCGGATTACAAACAAAAAGAGTCGGGTCTTTGATGTCCGTATTTTTTACAGATAATCCAATTAATAGTTATAAGGAAGTTGCAACTTGTGATACTGATAAATTTGCAGCTTACTTTAACCATATGCTAACTCATGGGATTTATGTCGCTCCGTCTCAATTTGAGGCGATGTTTGTGTCTGTTGCGCATTCGGCAGATGTTATAGAGCAAACTGTTGATGTAGTAGCTAAGTATGGAAAGAATGTTTAATCATTGTTTTTCTTAATAAGATTTTATGCTAGATTATCATTATGAAGACGTTTAAAGATAAAGTGGTAATAGTTACAGGTGGTTCCTCGGGTATTGGAAAATCTGTCTGTGAAGAATTTCATAAGCTTGGTGCAAAAGTCGTTATTATTGATAAAAACAGAGCTGATGTAGAATGCGATTTCTTTTTTCAGGGCGATATTACCGAAAAAGATGTTTTAGTTGATTTTACAAATAGAGTTATTGCAAAATATGGTAAAGTTGATTTTCTGATAAATAATGCGGGATTGTCAAAAGGCGGGTTGTTTTCTTGTAGTTTGGAAGACTTTTTGTATGTGCAAAAATTAAGTTTATTTGCTCCTTTTGCACTTGTAAAATTGTTGCTTAACAATTTTGGAGAAAATGCGGTTATTATAAATATTTCATCTACAAGAGCATTTCAATCTCAGCGAGATTGGGAAAGTTATGCTGCTGCAAAGGGTGGCATAATATCTTTGACGCATTCAATGGCTGTTACGTTAAAGGGGAAGGCGAGAGTCAATTCAATTTCTCCAGGATGGATTGATACTGTTGACTTTGAGTTTGAAGCTTCAGATATTAAACAACATCCTGCAAATCGGGTTGGTGAACCTATCGATATTGCAAATGCAGTATTATTTTTATGCTCTGAAAATGCTAAATTCATAACCGGTGAAAACATCGTTATAGATGGCGGAATGAGTAAGCTTATGATTTATCATAATGATGAAGGCTGGAAGTATTCAGAATAAAGTGAGAAATAATAATATGACAAAAATAGATTTACATATTCATAGTAATTGTTCAGATGGAAGTGATTCTGTCGATGAATTAGCACAGAAGATAAAAGACTCTGGCATCGAAGTTTTTGCGCTGACAGACCATGATACAACAGAAGGGTGTCGTTTGATGGCTGAAAAGTTTGACAAAGGTTTTATTAAAGGTGTTGAGCTAACTTGTCTTGCTGAAGATATTAAGTGTCATATATTAGGCTATAATATTGATCCTGATAATCAGAAATTGAAAGATTTGATTGCTAAAGGAAAAATTCTGAGAAGACAGAAGCTTGAAACTCGAATAGAATATTTGAAAAAAGTTTGGAATTTTGAGTTTACTAAAGATGAATTAGATTGGTTATATTCAAGGAAGAGTGTTGTTAAAACCCATCTTGCTTGTATATTGGTTAAGCGTGGTCTTGCAGAGAATAATATAGAGGCAATGAAGAAATATTTGGACAACTGTAAAACCGGTAATACCAGATTTGACTGTAAGGAAGCTATTGATGCTATAAAGTCTACCGGAGGAACTGCCGTTTGGGCGCATCCTTTGGGTGGAGAAGGCGAAAAACATATTGGTTTTGCAGATTTTATTCCAAGATTAGAAAAAATGCTTAAGTTTGGAATTCAGGGACTCGAATGTTATTACTCCCGATATGATATGGAAGAAATAGATTTTCTGCTAAGTTGTGCGAAGAAATATAACCTTGTTGCATCAGGTGGTAGTGACTATCACGGAACGAACAAAGATATCCCATTGGCTAAATTAAATACCCAAAATGTACCGGTATCATTTAATTTTTAGCAAAAAAAAATCTTTAGAGTTTTAGTATCAAGAAGGCTGGTTTTGAACTATCAAGAGATATGGATGAGTACAAAACAAGGCAAATCGGTAGATATAATGGCAAAATTTATCTTTTAGATTCCAGATGCGCAGTGCCTCGTCCAAATAGATTTTCAAGATTTGTTTATGATTTTTGCCAAAATCATAGACGAGTTTTTATGTTGAGAGACATGAGTAATAGTGCATTGGACTCATATGAAAGAGAAATGTTCAGATTAGCAAAAACTTATGGGCCTCAAGTGTTACATGTAGGGGAAGCTCCAAGGAAGAATTTGTCTTTATCTGAGGGAATTTCTATGATTATAGAGTTAATGAAAGAGAATATGAAATACACAAAATTCCCGTTTTAGTGTGCGATTTTTAATAGAATTACGCCTGATACAATCAAGATAACACCTAATGCGCGCATTAAATTGAGTGTATCATTAAAAACAAGTACGCCGATAAGGAAAGTGCAAGCTGCACCGATTCCTGTCCATACGGCATAAGCGGTGCCAACAGGAATTGTTTTTTGCGCAAGAAATAGGAAGACTCCGCTTAATATCATAGCTATGATTGCGAAATCTATCCATAAAAATTTGTACGCACCTAAAGAAGCCATTTTTAAACCAAATGGCCAACCAACTTCAAACATTGCTGCAATTAATAAATATATCCAATCCATAGTTATATTATACCTCAAATATGTGTAGATCTAATGCAACACATTCATCACTCGTTTTGAGACAGAAGTCAAGTCCTGAAATACCGTCTTAGAGATATTTCAACACGTTATATCAAAATTAATATCAATAGCTTCAAGCATAAATACCTCCATTACACCGATTGTAAATCAAAAATATTATTTCAAAAACTTACTACAATCTTTATGTTTGTCAATTATATCAACAAAATTACTATGAAAGACTTCTAAATTTTCATTATATTCTGCAACGAATAAAGCACACATTTCATCTTCTTTAAAAAAATGTGTAAAATATGGATGAATCACATCGTACACTCCAACTTGATTGTTTTCATCCCAGCCTAATCTAAATTCTTCATGAGCATTAATAATTTTACATACTGCCCACATAAAAGAAGGATAAAACCTATAACCTTTAGATTTTATATAAGGTAGAAATTCAGTTATATCAATATCGCAAGTTAAACTAAGAACATTTCGCAAATTATTAATATAATGCCAAAATAAATGATATCTTTTCCAATTTTTGTCTTTTATTTCAAATTTCATAAAAATATCCTTGCTTCATTAATTTATTTGATTTTACAATATAAAAATTAGTTATGCACCGTTTTATATAAAGTTTACAAAATCCAAAGCAGAATTTAATATAATACAATAAGCATTAAACATTAGCGTTTGGATTAGTATGATAGTCTGATGTACTTGTGAAAATGCATTACATATTTGCACATTAGGGTTAATATTGTTAAGATTATACAGATTGGTAGGGGCATAGAGGAGTTATAAAATGAACGGAATTAAGCAAAAGTTTGGGCCATTCGCAAATTTCGAATTTGATAAATTATTTTTTGGTCAAGTTTTTTCCCATTTTGCAGATGCAATTGTTCAATTTTTGTTTGTATCTATTCTTTTGCAAATGTCGGGAAATACAGGAAAATCTATTGCTATAATGTTTTTTATATTTCTTTTGCCGCAATTTCTAGTTAGTCCGTTTTCGGGAGTTCTTTGTGACAGATTTTCCAGAAAAGCAATCCTTTCAATAAGTTGTCTTTTTAGAGCTGTAACGATTTGTTTAATGATTTTCTTTATTCCTCAATTAACTCAGAATTTAATCTACATTGTTGCTTTTGGTTTAGGGATTGGAGCAGCATTTTTCTACCCTGCTAAAATGTCTGCTGTTACAAATATTGTTAAAAATGAACAATTAAAATTTGCAAATGCATTTACTTCTTCACTTGGTGTTATTGCGTTATTATTCGGAGCTTTTGCTGCAAATTATTTGATAACTCTTGGAAATGAAAAGGCGTTTTTAATAATTGGTGGTATGTATTTAATTGGAGCAATTTTTACTGCATTAATCAAATTCTCAATTAAACAAAATATATTTACCACAAGAGAAAAAATAAACGATATGGCTGTGGCATTAAATTATTTAAAAAAACATAAAAAAGTATTATATCTTGTCGGACTGGCTATTTGTCTGCAATTTATTGTTGCTGTATTTTCAAATAGTTTAAATGCTCTTATTACTGATTATTATGGCTTAGCCTTCAGTGATTTAACTTATCTGAGAACAATTTTAGGTATCGGTATTATTACAGGTATGGCAGCAACAATATATTTTGCAAGAATAATGAGAATTCCGCATTTATTTGCAAGCGGATTTATCATACTATGTCTTGCTCTTGTTACGGCCCCATTATGTCAAAGTATCAATAGCGCTTGGATGTGGCTTATTCCAATCGGGATGGCCGATGCTGTTATAATTGTTATGCTTGATACCATTTTACAAAAAATTACCCCAGACAGAGTCCGAGGTAAAATATTTGGTTTACAATTAACAGCCAGTACTTTAAGCTTTCTAATTGGAACAGTGATTGTTGCAACTATTATTGGTTTTATAAATCCGTTGAATGTATTTAAAGGAATTGCATTATTTTCATTTGTACTTGCTGCATTGGTGCTAGTCTTTGACAAAAGTTTCAGATATTTCTTATTAAAAGCTACATTGGGGCATCTTTTCTTGCTTCTTTTTAGATACAGAATTGAAGGAGCTGAGAATATTCCAAAAAAAGGAAAAGTAATCCTTGCCGGTAACCATACAGGACATTTAGATCCATTTATTGTACAAATGGCTACACATCGTCAATTGTGGTTTGTGACTGGTCCGGCAGCATTTAAAACTCCTGTTGTAAGACATTTATTAAAATATTTTAATGTTTTACCTTTAAAATTTGGTAAAGGCATAGAGGCAATTGAAAGTGCCAATCAAAAATTAAAATCAGGAGAAGCTGTAATAATTTTTCCTGAAGGCAAGTTTACGCCTGACGGTGAAATTTGTAAATTTAATAGAGGAGTCGGTATAATGGCAAAAGAAACTAATGCTCCGATTATACCTTTTGCCATACAGGGAGGCTTTGAAACTTGGGGCAAAACCAGAAAATTCCCTAAGTTATTTAATACAATTGTTATTCAATTTGGTCAACCTATAACTGATTTTCATTCTGATGAAAAAGAAATTGCACATGAATTGCAAATTCGTATAAACTTTATGAAAAAGTCACTCGAACGTCGTGCTTTTTATAATATTGATCATAAGTTGCATTCAAATTTCCTCGATTTAATGCAAGAAAAAGGTGATATTTATGGTCAGGTAAAGGCATTATCTTTAAAAACAAAAGACGGATATGAAGAATTAAGTTATCTTGAAATTTCAAGAAGGGCTAAAAAATTTGCAAATTATCTTATTGAAACAATAAAAATACAACGTGGGGAAAGAATTGCCATAATTTGTGAATCAAGACCTGAATTTTCTATTGGAATGTTTGCATCTATTCAAACAGGTGCAATTACGGTTCCTTTAGATGTAAAACTTACAGTACCGGAGCATACGCATATCTTAAACGACTGCAACCCTAGGATTTTGTTTTGTTCAAGTCATTATCTAGAACATGCTCTGGAAGTTAAAAACAATGTAAAATCCATTGATCAGATATTTGTTCTTGATAACGAAGAAAGAGAACATAAAGAAATACCGTCTGTGTCCGATTTAGGAACGGATATAGAAAAAGATTTGGGAAGACCAAGATCGTTGGATGAAACCGCCCTGATTGTTTATACATCAGGCACAACCGGTAATCCAAAAGGTGTTATGATTAGTTTTGGGAATATATATTCTCAACTTCGTGATTTTGAAACTATGTTCAAAATTACACATGAGCATACTCTGCTTTCAATTTTGCCTTTAAATCATTTGCTGGAATTAGATTGTGGATTTTTTGGAATGCTTTATTTGGGGGCAAAAATAGTTTATATAAAATCTTTAAATCCCAAAGAACTTGCAACAACAATGAAAGAAAAAAGAATTACAAATATGATTGTGGTTCCTCTTGTTGCAAAAATGTTTAAAAACAGTATTGATAAACAGATAAAAAAGCAGCCTGAAACTGCACAAAAAGCGTTTAAAATATTTTATTCTTTTGCAAAATTTATGCCACGCAAGATTCGTCGTTTGATGTTTAAATCGGTAATTGATGGTTTGGGAGGAAGATTAGAGTGTTTTATCTGTGGTGGTGCTCCTTTAGAGGATAATGTCGCAGAATTTTTTGACAGAATAGGTATTCCTATATTTCAAGGGTATGGTTTAACAGAAACTTCTCCGACAATTTCAACTAATCGTTACGGGCATTCAAAAATAGGAACAGTTGGTCAACCTTTGCCTTCGGTAATGGTAAAAATTTCTGATAACGGAGAAATTCTTGCAACAGGACCAAACGTTATGCAAGGATATTACGGTAAACCAGAAATGACTAAAGAAGTTATTGATGAAGACGGTTGGTTTCATACAGGTGATATTGGCGAAATTGACAAACAAGGATTTATCAAAATTACAGGTCGAATTAAGAATATGATAGTTCTTGGCGGTGGCAAAAAAATCTTCCCGGAAGAAGTTGAAGCAGTATTAGAAACTTCAGAACTTATTAAAGAACTTTGTGTAATGTCTTTAATGATAAAATCCGGAAATAAAGCAGGAACAGAAGAAGTCGGAGTAATTATAACACCATCTGATGAACTTGCAAAAAAATCAGACAAGGAAATTCAAGAGGTGCTTGAAGCAGAAGTGAAACGCCTATCTGAAGCAAACTTAGCACCATATAAAACTCCGACTGTTGTGGTGCTTCATCGTGATGAGCTGCCAAAGACTTCAACAAGAAAAGTTAAAAGAAAAGATTTAAAAGAATGGTATGAGAGTTTATAAATTTAAAATCCTCTCTTTATGAGAGGATTTTTCTTAACTTATCATAATCAATTTTTGAATTATGTCTCGGGTCACGAGGAATTTTTGTGATTATAAATTTGTCAAAATTAAATCCAAAATTTTTAAGTTCTCGTTCAAGTTTTTTCTGTGGAATTTTTGTTTCTACAACAAGTATAATTTGTTCATCAATTTTTAGAATTGTTCCGATTTCAATACCCTCAATCTCAAGTAAAGCATTTTCTATCGGGAATACATAAACGTCTTTATTATTATGGACAAATCGATTTTTCACTCTGCCCATAAGAAATAATCTGCCATCATTATCCAAATATCCGGCATCACCTGTTCTATGCCAAACTTGTCCTTGGTAGTTAATTTTTGCAAATTTTTGTGCTTCATCGCTATTATAATATTCTTTTAAGACATGCTTTCCTTCAACACAAATTTCACCAATTTCACCTGTACTAAGCCAGGTGCTTTCAAAATCTTCAATAGGTTCATCTGATGGCTTTATAATTTTTACATTAATATCCTCAATTGGTTTTCCAACATACAAACCGTCTTTAACATTACCTTCACACTGTAATAATTCTTTTGTTGAAATTGATGCAATCGGTTCAGCTTCAGTTGATCCGTAAACTATTTCTATATCACAATCGTTGAAATTTTCCTGTAAAAGTCTGGCGTTCTTGGGGAAAACAGGAGCTCCACCAGTGAAAATTCTTTTCAAACCTTTGATTTTCCCAAATTCAGCAAGTTTTTCATAAAATCTTGGTGAGCCGACAGAAGTAGTAACATTATTATTTTTTATATCTTTTAAAATTTTATCAGGGTCAATATCCGATGGTTTTTGGGGGTTAAAATCAGGAATAACAGAAGTTGTACCACAGGCAAGATTGTGAAGAATAAAAACAGGTAGACTTGTTAAATCAACATCATCAAAGGAAGGTGCTAAGTGTTTTTTTAGTACATAGTGCTGTTCCAGCAAAAATTTGTGAGTTCTTTTAGCTGCTTTTGGGAGTCCTGTTGAACCTGATGTAAAGGTTATAAGTGCAGTTGAATCAGGTGTTACTGTTTCAATTGGGTGGGTGCTTTTTGATTTTTTAATAGTTCCTGATATGATATTTATTCCTACTTCACGCACTTTTTTGCTCATTAGTTTCAATATAAAAGCTTTCGGACAAGCAATGAATGCTTCGCAGGGAACAATCGTTAAAGCTTGATTAAGTCTATTTTTATCAGCCCAAGCATCTACAAAAACTGCTGTTGCACCGACATAAAAAACAGCGGAAAGAATTTTATAAAGTTCAATCGACATTGGAACAAAAATTAATATATTATCACCTTTTTTTATACCTTTTGATAAAAAATACTGTGCATAATCTTTTACATCTTGCACTAATTTCCCGTAAGTTATTTTTTTATTTTTATGGATAATAGCAAGTTTATCAGGATGCTTCTCAGCATTTTTAAATAAAATTTCAACAATATTATTTATCATAATTTAACTCCATAAAGTTTATATTTATGGTAGAGTTCGCCCGACAGAATATTAGCTGATACATTATTTTTATGCATAAGTGCATGAATAATACTATTATACCCTGCAAGTTGAGCTTTTTGATGTAAATATTCTACCAGATATGATCCTATTCCACGATATTTGTAATCAGAAATTTGTGCTAATGTCTTTATTACAAGTGATTTATTATCTTTATTGTATAAATTATCAAAACCAAATATGAAAGCAATTGCTTCATTGTCAACATTTTCCGCAAGCAAAACCCACTCCGGATTTAAAAAGCTTTTTGCCGGTTCATACATTTTATAAAAATCTTCAAATTCTATTGGTGTATAAAGAAAATTGTTCACAAAACTATCTACAGAAATGTTGTAAATTTTTCTGATATCTTCTTCAAAATTTTCAGGATTAAATTTGCGAATTTTTATACCTTTTTTTTCAAAAATTGATGAAAATTTTTCAAGTCTTGAGTAATCTTTGTTTAAGTCGCGACAAATTGAAGATGTGTAATCTGCAATTGTTTCAAATCCACAATTTTCAAGTAATTCCGCATAATAAGGTTTGTTATAATTGTCAAGCCAGAATGGTGGATTGTTTGATGGCAGCGTAATTCGGTATTTTTTCCAAGTAGAACCGTTAATCGGTCCGATTAAGTAGTCATAACCTTTTGTTTTGGCGTAAGTTTTTACTTGATTAAATAAAAACTTAACTGCTTCCAAATTGTTTTCAGCCTCAAAAAATCCGAACTGTCCATTGGCAAAAAATCCTAAACGACAAAGAACTTTTTCATTTTCTTTTACTATAAAAAGTTTTTCACAATCCGAGACATCCTCAGATTGTGTTGTATAAAACGGATCATTTCTGTATAAATCTTTCGGAAATTTCAAAAATTCATCTTTACTATCTGATAAATACATAACTTGCTCCTAAAACTATTAACGAAATTACTGATGTTACCCATAAACCTTTATTTAAATTTCCGTTAAAAAATTTTGTTTTAATGATAAAACCTTCACAAATTATTGAAGTTATAAAAGGATAAATTATTTTTGCGCCAATAAAATTTCCCAAGAATGCACAAGCAACTGGAACCGTCAAAATATAAAATATTGGTCTTACTCGATAAGCATCAGCCTCATCGCAATCATAATTCAGTATAATATCAGTTTTTGCGCAGAGTAATGAAAATATTGCAAGCGTTGCAGCGTAAATATTACCTAGTAATGTCCAGATAATATAATTTATCAAACCCAGCAGCACAACACCGGAAAAACCTATTCGTTTATATGGAAGCATTATAACTAAATAACTTATCAGAAATGCAATTAATACCACCAGCTGGAATGTTATTCCTTCAACTGTAGGTTGGATATTTTTTGATAAAATAAACATTGTTCCAATCGGGATAAATAAATTATCTGCACCTTTTAAACTAACACTTTCAAATATAGTTATAATTATTGCAATTAAAAGTGCCACCAGAACGGATTCTACTTTACCGACAGTTGTTGTTAAAAGTAAAATTAAATGAGTTATTAAAAATGATGTTAAAAAAAATGTAAATGAACCTTCCATCGTTTTTTTACTTCCAACTTCTACGATATATTCATTCATACCGTAATTTTTCCCAACAAGTGCCGCAAAAGCATCTGATACTGCAAGAATTAAAATTGAAATAACATAAAACCAAGGTTGATGTAAAAACTGTGAATACACAAAGCAGATATATATTGCAATAGGATGATAGATTGCTCCGTAAGATTTGCGTTCGACGGCATGTACAGATTGTAGTGTTCCTGTTTTTTTGGTTATTAACATTACTCCACAAAACAATACTGCCAAAATTAAGACTGCCCAATGTGTTTTGAAAATAAATGGGAAAATTATAGTAACAAATGCTCCTGCAAAATGAACAAATTTCCTCGTTATTTCAACATTTAATCCTTTTCTATAGCAAATCTCTGCAATAATAAAAAATAATAAAAATATTAAAGAAATTATACTTCCGCAAATTAAATCAGTCATTTTTTATAACCTCATCTATAATAAAATCTTTATAAAAGAATGCTTTGTCTTTTAAATAAAGTTTTTGTGATAATTCTTTTTTATACTCAAAGTTTTCAGGTAAAATTTCAGAAATTCGCCTGTCTACCATCATATTCCAATAGCAATATTTTGCTCCTATATTTGAAACCGATAATAATTGAGAAGAAACTTCTTTAAACAAGTCCTTATCCATATATTCAAAGATATCAGACAGATTAAACCCGTCAAACTTTATGCCGGAATTTGTGGCAACTTCATTTATTGTACCTGTTCTAATTTCCAAAGTATCAATATTTTGTTTTATTATGTCAAAATTTTCTTCTTTAGCGTAATGAGGAAGAGCATAATCAAAATTGTTTAATAAAATATAATTTACGTACGGATTATTCCAAGTCGGAACATCTCGAAGAGCCCTATCTGCTCGTTCTTTGATGTTTTTTGAAATCATTGCCGTATCAACATATTTAAAAAATTCCTTATCTCGGCCTAAACGTCCCATAACAAATTTGTTAAAGAAAACTTTAAATAAAGCCTTAAATCTCCAGTTATTCCAAGTTCTGTCATAAAACATCCTTTGAGCTTGAATAGATTTTGGTAAAAATAATTCTGTTAAATTTTTCTGATTATGAACTAATGGCATAATTTTATTTGCAAAAAGTTGAAAATAATGTTCAAATTTCCCCTGTTGGATAATTCCATCTTTGATTATCTCAGGATTGTGTTCAAAATAATATCTGCTTTGTAAACTCAAATTTTCTTTGATAGATGTATAGATTTCAAGACGACTATCGCAGGCTTTAAACCCTAAAAGTTTCAAAAAGTTTTCATAATCCAAAAATTTTATTGCATTTTTTTTTAGTTCACAACACGCAATTTGCGGAATACTTAAATCAACGGCATAGACAACTTCTGGATTTTTAATCAGCAATGATAGTGAATTATCTCCTGCAGAACCTATAGATATGTACTTTTTCCCATTATCAAATCCCTCAAGTAAAAGTTCAGGATCTTCCCAACAGTTTGCATATCTTATTTTATTAAATTTTGCTCGTGCTTCAATTCCTTTGCTCATTTCTGATTATCCTTATTTTCCCGGTTGAACCATCCATTTCAACTTCATCTCCGTCTTTTAAGGTTGATAAAAGATTGTTTACCCCAACTATTGCAGGAATTCCCATTTCTCTTGCCACAATTGCACTATGGGATAATATGCTGCCACGCTCGACCAAAATCCCTTTACTAATTGGGAATAATGGGACCCAACCAGGATCTGTTCGCTCGGCAACCATTATACAATTTTCCAATCCTTCGGATTCTTCAACAGAGTGAACAATTTTAACTTTTGCCCTGACAATACCTGCACAAGCTCCGATTCCTGATAAATCTCCTTTTATATCAGTAGCAATATTATTTACAATGAATTGATTTGCCTTATATACTGCTCCGTACGTTGTAAATCTGTCTGGCAGATTCTTTTTCTTAAAAATTTCATATTCTTCTTTACGATTTTTGATTATAGTTTTTAAATCAATATCAACAGATGTCCCGCATACATAATTGAAAATTTCTTCTTTTGTTAGGTAGAAAATATCTCGCTGAGTTTCAATAATATTTTCGTATGCGAAATTTTTACCCAGTTCTAAAAATATTTCCCTAACTAAACCAAACAATCTTGTACGTTCAAAACGAAGATTTTCTCTGTTTTTAACCCTTAGACGGGCATTTTTTAATATAAAACCAAAGAACGGATTTTTAATTTTTTCTTTTACGGTTTTTTCTGCATTGCGTCTAATTTCTTGTTCCTTTTGGGATTCTTTTTCAATATCAATAATTCCCTGTTTTACGTATGAATTAATAATGAATTGCAAAAGTGACGGGTCTTGTTTATAAGTAATTGTTTCAAGTTTTAATTCTCCGATACATCGATTACCGAATTTTTGAATAAACTCTTTTATATCATCATCGACCTTTTCTCCTTTGCATATTTTATTTGAAATTTGCTTGATACGTTTTATCGGTTCTGTTGAAATTATGCCTGTTTCACCTGTTAATAAATCATTTTGCAAAGTACCATTTGAGTCTGCTTTTAACAATGATTTTTTCAAAAGTCCGTAAAATATCATTGCGTAAAAATCATTAACCAAGGGTGCCTGCCATTTTTTCATTAGTTTTGATTCTAATTCAAAATAAATTTCTATAAGTTCATTTGCACTTTTACCCTTTAATTTCCCGTTTTCATATGGAGAAAGTGTTATATCTATGTGTTTATAAAACTTTTCAATTTCTTTTGGTAGTGTAAAAAGGTTAAATATCAAAGATTTTAAAAGATTAAAAAGTCTTATATATTTATTTTTTTTACTTGGTTTGACTTTAGGAATTTGATTAAGTTTTTGCTTAACTCCCATCATTGATTCCATAAAACCTGCATTAATTTCATATCCTGGCATAAGTCGCAAAAGTCTGTACCAATTAAGTAAATTGTAATAAACTCTTCCTTCGATTAAACCGAGCATTTGAAAAATATCTGAGTTTTCTTCGATTAGTTCTTGTTCAACTCCCATAATCAAAAGAAATTGTTTATAAACTTCGGTATATACATCTTTTATAAATGAAAATGTCAACGGAGTGATTACTCCGGAATAACTTTCAATAATATTTGAATTATCCCAAATAACTTCCTGCTGTGATTTATCAGAAATGTTTTCTAGTGTCGTAATGGGTCTTGTTTGTAAAATGTATAAAATACCATCTTCATAAGCCCATTCTATATCTTGCGGTTTCCCATATATATCAACTATTTCTTTTGTTTTTTCGACAAGTTCTTTTATTTGTTTATCCGTTAGAGTTTGTGCTCTTGGAGTTTCGTTTTTAATTCGTTTTGTCCCAATACCCTTTTCTTTATCAAAGACTATTTTATATGGTTTTTCGATAATATTTTTTGTAATCTTATCATTTTCAATAGTGTAAGTATCTGCGTTTAATTCACCTGATACAAGTCCTTCTCCAAGACCAAAAACACTTGATATTACAATTTCATTTCTTTTTCCCGTTATTGGGTTAGATGAAAACACGACGCCAGAAACATCAGAGTTTATCATTTCCTGAATAATTACACCAACTTTTATATCGTCTAATATATTGTTTTGTTCTATATAAAACTTTATTCTTTCTGAATTTGCAGAATCAATTACATCTTGAATACGCGCTTTTATTTCCTGAGGTTTAACATATAAATAACTTTCCATTTGGCCTGCAAAAGATTTTTGATTTCCATCTTCCCAAACTGCAGAAGAACGAACAGCATACAGTTTGTTTTCATCAATCTCAAAATTATCATCAGCTGAATTTACGACAAACCATTTTGGAACATTTATTCCGTTTTTTGTTAGAATATCAAGATTATAAGCTTTTCCGCCAACTATTTTTTTATTCATTTAACCACCTATAATGTGTAATATCATTGGAATACCACCCAAAGATAAATACATGCCCAATGTCCAAATCCCTGCCATTGTTTCAAGTTTAGCCGCTGTTCTTTGCTTTCTATTTTTAAGAAATTCTATTGCAGGACAACCGCAAATAACCAAAAATATTATTAAAAAGACAAATGTTATTTTCCCAAATCCTGCATAAAAACAAGCAATATTTGCAAAAATAAATGTTGTAAATAAAACACACAGCCAAATTATTGTGGCTCTTTTTTCGCCCCAAAGGTATGAATATGTTTCTACACCTATTTCTTCAGCATCACTGGCTCTTATTTTTCTGCCAATTTCAATTACAATTCCATTCAAAAACGTAACTATCAAAAATATTATTAGACCTTTTGGCAATTTTGTTCCTGCATTATTCCAATCAAGTCCGGTTGTATAAAAATCTATTACAGGCATAATCATCATATGTGAAATTAAATATGCAACAGGATGCTTTCTTAACCAACTGCGAACAAAAAATTCTTTTGCCATAATAAGCATATAAATTATTACTAATCCCCATATCCAAAGCATTTTAGAAATAAAAACTGCATTTAGAACCAATTGAAAAATAATTATAACTATTGCAAGCCACTTCAATTCTTTAAATGTGACTAAACCTCTTGGAACAGCACGATATGGACGATATTTTGCATCATCTTCTGCATCTTTAAACTCATCAAAAATTCTAAGCAAGAAAAAATACCCAAAAGATGTTAATGCGCCAATAAAGAAAGTTACAAAGGAAAAATCTAACTCTCCTCTTAAAATTTTTGAATATGACATTGCAGAAAAAGTAAATGTAAAAACCATTAAGCCATATGAGAAAACAGGGAATCTTTCTTTTTGATAAATCCAAAACCGTTTAAATATATTTAAATTTTTTTCTTCCATGCTAAGTTTAATTATATAATTTTAAAAATTATTGGTATATCGTACAAATATAGGAAATGTCGCAAATTTAACTTAATTTTGTCTTCTTGAACCAGTTTACTAGTCACAATTCTCAATACTAAAAAACAGCCTCAATCGTGCTGTCTGTTTGATTTTTTATTAAATTTTTCTCTGTCTCAATGTCTCAGAAACCTATTACTATTAGTTACAGAATTTTGCAAAATAAAAGAGACTTTCTTTTGAAAGTCTCTTTTATGGTGGGCCGCAGTGGACTCGAACCACCGACCTCACCCTTATCAGGGGTGCGCTCTAACCACCTGAGCTAGCAGCCCATACTTAAGTCATTATTTTTATAACAACTTCCGCAAGAACTAATGTACTATAAACATTTTTTAAAATCAAGTCCTTTTTTTAATAAAAAATCACCTCTTTTGAGGTGATCTTATTTTCATGCTATTTACTATCTCTCCAAATCTCGGCAGCCGTCCTAACAGAGGTTGGACTTAAGTCCTTGCAAAGCCTTCGTTATGGTATTGTATTAGCTTTGCCAAGTACCACTGTTTCGCTTGTAAATTTTCAATATTACTTTTTATCTCCTCCAGTTCGCCAAGTAATACGCTTAGCTCTTTTCTTGCTGGTACCGGAGGGGCTTCTTCTGTTTCTTTTTCTATCCAGCCCGGTGAAAAACAGCCGGTTTCAAATATATCCTTCATATCCATAATCACGAGCCCTCAATATTGTTAGTCTTTCTGTGTAATGAATGAATGAAATAAATCTACCAAATCAAATTTGCCATATTTAAACGGGATAGGCTTTTCATCATATTCACTCTCTGTGATTTTTTGTAAATCGCACATTTGTTTATAGCTTAATGAATTGAAATCAAAGCTTGTCATTTCTGCGTAATCTACCATCATTTCATCTGTGTCGAGGATTTTTTTGTCTTTCATAACACACTCCTTTTTGTGAATCTAAGTACTTTTTTTTATTCGGTTATGTGTTCGAAAAACTTTAGACTTTTTATTCTTCTTGTTACATATTTTTACATACAGATTAAAAAAGCCTCTGCATTTAGCAGAGGCTCAAACTTATATTAAAAATTTGCCGTTCTCATAAATTAGCTTATCATCGGCATATATTTTACCGCCGTTTTTCATGTTTTTTATCAAATCCCAATGTAATCCTGATACATTTTTTCCGCCGGTTTCCGGGTATGATGCACCCACTGCCATGTGGATTGCTCCGCCTATCTTTTCATCGAATAGGATATTCCCTGTTATATCTTGGATTTCGTCATTTGTTCCAATTGCGATTTCGCCAATTCCTCTTGATCCTTCGTCCATATCTAACATTGCATTAAGGTATTCTTCTCCTCTTTCGGCTTCTGCTTTTACAACTTTGCCGTTTTCTATCCAGAGGTGTACCCCTTGTGCTTCGTTTCCTCTGTATATTTGTGGAAAATCAAAATATATTTCGCCATTAATTCCGTCTTCTACCGGAGATGTGAATACTTCACCATCTGGGTAGTTATTTTTACCTGAACAGCTAATCCATTTTCTGCCTTCTACATTGAATGTTATATCTGTTTTTTCACCTGTTATGTGAATCGTTTTAACTCCATTCAAGTAGTTTGCCCATTTTGTTTGTTTTTCGTCCAGTTCTTTTAATTTGCCAACCGGATCTTCAAGATCAAGGTAACAAGACTTGAACAAAAAGTCAGAGTATTCATCGAAAGACATTTTAGCTTCCTGAGCAAGTGCATGTGTTGGTACATCTGCTATAACCCAGCTTGCAGTTCCGTCTGCGGAACGTTTCATCAAAAGTTCTGACAAAGGTTTTGTAGCCTTTCCGCGTCTTGCAAGTTTTTTTATGTCTGCTTTTGCCAAATTTTTTGTATTCATAGGGCCGCCGATTGAGATGAATTTATCAATTTTTTCATATTCAAGTTTTGTAATTTCATCTACGTAATCCAATTGTTCATCAGAAGCATATTTTAAGAAAATGTCTGAAAAATCTTCAAATGAAGTTCTGAGGATAGGGTGTCCGCCTCGTTCTAAAACTCTTTTATATACAGCTTTAACCAAATCTTTTGTATAAATGCTTGTTCCTCGTATTTGTACAGTATCGCCTTTTTGTACGTCGGTTGAGTAATCTACCAGTACTCTGGCGTATTTATCCCAAATGTTTTCCATTACAATCTCCTTTCTTAACAAAAATAGTCGGCAGTTCTGTGCCGACTATAATGTTATATTTTAAATGCTTTTTATACATCCACTTATAAAATGATGTAATCGAATTATTCTTCACTTTCCAAAGATTCGTGACCTGATTTGTGGCTCTTTAAAAGCACGCCTCTTTTTGAAGTTTTTACGAAATCAATCATTTTTTCAATGTATTCGTTCATTGGAATTTCAGCTTTAATTTTTTCTATTGCTTGAGTTGTGTTGTATTCTTCAGAAATCAAAAGCTTGAATGCTTGATTCATATTGTTTCTGATTTCTTGAGAAACTCCACGGCGTTTCAAAGCTACAACGTTCAAACCACGTGGAACAGGAGGTCTGCCTTCACCTTTTGAGTAAGGTAGGATGTCTTGTCTTGAAGCTGAGAATCCGCTAACGATAGCCATATCACCAATACGAATGTTTTGGTGGAATACGCTCATTCCGCCAACGAAAGCTCCAAATCCAACGTGAACGTGACCGCCAAGGGTTACCAAGTTTGCAAGTATAACTTGATCATCAAGAACGCAGTTGTGAGCGATGTGTGAACCTACCATCAAGAGACATCTGTTACCAATTCTTGTTGTAAAGTCTCCGCAAGCTGCACCTCTATGTATTGTTACATTTTCTTTGATAATTGTATCGTCACCGATTACTACTTTTGTAGGTTCGTTTTTGTAACCCAAGTCTTGAGGTTCAGAACCGATTGTTGCAAAAGGAGAAATAGTACATCTTTCACCTATTTCAGCGTGTTCTATATAGGCATTTGCTATAACTCTTGTCTTACTTCCTATTTTTACATTTTCGCCTATTACTACGTAAGGCCCGATAATTGCATCATCTGCGATTTGTGCTGACGGATGAATTATTGCTGTTTTGTCAATCATTTTTTTCTCCTCTTATCTGTAACAATAGGTAAATTATAGTACAAATAAAGAGGTGGCTCAATATTTTAATATAATTTTAATCTGAATGATAATACAGATAAAAAGAAACCCGATATTTAAATCGGGTTTCTTTGTTTATACATTCATTACTCTTAAGATTTCATTCATATCAGCCGATGCCTTTTTAACTTCGCATCCTGAATATTTTATTGCGTTATCCGGATCTTTTAGGCCGTTTCCTGTAAGGATACATACGATTTTTGAGCCGGATTTAACTTGATCTTTTACTTTAATTAATCCTGCGACTGATGCTGCACTTGCAGGTTCTGCAAGAACGCCTTCGCTAGCGGCGATTAGTTTATAAGCTTTTAGAATTTCTTCATCAGTTACAAAGTTAATCATACCGTTGCTTTCATCTCTTGCAGCTTCAGCTTGTTTCCAACTTGCAGGGTTGCCGATTCTTATTGCTGTTGCAATTGTTTCAGGGTGCATAATTCTTTCACCTTTTACAATAGCTGCGGCACCTTCTGCTTCAAATCCCATCATTTTTGGTAGCGCCGGAATTTTGCCTGCATTAAACCATTCCTTGTATCCCTTCCAATATGCAGTTATATTGCCTGCATTACCAACAGGAATAAAGTGGTAATCAGGTGCTTGACCAAGAGCATCACATATTTCAAATGCGCCTGTCTTTTGACCTTCTATTCTGTATGGGTTAACTGAGTTTACAAGGGTTATTGGGTAGTTTTCAGAAATTTTACGTACAAATTCTAAAGCTTCATCAAAGTTTCCTTGTATTGCAATGATTTCAGCTCCGTACATCATTGCTTGAGATAATTTGCCAAGAGCAATGTACCCATCAGGGATTAGAACGTATGTCTTCAATCCGGCTTTTGCCCCGTATGCAGCGGCAGATGCTGAGGTATTACCTGTTGAAGCACAAATTATTGCCCCGGAGCCTGACTCTTTTGCTTTGGTAACAGCCATTGTCATTCCACGGTCTTTGAAACTGCCGGTCGGGTTGCAGCCTTCAAATTTTAAGTAAATTTCTGCATCGATGCCTATTTTTTTTGCCAAGTTATCAGCTTTAATTAAAGGAGTGTTTCCTTCGTTTAAAGTTACAATAGGCGTATCTTCAGTAACAGGGAGATATTCCCTATATCTGTTAATTAATCCTTGATAGTACATTTTTCCCTCTTTTATATTTGGACTCTTATTAAACTATTTACGTTATTTACGTATTCGCTTGTCTTGAATTGCGAAATTGCATTTTGCATATCTTTTTCTTTGCAAAGTTCGGTTATTACAGTGATATCTGCTGTGTTGTTATCACTTACGCCTCTTTGCATTATACTAGCTAAGCTTATGTTATTTCCTTCGCAAATCTTACCAATATTCCCGATAACACCTAGTTTATTTTTTGCATTTAATGATAAATAATACTTGTTTGATGTATCAGAAATATCTATTGTTTTCGCTGTGTCGTGGTGATTACATCTCATCATTGGCAACAGGTAATCAGTTTTACCAAGTTCTGCAACAATTGCCAAAATATCACCAACAACAGAGCTTGCCGTTGGAAATTCTCCAGCCCCCGGCCCTGATAGGGTTATAGAACCAACCGGATGGCCTTCGAGGCTAACTGCGTTTGTTACGTAATCAATATGTGCAAGAGTAGATTTTTTAGATACAAGCATTGGATGAACTCTTACGTCAGCATAGTTGTTTTCATCAAGATATGCTGAAGCTATGAGTTTTATTTTATAGCCCAACTCGTTTGCAGCTTTCATATCCTCTGCTCGAACTTTAGTTATCCCTTCTCTATAAACATTTTCAAGTTTAATTCTTTGTTTGAACGCAAGTGTTGCCAAGGTTGTAATCTTATATGCCGCATCAAAACCTTCGACATCTCCTGTTGGATCAGTCTCTGCGTAACCTAATTCTTGGGCTTCTTTTAATACGTCAGCATAAGATGCTCCATCGGCATCCATCTTTGTTAAAATATAGTTTGTAGTGCCATTAAGTATGGCTTCTATTCTGGTAATCTTATTTCCTGCAAGAATTGTTTTTATTGGCATAATGATAGGTATGCCGCCTGCAATAGCTGCTTCATAAAGGATTACCTTGTTATGTTTTTCTGCAAAATTAAAGATTTCTTCGCCACGTTTTGCAAGAAGTTCTTTATTCGCAGTAACAATGTGCTTTCCATTTTCGATTGCAGTTTTTATCAAATCAAAAGCAGGGTTTACTCCGCCGATTAGTTCAACAACAATATCTGCATCAGAATTTACAACCTCATAAGGATCATCGGTCAATATAGACCTGTCCAGACCTTCTATATTACGAGGTTTGTTGATGTTTTTGACTGCAATTTTTGTAACCTTTACAAATTCTGAGTTTTGCAAAGTCTTGTAAACTCCTGAACCAACAGTTCCGAGTCCGATTAATCCGATTTTTATAATTTTCTTTTCATTTTCCATAGGTCAATTGTATCACAAATGAATAAAATTTAAAGTATTTTATTCTATTCCCATTAAATAAGGTGCACTCATTATGCCGACAGCAAGTAGAATTATTGCTAATGCTGTTAATACGAAAACTGCGACTTGTACGTTATATTCGTCTAATTCGTTGCCGTATCTGTCTTTGTATTTGTTAAAGCACATAGCAAGCAAGTCTATAAGCCACCATACAAGACCTCCGCCAAATGTGAGTAATTGGAAAATTCCAATCTTTGTATAACCAGTATAAAATCTGTGGATTCCGAACATTCCGAAAAACGCACAGATTACTATGGTTTTAAAGAAATCTTTTACGTAGTAAACTTTTTCATGTTTTTTAATTTCAACACCTTGCATATATATCGTCCTTCTTCTTATTTGCCGGTTGAACCAAAACCGCCTTCGCCACGATTAGTTTCACTTAATTCTGTGACAACTTCGATTTCTGCTTGTTCAACTCGGGATATTACCATTTGAGCTATTCTTTCATCAGGTTGTATTGTGTAACTTTCATTTGATAAATTTACAATTGGAACGCATATTTCTCCGCGATAATCTTCGTCCACGGTTCCTATGCAATTAATCAAGGTTATTCCGTGTTTTATGGATAAACCTGAGCGGGGTCTGACTTGTGCTTCATAACCGTGTTCTAATTCAATTTTTAACCCTGTTGGGATTAATTTTCTTTCAAGCGGTTTTAAGGTTATAGGGGCGTCTATTGCTGCGCACAAATCCATCCCTGCGGCGCCTTCAGTTTTATATTCAGGTACAAATTTGTTATGTGCTAATCTTTGAATTTTTAAGATTGTTTTATTTCCTGTTGCTGTCGGCATTATATGTTTTTCTCCTGTTTTAATTTTGTTATTAGTTTATAGGATTCTTCAATATTGTTTTTTAATTCAATATCATTTTCGGCTTTAATTGCGATTGTGTCAATAATGTTAATTGTTTCAGGAGTAGAATTTCTGTAAATAAACATATTTAACCCTGCCCTTATTCCCATTTCGCAGGCTTCTATCGCACCAAATTTTGCAACTCCTTTCATAATCATATCGTCAGAAATAATGACTCCTTTGTAGCCTAACGTATTTCTTAGGTAGCTTATTGCGTTTTTACTTAGTGATGTTGGAATAATTTCCTTTTCAAAATGAGGTACGTGTAAATGTGCTACCATAATCATCTCGATTCCGTTATCAATTGCGGCTTTAAACGGTTTTATATGGTATTTTTCAAGAGTTTTAAAATCTAAGGTTATTTCAGGCAAAGTCAAGTGACTGTCTGCATTAGCGTCCCCATGACCTGGAAAGTGTTTTGCGCATGGGATAATGTTGTTTTTACGGTATCTTTTTGATACTATACTCTCTCCGATAATTACATCCTCAGGATTGCTTGCAAATGCCCTTTCTCCGATGATTGGGTTATTTGGATTCGTATTAACATCAATACAAGGGGCAAAGTTTAAATTGATACCATATGAACAAAGTTCCTTGGCAATTTCATCGGTTTGTTTTTCCAGATAAGCCAGCCCCTTTCCGTACGCATACTTGGCTGAGAGGTATTTTTTACCGTTATGAATATTTTCAGTTCTTTCTACTCGGCCACCTTCTTGGTCGATTGATAAAAACGGGCTTATTAAGGCTTCTTTTTTTATCTCAGAAGTCAGTGTTTTAAACTGATCGGCGGATTCTATGTCTTTTGTAAAAAATATAATTCCGCCAAGCCCATCTTTTAATGCTTGATGATACCCTTCTCCATCAAGGCCAAGTATAAACATTTGGTATAATTTTGTTCTTAAGTCCATTTTAACCTTTCAATAAAGGGAGTATAAGGTCTTTTAGTTCGTATAAATTACCATTTTCCACAACTTCTTCTATTTTTGCAAAAATGTTTGTTGTGTCTGTTGGTTGTTCTATTAAATCAGGAATTACTAAATCATCGGTATTTTTTACTTCAGTAAAACCTTTATTTGATTTTAAAAATTCTTTATAAGCTTCAAGAATTTTTAAGTCTTCTGCATTTGGTGTGTAATTTTGACCTGTATAGTATTTTACGTCTTTTGGAAGGTAATTTAGGTATTCAATTAAGAAATTCACTTCCTGTAAAGTTTCATCTTCATTATATTCACTTCCGCAGCAGAAGTTTCCTGTGATAGGTTTATCTTTTAGGGTTTTAATACCCGCTGCCCAAAGAATACAGCCCGAATAAAAGCCGATATAATTGTCAATTAAGCCTATAAGTTTTGGGTATAACATTTTGAATTGAGCTTTTTTTTGACCAAAGTTTTTATAACGGTTTAAATTCCCGTATGCGTATTCAATGTTTGGCATTATTGCTGATATATGCTGAACAAAACCCGGGTCAAACGGTACTCCATTTTCAAAATTCATAACGTATTTCTCTCCTTACTTTACTATCCTGCGAAAAGAATATCATGAAAGTATTGCTTTGTTAATATTCGTGTAAGGCGTTTTATTTTTCATATGAACCCATAAATTTTACGTAGGTAGCTTTTTCTTTTACCTGTCTTATGGTTTCAAAAATCCTTTTGTTTTTCACGTGTCCGTCAAATGTTACGATGAAGATATAGTCACCAAATTCATGTTTTGACGGTCTTGACGAAATGTGTGAAAGATTTATATTATTTTGATAAAAAATGTTTAAAATTTCCATCAAAGCACCAGGCTTGTTAGCTGCACTAAACATTAGAGTTGTTCTGTCATTCCCTGTCGGTTCTGTTTCAAAATCCCCTACAAGAATAAACATTGTTTGGTTTGATTTATCATCGTTAATGTTTTCTCTTAGAATATTTAGGTTGTATATTTCCGCAGTTTTTTCGCTGCCGATGGCAGCATATGTAAGATTATAATTTGCCAAGCTTTTTGCAGCCTCAGCTGTGCTTGGAGCCTCAATTATATTGAGGTTTCTTGGAAGCTCGTTGTGAATAAATTCTTGACATTGAGCCAGTGCTTGCGGATGCGAAATTACTCCGGTTATTGAGTAGAATTCAGTTGTTTTTGACAGTAAACAATGGTGAATTGGAAGTACTATTTCCGATAGGATTTTTATATTTGGATTGGGGCAACGAATTAGATTGTCTAATGTTTCCCTAACTGTTCCTTCTATTGAGTTTTCTACCGGAAGAACACCCAATGAGTCAGGATTGTTCTGTACAAATTCGATAACTTGTTTTATTGTATTTTGAGGTTCAGGATAAGCTTTAATGTTATATTTCCCGCAAAATATATCGTGTGCCATTTCAGAAAAAGATGCACTTGGACCAAGGTATGCTATTTTTGAAACATTGTCGAAATTTATCATTTACTTAACTCCGTATTTCAGATATGATTATACATAAAAAAATAGGATGAGGGCAATATGACAAAGATTAAGTTTGGTACAGATGGCTGGAGAGCTATTGTTGGAGAAGATTTTACCGCAGAAAATGTTGAAAAAGTAAGTCGAGCTGTCGGAAAATATGTTTTTGATAATTTTGGGATAGAAAAGAAAATTATCATCGGTTATGATCCGAGAAACAAAGCGGATGAATTTTCAAATCAAGCGGCAGAGATTCTTGCTGATATGGGGTTTGGGGTTCTGTATAGCGATAAGATTATTCCAACTCCTGTATTAGCTTATAATGCGAAATTGCTAAATGCTTGTGCTTTGATGTTTACTGCTTCCCACAATCCTCCGGAGTATTTGGGAATAAAGTTTATTCCTGACTACGCAGGACCTGCTACAAAGGAAATTACGGATGCTCTTATGGCAAATCTTGACTGTGAAGCAATTGTGTTTGGAAAATCCGGTTCTGTTAAAAAATATGATTTCCAAAAGGATTACAATACTCATCTGGAATCGCTTATTGATTTTGATAAGATTAAATCTATCAAGACTAATATAATTTATGATGGGTTTTATTCTGCAAGTATAGGTTATTTTGATAAGTTACTTGAAAAACACGATATTAAATTCGAAACGATGAATATGTTTCATGATATCAATTTTGGTGGCGGGATGCCCGATCCTAAACCGAAATATTTGACTGATTTGATTGAAAAGGTTAAGTCAAACGGAAACTCTGTTGGGCTTGCCAATGACGGTGATGCAGATCGTTTTGGAGTGATTAACGAAAATGGTGAATATGTTTCTCCAAATGAAATTATTGCAATTTTGTTGATGCACCTCATAAAAAATAAAGGTTACAAGGGTTCTGTTGTAAAAACTGTTGGTGCAAGCTTGTTGTTAAATAAAGTTGCCGACAAACTGGGGATAGAAGTTATTGAGACTGCTGTCGGGTTTAAGCATGTTGGTGAAGCAATGAGAAAGTTCAATCCAGTAATTGGCGGAGAAGAAAGCGGCGGGTTGAGTATTCAAGGACATATCCCTGAAAAAGACGGTTTGCTTGCTAATTCCCTTGTATTGGAGGCAATGGCATATGAGAATAAGTCTTTGGTTGAGCTTCAAAAAGAATTATACGACTTTGCCGGTTGCAAATTTTATAATGACAGAGTAGATAAAAAGCTCGTGAGTACGGAAGAAATTAAGCCTGTTTTGGACAAGTTTAGAGAACTTTCCGCTGTTGGAAATTACAAAATTATCAAGACTGATACAAAAGATGGCGTAAAAATTTATCTTGATGATAATACAAGCTGGATATTGGTTCGCCCGAGCGGAACTGAACCTCTTTTAAGAATTTATTTTGAGAGTGACAGTCTTGATAAAATTGAGGAATTAAAGCATATCGTAGCGAGCTTATAGTTAATACTATAAGCTTGAATGACGCAAACCATTCTGAGTAGAAATTTTCGTGATGTAAATTTCTGTTAGAAGGTGCTTTTTACTTTGCGAAGATTTTTGCTATTTTTTCTATCAATGATTCGATTGCTTTAATAATAGAGAAACCTTCTTCGAAACCTTCTAAATCTTTTTTACTTACGAAAATGTCTTCTTCCTTTTTCCCGAAAATACTTTCGTCAAGTTTGTGCTGTTTTTCTTTTTCTTCCTTTTGCCCTTGCTGCATATAACCAAGGTTTCCGCCACCGCCGTCGTTGTTCATGTTAGCGGCTTCGCGGATTACCGGTTTTACGCTTAGAACATTAACATCGAAACTCATGATATTTTTCCTTTATGTTTTCCCTATATATATAAAGTATTTTTATTATAAAGAAATGTTACAATTTGGGAAAATTTTACAAAAGTTAATATAATTTCCGGGGTTTGAAAATAGAAAAACTACTTAACATTTATTTTGTATTATCAAATATAATTCGATATGTAGAATTATCGTGCAACTTTTTTGTTTTTTATCCAAAATGAAGCTACGATTTTAGCTATGGATATACGTCAAGAACTTAAAATATTACTGGTTAAGAACGGTACTTCAATGAGAAAAGTTATTCTAGCGACAAGAAATTGCGGGTATGATATTCCAAACGAAAGTACAGTTTCTGCCGAACTAATAAATAACAGAATTCGTTTTCAGACAGTTAGTGACATTTTAGATTACCTCGGATATGAATTAGTTATCAGGGAAAAACGCAAATAGCTATTTGTTTTTTATAAACACAACTGATTGGCATTTGAAACCAACTTCAAGCAAATCTCTTTTCTTTAATGATTTTGAGATGTTTAATCCTCTGGTTCGTGAGTATGGGGTTAGTATAATTTTAAGTATGTGATTTGCGTGATCGTATTCTGTTGTTATTTCTTGTATAAGCGGCTCGTGTTCCACGTCCAGTCCGTCAGCAAATTTTAGGATTCCTGATAGGCGCTTTATAATTTTTCGCTCGGTTTTTGAAAAACTTCCGTATAGGTCGTGTCTGTTTTTGTCAGGAAGGTTGCCTCTATGATATCTTGCGATGCAGGCTATTATTTTGACCTCTTCGTCTGCAAATCCTTCTACTTTTTCTTTAAGGATAATATCTCTTGAATGTTTGTTGTGAGATTTTGCTTCTACGCTGTATCCGATATCGTGCAGAAGTGCGGCTGCTTCAAGCATTTCAAGTTCTCTTTGCGGCATTTCATATACTGTTTTACTGAGCTCGTTAAACAGCATGGCCGAAAGCCTCGCTACTTCGTGTGCGTGCGGCGAATTTTTTGCTAAATATTTATTTAAAATCTCTTCTGCAGTTAAATTCATTTCGATGTTAAGTTTAGCAAAAATTTTATCGTCTTGCAATTTTTGTGATAAAATGTTCTTAAGAATCAACTTTTGGTTTGGGAGAGAACTTTTATGGGTGATAGATTACAAGATTCGGCTGATTACCAGTATTCTTTTGATATTCCGGCGGAGATGCTGGATGAAATTCAAAAAAATATCGAGGAAATTATAACGAATTTTCCTGTGCCTGAAGATAATAAGCTTGATGTAATCAAGAAAATAAATTTTATGTATTCCCATACCAGACATATGTCTTTGACAGACGGTTTGACCGGGTTGTATAACCGCAGACATTTTGACAGTACTATTGAACGGGAGTTCTCAAGATCTAAACGTTATGGTGGAGATTTAAGTTTAGCGATTATTGATATAGATTTTTTCAAAAAAATTAATGATACATACGGCCATTTGTGCGGAGATTATGTATTGAAGGAAGTTGCGTACTTAATTCTAGATAATTTTAGAAAAACTGATTTGGTATTCAGATATGGTGGCGAAGAGTTTGTTGTCATATTGACGGAAACTAATCTTGAGTCTGCAAAAATTCCTATGGAAAGGCTTCGTCAAAAAATTGAAAATTATCCGTTTACATACAGTGGTAACAAGGTTAAAGTTACTGTAAGTGCGGGTGTAAGTTGTAATTGTACAGAATCAACTGATGAGTTTTTGGATAATGCTGATAAGGCTCTGTACAAGGCTAAAGAGACCGGTAGAAACAGGGTTGAATTTTTTAGATAGATTATAAATTCCCCAATTGGCTAATAGAATTTTATTTTAGAAGACATTATCATAACAGTAATAATTAAGATATAAAAGGCTGTTACCCCAAAGCATAACTAATGGGACGATAATGTATGAATAAAAGAATTGACGATTTAAAGAAAAACTTTATTAATACTTTGAACCACGATTTAAAGACTCCGGTTTTGGCTCAGATGCGTTCTTTGTCATTACTCTTGGATGGAATGTTTGGAAGTTTGAGTCCTGAACAGGAGGAAATAATTAAACTCACGAAAGAGTCTTGTGAGGCGATTTTAGACATGGTTTCTACTACGCTTTTGAATTATAAGTTTGAGAATAATGAGGCTGTCATTAATTATGAACTTGTGAATTTACAAGAAATTATTGAAGAGTGTTGCAAGGATTTGGATAGAGGTTTTAAGGAAAAAAATCTAAAAATATCGTTGTATCCGTCTTGCGGTTATTCCTTTATTCAAGGGGATAGAGAACTTTTGAAAATGGCGGTCAGCAATATTATTGCAAATAGTATAACTTATGCATACAGAAACTCTGAAATGTGTATTAAAATCAGAAACACCGGACTTAATATTTGTATTTCTATAATAAATAAAGGAAGGCAACTGTCAGATGAAATGCTTGGTAGTTTGTTTGATTATTATGCGTTAAATTCCTCAAAGAATACAAAGATAGGATTTGGTATTAAATTATATCTGGCTCTGCAAATTGTAAAAGCTCATTTGGGAGGGATTGTTGTTAGAAATAATATGCACGATGAAGTTGTGTTTGATATAATCCTGCCAAATAGTGTAAAAGGTTCTGCTGTAATCCCTATTGCAAGGAATATTATGATTAGCGAAAATATGTCAGCATAATTTAATATTTTTGCAAAAAAAGTCTGTTCGTGCTATCATACAGGTATAAAGAATAGATTAGGGGAGAAATACATGTCAGACGGAACACAAGAAACTATGCAGGATGCTTTGCAAAGTGCAGAAAAACCTGTGAATGAACATATAGAAGTTAATGAACTGCCAGACAATGATGAGGCTATCGAAACAAAAACTTCTGCAAGTTACAGTGCAGATAATATTAGAGTTTTGGAAGGGTTAGAAGCCGTAAGAATGAGACCGGGTATGTATATCGGGTCAACTTCTCAACGTGGTCTTCACCACTGTATTTACGAAATTGTAGATAACTCAATTGATGAATCTTTGGCAGGTTTTTGTACTGACATTCACGTTACGGTTCACAAAGATAACAGTGTTACCGTAGAAGATAATGGCCGTGGTATTCCGGTTGATATTAAGGCTGATAGCGGAAAATCTGCGTTGGAAATTGTACATACCGTGCTTCACGCAGGTGGAAAATTCGGTGATGGCGGTTACAAAGTTTCAGGCGGTCTTCACGGTGTTGGTGCGTCTGTTGTAAACGCTCTTTCTGAAAAATATATTGTTGAAGTTTCACGTCAAGGTTACGTTTGGAAACAAGAGTATATGCGTGGTGAACCTATGACTCCTGTTGAAAAAGTTGCAACTACTGATAAAACCGGTACAAAAACAACTTTCTGGCCTGATCCTGAAATATTCACCGAAACAACGGTTATCGATTGTGACGTTATTGCGAACAGACTTCGTGAGATGGCTTTCCTTAACAAAGGTTTGAAAATTATTTTCCATGTTGATGAAACCGGTTCAGAGGAAGTTTTCCACTATGTTGGCGGTATCGGAAGTTATGTTGAATTTTTGAACAAGAATAAAACCGTATTGCACGACAAACCTATTTATATTGATAAAGTTGTTAATTCAATGCAGGTTGAAGTTGCAATGCAATATACTGACGCTTATAACGAAAGCGTTTTGTCATTCGCAAATAACATTAATACACATTCAGGCGGTACTCACTTGACAGGTTTTAGAAACTCTATTACTCGTGTATTCAATGATTATGCAAGAAAGAATAATATCCTTAAGGATTCTGACCAAAACCTTTCAGGTGAAGACGTTAGAGAAGGTTTGACTGCGATTGTAAGTGTTAAGATTCCAAACCCTGAGTTCGAAGGCCAAACAAAAGAAAAATTAGGTTCTCAAGAAGCTTTGGGTGCTGTTCAAGATGCTGTGAAAGAAAAGCTTCAAGAATGGCTTGAATTTAATCCTAAGATTGCAAAGACTATTTTGGAAAAAACTCTTCAAGCTCAACGTGCTCGTGAAGCTGCCAGAAGAGCCAGAGAATTGACCAGAAGAAAATCTGTTTTGGAAAACTCTACACTTCCTGGTAAGCTTGCTGACTGTTCAAACAGAGAACCTGAAAAATGTGAAATCTACCTTGTAGAGGGTGATTCTGCTGGTGGTTCTGCTAAACAGGGCAGAAACAGAATGTTCCAAGCAATTCTACCTTTGAGAGGTAAAATTTTGAACGTTGAACGTGCTCGTTTGGATAAGATTTATGCAAATAATGAAATCCAGTCAATGGTTCAAGCTTTTGGTATAAATATTAGTAAGAATGAAGATGAGGTTGATCTCGAAAAACTTCGTTACCACAAAATTATCATCATGACAGATGCTGATGTTGATGGTGCTCACATTAGAACATTGTTGTTAACTTTCTTCTTCAGATATGCTAAACCATTAATCGACAATGGTTATGTTTATATCGCTCAACCTCCATTGTTTAAGATTACTATCGGTAAGAATATCGAGTACTTATATAATGAACATGTTCTTGACAAAATGTTGAAGGAACGTGGTATTAAGAATTTGAGCCTTTCTGATAAGAAGAAGGCAAATGTTAAGTCCGGTGATGAGTTGTTAGAGTTGATTAAAAATATGTCAACATTCTACAATTCTTATAACAACCCGATTTTGAACTTGTACCCTGCAGTTGTATTGAGAGGTCTTGTTCGTTCTAATATCACTCCTGAAGATTTTGATGATCAGGCAAAAATGACTGAGATTGTAGAATATTTGAACCATTATTTACAAGATCACGCGAAAAACTATAATATTCAGGAAGCTGCAAACTATGTTGTATCTTTAAAATATAATCCTGAAAATTCAAAATATTCAATTCAGTTGAATACAAATGAAGAAGAACATGTTATTTTGAACCAAAATATTATAAAGAGTTCAGAGTATAAACGTTTGAAGGCTTCTTATCCGTTAATCAGAGATTTCTTAATCGAGGAATCTGACGGATTGTTGCTTGAAACAGATACTGAACAATATGAAATTCATTCATTTGAAAAACTTCAAAAAATTATTGACGACAGAGGTCAAAAAGGCATGACCATTCAACGTTTCAAAGGGTTAGGTGAAATGATGCCTCAACAACTTTGGGAAACAACAATGGATCCTTCAACAAGAACCTTATTAAAGGTAAGCATTGAAGATGCTATGTTGTGTGATCAATTGTTCGATATATTGATGGGTGATAAGGTTGACCCTCGTCGTAACTTTATTGAAGCAAATGCTGTTTATGCAACAAATATTGATACATAGTTATCTTTTTTGCATAGGGTGTTAGATAATTAAGAGAAATACATTATGACATTGTTTATCTAAACGTGTTTGGGTGTATTTCTCTTTTTGTTACAATAAAAAGAAATTTTTGGCTGTATTGGTTTCATAAATGAAACGTGTTGGTTTGAATTTTGGCTCAAAGTCAAACTGAAACGGGTAAATTTTTTCATGTTTGTTTTTAAACGCACATAATCCTACGGCTTGATTGTCATCATTAAAGAAATTTTTGAAAAATCCCATAAAATACACATCCTTCTTTTTTTGTTGTATAATTTTTTTAAGGATGATATTGTAAAAGTCAAGGTAAAAGGAGAAATATTATGGCAGGAAAAGTTACAAAAGATATGGGTATTTTAGAAATTGCACAAAATTATCCTGAAAGTATTGAAGTTTTTCAAAAATATGGTTTAGGATGTTTAGGTTGTGCAGCCGCAAGATTTGAAAACCTTGAAGCTGGTGCAAAAGTTCACGGTTTTGATCCTGATCAAATGGTTGCAGATATCAATGCATTGATTGAAGGATAGTGAAATATTTAAAGAAAAGCGCCCTGTAATTCACGCAGGGCGTTTTTTCATGCTTACATAACCTATGTTATAGGAATAGCAAAACGTAGACATTGCGTTTCTGAAACAATATTTGCTCTAGTTGTATTTTTACTATCCCTTTTGCTACTTTTCTCTTTTTTGTTGCGAGGAAAAAAGAGAAAAGTACCTCAAAAGAGAAAAACACGCTAATTAGACTTCGTCGCCTACGGCGCCGATTTGACCGAATTGATGTTCGTTTCGTTTGCTTAAAAGCAAACGAAATGGTTCAAGCGCTGCTAAGGACAACGCAGCGCTATTTATAATTTTAAAAATTAGCCTTGCGTGTGCACTTGAACTATTATTCAAGTGCAGGGAACGTTTGCGAGCTTTCTCTTTCTTTGGTTCGTTTCTTTCTCGGCTTGGTTGTTCGCGTATTACGAGTTTCAGAGTGTTGCCCTTCGGCAACCCTCTTCACTCTACGCTCTCAATCCGCTTTGCCTCGCAAATAAAGAGAAAGGTGCATATTATGTTCCTATAACATAGGTTATTTAAGCTTAATTTGATACTTAAGTATAATATTTCCCATACTAAAGTATGAATTTTTGTAAAAAACGTTAAAGTTTTTTTCTAGTTCTGCCGTATATATGAACAAAAGCATGCAAGTAGAAGGAAAATGTTTAATGGAAAACAAAGATTTGAAGAGCGGCGTATCACTTTTTGGTCAATCAGAACATTTAATTGGAAGCGATCCTATAGAAGAGATTTTTGCACTTAATTTAGGAGACTTTATTTCTGAGCATTTGATTTCAGAAGATTTGGCGAAAAAGATAGGTTCTAATGTTAAGGATAAAAAAGAGCGACTTAAGAACCAGTTAGAAGAGCTCGTTTCTATTTATTCATTAAAAAATACTTTGTGTGTTTTAAATTTCGACACGGAAGACAGTTATGCAATCTATACTGCAATAGCTCATTCTATTGTTAAAATGTTAGAGGTTGATAAATGTAATATTTATCTTGCAAAAGATTTTGCACGTGGCATGACCAATCCTGATTTCGATTTGGTTCTTGTTGGAACTTCTGTTGCAAATCTTTACCGTGAAGGGTTTAAATATAGTGAAAATTCTATAATAAGCGTAGCTTTTGCAGAACGTGAAACTTTGAATGCTGATGGTGTTATTGCAATTCCTATGTACTGTAATTCAAAAACAGTGGGTGTTATTGCACTTGAAGATAAGAAGTCTACTTTGATAGCAAAAGAGTATTTGTCTTTGGTTGAAAGCATGGCAAAATTATTTGCAACTTCAATGACTTTGCAAGGTGAAATTGATAATACAAATACTCTTATGGCAGATGAAGAATCTCACATGAGTGATTTACAACATTCAAGAGCAGAACTGACGGCATTGATAGGTGATTTGTGCGATTATCAGCAAAGTTTTGTTGAAAATCTTGCAAGAGCAGTTGATGCCAAGGGTCGATACAATGTTGCACATTCAAAGAACACAGCAGAACTTGCTCGTAAGATGTGCAAACAACTTGGCTTGAATGAAAAAACTACGGATTTGATATATTATGCAGGCTTATTGCAGAATATCGGCAAGATTATGCTGCCTGAAAAAATCTTTACAACAAGCGGAAAGTTGTCAGAGGAAGATTTGAAGCTGATGCAATCTCAGGCAAATGTCGGTGTAAACTTGCTTATGAATATCAATTTCTTGTCTGAGGTAGTTCCTTATATCACTTATCAGAAAGAAAGATATGACGGTTCAGGTTCTCCTGAAGGCTTAAAAGGTATGTCAATACCATTTGGTTCAAGAATTATTGCGGCTGCTGACGCTTATAGTGCAATGACATCAGACAGATCTTATCGTAAGGCAATGACAAAAGTTAAAGCTGTTTCAATAATGAGAGAAGAATCAGGAAGCAAGTGGGACCCTGTTGTTGTTGATGCTTTGATTGCCTGTGTTGAAGGTGAATAATTTTTGTCATATAATGTTCCGGTAACTCATTTTGAAAGGAACATTTTATGAAAATCGCTGTATATCCGGGAAGTTTTGATCCAATAACGAAAGGCCACTTACACATACTTAAAGTTGGTTCGGAAATTTTTGACAAGGTTATAATTGCAGTTGCGAGTAACCCTGCCAAGAAAGGTTTCCTTTCAGTAGAAGAGCGTGTGAAGCTTATAAGAGAAAGTATCACTCACTTGGATAATGTCGAGGTTGATAGTTTTGAAGGGTTAACTATTGAGTATGCCAAAAAACGAGGCGCAAAAGTTTTGATAAGAGGATTGCGTGCGGTGTCTGATTTTGAATACGAACTTCAACTTTCCCAAGCAAACAGTGCTTTGTGCGAGGATATTCGAACAGTATTTTTGACTACAAAACCTAAGTATAACTTTATTTCTTCAAGCACAATCAAAGAAATTTATTTGAATAATGGCGATATTTCAAAATTTGTATCTCAGCCCGTGTATGATTATCTTATGAAACGTAAAGTATGTTAAGGACTCAGAACTTTATTATTTGACAATTATTTTACGCTTATGTAGAATGATAGTATGTAGAAAGGGAATATGTGTGACGGACATGCAACAAAACGGAGTATTTGACTTATTGAAATTGCTGGAATATGCAATTGAAGAAAGTTTTGCTATAATACCTAACAAATTTGTAGTAGTAAAACCAAATGAAATTTTAACACTAATCGATAGAATATATGCATCTTTACCGGTTGAGGTTCAAGAAGCAAGAGCTTTCTTGAGACGTAGAGAAGAGCTTCAAATGGAAGCTCAACAAAAAGCTGAAAAAATTATTGCTGACGCTCAAATGGAAGCAGATAGAAAATTAAGTGAAGCTGATTTTATAAAAGCTGTAGAACGTGAAGGTATCAGAATAAGAAATCAGGTTCAAGAAGAATGTGAAGAGTTGAAAAGAAAAGCACTTGAAGAAGCTGATAATATCCGTTCTCAGGCTGCTGATGATGCTATCAAAACAAAAGAAGGCGCTGAGTTATATGCAGAACAAGTTTTGACTAACATTGAACAAGATTTGAATAAACTTCAACAAGTAGTTAAAAATGGTCAAATCTATATGGAACAACTTCGTTCTGGTTCTGGCTCTGGTGCTAATTATCAGAACGCTACTTCAAATATCAAAACTCCTGACTACATGATGAAATAAACTTAATAAACAGTATAATTATAAAAAAGAAGGGTTAAATAACACCTTCTTTTTTTATGGCAATTAATATTTTATTCAGATATCAAGGTTGCTTATTGTTTTTTAACAATTGTTTGCATTTTAAAAATTTTTGTTATAGTATAGAACCATAAGCCGATTTTGATAGAATGTGTTGAGTTCACATTCTATTTTAAAAAGCAAAGCTTTTATAAGTTTTGAAATGGCAGAAAAGCTTGAACGACAAGGGAAAGCACCAAATAACAGAAAACAATTAAAGACAAAAAGGAAGATAAAATGGGTATCAAAGGTAAAAATGACAGAATGGTAGTTCTAGCTTGTGAAGATTGCAAAGAAAGAAACTACACAACAGTAAAAAACAAGAAAAATACAAAAGACAGATTAGAATTAAGCAAATACTGTCCAACTTGTAAAAAACATACTACACACAAAGAAACTAAGTAGTATTATATAAGTTAATCTGGGATTTAATCCCAGTTGAGCGTCCTTAGTTCAGTTGGTAGAACGTCGGTCTCCAAAACCGGATGTCGAGGGTTCGAGTCCTTCAGGGCGCGATTTATTAAAAAGTCAAAGGAAACAACATGGACAATACGTTTAACGCTATATTAGAATCAATGAAAACATACTTCCGCGGAGTTCGCTCTGAGTGGGGTAAAATTAATTGGCCGGAACAACGTCAGGTCATAACTGAAACAGTTTTTGTTGTGGCAATTGTTTTTGTCTTCACCGTTGCGGTTTATTTGATGGATATTATATTCAAAACAGCGTTAGGCTTTCTTAAGTAATAACCGGATTAAAATTTAAAAAATAAATAGAAAATATAAAGGTGGCTTATGACTAAAAAAGAAAAATCAATGGAAGAAGAATTGAACGAAGATAAATTGGCTGAACAACAAGCAGCCGAAGCTGAAGTTCAAGCTCAAGAAGAGGCTAAAAAAGCTAAAAATAACCAGAAACGCTGGTATATTGTCCATACATATTCAGGTCATGAAAACAAGGTAAAAGTTAACCTTGAAAAACGTATAGAATATATGAATATGGGTGAAAAAATCTTCCGTATTGAAGTTCCTCAAAAAACAGTTACCCAAATTAAAGGCGGCAAAAAACAGGAACGTGAAGAAAAAATCTTCCCTGGTTATGTTCTAGTTGAAATGATTATGGACGAAGACAGCTGGTATGTTGTAAGACACACCGCAGGTGTTACAAAGTTTGTAGGTTCTGCAAAACGCCCTATCCCAGCTAAGGATAGCGAAATTAAAAAGATTATTCACCGCTCAACTTCTCAATCTCAAAAGATTGAACTTGATGTTAAAGCTGGTGATAAAGTTAGAATTGTATCAGGTCCGTTTGCAGACTTCATCGCTGATATTATTGAAGTTTACCCTGATAAGTCTAAACTTCGTGCTAATGTTTCTATATTCGGTCGTGAAACTCCGGTTGAATTGGAATACAAACAGATTAATAAGATTTAATTTATAGTACAACAAGGTGGAAGGATTTTTACTGAGGCAGTAAAAACCGTTATTACCACAAAAGGAGAAAAAAATGGCAAAAAAAGTAGTAGGAAAAATTAAGCTTCAAATCGAAGCCGGAAAAGCAAATCCATCACCTCCAGTCGGTCCAGCTTTGGGTCAACACGGTGTAAACATCATGGATTTTTGTAAGCAATTCAATGCTAAAACAGAATCTCAAGCAGGATATATTATCCCTGTTATCATTGATGTTTATGAAGATAGAAGTTTTTCATTCGTTATTAAATCACCACCAGCTCCGGTGTTGATTAAAAAAGCGTTGAATCTTTCTAAAGGTTCTGCTGTTCCGAATAAAGATAAAGTTGCTGAAATTACTCGTGCTCAATTAGAAGAAATCGCTAAAATCAAGATGAACGATTTGAACGCTACTTCTATGGAAGCTGCAGTTAAAATGATTGCAGGTTCTTGCAGAGCAATGGGTGTTACAGTAAAAGATTAAGGATGGAAGGATAAGTTATCATTTTGGTAACTTCCGCTAATACCACGAAAGGATTAAAATAAAAATGGCAAAATTAACTAAAAAACAAAAGAAAATGCAGGAAATGCTTGCTGATTTCACTCAGCCAGCTACTGCAGTTGACTCAATTAAAAAATTAAAAGAAATATCAAAAGAACTTTCTAAGTTCAACGAAACAGTTGAATGTCATATGAGATTAGGTATCGACGTAAGACAAGCTGATCAACAAATTCGTTCAACAGTTGTATTACCTGCTGGTTTAGGTAAAACTGTTAGAGTTTGTGTAATTGCTAAAGGTGCTAAGGCTACTGAAGCAAAAGAAGCTGGTGCAGATTATGCAGGAGCTGAAGAAATCATCGATAAGATTTCTGGCGGCTGGTTTGAATTCGATACATTGATCGCAACACCTGATTGTATGGGTATGTTAGGTAAATTAGGTCGTGTATTGGGACCTAAAGGCTTGATGCCAAACCCTAAAACCGGTACAGTTACTATGGACGTTGCTAAAGCTGTTAAAGATGCTAAAGCTGGTAAAGTTGAATTCCGTGCTGATAAACAAGGTATGATTCACTGCCCTATCGGTAAAGCTGAATTCAGCGAAGAAGATTTGATTAAAAACTATGCTACATTAGCAGATGCTATTTTGCGAGCAAAACCGGCATCAGCTAAAGGTACTTTTGTTAAATCTGTTTACCTTGCAACAACTATGGGACCTGGTTTGAAATTAGATCCTAAAGTATTTGCAGCTGAAGTTAAAGAATTAATCGCTGGTTAATTCTTAAGCAAATAGGTTAAAAAAAGAGTCCGGTTTAGTGCCGGACTTTTTTTATGTTTTAAGTTTGCTTTACATAACTTTACAATCTCAAAAACAAAAAGCAATTTTTTTAAGAGTGTATACTTTATATATATGTAAGAGATAACACGAGAGAGCGAGAAGAGATATGTTAGCAAATCCTAAAGGAAATCAATTTGGTACTTTAACAAGAAAAAGACCTGGAAATAAAAGAAAGACAGCAGCATTCAGTATCGAAGATTACTGCTATTTAGATAAAAGAGATAAGAGAATGCGTTTCAACAATTCAAAGGATCCAATCTATTATGTATTTGATTGTATTGAAAACAGACCTGTCTCAACTTTAGCGAAAGAATTTGTAAAAGATACATTTTTTGAAATCACAAATTTTGTATCAAGAGTCGTTGGATAATTAAGGAAAAAGGAAAAGATAAGGAAAAATCGTTAAGGAAAATAGGATAAGGAAATTAAGAAGTTCCCGCGTTAAGTCGGGAATTTTTTTTATAAAGTTAACATTTGTTAAATACTATACGTAGGAGATTGTTTTTATTGTAATATGGTTTAAGATATTTTATTAGAAAGAGGTTCAGATGAATACAGTTGTATTGGTAGGTCGTGTCGGACGCGATGCGGAGATTAAATATTTTGAATCAGGTAAAGTTAAGGCTAATTTTTCGATAGCTGTAAATAGATGGGACTCAAAGACAAAGTCAGAAGTTACCGACTGGTTTAATGTTGATGTATGGGATAAGCAGGCTGAGTTTGCCGGAGAATATGTAAAAAAAGGTATTCAGGTTGCTGTTGATGGAAGAATTCAACAAGACAAATGGACTGATAAAGCTTCTGGCGGTGATAGAGAAAGATTTTTGATAGTTGCAACAAGTATTAGATTACTTGGTTCGAAAAGAGATGCGGAAGTATTATGATAGTTAATTCAAGCGTAGCAGCGGTTATTGCTGATGATTTGACAGGTGCAAATGACACAGCATTACAGTTTCATATGCATGGTGCAGGTACTCAGATTCTTTTGAATGAGGATGTTGAGTGTTATAACCTTAAGGGGACTCAAACTTGGGCTATATCTACCGAATCCAGAAATATTACACCGTTAGAATCTTATGAGAAAATAAAATATACAACGCAATTTATGATTGATAAATTCAATCCTGATTATTTTTTCAAAAAAATAGATTCTACCGTTCGTGGAAATATTGCGGTTGAAGTACTTGGCATGTTAGAGGTTTTGGGCTGGGATGCGAGCATTGTAATTCCTGCGTTTCCTCTTGAAGGCCGTGTTACGGTTGGTGGTTATCATTTATTAAAAGGTGTGCCGATTGAGCGTACTGAAATGGCGAGAGATCCTTATTCACCTATATTTGAATCGCATTTGCCTACATTGTTGAAATCACAAGTTGGCAAGGATTGGGAGCATCTTATTGCTTCTCTTGATTTAAGCATAGTGATGAAAGGTGCAGGGCCTATTTTGCAGGCTTTGAATAAGCTTATCGCTGAGGATAAGAAGCTTATTATAGTGGATGCGGTTTCTACTACTGATATTGAGCAGGTTTTGTTGGCTATGAATAAGTCTGAATATAAAATTTTGCCTGCCGGTACTGCTGCTACTGCTAATGTTTTGAGTGATTTGTGGTTTTCTGATTTAAAACCTCACAATATAAATCAAACAATTCCTGAACTTCCAAAGTTGATTGTTTCAGGTAGTGCAACTGAGGTTACGGCTAGTCAAATCAGAAGTCTCGAAAATTGTGATGACTTCGATGAGAACACTTTGATGGTTCCGCTTGATTTAAAAACTATATTAGGCGGCGTTCAAGATGATTTAGTTCAGAGGATAGTTAATAATTTAGGGCAGAATAATATTGTAGTAGTTCATGCTTCTGATGTCGTAAATGAATTTGATGGTTTCTCGGATGACAGTCTGGATGCGGAACTTACAAAAGAAAAACTTGCGGCTATGATTACGGATTTCCTTGCTGAGCTTACAAGAAGAGTTACTGAGGTAAAGCAGTTGATTTTGATATTAATTGGGGGAGAAACATCGTACAAATGTTGTCGTGCGATTGGAGCTTCTCAACTACAGTTGATAGATGAAGCTGCACCTGCTATTGCGTTGAGTCTTGATCATAATGCTCAGTGGATAGTAACAAAATCAGGGAATTTAGGTACTGCTAGCACATTAATTGATATTTTAAAGTATTTTGAAAGTCATGAGTAATTATTCAAACAAAATTGCAATTACGACAGGGGATCCAAATGGGATTGGGGCAGAGATTACTATAAAAGCGTTGAACAAGTTGGCGCTTGATCCTGCTCGAGTGGTATTAATTTCTAACCGTAAAGTTTTAGATTATTATGGAAAGTTGGATCATGATTACGAGGTAATAGAGATTCCTTTTTCAGGTGAAGTTGAGCCCGGAAAAGTATCGGCTAAGGCTGGGGAATTTTCGTATTTATCATTACAAAAAGTATGCGAAATTCAGCCTGCTGCAATAGTTACAGCCCCAGTTGCAAAGAATGCGATGCATCTTGCCGGGCATATTTTTAATGGTCAGACGGAAGTACTTCAATCGTTATTATCGCATGATGGGCAGCATGCTGAAATGCTTTTTGTAGCAAAAGATTTCAGGGTATTGTTGCTTACTCGTCATTGTGCGTTAAAAGATGTTACTTTGACTTCGGATTTGATTGTTAAAAAGATTGCAGATTTAAAAGAGTTTTTTGAAGATAGGTTGAAGATAGATGATCCAAAGTTTGCTCTTTGTGGGCTGAATCCTCATGCGGGAGAAGATGGTATTCTTGGGAAAGAAGAAATAGAAATTATGAACCCTGCGGTTGAAAAGCTTTGCAAGATGGGAGTTTCCGTGACAAAACCTTTGCCTTCAGATACGCTTTTTGTTAAGGCAGGTTATGCTTATAATCATAATCAAAAGGTTCCATTTGACTGTTATATCGCAGCTTATCACGATCAAGGGTTAATCCCTATAAAAACTGTGGCAGGAGACAAAACTGTTAATATGACAATCGGGCTTGATATTATAAGAACTTCTCCGGGGCATGGGACTGCTTTTGATATTGCAGGTAAAAATATTGCTGATGAGGGTGGTATGATTTCTGCAATAGAGGCCGTTATTTCTTAATAAGCTTTTTGCATACTGTCCACACGAATGTTAATGCAGCAAGGCCTCCTACGTAGTAGACAGGTTTTGGAGTTTTGTAAGTTTTTCCTGGATTGATATGGGATTGTTTTTGATAAATATCCTTGTTCATATCTTTATAAAGTTTTTCGGCATCGGCATCCGAGTATAACTGAGCCTTGCCAATACTATCAGGAGCAGTTAACACTCCAATATTTGCAGCTTTATATGTTATAGGATTATTATTTGCCACACTATTCATATTTATATTAAAACATGAAGCTATTAGAAATTGCTTTAATAACGAAATTTACATTTTGCCGTGGAATAAATTTTTTTTTATAATGTTATTATGAAGAAGTTTGATATATTTAATCAGTTTAGGGATGCTGTAATTATTGTCAACAAAAAAGGGGAAGCAGTTTATCAGAATTATACTTTTAAACGCTGGTTCAAAAATTTTGTTGATTTGAAAAAGTTTTCTCATAATACTAATTTTAATATATGTCCACTGAATAGTGAAAATCTTGAAAACTATTCTCCTATCTTCCATGCGCTGCATTCAAGTGAGAATTTTTTTGCGTGTGTTTCTTATCAGGAAGAAAATGGAAAAATATATTATTATGATTTGACAGTTTTAAAAAAGGGTAGCTATTCTATATTGTTCTTTTCGGATGTTAGTGCACAAAACCTTCTTGAAGCTGAAAAGAAAAAGAATAAGCAGCTTGTGGAAGAGTGTGAAAGTCTGAAAGAAGAAAATCGTGATTTACAACAAATTCGACAAAAAGCTCAATCCCAAGCTATTAGAATTGCATTGATTAATAAGGTTTCGAATACAATCAGAGAATCTATGGATATATCAAAAATCCTGCAGTCTTCTCTTGAAGAAATCGCCTCTATGTTTGGAGCGTTCAAAGCTTATTATGCTTCAGGTAATGGTAATAAATTCAAAGTTGAGGAAGTTTTTGGTGGAAAACGCATAACAAAAAATATGCTGATATCCTTTGATAGTCAAACTTTCGATACTATTCAGGGTGGAGAAATTTCTGTCGTTCATGTCTTAAAAGAATACTTGGATGCTAAGCCTTTTAAGCAGCCGATTATGAGAGTTGTTGTTCCCGTCTTTCATCTTAAAAAGCTTGTAGGGATAATAGTTTTGCTTAGTTATCAAAAACGAGAATTAAGTGAAGAATTGGAAATCTTGGAGGCAATTTCTTTTCAGCTCGGTAACGCGATTATAAGAGCAGAGTTATATCAGAAGAATATTCAAACAGTTAAAGAGTTAAAGCATGCCTTAAAAGAATTGAAAGAAACTCAACTTCAACTTATTAATTCAGAGAAGATGGCATCTTTAGGTCAGCTTGTTGCAGGAGTTGCACACGAAATTAATACTCCTGTTGCTTCAATAAAGTCAAATAACGGTTTGTTAGCAAAGCTTATCCCTCAGATTGAAAACTCTGAAATCGCAGATATAATGCAGGAAATCAACCAAATAGACAGTGAAGCAATTCAAAGAATTACAAATATGGTTTATTCTCTGAAAAAGTTTGTTAGATTAGATGAGGCAGAGCTGCAAGAGGCTGATATAAATAAGGAATTGGATTTGACTTTAGATCTAATCAGACACGAGACGAAAAATAGAATTGAAGTAGTGAAAAACTACGGAAACTTGCCTCTCATCAAGTGTTACCCGAATATGCTAAATCAAGTTTTTACAAATATTTTGATAAACGCTTGTCAGGCAATTGAAGGTTCAGGAAAGATAACAATTACGACGGGTTATGAGGGCGAAACTTTGACTGTGAGCATAAAAGACACCGGAAAAGGAATTTCAGAAGAGGAAATTTCTAAAATTTTCAATATTGGATATACAACAAAAGGAGTAGGTGTTGGAACAGGTTTGGGCTTAGCGATTTGTTCAAAAATTATTGAAAAGCACAAAGGTGAAATTATTGTAAATAGTGAGCTCGGGCATGGTACCGAGTTTGTTATTACTATCCATGGTTAGTAGTATTTGTTAAAATATGTTACAAAAAACGTTAGTATATAATTGAATTTAACATTATATTAAAAAAACAATCATTAAGAAATCTCAAATAATACATATTACCCATGTAATAATTCGAAAAATATGTTAATATGAAAACATAAAGTGTTGAAGGTACCCTTTATGGATGGTTGCCTAACCCCTAGAAAAAAGGCAGTCTAAAATAAAAAACAGTAAAAGGCTAATAAATATTGTTACAATTAGTTAACATATACAAGGTAAAAAGGCAATAATTTTCGCGCAAAAATCTTTATAAAAAGTGTAGGTGTGAAAATTATAATGTGTCGGAGGAATGTAAATGACAATTAGTGTGAACAGTAAGAAAAAACAAGTGAAGAAAACATTTGATGAATTGTTGATGGATTTGAAAACAAGCAATTCTGAAAAAGTTAGGTATAATGCAGCAAGAATCCTTGGAGAAATGGGTGATTCAAATGCTGTTGAGCCATTAATTGATGTTTTGAAACACGATAAAAACGGTTCCGTTCGTTTATATGCAGCCCGTGCTTTGGGTGAGTTAGGTGACTCAAAAGCAACTTTACACTTGATTGAATCCTTGAGAGAAGACCGCAACGTTGATGTACGTGTTCGTGCAGCTCGTGCTTTGGGTCGTTTAGGCGGTGCAGTTGTTGTTGAGCCGCTTGTTGAAGCTTTAAATGATGAAAATCCTCAAGTTTGTATCACAGCTACAGACGCTTTAATTGAAATTGGCGATGTTGCAACTGATGCTTTGATTGAATCGCTTGATCACGAAAAAGTAAATGTTCGATGCGATGCTACCAGAGCTTTGGGTGAAATTGGAAACAAAAAGGCTGTTGATAAGGTCATTAACATGTTGTACGATGAATGGGTTAACGTTAGAATTTATGCGGTAACTTCTTTAGGAAAATTAAATGATACAAAAGCTGTTCCTGCGTTAATCGATGTTATGAAAAATCGTAATGAAAACGAGTTAGTAAGAGCCGGTGCTGCTGCTGCATTGGGTGTACTTCGTGACCAACGTGCATTGCTTCCTTTAAGAGAATTGATTATGGAAGCTGAAGAACTTGGCGAATTAGAAGATACTGCTCTTAAATCATTCAAGAAAATTATGGCAGCTAATTGGCAGTCAATTCCTGGAGCTACTGCTCAGAAAAAACCTGTGGCAACATTCTAGGTAATAAATTTATACATATAAAAAACAGTCCTCTAAAAAGGACTGTTTTTTTGTATGTTAGTTAAATTTGTTTTGAGATTTTTCCATTCCGACTGTGATGATTGACTTGGCTGCTTCTATTGATTTATCAAGTATTGCTTTTAAGTCTTCCAGTTGCGTTTTTGGAAAGTTTTGCAGAACATAATTTTCGGAAGGTCCAATTTGTGGTCCAATGCCGATTTTAATACGATTAAATGAGCTTGAATTCATGTGTTTAACAATTGATTTAATGCCGTTGTGGCCTCCGTCTGATCCGTTCGCTCTAAGTCTGATTCTTCCAAAGTCCATCGCAATATCGTCATAGATTATCAAAATATCTTTAAGGTCAATTTTGTAATAGTCCGAAACTGCTCTAACAGCTTCTCCCGATAAATTCATAAATGTTGTTGGCTTCATTAAAAGAATATCTTCATCATTAAATTTGATTTTTGTTATGTAACATTTTAACTTGCTATCCAATTTAAAAGATGCATTTTCGTCCAACGCCCATCTGTCAATTGCCATAAATCCGGCATTGTGGCGTGTAAAACAATATTTATCCCCTACGTTTCCAAGTCCAACTATTAGTTTCAATTTTATGTACCTCTTATTTATTATTTTAACTCAAATAAATATTGCCGTCATGACTTGTCATGTTTGAGCTTAACAAAATGATAAATAGAAATTATTTTATAAATGCTAATACAAGGGGATAAAATAATGAAATCTAAAAACAAACCAATAGTTCAAGAAAAAAGTTCGGAAAAAGTTGCTAACTTTTTAGAAAAAAACGGACTTCATAAAAAAGATTTTGCAGAAATGATAGGCGTAACTCTTTCTTATGTCTACAATTTGATTGATAACTCTATACCATTTTCGACAAGGGGTACAACCTTAGAGAGAATCGCGGCAGTAATGGAAATTGAACCTGAATGCTTTGAAGAATATAAAATTCCTCAGGAACCTATTGTGATTGATGAATTTGTCGAATATTTGAAAGAAAGGATGAAGGCGAAAAATATTTCTGTTGTTAACTTTCTAAAGGCTTTTCCAAGAAAGAAGCGTCTAGAGATTGTTGATATCTTAAGAGGAAGTCTTCCTATTCCTATTGATTATAAAGAATTAACAATGATTGCGCAGGTTTTAGATTTGGACAGCGACGAAATTTATAACATGTGGGAAAAGAGGGTAAAGCGAGTTTTGGAAACAAGCGGAATGAATATTTATGCAAATGCTTCGCTTGTGAATGCAATGTTTGATTGTGCAAAGAAGTATTTGCGCCTAAATCCTTAATTTATACCCATTTAGGTAATTGTATATTCTTTATGTAACAAGTTAAATATAATTAAATCTTTTTCATACTTCCAGCTATTCTTAATTCCAACATGAGTCCATTTGGACTCTTTTTTTTACTCCGAATGTTTTGAGTGAAATTTTGGTTAATTTAGCTTTACATTATTTAACTTATTTACATCAAAGGCTTATGGTTGTATTATTATAGTAGAGTGAGATTATAAGGTATATTTTTCCGGAGGAAAATTGACACAGAAGTTTTATGTAAAAGGTGGAACCCCATTAAAAGGAGAGGTTGAAATCGGCGGAGCCAAGAATTCTGTATTGAAATTGATGGCTGCAGCTGTTTTGGTAAAAGGTGCTACTAAGATATATAATGTTCCAGACTTGACTGACGTTGAGGTTATGTTGAGTGTTATCGAGGGACTTGGTGCTAAGACTGTTTACGATAAAAAAGAGAAATCAATTGTTATAGATTCTACTGATCTTACTAGTATTACTGCGAAGTATGAGTTAGTTAGTAAGATGCGCGCTTCATTTATTATTTTGGGCGCATTGATGTCTCGTTGTAGAGAAGCGATAGTTGCTCTTCCTGGCGGATGTGCTATCGGCGAAAGAAGAGTTGATTTCCATATTAAAGGTTTGGAAGCTCTTGGCGCAAAAATTAAAATTGAAAACGGTTACGTTCACGCTAAAGCTTCAAAATTAGTTGGTACTGATATTTACTTGGATGTTCCTTCTGTTGGTGCTACCGAAAACTTGATGTTGGCAGCGACTCTTGCAACTGGTTCAACAAGAATCCAAAACGCAGCTCAAGAACCGGAAATTGTTGACCTTGCAAACTTCTTGAATGCTATTGGTGCGGATATTAACGGTGCCGGAACTTCTGAAATTGTTATTAACGGTGTGACAGCGGATAAGCTTCATCCGATCGAATATACAACTATACCTGATAGAATTGAAGCAGGAACTTATATGTCTGCCATTATCGCAACTCGTGGTAAAGGTATTATCAAGAACGTTTTCCCTGCTCATTTGACATTCTTCACAGATAAATTGTTGAAAATGGGTGCTAATATTAAATTGTTAGAACCGAATGTTCTTGAAGTAAGTTGTAAGAATAGACTTAATTCAATTAATTTCGTAACACAACCATATCCTGGTTTCCCTACGGACTTGCAATCTATGGCAATGGCTTTGTTGTCAACTGCAAACGGTGTTGGTATTATTACTGAAAGTTTGTACGAAAACCGCTTTATGCAAGTTCCTGAACTTCGTAGGATGGGTGCGGATATTCATCAAGACAGAAATCACGCTATAATTAAGGGTGTGAAAAAGCTTACAGGTGCAGGTGTTGCGGCTAGCGATTTGAGAGCAGGAGCTTCTCTTGTTGTTGCAGCACTTATGGCTGAGGGAAATTCTGTTATTGAAAACCTACATCATATAGATAGAGGATACGAAAACTTCGAATCTAAGTTAAGATTGTTAGGAGGTAAGATTGAAAGAAGGGATGATGAGATAATGACTCCCGACAATCTAACGGAGGGTACACATAATGAGTCCTACATATAAGCGTTGGTACGATCACGATCCGTTGCTGTTAGAAGTTATCGAATTACTGAGAAATTACCAGAACGAATTACATGCTCAGGCAGAAATATTTTTGAAAAAGATTGAAGAAAAAGTTTCAAAAGAGACTGTTGATAAGTTCTATGCAATGGTTAAGCCGGTCAATGCTAATAATCGTTGGTATGATAAGGATCCAGTTATCTCAAGGACTGTTGAAATTTTGAGAATTGTTCCTCCGGAAGCTCAAAAGATATGTGCTCAGAATTTTATAAGAACCCTTAAAGAGATGGGTATTGAGTACGAAAGTCCAAACGGAAACGGTTAATATAAAAAGTTTATAGTTGTAAAAAGACCTTGTTGTACAAGGTCTTTTTTGATGAAAATGAACAATTTGCCATTTTATTTCGTTGTATAAATGTAAGGCTTTTATACAAAAGTAAAGGAGGCAAAATGGCAGAAGAAAAAGAACAACTTAAAAGAAGATATTTTTGTTTCAAAAAACGTGAAGTATATAGAGCATTGTTATCGGTTGCAACCTCATTTGTAGGTGCATTGTTGGCTTTGGCTGTATTTTCAGCAGTTCATAAACCTCCAAGAGTTCCTGGAAAATTCCCGCCACCACCTCCACCAATAGAAAGAATTAACATTAATATTCATAAAGATGCGCTTGGAATGGGACCGCATCATCCTGGTGAATTTCAAGGCAGACGTCATCATGAATTTAGAGAGCAAGCTCCGCATAAGCGAGCAATGATGCATCGTAATGTAGAGAATGCTGGTAAAAAAGTAAATCCTCCAACACCGAAAAATTAGACCAAAAATAATCTATCACTATCAAATACTCTTTAAGCGGCGCTTTTATGGCGCCGTTTCTTTTGGCGTAAATTCCTTAAAAAAAAAGCTACTCATTTTTGGTAGCTTTACAATAATCTTGGGAGGAGATTTGGGGATAGTTGTACATGCATGATAAGCTGAACATGAAAAACATGGCATCTTTAGGAATTAAAATGTAATAAAAATTTACAATTCATTGATTTTATATTATTATATATGCAAGGAGAAGTGTCATGAAGATTCTTATAATAAACGGCGTGAATATGAATATGCTTGGAGCGAGAGAGCCTGAAAAATACGGTAATGTTACTCTGAGAGAGTTGGAGAAAAGTTTATATTCATATTCGTTTGAGTTAGGAGTAGATATTGAAACTTTTCAGAGTAACCATGAAGGTGAAATTGTTGAAAAAATTCATTCTGCATTAAATAATGTCGATGGTATAGTAATTAATCCTGCTGCATATACTCACACAAGTGTTGCGATAAGAGATGCCATTGTGGCGGTGAATATTCCGACAGTAGAAGTTCATATGACAAATATCAACTCACGAGAAGACTTTAGGCAAAAGTCATTGACGGCTCCTGTTTGTATTGCACAAATCTGCGGGTTTGGAACAGAAAGTTACAAACTCGGATTAAAAGGGTTAGTTGATTTCTTAAACAAGCACAATAATTAAGCTTTTAGTTGTTGCCCAAAAATTCGTCTTTAAATGCATTAGCCAAAATTGCGGCTTTTTCATAAGGAGCTTCAACGCCTTGTTTTTTGAGAATGTCTTCTGCGATAGAGCAGAACTTAATAGCTTTTTCAACAGCATCCGGGTTATTAAGCATAGTTTTCATATCATTCTCCAAATTATCAGCTTTTTGAACTTGAGATCTTCCGATGATAGCTTCCGGAGAGTTAGCTAGGTTGTCTGTTACGTTTACAGAAACAGTGTTTTCTGGAGTGTTTTCAACTATTTGAGTGATTTCTTTTTTAGGGTCAACTTTTTGGAAATTTGCCGGGTTAAGATTGCCTGTGGAATTGTTAATTTCTCTCATAGTCACACCTTCTTTCTGGGATGTGGTCTTGTCTAACCGCACCGTAGTTCATCGTGTATTATCTCTTTTTTATCCGTTTTATGCTTTAAAACACCAAGATTATTTTTTTTGCTAGTTTGTAAAAAAATAATTACAAAAGTTAATATAAAAATTTTTTTCTTACAAATTTTATGTTATCATCTATTATATAACATAATAGAAAGTAATGCAAGAGATGAATTTATTAAATTTATTCAGCGAAGTTAATATGAAAGATGTCCTTCAGTACTTACCTGATGCGGTTTTCGTTGTAGATGAAAACAGCGGCGAGATTTTGTGGGTAAATGATAGGGCGGCTGTTATTTTTGAGACTACTAAGGATGAATTAAAAGAACTTAATTTTGACGAAGTTGTAATTAAGGGTATGGAGCTTGCTGAGCAGTCTTCATACAAGGATGTTTCTGTGATTGGCGGTGCCGTTGCAAATTCAAAAGAGTTTTTCGTAGAATTGAGTGCTAACCTTTTGGATAATCAATATTTCATAACAATCAGAGATGTTACTGAAATGACAAATATCCTTACACAGGCTGAAAAAACAGGTCGTTTGAATAAAGATAAGAATTTGATGCTTACAAAGTTGGCAAATGAATTTAAGTCACCAATGCAGTCAATTTTAGGCTTTTCTCAGGCTTTGAACGATGGTTTGGGTGGCGAAATTAATGAAAAACAGCGTAAGTATGTTAGAATTATCAATAAAAATGCGACAGAACTGTTGTATTTTATGAATAAGTTTTTTGAGTTTGCGCAAGTTGAGTCTAAGTTGTATGAAAAGAATATGCACGTATTCGACGTTGTTGATCTTATTCAGAATGTTATTGCTGAAAATGAAGTTATGATTGCAACTAAAAAACTGAACGTTTCTGTCAATGCTGATGAGATCAATGATAAATACATTTATAGTGATGAGCACGCATTGAAAATTATCTTGCAAAATATTTTGGAAATCTCTATTAAGCTCACTGAAATTGGAAATATTTCTATCGACTTGTTCAATCCAAGTTTAGAGGATGTTGAAAAAGTTGGTATTAAACCTATTAAAAGTGCGGTTGATACTTCCTATATGCATATTAGAATAAGTGATAACGGGGTTGGCATTCCTGAAAATGATGTAGAGGGAATTTTTGAACCTTATACTCAGTTGGACAAACAAAATAGAAAGAATTTGGTTCGTTCAATATCATTAGGTAGTGTTAAAGAGCTTGTAAAAGTCCTTCACGGTGCTGTTTGGTTAGAAACAGAAGTTATGAAGGGTACAATATTTAATTTGGTTATTCCAGTAGAGAACGGGGCTATTCAACAAGATGAGTGATGTCATTTTAAAAAATGTACAAAAAATCTATGACAAGAATGTTGTCATAGATGGTATTGATTTGGAGATAAAAGATAAGGAATTTATCGTTTTGGTAGGGGCTTCAGGTTGTGGAAAGTCAACAATCTTGAGGATGATTGCCGGGCTTGAAGATATTTCCGGTGGTGAAATCCTTATTGGCGATAAAAAGGTTAATAATATTCCTCCAAAAGATAGAGATATAGCTTTTGTTTTCCAGAGTTATGCATTGTATCCTCATATGACTGTGCGTGAGAACATTGCTTTTGGCTTGAAGATGCGTAAAGTTCCAAAGGATGAAATTGAGAAAAAAGTTCAGGAAGCTGCGAAAATTCTTGATTTAACAGACTATTTGGATAGAAAACCAAAACAGTTGTCAGGCGGGCAGCGTCAACGTGTGGCTTTAGGGCGTGCAATTGTTCGTAATCCGAAAGTTTTTCTTATGGATGAACCGTTGTCAAATTTGGATGCTAAGTTGCGTGTGCAGATGAGATCTGAGATTAAGAAATTACATGAAAAACTTCAGACTACTTTTATATATGTAACTCATGATCAGACTGAAGCTTTGACTATGGGTGATAGGATTGTTGTTCTGAATAAAGGTAAAATTCAACAGGTTGATAGTCCTGATGAGATTTATAATAACCCTAAAAATACTTTTGTTGCAGGGTTTGTAGGTTCGCCTCAGATGAACTTTATAGATGGCGAAGTTCTTGATGAAAAATATCGCGGATTAACTGTTGGGGTTAGACCTGAGAAAATGACTTGTGATAATGGTGATATCAAACTTACTGTTGATGTTGAAATTACTGAGCTTTTAGGGTCTGAGAAAATTGCGTATTTTAATATTGGAAATAGCAAATGTTCAGCGAAGCTTCCTGCTGAAGTTACTATTGGGAAGACTCTTGATATTTCAATTAACAGAAATGATATTTATTTGTTTAATAAAGAGTCTGGGGAACGAGTTTAAACGATTCTGTAAAAGTTTCAGTTTAAATTAGTTGAAGAGTTATTTTACCCATTTGAAACTCTTAACGTAATTGATACCGTTGATGTCTCCGTCAATATCTACGGCAAATACTCTTGCAATATTGCTGTGTTCTTCCGTTGGAATTTTGTTTATTTTGGCCGTTGTTTCTTCAGAAAGTTCATTTTTGTTCAGTAGTGGAATTGTGTTAAGTAGGGTGTTCAAAGACAGATTTTTTATTTTCCCGAATACTGATGTTATGCTTGAAGAAAGGCTTCCATAGACTTCCATATCAGCAATATAATTTTCGATATTGTATGAACCTGTCAGATAAAGATTCAAGTCTTTGCCTTTTGAGAATACTTCCAAGTCTTTTACAATTCCGTCTTCGATAATATAGTGTCCTGTAATACTCTTGAACTCGCCGGTTTTTAACGGTGTGATTAAATCTATAATCCCGTTTATAGAGATACCTGTTATCCCGCCTGTAACAAGGTTACTTGCTTTAAGCAGGTATTCAAGAGAACCTAATTTTGGCATTCTGCCGTTGTTGATTACAAATTCTCCCTTACCTGCAAGTGTTTTTAGACAGCTGTCTTGATCTTTTCCTGTACAGTTCAAATTAAGATCACCATTTACTATACCGTAAAATTGTCCTTTCATATCAAACAGAGCTTCACTTATTGTTTGGGCGTTTGAATTGTTGATATGAGCATTAAGATTCATGTGATTGTTTAACAAGTTAAATGTTATATCACCATCGACATTTCCATCGGCAAGGTCGAATGCGTATTTATCAACTTTTGCAATCATATTTTTATCGATACTAAATGTTGATTTGAAATCAGTTGCATTTAGTTCTTTTATTTTAATCTTATCTGCAACGATTTCACCGTGTTTAACAATAAATTGTGCAGGATTAAGCGGTTTGCCTGTATTATTAAGGTTAATTTGCTGTTTATACAGGTCAGCTTCATAATTTTGAATTGCATTGGTTATTCTGTTTAAGTCTAAGTCTGTAAAGTATAAACTTATATTGTTAAATGTATATGGCGGAGTCAGCCTGTTTTGCATTATCGCGTTGCAGTATATAAAATTATCTAAGACAGAGCTTTTAGTTTTGATATATACGTTATCGTGCTTAAAGTCAAAGCTGATATCTTTTACTGTTGTATCTACGATAGGCATATCAATACTTGTTACATCCAATTGTCCAAGGATTTTCGGTTTGTACAAGTCACCATTTATTATTAAATCCGATGTGAATACACCTTGTTTCATAAATGGTTTTCTGAAAATTATGTTAAATATTTTTGCATCTGTCGGATTTTCCGTTTTAACTCTAAAGTTGTGGAATCTCACATTGTTATTGCTAAGAAGATCGATACTGCCTTTTGCAGTAACTTGAGTATTTGCAAATCGTTTGTTATTTTGTGAAGTTATAATTTTATCGTATACAAAATTGTTAAGCTTCAGACTGTTAGGTCCAGTAATGCTGTCTATGTAAATTCTTACAGGGTTAGTTAAATCTCCTATTGTTGCGCCCATATAGTATAGGGAAGAACTTTCATCCAGTTTTAATTCTGTTTTTGCCCATAGTCTGTCGAGAGTTCCTTTTAATGTTGTTGAGAACATTACATCGCCCTTCAACTTGATAGGGTAAACCGATTTAGCATTGAAGAATTGGTCGAAAAATTCTTGTGATGGTTTAGCGTTGATATATAGATTCAAATCCGGATTTTTTATAATATTTGAAATTTTACCGTTCAAGAATACAGGCATAACACCAGCGTATGCATTAATCTTATTGAGATTTAGGTCGTCTTTGTCAAATAGAGCGTTCCCGTTTAAGATTTTTATTCTTAGGTGTTTTGGTTTATATATAACACTAGTGCCACCAAGTTGTGTAAATAATCTTACGTGATTATTTCTAATTTTTGATGAAAGTGTTATTTTACCTTGGAAGTTGTCAAAATCATCCAAAATTGGAAATTCCGGTATGCTGAAGTCATCAAGTGCTGAAATATCAAAATCTTTCATTGAAAAACTTCCGTTAACCAATCTTTTATCCGAAAATGCATTAGCTATATCCAGTTGAAGATTGTACGGATTTTTCTTGATTGCACCTCGAATGGTTGATGTTTTAATATTTGAGTTTTTAACTTCAAAATCGCTGTTGTTTACAAGGATTGGGGCTTTTGAGCCAAAATTGCCATGAATTTTACCCTTTACAGTCATTTTGTCATAGTGGATGTTTTCTAAGTCCATAGGACCCTTGTAATGTCCTGAGAATGAGGTGTTAATGGTGTTTAAGCCCGGGAGTGAAGGAATTTTTGTTCCATACATAAGTTGAGCAATCTTCACCCCATCAGCTGCACTGAATTTATCTGAAGTTGCATTAGCTGTTAAAATTTCTTTTTTTATCACACCGTTGGTGCTTATTGGAGAGTTTAGCAGATTTGCTTTGATATTGAAATCTCCGTCATCACGGTCAAAGTGTATAATCCCTGATACATGGGATGCAGGGATTTTATATGGGAAAAAGGTCAAGTTGTTATTAATAAATTCCACTGAACCTTTTGCGAATAAATCTTTGTTGAATACAGGTTCTTCACCTCTGTTTACATGTCCGAAGATGTTTAAGAATACTTTTGTTTTCCCGTTTGCGTAAGTTATAGGTTTTAGCATATCCTGCAATTCAGCAAGAATTGGAGATGTGTTTATTATGTGTAAAAGATCCTTTGAATTTTGTCCGTCACTTTTGACGTTAACACTTAAATCTCCGCTCAAATTACAATTTCCGTCAATATTAACCGGGATATTGTTCAAGTACGATGAAGTTGTCTTGAAGGTTACAATTGTATCATCAAGGTTTACTGAGCCGTCAATTTTTTTCACAACCATATTGTTTATGGTTATGAATGATGCAGTTCCGTTTTTAAAGTTTATTTTGCCCCAAGAATGCGGTTCAGTTTTTGTTCCTGTAATGTGCATGTCAGCTGAACCTGTGCCGCCATATATATTCATCATTGGAACAGGGCCAAGCTCAAACTTGAATATTTCGTGGAGTGGCATTAGAACTTTTTTTACTTTTACAAGTTCTATGTTTTTAGTTGATTTTATGTATAAATCAGTGTATCTGTTACGGAACATCTTGAAGTTTCCGTTAACATCTACATATTCGTCTTTATTTGTGTGTACGTGAGCATTTAGACGCATATTGTGCTGGTTAAAGTTGATTTTTAATACACCGTTTTTAGGTGCGTCTTTAATCGGTTCAACAAGATATACGTCAGTTAACAGAACGTTACCGTACAAGTTTGGGTAATCTGCTTCCCCTTTTATATCAATATTTCCTGTGGCATTACCGTATATAATGTACTTTTTTAATTTGTAGAAATTAAAGTCAGGATTGAGATTTTCTTCTCCAGGGAAAAGCGGTAATAAATCCGCGCCACTTACGTGGTTTATTGTTGTTTTTAAATCAAGCTCAGGAAATTTAGCTTTTGTTTTATGAACTGTTCCGTTCATAAATACGTCAATATTTTTTGATAATAATTTTAGGTTATTAATTTTTATACCGTTTCTTATAACGCTGATGTCGCCTCTGAGTTTTAAAGGATTTTTACTGTATATTGATGAAGCTAAATCCTTTTGCATTATTCCGAGGTCTTTGATATTTAATTCGCCTGAGATGTTTTTATGTCCGTTTATAATTTGAGTTTTAGTTTGGGCATTAATAACACCGCTGAGTTTTGTTATTTTCTTCTTTGAAAGTGTTTCTGCATATTCAGTAAAGTCTGAAAGATCTAAGTTCTGAATATCCATATCCATCAGAGCTTTATCTTCCGAGATGTTTTTTAATGGAAGTTGCATATCTATATTTGCTTTAATAATTGCAGATTTATTTCCGGTTTTCAAAGTAGAATCCGTTGCAAATTTTATATGCTTATCTTGTTGAAAATCGTATAATCTAAAGTATTTTCCATTGAGTGTAAGTGTTTTATTTTGGTTTTCATCAAACAGCTTTACGCTGTAATTCTCAACGTCAATTTTTGCTTGTTTAACTGTTATTTCAGAATTTTGTTTGCGTTCGAGAATATATTGCCCTAATTTGAATTTGGAGTTTTTATCGAATATTAGGTTAGCATCAAGACTCTTTGCATTGAGTTTTGAAATTTCTACTTCTTTGAATAATAACGGTAAAAGTTTTATCTTTAAAGATGGCGCTTCTACACTTAAAGCTTTTGAGTTGTCATCATTTAATAAATATAGATTGTCAGCCTGAACATTAATTGTTGGCAAGTATGTTGGTTTGAATTTAGGATTTTCTATTTTTATCCTATATCCTGAGGATTCAAACGTTTTTGCCTCTATGGTGTTTTTTACAAAAGGCTTGTTTAGTAAGTACGGCAGCCCAAAATTACAGCTGCCGTATATAATTACAGCACTACTTAGGGCTAAAATTGTTGCTGACTTTCTCTTCATAGTACTCAACAATTATAGTACATAAAATCAAGAATTACCAGTTTTTTTACAATTAAAACTTTTCGCATAATTGTTGAAAGTATGCTTGAGGATGTGAGCATAAAGGGCATTTCTCCGGTGCAGCTTTCCCTTTTACAATATATCCGCATTTTTGGCATTGCCATTCTGTTTCATGGTCGCGTGAGAATACTATGTGTTCTTTTACGGCGTCAAATAACCTGCGATATCTTTCTGAATGGTGCTTTTCTACTGATCTTACATTTGCAAATAAAAGTGCAATATCATCAAATCCTTCTTCAAGGGCTTCTTTTTCTCCATTCAAGTAAATTACGTCATATTCTTCAAGTTCTCCTTTAGATGCGATGTCAAGATTTTCCATTGTGTTTCCTACTTCTAGAGAGTATTTTGCATTTACGTGTGCAGAAGATAGTCCGTTTATTTTTTGGAAAAATAGTTTGCCGTGTTCTTTTTCATTTTCTGCGGTTTCTAAAAATATCTTGGAAATTTGTTCATATCCTTCTTTTTTAGCGATTTTCGCATATATTGTATAGCGTTCTCTTGCTTGTGATTCGCCTGCAAATGCATTGATTAGATTTTGTAAGGTTTTTGTGCCTTCTAAATTTTTATTCATAGTCCCTCCTTTTTTGCACATTTTATTTTTTTGTGCTGATTTAATCAATTGCCCCGAGGGATTAGACATATGGATTATAAATGTTTTTTAAATTCACTGCTTTTTGGGGATTATAACCTTCTCAATAAATCAAATAATATACTTAGGTAATAGTCCGGAGAATGAATTATGAATTTACTTGCTTACACTAAGAATTTATATAAGAAAATTAATTTTTACGACAAAATCGTGAAAAACAAAAATTTCGATAAATATACTGCAAATCCTTTTGCAAAACCTGTTAATTTGACTATTATATGGATAGAAAACGATGATAAATGATAGCAAAAAAGCCGGTTTTAACCGGCTTTTGCTAAATATGTTATGGATGCTTAATGTTCTTCTTTTACAAAGCAATCTTTACAAAATACTTCTTTGCCAGGAATAGGCTTGAATGGCACTTGAGTTTGTGCGCCGCATTTTGAGCATATTGCATCATACATTTTACGAGATCTTCTGTTTCTTTGTCTGCGTTGCTTTCTGCATTCAGGACATCTCTTTGGCTTGTTTACAAGACCTTTTTCAGCGTAAAATTCTTGTTCCCCTACAGTGAAAATAAACTCTGCGCCGCAATCTTCACATACGAGTTTTTCATCTTGGTACATTTTTGTGTCTCCTAATTTAGTTAATTGTTTAATAGCATATAAAGTGCCATTGTATTGAGCTATTATACTGTATAACTCAAATTTATGCAAGTAGGTAATTGAAATTTCTAGAGTTTCGATACGTATCGTTTATAAAGAGGAGTTAATTTTTACTTTGTTATTCTACAATATGTTGGGAGGTTGATTATGCAAAATGGGATTAGAGAATTTCAGCAAAATTTTTATCAGGTATATCATAAACAGGTTGCACCAAAATTGAAGGATTTCGAAGCTAAGCGTCAAAAGAAGAAGACGAAAGCTCTTGCTACTTCAGCTTCTGTATTTGCTGTTATCGCGTTTATATTTTATTTTGTTATGTGTATGCCTGCATCTTCAGAGAGTTTCCCGACTGGACTTATATTCATGGTTGTATTTGCGGGTGTTCCTGCGTACGCTATATTCAGATTTTTCCAGAAAGTTTTTGAAAAAGAAGTCAAGAGGGCTATAATGCCTACTTTGATGTCTGCTTTTGGTGATTTTGAGTGGTTACAGTCAACTCCGATTTATGAATCTGACATTCGTATGTCAAAACTTTTTACAAGGTTTGAAAGAATGTATGTGGACGATTCTTTTGCAGGTTCTTATCAAGGTATTCCAATAAAAATTTCTGAAGTTATATTGACATATACAACTCGAGATTCAGATAATCGCAAACAAACACATACCGAATTTAAAGGCGTGTTGGTTTCAATCGATATGTTGAAAAAATTCACTGGTCATACGTTAGTTAAAAGGAGAGCTCCTTTGAATATGGGGCCATATCAAGAAGTTAAGCTTGAAGATCCGGAATTTGGAAGACAATTTTACGTAAGCGGTACAGATCAGGTTGAAGCGAGATTCTTATTGACTACTGCTTTTATCGAGAGATTTAAAAATGTTCAAAAAGCTTTTCAGGCAAATGTTATTGAGTGTAGTTTTTTAAATAATCAACTTTTGCTTGCTATTTCTGTTAATAAAGATTTGTTTTCATTGGGTAGTCTAATGAAACCGATGACTGATACTAAACAGTTTACTTTGTTTTTCAATGAACTAGTTACTATTTTTGAGATGATTGATGTATTGAAACTAACTAAACACACAGGTTTGTAATAATGACGACAATTCAAGATATAGTAAAAATTTTAACAGATGCAGGAATTGAGGCAAATGAGGCGAATATAGAAGTTAAACTTCTTATTGAGCATTTTTGCGGTTATGGTGTCAAGGATATCATTATGGGGAAGAAAATTGATCCTGCAAAGCTTGAAATCGTTAAAGAAAAAGCTCTCCAAAGAGCAAAAACAAGGGAGCCTATTCAGCATATCATAGGATTTGCTGATTTTATGGGTGAGAAATTTATTGTTAATCCATCAGTACTTATTCCTCGTGATGAAACTGAAATTTTGGTTCGAAAAGCTATCGATGTTATAAATGCTAATGACCTTAAGTTTGCATTAGATGTTGGCACCGGCAGCGGTTGTATTGCTTGTATGATAGCTAAGTACACCGATTGCCAGATTATTGGCCTTGATATTTCGACAGATGCACTTAATACTGCGCTGGATAATGCTTCGAGGTTGAACCTTTTTAATAAAGCTATATTTAGAAAATCTGATGTGTTTTCGAATGTGAAACCGGGGGAAGTTTTTGACGTGATAGTTTCCAACCCTCCGTATATTCCAATTAAAGAAAAAGCCGAGATTCAAAAAGAGGTTTTATATGATCCGGATTTGGCCCTTTATACGGATGATGAGGAAGGTTTAACTTTCTATCAGCGTATAATTTCCGGAGCTTCAGGTATATTGAAGCCTGGTGGCTTCTTGCTTTTTGAACTCGGCATAGATCAAGCCGATAAAGTGGCTTGCATTATGAAAGAAAACGGTTTTAAAAATATTGAAATAATTAAAGATTTGGCGCAAATTGATCGTGTAATTGTCGGTCAATTATAGGCCTGTATCAATAATTAAATCATCTATTTTTTTGTATAATGCTTCGTGGATATTGCATAGAGTATCTATAAGGATTAATGCTCTTGCTGCAATGTCTGAAGAATCCATCTCGTTAGAACAATAACCTTTCATTATATGAAGGTAGTCATTTTCTTTTACCAGAAGTTCTGTAATTTCATTGTACGCATTTACTTTTTCAGTGATTTTCCTAGATTTCATTACTCACTTTTATTCCTAATTCCGTATTGATTATATAACATAATGTTATATTTGTCTACATAAAACGGAATTATTATTAATATTTTTTAGGTTATGAGCCTCAAGGAATCTGATTTGTAAGGCTTTATACGTATTGTTAACAAAAATACATATAGTAATAATTTGTTTAAAATTTCGCTTTATAAAATTATGTTATAATGTTCTTATGAATGAGAATTTGAGACAGACACTAAAGTTGCTTCCTTCTCTTCCGGGTTGTTACATATATTACAACAAGGACGGGGAAATTATTTATGTAGGTAAGGCGAAAATTTTAAAACGCCGAGTTATGAGTTATTTTAACAAGAAGCACTATGATAGTGTTAAAGTTCAGGTTTTGGTGTCGCAAATTGAGCGTATGGAGTATATTATTACGAATACCGAAGTCGAGGCACTTATTCTGGAAAGTCATCTTATCAAAAAGCACAAACCTCGTTATAATATTTTACTTAAAGATGATAAAAAGTATCCGTATTTTCTGATTACGGATGAGGATTTTCCGCGTATTCAAGTTGTTCGTAAGAAAAATATTAACCCGGAAAAAGGCAGATATTACGGACCTTATACTGATATTCGGGCAATGTATGCGACTTTAGATTTCTTGAAGAAAATCTTCCCGCTTAAACAGTGCAAAACTCCTAAATTTAAGGATAGACCTTGTTTATATTATCAGATTGGCAGATGTATGGCTCCTTGTCAGAATATGGTTACAAGTGAAGAGTATAAAAAGCTTGTTGAACAGGCTGAGTTGTTTTTGTCAGGGAAACAATCTGAGTTGATGAAGCAAATTCAGGAGCAGATGCAAAAATATTCTGATGAGGAGCAGTATGAGAAAGCGGCAAGGCTTCGTGACAGTTATTTGGATTTGAAGAAGACTTTAGAGAAGCAAAAGGTAGTATATGAAAATACTAAACTGAACGAAGATATTATATCAATGCTTAATGAGGATGGTATTTTTGCTATCGTAATCCTTATGATAAGGGAAGGACGCCTTATTGATAAAAAAGATTTCACATATGATGTGGAAGCTGAAGATAGGGCGGAATTTTTTGCGGCATTCTTTAAAGAATATTATAACACGTTGTCGCTCGAGTTCCCTGATAAAATTGTGTCAAATGAGCTGGAAGCCGTTGGCGAGAAGGCTTTGTATGAAGAGTGGTTGAATATTATATCAGGTAAAAAGGTCAAAATAAGTTACGGAAAATCTGCTCAGGGAAAAGAACTTCAAATGCTTGCCGATAAGAATGCAAGGGTCGTTCTTGATAATGCAAAAATTAAGAAAATGGTTAAAATCAATGAAGATTTCAACGAGATTGGAGCATATTTGGCAGAAAAATTGAGGCTTAAAAACTTCCCCCACAGGATGGAATGTTACGATATTTCGCATATTCAGGGTACAAATACCGTTGCGTCTATGGTTACTTTTATAAATGGTTTGCCTAAAAAGTCTGAGTATAAAAAGTTCAAAGTGAAATCTACAGAGGGTAAACCTGATGATTTTCAGTCAATGAAAGAAGTTCTGACAAGGAGATTGTCGCATTTGGGCGAGAAAAATTGGGATAAGCCTGATTTGATTATTATTGATGGAGGAAAAGGTCAATTATCAAGTGTAATGCAAATTGTAGAGGAAATGGGAGTTTCGGGGATTGATTTTGTGAGTCTTGCAAAGCGACAGGAAGAAGTTTTCTTGCCTAATCAATCTCAATCTATACTTTTACCAAGAGAGTCTGGGGCTTTGTATTTAATTCAGCGTATAAGAGATGAGGCTCACCGTTTTGCTATTACTTATCACAGAAAGCTTCGAAGTAAGAGTGCCTTGAAAGAATAGTGCGTTGCGTTTGATAAGAATAGTTTCTTTTATAGCTTGTAAGGTAAAATTTTGTTTACATTTAGCGTTTGCAGGCTTTGTTTTTGCTACTATTGTAACGTTGGTTTACCCTGAGGGGAAAGGGCAAATTGCAAGAAGTGAAAGGATACTAAATGGACAAATTTTTAACTGCACTTTTCGTGATGATGTTATCCATGCAAAGTGCAAATGCAATGAGTGTTGACGCATTTTTAGACAAACATTTAACACCGGTTTCGGATTTTGTGTCGAATATTATATTCTTCCCGATTACCATTGGTAGAACAGAAATTCCTATCGTAGTTTTGTGGATATTGATAGGTGGTTTGTTCTTTACTTTTTATCTCAGAGGGATTACCAGCTGGGGTTTGAGTGAATCTATTAAAATTCTAAAAACTCCTGCCAAAAAGAATTCAGAAGGCGGCGGTGGTGAAGTTTCTCCGCTTCAGTCGCTTATGACAGCTTTGTCAGGTACTGTTGGACTTGGTAGTATTGCAGGTGTTGCAATTTCGATTTCTATTGCAGGTCCTGGAGCAGTATTTTGGATTTTTGTTGGTGCAATTTTAGGTATGGCTTTGAAATTTGTTGAAGCTGCACTTGCTATCAAATATAGAAGATTTAACCTCGACGGTTCAATTTCAGGTGGGCCAATGCACTATATGGCACACGGTTTGACAAGAAAGAAAATGAGATGGCTTGGGCAACCTTTGTCTGTAATATTTGCTGTTTTGTGTATTGGTTCTGGTATTGCAGGCGGAAATATGATACAAATTAACCAAACTGCACAGCAAATTGTTAACGTTACAGGCGGTGCTGAAGGCTTTATGGGTGACAAAATGTGGCTTGTAGGGCTTGTAACTGCTATTATTCTTGGTGTTATCGTAATCGGCGGTATTAAACAAATCGCTAAGGTTGCAGAAAAGGTTATTCCTTTTATGTGCGTTTTGTATATTGCAGCAGGATTACTGGTTATTCTTGTTAATATTCACAACTTGCCTCATGCTGTTGCGGTTGTTTTAAAAGAAGCTTTCCACCCGTCAGCAATTTATACCGGAGGTATTGTTAGTATAATTATTGCAGGTTTGAGAAGATCTGTTCAAACAAACGAAGCTGGTACCGGTTCTGCTCCGATTGCTTATGCGACAGCTCAAACTAAGGAACCTATTTCACTTGGTTTTGTTGCTCTTACTGAACCGTTGTTTACCGGTTTTATTTGTATGTTGACTGCAACATTGATTGTTATTACAAATGCTTATAAAAATGTTGATGGTGTTGCAGGTATTCAGTTGACATCAAAAGCTTTTGAAACTATTCCGCACGCTGCGTGGTTCCCATATGTGTTAGCGGTAATCGTTGTTTTGTTTGCCGTAACTACCATTTTATCTTGGGCTTATTATGCACAAAAAGCTTGGAACTTCCTTGTTGGGGAAGGTAAGAGAAGAACTTTATCTTTCCAAATTGCGTTTTGTGTGTTCACTGTAATCGGTTCTGTATTGAATGCTAAGTCTGTTATCAATTTGACTGATGCTATGATGATGGCTATGGCAATTCCTAACCTTATTACAATGTATATTTTAGCTCCGGAAATTAAGAAGGATTTAGCTGAATATTGTAGAAAACACGAATTGAAGAATATATTTACAAAAAGCTGGGTTAGTGTTCCGGTGGAAGTAGAAGGTGAAGCATGTCAGAATATCAAATAATAGTAACCGTTCAAGGTGTTGATAAAGTTGGTATTGTTGCAGAAGTTACTGCGGCACTTGCCAAGTATGAAGTTAATATTGAAGATATTAAACAAACTCTTATGCAAGGACATTTTGTTATGTTTTTGCTTGGAAATATTGAGCATTCAAAATATTCTTTCAAAGAAATTAAGCAAGCATTGTTGGATGTTGGTACAAAGCTTGGAATGGAAGTTTGGGTGCAGAAGAAAGAGATTGTTGATAGTATGCATAATATTTAGCAAAAAAGCGGGGTTTTAATCCCGCTTTTTTTATATTTTATCTGGTAAAATATATTCAAGAGATATTTTCGTAAAGTCTTCTTCATCATTTTTTATATGTTCAGTTCCAGTACAACGGTATTTTGAACTTCGTGGCGCGACTACTTCACTGCCTGCGCGTGACACTTGGGCTCCTTCAGGGTATGTGATTTCATATAAAATACCTCTGTTATTTGGAAGGTAACGTCTTGCGTATGACATATCAGGTGTTGAGTATGAGTATTCACGCATATTAATTACATCACCTTTTTGGGTATTAAGTCGTTTTTTGTATAACTTATATTCACTGAAAAAATCAGGTTTTTCTCCAATGCATCTATATGCTGTTACAGGTGCTTCCAAAGGCGGTAGGGACTTAAAATCAATATCCGTTTTTGTGATCATTTGTCTTGGAGTTAGTTTGGTTCCCATAAATATTTCATCCATATATTGTGGATTTGTTCCTGTTATCAAATGATGATTGATACCGTGAATTTCTCCGTGTAGTTCTACACATTTTTTTATTTTAGGACGTACGACTCCTGTTTCTTTCATCTGTTGCCAATATTGATGGCAAAATAATTCTTTTTCTTTAAGAGGTTTTGTTGTTGCGGTTGTTATTGCTTTTTGTGCAGTTTTTCGCGTGCTTTTTGACGACATAAAGCCGGAAAGCGTATTATAAATACCTTTAAAATTTATTTTCATTAATTTCTCCTAAAATATTTCCCCATACTTTATATAAAAAATATTTTAGGTAAAAATTGCCTAGTTTAAGATTTTTTTTAATTTATTTAATAATAGGATTGTTTATATTTTCGTAAAACTTATATTCAATAGTCATTTGATCTTTGTTTTGACGAAGTGTAGTTTTAAGTGTAGAGTACAATTTAAAACCTTGTGTGTTGTAGAATATCGGTGATAATTGGCATTTTATAATGTATGGAGCTTTCCCTTTTTCAGGTGTAAAAAGAGTTTCACTAGGTGTTAAGTATCCGCAATCTATGCCTTGAGCCGGTGAGTAGTGAGACCTATCAATGTGTGATATGTTTGTCGCAAATTGTTTGTCTTCAAGAGTAATTAATATATTATAATTTGCAAGGTTAATATTTTTTAAGTTTTCAATAGTGCCAAAATCAACTTGGTATCCTTCAAATTGAAGCATTTTTGTAAGGAAAGTTGCTTCACTGTTATTTGAAAGGTAGAGTATTTTGTTTTGTTTATTGAAGCTGCGAATTTCACTTTCAACTTTGCAGGCTTCATTAAGTTTAACTGTTTTGTTAGGAAGTTTTTTGAAGAATAGAGAACATTTTGCGATTTCTCTTACTTCAGACACAGTTTTACCTTTTTTATAGTAATTGAAGATTCTCGCTGCAGGTCTGGCCCAAAGATTTGTGGAAACAAAAACAAAACCAAATACTGCAAACAATGTTATTATAAATTTTACGATGTGGTTTTTTCTAGGATACGAGTATATTAAAATAGGCGCGGCGATAACGCAGAAGCAAGTTAAAAATCTTATGTTATAGTTCATAAACATTATATCTGAAGACATTGAGATTAAACTTATTAATAAAAGTAATCCGAAAGAAAAAATAAAGAGATTACGTTTTGTTCTGGAAAAAGCCGGAATAAACATTGATTTAATCCAACAAGGCAGATACACTAAAAAGCCTAAAATACCCATTCCCATTAAAGGTTCTATTAGGGTTTGGTTCACGTAGTCGTATGATTTTGTGTGAATTCCATCAGGAATATAATTTAAGCCAGCTGCTGTTAATATCGACGTTTTTGCCGCTATAAGGTGTTTCCCGATATATTTGCTCCAAGTGAATCCTGTAAAATCAAAGAATAGGAACAAATGTTTTATGAAGTTTGCACACATTCCTTTTATTCCGTATGTATTTTGGTGCGATAGTAGGAATGGAGCTGAACCTGCAATATTACCATAGTCAATAAGGTTTAAAATGTAGTTGTATGATGCAAAAAGGATGAAATTAATTATTCCAAAGCCTATAAATTTGCAAAAAGGAATGTAGAATTTGTTTTTATAGTAGTAATATGACATTCCAATCATCCATAGTCCAACAGCCGGTATGAGGATTATTGCAGGTGTTTTGGTTCCTATTGCCAGTGCATAACAAAGTGATGACATAAATAATTCTGTATTAGAAGGTTTTTTGATTGCACTTAAGTATAGGTACATACTTGCAATTACCAGTCCTGCAATTATGATGTCAGTTTCTGTCCCTGATATTTGTACAATTACCGATGGAAATGAGGCAAGAATGAACAGCGACCATAATTTCTTTCTTTCCGGAACGTTAATAAAGCTCATAATTCCATATAGCGATACTATCGCAATCAGAAAACTTACAAACGGATATATCCCAAACCAGAGCTGTTTTTTGATAAACATTAAAATCCAAGCATATAAGAGTTCTGAATTAATAGGCATAGGAAGCATTCTAACTTCACTTATGTCAAAATGGTTTAAGTTTCCGTTACCTATCCAAAACAGACTTCTTACGACGTGGTACGCTTCCGCATCAGGGTTTACGACAGGCATGAAGCTTATCAGAAACAGTGACACGCAGAGCATAAAAATAAATGAGATTCCAAGAACTGTCAGGTATTTATCTCTTTTTAAAGTATTAAAAAGTTTGATAAAAAATGGTTTGAAATTTATCTGAGGGAAAGGTTTTCCTTGTTTTACCCAAACTATTCCAGAAATTATCGTTGTTAAAATATTTACTGCTAAAAATCCCGATGTAGATATAGCGCTAAATAGCGATAACAACTCAAACGAGAAGACTACATTGGCAAACATTATTACCAAAAAATATATAAATAGTTTTATAAAATCACTACGTTCTAATATCGTGGTGATAAAAAATGCTGTTAATCCAACAAGTATCAGTGATATAAAGAATAAAATCATAAAATCCCTCTCCCAGCTTAATTTTAACAGCCATATAAACTTTTTGCAATAAAACTCTTTACAAATTCAAATATTTGACTTATTATTAGTAGGCAATGTTTAAGAAAATTCAAAACCGACGTATAGTAAGTAATTTAAAGGGCTTGTTTATATAATAAGACACTTACTTATGTTGTTGAAAAATAAATCATAAACAAGACCTTTTTTAAAAGAAAGGTCTTCTTTTTTGTTAAAAAACGTTAAAAATACAATTAAAAACAGCAATTATAAATTGTCACAGGTGTTAGATAATAAGTGAAAGGTAGTAGAATGAGAAGTAATTTCCGACGAATCTCAATTATAAAGAAGGCGAATGCCCCACTCGTCAAATTAATGAACTTAATTTGGGGCTTGTAGTACGTATAATTGAGGAAGGTTTTAACCTTCTATGGAAAGGTAGTTAGTAATGATATCCCCAGTAACAGCAAGCAAAATATATTCAATATTAGGTAATAATGATTCTTTGATACCTATGGCTATCAAAGATACTTCGAACAGTTTAGGGCTTACAGCAGGCTCTTATATTACAGGTAAAGACGCAGAGAGTCAGGACAGATTTATAGATGAGTTTGGAACTCAGGCTATTTGGTTATTAGGTATTCCTGCTTATAAAAAACTTTTGGATTGGACTATGTTTAAACCTCTAGGTTTTGATGCGGGGGTTGATGTAAGAGTGCTTAGAGATCCGGAAGTTTTTGAAAAAGCAAAGAAGTTTGCAAAATTACATGATGAAAAATTTAAAGATAATAAGGATGTTAAAAAGATTGCTAAGAGTTTGGAAGACATTACTTCTAAGCAAAAATTGTTTAAGGGTTTAACATTTGGTAAATTTATAGCATCAACGCTTCTCACTATCATTTCATATGGAGCTTTAACCAACTTTAGACAAAAATACAGAGAGAAAAAGATTACAAAAGAGTTTTTTGAAAAAGAAGCTATGAAAAGAGCAAATGCTGCATCTAATTCAAAATTGAATAAAGTTCCGCATGTGTTTAACTCTGTTCATAATAAAGATAAGAAAGATAAAAATACTTCTTTCACAGGTGGGTTTAATATTCAAGACTTCATGTTCTCTCCTGTAAAGAATTTGATGATTGTTGACGGGACTATTACGACAGAAAGACTTGTTAAATCTCAAAATAAACAGGAATTTATGGGATTTGCTATTAAAGAAGGTAGTTTCTGGTTCTTTATGTATATGGCAGGTGCGCAGATTAAGTCTTGGCTTGAAAACAGATCGTTAAAAAAACATAATATTCCTATTGATCTTGATGCAAGAGTTATTGAATCAGACGTTTTGAAAAATGCATTGTTGAATAAAGAAATTATGCATAACATTAATCAATTCCCTGTCGGAAATCCTACTCCTGCAGAAATTTATGAGTTTGTTAATACTAATCAGGATAACTTAATTGTTAAAATGGCAAAACAGTGTGAAATCATTAAGACAATTAAAGGTACAGAACCTGATGGTCAGAAAAACTTGATGAATAGATCTATTGATAACAGAAAATTTATTGATCCTGAAGATATCAAAGGATTGAAAGATAAGTTAGTTTTGTTGTTTGATAAAGGTGAAGAATTTGTTGCTAAAGATATTGAAGCTGCAAAACTAAAAGCTCAACAAGAAGGCAAAGAGTTTAAAGAATTTACATCTGAAGATATTGGTAAATCTTTGGAAAAATATTTGGAAAAAGTTAAAAAAGCAAATAGAGGTGCAACTCTTAAGAATATCGGGGCTTGTATCGGTTTCTTAGGTATATTGATGCCTGCTATGATTGTTGCTTGGAGATTTATGGACAAGGATAATAAAGAATATCAAGTTAGAAAAGATATTGAAAATAAATTAAGAGCTCAAATGGCAGGACAACAAGTTTAGACTATTTCAAAATAAAAACACAACCCAAAGTTTATTTTAGGGTTGTGTTTTTTTATAACCTAGTTTTGTATTATCTTACCATGTAATTATAAATTATTTGAGAAGCTTTAACGATAAAGTCTTTTCCTGCCGGAGAGTTGTAAGGTCTGTTAGCAAGGATTACAACGATGTACTTTTTGCCATTTGGAGCAAATACAATACCTGCGTCTCCAAGCATTTTTCCAATATCACCTGTTTTGTGAAGGAATGATGCCCCTTCTCCAAGTCCAGCTTGAATTAATCTGTTGTTTTTGACATGTCCCATGTAGTCAAATATCTTTTCTCTTGATTCAGCTGATAAGAACTCAGGATTTTCAATGTTATAAAGCATTCTCGCCAAATCTCTGGCTGTTGTGAAGTTTGTTCCTGCTAAATCAGGAAGCCAGTTGTTTACTTGTGTTTGTTTTAAACCCCATTCTCTAATACCCTGATTAACGTCAACCATCGCTCCGATTTTTGACATAATCATATTTGTAGCAGAGTTGTCGGAATGTGTAATCATAACTCTTGCAAGCTGATCTAGTGTATAAGTTGAATTTGCAGCTCTAAATTGTAAATCTCCTGAACCTTCCGAACGATAATATTCAGTGAGCGGCATTTCATCATATAACGATACTTGATTACTTTCAATTGATCTGAACAATTGAAGAAGTACAGGAATTTTGATTATGCTTGCTGCTGAGAAAGTTTCAGAAGCGTTGATATCTGCGTAGTTTCCAGTTTCATAATCCCATACAAATACTGATGGATGAATACTTGGGAACATTGGCATGATGTTCTTGATTTGATTTTCCAAATCAGTAAGTTGAGCTCCTTCATCCAGTGTTAACATTGCGGGCTTCTTCGTTTCTGCTCCGTTCAATGAAAGCTCTCCCAAGAACCATTGATTGTGCAAATAGTTCTGTGTTGGGAATAAAAGTTTTTTGTAATCTGTTTTTATATTTGGGTATGGAGATTTTGTAAACGCGGAATTTGCAACGTTTTTAAATCCTATTGGAAGTACCAATAGCCCAATTGTAAGCATAAAACTTAAAGAAATAACTTTTGAAATCAATTGATTCTTTTTGATTTTCTTTTCATTTCTTTTTGGCTGTTGATATCTAACTACTTTACGGGGTGTTCCGATTCCTTCGGCATGCACAGATCTAAGATTTCTCTGTGCGTACTGTGTATTTTCCCGGTAGTAATAGCGTTCTTCGTAATTTCTTGCTAATTCCGGCATCCAACATATCTCCTCAAATCTAGTATAATTAATATTTTATATTATATAAATTTTCAGGGCAAGAAAGTTACAAAAATATTTACATAAAGGTAATGTTTTTTTAGTTTAGGTGAAATGCTTTCAGAGCTAGGGTTTGCATAAAAAAACACCCTATAATGAGGGTGTTTTTTTTATTAATTTTTGATAGCCTATTCAATATCGAGGTTATCGGTGGCTTGAAGCTGTTTTTTCTTTAAATTGTGCATTACTGCATCAACAAGAAGTTCATAGGATTTCATATTCTCAATATTTGGGAATTCTTCCTTTAGTTGTTCTCTGACCATTGCTTCCAGCCTTTGTTCGTCAGAAGTTATTTGGAGTTCTTCAACTCCGCTTATAGTTTTTATGTAGTCGGTAGACTTTTTATCAACTGTATGGTTTGCATAATTCAACCATCTCAATTTTGGGCTAATCGAGTTATTTAATTTTTTTACAATTTTAAGATTTTTCAATCGGTTCAACATATCTACCTCTACCTTTTGATTATTGATTTCTTGTACTATTTTAAAGTATCCTGAAAAAAATAATTTACTTTTTTACATTAATTGTTAATAAAGTGTTACAAATCTCTAAAAGCTAATTATAGCTTAGAAAAATCTGTAAGCTTTTCATATTTTTTCTTTAACAATGTTAAGAGAGCAAGTCTGTTTTCTTTAACTTTTTCATCCTTGTCCATTACCAGAACATCTTCAAAGAATTTTTCTACTGATGGGTTGATTGCAATTAGAGAATCTAAGTATGTTTTGTAATCAACATTTTCATCAATAGTGTTTATCTGGTCTAAAAGCATCTTTTCTGCGCTTTCTTTAAACAAGTTTTTGTCAACAGTCTTTTTGCTGTCTTCTTTTAGAATTCTCAAAACTCTGTTTGCGCATTCTATTAGTGCAGGATTATCGATTGTTTTAACAACTTCGACACGTTTTACGTAATCTACAAGATCCTTTAGTGCACTGTTATTTGAAGCACAAGCTTCTAAAATGTTTTTAGGATATTTTTCTGATAAGAATATTATCAAACGTTGAACCATAAAATCGCTGATTTCTTCAAGCGTTTTGCCGGATAATCTTTCTACGCTTGAACCGGCGATATTCTTAACTTTGTCGATAATATTTCCTTCTCCGGTTTTGATTGGTAACAACAGGAGAGTTTTTATGATTAAATCATTTAAATCAATTTTTAAGTTTGCATCCAAAATTGTTCTTATGATACCTAATGCAGCACGTCTTACGCCAAGAGGGTCAGATGAACCTGTTGGTTTTTTACCTTCTGCAAATACTGCACATATTGTATCAATTTTATCTGCAATACCTGTGATTTGACCTTCAATTCCCTTTGCGGTTTCACTTTCCGCATTTAGAGGGAAATAGTGTTCTTTTATACCTTCGCAAACTTTAGGATCTTCGCCTGAAACTCTTGCGTAATCTGCACCGATAAATCCTTGTAATTCGGTAAATTCAAATACAAGTTGAGTTGTCAAATCTGCTTTACATAATAGCGCAGTTCTCTCTATTAGTTTGTCGTCCAGATTTAGAGATTTTGCAATATCTTTTGACAATGCAATTATACGATGAGTCTTATCGTATACAGATCCCATACCCTTCTGGAATGTAACGCCCTGAAGATCTTCAACGTAGTCAACAAGAGGTTTTTTAGTATCTTCGTTAAAGAAAAATACAGCATCATCAAGTCTTGCCTTGATTACTCGAACGTTGCCCGCTTTGATGTTTGCAAATTCATCGCCGATGTAGTTTGTCATTGTGATGAATTTGTTTATAAGTTTTCCGTCTTTATGAAGAGCAAAGTATCTTTGGTGAACTGCCATTACAGTAACAACAACTTCTTCCGGAATTTCCAAGTATTTAGGATCAAATTCACATACCGCAGGAACAGGGTATTCTGTGATGAATGTAACTTCTTCCAATAAGTCATCTGTATAATATGGTACAGCACCTAATTTTTCAGCTTCTTCTTTAGCTTTTTCGATGATGATTTGACGACGTTCGTTTTGGTCAACGATAACGCAGCAATTTCTCATCAATTCTACATAATCATCAGGGTTGCCTATGATTACGTTTTGTTGAGCAAATCTATGTCCGCGTGATATATTTGAAGATTCTTTGTCTATAATCTTAATTTTAACTTCTTCTCTATCAAGAATTGATACAATCCATCTGATTGGACGTGAGAATTTCGCATCATTATATCCCCATCTCATAAAGTGTGATCCTTGGAGCTTAAGGACAATTGACGGAACATTTTCTTGAAGAAGTTCTACAATGGATTTCCCTTTGATAACAACTTTTGCATGAACATAGTTGTCTTCTATATAAAGGTCTTCCGGTGAAATATTATTTTTTCTCGCAAAACCTTCGCCTGCTTTTGTTAGTTGTCCGTTTTCGTCATAGGCAACTTTTGCGATAGGTCCTTTTATAACTTTTTCTTCGTCGGAACTTTTAGCTTCAAGTCCTGAGATTATTACGGCTAAACGTCTTGGTGTTGCATACACGTCAACTTTTTCATAGCCTACTTTATTTGATTCTAAAAAGTTCTTAAATCCATTTCTTAGTTGTTCTATTGCCTGTGGGATAAACTTATAAGGCAGTTCTTCTGTTCCGATTTCCAATAAATATTTACTCATATCTCACCTTCCGTAAATCTTTCAATAAGAAAATTATATTAAAAGCACAGAGGATTTGCAAGTGTAGGGAAAATTATACTATTTTGTGCTTGCTTATTTTGAAATTTTACACTATAATGTTTTTATCGAAGAGAGATGAGAGGGTAGAATGGGTTACAAAATTCTGGCAAAAAAAGAAATTTGTCCTAATCAGTTTGAAATGACGGTTTTTGCGCCTTATGTAGTTAGAAATGCAAAGGCTGGTCAGTTTATAATTTTTAGAGCTGATAAGAACGGAGAAAGAGTTCCTCTGACTATTGCCGATGTGGATAAGGAAAAGGGCGAACTTACAATTGTTTTTATGGCTGTTGGATATTCAACAAAAGCTCTTGCTGAATTGAATGTTGGCGATGAAGTTGCGGACGTAGTTGGACCGCTTGGAAAACCTACCGATATAAAGAAATACGGTACGGTTGTTTGTCTTGCTGGCGGTTACGGTGCGGCTCCTTGTTATTTGATTGCTAAAGCGTTTAAAGAAGCAGGAAATAAAGTTTACATGATTATGGGTGCCAGAAACAAAGATTTGATTTTCTGGGCTGACAAGATGAAGGATGCTTGTAGTGAGTTATTTATCACCACGGATGATGGATCTATGGGTGAAAAAGGCTTTGTTACAGGTGTTCTTGAACGTTTGATGGGACAAGAGAAAATTGATTATGCTATCGCTGTTGGTCCTATGCCTATGATGAGAGCTGTTGCTGAGTTGACTAGAGATAAAGGTATTTATACTGAAGCAAGTATGAACCCTATTATGGTTGACGGTACCGGCATGTGCGGAGCGTGCAGAATTACTGTTGGCGGAGAAGTTAAGTTTGCTTGTGTTGACGGCCCTGACTTTGATGCCCATAAAATTGATTTTGATGAAGTTATAAATCGAACTAAGATTTATAAAGATCAAGAAAAGAAACGTGATGAAAATTGCAATTTGTTGAAACAAGCAAAAATGTAGATAAAGGAGATGTTATGGCTATAATTGACAAAAAAGAAATTCCATTTTGCCCGCTAATGAGCGCAGGTTCTGATGTAGATATGGTTTGTACTCAAGAACGTTGTGGTTGGTATATCCCAACAATTAAAAAATGCTCAATTTATATTATGGGCTACAATGCTTTGCTTGATGCTAACTCAAGACAAATTCCTAAAAAACGTATATAGTTTGTAAAAAGAGTTTTATAATATGAAAATAGTATTGTGTGTTAAGCAGGTACCTGATACTTCTGATATCAAGTGGACTGAGAATAACACAATTCAACGTGAAGGGCTGGAGAGTATAATTAATCCTTACGATGTTTATGCTTTTGAGTCCGCTTTGCGTTTGAAAAATAAATATAAAAATGTGAATATTTCTGCGTTGACGATGGGGCCAAAGCAGGCAGAAGGTATGCTTAGAAAGCTTATTGCAATTGGCGTTGATGATGCGGTTTTGTTATCAGATAAGAAGTTTGCGGGTGCTGATACTTTTGCGACTGCGAAAACTATTGCTGCTGCTATTAAATCTAAATTGTCTGATTTTGACTTAATTGTGTGCGGTCAATTTGCTATCGATGGTGATACTGCTCAAACAGGGCCTAGTATTGCAAATTTCCTTGATATTCCTCAGGTAACTTATGTTAAGGAGGTTGTGGGATATGAAGACGGATATTTGACTGTCATCAGAGAGCTTGATAGTGGTTTTGAAAAGGTCAGAGTTAAGCTTCCTGCGTTAATATGTGTTTTGCAAGGTGAGTTTGAGCCTGTAAGAGCTCGTATAAACGGGATAATTCATTCTCAACAAGTTGAAATCCCTGTTTACGGTATAGATGATATTGGACTTAGCGTTGAGGATGCCGGGTTGAAAGGTTCTCCTACATATGTTAATAAAGCATATAGGGCTCCGCAAAAGGAAACGGAGTGTGTTTTTGTAGAGTCTTGTGAAGAACTTGCCGAATGTATTAAAAAGTGTGGAGGTATTTGTGAGTAAGGGAATTTTGGTATATTCCGAGATAACTTCGGACGATTATCTTCATACAGTTGTTTTTGAGCTTGCCAATAAGGCTGTTGAACTTTCTAAAAAAATGGAAGATGCGCCCGTTATGGCGTTGGTCCTTACGAAGCCTGATTTGATAAATGAGTATAAAGAAGCTTTTCAAAAAAGCGGTTTTGACAAAGTTTTTTATGTTGTAGATGAAAGATTTGGAACATATCGGACTGATTTATTTGCAAAAGCTGCAGTGCAAGCAGTAAAGCAAATTGATCCTGAAATTATGCTTGTCGGTGCGACTTGTCAGGGTAGAGATTTGGCTCCGAGAATTTCTACGGCTCTGGGTACCGGGCTAACGGCAGATTGTACAGGGCTGGATATTTTAGAAAATGGTAAATTTGCGGCAACTCGTCCGACTTTTGGCGGTCAGTTGATGGCAACAATTTTGTGTAAAAAATATCCGCAAATGGCAAGTGTTCGTCCTAAAGTTTTCAAGCCTTCCGAGGTTGATGTTACAAGAGATACCGTATTTATAAAAATGTCTGTGGATTTGGATGATTATGTTCCGCAGATTGAAGTCCTTGAATTCACCAAAAAATTGGTTTGTGATTTGAATGATTTAGATAGTGCAAAAATTATCGTTGCAGGTGGTAAGGGTATGAAAAATGCCGAAGGCTTTGCTTTATTAAAAAAACTTGCAGATAAGTTGGGCGGATGTGTTGGTGCAAGCAGAGTTGCTGTGGAAATGGGACTTGCTCCTCAAGCAGTCCAAATTGGTCAGACAGGGAAAACCGTTTCTCCAAAACTGTATATTGCTTGCGGAATTTCCGGGGCTTTACAACATACTATCGGTATGAATTCTGCGGAGAAAATTATTGCAATAAATACAGATAAAAATGCTCCAATTTTCGACATTTGTGACTACGGGATTGTTGGGGATGCTTTTGAAATTATTCCAAAACTATTAGAGCTATAATAAGCCGATATGTAAGTTGTAATATTGTCTGTATGACCTGATAATTTTCCTCGAAAGTCTTAATAATTGTGACAATGTCGTAACGTTTTTTTATTTGACGAGGTATTATATTTGTGCTAGCATAACGTGACGGGATTTTGTGAGGTATATTATGGATAAATTAAAAATTTATTTGGATAAAGACATAAATACAGATTTGATTAAATCTAAAAAGATTGCAATTATTGGTTTTGGTTCTCAAGGTTACGGTCAGTCAACTAATTTGAAAGATTCCGGTTGTGATGTCGTATTGGGATTAAGACTTGGCGGGCAATCTGATGTTAAGGCTCGAGATTATGGATTTAAGACTATGAGCATTGAAGATGCCGTAAAATGGGCAGATATTGTTCAAATTCTAATCCCGGATGAAATTCAGGCCGATGTTTATGAGAAACAAATCGCTCCTTATATGAGAAAAGGACAGTATTTGATGTTCTCTCACGGTTTTAATATTCACTATAAAAAAATCGTTGCGCCTGAAGGTGTTAACGTAATTATGGTTGCACCAAAAGGCCCTGGTCATACTGTTAGAAGCGAATATCAGATAGGTAGAGGCGTTCCTTCTCTTATTGCGGTTTATTCAGATCCTTCAGGAGATGCAAAAGAGGTTGCTCTATCTTATGCTTCTGCAATTGGTGCTGGTCGTGCAGGTATTATTGAAACAACATTCAGAGAAGAAACCGAAACTGACTTGTTTGGTGAGCAAGCTGTTATTTGTGGTGGTGTTTCAGCATTGATTAAAACAGGTTTTGAAGTTCTTGTTAATGCGGGCTACTCACCTTATATGGCTTACTTTGAGGTTTTACATGAGATGAAGTTACTTGTTGATTTGATAAATCAGGGTGGTCTTGCTGATATGAGATATTCTATTTCAAATACAGCAGAATATGGTGATATGACTCGTGGCCCTAAGGTTATTGGTCAAGAATCTCGTAAGGCTATGGAAGATTTGTTGAAAGATATTCAATCCGGAGCTTTCGCAAATGAATTTCTTGATGAAATGAAGTCCGGATGTAAAAAGTTTAATGCTTTGAGAGAAGAAAATGCCAGCCATCTTATTGAACAAGTTGGACAAGAGATTAGATCTTCTTTCAAGTGGAACAATGAAAATAAGATTATTGACAGAAATAGAAATTAATAAAGGATATTTATGTTTAGTACAGATATAGATTATGAAGTTGTTACTTTTGCCGTTGGTGATACAAAGGCGGGGACCAAGATGGGTAAACTTCAGTTGAAAAATACTCAAGATAATTCTCTGTTGAATTGTATTTTATGGGAAGAAACTCTTAATCGTTTTGACAGTAAGATTTTCAGAACAGGTAATATTGTGAGAATTGTGTCAGCATCTTTTAACGAGAAGTTTAACAACTGTTTAGTATCAGCTTTAGAGCTTGTTAAGGAAGCTAAAACCGGTTTGTCTGAAGCTCAGAGAGAGACCTATTATGCGGCAATTGTTGATTATATTGATAAAATCAGTGATGAGAAACTCAATGCTTTTGTTATGAAGTATTTTATTGAACATAAAGATTTGATAAAAGTTATGCCTGCTGCAAAGGTTATGCACCACAATTATATAGGCGGATTAATGGTGCATTTGCTGGAGTGCTTGCAGTATGCGGAAGCTAATATGGAAATGTCCCAGTATGAATTTAATCGTGATGAAATATTTGCTGCTTGTATTTTGCATGATATAGGTAAAATCTTTGAATACACAATTGATTTGGAAACTGGTCTGATTGATTATGATGAAAGCTTTAGAAAAGAATGGTTGAGTCATTCTCAGTATGGTTTTTCAATTTGTATGAATGAAGGGTTTAAAAATGTAGCCAGAATGATTGCTGCTCACCACGGTAGAAGTGATTGGGGCGCGATAATTGATTTAGATCAGAAGGATTTGGAGCCTGAATTGTATTTTATTCATCTCATAGATAACCTTTCTGCTAAATTCGGAAAAATTAGTGTTGCTCGATTGGAAGAAAAAGGGGCGTAAATTGTCTAAATTAAATGAAAATCATAATTTGAAGGGAACACTTGTTTGTGTCGAAGGAATTGATGGTTCCGGTAAGTCTACTCAGCTAGCTCTGTTAAGAGATTGGCTTAAAAATAACAATCAGGATGTTATTTTTACGGAGTGGAATTCCTCTGAATTGATTTCTCAAACAACTAAGCTTGCCAAAAAGAAGAACTTACTTTCACCAAGAACATTTTCTTTGTTGCACGCTGTCGATTTTGCAGATAGGTTAAAACAAGTCATAGCACCTGCTCTTAAGGCCGGTTTTATAGTGCTTGCAGACAGATATGCTTACACAGCTTTTGCCCGTGATGTTGCAAGAGGTGTTGATCCGAATTGGGTTCGCAATGTTTATGATTTTGCCCTGAAGCCGGATTTAGCGGTGTATTTTGATATTGATCCGAAAGTTTCAATGGAGAGAATTTGTTTCAACAGAACTCCAAAGTTCTATGAGGCCGGTATGGATTTGAAATTAAGTAACGATCCATATGAAAGTTATATGATTTTTCAGGGCCGTGTCATTAAAGAATATCAAAAAATGGTGGATGAATTTGGGCTTGTGCAGCTTGATGCTACCGATTCTATCCATTCTAAGCAGGTTAAAATTCGTGAGATGCTCTGTGATATTTTAAGAGCTAAAGGTATAGAAATTTAGGTGTATTATGGCGAAGAAAAAGTACAAAACAAAAAGCGGTTATGAAGGACTTTTGATTGTAATTGAAGGAACTGACGGTTCCGGAAAATCTACGCAGCTTGAACTTTTAAAACGTTCAATTCAGGACAAGTCTTATGGTGTTATGGTTTCAGAGTGGAAGACATCAAGGCTTATTGCAAATGTTATTGATGATGCAAAAGAAAGAAACCTTCTGAATGCTACAACATATAGCCTTTTGTATGCTGCTGATTTTGCCGATAGGTTGGAAAACCAGATTATTCCTGCACTTAAATCAGGGTTTATTGTGCTGTTGGACAGATATTATTATACGGCCCTAGCCAGAGATGTCGTTAGAGGACAGGATATTAACTGGGTTAAAAATTTGTATGATTATGCGCCTGAACCTGATTTGATTTTCTATTTAGATATGCCGGTTGATGTACTTTTGAAAAGAATTATCGGGACAACTGGTTTAAATTATTATGAAAGTGGCCGTGATGTAGGATTTTCTACTGATTTTTATAAAAGCTTTAAAATTTATCAGCAAAAATGTCTTGATGAATACAACAATATGAAAGCTGAATACAATTTTAAATCAATTGACGGTACGATGAGTATTGATGAAATCCATAAGATTATGAATGACGAAGTCCAAAAAATCCTTGATTCGGGAGTTTTGGCTTAGGTTTTTTGGTTTAATCAATAATAATTTCTTTTTCCTTACTGTACGTAACGTACCCTAGATTTGCTTTTGGCGGTTTCTTAAGATATTTACATTTCGTGTATATAACGCCAACTTTAGTAGACGTACTACCTGATGAGTATTGTTTTGCGATTTTAGCGCACTCTAGGATGAGTTCATCAGAGGGATTGGTACCCCTAAGAAGAACGTGTGAGCCTGCGCAGTTTCTTGTATGGAACCATAAGTCTTCATCTTTTGCCAGTTTTGATACTATATAATCATTTTGTTTGTTATTTTTCCCGATGTATATTGTAAAGTCATTTTTTATTATTTTATCAGGCATTGTAGCAGAAGAGATTTTGGCTTTACTGTTTTCTTCTTGAATTAATTCCGGACGGATTTCTGCCAACTCGTCATAATTTTTTGCGGTTAGAAGAGAATATTCTATTTGTTCCAGATATTCTTTTGTTTGAATCAGTTCTTCTGAAAGCTCTGTAAGTTTTTGTTTTGAAGTTTTGCCCTTATTATATTGTTTATAGAATTTTTGGGCATTTTCTTTCAAGGTTTTTGTTTCATCCAGTTGTATTGTTATATTTTGGTTATTTTCATAATCAAACACTTCGATACTGCCGGTGTAATCTTTTCCGCCCCAGAGATTTGCCATGATTAGGTCGCCAAATAAGCGATATTGGTCGCAATTTTCTTCTCGTATTATTTGGGATTGCATTTTTTCGATAGATGTTTTTGTGCGTTTAAGTTTTTGGTGCGTTAATGTAAGCAGGTGGGTTTTTAGAGATTTGAATTTTTCATCCTCTTGCCAATACGTAAAGTAGTCATCTATCATTTCGTTTACGGAAGATTTTTTATGCCCTTCTGGGATAAGTTCTTCAAATAAGCTAAATTCTTTGTAGTCACTGGAGATTTTCGGGGCTAAAGCTTTTAGTTGGACGAAATCTCTCAATTTTTCTATGTTTTTGCCTTCACATTGTTTTGCAAAAGATGTGGAGAACCAGTAAAAGTTTCGGCTGAGTTCTGTAAAATCGATTTCTCCGTTATAATTTAATATGTCAATTTTATTTTGTTTTGGCGGGTAGGTGTATGGCAAAGTTCCTGCCATTTCTCGAACTTGACTTTTTTCTGCTCCGACATTATGTGCACACCCTAAAATTACGTTGGTGTCGTCATTGTAGAGTATTACATTTGAGTGTTTTCCCATCAGTTCTATGGCTAGGCAAAGATATATTTTTTCGTTTATTTCATTGTATGTTTCTACGTATAATTCCAAAATTCTTTCGTATTGAGGTTGATTAATTTTACATATTCTGGAATTTTCAAGATATTTTCTTAAAAGCATACAGAACATAGGTGGTTTTTGAGGTATTTCAATACGCCTTCTTAATTCATTCTCTTTGCTCATAAAGCAAATGTGGTGAATTTGAGGGTTAATATTTATGTATAATTTCCTCGTTTCTCCGCCTTTTCTAATCGAGAAAACAAAATCTCTTCTGGTTGGTTGTTGAATTTTTTGGATACGAGCATCTTCCAGAAATTCTTTCGCTTCTTCGGTAAATGCTTTTAGCGTTAGACTGTCAAATGTAATCATATGATTATTGTATAACAAAAGTAGCCTTACAGTCGAATGTTAAATTTTTTGGTTGACGCTAATATTTTTACTGCGAAAGGAGCAGAGTATGACTAAAAAATTAGAAATGTACCGCTGTAAGATTTGCGGTAATTTAGTGCAGGTAATTTTAGACGGGGCAGGCGAACTTGTATGCTGCGGAGAACCTATGGAACTTTTGAAACCTAATACTACTGATATTGTCAAAACGGAATATCACGTTCCTGTTTATAAATATACAGACAAAAACGGAATAGTTATTCAGGTTGGGGAAGAACCTCATCCGATGACAGCAGAACACTCTATCAAATTTATAGAAACAATTTCTGAAGATAGAAAGCGTCTTCAGCTTCAGTATCTTGAAGCAGGTGATGAGCCTAAGATGTTAATGGATAGAAAAACTGACAAACAGAGTACTTTAGCGTATTGTAACTTACACGGTTTATGGGAGGGTGCTTGTGATTAATAAAAAAGTAGAGGACATTTTAAATGCACAGATTAATAAAGAATTCTATTCCGCTTATTTGTATCTTGCTATGTCTGCTTATTTTGACGAAATTGGTCTTAAAGGATTTTCTCATTGGACAAAGGTTCAAGCTAAGGAAGAAGTAGAACATGGAATGATGTTGTTTGACTATATAATCGAGCGTGATGGTAACGTTGATTTGCGTCAAATTGAGTCTCCTGCTAAAAACTTTACAGATCCGATTCAGACTTTTGAGCTTATCTTAACCCATGAAAAGACTGTTACCGATAGTATTAGAGGGGTGGCAGAACTTTCTGAAGGTGAGTGTGATATAGCAACAAGACATTTTATCAACTGGTATGTCTCAGAGCAGGTTGAAGAAGAAGCCAATGTTTCAGATGTTATAAAAAATTTGAAAATGTTTGGTACTGAAAATTCTATACTATACCATATAGATAAAGAATTAGGAAAAAGAGAGTATAAACCTCATATTTATAAAGCGTAATAACTTTTCAAACCCTGTCATATGGCAGGGTTTGATACTATGTAAAATAATTTTGAAATGTAAAAAAATGTTAACATTGTAGCAAAATAATTTATTTAGAGGATTTAATATATCATTAAATTTTCTATACTTAACACGTAGGTAGAATAATTGACATGCGAGGATTTGATATAAGAATTTTCGCACAGAGGTTAAAGAATCATGGTCGATAACAGGTCAGCAGGATTTTTCGGAATCGGCGGCGCTTTTAATTTCAAGAGCGGTGATATTTCCGGCACCGCTGCTCGTACTCAGGATGACAAAATGGGGCAGGGCGGTGAATATTTTGCTCAACAAAAGCAAGAAGAAGAAAATGCTGAACAGAATTCTGAAAGATATATGGATAGAAGCGCAGTTTTGCGTGCCACATTGAATTCTTTAGCCATGATGAATGTCGCAAACGTTATTAATGCGAAGAAGATTGAAGCTAAAAAACAGGAAGAACTCCTTAACACTCAGAGATTATTAAAGAAAAAACACGAGGAATTACTACTTGGAAGTATTAATAGTAGTGAGGATTTAGACTTGAAATCTTCTGATGATGACGATGTTGAAGATATTGTTGACTAAGCGAATACACTTGTTGTGATTGCTCTTACGTCTTCAGTAGTTTCTTCTTTCTTTCTGTCTTTCATCAAAAGTTCGCCGTGATAAAAAGGATTAGATCCGTTTTTATCTTTTGCGGTGCCTTGGCTTACAATGCTGTTGAAAGCTGTTACAGGTGCTTGTTGTTCTTTGATTGTGATTTCGTTTACTGTAACTGTCATTTTACCTTCAATATTTTTTTGAATGTTTTGTGCAGCCATTGAGTTTAAATATTTAATTGAGTTTAATGTATTTTGGTTTAGTTGTACATCAAACCCAGAGTTTGTCATTGCAATTTGTTTCGCTGTTGCTGAATCAACTTTTCCGCTGTATAAATCAACTCCCAAATCTCTTTGTTGGAAGAAATTTCTGGCAGCATCAACATTATACTGAGCATTTTTTTGCTCAGCTCTTTTAAGAATTGACTGAGATACTTGCTGTAAAGTAGCTCTATCGATGCTTAATCCCATAGTATTCAATTGTTCATAAACACTTATTGCCATTAGCTATATCCCTTGTTCAATTTCCTTATGTCTTATCTATCGGCAATTCTTCTTGTAAACTTTAAGTTTTTTTGGAAAGTTGTTTACATAAGTTTACAAAAAATGCAAAAAAGGGCAATTATTTAAACAATAAATATTTTATATATATACATACAGGTAACCGGAGAGTATAATTATGGATTGGGCTAACCTAAATAAAAACCTCAGTTATATAAGTGACGGACTGCAATTTGGTCTTGACTTGATGCGTCCGCGGAAGGCTGGCGAAACTATTGGTGACAAAGTTACGACTGCTGGTATAAACTTGTTTGGTAATGCTGCGGCTACCCAAAATGCTGCTGAGTTAAGAGAATGTACAGGCAGTAACCTTGGTTATGTTGGAAAAAGTGTCGCTGGAGATAATGCTCAGCAGGCTTTATATAATACGATGAATGCAAGTTTGTTTACCCATAGCATGAATATGATGTTTAGTGGGCCATATTCTTGTTATGGACCAACTAGTGGTTGTTATGGTCCCGGAATGTGGGATACAATGATGAATCCGATGATGCCTGGTGGTACTTGGGGACCTGGATTTGGAGCTCCTAGTTTTCCTGGCGGGTTTACGTTTAGAAGTAGTTTCTTTAGAAATGGATTTATGGGTTAATAAAAAAACGGGAATGTTAAGTTCCCGTTTTTTTGTGTATGAGTGTTTATATTATATGTCTCTGTGGCCCGTGTATAATTGGTGATCCACATTTGCGGTTCTTTGATTTGTTTTTAGTTTTCCCTTTACGATTTGGAATGAGGCAACACCTAAGGCTGCGACTCCAGCAAATAGATTGCCTTTCCATCCTATACTTTTGGCAGGATGTTTCATTGTTTCTACTAATGAACCTCCTTCTTTAAACGCATTTGGAATGGCCTTTGTTGCCCATTTGTAACCGGCTATTGCTGTTCCGGTTAGAAATCCATATACTACGGCTTTTATTGTGGCCTTTGTCATTTCTGATGTTGATACGAAGAATTTTGCAATATCAGAAAAAGCCGTTCTTGCAGGCTGTTGTTTTGGTGCAGTATATTCTTGTGGTACATCTTGTACTGTCGGATTACTTAAAGATTCGTAATTCCTATTTGTTCTGTTTGAGGTGAAATTTATTGCAGGGTTGAGAGATATTGCCATAGCTAAATTCCAAATTGAAACGCGCATTCACATTAAAACTCGTAATAAAAATTTTTGTTATATTTCAGATAAAAATGTTACAAAAATAAACTTAAACCTAAAACAAAAACAACCTTAGTTTTAAACTAAGGCTGTTTTATGATTTAATTTGTTGTTTTTAATTACTATTTTAGAGCAAAAGTCATATCAGCTTCTACGCAAACTTTTCCATCTACTCTACCTGTACCGTGAGCTTTGCAGATAGGGCCTTTTACCTTTTGTAATTCAACTTCCATTTCAAATCTGTCACCAGGTCTTACGATATTTTTGAAGCGAACGTTGTCTACTCCTGCGTATAGTGTTAATTTGCCTTTGAATTCAGGCATTGTCATTAATACAGGAGCTGAACATTGAGCTAATGCTTCAAGTTGAAGTACGCCAGGCATGATTGGGTTATTTGGGAAGTGACCTTGGAAAAATCCTTCGTTCATTGTCATATTTTTGTAACCCTTAGCGTACTTGCCAGGAACACATTCTGTGATTCTATCTACAAGTAAAAATGGGTATCTGTGAGGAATCATGTCCATAATTTCCATGATATCAAATTTTAAAACTTGTTCTTCTGTCATTTTTCTCTCCTTACTTATTAACATTCTATTAATTTGTCTTTTAAAATTTTAGCAACTTTTACGTGAACTGCGTGCCCTGCTTCTTTTGCTAAAATTTGGCACTTCATATCAAGAGGGTTTACACCGGTTAAATACAAATCTCCTACCAGATCAAGCAGTTTATGTTTAACTGGTTCTTTTTCTGAGCGAAGTTCTGTTGTATAGCCGTCATCAGTCAAGCCTACCGTATTTTCTCTTGTTACCCCTTGAGCAAACCCGAACATTTGGAATTTTTTTAAATCTTTGTAGAAACCAAATGTTCTGGCTTCGATTATTTCGTCCTGATTTTTAGGATCGTAGTTTACGAAACATCTTCTTAAGTCAGGGTGATTATAATTAACTGCATATGATATGAATAAGTCTTCTGCAGGTAATATCACCAAACTTGTTTTACCGTTAAGATAGTATACAGGTTCTTTAACAGTATATTTTTTAGGCTTGTAAAGAAGAGGTTTATCAATTCCAGCTTCTTTGAACAACTCAACCCATTGTTTTGAGCTGCCGTCTAAAGCCGGAATTTCACCTTCATCCAAACATATATCTAAAGAATCAATTCCACAGAAAGCAAGAGCTGCTGTTAAATGTTCGGTCAACATTACTTTCGTTTTATTTTTTCCTAAAACTACGCAATGTTCTGTTGACAAAACATTATCAACTTTTGCCTCAAATTCTTCTCCGTTTAGAAAATATCTGATTTTCCCACTTGTTGACGGGAAGAATTTTATATTGCAAGGTTTATTTTTCATTAAACCGTTGCCTGTTATAGATGTTTCTTTTTTTAATGTAATCACTATTGGTGTTCCTCTACAAATGCGTCAAGCATTGGTTCAAATTTTCTAAATTTTGCAAAAATGTCTTGCGCATCTTTCATTGTCTTAAGTTGTTTGATAAATTCTTTTCTTGGAACAGCAGGGATACCAACTACGATAGATTTTTCAGGGAATGATTTTGTAACACCTGCTTTTGCTGTGATAATTGTGTCAGATCCAATTTCGATGTGGTCAGCTAAGCCTGCTTGACCTGCGATAACAACTCTATCTCCGATAACACAGCTGCCCGCAATACCTACTTGAGAAACTATTAAGCAGCCTTTTCCAATACGGCAGTTATGACCAATCATAACAAGGTCATCAATTTTTGTATTATCGCCGATAGTTGTATTTTCAATTGTGCCTCTGTCGATTGCTGTGTTTGCACCAATTTCTACGTTGTTTCCAATAACAACTGAGCCGATTGAAGGAATTTTGAAGATTACGTGTTTAGTATTTTCTTCTTTGATAGAACCTTCTTTTCTTGCTTGTTCAATGTTATCAGGATTTTCTGTTACAAAGCTGAATCCGTCTGCACCAAGTGATACGCCGTGGTGAAGGATTACATCGTTTCCAACTTGAACTCTGTCACCGATATTTACGCCAGGGTGGAAGAAGCAGTTTTTACCAATGTGAGCTCCGCCACCAATGTAGCAATTTGCCATAATTTTTGTTCCATCTTCGATTACAGCATCGTGTGAGATGACAACGTTCGGGCCAATTTGAACATTTTCTCCAAGTTTTGCTGATGGATCAACTACTGCAGTAGGGTGAACTCCATCGTTAACTCTTGGTGCTACGTAGAATAAATTTAACAACTTCATCATAGCAAGTCTTGGTCTTTCAACTTCGATAGTTGTTAAACCGTCAATTTGTACTCCAAGAGGTACAAGAGCTGCTTTTGCTTTAGATTTTGCAAGATTTGCGATTTCATCTTCACCCAATGCTAACGCAAGAGTGTTTTCGTCAGCCAAAAGCGGAGGTGCAATCTTTTCGATCTTTGCATCTTGTTCTTTTGTGAGCATTCCGCCTACAATCTGTGTAATTTCTTCTACTGTAAAAGATTTCATTTTATACTCCTTTTTTAATTATCAGCCGGCTTTTAATTTTGTAGTTAACTGTTTATTTTTTTTATGATATTTGTTGTAGATTTACCTTCCACAAAACTTATAAATTCAACCCTTGTTCCGTTTTTTCTCATAATATCTGCTTCCGGAAGAGTTTCCATTGTGTAGTCTGCGCCTTTTGTGTAAACATCCGGTTTTATTTCATCCAAAAGTGCAGCCGGACTGTTTTCATCAAACATCACAACGTAATCTACGCAAGAAAGTGCGCAAAGTATTTCTGCACGGTCGTTTTCGTTATTTATCGGACGACCTTCACCTTTTATTGCTCGAACAGATTTGTCTGAATTTAGTAATACTATCGAAACATCTGCAAAGCTTTTAGTCTTTTGCAGGTATCTTACGTGCCCAACATGCAAAATATCAAAACAACCATTAGTTGTAACAATAGTTTTGCCTTGTTTTCTTAGCTCATTTACGAGTTGTACGATAGTTTCTCTTCGTTGAATCTGTCCCATTGACACATACCCTCTAATCCTTGCTCCTCCATTTTACCAGAAAAACAATATAAAACACACCTTTATTAACAAAAAGTAATAAAAAATCCGCTGTATAAGCGGATTTTTTATATTAAGCAGTCTGTAATGTTTCGTTCAGATAATCAAAAGATGATCGTGGAACTTCTAAAGAAATGCATTTCTGATTTTTTAGAAATAGCCAGTCTAAAAAACTGATTTTTTTGCCGGAATTTTTGATTACTGTTTTTACTTGTTTTTGCTCCATAATTTTGTCCCCCCTGTATTTCCCTCGTATATATATAAACGTTTTCAGGGAGGAAAAATTGTCTGTGCAAAACAGTATGTTAAGAAATGTTGCAAGCTGCAAGAAGTTTTTTTACATTGTTTGAAAGCTTTTCCCCAAGGGTGTATGTACCCTCTTCAGTTTTTTGTGGTACAGCTTTTGCTTAAAGTAAAAGTTGTATTCGTCGTGCATGATGTCTTTTACGATATCATCATACCTTGTCGGAATTTTACCTTTTATGTCTTGAGCTTTAATGTAATTAATTTTTCCAGCGAATGATATGTTTGTCAATTTATTCATAGTACTTTTATAAAGATAATGAATATGAGAATTGCCAAACTTTATAAGATTATTAACTTTTCTTAATATAATTCCATCTCGATAATTTTTTTGCAAATTCGAACTGTATTCAAAGCTGCACCAATTCTTAGGTTATCCGCAACACACCATAGTGAAATACCGTTTTTGAATGCAAGGTTTTTCCTTACACGTCCTACAAATACCGGATCAACTCCTGAGGCATCTCTAGTTGTTGGGTATTCAAAGTTTTCAGGGTTATCTATTACTTTAACTCCAAAAGAGTTTGATAAAATTTCACGTACTTCATCAGGAGTGATTTCGTCTTCGAATTCTATATCAACAGCTTCAGAGTGTCCGTTGTAAACCGGAACTCTTGCTGCTGTGCAAGATATAGGCAAATCTTCCGGAAGGTGCAATATTTTTTTTGTTTCGTTTACAACTTTCATTTCTTCTTTTGTATAGCCGTTTTCCGTGAAAACATCTATTTGTGGAATTACGTTAAACGAAATCGGTTTTTTGAATGCTTTATTTTCAATATCTTTGCCTTCAAGTCTAGCTTTAGTGTCTTCCGTAAGTTCATTAATTGCAGCAAGACCTGCTCCTGATACCGCTTGATATGTTGAAACAAGTAGTCTTTTTATTTTTGCTTTTTCGTGTAGCGGTTTTAGTACAAGCATAAGTTGTGAGGTTGAACAATTAGGATTTGCGATAATTCCTTTGTGCTTTCTAAGGTCTTCGTCATTAACGTATGCTATAACTAACGGAACATCTTTATCCATTCTGAATGCACTTGAATTATCAATTAAAACTCCGCCGCGTTTTACAATTTCAGGTGCGAATTTTTGTGATGTTGAACCGCCTGCTGATGCAAGCACAATATTTACTCCATCAAAGCTTTCAGGGGTTGCTTCTTCAACGGTGTATGTCTTTCCTTGGAATTCTAATTTTTTACCTGCACTTTTTGCGCTTGATAAAAACTTGATTTCATTAAACTCAATGTTTAATTCATCAATAATCTTAGTGATTTCTCTGCCTACAACACCTGTTGCTCCTAAAATTGCAATATTTGGGCTTCTTTTCATGTTTTCCTCTCTATTCAATGATACTACTGTTATATTACCAATTGTTTCGGGTTAAAATTTGCTTAGCATTTCTGTCAAACATTTTATCCTTGTACCAAACACCTTTGAATTTGCCATCAGGTTCATATACGTACTGAAGATCTTTTGATACAAAATAAATAGCTCCGGATAATTTTCCGTTTGCTCTGAATTGTTTTGAGTAATAAGGATATTCAGGATATTTTTCTGATGATACATCAAGATAAATAAGTCTTCCAAACGCTGAATAATAATATACAAATCTCGGGTTGTTTTTGAATTGAATTGCATAGCTGTATAGAATATCATCTTGTATGAAAAATCCACACAAGTTTGCGTCTTTCGTTTCTGTCGCTCCGTTTGAAATTAAGCGGTAGTGAGTTTTTTGGTTGGAATCCTTAAGGTAATCTTTGTATATTGTACGAAACTCTTTCTTTTTTATTGACTTTACATCATCATTTGCAAAGATTTCCTGTTTATAATGTTCGATAGCTTCATCTCTTTGAAACTGCATCATATTAATCCAGTTGAACTCAACTCCCGCAGAAAGAGTTTTTGTTTCTTCTGCGTATGTAATTCCTGTTAAACCCAGCAAAACTATTGCAAATACTATAAAAAACTTTTTCATATTACTCCTTTGCTGTAAATTGTAGCATAAATTGTATAACTGGTCGAAAATAAAAATGTAAACAAATGTAAAATTTCGAATCTTTCTATGAGAAACTATTTGTACATAAGGGTTTTATGGTGTTTTCTTTTAGGTTCGTTGTAAATTATTTTGAAAGAATTGTTTTTATATATATATGTATGAACACGAGAGGAGGTATTAATGCCTACATATATTAATGGTTCACTTGTTGGAATGGGTGATGCTGTAAAAGATGCAGAGTATCAGAAAAAATTGTCAGAAAAAACTCAAGAATTTTTGGGCGATAGAACAAGTATTTCAGTTGCAGAGTTAAAGAAAAGTTCTCTGTTTGCTAAGGCGTATAAAAAATTGGATGCTGAAGGTAAGAAGAATTTTGACGCCATTTTGAACTTGGATGGCGATAGTAAAAATGTAAGTGAAAAAGAGTTGAAAACATTAATGACGCTTCTGGATGCTAATTTAGACAAGGTTCCTTTAGAAGATAGAGAAGCTTTCTTTATGGATGGAGAATTTTCTATTGGTAAGAATTCAGGTATCTATCAGGCTACGGCAGAAGAAATTCAAAATGTGTACAAAAATACAAAAACAAGAGCTGAACAAAAAGCTGAAGAGATGGCTAAATTGAAGGCTAAAGCTCAAAAACTTGATGAAATTGGAAAGTTGATCGCAGATTATGATATTAGTAAAGGATCAGATTTGACCAAGGCTTTGACAACTATTGATGCGAATATTAGTGCCGGTAACAAGGATGGCTACGAGTTGTATAATGCAGCAATATCAAAACTTTTCAACGGACAATTGGTAAATACTAATGTATACAGAGATGGTGGTTCTAGAGAATATACCCTTAAGGATGGTACAAAGATCTTTCATGATAATCGGATTTTTGGGGAAGAAAATGGGTTTGTAACAATAACTCGGCCTGATGGCAGTGTTGAAAAGTATAACCCTGAAGGAGAAAAGGTTCAGTAATAAAATTTCTTGAAAATGGCGGGTTCAAACCCGTCATTTTTTTGTATGTAATTTGTACTGAAAGTTTTGTGTAAGAATAGTTTTCGTTAATTGTAAAGTTTTATAAATTGGGTTTGTAACAAAAAATTAATATTTCATATTAATATATGAGAAATTTCCTTGACTACTAATTTTGTTGAGAATATGATTTAAGAACATGCAAAATTAAAGTAGGAGTAAGTGTGCCCGTATTTGGAAACTCCGAAATATATAAAAAAGTTTATCACCCTGAAACCGTTTAATACCAAAACTTTTCGTCGTATATTCAGTTTTAAGAGATAAAAGGTTAACAGCCTTAAGTTAGAATTTAGAAAACCATTTTTTATAGTACGTACACCATTTATTTAACGAGGTGATTTAATGTCTAAGACAAAAATAGCTACAAGAGTAACTCCTATGGGTATACCACATACTCGTTTGGATGATTTACCGGACCTTATTGAAGTGCAAAAAAAGTCTTTTGAATGGTTCTTGAAAGAAGGTTTGAAAGAAGAATTACTTTCTTTCTCTCCAATTAAGGATTATACCGGAAGATTAGAATTACACTTCTTGCCGAATTATACTTTCGACAACGCAAAATATACCGTTGAAGAAGCAAGAATTCATGACGCAACTTATGCAAAACAATTGCGCGTTATGATCAGATTAGTTAACCGTGACAGCGGTGAAATTAAAGAACAAGAAGTTTACATTGGTGATATTCCTACAATGACTGACAAAGGTACATTCATTGTTAACGGTGCAGAACGTGTAATCGTTTCTCAGATTGTTCGTTCTCCTGGTGTTTACTTTAAACGTGAAATATCTCCAGCAGGTAAACGTTTGTATAACGCAACCATGATTCCTAACAGAGGTGCTTGGTTGAAAATTGAAACAGATTCTAACGACTTGATTTACGTTAAAATCGATAAGAATAGAAAAATCTTAGCTACAACATTGTTGAAAGCTATGGGTATCACAGTTTCTGAAATGGAATCTTTATTCACTCACTTTGATTTCTTGAAGAAAACTTTGGATAAGGATACAGCTGAAACTACTGATGATGCATTAATTGAAGTTTATAAAAAACTAAGACCTGGCGATCCGGCTTCTCCTCAAGGTGGAAGACAAATTTTGGAAGCTCGTTTCTTTGATGAAAAGAAATATGATATCGGTCGTGTAGGTCGTTATAAATTAAATAAAAAATTGAACTTGAACATTCCTAAGAACCAAAGAACTTTGACTGTTCAAGATATCGTTGCTTCAATCGAATACTTGATTAACTTAACATACGATGAAGGAACAGTTGATGATATCGACCACTTAGGTAACAGAAGAATCCGTTCAGTTGGTGAATTGTTGCAGAACCAATTCAGAGTTGGTTTGTCAAGAATTGAAAGAATCGTTAAGGAAAGAATGACTCTTCAAGATTCTGAAACATTGACTCCGTTGAACTTGTTAAACACAAAACCTTTGGTTGCTTCATTGAAGGAATTCTTCGGAAGTTCACAGTTATCACAATTTATGGACCAGATTAACCCGCTTGCAGAATTAACTCACAAAAGACGTATTTCTGCATTAGGACCTGGCGGTTTGATGAGAGAAAGAGCAGGTTTTGCTGTTCGTGACATCCACCCATCACACTATGGGCGTATTTGTCCGATTGAAACACCGGAAGGTCCAAACGCAGGTTTGATTGGTTCATTGGCAACTCACGCTAAAGTAAACGATTACGGATTTATTGAATCTCCGTTCTTCGTTGTAAAAGACAGAAAAGTTACTGATGAAGTAGTTTATATGACAGCGGATGAAGATGAAAACTTCCGTTGTGCTCCTGCTGATATTCAGTTGAATCCTGATAACACAATTAAAGCAGATTACGTTCCTGTTCGTTACAGATCAGAGTTCACAATGGGCGATGCTGATAAAGTTGACTTTGTCGGTGTTTCTCCAATCCAGATTATTTCTGTTGCGACATCTCTTATTCCGTTCATCGAACACGACGATGCTAACCGTGCTTTGATGGGTTCAAACATGCAACGTCAATCAGTGCCGCTTCTAATTACCGACAGACCTGTTGTTGGTACCGGTATGGAAGCTCGTGCAGCAAAAGATTCAGGTATGGTAATCGTATCTGATGTTGACGGTGTTGTTGAAAGAGTTGTTGGTGAAGAAATTGTAATTAGAGATAAACAAAACAAACCTCATATTTATCCTTTGGTTAAATATTTGAGAAGTAACCAAGATACTTGTATCAATCAGAAACCAATCGTTAGACAGGGTGATGAAGTTAAAGCCGGCGATGTTATTGCCGACGGTGCTTCTACAAACTGCGGTGAACTTTCATTAGGTAAAAACGTTTTAGTAGCGTATATGCCTTGGGAAGGATATAACTTCGAAGATGCGATTTTGATTTCTGAAAGATGCGTTCACGATGATATCTTTACTTCAATTCACATTGAAAAATTAGAAATAGACGCTCGTCAAACAAAACTTGGACCGGAAGAAATTACACGTGAAATTCCAAACGTTTCAGAAGATGCTTTGAGACACTTGGATGAACGTGGTATTGTTCGTATCGGTGCCAGAGTTTATGCTGACGATATTCTTGTTGGTAAGGTTACACCTAAGGGTGAATCTGAACATCCGCCTGAAGAAAAATTGTTAAGAGCAATTTTTGCGGAAAAAGCAAGAGATGTAAAAGATAACTCTTTAAGAGTACCTCACGGCGAAGGCGGTAGAGTTCTCGACGTTAAGGTATTTGACAGAGAAAAAGGTGATGAGCTTCCTCCTGGTGCAAACACAGTTATCAGGGTTTATATAGCTCAAAAACGTAAGGTTTCTGTTGGTGATAAACTTTCAGGACGTCACGGTAACAAAGGTATCGTATCAAGAATTCTTCCAAGAGAAGATATGCCATTCTTGCCAAACGGTACACCAATCGACATCGTATTGAACCCTCTTGGTGTTCCTTCCCGTATGAACGTTGGTCAAACTTATGAATTACTTCTTGGTTTGGCAGCATACTTGACTGGAAACCATTATGAGGCTCCATCTTTCGATGAAAGATACGGTGACAATACTTCAGAAAAAGCTACAAAAGCAGAACTTCTGAAAGGTATTAAAGAATCAGGTTGCGATTGGGTTAACGAAGACGGTAAGGTTACATTGATTGACGGTAGAACTGGTGAACCATTTGACAGACCGGTTGCTGTTGGTCTTTCTTACATCTTGAAACTTGTTCACCTTGTAGATGATAAAATTCACGCAAGATCAACAGGTCCTTACTCATTAGTTACACAACAACCTTTAGGCGGTAAAGCTCAGTTCGGCGGACAAAGATTCGGTGAAATGGAAGTTTGGGCTTTGGAAGCTTATGGTGCGGCTTATACATTGCAAGAAATGTTGACTATCAAGTCAGATGATGTAAACGGACGTAACAGAGCTTACGAAGCAATCGTTAAAGGTGATAATATTCCAAGACCTGGTATTCCGGAATCATTCAAGGTTCTTGTTAGAGAATTACAATCCATAGGTTTGGATATTACGGTAGCGAAGAAAGACGGTGCTGAAGTTGATTTGATGACTGATATGGATGATTTGAGAAAGTCTGCTCCAAAGAGAACACTTTCTGATATCGATTCTGAGTTATTAAATATTAACTTCTTTGAAACACCTACTACTTTCGGAGACCTATAATAAGCTAATAATTAAGCAGGGGATTTTTCCCCTGCAAATAAAAGGAGAAATTATAAATGTCAACAAGTATTGATTATTTTGACTATATACGAATTAGTATAGCTTCCCCTGAAAGGATTTTGAAATGGTCCTACGGTGAAGTTACTAAACCGGAAACAATCAACTACCGTACATTGAAACCTGAAAGAGATGGTTTATTCTGTGAAAGAATTTTCGGACCATCAAAGGATTGGGAATGTTATTGCGGTAAGTATAAAAGAGTACGTCACAAAGGTATCATTTGCGAACGTTGCGGTGTTGAAGTTACTGATTCTAAAGTTAGAAGACAAAGAATGGGACACATCAAGCTTGCAGCTCCTGTTTCTCATATTTGGTTTTTGAAAGGAATCCCTTCATACTTAGGTTTGCTTTTAGATATGACTTTGAAAGATCTTGAACAAGTTATCTATTTCAATAACTACGTAGTTCTAGATCCAGCTGATAGTGAATTCAAAAAATTACAACTATTAAGCGAAGAAGAATATGAAGATTACATGGCTGAGCACGAAGACAGCGAATTGAAAGTTGGTATTGGTGCTGAAGCTATTAAAGAATTATTGTCAGAGCTTGATATAAAAGCTATGGCAGAAGAAATGAGAGCAGAATTAAACGGAAACGTAACTTCTGTTCAAAGAAAATCTAAGTTAATCAAGAGATTGAGATTGTTAGATTCGTTAATTTCTTCAGAAACAGATCCGACTTGGATGATAATGGATGTACTTCCAGTTACACCTCCGGATTTGAGACCGATGGTGCAATTAGACGGTGGTCGTTTTGCAACATCTGATTTGAACGATTTATACAGACGTGTTATCAACAGAAATAACCGTTTACAAAGATTGTTGGAAATGGGCGCTCCTGAAATCATCGTAAGAAACGAAAAACGTATGCTTCAGGAAGCAGTAGATGCTTTGATTGATAACGGCAGACGCGGTAGAACTGTTGTTGGTCCTAACAATAGAGCATTGAAATCATTGTCTAACATTATTGAAGGTAAACAAGGTCGTTTCCGTCAAAACTTACTTGGTAAACGTGTAGACTATTCAGGTCGTTCTGTTATCGTTGTAGGTCCACAATTGAGCTTGAATCAATGTGGTTTACCAAAAGAAATGGCAATTGAGTTGTTTAAACCGTTTGTTGTTAATAAATTGATAGAAAGAGGATACGTTCAAAATATTAAATCTGCTAAGAAGAAGATTGAACGTTCTGAAGCTATCGTATGGGATATTTTGGAAGAGGTAATTGATGGTCACCCGGTACTATTGAACCGTGCCCCAACTCTTCACAGATTAGGTATCCAAGCTTTCGAACCAAAATTGGTAGAAGGTCGTGCTATCCAACTTCACCCATTGGTATGTACAGCGTTCAACGCGGACTTCGATGGTGACCAAATGGCTGTTCACGTTCCATTATCAATTGAAGCTCAAACAGAAGCTAGAATGTTGATGTTAGCAACAAATAACATCCTTGCTCCGGCTACCGGTAAACCTATTATTACACCATCTCAGGATATGGTCCTTGGTATGTATTACTTGACTATTATGAAAAACCCTGAAATGGATGTTAAAGGTTATTTCTATAACTTCCAAGATGCAATTTCAGCACTTGAAGTCGGAGTAATCGAATTACACGATAAGATCGTTGTAAGAGATGAAAAGGGTGACAGAATTGAAACTACTGTTGGTAGAATTATATTCAACGAAACAGTAAGAAAAGCAATTACTTTATAATAGATACTCAACAAAACGTAAATTAATAAAATTGAGGAAATATAGAATGGAAACAACTTATACTAATTCAAAGAAGCACTTAGACTTCATTAACAAACAGATGGATAAAAAGGCTTTAAACCAATTTTTATCTCAGATGTATTTGGAGTTCGGCGGTGCGACTACTGCAGAATTGGCAAACAGCTTGAAAAACCTCGGTTACAAATATGCAACTAAATCCGGTACAACAATTTCAATTGCGGATTTGCAGGTTCCGGCTGTTAAGAAAGAACTTTTGCAGGAGGCCGAAAAAGAAATTGAAAAATCTACTAACAGATACCTAAAAGGTGAAATTACTGAAGTAGAAAGATATACAAAGGTTATCGATACTTGGTCAGAAACAACAGCTAAGTTGACATCAAGTGTAGTAGATAACTTCGATAGATTAAACCCTGTATATATGATGGCATTCTCCGGAGCGAGAGGTAACTTATCACAGGTATCTCAGCTTGTTGGTATGCGTGGTTTGATGGCAGATGCGCAAGGTCAAATTATCGACTTGCCGATTAAAGCAAACTTTAAAGAAGGCTTATCCGTTACAGAGTACATTATTTCATCATATGGTGCAAGAAAAGGGCTTGTAGATACTGCGTTGAAAACAGCTGACTCAGGTTATTTGACAAGACGTTTGGTTGACGTTGCACAAGATGTAATTATTAGAGCAGATGATTGCCATACTACAAAATCAATTAACATGAAGCCGATTTGTGATGGTGACACAGTTATCGTTCCGTTAATCGACAGATTGTTAGGTAGAACTATTGCTGAAGATATTCTTGATAGCGAAGGTAAAGTTCTTGTTGAATGCGGCAAAACTTTAGATCGTAATGATATCAAGAAGATTTCACATTTGAACTTGCAAGAACTTAAGGTTCGTTCAGGTTTGACTTGTGGTTTGGAATACGGTATCTGCCAAAAATGCTATGGTTGGGCGATGACTACTCAAAAGCTTGTTGATATCGGTGAAGCAATCGGTATTATCGCAGCTCAGTCAATCGGTGAACCTGGTACACAGCTTACAATGAGAACATTCCACACTGGTGGTGTATTCAAAGGTTCTGGTGCTATGAAGACTGTTGAAGCTAACATTGCCGGTGAAGTTATCTCTAACGTTAAGACTAGAGAATTGAGAACTCGTCACGGTGATGTTGTAAAAGTTTCAAATTACGAAACAGACATCGAAGTGAAGGGTGCTAAGAGAACTGAAAAATACCATATCCCAGCTGGTTCAACAATCTTCTTTACAAATGGAATGCAAGTTGAAAAAGGATTTAAGCTTGCTTCATACGAACCGGTATCTCAAGGTGATGGTTCTCGTTTGACAGAAAAAGCGACAAAAGATATTACAACAGATTTATCTGGTGAAGTTTTGTTTGAAGATTTTGTTGCTGACGAAAAGAAAGACAGACAAGGTAACATTTCAAGAACTACAAATAAACAAGGTGTTATTTGGGTTCTAGGCGGCGATGTTTACAACCTACCTGGTGGTTCTAAAGTTCTTGTTAAGAACGAACAAAAAGTTAAAGCCGGTGAAAAATTGGCTGAAACTTTAACTATCAGTGAACACGGTGGTGAAGTTCGTTTCGGTGAAGACCTTGTTGTTGAAGATGTTAAATTTGAAGGTAAGAATATTAAGAAAATTGTTCAAGGTAAGGAAATTACAATTGTAATTGCATCTTTATCTCCTGAAAATGCAACATTTGAACAAACTAAGAAAGAACAACTATGGACAGTTGCTAAGACTGGTGAAAAATATATCGTAAAAGCTCCTGTTGATACTCCGGTTGAAAACGGTATGATCGTTGCTGAACTTATTGATGACGATTGTGCAGTTACATCTTCAGGTGAAATCAGATATATTGACGTTGAAGTTGATGAAAATCAAATCATTACTAAACCAGGTTCAGTAGTGTTCATTCCGGAAGAAATTCACCAAATTTCTAAGGATAGTTCATTGAAGATGGTAGATAACGGAACATTTGTTACTGCCGGAACTGAAGTTGTTAAAGACGTATATTGCCACTTGGACGGTATTGTTGAATTTAAAGAATATAACGATATTATCCACGAAATTACTATAAGACCAGGAGAAGTTCATACACTTCCTAACGTTGGCGCATTGAAAGTTGACGAAGGTGAAGTTATTAAGGCTGGAACAGTAATTGCTGATGGCGTAAAGGTTAAAGAAACTTCAATCGTTACAATTATGGATTCATCAATGGATGATTTAGATATTGATGATTTGGATGAAGAATTGGATACTAACTTGTCATTAGATGAAGATAGTATTTCTAATCAGCCAATTCAAATCCTTGTAAGACCTGTTCAAGTATTGAATGTTGATCAAAAAGATGTATCAATCAAATTCAACACAACAGATGGTTTGATTGACATTGTTCCTGTAACACAACTTCAATACAAGGATGGTGCAAGAGTTCGTAATCTTGACGGTTCTACAATTACAAGAACAAGTTTGGTTCTTCAAATGCAAGGTTACTTGTCACACTTGAAAGGTATGGTTGAGCTTGATAGCAATAACAATTTGAGAATTGTTGTTCTTGAAAACTTGATTGTACGTCGTGAACAAGAAGGTAATTCTAAATTGTTATCTTCATTGCAAACTGAACTTCTTGTAAAAGATGGTCAGGTAATTGATGCAAAAACACCTATTGCAAAAACTCAAGTTCTTGCTATCAATGATGGTGTTGCATCTGTTAAAAATACTGAAGAAGAAACAAGAAGATTATTGTTAACAAGTGAATTGTATGAAACTGTTGTTAATGTTTCAGGCAAGGCTCTTGTTAAGAAAGGTGATTTCGTAAAAGTAGATCAACTTCTTACTGAAGGCGGTGAAAAATCAGCTGTTTCTGGTCAAGTAATATCAGTTAATAAAGGCGAAATTACTATCAGACACGGAAGACCATATTTGATCAGCCCAGGTACAATGTTAATCGTTGATGCCGGAGCGTTGGTTCTACGTGGTGATATGATTGCTACATTGGTATTCGAAAGACAAAAAACAGGTGACATCGTTCAAGGTTTGCCAAGGGTAGAAGAACTTCTTGAAGGTCGTAAGCCAAAAGATTGTGCAATCCTTGCAGAAGAAGATGGTGTTGCTGAAATTGAAACTGATGATGATTTGCCAAGACTTTACTTAGTAAATGATAATGGCAGAACTGAAATCAAGTACGCTATCGATGCTAACATCGTTGTTCACGATAAGCAGAAGATTAAGAAAGGTCAACCTTTGACATCAGGTCCTTTGAATCCACATGATGTTATTAGACTTTGTGGACCTGAAGCTGCTCAACAGTACTTAGTAGACGAAGTTCAAAGAGTTTATCGTTCTCAAGGTGTAGAAATTGCTGATAAACACGTTGAAATCATTGTTCGTCAAATGACTAAGAAAGTTAAGGTTGTTGATGCCGGAGATACTAAACTTCTTCCTGGTGAACTTGTTGAAGTTCAAATTTTCGAAAGAGAAAATGAAGAAGTTGAAAAGAACGGCGGAACTCCTGCAACTTGTGAATATATGTTGTTAGGTATCACAAAAGCTTCATTGAATACTGAAAGCTTCATTTCAGCTGCTTCTTTCCAAGAAACAACAAGAATTCTTACAGAAGCTGCAGTTGACGGTAAGAAAGATATGTTGAGAGGTTTGAAAGAAAACGTAATTATCGGTCGTTTAATTCCGGCTGGTACTGGTTTCCATCACCTTTCTAACGCAAATGAAGAAAAAGAACGTGAAGCTAGAAAACGTGCTGTTGCTCAAAGAAATCAAGCAAGAAAACCTTCTGCAATTTTGGAAGAAATTGAAGGTATGTTCGGCGCTCCTGATTTGACTATTGATGACAATGGTATTAGTGAAGAATAATAATTAAATTCACGGGAAATAATTTAAAAGGCGGTTCTTTTTAGAGCCGCCTTTTTTAATTTGTATAAGTGATATTTCGTATAAACATATTAGTGAAATTTTTAAAAAGTATGCTAGACTAGACAAAAAGAGAGGTGTATTTATGCAATCGAAAAGTGCAGTGTCAAATAGAAAAATGTCAGAGTATAGAAGTAATTTTTATAATATATATCATCAAAAAATTGCTCCTATTTTGTTAACTTTTGAGAGGGAGCGTAAAAACAAACTTTTTGAACTATGTTGTTTAGAAGCTGTTATTGTATGTTTTTTTGTTATGTCTGTATATTCTTTTTGTACTTTGGAGTATGCTGCGACGGATGCAACTTCTCAGATGATATCGACATTTACACCTTTGGTTGCGCTTGCTTCTTTCATAGGAGGAATTGCACTACCTATAAGCTATAATAAGAAATTTGTTACGAAGTTAAAGATGACTTGTATGCCAAAAATTTTGGCGGCGTTTGGGCAGATGGATTGGTTTGAACAAACTCCTTTGAATTCTGATAAAGAATTATTAGATAGTAATCTTTTTTCTATATATAACAGGCGAAAGGCTTATGATTCATTTAGTGGGGTGTATAAAAATCTTAAATTTAATATTGATGAAACATATCTTTATTATGAATCAGGTTCAGGAAAAAATCGTCGTGTTGTTACTGTTTTTAGAGGTGTGATAATAAAATTTCCTGCTAATAAAAATGTTCAAAATACTACTATTATTGCAACAAGAGGGGATAGGAATATCAAAAACAAAGGCGCTTTGGGTATAATTGGTTTTATTGTTTCATTGTTTTATATGTTTCCATATTATCAGATAATTTTTTGGGTTCTAGCACTAGGCTTCTTGTTTTTTGTATATTCTCTGTTTAGGAATCTTCATGGTGATCCGGCTAGACAGGTTTTGAGGGAGATGAAACTTGAAGATCCTGAATTTTCTAAAAAGTATGTAGCATATTCATCAAACCAAGTTGAGGGAAGATATCTTATTACTCCAGCATTTATGGAGAGATTTAAGCATTTGCAGACAGCATTTGGTGCAAAAAAAGCAAAATGTTCATTCTATGGTAATAACCTTATGTTTGCAATATCTACAAATAAAAATTTGTTTGAAATAGGTTGTTTGTTTAGAAGTTTGGATAATCCAAAGCAAATGACAGAATTTTTCAATGAGTTCTCATCTATTATTGCTTTGGTTGATTACTTTAAATTGGATGAAAAAACAGGACTCTAAGCATTCCTTTGGAACCATCCGGCAAGTTCTTTATGCGGGATGACTTTATTAATAGGTCTCCCGTGAGGGCAAGTGTATGGAAGCTCAGTTGTTCTCCATTTTTTTATAATTTCTTGCATTTGCCACAATGATAACTTTTGGCCTGCTTTTACAGATGCTTTGCAGGCTGTTGTTTTTAGAATATTTTCTTCTAAATTATCGATATCTCCCTCAATGTGTTCCAGAATATCACTTAAAATTTCTTTTGGATTAACTTTTGCTATCATCTGAGGAACTTTTCTAAAAATAAGTTCTGTATCAGAGGTAAATTCAATTCCGTAACCAAATTTTTCAAATTTATCCAAATGTTCTTTTATAAGTTCAGCTTCAGTTGCAGAGACTGTCAATACATCAGAGATAAATAAAAGTTGCGATGTTACTTGTTTTTCGTTTTTAAGTTTTTCATAATTATAGCGTTCTTCAGCTATGTGCTGATCAACAATTTCTAACCCTTCATCAAGTTCTATTAAAATGTATGTATTTTTATATTGACCGATAATTATATCTTCAGGTTCAGGGGTTGCTTGTTCTGTTGGATTAAAAAATTGCTTTTGCTCAACGTGTTCTGGTTGTGGATTATAGGTGTTTGTTGGAGTATAAATAGGTAATTCTTCCCTAATAGCAATTTCATCATTTGCCTTGTCATAAAATACGTCAAGTGACTTCTCTTTTGGTTGAAATTCAATAATATTTTCATTGTGAGATGTTACTTGTGGTTGATTGTTTGTAGGAGTTTCTTTGTAATTTGATAATCCGCCTAAGATTCCTGCAATGATAAAGTTAAAGATCTGATTGACATTTTTGTATCGAACTTCTTTTTTTGTTGGGTGAACGTTAACATCGACATCAGAAGTTGGAATTTCAAGATTTAAGACGACGAAAGGGTATTTACCACTTGCTATTAGGCTTTTGTATGCTGTATCAATTGCCTTTTGGAAGATTGGGCATTTGACTGTCCTTGAGTTGATGTATATGTGGTAATCTTTCTTGCTTGAACGAGTAAAATCCGGAGTGCTCACATAGCCTGAGATTTTCAGTCCTGCAAGTTCATCTGTCTTGAGAACTCCTTTCAGGCTATCTGTTACGTTTGTTGAAAAAATTTCTCGCAAGTTTCGTTTCAGATCTTGTTGAGCTGTGGTTTTTAATACAGTTTTCCCGTTTTTCTTTAGTTCAAATGCAATTGCAGGGTGAATTACAGCGATTGACTGTACGATTTCTTGGATGTAAGAAAATTCGGTGTTTGGATTTCTTAGGAATTTTAATCTTGCCGGAATATTGTAAAACAAATCTCTTACGTCCATAATCGTTCCAACAGCGCAGCCTGTTTGAACTTGGTGAACTTCTGAATTTTCGCAAGTAACTTTGGTACCATTTTCAAAATCTTTTGTTCTTGTTGTGCAGCTTAATTTAGAGATAGATATTATTGAAGATAGAGCTTCCCCTCTAAAGCCAAGGGTTTGAATTGCGTATAAGTCTTCATCTGTTGAAATTTTGCTTGTTGCGTGTTTTGAAAATGCTAAGAGAATATCGTCTGGGTGAATACCTGAACCGTTATCGGCAACACGAATGTTTCTGCATTCGTTTGTAATTTCAATGCTTATCTTTGTTGCTCCTGCGTCAACAGAATTTTCAACAAGTTCTTTCACAACAGAAGCAGGTCTTTCAATTACTTCTCCAGCTGCGATTTGGTTGATAAGATGTTTTGATAACTGCTTTATTCTCGCCATTAATTCTCCCCTTCTTACACTCAATTTACATCAAATAAAAATTCATCTAAATGTTTGATTACAAATTTGAAACATTTCTATAAGATAGTAGCGTGAAAGACTATTAACGGGGAAAGAGGGATAACGTGGCAAGATTAAAAGCTAATACTAAGTTAAAACCTATTAAAAAGGCAGATTTGCAGGTCGTAAAACCTGTCAAAACCACTAAATATAGTGATATAAATCTGAACGAATGGAAAAATTATGATCACATAAAGACTGATACCCTCTGGGAATTCCCGAATAGACTAAAAGAAGGCGGGCATTCTAACGAATATCACGGAAATTATATTCCGCAAATTGCTCAGCAGCTTTATGAAAGATTTACAAAGAAAAATGATATCGTACTTGATATGTTTTTCGGTTCCGGAACATCCGGAATTGAGGCTATCAATATGGGTAGACGTTGTATTGGGGTTGAATTGAAAGATGAACTGGCAGAAAGTGTTTCTGAAAAATTTACTCCAAAACAATTGGTTACTGATGTGAATATTATTTGTGCAGATAGTACTACTGAGTTAGCCAAAGAAAAAATAAAAGCTCGTTTGGATATTATGGGTGAGGAAAAAGCTCAGTTATTAATCCTTCATCCGCCTTATGATGATATTATTAAGTTCTCAGATAAGAAAGAAGATCTTTCAAATTGTGCGACAACAGAAGAATTTTACGATTTGTTTGAAAAAGTCGCAAAGAACGGATATGATTTGCTTGAAAAAGGTCGTTTTGCAGCGCTTATCATAGGGGACAAATATGCAAACTCACAGCTTGTTCCACTTGGTTTTGAGTGTATGAAAAGGATGAATAATGTTGGTTTTATTACCAAGTCTATCATTGTGAAAGATATGCAGGGTAATGAACGTGCAAAAGGTAAAACTGCTAATTTATGGCGCTATCGTGCTTTGGCCGGTGGTTTTTATATCTTCAAGCACGAGTACGTTATGCTTTTCCAAAAAGTTAAATAATTTGAGTTGATAATAAAAAGCTCCGAATTAATCACTCGGAGCTTTTTGTTTTAGAACGGATTGTTCTGTTCATAGTATGCTTGCAATTCTTGATAAATTACATCTGCTTGTTTGATTAAGTCTATTACTTTCTGTTTGCTTTCTTCAACTTGTGGTTTTGTTTCTGCTATTTTTTGACTTATTCCTTGTCTTTTTTCTTTTAAATTATGAAGTTCAATATTTATTTCTTTTATTTTTGCCTTGAGTTGTTTTTCTGCTTCTCTAAATTCAAGACCGCCACAGTTATCAGTTCTGTCCCAAGCTTTGTGGCGAGCTTCGTTCCCAATAAATTCTTGTTTCTTTAGCTTGCTTTTTTGTTCTTTATATAGTTGAAGTTGTGTGATGCAATAAAGCCTTTCAGAATTCTTCATTTTGATTGCGTGGTCAGTATCAATATGATCCATTATTAATAATTCAAGAGAATTTTTAGTCTTACTGTAATTATTTGCAGCAATATCTCGTTGAATTAATATTCCACCAGCCTTGTTCAAAATATGTTCAAGTTCTGTTGCAAATTTTATCCTTTCCCTTGTTGAATCTATTCTGGCTGAGTAATAATCAAGTTTAGCCTTGTTTTCTGAAACATTCTTTTGGTTGATGTATGTGAAATAAGATTCTTTGTTTAGTTTATCAACAATATATTGTGAACGAGGATTTGCTAAGTGTTCAAAATAGTACTTATCTCTATTAGCAAGTGATTGTTGCAAATACTCCTCATCCTCTATATTTTTTAGTTCAATATTGTTGTATGTTTTTAAGTCAGCTTTGAGTAACCTTTTGTGGTAAGCTGCAAGCTCTTTTAATGGTGTATTGTAATCGGTAGGATCTCCATTAATAGCGTGAAATTTTCTATCAAGGTTTTTTAATGAAGGAAGAGGTGGCATTTTATCAAGTGCAATATAATCATATTTTGCTCGCATTGCCTGAGTTATACCTTCTTCCGGATCTGCAAGATATAATTTCCCTTTTTTATTGTCAGGGTAATATTTATCAGGATTGATAGATATTATCTCCGTGCTATTGTGTGCAGGGTGTAATCTGGTTAGGGCATTTCTTACAGCTTCGGGTTTTCCGTTCCCATACATGCTACCGTAGCCTTCTTGTATTATATTGCCGTATTTGTCATATATTGCACAGTAAGCTCCATTCCCGCGGTCAGAACTTCCACATCTTGCTTGATATTCGTATTCCTGACCTTTAAAGTTCGGTTGGGTCATATTTTTTTGCGGTGATAATTTCCCTTTGCTATGGCTGTTGTAATTAGTTGCAGCTATGCTGTATATTCTCATAATACTCCTTTCTTATATTAACCCCATTTTTAAAATTTCATTTCTAATTTTTAGAAAAAACGGAACTTAAGAAAGTTCCGTTTTTAATGCTTATTGTTCTTCAGTTGCCGATTCATCTGTCGGAATTGCTTCTGATGTATCATTCATCGGAATTATTAACTTTTGTCCGATTGACAGTTTGTTCGGATTAGTCATATTGTTAGCTTTCATAATAAGCTCAACTTTTTCCGGTGAATATGTCCCGTAAAATCTTCTGGCAATTGCTTCCATAGTATCGCCGCTTTGAACGGTGTATTCTTCATCAGGCTTTTGTTCTGGTTCAGCTTCTTGAGAAGCTGAACCGCTTGATGGTAGGAAGTTTAATTTATTTGCCTTCTGTGGTGTTGGCATTGCTATTGAAGGCATTTTAATGTTGAATTTGAAATTTGGATGAAAATCTGTTGTGCTGATTCCTATAAGAGCTGATACAAGAATTGTTGCAACAACCCCTGCCGCAAAACCCATGCCAAGGTAAACGATAGGTGATCTTTCCACTTTAGGCATTCTGAAATTCTGCCATAATAAATCTAATTCTTTTTCCTTATTGTTTCTAACGTAAACTTCAGGAGTACTGTCGTTTTGAGGTTCAACGTTAATACTACCGCTATTGCTGCTATTTAGACTGCTACTTGAAATCCTATTCTTGTTTTTAAATTTTGAAAGAGCTTCCAACACTGCAATTTTCTCCTTTGATAAATTTGATCTTCTGATAGTTGAACTTTTCATCTTACCTTTCTCTACCCCAATCTAGTGAATTGTTCTTTGCCAGTAGTCTACCATGAGTTATAACGAGGCGCAAGCAAATGTTAAGTTATGTTCATTTCTATTGAAAAAATCCATGTTTATGGGATAATCTTGTTATAGCTAAAATAAAATAGCAGAAGTACACAATTATATAAAAAGGAAAAACAAAAATGGCAAGAAAAACTCCATTAGAAAAAATCAGAAACATTGGTATTGCCGCTCACATCGATGCTGGTAAAACCACTACGACTGAACGTATTTTGTTTTACACAGGTAAAACTCATAAAATTGGTGAAACTCACGATGGTGCAGCTGTAACTGACTTTATGGAACAAGAAAAAGAACGTGGTATTACAATCCAATCAGCTGCTGTTACTGCTGAATGGAAAGGCCACCAAATTAATATTATCGACACCCCTGGACACGTTGACTTCACTATCGAAGTTGAACGTTCTTTGCGTGTATTAGACGGCGTTGTTGCTGTATTCTGTGCAGTTGGTGGTGTTCAATCTCAATCTGAAACTGTTTGGAGACAGGCTAACAGATACGAAGTTCCTCGTATGGTATTCGTTAACAAAATGGATAGAACTGGTGCTGACTTCTACAGAGTTGTTGAACAAATCAAAACAAGATTGGGTGCTAACGCTGTTCCTATTCAGTTGCCTATCGGTTCTGAAGATAAATTCAACGGTCTTGTTGACTTGATGACTATGAAGGCTGAAATTTATACTAACGATTTGGGTACTGATATCAGAGAAGAAGAAATCCCTGCTGATTTGGCTGACAAGGCTAAAGAATATAGAGATGCTATGGTTGAAGCTATCGCTTCTGAAGACGATGCTTTGATGGAAAAATATTTTGAAGATCCTGATTCAATCACTATCGATGAATTGAAAAAAGCTTTGAGAAAAGCTGTTTGCGATAACAAGATCGTTCCTGTTTGCTGTGGTACAGCATTTAAAAACAAGGGTGTTCAACTTTTATTGAACAACGTTGTTGACTATATGCCATCTCCAGTAGATGTAAAAGCTATCGAAGGTGAACTTGAAGATGGAACAAAAACTGAAAGACATTCTTCTGACAATGAACCATTCTCAGCTTTGGCATTCAAAGTTATGACAGACCCTTATGTAGGTCGTTTAACATTCTTAAGAGTTTACTCTGGTGTTATTTCATCTGGTTCTTACGTTTTGAACGCTACTAACGGTAAGAAAGAACGTATCGCAAGATTGGTTCGTATGTATGCTGACCAAAGACTTGAAGAACAAGATGTATACGCTGGTGACATCTGTGCCGCTGTTGGTTTGAAAGATACTACAACAGGTGATACTTTGTGTGACGAAAAAGCTCCAATCATTTTGGAAAAAATGTCATTCCCAGAACCGGTTATCTCTGTTGCTATCGAACCAAAAACAAAAGCTGACCAAGATAAGATGGGTATCGCTCTTCAAAAACTTGCTGAAGAAGATCCTTCTTTCCGTGTTAAATCTGATACAGAAACTGGTCAGACTATCATCTCTGGTATGGGTGAACTTCACCTTGATATCATCGTTGACCGTATGTTAAGAGAATTCAAAGTTGAAGCTAATATTGGTAAACCTCAAGTTGCTTACCGTGAAACTATCAGAGGTATGGCTGACCAAGATTCTAAATTCATCCGTCAATCAGGTGGTAAAGGTCAATATGGTCACGTTAAGGTTAAAATTTCACCGGCTGAAGAAAATGCAGGATTTGTATTTGAAAACAAAATTGTCGGTGGTGCTATCCCTCGTGAATATATTGAACCTGCTAGAAAAGGTATGGAAGAAGCCCTTGAAGGTGGTATTCTTGCCGGATTCCCTATGATCGACGTTAAGGTTGAACTTTATGATGGTTCATACCACGAAGTTGACTCTTCTGAAATGGCGTTCAAGATTGCCGGTTCCATGGCTATCAAAGAAGGTTGTAGAAAAGCTCAACCTTGTATCCTTGAACCTATGATGAAGGTTGAAATAGAAATCCCTGATGAATTTACAGGTACAATCATTGGTGATATTTCAAGAAGAAGAGGACGTATCGAAGGTCAAGAACCTCTTGGTAACACTGGTAACGTAATTGTAAGAGCTATTGTTCCTCTTGCTAATATGTTCGGTTATGCTACCGACTTGAGATCTAATACTCAAGGTCGTGGTACATTCTCTATGGAATTTGACCACTATGAACAAGTTCCTGCAAATATTGAAAAAGAAATTATTGAAAAATCTGGCGCTTCTGCTAAGTAGTAATTTCTTTAAAGATATAAAAAAGCTGTCTTTAACAAAGACAGCTTTTTTTTATTATTTAATTATTGTAATTTTTTACGAAATCAGCTATATCGTAAGCATTTATTGTTCCAATAACGATTTCAAAATCTTCAATTTCTTCTTCCAGTTCTTTTTTCATATGTGCTAAAAGTCCGGGAATAATGATTTTTCTATTTTTAACTTTTTCGGCAAAGTTCCATTTTTTTAGGTTTTTAGCTACCATTTTGGCAGTGAATTTTTCAGCTGACCATGCAGTCAGTACACTCATACCATCTGCCGGGGTTACTATTAAATATGATGGAACAGGTAAACTTTCCAATTCATTTGCAACTGCAAAGAATGTGAGAGCGAAGTTTGTGGTCATGAAAATTAGTGAATTTTCATCCGGATTGTTGAATTCATATATTTTTGATTCAACTTGAAGCGGTTTTTGCGGGTCTGTAAATATGTTTTGGCGAAGTGTCATCAATGTTGCCAATAAAGCTTCATCAAACTGCTCGAAGACAAGCATGTTAGCATATTTGCATATGTAGAAACTTGCTTCTGCACATATTGTGTTTAAGTCTTTGTTTTTAAAATGAACGTACACCGGAGTTGCAAATTCTTCATCTTTATTTTTTATTGCAAGGGTTCTTATTTTTATTAATTCTTCTGCCGTTTCTTTAAAGTTTTTGGCTTGAATTTCTTTTAGTGGAAGTTTTATAAAATCCTCATAAGAAATGGTGTTAATATTTCCTGTATCTTTTGGTGGTTCGCATTTTAGAATTGCTAAATCAACCCTCATTGTCTCATCAACTCGTGTGATTTCAAAGTTTTTAATGCGTTCGAATTCTTCCTCAGAGTTGACGATTACAGCAAGTGCAGTTTTGTTTATAAATGTTTTTTCGTGGCGGTATAGGACATTTTCACCACCTATTTTAAGATCGTTTATTTCAACGGTTTTTTGAGGGTGTTTTGAGGCGTGTTCGTACAAACTAACCAGATCCTCAGGGATGAAAGGACAGGAAGAAATTTCAGCCTGATGTTTTGCAAGCTTTAAGGCATAAGCCATGCAAGTTGGGCAGCCGCATTTTTTGCAATTTGAGTTTTCAGCTTTTTTTGCTGCGGGAAGATATTTGAATATTTGAAGTCCCGAAAGTTCCATTAAACAAGTCCTTTCATTATTGAAATGTTTTGCGAATTATTCATAACGATAACGTTTGCTCCTGCTGCAATTACTGCTGAAGCGGAGCTTAGTTCAAAAAATCGGGCTCTTTTCTCTACGTTTCCCCAGCTTTGCGAAAATGAATCGGATTTAGCTTCTTTTGTTTTAAGTGATTCTTCACAGGCAAAGCTTATGATTGGCATATTAAGGTATTTATCTCCATTAAGCCCTTCAAGTTTTATCTTTTCTATAATACTGTATCCGTATTCAAACCCGTACCCGAGTCCGCCGATATCTGTGTCAATTAAAATTTTATTTAAATCAAGCCCCATATCGTTTGATAAAATATTGAGTTCTTTTGCAAGATTTATATCTATTGGGCTTCTTAAAACTAGGATATGAGATCCTTTTGTGATATATGGGACAATTGTTTGGTAGGTATTATCATTTGCTCCTGCAATTATTGCAGGTTGCTTAAGTTGTTGTATAAGTTTTGGAAGAAGTAATTTATCAATGTCATTGTTGCTCGTTCCTTTAATCATAAGCGGTTTGTGGATTAAAGGTAGAAGTTTTGATAAAGTTGTTTCTGCTTTTGAAATTTCTTCTTCTGTTTCAATATTAAAGGCCAGTCCCAAAATATCAGCATCTGAGTCTTGTGCTTTTATAATCTCTTGTTCAGAGCTAAATGCAGAAATATTTAAAATAAATGTATGTTTGAAAATCGGGAAAGATGTTTCTCCCCCGATTTTCATTCCGTTAAATTCTATTGTTCTGATTTGATTAGGCTTGTCGTTCACTTTTTACCCTATTCATAATTTCTTCAAATTCTTTTTCATCAATAGTTTCTTTTTCAAGGAGTTCTCTTGAAATTGCTTCAAGCATATCTCTGTTTTCTGTAAGGAGATTTTTTGCCAAAGCGTATCTTTCGTCTACGATTTGTTTGATTTCGGTATCAATTTCGTATGCAACTTGTTCAGAGTAATCTCTTTGGTGTCCAAAGTCTCTTCCCATAAATACGTTTTCTTCATTTTTACCATAAGCCATAGTACCTAATTTTTCAGACATACCCCAAGCTGTAACCATTTTTCTTGCGATATTTGTTACGTTAATTAAGTCTTGGGAAGCACCTGTGCTTACTCTATCTGCGCCGTAAACGATTTCCTCAGCAGCACGTCCGCCAAGAGAAACTGTTATTTTAGCCAATAATTTTGCCTTGCTTACGTGAACTTTTTCATCCTTAGGTCTTGTCCAAGTTACGCCAAGAGCCATACCTCTAGGGATGATAGATACTTTATGTAATTCATTAGCATCTTTTAATAATTTGTCGATAAGTGCGTGGCCAACTTCGTGGTATGATGTAAGCTCTTTATCTTCATCAGTAAGAACTTTGCTTTTCTTTTCGACACCTGCGATAACTCTGTCGATAGAATTATCAATATCATTCATTGAAATTTTATCTTTATTATTGCGAGCTGCAAGTAGAGCTGATTCATTTAATAAGTTCTGTAAGTCTGCCCCTGTGAATCCCGGAGTACGTTTTGCAAGAACTTTTAAATCAACATCATCTTCAAGTTGTTTGTTTTTTGCGTGAACTTTCAATATTTCTTCACGACCTTTAACGTCAGGAGCGTTGATGTATATTTGTCTGTCAAATCTTCCCGGACGTAAAAGTGCATTATCCAAAATGTCAGGTCTGTTAGTTGCTGCAATAACGATTATATTTGTGTTTTCATCAAACCCATCCATTTCAACAAGAAGTTGGTTTAGAGTTTGTTCTCTTTCATCGTGTCCGCCACCAAGACCTGCACCTCTTTGACGTCCTACGGCATCAATTTCATCGATGAAAATGATACAAGGTTGATGTTTTTTTGCTTGTTCAAACAAATCTCTTACACGGCTTGCACCGACACCAACAAACATTTCAACGAAGTCAGAACCGCTTATTGAGAAGAATGGAACGCCTGCTTCGCCGGCTACGGCTTTTGCCATTAATGTTTTACCTGTTCCCGGAGGGCCTACAAGAAGAACACCTTTAGGAATTCTTGCACCAAGTTTTATGTATTTTTCTCCATTTTTTAGGAAGTCTACAATTTCTTCAAGTTCTTTTTTCTCTTCATCGATACCAGCAACATCTTTGAATGTTGTTTTTACCTTGCTGTCGAGAAGCATTTTAGCTTTACTCTTACCAAAGCTCATTGCTTGTGAACCACCTGCTTGAAGGCTTTTTGCAAGAATAATTATGAATACTATAAACATAAGTGGGAGAATAAGACTGCCCAGTAATCCCAACATTTGGGATGACTCAGACGGTTTTTTTACAGCAATATCAACATTTGCTTTTTCTAGTTTACTCATCAGGCCGGGATCGTTTGGAGTCAAAACTTTGTATTGAACTTGAGGCGCCTTCTTTTCTACAGAAAAAGGACTCGTTTGAAGGCTGGTTTGAGAAGTTTTCTCTGTTTTTTTTGCTTTTGGTTGCTCTTTTGGTATTGCAATCAAGTATTCGTCCGCTTTTTCTACGTTTTTAAATTCCCCGTTATCAAGCTTTTGTAAGAATTCTGAATATGAAATCTCTGAAGTGCTTGTTGCCGGTCCGGACATAAACACTGATGAAATAAATACTAAGGCAACTATTGCCAGAACAATGTACATCCCTGCTGATTGATTTTTATTCATATTTTCCCTCTCTTATTATTCTGTAGTGCATTTATTATAACATAAAAATACGTTTATTGCTTTTTCTTAACAGACTTTTATGTTATAATGGGCAGTATGAAAAAATATTCAATTGGAATTGATTTAGGTGGAACAAAGATTTTAACAGGTTTGGTTGATATAACTTGTGGAAAAGTCGTTTACCATATTAAGAAGAAGACTAAGAAAGAAAAGGGTGCTGAAAATATAGTTAGAAAAATGCTTTCAAGTATCCAGGAGCTTTTTGAAGAAACTAAAGTTGAGCGAGATGAAATTGGCTCAATAGGTATAGCTGCGGCAGGGCAAATTGATAGAGAGAACGGAATAATTTTAAGTGCTCCAAATTTAGACTGTTTTGATTTGCATATTAGAGAAATTTTAGAAAGTGAGTTTGAAATTCCTGTTCATCTTGCAAATGATGTTGAGGCTGCAACTTTAGGTGAGATGAAATTTGGCGCAGGGAAAGGCGTTGACGATTTGGTTTGCGTTTTCGTTGGTACAGGTGTCGGCTCTTGTATTGTTAAGGATGGAAAAATCCTTCGTGGGGCAACCGGAACTGCTGGCGAGATTGGTCACATAATCGTAGATTTGAATGGTCGTCCTTGTGCTTGTGGAGCTCACGGCTGTTTGGAAGCTTATGCATCTCGATCAGCTATCGAAAAGAGAATTGAGGGGGCGCTCAAAAAGGGTCGATTTTCAGTTATCTCTGAGTATCTTGAAGAAGGAAAATCTATCACTTCAAGTATGATTAGAAAATCTATTGAACGTGAGGATGAGTTGGTTACTCATTATGTGGATGAGGCTGCAGAATATCTTTCCGGCGGGCTTGCAAGTGTAATTAATCTCATAAATCCTAAGCTAATAATTTTGGGCGGGGGATTGATTGAAGCTGTTGATTACTTTTACAAAAAAACTATCAAAGAAGCAAAGTTGAAGTGTCTTCCTGTACCTGCAACTAAAATTGAGTTTAGAAAGACTGCTTTGGGAGATTTTTCTGGGGTTATCGGTGCAGCGTATCTCGCTTAAGTTTTTTTACCCACTATCGAAATTTTAAAAAATAGTGTATAATATATAAGTCTACATACAATGTGATAGGTCAAGAATGGGATTTTTCGATAAATTTAATGAAATCAGAAGAAAAGTTTCCGAGGTGGAAAGTAATATCTACCACGGTAAACAGGATTTTTTGGAAATTTATGAGAGAAATCTTCAACTTGAAAAAGAAATTGAAGAGCGAACTCACGAACTAAATGTTGCAAATAAAAGAATGCTCACTTTGCAGCACATCTGGGATATGATGAACTCATCTAAGCCTCTAAATAATGTTCTGCAAACTATTGTTAATAGTATTCAAGGTGAGCTTGGGTATGTGCATAGTTCAATTATGCGCAAGGAAAAGGATGATGACGGGTATTATTTATCAGTTGTAGCTGAAGCAGAAAACAATACCATAAAACGTGCGGATGATATATTGAAGACTCCAATTCAAGCAAGAAGACTTGCTTATATGCAAGACGGAATGTTTGCTCAAGCGTTGGAAAATAGAAAAATTATTCAGTCAAAGGATATTGCAGCTTCACTAAATGCAATTATGCCTAATGAAGATTCTTCAGTAATTGATGAGGTTCTGACTGATAAGTCAATTCGTTCTATTATAGTTATTCCGCTTTATTCAAGGCAAAATCCTTTTGGAGTTTTTTGCGTATTCTCTTCAAGAGAGGAGCTTGCGGAATCTGAAACGGATTTCCTTTCGATGTTTGCTCAACAAATAGAGCTTGCAATTACAATTGCAGATCTGTTTGAAAAGGTTAAAGAACAGGCTGTTACGGATGGGTTGACCGGACTTTATAACAGGAGATATTTTGAAGAGTATCTTAAAAAGGAAGTTGTAAGAGCAAAACGTATCAACCAGCCATTTAGTATTATAGGGATTGATTTAGACTTTCTAAAACGTATTAATGATAAGTATGGCCACGCATATGGCGACTTAGCCATAAAATCAATTGCACAGGTTTTGATGTCTAATGCGAGATCTATTGATACTGCTGCCCGAATGGGTGGAGAAGAGTTTAATATTATTTTGCCGGGTGTTACATCAGACGGTGCAATGATTGCTGCGGAGAGAATTCGTAAGGCCATTGAGAATACTGAGCTTGATACTATCGGGCATATTACAGCAAGTATTGGTGTTGCAACATTTTTGGAACACTCTGATAACATAGAGGACATACTTGAGCTTACAGATCAGGCAATGTACTTGTCAAAACGAAATGGTCGAAATCAGGTAACATTAGCAAAACCAATAGATGAAACTTCTTGGCAGGAACTTGCTGTTAGTGCATTCCTCGATATTTTGAATAAGAGAAGAATTCCTTTGGCAGAAGATTTTAAAAACGATTTATCTAATCGATTGATAAGCGGAAGTTCTCAGATAGAGGTTTTGTATTCGGTTGCGGATTTGCTCACTCAGACTTATAACCCGCTTCACAGGCAAGGGATTGTCAAGTCTAAGGTTTTGACGGCTGTAAGTTTGGCAAAAAGATTTGACCTTTCTAAAGAAGATGTTGATAATTTGAAGATTGCAATGCTTTTGTATGATATTGGTAATCTTCTTGTCCCTCAAGAAATTTTCAAGAAAGCTGCACCTTTAACTGATGATGAACGTGGAATAATCATGGAGCACCCTGTTATTGCGGCTAAAAAGATTTTAACCCCGATTTCTTACATTCAGGATGTAATTCCGATTGTTGAAGCACACCATGAAAATTGGGACGGCAGCGGTTATCCGGCAAAGCTTTCTAAGAATGAAATTCCTATAACTTCTCAGATAATTTTGATTGTAGATGCTTACTATGCTCTTACCGAACCTCGCCCTTACAGGGATAAGTTGTCTTGGCAAGATGCTTTGGAAGTTATTAAAAAGGATTCCGGTAAAAAGTGGAATGCCGCATTAGTTAATGAATTTATGGCACTTATAGAAAATGATTTAGAATAACAATGAAGGAAAGAGATTTTATAAATATAATAAATAATATCTTACAGTCGGAATATTTGGGAGATGATTGTGCTTATTTAAAGGATTTAGGGATTGTAGTTACTCAGGATAGCCTTGTTGAAGGAGTTCATTTCCTGCGATCAATTTCAATACCTTACAAGCTCGGATATAAGTCTGTTATGGTAAATATTTCTGATGTTTGTGCAAGTGGTGCGGAACCTAAATATTTAACAATAGCATTATCTCTTCCGGATGATGTTGATGAACGGTTTGTAGAAGAGTTTTATCGTGGGGCAAAGGATGCTTCCGGTGATGCACAAATTGTAGGCGGCGATATTACAAGTGCTGACAAAATATACGTGTCTGTATCCGCAATAGGCTCTGTGAGCGGTCGCAAGATATCTTCCAGAAGTTCTGCTAAAATTAGGCAAAAGATTATTGTAGCAGGAGTTCACGGGTCTTCAGGAGCCGGTCTTGCTGAGTTGATGAAAAATCCTGAGGCGGAAAGTGAATTTGTTAATGCACATTTGCTTCCGAAAGCACAGATTGAATTCTCAAAAAATATTTCTTTAAATATTCAAGAGGATTATGCTATGATGGATACATCGGATGGATTAATGGATGCATTATCAGCTATCGCTTTATCAAGTGGAGTAATGTTGGATGTGGATTTTGATAAAATTCCTCACAGCAAGGAACTTGAAAAGTTTGACAATTGGCAGGATTTAATCTTTTTCGGCGGCGAAGATTATGGGCTTGTTGCTACGGGTGACAAGGATTATGGCGGAGCTATAATCGGAGAGGTTAGGGAAGGTTCCGGTGTGAAAGTAAGGTATAGAGATTGTGTAAAAATTTATACAAAGGACGATGTTGAAAAAAAACTATTTAAGCATTTTAAGGAGTAAAAATGACAACTAATGCGATTATAACAGCAGGAGGAAACTCTTCAAGGTTTGGAAATTCAAACAAATTGCTGGAAAAAATAAATGGGATAGAAGTTATAAAATATACCGTTGATGCGTTTAGATATTCGAAGGTAGATAAGATTATTATCTGTGCGAATGTTTCTATTATTGATCAGCTTAAGAACTTGTTTGCTGATTACCAGAATGTTGTAATTATTGAAGGTGGAAATACAAGACAGCAATCTGTTTATAACGGATTAAAGTATGAAAAATGTGATTATGTGCTGATTCATGATGGAGCAAGGCCGATAATTTCTACTGAAATGATAAATATTTGCGAAGAAATGGTTAAAGAGGTAAAGGCGCTTTCTGTTATGACTAAGACTATCGATACAATAAAAGAAGTTGAACACGGAAAAATAATTCGTACGATAGATCGCTCAAAATTATATAATACCCAGACCCCTCAAGCTTTTGAGTATGAGAAAATTTTGAAAGCTCACAAGCATTTTGAAGGTAAAAACTTTACTGATGATGCTGGCATGTTAGAAGAAATGGGTGAGGAAGTTTATGTAATTGACGGAAGTTATCGTAATATAAAAATTACAACCCAAAGTGATATTGAACTTGCAAAAGTTTATTTAATGCACATTTAATATTAAATTATGTAAATATATTTGAGGAAAAGTAGCAAAAATTTTGTTTTAGCGCTTTAAAATACTAGAAAATAACCTCAAAGGAGAAATCATGGAAGTAGATAGAATAAGTAGTGTTGCGGTTCCTACTGCATTAGCTGGCGCGGTTGCCGGTGCGACCGGTTTTGTAACAGCAAAGGCTGTTAATAAAGATGGTCAAATTACAGACAAATTCGTTAACTATGTTGCTGATAGTTTTGAAAAAAGCGATAAGAAGTTGATGAAAGAGGCTGATAAACTTGATAAAATTAATCCTTTCTTGACAGATGAAGATGTTATCAAGTTGAAGGGTGATCGTAAAAAGGTTTTGGCATTTGCTGAGAAGAAAATGAAAAATGCCGAAGCTGCTCTTAACAAGTTTGCAACAAAACACGCAAAGGCTCTTGGTATCGTACCTGAAGAAGGTCAAACTTTGCAAGATGCTGTAAAAGCTTTCTTGAAAGATAAAGATGCCGCAGCAGTTAAGGAAGCTTTTCTTCCTGAATCTATGAGATATGCTATTGAAAATTCTGATTACAAGGGTGCTGTAAGAGAAGAATTTGCTGAGGTTTTTGATTCTGCGAAAAAACAATTCAAAAAAGGTGAAGCATTTGACGAAAGTGCAAAATTCTTTAAGAAAGCTGCTATGAATATGAAGTTGAAACAAGCCGGTATCTTTGCAGGTGTTGCTTCTGGTATAGCTCTTATAAGTAGCGCTATTGCTTCCAAAATTGCAAGTAAGTAATTGAAATTTTATATATAAAAAGATAAGCTCCGTAACTTACGGAGCTTATTTTTTATACAAAGTAAAAGGAGAAAAATTAGTCTTCGTTAAAGATTGAAGGATTGAATGTCGAAATGTTCTTGAAATCTTCCGGCGAGAAAATTGTTTTACAGTTCATTTCAACAATCTTGTTGACAGAACTGTTATCTTTATTCTCTTTTGATTTAAGGTCTTGCCAGTAAGTTTTGCCTAGATCCGGCATTCCTTGTTGGTATTCATTGAAATTTCCCATACAATTATCCTTATTACAAGGAACATGTCGTCAGGTTAGTGTAAAATCTTTAGTGTTTTATTATGTAAGTTTACAAAACTTAAACAAGGCCTTCTTTAAGTGCTTTCACTGCGGCTTGAGTTCTATCATCTACAACTAATTTCTGTATAATGTTACAAACATGAGCTTTTGCTGTGTGTTCTGAAATCGTTAGTTCTTGTGCAATTTCGTTATTTGACTTCCCGTCAACAACAAGTTTGAGAACTTCGTATTCTCTTTGTGTCAGGTTTGCGTGTTGCTCTTTGAACATCGCTCTGGACATTTGTCTTGGTGGAATTATGCCGCAGTTTTTTTCTCTTAAAATTGGTACAACTTGCGGGTCAAGCCACATAGCACCGTCTTTTACTGTTTTGATAATCATTTTTAAAATTTCGATATTTATATCCTTCATTACGTAAGCTCTTGCGCCTGCGTGTAAAGAATCGATGACCTCTTGTTCTGACAGGTGCGATGTTAAGATAATTATTCTTGCTTGAGAATTTAATTCGATAATTTTTTTTGTTGCTTCTATTCCGGTAATGTCAGGTAAGCCTATGTCCATCAAGATTACATCAGGATGCGAGATTTTATAGTTTTCGATGGCTTCTTTTCCGGATTGAGCCTCTGATATAACATCGAGTTCTTTGTGTTCTTCAAATAAAGACTTTAGTCCGACTCGCATTAGTTTGTGGTCTTCAACTAGTAATATTCTAACCGGTGATATCTCCATATCTCCTCCTGATGATTTGTTCTTATTGTGCTTTAGTTATAAGATACAATTATTGGAATTTAATCGTCCCTCGAAATTTTTTGTTAGACTATATTTTGCAGGTGAGATTTTTAAGTATAATTTGGTGTAAAAAAATAAGTAGTATAAGATTTCTTTTTAGATTAAGTTTTGGATAAAAAAAGAGTATCTATTTTGCGAAAATAGGTACTCTTTTTTGTATATTTTGAAAGTTTAGTTTTACAAGTGTCTTAGAATTGGCATAATCAATTGGTCTGCAAGTTCAGAGGCTCCCTCAAATTGCCTTGCTCTAATTAAACTTGCTGCAAGTTCATAGTCGTATTCCACTTCTCTGTGTTCAACAGTAAATGTGCCGTTGTTGAAGTCTAGGATTGCATAGTTTGCTTTTGGTATTCCTGTCATTGGTCTGCCGACACTTCCAACGTTAACTATTGTTTGTTTCGTTAATGTTTGGTATCCGCAAGGTACGTGAGTATGCCCGCATAAAATTAAATCTGCAGTTTCACCTTCAATAATTTCTTGTATCTCAGAAAGTTTCATATCAGGTAAAATGTCTTCATTATTTCTTCTTGGGGAACCGTGTACTAATAAGACAGAAACTCCTTCTATAAATAAAGATTTTTTAGTTGGTAGCTCCTTAAGATAATCTTTCTTGTCTTGTTCAATGATATCAACGTCGTCAAGTAATGCGTTTGCCATTACAGGAAATTTCTCTTGAACTTCTTCATACATTTTTAGAGTAAATTCAGTAATCATTTTGTCGGTATTACCTTGAATGACAACCCAGTCTTGAGCATTGTTCATAAAATAATCAAGCACGCTGCGAGGTTGAGGCCCTGCCATTGCAAGATCCCCCAAACACCAAACTTGCTTACAATTGTTCAATTGCGAGTCTGCGAGTACGCTTTCTAATGCTTGGGCATTCCCGTGTATATCTGATATTACAGCAACTTTCATTAATGTTCTCTCCTTTTTTATGTTTATGATAACATAAAATTATGATTAAAAGAAGAGTTTCAAAACAGATTTCCATTGGAAATGTAAAAATTGGCGGAGATGCCCCTATAAGTGTACAGTCAATGTGTAATACTGACACACGTGACATTAATAAAACTTGCTATCAAATTGATGAAATGGCTGAGAGAGGGTGCGATATTGTTCGTCTTGCGGTGCTTAATAAAGATGCTGCGGATGCAATTGGCGAAATTGTCAAGAAGTCGAAAGTACCTTTGGTTGCAGATATTCATTTTGATTACAGGCTGGCGATTCAGTGTATAAATAATGGTGTAAGCGCATTAAGAATAAACCCTGGTAATATAGGGAAGCGTGAAAATGTAGAAAAAGTTGTAACGCTTGCTAAGCAACAGTGTGTTCCTATTAGAATTGGTGTAAACGCAGGGTCACTTGAGAAGGAATTAATTGAAGCTGATATGCCTTTATCTGAAAAGATGGTTATTAGCGCAATGAAGCATATTCAGATTTTAGAGGATTTGAATTTTGATTTGATAAAAGTTTCTTTGAAATCTTCTGACGTACTTACTACGATTGAAGCTTATCGCGCAATTGCACAAAAAATCCCATACCCTTTGCATTTGGGTGTTACGGAAGCAGGTACTATGCGTGGTGGATTGATTAAGTCTTCAGTTGGTCTAGGTACGTTGTTGGCAGAAGGTATTGGAGATACGATAAGAGTTTCTTTGACAGAAAATCCTGTTGAGGAAGTAAGTGCAGGAATAGATATTTTGAAGAGTCTTGGACTAAAAGAAAGAGGTGTAAACTTCGTTTCTTGTCCTACTTGCGGTAGAACTCAAATTGACTTGATTGGACTTGCTAAAAAGGTTGAAGAACGTTTTAAAGATTTGGATCTTCCTATAACAATAGCAACTATGGGCTGTGCGGTTAACGGTCCAGGAGAGGCAAGACATGCTGATTTCGGTATTGCAGGCGGTATTGGAGAAGGTTACGTTTTTAAAAAAGGCGAGATTGTAGCAAAGGTTCCAGAAAACCAACTTTTAAATAAATTAGAAGAAATTATAAAAAAATCATACGAATAATACATTTTTTTTTCTTGTTAAGAATTTATAATACTATTGCAAGAATTGCAAAAAAATGTTATATTATAAATTATATAAGCAGAGGTGTTTTATGAAGAAATTTTTATTGACAGTTGGAATTTTGGCGTTGTCTCTTCCTGCGTTTGCGGGTATAGGCGTTAAGGAATCAACTAGTACAGAGTATTTGAAGAACTATGGTTTATCAAGTGACACTGTTAAGTTTGTTCAATTGAACAAAGCTCAAGTGAATGGTGAAACTTACGTAACTCCGATAAGTGAAAGACGTCAATCAAGACTATATACTAATTCAGAAATTTGGAATAATATCGTTGATGGAACTGTTTACTTTTTCAACTATCTTGATCCAGCGCAAGACAGAGATGAATTTATGCGCCACGATATTAGACCTTATGTAAACGTTCATGATTTGTAGGAATTACTTTACTCGCGGATTGTTTGTATGCGCAAGTATATTTGTGTTGCTTTGCACTGGGTTTGCTTGTGCAGAGAGTGTTCCGCGTAAAGGTTTGGATTATAAAAGTTCCGGAGTGACATTTAAGTCACCACAAAAAATTGAAGAAGAAGCTGACGCCTATTTTTATAAGGGTGTTGAGGAAAAGAATGAAAAATTAAAAGAAGCATATTTGGCAAAAGCTCTTGCTAAGTATATGCTTCTTTTAAGTATGCAGCCGGATAATGTAATTTTTTGCACTCAAATTGGCGTTATTCACGATTTAAGTGGAAGAAAAACTCAGGCAAAAAATTATTTTTTCAGAGCGATTAACTTAGAAAAACTTAACCCTTTTGCCAATTATTATTTTGGGGAGTATTATTTTAATATAAAAGATTACCATCGTGCGCTTAAATATTATAGGCGAGCTATGGAAAACGGTTACGTATCTTATTATGAAGTTCATAATAGGTTGGCGACAGTTTATGAAAAGCTCGGCGATTTAGAAAAGGCGAAGGAACATTATACAGTTTCGTTGGTAGTCAACCCAAATCAACAATCATTGAATAAGAGACTGTTATTATTAGACAAAGCATATTATAGCAAGAAAGATTACCAGCGTCATACTATCAGGGAGTAAGTGATGAGAGTAAAGAGTATCATATTTGGATTTTTATTAATATTTAATATTATAGCCTCAGGAGCTTACGCTCTCGATCAAAATCTGTATGAACCTTATAAGATGGAAACTAATGAAATCTTATTTAGCCAGTCAAGAAGACAGGTAGACGCTATTAACCCTACAGTGTATTCTAATCGTGCAGGGGCTTATTTCCCTGGAGCAAGAGGAGCTGATCAACTTATTATTTATACTCCTGAATTCGGTGATAGAACTCATACAAATGAATTTGGTACAGAGGCTATTATTGAAGGGAATACTGTTACGGAGTTGAGCGGTGCAGATTCGTTTATCCCTCAAAATGGTGCTGTAATAAGTGGTCACGGTGTTGCAAAAAGTTGGATAAATTCAAATATCAGCATTGGGACTAAAATATATTATGACCAAAATACTGGTGTAATTACTACTTACAACACTTCTAAAAGTCTTATATTTGAAGCGTTGCAGAAGGTTCAAGAAGCTTCTGCAATGATTAATTATTATAAAAATCAGAATCCTTCTTATGATTGGAAAGTTCCGAATGAATTTGTGAAGGATGCGCAGAATTACATAAGAAAAGGTTCGAAGAACCCTGAAGAAATTCAAAGATATTCAAAATTAGCAATTGAATCAGCAAATGCTGCTATTAAAAGTGTACTACCATTTAAGGTTAATGAATTTAAGGGTGTTTGGATTCGTCCAACAGAAACTACTGAAAGTGCAATCGCTGATGCTGTTGGAAAGATTAAGAAAGCCGGTATAGATAATATTTTCTTAGAAACTTATTTTCACGGGCGTACAATTTTCCCTAGTAAAACTATGGAAAGTTATGGATTTATTAAGCAAAATGAAAAATTTAAAGGTATAAATCCTTTGCAAATTTGGATAAAAGAAGCTCATAAACAAGGTTTGAAGGTTCATATTTGGTTTGAAACTTTTTATGTAGGAAACCAAGTTCCATCTTCTAATTCCCATAATATTCTGGCGGTAAAACCTGATTGGGGAAATAAAACATTAAAGGAATATGAATCCGCTATTGCAACTCCATCTTCATCAGAACATAACGGTTACTTCTTGGATCCTGCAAATCCTGAGGTTCAAGAGTTCTTGTTAAGGCTTTTGACTGAAATAATTGTGGATTACAAGCCCGATGGTATAAACCTTGATTATATCAGATACCCTCAAGCGATTTCTCCATCTGCTGACGGAAACTGGGGATATACTGAGATGGCAAGATCTTTGTTCTATCAACAGTATGGTGTTGATCCAATATCAATGAAAACGGATCATACTTTGTGGGTAAAATGGGGTGATTTTAGACGTTTGCAAGTTACAAATTTTGTTGAAAAAATAGGCAAAATTGGAAAAGCAAAGGGAATATACGTCAGTGCTGTTATTTTCCCTGATAAGAGTATTGCTTATTCAAGAAAACTTCAAGACTGGGCTGCTTGGTCCCAAAAACATTATATTCACGCTTTCACTCCACTGTTTTTGACTTGTAACCCAAAAACTCTTAATTCTCAAATTTCTACTGTATTAAATTATAAGACTCCTGAAACAGATTTGATTGCAGGCTTGTTTGTAACATTTATGGGTGGAAGTGAAGAGGATTTGATAAGACAAATTCACGAAACAAGAAAGGTGAATGTTAATGGCGTAAGTCTTTTTGATTATGCTCACTTGACTCCTAAATATATTAATGCGCTTTCTACAAGAGTTTTCTCTTCAAATAATAAGGTTAATACAAGTGCAGCAAAGCAGGATTTGAAGAAGATTAATTGGAATGGCCCAATAGAACCAACTTCTGTTGAAAATACTAATGGTATTGTTCTTCAGAAGTTCGATCCGAAGCTTGAACGTTTAATTCAAATAAAAGCTCCTTCTCCTGTATTATCTGTAAGTAAGAAAAATTAGAGTAAAAGGTCTTAAATTTGATTTTTTAATACCTTCGTGGTACGCTTGGGCGGTAAGGAAACGTTTATGAATATTGATAAGGAAAAACTTGTTTCTTATATAAAGAAGTTGACTGAGCCGAAAATCCTTGTAGTGGGAGATTTGGCCATGGATGAAATGGTTTATGGTGATGCGGAAAGAATTTCAAGAGAGGCTCCCGTTTTAATTCTCCAACATACTCATACAAAACCTATTTTAGGTGGAGCGTCAAATGCTGCTCATAACGTTGCAACTTTAAATGGTGGAAAAATTTCAGTTATCGGAGTTTTTGGAAAGGATTATCAAGCCGACCAACTTTATGACACATTTAAAGATGCAGGGATTGATACGCAATACGTTGTGCAGGATGAGACTCGTAAAACCATTACTAAAACAAGAATTTTGGGTTCTATAACTACATCTATTACTCAACAAATTGTAAGAATTGACAGACAAACTAATGCGCCGTTATCAAAAACAACTGAAGAAAAGGTTATAGCAAATATCGAGAAAGCATTGCCTGATTGCGATTTGGTTATATTGTCAAATTATCATATCGGAACTCTAACTGAGAGTGTTATTGGTAAGACAATTGAACTTGCAAAAAAATATAACAAGAAAGTTGTTGTTGATGCGCAAAGGGATTTAGGAAGTTATAAAGGTATTACCTCGATGACGCCAAATCTTCCTGATACTCAAAAATCTGTTGGGTTTAATATCGTAGATAGAGAGTCTCTTGAAAAGGCTGGCGATATGCTTCTTAGAGAAACTTCTGCGGAAGCAATCCTTATTACTTGTGGGGCTGATGGGATGTTTGTTGCCGAGCCTGATAAAAAGTATACTAAAATTCCTGTATTCAATAAATCCGAGGTGTTTGATGTTACAGGTGCCGGTGATACGGTTACTGCGGTGTATTCGCTAGCTTTGGCTGCTGGTGCGGATCCTGTTTATGCTGCGATTATCGGCAATGTTGCGGCTAGTATTGTCGTTAGACAATGGGGTTGCGCAACTACTACTGTTGAAGAGCTTCTTTCAGCAGTTGAAAAACTCTAGTAAAGGAGAAACTTATGGAAAAATTTGAATTTTTAAAAAATCTTAAAGCATTTGATTTGATTGTAATTTTAGGTGTTGCAATTGCTCTTGCTGTTGGATTTTTAACTTTTAAACAAGTAAGACAAACTGCTGATAAGCAAATTGAAACTACTTCCCCAATTACATTTGATGTGTTCTTGCGCGGAATTACATTGACTGGAGATAAAACTCCAATACAAGCTGGGGATAAGACTTTCATCAGTATCAGAAACGTTCCGTATTCTGATTTGGAAGTTTTGAATGTTAAAACTGAAAGAAAGAAAACAGTTCTTCCTGTTTTATCAAATTCAAAGAATGCTGCAAAGAACGTGCTTGTTGTTGACGATGTTGCTCAAGCAGGTCTTTATGACATTATTGTAACTTTAACCGATACTGCAAAAATTACAAAAGACGGTGCAGTTGTTGGTGGTAATAAAGTCAAAATGGGTTTGCCTATAACTTTAGAAGGTGTTGATTATAAGTTTAATGGTACAGTTTCTAATATTACTGTTTCCCATGATGATATTAAAGGTGATGTTGATACTAATATAAATAAAGTTGATGATGTTCAATAAGTTATTTAGTTATACTCAAGAAAAATTAAATTTTTTGTACGAAAACAGTTTGTTCCTTCAGGTTTTGGACAAACTGATTTTCGTGTTGATAATTCTTGTATTTTTGGCTTCTACGTGTTTATCTTCAGATGCCATTGGATTTATTGCACTTGTTGCGACATTTTTAACTTTCTTGCAGTTGCTTACTAAGCCTGGTGATAAGTGTGAACCTAATAAGTTCGAGTTGTGGCTTTTGGCTTATTTTATGATAGTCGTAATCAGTCTTGCGGGTTCAAGTCTTTTTGCGCTTAGCTTAAAAGGGTTTATGAAGACTCTAACTTACCTTGGGTTTTATATATCAACTGTTCACTATTTGAAAAATAATACAAAAAAGATTCCATATGTGCTTGCAGCAATAGGATTTTGCGTTAGTGCAGAAAGTATTATTGGTATTTTACAAAATTTTGCCCATGTTGACGAGATTTCTACTTGGCAGGATGTTTCAAAACTTAATCCTGAAGAAGTTATGACTCGTGTTTATGGAACTTTAAAACCATATAATCCAAACCTTTTAGGCGGGTATTTTGTTGCAGGAATCCCTTCTTTGATGGGACTTTGTGCGTATTTCCTTAATAATAAGCATATTAAGTTCGGTCTGGTTACGTTGGGACTTACTTTAATGTCTGTTGTAACATTATTCCTTACAGGATGCAGAGGCTCTTATATGGGATGTATGGTTATGTTTGTTGTAACTGCGTCTATTGCTGCAAAATTTTTGTGGCATAAATATAAGAAAGTTTTCTTGGCGATTATAGCGTCTTGTGTAATGCTTGGAACTTCGGCATTATTGTTTGTGTCAGCTCTTAGAGCAAGGGTATTTTCTATTTTTGCAATGAGACAGGATTCATCAAATTCATTTAGATTTAATGTTTATCATTCATCTTTGCAAATGTTTAGAGATAACTGGTTGTTAGGTATTGGTGTCGGAAATAAGAATTTTAGAGAAATATATGGCTTGTATATGCGTACTGGTTTTGATGCGTTAAGTGCGTATAATATATTTCTGGAAACTGCTGTTGAGAGCGGAATTTTTGCTTTGATTGCATTTTTAGGATTTTTGTTTGTGATGTTGAGAGATGGAATTTCTTTTATCCTTAAATCATCAAAGGGAAATGAGATTATATATGTTTCAGTTGCAGTTGTTTCTATATTAGGTGTTATGATGCACGGGTTTGTTGATACGGTATTTTTCAGACCGCAAATCCAATTTATTTTCTGGACAATGGTTGCAATTATATCATCAGTACTATATAACAACAAATGTGAGAATTAGTGATGTCAAAGGAACGTTTAGATAAATACTTAACTGATTTAGGGTACTTTGACACAAAGAGTAAGGCTGCTGCGGCAATTCTTGCCGGACACGTCAAGATTAATGATGAATATATTACCAAAGCCGGATTTCAGATTAATCCTTGTAAGGAATATGATATTGTTGTGAAGTCTATGCCTTATGTATCAAGAGGCGGATTTAAGCTTAAGAAAGCATTAGATGCGTTTAGTTTTGATGTGAGTAATAGGGTTTGCTTTGATGCTGGTGCTTCTACCGGTGGGTTTACTGATTGTCTTTTGCAAAATGGTGCAAAGTTCGTTTATGCAGCGGATGTCGGGTATGGGCAGTTAGATTGGAAAATTCGTTCTGATAGCAGAGTTAAAGTTATTGAAAAAACTAATTTAAGAATATGTGAATTCGGTGATATTTATTCTGAGGGCGAGGTTGTAGCGGATTTATTAGTTAGTGATTTGTCATTTATTTCGCTCACAAAGGTTTTGGGTAATCTTAAAACTTTGCTTAATCCTGAATTTCACGAGATGATTTGTCTTATAAAGCCACAATTTGAGGCAGGAAAAGAGAATGTTGAAAAGGGCGGGGTTGTAAGAGATAAGACCGTTCATGGTAATGTTATAAAGAATGTTTTAGACTATGCTCAGTCAATAGGTTATAAGGTTAAGGGTTTGACTTATTCATCAATAAAGGGACCTTCCGGAAACATTGAATATCTTATGTGGATTTCAACAGATGGTGAGTCTTGTGAGATGAATATCAAAAATGTAGTTGATAGTGCTTTTGAAAATTTGAATGGTTAGTGCTGATTATATAGCTATGTAAAAACCTTGATAAAAAGCGTTTTTTGTGAAAAAATGTCTTTATGGGGAATAGTAAGACATTAATATTAATTGACGGTCACGCGCTTGCTTTCAGACAGTATTTTGCGCTTGAACGTACCGGAATGAAGACATCATCTGGACAGCCTACTTGGGCGGTTTATGGTTTTTTTAAGGCAATATTTGATCTTCTTAAAAATCAAAAAATAAAAACTGATGCGATTGCTGTTACTTTTGACGTTAGTCATCATACGTTTCGTGTTGAAAAATATGAGAATTATAAAAGTAATAGAGAACAAATGCCTGATATGATGCGTTCTCAGATGGATTTGATATATGAGGGGCTTCGGGCATTTAATATCCCAATATATACTAAAGAAGGCTTTGAAGCTGACGATGTTATAGGTACTATTTCCAGAGAAGCCTGTGAATTGGGGCATAAGGTTTTAATATTAACCGGTGATCAGGATGCTTTTCAACTTATTGATAAGGATGGTTGTGTTAAGGTTATCCTGCCTTCAAAAGGTGAGTTAAAAGAGTATGATTGGAACGCTGTTTATGAAAAACTTGGAGTGTATCCTAATCAGATTATAGATTATAAGGCATTAAGAGGTGATACTTCGGATTGTATCCCCGGAATTCGTGGTATTGGAGAGAAAACGGCCCAAGCGTTATTGGGACAATTTGGAACTTTAGAAAATGTTCTTGCACACTCTGATGAAATTAAGTCTAATTCAGTTAGAAATAAAGTTCAGACAGGTGTTGAGGATGCAAAATTAAGCTATTTCCTTGCTACTATTGTGAGAGATTTGGATATAGATTTTGATTTTGATAAGACGAAAGTTGAGCTTCCTGATATTGCAAAAGTTACGGAGTTCTTAACTTCGATGCAATTTTATGGGTTTATTAAAAACATAAATGCGATTTTATCTTCATTTAATCCTGATATTCAACCTGTAAATGTTTCTTCAAATGTTTCAAAACCAACTGCACCGCAGGATCAACTTCAATTAGGTCTGTTTGCTGAGGCTGTGCAGGCTGAAATCAATAAGGATGCAACGGAATTTGTATCTAAATTGATAACAGATAGTACTGATTTAAGTGAACTTTCGGTTAGACTTTTGAAACAGCCGCTTGTTGCATTTAATATAAAAACTCACATTCGAAGTGCAGTTGAAATATATGTTACTGGAATTTCTTTTGCATTCAGGTCAGAATCTCAAGACAAAACGGAAGCTTTTTATATCCCGTTGGGTCACTCAAATCTTGCTGTGCAATTAAGTGAGAAAGAAGTTTTTTCGAGTTTGAAGCCTGTTTTTGAAAATGAAAATTTGAAAAAAACTACTTACGAAGCTAAAGTTGCTTATAATACATTGAGAGCTCAAGGAATTGAGCTTAAGGGAGTAGATTTTGACGTTCAGCTTGCAAGTTATATAAAGAATCCTGCAAGAAAGCATGATATTGATATTCAGGCAATGGAAAATCTTAACCACGCAATGTGTGAGTATGCAAGTTTTGATGAGATTAAAAAGAATAAAATTCAACTTGAGAACGCTGATATTGATAAGGCGCTTGCGTATGCTTGCGATGAAGTTTCAACTATTTTGGATCTTACAGACTATTGGCAGGAGGCTTTGGCTTCAGAAGAGCTGAAAGTTTTAAGAGAAATTGAGCTTCCGATGTCAAGTGTACTTGCTGAAATGGAGTATAATGGAGTTTCTATTGATATTAGTTATTTAGAAAACCTTTCCAGCCAAATGGAAGAGAAGTTGACAAACCTTGAAGGTGAGATTTATAGTCTTGCAGGATGTGAATTCAATATTAATTCTCCAAAGCAGGTTGGGGAAGTTCTATTTGATAAACTCCAATTGAAGACGAAGAAGCGTAAAAAATCAACTAGTGCGGAAGTTTTAGAGGAATTGGCTTCTGAATACGAAATTGCACAGAAGCTTCTTGAGTATAGAAAATTTGCTAAACTAAAGTCTACTTATACAGATGCACTTCCTACGCTTATAAGTAGTCGTGATAATCGTATTCATACGACATATAACCAGACTGTTACGACAACCGGAAGATTGTCTTCGTCAAATCCTAACCTCCAAAATATTCCGGCTAGAACTGAGGATGGAAATAAAATTCGTTCTGCGTTTATTCCGAAAGATAGAGAAAATTCAGTGTTGTTGTCTGCGGATTATTCTCAAATCGAATTAAGATTACTTGCTCATATCTCTAAAGATCCACATTTGATTGAGGCTTTTAATAATGACGTTGACGTACACTCACTCACTGCTTCAAAAGTCTTTGAAGTTCCGATTGATCAGGTGACAAAGGATATGCGTTATAAGGCAAAGGCTGTAAATTTTGGTATTATTTACGGGCAGAGTAAGTATGGACTTGCAAAGGCAATTGGTATTTCTAATGCCGAAGCAGATGATTTTATCAATAAATATTTTGAAACTTATCCAAATATAAAATTATATATGGATGCTACTGTGGAAGAAGTTTTGCGACAGGGGTATGTTGAAACTGTTTTCGGACGCAGAAGGTACTTGAAATCTGAGTTGGAAAGCCCTAATATGATGATTAGAGAGTTTGCAAAACGAGCTGCTATTAATCAGCCTATTCAAGGTACTGCGGCTGATTTAATGAAAATTGCGATGATAAACTTCTCAAATGAATTAAAGAAGAATAACTTGAAATCAAAAATGATTTTGCAGGTACACGATGAACTTGTCGTTGAAACTTTGAAATCCGAATTGGATGAAGTTTCTGCGTTAGTAAAAAAAGCTATGGAACTTGATCAGCCTCTGAGAGTTCCTCTGGTAATTGATATTAATGTAGGTGAAACATGGAAAGAATAAGACGAATTTTAATATTATTTTGTGGATTGATATTTTGTTTGTTTGTTACTCAAACTGCAGTAAATTGCGAGGATATGAGTACGTACCACCTTACAACTCCTCAAAATGTTTCTTACGATAACTGTACTAAAGATTACAATGTTTCTTCAGATAAATTGTTTTACTTAACAATAGCAAGTATTAGTGCTAATAAATTTGAGATAAAAGAAATGCAATCCAAGACCGGCTATATCCTTTTTAGAGCCGCAGGTAGGGACTTTTTGGCAACGGTTGTTTATTACAGCTCAAATAAAAGTATGTTGAAAATTACGCCTACAAATAATAATTACTATTTCCCACCGGGAATTGTTCTGAATATATTTAAATATATCGACTTGAATGTTGATATTCCGATTGAACAAATTAAGAAAATTTAGCATAAAAAATACCGCTTTTAATTTCAAAAGCGGTATTTTTCTTGTTTATATATTATGCAGAAATTTCTTTGCTATCTTCCTTTTTAGGAAGCGGAATCAGTTCCGCACATTTTCTGTTTTTTACCATATCTACTGTTATGACTATCTTATCTGCGTGTTCTTTTGATGGAACATCGTACATAACATCAAGCATAATTTCTTCAACAATAGAACGTAATGCTCTTGCTCCGGTTTTGCGCTTCAGCGCTTCTTGTGCAATTAAGTCAACAGCATCCGGTTCAAATTCCAAATCTACGCCATCCATTTCAAGCAAACATTTGTATTGCTTTAATACCGCATTCTTTGGTTCTGTTAAAATCATTTTTAATGTTTTTTCATTCAACGGATCAAGTACTGCGTATGTTGGAATTCTGCCGATAAATTCAGGAATTAAACCAAATTTCAACAAGTCTTCCGGTTGAAGTTTTTTCAGTAATTTAGCTGCATTTGCATCTTTTTCAGCTTGTGACATAGCTGCTTTTGCGCCAAATCCAACAGTTGAACCCACGTCTGCTCTTCTTTCGATGATTTTTTCTAATCCTACGAAAGCACCACCAACTATGAAGAGGATATTGCTTGTATCAACTTCAATAAATTCTTGGTGAGGGTGTTTTCTTCCGCCTTGAGGTGGAACGTGAGCGACTGTTCCTTCAATCATTTTCAATAACGCTTGTTGAACACCTTCGCCTGATACGTCTCTTGTGATAGAAGTGTTTTCTGATTTTCTTGAAATTTTATCAATTTCATCGATGTAGATAATACCTCTTTCGGCTTTAGCAGAATCAAAATCAGCGTTTTGATAAAGTCTTAGAAGAATATTTTCTACGTCGTCACCAACGTATCCTGCTTCAGTCAATGTTGTTGCATCCGCTACTGCAAATGGTACATCAAGCATTTTTGCCAAAGTTTGAGCCAACAATGTTTTACCGGAACCGGTAGGCCCTACAAGCAAAATGTTTGACTTCTGAATTTCAACATTTTCTTTTAAATCTGTGTTTTTGTTGTGTTTTAAACGTTTGTAGTGGTTATAAACCGCAACTGAAAGAACCTTCTTTGCATCGTCTTGTCCAATAATGTATTGGTCAAGATATGCTTTTATTTCATGAGGTTTAGGGATCGGTTTTTCGTCCTTTTTATCCTCGGTACTTTCGTTTTCTTTGTCTTTGTTTTCGAAAAATTCTTCATCAAGAATTTCATTACAAAGTTCTACACATTCGTCACAGATATATACCTCAGGACCGGCAATTAATTTTTTTACCTGATCTTGAGATTTCCCGCAAAAGGAACATTTTAATCTGCTGTCATCATGCTTTGGCATAATATAAATTTCTCCTATTATGAAATCCTACTTGATAGCATCTCTTGAGATGACTTTATCAATCATACCGTATTCTAAAGCTTCTGCCGGAGTCATGATATAGTCACGGTCTGTGTCTTTTTCAATTTTCTTCAAAGACTGACCTGTGTTAGAAGCAAGAATTTCATTTAATGATTTTTTGATTCTAATAATTTCAGCTGCCTGAATTTCAATATCAGTAGCTTGACCTTGAGCGCCGCCAAGAGGTTGGTGAATCAAGACACGAGAGTGTGGAAGAGCCATTCTCTTACCCTTTGCACCAGACGATAATAGGAATGCACCCATTGATGCTGCTTGTCCCAAACAGATTGTTGAAACATCAGCTCTGATGTGTTGCATTGTATCGTATATTGCAAGACCTGCAGTAACGCTTCCTCCAGGACTGTTGATATATAACATAATATCTTTTTCAGGATTTTCGCTATCTAATAACAGTAACTGTGCAACTATCAAGTTGGCTACCATATCATCAATAGGTGTGCCCAAGAAGATAATTCTTTCTCTCAATAATCTTGAGAATATGTCGAAAGAACGTTCGCCTCTGCTTGATTGTTCTATTACTACAGGTACAAAACTCATATCTATTTTCCCTTTCTTATTTCATTATACGAATATTATTATTTTTCTTCAACTTTTGCTTTTTTTGGCGCTACGATTTCTACTTTGTTATTTTGTAGTAAGAAATCTCTAACCTTGTCATTCATTGCTTGTTGAGATAGTGAAGATAGAATTTCAGGATTTTTACCGATTTGTTTGTACAAATCTTGTTGTGAAATTCTGTATGCTGCACTTAGCTCTGCAAATTTTTTGTCCAAATCACTTCTGTCAAGAGAAATGTTTTCAACCTTAGCAATTTTGTCGATAACAAGTGAGTTCTTTATACGGATTTTTGCATCATCGTGAATGTTCTGCAAAATTTCCTTTTCATCTTTTGCTTGAGTAATCATTTCCCAGCTCAAACCTTGTGCAGCAAGTCTGTTTTTGTATTCTGCTGTTAGTGATTGAGCTTCTCTTTCGATCATTGATTCAGGAATTTCTACACTTGCGTTTTCAATTACTTTTTTGAAAACTTCGTTTTCTGAATTGTTTTTATTTGTGTTTTCTCTTGCTTCATCAAGATATTTTTGGATATCAGCTTTTAATTCATCAACTGTTTTGAATGGCCCTGTTTTTTGAACAAATTCATCTGTTAATTCAGGAATAATTCTTTCGCTGATTTCGTTAATTTTGATTTTGAAAGTTGCTTTTTGACCTTTCAAAGATTCATCGTGGTAATCTTCAGGGAATGTTACGTCGATATCAAATTCCTCGTTAAGGTTTTTGCCTACAAGTTGTTCAGCAAACCCTGGGATGAAGTTTGAGTGAGCTAAATCAAGCGGATAATTCTTTCCTTCTCCACCTTTGATTTTTTCGCCGTTTACAGAACCGTCAAAATCGATTTTTACTATATCTGTATCTTTTGTAGCTCTGTCAGTGATAATTTTAGTTTCAGCGTGTTGGTTTCTTAGTGCATCAAGAGCTTTTTCCATTGAATCTTCTGCGATAGGAGAATCTTCAACTTCAATGCTCAAACCTTTATATTCGCCCAAAGTTACTTCAGGTCTTGTTTCAACTTTAGCTGTAACTTTCAAGTCTTCGCCAACTTTGTAATCATAAGATGTGATGTATGGCTGAGTAATAACGTCAAGCTTATTTTCGTCAATAGCTTGGCTCAAAACTCTAGGCATTAAGCTTTCTAGAGCTTCTTGTTTAATTCTTTCTACTCCAACGTGTCTTTCAACAACTTGTCTTGGAGCTTTTCCTTTTCTAAAACCGTCAATATTTACATATTGTGAAATTCTTTTTACTGCTTGATTATACGCATCTGCTGCGTCTTTTGCTGGGACTGTGATGTCTAATTTTACTACGTTCTCTTTTTCATTTTCTAGTGTAACTTGCATAAATATTTCCTTTACAAATTGTGTATCATATCTTTTCAAATTATATCTCAAAAAAGTTTTTGTGCAAGTCCACTAATGGTAGGAGATATCTTGCTTGCAGCTTTTGTTTGTGTTAACTTTTTCTTATGGTTAGATTGATTAATGATAAGAATGTAATTGTTCTGAAAAAGGCCATAAGCGGCTATATGCAGCTTCAAAAATATTTTACGCACATTGTTGAGGTAAATAATAAAAATCTTGAGCCTTGTATATATGTTATGTGGCATGCAGATCAATTTTGTGTGTATGGTATTCAGAATAAGGGAAAGCTTAGTGTGTTAGTAAGCAATTCTTTTGATGGCGATATGGTTGCTTATGCGGTTGAGGGTTTAGGTTTCAAAACTGTTAGAGGGTCTGCCGGCAAGCGTGGTGCTATTGAAAGCAGTTTACAGATGGTTGAGCGTTTGAACGAGGGCGAGTGTGTTGCATTGATGGTTGATGGGCCTAACGGACCTTTGCATACTGTTAAAAACGGGGCTGTTAGATTGGCTAAAATGTCAGGTGCTCCTATTGTTCCTATGGGATGGTATTGTCCTCAGTGGAACTTTGTAAATTTGCCTTCTTGGGATAAAATGACGGCACCGTTTGGAGATGTAAAAATAGTTAATCTTTACGGTGAACCTATTTATGTACCAAAAGATTTGCCGCAAGAACAGGAAGCTGATGTTAGAAAGCAAATTAAAGATGCTTTGGATGATATCCACAGAAGGTTACCTGATGCACATAGAGAGGCCAAGAAGAATAAGTTATGGAACAATCTGAAAAAATAAAAGTTTCAGCACTGCAGATGTGCTCTAAAATTGGCGATAAAAAAGCAAATTTTAGGAAGGTTGAAAGTATTGTTGACAAAGAATTAGAGGCTGATGTCGATTTTCTTGTTTTGCCTGAGATTTGGACGGTCGGCTGGTCGTGTGAGGATTTTACTGCCAGTGCAGAAAATCTTGAAAATAGTGAGACTGTTAACTTTTTGGCCGATATTGCGAAGAGTTATAAAACAAACGTGTTAGGCGGAAGTTTTATTCAAAAAGCTTCTGACGGGAATTATTATAATACTTGTCCAGTTATTAACAGAAAGGGTGAACTGGTTACTGTTTATTCTAAGATGCATTTGTATTCTTATTGCGGATGTGCTGAAGGTTCTTTTGTTAAAGTTGGAAAGTCTCCTGTTATGGTAAATCTTGACGGAGTTAATATCGGGCTTACTATTTGTTATGATATAAGATTTCCTGAAATTTATCGTGCTTACAGAGAGGCCGGAGCGGATTTGCTTGTTAATATGGCTGCTTGGGGGCTTAAAAAGCCAATCCCGTGGGAGGCTTTGACTCGAGCAAGGGCTATTGAAAATCAAGCTTATATGGTTGCTGTAACACAATCAGGAATTATTAAGGATGATGATTGGAATATTGGACATTCAAGAATCCTTGATTACGTAGGTGAAACGATTTCTGAGATTAAGGATCAAAAAGAAGGTTTGATGAGTGCAGAATTTGATTTCTGTAAAATGTATGAATATAGAAATTGTTGTACTATACTAAAGGATATTAGGGAAAGCTACGAGGTTAAATCTGTATGAATAAAATTATTTCATTAATGTTAGGGTTGGTTCTTTTTATGGCTTCTGTTTCTGAAGTTTATGCAGATAGTATTAACAAAGCTATTGCTGATTCTAAAATTAATCGTGGTGCGATATCTGTTTCTATTAAGGATTTAAAATCAGGGCAGGTAATTTTTGAATTGAATGGAGATAAACCTGTAAATCCTGCTTCTACTCAAAAGCTTGTAACCTCGGCAGCGGCTTTAAATTCTTTAGGTGAAGATTATAAGTTTGAAACTAAATTGTATAAGTCTACAAATAATGAATTATATTTGAAACTTGGTGCTGACCCTTATTTAACAACAGGGGATTTAAAAACTTTATTCAAGACAGCAAAGGCTAAGAATATCAATGAACCTAAGATGATCTACATTGATGATTATATTTTGGATTCTGTAAATTGGGGTGAAGGTTGGCAATGGGATGATGATTTGAATCCGCTTATGCCAAAGTTTGGACCTTATAATTTGGATAGAAATTTGTTAAATATAGTGATTGCTCCTACAAGTTTTGGCGCTCCTGCCAATGTTTATACAGAAGTTTTTTATCCGATGGCATTTATGAACTTAGTAACCACAGGTAAAATTAACGATATTCGTCTTTCTCGTAATGTAAGTATTTCTCCTGATATGCTTCAGGTGGAAGGTAGTGTTCAGAAGTTAACTAAGAAAACAATTCCTGTTAACAATATGAAGCGTTATTTTAGATTAAGATTAGAGGATGCGGTTTCTGATTCAAAAATAGAGTATTACGGAAATATTTACGAAAAGAAACTTCCTGACAAAAACATTTATCTTGTACAATCTGTTGAACATAATTTGGATTATGCTTTAAGAGATATTTTGCAAAATAGCAATAACATGGTTGCAGAAACTGTCTTTAAGTTGGCAGGCGGAAATTATGTTAAAAATACCGGTTCCATTGATGCTGCGTTAAAAATGTTTAATGCATTCTGTGATAAAAACGGTTTAAAAGCTGAAGAGATAAAAATTGTTGATGGTAGTGGCGTTTCAAAAAATAATTTGATGACCGCTGATTTTATGACTGATTTCCTAGTTGCAGAGTCTAAGGCTGGTAATTTTGAGCTTTATAAAGCGTCAATGGCATATCCTGGAATTGGTACACTAAAGGATAGAATGTTATATTTTAAAGATAACCTAAATGCTAAGACAGGGACTCTGACAGATGTGAGTGCAATTGCGGGATATCTAAAGACTCGAAATGGTAGGGATATTGCATTTGATATTATGATAAATGATCCAAAGTCAAAACCTGCTGATAAGAGAATGTTAGAAGAATATATTCTTCGTGCAGTGTTTACAAGCTATTAATCTTAAGTTTTAAGAAATATTCGCTTGTTAGCGAATTTTTCTTGCAAACGATAAGCCTGCAGGTAAATCCAGAACAGTGTGTCTGTAATCAGGGTGAGCGTTGATTGCATCGATATATGTTTGTACTTTTTCTTTGTGAGAAAGTACATTATCGCAAGTATAGATGCCACCAACTTTTAAGTGTGGGTGTATCAGCCTAAAATAATCTACAGATTCTCTCTTATTAGCATCTACAAATGCAAAATCAACTTTGAAATCTTCCGGAAGATATTCTAAAACCTTTAAGGCTTCTCCGGGGCGAATAGTTATAACGTCAGCTACATTACATTTTTCAAAGTTTGATTGTGCTATTGAGTATCTTTTTTCATAGAATTCTATGGTCGTAAGGTGTCCGCCATTAGCCTTGAAAGCTTTTCCAAGCCATATTCCGCTATAACCGTTTGACGTTCCAACTTCAATCCCAGAAACGAATCCCTCATTTTTTATCAGCTCATGCAAAAACAACGCTGTTGGACGTGATATATTCCAAAAATCTCTTTGTGTTTTTTCTAATTCTTTTAGAACTTCCTGAGTTGTTATGTCGAATTCTTGTATCATTTGCCTATCTTCTTAATTTTATTTGTAACAAGTATTGAATTTACAGGAGTTTCCAATTGATTTGTTTTAATAACGGTTTTCTTATCGAGATTTATAATGCTGTAACAATTTGCTCTTGCATCTGTTACAAGTGCAATATTTGTTTTCCCAACTTGTGTTATTTTTGTAGGAAAAATGTTTGAAGTAAGTTCAATAGTGTTTGTTCTTGTATCTATTGTTGTGTCTATAACATCAATTGTTTTGTTACCTGCGCCAAGGATGAATAAGTCATTTTTATAAATAAACATATCAACAGGTTTTTCAGAAATTTCATTTTCTGACATTAGACCCATTGTTTCGTAGTCTATGATAGCAAGACGATTTTTAGTTCTGCTTGTAACGTATACTTTACCGTTTGCGTAGGCTATTTTAGAAACATTTGGGAAACGGCCTATTTCTTTGAGCAAATAGTTATTATCAAGTTCTACTGCCCAAATTTCTCTTGTTTGTTTGTCGTTGTAGAATAACTTTGTTCCATCTTCACTAAGTGTAATTTTTTCACACATTCCATTCAGACGTAATTGTTTCTTTATTGTCATTGTATCAAGATCGACTACATACATACTTGCATCTTCACCGCTTGAAATGTAGGCAATTTTATTCTTTTCATCAATCACGATTTCGTCAGGTTGTGTTTTGAATGAAATTTCTTTAATAACTTTCTCATCTGCAAGTGATATTACATCTACGGATTTTTTTCCATAAGATGTTACCAGCAAGAAATCTTGATAGCCCTTTATCGTTATTGGTGTATTTTCTTGATAAAGTGCGTAGCTTGCAACTTTTTTTTCAGGACTTACAACTTGAATATTTTTTGTAAGATTTGTTGTTACGTAATATACTTTGTCTTTTAACTGAGGAGTCTCTGCAAGTGAGTTCACAACAGCTGCTCCACCTTTTGGCTGCGAAACTGGAATTATTAATCCGGTTTCTTGTGTTGTTGTTATATTTAAGTTTCCAATAATGCTCTTTAAGTTTGCAGGGACAATAAAATTCTTTGGAACAAGCATATCTTGTGGTAATAACCCTGTTCTTAATTCCAGTGGAGGTATTGGAAGATTAACCACTGTATTTTTTCCTTTGCTATTTGTTAGCATTTTTAAAAGAACGTAGTCATTACTTAATATAATGGCGTCAGGTTTTTGTGCAAGACTTTGACCTGAAGGAATTGTACTCTTTATTTTAAGGTCGCTGTCATCATTGAATTTTGATGGTATCAACGGAAGATATACCGTATTATCAGGTAAAATTACGACTCCATCAAAGCGAAAATTCGTATCGGGAAATGTAGATTTAACAAAATTTTGAACATTATCAGGAAGCGGTGCTGCAATTGCAGTTCCGATTGATAAGCTCATCAATAATCCTATCCCGATTAGTAATTTTCGCATTATTGAAATACTCCCTTAACTTTTGCTAACAATGATTCTTGAGGTTTTTTACCACTCTTAATCTCATAAATTTTTCTGTATAATTCTTTTTCTTGTTCGCTTAGTTGTGTAGGAATTTTTACCGCAACTACTATAATATGATCTCCTCTTTGAGAAGGTCTTGAAAGTATTGGTATCCCTGCATTTTTTATTCTAATAGAATTGCCGTGTTGAATGCCGGCATGAATTTGAACTTTTTGTTCTCCGTCCAATGTTTTTATTGTAACTTCATCGCCAAGAACTGCTTGTTCAGGTGTTATTTGAAGTTTTGTATATACATCGGCACCGTCCCTTGTAAAGTATTCGGAAGGTTTGACATGAATAACAACGAACAGATCTCCTGCTCTTCCTCCGTTTGTACCGGCATCGCCTTCTCCTGAAACTCTCATCTTGGAATGGTTATCAACGCCTGCCGGAATTTTGATTTCAATCTTCTTTTCTTTTTCGATTTTTCCATAACCATTACAATTTTTACAAGGATTTGAAATCTTCACTCCTGTTCCGTGGCAATCAGGGCATGCGCTTATCTGTGTAAATGCTCCAAGCGGAGTTCTTGCAACGGTTTGTACTTGTCCTGTTCCGTGACAGGTTGGACATGTAATTGGTTTTGAACCTTTTTCTGCTCCGCTTCCGTTACATTCCGGACAAGTTTCAAGATGATCAAATTTTATTTCTTTTGTTGTTCCAAAAGCAGCTTCTTCAAATGTAATTTCAACATCATATCTTAAGTCGTCACCGGGTTGAGGTGCATTCGGATCAGGTCTGCCTCCGCCAAAACCAAAGCCTCCGCCAAAACCGCCAAAAAATGTGTTGAATATGTCATTCAAATCGCCAAAACCGCCATCAAACGGGCCGCTTGTGTTGAAGCCTGCATTCTTTAAGCCGTCTTCACCATATCGGTCATATGTAGCACGTTTATTATCATCCATTAATGTTTCATAAGCTTTTCCGAGTTCTTTAAATTGAACTTCCGCATCTGGGGCTTTATTAACGTCGGGGTGCAGTGTTCTTGCTTTCTTTCTGAACGCTGACTTTATTTCATCCTTAGAGGCGTCTTTTGCGACACCTAATATTTCATAGTAATCTGCCATTTTTCCCTATTCTTCTGATATAATTTTATTTCTTTTTCTTTATTTGTATTATAGCGTTAATTTATTTTTTGTGTCCAATTTTACTCAGCAGCCGCTACGTTAACAAGTGTTGGGCGCAATACTTTGTCTCCCATTTTATAACCCTTTTGTAATTCAGCAATTATAGTGTTTTCAGGGTATTCACTTGTCGGTGTACGCATTACTGCTTCGTGGAAGTTAGGATCAAATTTTTCGCCTACCGCTTTTATTTCTTCCATTCCAAGCTTGCAAAGTGCTTCAATTGTTTGCTTGTGTACCAAGTCAAAACCGTCTTTTACTTTTTGACAATCTTCAACATTTTCAAATGATTTTTTGCCTCTTTCAAAATTGTCTAAAACTTCTAACATCTTCTTTAAGGCATTTTCAGTTCCAAATTTCAATAGACTTTCACGTTCAGCTTCTTGTCTCTTTCTGTAATTGTCAAAGTCTGCCGCAAGTCTTAAATACTGATTATTTAAGTTATCAAAATCTTCTTTTAATTTGTCTAATTCTGCGTTTCCTTCTTTTGAAGTTTCCTCTGAAGGTTCTTCAGTTTTTTCTTCAGCAGAAGTTTCGTTTATTTCATCTGTAATTTCTTCATTCTTAAACGGATTGTGTCTATGTTTATGTGTCATTATATTTACCTCTTATTATCACATGAGTAATTATAGAATAATAAAAACAATATTTGAATAAAATTTATTATTTTTTAATAATCTATCTTACTTTATTTTCTTCTCCCTTTAGAAGTCTTTGGATGTTAGATCTGTGCAACCATATGATATAAATTGCACCTAAAGCACAATAACCTGTGTATGCAATGTGGCTGTCTAAAAAGTACATTACAAATGGAGCAATCGCAAGTGCTATTATTGATCCAAGAGAAACATACTTTGAAGTGTAAGTTATGATAGACCATATAACTGCTATGATTAATCCAACCTGCCAGTTTAGTGCAAGGATTGTTCCAACTCCTGACGCAACGGATTTTCCTCCTGTAAATTTTAGGAAAATTGATTTTGAGTGGCCTAAAATAACTGCAACTGCTGCAAGTACAGGGAGCAAGCCGATTGTTGCGAATGCACTTGCAAATACTTTTGCCAAAATTACCGGAGTTGCGCCTTTAAGAGCATCTAATAAAAGAGTTATGAAAAACCATTTTTTCCCCATTACTCTTTTTACATTAGTAGCTCCGGTAGAGCCTGAGCCAATTTCTCTAATATCTTGGCCGGTGGCTGTTTTTACTATAATGTATCCTGTTGGAATTGAACCTATTAAATATGCAACAACTATTGTTAAAATAACTTCCAATAATTCCATGATTTCTCCCTAATCTAATTTTAATGACGTATGGTATTATAACATAATCTCTTTTATAATAGCAATATTGCGAAAGTTTGTAAAATATGGTATTATGCAGTAGAAAGTTGGCTTATGAATAAAAGACTTATAATACTTGGTATAGTTATACTTGCAGTTTCTATTATATTGAAATTGGTATGGAGCGGGGTAACAAAGATAAAGGTTGATAATTTTAGACCCGCTGCGGTTATGTTTGTGGTAGATTCTTCGGCATCTAACCAGAAAGATTTGCCTGAACAGAAGAAACTTTTGAAACAGATTTGTAACCTGCTTGATCCGGAAGATAAAATTAAAATTATCAGAGTTTCAGAGGATGCTTACCTAATATATGAGGGTGCACCTTTTAACGGGTCAAATATAAACAAAGTTATGAATGCGTTTACAGCATATGACGAAAAAGATTATGGAACTGCTTATGGGGTTGGAATGCGAAAGGCGCTTAACTATTCATTAGAAATGAAAAAGTTAGGTTATATGCCTGCCGTTGTTGTAATCGGAGATCTTGAAAATGAAGGTGAATCTGATAAGCAGATTAACTGGAATACTCTGCCTTCTGACGTTAGAAGGGTTAAGAGTAAGGCTCCAGATCTTGCTATGATGTTTTTGTATGCACATCCGGAAAAGTTAGATTTGGTTAAAGAAACTTTGACTCCGGTTTTGGGTGAGATGAAACTTATTGTTTCTCCAAAACAAAATTGCGATAAAGCAATCAGACAGTTTATACATGCGCTAGAAAGATAAGGAACTTTATATGACGGCTACTATTACGATAAAATCATTATCTGGTGAAAAACAATTTAAAAATAAAAGTTTGATAAATATTGGAACAAATCCTAAGTGTGATTATGTCTTACAGCCTGGTTTTGATGTAATTATTACTGTCCAGACGAATAAAGACACCGGTGAGTGTTTTGTTTCAAATAACTTTAAAAATCAGAATGTGTTATTTAAAGGTCAGGTTTTGACCAGAATGAAGGTTGATAAAGTTTGTCGATTGGCTTTGAACAATAGTAATGATTTTATTGAAATCCATGTAGATTCAAGCGGGATTATTGATATGGGTTCTGTCGATATCGTAAATCTTTCGGATGCTCAGTTAAAAGATTTATATGGAGATGACCCCGGAGTTATTGCAAAGGTTAAGCTCGAAAAATCACGAGCTCCACTTGAAAAAGCTAGAATAGCTATTGTAAAACAGATTGCTTATCCTATATCAGAGCTAAAAAGTAAGATTATGTCTGCAACAAGAGCAAGTTTGTTTTTGCATATTGCGCTTTACATAACATCCATATTAAGTTCATTTGCGGTTGCAAATTATTTGATGGGACTTTCTACTCAAGAAGCTTCAAAGCATGTATATCTTGCTACTAATATTCAGGCATGGATTGCGTATTCTTTTGTCGTATTTTCTATATGCCTTATGTTGAAGCAGGGTGTATTTCTTTATTTACAGAGTAAAACTGTTAAACAATCTATGACTGCAACTTTGGCCCAGAATTTTATGTTGTGGGGCTCAATTATTTTTATAATCGGGATTTATGTTGTCAACCAAATTTACTTTATGTCATTGAGTAATTTTGTAGCGTTTTCTATTTTTATAACATTTTTCTTCGTTGGTATAATGACGGCTTTGGCAATAGGATGCGGTTATTTTAAAAATAATAGTACAGAATATAGCGCAGTGCTTAATAAGTATGAATTTAGAGAAGATTTTGAAACTGTATTGAAGTCTTATCGTGTATGGATTGACAGGTTCGTAAATTCTTTAAGCAATTCAAAAATCAATAATATAAAAGATAGAATGTTTATGCTTCAATTGAAGTCTTTTGGAGAAATTGTAATTGGTATTTTAACAGCACCTTTGTTGGCTTATGGTGTTTCTAATACTCTTGCAATGTGTTTCCCTGAGGCTGCAGGTTGGGTAAGAATTTCCGGGTTGAGATTTAGTCCTGTGTTCTTAGGACTTGCAACATTTTTGATTATTTTTGCATTCTTTTCTTTTGTTAGTGCGTTTTTAACAAGTAAGAAAATTCAAGGTTCTCAAGTCATCAAGCAGGATGGATTTACTGATTATCGTCAACACGGTGTTTCTATCTATGGGCTTGAAGGAACAAGAAAACTTGAGTCAGACAGAAGATTGTTCTTTAGTATTGCATGCGTTATTATTTTCATCGAGTTTATGATGAACGTATCATACTTTATGAGTGAAACAGGCGGAGACTTTAAAGGTGTAATGCTAAGTGTTATTGCAGCACTCGTTCCAACAGCACTATTGATTGCCGAGACTTTGATGCTTTCTCAGACTCGTTTTGAGGTTTGGGCTTGTGATGAGTTAATTGCGAAGATTGATAAAGATTAATTATGAGAATTTTAACTGTATTTGTAGCAATAACAATTTTGGTTTTGACTGTGATTTTTGCCACGGTAAAACCTGATGTGCATAAACAGTTTATACTTACAAATCCTGATTTTAAGATAAGTAATTTGAGTCAGAGACCTGCAGATTTGCAAAGTGTTCCTTTGTTTAGGCTTGGGGAAGCTCCAGTCCAAATTTCAGAAGCTCCAAAGCCTCCTATTCCGGTTAGTGCTGAGACTCCGATAATTCCTTCGGATGTTAAAATTATTCCATCTGATTTTATTCAACAGGTGCCTGTTGCCGGTACTCAAAATCACAGTACTCAACCTGCGCAGAATGTGAATAATAGTGACAAGGTTTTGGAACAAGTTGAAAAGATGTTGAATACAGATTTCCTTCCAAAAACGGAATCTCAGCAAGAGGTTAAGAAGGTTAAGGATAAACCGACATCAGATGCAAATAGTTCTGAAGCTGAAGAAGATCCTTCAACTTGTTCAATTTGTGATCAACTTAAGAATCCTAAATTACGTGCTGAGTTAATTGCTTGGAATAAATGGAGAAGTGATCTTCAAAATACAATAATGGAGCAGTCCACAGTTGATGCACCTTATGGTACGTTTTTCTTCTTCTCGTTTAAGGTTGATAGTGATAAGCGTATCTCTAAAGTGAAGGTTATATCAACAAGACCTGATATGGATACTGAGATTAATTCTATCCGTTCAACAATTATAACGTTGAATGGTAATGATATACTAACATTTCCACAAGGAACGCGCAGAAAGTCTGTTAATTTTTCAGGTGGTTTCTTGATGAGTGATTATGAACAATTTTCATCACCTGATGATTTTAAGGATTTTGAGTACGTTCAATCATTTTAAGAAAACAGACCAAGAATTTTGTATTTGTTTAATTCTGCAATTTGAGTTGCACCGGTCATATTTTGAGCTTGTATAGAGGTATCATTTTTAATGTTGTCTTGTGATGATTGAGCAGGTGCTTTATCTGTTTTTTCTGTTTCGCTAACAAATTGTATTTGGTTATATTGAGCTTGTTTTGTTTGTTTTGCAGCTTCAAGTTTTGCTTTGTCTGTGCTTTTATCTCCGGTAGGTTCAATCCCCATAGCACGAAGTTCACGCATAATTCTCTGGTGCTCACTATCAATCATCATTCCTGATGCTATTCCGCTCATTGCAGATACGTTCATTGACATTGCTCTTACTCCTCCAATTAATATATACTATATATATACCCAAGTATATAAAATTTTAAACGTTCCTGTTACAATTTGTAATAAAAATGCCGGCTTGTATTGGCCGGCAGTTTATCCTTTTAAAAATTTTCCTATAATTCCTATTTTCCAACGATTAACTAAGCTATAAAGTTATTTCCGTATAAATTTGCTCCGTGGAAGAAAGATTGTTTCATTATTTCGACCAAAGACTTTCTTATAATGTGTTTGCCTGACAAATCAACTTCACTAATAGCTTTTGAAGTGTTTTTATACATATCAGTTACAGTGTTTGGTAATAAAATTGTCTTAGCCATTTTGACCTCTCTTCTCTTTATATCTCTCGTACTTATATAAAAAATTTTTTCTGAAAAATATTGACTTTTTATATATTGTTTATCTAACTTTTGTTACATAAGTTAACATAAGTGTTAAAGTTTTTCTAAATAAGTGCCGTTAGTATAACAAAATGACTACTTAAGGAGTTAGAACAGATGGTTGAAGCTGTAAGTTCTATAAATTTGGCTACAAAAACGTATATGCAAAAGAAGAAAAATGAGGATATAGCTTGGGAAAAGCTTACTCCAAGTCAAATTCTTCAATATATGAATCAGGGCGAAGATGTCCCTGAGGAGATTAAACGTTGGGCTGAGGAAGTTAATAAGCTTCAGGATATTCCGGATGATGTGACGTATGCGTCTGTAAACGGAGCTTCTACTACTGATGAGATTAATGATGAAAATTCACAGTCTGATGAACCTGATGCTGAGGATGCTGCATCAAAGGTTACGATGACACAAGCCCAACAGTTCAGACAGAGTATGGAACTTAGTGGTGAGAGCAAGTATGAGCAGGCAAAGGCATTATCTAATCAAAGTAAGAGTGCAACAAAATCTGAAGAGGCGATGGAGACTCGTCTTGATCAAATTACTCAAATGAGCGAAGCTACTAATATGGTTATTGAAGTTAAGGCAAGGGCTACTGAAAAGAAAACTTCTTCAATGAAGCAGGAACTTGATAATCTTCTTGCAAAAGCTCAAAGTAATGATCAAAGTTTATCACCTGCAGATTTGAATAGAATTGCAGAACTTGGTGGAATTTTGACTTCAATTGGAACTGAAGCGCAGGCAGATCTTGCTCAGATTGGAACCCAGTTGGCTGAATTAGATGTTGAAATGCAGCAGTTTGAGGCAATTCCTGCTACTGCGACAGATTTTGGTACGGAAACAGTTGCTATTGGTGCAGAGCTTGTTACCGATGATGCAAATCAGCAGGCGAAGATTACAGAAGCTGCAAATAATTCTAATGGTATAAATACCGCAAAAGTTGCTATGAACGCTACAAAACTCAAATTGTTCTCAATGTTATTTAATAGAAATTATAGAATGGGAATTAATTCTATTAAAGACGGCGGACATGCTATGGAGGCAGGGGCTAACGGAGTTGCAGCGCTGGATTACGCAAAGTCCGAGCTTGATGAGAAGTTTACACATTTAGGTGATGCTCAATCCCGAGTGGAAGGCAATACCGGAGTTGAAGGTATTCAAGTTCCAAGGGCAGCAGCTGAACAGCCGAATGGTCAAACTGATGAGTCCGGTGATACTACTAATAATAATGATTTAGCGAATACCGAAGATGAAAACAAGAAGAGTGAAGAGGTTAAAACCGCTTCATCTAAGACAGGTGAAACTGACGTAAAAGACTCTACATTGGTTGTTGATACGGATGAGTTGAAAAAGCGCAGAGCTGAAAAAGGCTTAGCTTAGATAGAATTCATTTACGTATTTTTCGTAATCTTCCGGCTTGATGAAGCCTATTGCAAATTCTGCTGTATTTTCTCCAAATTGTTGAGCTTCCGGAACTTCCAATGGCGGCCCTGCAGGAGTTGAACGTGAAGGATTTTTCGGGTTTGAAATTATTCCTGTCGAACGCAATATTGTTAAAGATAATGCGTTTTTGTAAACTTCATATTCAGTAAGCCCTTTGGTTACAACTCCAAAACCTTGTGTACCAACAAATCTCTGCATTGGCGCAGTGTTTGTCCAGGCTTCTATCCCTCGTGTTTTTGGCAAGTGTTCCCGAATGTTATAGTTAGGGTCAAACTCTCTGATAAGAATGCTATTCATATCCTCAGAGTAAGTTTTCGTAACCGGATCTTTTAATTTGAATCTGACTTGCCATAAGCGATTCTTTAATCTGTTATTCCACTTTATGTTGAAGCGTAAAAGTTCGGAATTTTTATCAAGATAAATATTTACGTCAAAGAAGCTGGTTTTTATTTTTAGGCCTACTCGCAAATCTCCATCCATAAGGATAGAAGATGAAATTATTTTTGCAATTTCAGGCTTATCATTTTTGACTGCCCCGAAATTGTAAGTGTCCCCTTTGTCTTTGTATCTGATAAAATCTATGCTAATTCCGTTAGAAATTTTTATTTCTTCATTATTCACACTTAGTTTTATATTAGAATTAGAAATTTCTGTGTCAGAAATTTTTAGCTTATCATTAGATGGGTTTATTTCTTCTGCATAAGTGTATATGTTTGTGTAATCTTCAGTTATCGGTATTCGTTGAGTATCATATAGAATTTCCTCAGGAAATCCTCTGTGTTTCGATATTACCTGACAATTATTTGGAACATTTGTGCCCTCTTTTATTACTGTTGAACGATACTTTTGGTTGTGTGAAATCCAGAGTTCATCAAACTTTTCAGGGTATAGGAACTTTAATTCTTTTAGTATTGTTTCAGCAATTTGAATAATCTTTTTGTAGCGCATTATGTTTTCTTGATGGACTTCATCCGTTGAACATCCGCAAATCCCGTCATGAGCTTGATTTTGAAATAGAAGTTTATATGCGTAATCTATTGTCTTACAATACTTTGCGCCGAGTTGAAGTTGAAATGTGTCAGCAAGATTTAATTTGAATGTTGCTTCTGCATTATATTGTTTTATCTTGGTCCTTGCGGAGTAACATCCTTGCAGGATAAAAGTTTTACTGTTATCTCGTAGTTCTTCATTCCATGTTGTATTAAAGTTATCCTTTACAAGTTCAAAATATTCAAAAGGTGTGGATAATTTTATCTCGTAGTTATTAAGAAGTGCATTTACTTGAGTTATTTGATCAGCTATATCGGGTTCAACTCCGAGGTGATCAGCACCTATTGGAAGCAGTAAGGTATCTTTTGAATTCTGTGCAATTTTGTCTAAATTTCCCTCAAGCCATTTTGCTTTTTCTTCAATTGAAATTTTTGCGGAAAAAATGTCCATAAAATAGCCACGGACGAGGTTAACAGTCTTAATTCCGTTGAAAATAAATTCCGATGGTAAATCTTTGCAGCCTCTCCATACAACACACTTGTCAATTCCGTATTTTTTGAATATAGGTGGAATATTTTTGCTGTGTCCAAATGTATCTGCAAGGTATCCTATAAAGTCCTCACAGCCAAAGTCTCGAGATATTTTTAATCCTGTTTCTAAGTTTTTTTCAAAGCTATTTTTGTCGGTTAAAAATTCGTCAACAAGAGTGTAACTTGGACCGATGAACAGTTTCTTTTCTGCAATAAATTTCCTTACTAAATTTTCTTTTTCAGGTCTTATTTCAAGATAATCTAAAAGGGCTGAAACTTGCCCGTCGAAATAAAATGCGGGAATTTTATTATTCTCTAAAAGTTCCAGTATATTGTCGAAAACTCTCAGCAATCTCAGTCTGAAAATTTCATATTCTCTATACCATTCTCTGTCCCAATGTGTGTGCAAGTATGCAATGACTTTTTTCTTACTCATAATCTCTAGTATAACCGTTTAAACTAATGTTATCAATTTGTTAAGCGATTTTGACGAAAACTATTCTCGCACAAAAGTTTTGGCATGTTTCAATCTATACTTGAATCTTTATAAAATATATACTTTTTATATTTTAACTTTTGTAAATTTATTCACTAGAATTAGTTCTATAGGATTATATTTTTTATCCATTTGTGTTATATATTTTAGTGTAGAAACTTGGTTATATTGTAAAAAATAATTTAAGTAAAAAGAGAGATATGGAGGCATTAATGTCAGTAGGTCAATTTGTATTTATGTTACACAGCCACCTTCCTTATTATAGAAAAGCCGGTATGTGGCCTTTCGGGGAAGAAAACCTTTATGAATGTATGGCAGAAACTTACGTTCCTTTGTTGAACGCAATTTCTGAGTTGTACGATGAAGGTATTAAGGCAAAACTGACAGTGGGTATTACCCCTATTCTTGCAGAGCAGTTAAATGATGAACATTTGAAGCATGGCTTTGTTAAATATTTGGATTCTAGAATTGCGAAAGTTTCCAAAGATTTGGACAGATACCCTGACCCAAAGGTCCCTCATTCTCAACACTTAAAATACTTGGCTAAATATTATTTCGATTGGTTCAATTATATAAAGAGTTCCTTCGTTGATAAATACGGAATGGATTTGATTTCCGCATTTAAAAAGTATCAAGACCTTGGTTGTATTGAAATTACAACATCAGGTGCAACTCACGGATTTTCTCCATTGCTTGCTACTGATAGTAACTTGAATGCTCAGTTTAAGGTTGGTTCCGATACTACAAAAAGATTGTTTGGGAAAAAGGCTCGTGGATGCTGGCTTCCTGAATGTGCTTACAGACAAGGTTACGAGTATGTTGGTAAAGATGGTAAGAAACATTGGAGACCGGCTATTGAAGTTACACTTCAAAACAACGATATTGAATACTTCTTTACTGAATCTCACGTAATTGAGGGTGGTAATTCAATCGGTAACAGACGTGTAATAGGTGTTTATGGAAACATTGAATATATTCCGCTTCCAGAAAGACCTGCTACCGGATATGATACTTATTCAGCTTACTGGCTACCAGATGCACAAGTTGCGGTTATGGGTAGAAATGACAGAGCTGGTTATCAAGTATGGTCAGCAGCTGACGGATATCCTGGAGATGGTTGTTTCCGTGAATTCCACAGAAAAGATGCTAATTCAGGTATGCACTACTGGAGAATAACATCTCCTAAGACTGATTTAGGTGACAAGATGCTTTATGATCCGGTATTGGCATTGAATAAAGTTAACGAAAACTCAGATCACTATACAACTTTGATTTACCACTTGTTGAATGATTATAAGAAGTCTCACAACGGTAAAGAAGGTTTGGTAATGGTATCATTTGATACAGAGTTGTTCGGACACTGGTGGTTTGAAGGTGTTGAATTTATTAAACAAGTTATCAAGAAATTCAATACATACCTTCCTGAAGTAGAAAGAATGACAGCAGGTGAGTATATCCAAGCTCATCCGCCAACAGAAGCAATTCAAATCCCAGAAAGTTCTTGGGGACAAGGCGGACACTTCTATGTATGGCAAAACCACTTGACAGAATGGATGTGGCCAATAATTCACTCTTGTGAAAAACGTATCAATAAAATTGCGGATCAATATCCGGAAATTCCTGAAGATAAGTTGTTGCACAGAGCGTTGAATCAAATGGCAAGAGAAAACTTGTTGCTTCAAAGTTCAGATTGGCCGTTCTTAATCACAACATGGCAGGCTAAAGATTATGCAACAGATAGATTCAGAGAACACGTTGACAGATTTGAAACTATTTGCGATATGATCGAAAGCGGTAATATTGATGAAGCAAAACTTCAAGAAATAGAAAGTATTGATAATTGCTTCCCTGTAATAGATTACAGAGTATATCAATCAATTGAGGAAGGTGTAATTCCTCAACAGTCAAAGAAATTAGCTCCACTTTATACAGACTAATTTGATAAACTAAAAAGACTCCGTAGAGATACGGGGTCTTTTTTTGTGGAATAAAAGTAAAAGAAAAAATCATAAAAAATTTGAATTAAGGTATTGCAATTTTTTTTTCAGCGTTTTATAATAATAATTGTCGAAAGACCAAAGACATGGGAGCGTAGCTCAGTTTGGTTAGAGCGCATGCCTGTCACGCATGAGGTCGCGAGTTCGAGCCTCGTCGTTCCCGCCATTAAAATAAGCCACCTTGTGTGGCTTTTTTTTATGGCTGAATGCCAGAAGGTGAGAACTCCAAATGCGAAGCATTTTATAAAGTTCGGCGTGAACGAGCTGAGGGCGAAGGATTTTTCTTTGGAGCAAACAAAGTTTGTGAAAAGAAAATCCGCAGACCCGTTATACGCGAGTGAGCAAGACAGCCTCGTCGTTCCCGTCATTTAAAAAGAGTCCATTATGGACTCTTTTCATTTAACGAAATAATTCGTACAAAATTACATATATTTATCTATTAACTTACCCCAATAGTTAGTGTAGGCTTCCTTCATTCCTTTGTTATGTAGGTCTGAATAGAATTGTTTAACATTATCAAAATATTTTCCAATAAATCCTTTTTCATTTTTCATAGATTCTTTTTCAACATTTTGAGTTTTTTCTACTTCTTTTTCTGAAACAGGTTTTTCTGGTATTGCTAAAAGTTCTTTAGTTGAATGTTCTACACCGTTTTTATCTTTATAAGTTGTGCCTATATTGCGAATATCTCCTTTTGTATCATAGCTAATATACATTCTATTTCCGGTACTATCAGTAATTTCATCATAAGACGTGCCATCTTCCCATTCAAAATGTTCTTTATTAGAACTGTTTAAATAATCATACATTTTTTCACTAACAAGCTTCTTATCATTTTTTTCTGTACAATTTGCTAGAAGTCTTGATAGAGCTGCAAACTCCGCATTTGAATCAATTTTAGTTTTGTCTTTTCCGCCACCACTAAATTCTGTTAATGATGCAATTTGTGTCATTCTTGTTGATATCCATTCAGAAGTACTCATATTTTTCCCCTTTTTTTCTAAAACTCGTGTATACTTTTATAAAGTTTTTGCAGAAAAGAAAATTGCTCTTAGCTATCCTATCTTATTCTATCCTATTCTATTCTATTAGGTATTCTAATTGAATTTCAGGTTAATAAAATTTGAGTTTACAAACGTTAATATTTGCATTGCCACAAAATCTCGGTTGATAATGCGTACTGTATGCAGGGCAATATAGTTATGAATAATTAGTAAATTGAATATCTAATTTTACCAAGTGGTAAAGTTTTTGTTATTTATTTTGTTTTTGGTAAATGGGGATGAAGTGTATAGTCGGTTTTTCTAATTGCTTGAGAGGAGTCTGAGAGTCTTTCTAAGGTTCTTTATAGGTTATTGTAGATATATTTGATATAAGTTATTTTGAATACAAAATAAAAAGGCACCCGAAGGTGTCTTTTTATGCATATTTTATTTGTATTACGGGTTAGTGGAAAAGTTTAAAAAGCATGCGGCCTAGAGTTTTTTTGATTGGTTTTACGTAATTTAATACGATGCTTTCGCTATTAATTAAAAATTTGCGTGCTTTTCCTGTTCTTGGGTACATTGATGTGAATGTATCCTTAAAGCTTTTTTCAGCTTCTGAAAAATATCTTGATCCACGTAATTCTGCTAAATTTCGCTTGTAATAGTGCGGATAATTGTCTGTGTGAAATTTTTTTCTTGCAAGAAGTCCAACTGTTGGGTTTTGTTTGCAATCTTCTAAATGTGCTACCCCATCTTGTACTGTATCATGGTTTATATGAAAACGTGTATCCAAATGCGCATTATTCCAGAATGCTCTGCTACGTACACTTTCATATCTAAAACCGCCTTCTATTATTTCTGACATAATTGCTCCTGACTGTGTTTTGTGTTTATTATTTAAAGCTTTCTAATATGTAATATATAGTTGCTGACAAAATCATACATGCAGGGATTGTTACAACCCAAGCTGTTACGATATTTCCTACCATTCTCCATTTTACTGCATGTGCGTGTAAAGTTGAACCTACACCCATAATCGCAGTTGATACGATATGTGTTGTACTTAGTGGAATACCAAAGTGGGAAGCCATTAAGATTAGAGATGCTGCGGATGTTTCTGCTGCAAATCCATGGACAGGTTTAAGTTTTATGATTTTGTGTCCCATTGTTTTGATAATTTTATATCCACCATTCATTGTTCCTGCAGCCATTGTCATCGCACAAATGATGATTACAAAGACAGGAATGTCAAAATCGCCTGTTGGGCTTTTGTGAAGGTAGCCGCAAGCCAATAATGCAAGAGTAATAATACCCATTGTTTTTTGAGCATCATTTGAACCGTGGCTGAGTGCAATTAAACCTGATGAAAATAATTGTAATTTTCTAAATCTTTTGTTTACAACTTGAGGGTTTGTTCTCCATAATATTCTTATCATAATAAGCATTACGGTGAAACCCATACAAAAACCTAAAATCGGTGATGCAAACATTGGGATGATAACTTTATCGATTAATGTTGCTATATGCACACAACTTACTCCGGCTTTTACTATTGCAGCACCCAGCAATCCACCAATCAATGCGTGAGATGAGCTTGACGGTAATCCTAAGTACCAAGTAAACAAGTTCCAAATTACAGCACCTAGTAATGCACTAAAAATAACTGTTAGTGTAACCATGTCTGCGTTTACAATTCCGGCACCTATTGTTTTTGCAACGTGTGTACCAGTGAGAGCTCCGATAAACTCAAGGGTTGCACCATATAGTACAGCTTGTTTCGGTGATAATACTTTTGTTGAAACTACTGTCGCAATTGCGTTTGCGCAATCGTGAAACCCGTTTATAAATTCAAATGCTAAAGCAACTATAATTACTGATATTAATATTACTAATGTTAATGACATAATATTCCCTTTTTCATACCTGCTATTGATTTTAGGCAGTCCAGTCTTTTATTAACTTTGTTTTAATACTACGTTTAGAATTGTGTCTGATACGTTGAAGCAAGCATCAAGTGCATTTTCAATTTCTTTATACATATCACGAAGTTTTATTACATCTAACGCTTCGTATTTGCCTGAGAATAACTCATACATTGCTCTGTGGTGAATTTCATCTCCGTGAGTTTCAAGTTCTTTCATTGCAATGTTAGTTTTTGTTATGTCTTCTACATCAGAAACTTTCTTGAACTTTTTAATAATTTCGTTCATTTGTTCTGTTGCCTGAACCAAAGTTAAAGCCTGTTCTTTCATTTCATCTGTGTATGCTGTTAAGTGGTACACATCTAAATTTAGACAGGCTTTTATGATTTTTTTATTAATTTTATTCAATTGTGATGCTATATATTGGATGTCTTCTCTTTCTATCGGTGTGATAAAACTTTTGTTTAATTGTTTTAAAACAAGCTTATAAGATAATTTTCCTTTTTTTCTGTATTTTATAGCTTTTTCTTTCTGTTCTTCCGTCAGCTGAGTATGCATAACTTCATCATATAACTTTGCTGATTTTACACAAATATCTGCGCTATCCTGAAACAGTTGAAAGAACATTTTGTCTTCAGGAGGCATTATATATGACATCAAGTTAAATTTTGGCATTTCTTATTCTCCTATATATATACACACCGTTATCATACAAAAAAGTATATTGTTTTGAAAGTGTTTATTTACATTTTGTAAAGATACTTTTTCTGTTGATATTGTTTGATTTTGCTATGCATATTTTGATTATATACAAATTTGAGTTCTGAAATTAAATTTGTGGTAAAATGGCTTTATGTACGAAGTGAAAAAACAGATATATCTTGATTTGACTAAAAACCAAAAATCCGCATTGTGTAATTTTTTGAGAGCATTGGTAAAAAAAACACCTGAGCTCGGTGTGGATGAAATATTAGAAAAATTTCTTGAGGATGAGCGGTATTACCTTGAAATTAATGCTTCTCGCTTTGAGTTTCTTGCAGATATTATGGATGATGAACAGTTTCTTTCTGATACCATGCTTTATTTGAAAGAATGTAGAAAATATTATGATTATAAAAAGAAGCAGGAACCTATTATTCAGGCAAATAAAGAATTTGCCAAGAAGAAGAGAAAATTTCTGCAAGAGTTAAAAATGGGGAAAGAACCTCCTACAAAAAAACAGCTTTATTATTATGATAGACTTTGTAAAAAATATAATATAGAGAAAAAAGAACTTCGATCGAAGCTTGAGGCTCGAGATGAAATCGATAGAATTATAACTGAGCACAGTGAAAAAATATCTTTACCAAATAATGAAGGTGACGATTAATATATATATTATCAGGTCATCTGATATAAGGTTAAATTATTGTAGATAAAGAAGGTGCAATTGCAATAAAATGTCTTACAAGGTCAGCATCCCAAAGTTTGCCTGCTCCTTCTTGTAGAATTTCACAAGCTTTTTCGACAGACATTCCTTTTCTGTATGGTCTGTCACTTATCAATGCGTGGTATGTGTCTGCAACTGCTACAATTCTTGCTGATAAAGGAATTTCGTCTCCTTTTAAGTGTTCAGGATAACCGCTTCCATCCATATGTTCGTGGTGATATTTTACGATTGGAATCAAGTGGCTCAGAGCCTCATTTGGCGCAAGTACTTTTTCTGCACCTATAACAGGGTGTTGTTTCATTATTTCCCACTCGTCTGCTTCAAGTTTACCAGGTTTTCTCAAAACATTCTCCGGGATTCCAATTTTTCCTACGTCGTGTAAAAGTCCGCCTAATGTGATTTTTTGAACTTCTTCTTCCGGTAGGTTAATTGCACGTGCAAGAGCTTCTGCGTATCTTGATACGCTTGTTGAGTGACCTTTAGTGTATGGGTCTTTTGCATCAATTGCTCCGGCAAGAGATGTTACCATTTCTATTAAGTGATTTTGTGAAATGATTTCTTCGTTATTGAATTTGTGTACAAGTTCTTCTTCAAAGTTTATGCCTAATTGAGCGTGACGTTTTGCAATGACATCAGCAAATGAGTTAAGTGCAGCATCGTCCCAGAAGTTGAAGTCTGAAGAGCTTACGATAGCTGACATTCCTTCTTTGTATCCTCTAGCACGAGAAATATACATTGCCTGTTCTGCAAGAATAAGTAATTTTTCCTGATCTTTTGTGTTTTCAGGGTAGGTTGAAATTCCGACAGAAACCTTTACAGGTCCTACGTCGTCAACAAAACAGCAAGATAGACAGTATGTAATGTATTCTGCAAGATATTTTGCGTCTGCAGTTGTTGTGTTAGGTAGGATTACTGCAAGCTCGTCTCCTCCGTATCTTCCTGCTTTGTCATTAGATCTTATGTTTTGTTTAATTTTTTCCGCAAGAAGTTTGATAACTTCGTCCCCTTTTGCGTGACCTAGTTCTCTGTTGATTTTAGAAATATTATTAATATCAAACATTACTATTGAAAGTGGGGTTGAGTTATCTTCACATTTTGCAAGTTCATTAGCCAGAGCCTCTTGGAAACCTCTGTGATTATAAAGCGTAGTAAGGGTGTCGGTGTTTGCATATTTGTTTGTTTTTTCTTGCAAGTCTAAATTTTGCATAAACATTGCTGCATAGTTTGCAATAAAAGACAGAATACCTATATTGTAATCTTCGCTTTCTTTGCCCAAAACGATAACACCAATAGTTTGCCCAAGTGATACGAGTGGAAGTAACAATGTTGGTGCATTTTGCATGTATGGAATGTTTAAAAATTTATTATCTTTTTGCATTACCGCAGATGAGCTTGTGAAACATTCTATAACAGGGTTTTCTGTTTCTGATAAGAATATTTTTGAAGAATATGTGCTACCCATCATATTGGTGAGTTTCAGGTTTATGCACTTTGACTTCTCGTGGTATATTCCAAATGCTGTAAAGCTGCAGTTTAACTTTTCTTTGAATACTGTATGTATTGCGTTGAAAAGTTCGTTTAATGTTTTTTTGTTTTGAAGTAAAAGGTTTAGATCCCTTATGACTTCTGTATAGTCGATGAATTTTTTTGAAGCAGACAGAGAATTTGTCAGGTATCCTCCATACATTTTGTTGGAAGATTTTACTGTGTTAATTTGATTAAGTCTTGCTACAATTTCTCTGTTTTTGCTAAGCGCATTATCAACAGGGGTCGTATTTTGCGCCGGTGCATTTATCTTTGGTAAACTTGCTGTATTAGATTTTGTCGTTTTTCTTGTGGTTTTCTTAAGTTTTGTGTTAGCAGGCGGAGTATTTTTTGCAACAGGATTTGTGACCGTGCTTGTTTTACGGGTCTTCTTAGGTTTGCTTCCTGTAGCTTGAATGTTATCTATATCTAAATTATTTTCCAAATTCTACCTACCTGACACTTTTTTAAAAACTGTGAACTCTTTAAATTGTCAAAATAAATCGCAATTTTAACATTACTTAAAATATTTTACCTGTTTACTGACAATTTACAATCCGCCATTTAGATGGCAAAAATTAGTCACATATAAAAAAATAATCTACTACAATAGTAGTATAATATATTTTCGTTTTTATTTTAACCCCTTGGGGATGTTTTTTTACATAAATTAATCTTGAAAAAATGTTAAAAATATATTAAAATAAGCTTATGTATAAATGTAGAGTTTGTAAAAAGATTTACCCAAATAGAGTTCAGTACTGCGATTGCGGGAGTGATGATTTTGAAGTTATTGTTCAGCAAGCAAAGAGTGCTCCGAAGACTGTGAATAAGAAAGAAACACTCTCTTGGGTTATTTTTTGGATGTGCGTTAGTGCAGCTGTTCTGGTTTGGTTTATTTAATTTTGTAACAATGTTGTTAAATTTTCAAAGTTTGTGGGTATATTATCCGTATATAACCTTGTGAAGGTTTTACTAAGGAGATATTTATGAACTACAACGAACTAATTGCCGAAAACAAAAAAGAAGTAAATTTTGAGAATTTGCAAAACGAACTTAATGCAGTAGAGGCTTTTGTTGATAAATGCCTAAAATACATTTGTGAATGTTCAAGTTCTCTTGCAGAGCGTGATTTTAACGTATCTTCAATGTAATTTCAATTTTATTTATTTTGTGAAATTTTCCATGCTATGATGTTTGTGGCATGGAAAATTTTTTGCTTAATATTCGAAAATTTATACTGTCAAAAATCCTAGGGCGGAAATATTATAGGACGGGCAAGTGCAAAGCTTGCGGCAAGTGTTGTACTAAAATTTACGTCAAGCACTATAAACACGTAATACAGGATGAAGAGGAGTTTAAAAAGTTACAGTATCTTCATCGGTTTTATACATATTTGAAGGTTATTGATAAGGATGAGACCGGATTGGTGTTTGAGTGCCAAAACCTTGATCCTGTTACTCATAAGTGTAAAATTCATAAATCTCGCCCGGGAATTTGCAGACGCTATCCTCAGGAGGAGCTTTTTTCAATGGGAGGTGCGCTTTCTGAAGATTGCGGTTATAAAATGCTCCCGATAGTTTCTTTTGATGAAGTTTTGAAGAAAACTTCAAAGAAAAATTCCAAAAAGAAAAAATTCTTTTTTATTATTCTGATTGTTTTGTTCGGTCAAGCTGTTTTTGCGGAAAATGGTTTTTCTGATAAGTTTATTAACAAATTTAGAACCTGTTCTATTTATGCCGAGACAAACGATTTGAATAATCAGGGAACAGTTTTTCATGATTTAAAGTTTATTTTTAAAGATTATGATGGCAAATGCAGTTATACGCAGATTGTTACGACTTCATACGGTTCATTGAAGGTTAACTGTAAGTTTGATGAACAACAAGTTTTTAATTTATATAATACGATGGCAGTTTTTAACAGAAAACATATATACGATCCGACAGCGGAAAACCTTTGGAATACTTACGTTAATAATCCGGATGTGTGTGTGATGACTCAAAAGCAAGTTTTGCAAGGTGGTGGGTCTCCTGTTCCGCCGCAGTATTTACCTTGGAATTAATTTAGATTGTAACGTTTTGTAAATATTAAAACCCTGAGGCGCAAATATTTGTTTTCAGGGGTATTAGTACTAGTGAAAATGTCGAAATACACTAAATATAATCACATATAACCATAACAATACTATAACATAACCAAAATAACCAACCTTGACCTCTTGATAATCAAAATAAAGAGGTCTTTTTTTTGAGATACTGCTAGCAAAAAAATAAATTTTATTGTTTTATGTTTTGTGTAGGAGAATTGAAAATGAATGTAAGTTTCACAGGTTTTAAAAATGCTGTTTACCTAAATAATAATGAGTTGGAGGTTTGTGATAAAAACCTTCCAATTTTTAGTAACATTGCTAAAATAACCAGAAAGGTTGCATCAACTCCTTTTGATAAATTTATTTTAAATCAAGACTATTTATCCAGTGATGATTTGAGATATGGTATGTTACTCGATATGGACTTGAAAGAACAATGCGGAAATAGTTACGATAGTTTGATGGCACACGCTCATGCTCCGGAAACTGCTGCTGCAGGAGCTATGGCTGTTAATTATTTTATCCATTCAGTGATGCTTGATTATTTTGCTTAATTGCTAAATTTACACTTAAAAATTTTTGTGAAATCTCCTCTATTTAGAGGAGTATTTTTTGTGCGATATCGGTTAATTTGGAGTTGTAAAATTTTTTGCACATTAACTATCTGAGAGCCAAAAGGCATGCCCTATTAACATAGTATTAATAAATATTACTAAAGTTTAAGAAATATTAAAATCGGCGAAAGCATGTAGTAACCATGGTTTCGGGGGGAGGGGAGAGTTCGAATAAGTGTAAAAAATAAAATAGTTGTCCATATTAGAGAGATAGGATAAAATTAAAATATGCTCAAATTCTTGAGTGCTTTCTTGTAGGGGTAAGATTATTTATGCAGTACAAAATTCAAGAAAATCTTTTACAAATACAGGAAGAAATCGCACCTTATAAACCAAATATTATCGCAGTTACAAAGTATTTTGACGAAAATGCTATTATAGAGGCTTTCACAGCAGGTATAAGAGATTTCGGTGAGTCCCGTGTTGTCGAGGCAAGCGAAAAAATAGGTAGATTGCCTGCTGAGGTGAGAGATAACTCTAAGTTCCACTTTATAGGGCATTTGCAGACAAATAAGGTTAGGCGGGCTGTTGAACGTTTCGATGTTATTCATTCGGTAGATTCATTAAAGCTTGCTTCCAAAATTTCTGAGGTCTCTGTTGAGGTTGGAAAAGTTCAAAATATCTTGTTACAGTTAAATAATGCCGGAGAAGTTCAAAAATCTGGATTCTCGAAGGATGAATTATTTGAAGCTTTCGCTGACATTCAGAAGCTTCCAAATATTAAAGTTCTTGGGTTAATGAATATGGCTCCTCTCGGTGCAAGTGTTAATGAGCTTGAGTTTCTGTTTGGAGATGTGAGAAAAACAAAAGAAGAGCTTGAACATAAGTTTGATTGTAATTTGAATGAGCTTTCTATGGGAATGAGTCAAGATTACGTTGTCGCTGCAAGAGAGGGCGCAACAATGCTCAGAATTGGCAGAAAGTTGTTTAGTTAGTAAGAGAGTTAAAGATAAAAATAAAACGGAGGAAAAACGGTGGCAGCAGTTACAGACAAAATCAAATCAGTTGTAGATTTCTTAGTTAAAGGTTTTGAACCTAAAGAAACTATTTTTGATGAAATGGGTGAAGAAATTATTGATGATGAATATGAAGTTGAAGATAATTTAGCATTGGATCCTGCATATTCTTATCAACCAAAACAAGAAAAACCTAGTGAACTAAAGGTTGTTAATCATCCTAATTACAGAGGTTATGAAGTTTTGGTTATGGAACCTCGTTCTTTCGATGATGCTGCTCAAATCGTTCAACACTTAAAAGATAGAAAAACTGTTGTTCTTAATCTTCACTTATTAGATAAAGAACAATCTCAAAGAACAATTGATTTCGTATGCGGTGCTGCTCACGCATTAAACGGAAAACCTCAAAAAGTTGGTGATTTGGTATTTGTATTTACTCCAAGCAACGTTACTTTGTCTGTAGATATGAACCAAACTCAAAATAAATTTAGTGATTCGTTGTGGAGAGCTCCTTTACAGTAATCACTTGAGAGTAAGAAGAGAGGATAGTTTAATTTATAAAGCCGTGCGTTTTACGCCGGCTTTTTATTTTGTTGCATAAAGTTGTTTGTCGTGGTATTTTACATTGTATGAAAAATAAGAAGTTTGGAATTTGTTATAATCCTCAAATAAGAGATGCGAATCCTGTTATGACGGCTTTAAGTCAGAAACTTTTGGCGTATGGGGTTTCTGTTGAGATTTTTAGTATTGATGAATTAAAACCTTCACTTGATTTTGTGTTCGTAATCGGTGGTGATGGTACTATTCTTAAAGCAGCAAGGTTTTATGCTCGTTCTCAAACTCCTATATTTGGGGTTAACCTTGGCAGGCTTGGTTTTCTATCTCAAGCTTCTGTTTCTATGATTGATAGTGCAATTTCCACAATAATGTCAGGGAATTTTGTGGTTGAAGATAGAGTTATGCTTCAGACAGGAAGTTCTGTTGCGTTGAATGATATTGTTATTAAAGGTTCTTCTACCGGTAGAACTTCAAGATTTTCTCTTAAAATAAATGGAATGCCTGTGTGTGATTATCTCGCTGATGGTGTAATTATTGCAACTCCGACAGGTTCTACGGCTTACGGACTTTCTGCTGGGGGGCCAGTTTTGACTCCAGCTCTTAATGCTTTCGTTATTGTTCCGATTTGCCCGCATACGCTTACTGCACGTCCGCTTGTTGTTCCTGATAGTGAAAAGATTACGGTATGTACTTCCGAATTAAATAAAAAATATGTTATCTCTGCTGATGGTCAGGAGTTTTGTGAAGCTCCTAATGTTATCGAAATTGAAAAGTCCACGTATAGTGCAAAATTGGCTTTGTTGAATAATTCTGATTTCTATACTATTTTGCGTGATAAATTGCACTGGGGTGAATCTCCGGCTTTTTGCGGATAGAAATCTCTCTCTTAACTTTTGTTCATAATTGAAGCGAAATTATTGTACATTTTTTTTATTTAAAATAGTATGTTATTATATTATTGATGAATTCTAATGTATATTAGGGTTGATGTATGAAAAATCAAGTAATATATAATATAAAGAGGTAAAACTAGTGGAAAATTTCGTATCAGATATCTTTGCGAAAAAAGATGAAACCGCAACAGGTCAAGCACCTGCCGCAAGATCAAATATTAACCCGACTAATATTAAAGTTGTTGGTGTCGGTGGAGGAGGCGGAAACGCTGTTAACAGAATGATTAAGTCAGGACTTTCTGGTGTAGAGTTCTGGTTAATGAATACAGATTTACAGGTTCTTGAATACGGTCAGACTAAGAACAAGATTCAGCTTGGTGCTAAGTCTACTGAAGGTCTTGGTGCCGGCGGAGATCCTTCTGTTGGTGAAAAGGCTGCTGAAGAAGCTCAACAAGAAATTACTGAAGCTTTAGACGGTGCTGATATGGTATTTATTACAGCCGGTATGGGCGGTGGTACTGGTACTGGTGCTGCTCCGGTTGTTGCTAAAATTGCTAAAGAACTTGGAATCTTGACTATCGCTGTTGTTACTAAGCCTTTCTCTTGGGAAGGTCGTAAAAGACAAAACCAAGCTAATCAAGGTTTAGAAAAATTGAGAGAATCTGTTGATGCTGTTATCGTTGTTCCTAACGATAAATTGCTTCAAGTTGTTGATAGACAAGTTTCTTTAACTGAATCTTTCTTAATTGTTGATGAAGTTCTATTGAGAGGTGTTCAGGGTATTTCTGATATCATCACTATCCCTGGTATGATTAACGTTGACTTCGCCGATGTTAAGAGTGTAATGCAGGCTTCTGGTTCTGCGTTGATGGGTATTGGTAGAGCTCAAGGTGAAGGTAGAGCTGTTAAGGCTGCTGAAATCGCTATTAACTCTCAACTTCTTGAATCTTCAATTAACGGTGCAACCGGTGTTATCGTTAACATTACAGGTGGCCCTGATATGACATTGCACGAAATTTCTGATGCTGCAAATATTATTCACGATGCTGTTACTGATGACGCTACTGTTATTATCGGTACTGCTGTAAATGAAAATATTCAAAACGAAATTAATGTAACTGTTATTGCAACAGGTTTTGAAATTAAGAAAAATGTTGAAGTTCCAAAAACTGATGTAAAACAGTTGAGCGCATCTGATTTCTTCGCAGGTACTTTCTCTTCACCTGCATCTTCTAGCAGCACTATTGCTTCTCCTAGAAGAAGTTCAATGCCGGAAGTTTCTTCAGGATTCTCTAATATTGAAATTCCTGATTTCTTGAAGAAATAATTACTTTAGAAATATTTAAAAATCCCGTCTTTAAGAGGCGGGATTTTTTGTTGCATTATTTTTTAATTCTTGATGGATTTTATTCGTTTCTCTGTAAGAGTTGTTCTGAGATTTGAAAATTCGTAAGTATAAACCACAAATTATATTTGTATAACATCAATAAAAAAGCTGCCCATTAAGATGGACAGCTTTTTTGATTATAGTTATTACAGGAGATTAAGCATCTTTGTTGATATCTTTGATGCTCAATGCAATTCTGTGTTCTTGAGGTGTGAATTTCTTGATTAGAACTTCAACACTGTCACCAACTTTGAATTCATTGAACGGATTGATGTTTTCACTGCTCATTTCTGATACAGGAAGTAAAGCTTCAACTCCAGGGAAGATGTTGATGAATGCACCAAAACCTGTAACCTTGTTTACTGTTCCTGTAATGATTTGACCTTCTTCGAATTGACCTTCGATTTGTTGCCATGGATCTTCACCCATTCTTTTTAGTGAAAGTGAAATTCTCTTCAATTCGTTATCAATCTTGATGATTTTAACTTCTACAGTGTCACCCAAAGAAATTACGTCAGATGGGTGTTTAATTCTCTGCCAAGAAATTTCAGAGATAGGAAGTAGTCCGTCGATTCCGTTGATGTCAATGAATGCACCAAAGTCAGCGATTCTAACAACTTCACCTTTTACAACCATACCTTCTTCTAGAGTTGAAAGAATGTTGTCAACAACTTGATCTCTTTGTTCAGCAACAGCTAATCTTTGAGACAAGATAAGTTTGTTTTTCTTAGGATCAGCTTCAAGAACTTTAACTTCGATTTTTGTGTTAAGAAGTCCGTCAAAAGGTGTTCCAGTTCTCAATTGGCTTGAAGGAATGAAACCTTTAAGGTCAGCAACATCAACAAGAACTCCGCCTTTAACAACTGAAACAACTTTAGCAAGGATTGTGTCGCCTTGAACTTTAGCATCGTTAAGTTGAGCCCAAGCTTGAGCAAATGCAAGTCTTTTAAGTGACAATAGCATTCCTTCGTCGTCATTTTCTTCTTTTAAAACGTAAAATTCTTTTTCTTCGCCTAGTTGCAATTCTTCTTCAACTTCTAATGAAGATAATTCTTTGTTAGGAAGAAAAGCTTCTGTTTTTGCACCGCGAACGCTTACTAAATATCCATCGTTATCTTTTTTTACGATAGTACCTTCTACGATGTCTGCAACAGATGAAGTTTTTGAGAAAGATTCTTCCAATAATCTTTCAAATTCATCTAAATTTGATTTTTCTAATGTAGTTGTCATTTTTTGTATTTCTCCTTTTTAAATATTATTTATTTTTTGTACAACTTTTTCTATTATGTTTTGCGGAGTTGAAGCTCCTGCTGTGACTGAAATCTTTTCGGCATCTGTTATCAGCTCTTTAAATTCATCCAGTTCAGCGTCATTTTCAATGTGTATTGTTTTTGTAATTGTTTTTAAAATTTCTGCCAGGTGAGTTGTGTTTGCGCTTTTTTTAGAGCCCACAACTATCATTAAGTCACTTTCTTTTGCCAATTCTTTAGCTTCAGATTGACGCATTGCAGTACTTTGACAAATAGTGTTTGCAATGTGAAGCTCTTTGGAAATTGAAGTTAGATATTCCACAATAGTATTGAGAGTTGCAAGCATTTGAGTTGTTTGTACTACGACTCCAATATTTTTGTGGCTTTTAATTTCTTTTTCATGTGCTTTTAATTGTTCAACGGAGCTTGCGACTAAAACGTTGTCGCTCCAAAGTTTTGCATTAGCTTTGATACCGATAACTTCCGGATGTTCTGATTTGCCCACGATTACAAGGTAATAACCTTCTTTTGCAAGTTCAATTGCTTTTTGCTGTACCTTTTTAACGTCAGGGCAGGTTAAGTCTACGAGAGTAAAGCCTGCCTTTTGAATTTTTTCAATTACTTCAGGACTTTCTCCATGACTTCTGACAACGCAAATTCCTTCTCCGTGTTCCGGAATTTCTGTTATAGTTTGAATACCAAGAGTTTCAAGCTCATTTATAACGTCTGTATTATGAATAAGCTCTCCTAGCACAAATACATTTTTATCAGGGTTTTCGGCTTTTAATTTTTTTGCGGTTTCAACGGCTCTTTTTACTCCGTAGCAGAACCCTGCAAACTTTGCTAATTTTATATCTTTAGGCAATTAATATTGTCTTCTTTCTATTGAACTCGTAAAGAAAAATCTTTACTGTAACTATATTTGACCATAAATATATTCTAAAATCAAGTACAAAATAAGGCGGATACTTGGTGTTGTACCCGCCTTTATTATTACAAATTTTGCACCTGTTTTGTTAGCCTATGAAGTTTCCGTATTTATCTCTTTTCCAGAATGTTATATCGCCTTTTACTTTGTTATAATATTCGCGGTTTGATACCTTACCGCCAAAACCTAAGGTTTCTGGAGCTGACATAAATAGTCCATCCATATGCATAGCTTCTCTTAATTTTGTTGATTCGATGTCAGTATCTTTTCTTTCTACAAGAAGTTCAGCGCAGGCGTCCTTGATGCTGCTGCTAAAGTTGTTAGGGTTATCTTTGAAGTATTCTAAAGCATCAGCTTGTAGATCTGGCACTCGTAACATCTCTTGCATAATCTTGTTTCTGATTTCAGGTGTTAATTGTAATTGGAACAAATCTGAACCCATAGATGTTATCAAAGATGTTAACATTTCCGGACAATATCTTGCAATGTGGGAAATAATTTCTTTTTGCCAGATACCCTGTAATTTGCTTATCATTCTAAACTTCGTTGCAGGGTTAGCTTTCATGAATAGTTCTCTGTATTCATTTATTTTTGCAGTTTTTAGGTCTTTTGACCATTCATCTGATGCCGCAGGATCTTTTGCAGCATCCATTTGTACCAGCTTTTCTGCAATTGTGTTCGCTGTAACAGGGGTTTGGCGTTCTTCCATTGCCTTGACTTGGGCTTCTACTTCTGCTCGAATAGATTGAATGGCAGCAGGATCACACTTGTCTAGCTGTTGATTTGCTGCATCTATTGCATCGGTATTCCCTGAGTTGTATGTAGCTTTAAGTGCTTCTGCTTGAACTGATTTGTCATAATTGTGAATGTTAGATGCTGCGTGAGTTTGAACCTCTTCATACTTGCTGCCAGTGATAGATTTGTGCATTTCAAGTTGGTTTGAAGCGTCACAATCCGCAATTTGATCGGCTAATGCTTTTAATGATTCTATGGCATTGCTTTCCGGAAGGTTGTTTTCTAAACTTTGTTGTAAAGTTTTGAAGCCTTCTGTTTGAGCACTAACGGCCATTCTGGAAAGGGTTCCATTTTTAACAATAAGGTCAGCTCTTTCGCCATTGTCGTCAACCAAAATGTGTAACCCTTCATTTTGAATTGTTTCGTGAGCTCGATCAATGTTAATTGCAGTTAAATCTTTGGTGCCTTCATTGCTGTGCTGATTAATCGTTTTAATGACATTTAATTGCTCTTGATCATCCTTGATTGCGTATGTTCTATCTACAATTGCTTCATCTATAGCTTGATTGTTTTCAACTTTTCCTAAGCCTTTAATATAGCTTGCTACAGCTCCATCAGCTATTACTTGGCACGCTCTTTTATTGGCTGCGGCTGCACCTTTTTTGTTCGTTTTTGAGATTTTTGTAATGTTTGTACCAACGGCTTCACCGTAATTGTTCATGATGTTGCCATCATTAACGTTGAATGCTGTTTGGTCTATATCCTCAGACAATAGTTTGGCGAGTTTTTTGTCGTTTTTAGAAAGACTTCTTAGTGTGAAAGCAAGTTCAACATTTCCGCATTCAATTGCATCATTAATTAAATCTACAATTTTTTCCGGTTCTTTTTGGTGTAATTCCTTGGTATAGAGTTTAAGAATTCTAGCTTTTTCTATCGGAGTAGATGCATCAGCATAAGCTGCTGCATAGTCAGAATTTGCTATTGCTTTTTCGATTTCGGTTGTATCACCAAAGCGAGTACCATATTTTTCAAGGACTTCCGGTTCAACTTTTTCTCTTAATATATTTAACTGTTTTTGTTCTGTTTCGGTGATTTCACCGGATGCTTCTTTTTCTGTTAAATAATCACGAATGGCAACGCCAAGTTTTATGTTATGTTCTTTAACTGAATATGAAATATCACCAAAACTTATATTTTCATAAGTTTCAACACCTCGTTTTTTTAATTCATTTTTTAAGGCATTTAATGTACTATTGGCTTCTGCCAGTTTTCTTTTCTCATATTCACTTAGCTTCGTTGCGTCAATCTGTGTTGCTGAATCTAAGTTTTCACCTATCATTTCAAATTGACGGTGTGTTGGGTAGGAAGCAAATTCATCGTAACTAATGAGAAATCCGTTTGCGGTTTGCAACTTTGTCATTTCATGTGAAAGTAACAACTCGTTTTTGCTTGCATTTGCTTCATTAAAATGAAATTTTTGGCGAACTTCTCTTTTAGCTTCTTTTATTAGGTCTTGGCGCTCTTTATCGCTTAAATTTCGCCAAGCGTTTACATCTTTATTACTATTTTCATCTCCATCTTTATATAAGAATTTGTTTTTCGCATACTCCTCTACGAATACTTCTAACATTTCTTTTGGAGTTAATTTTGTTGTATATGTAGCTGAATCAAATACAAATGATTCCGATAATTTGTCAGCTAATGTTTGTTTAGTTTTTGCATCATTTTTTTCAGCTGCCTCAGTTTTGGCTGCTTGAGCAGTTTCTTCTGGCTCAGCAGTTTCAGTTGCAGCTGGCTGGGTTGTTTGTTGAGTTTGTTGTGTTTCTTCAGCTTGTTCTGTTGCTTGAGTTTGCGTAGCTGCAACGGTTTCAGCCGCCTCCGCTTCTGGGGCGGTAGTTTTTGCAGCAGTATTATTCGCAGTTACAACTACTTCTGTTTCAGCAGTTTGAGAAGAGGTTTCTGTTGCTGTCGCTTCTGTTGTTGGAGCTTGTGTTGAAGTTGCACTAGATGTATCTGGTTGCTCTGTTTGTTCTGTTTGAGGTTGTACATTTTGTGTCACACTCGCTTCACTTTGTTTTGCAGCTTTATATTCTTTTATATAATTAATCTGCTCTTCGGGTGTTTTTAGAGCTAGAAACTCCGGTTTTGACAGAAGTTCCATATACTCTTCTTTTGTCAGTCCTAACCTTTTTGCGTTCTCGTCAGCATTGCTTCTATCAAATACTGTATTTAATGTTGAACTAGAAGTTGCTTGTGTGGCTGATGAGTTTGCAGAAGTCGTCTGAACTGATGTCCCGTCATTCACGTAAACCTTTTTAGTTACATCTCCATCAATTGACATAGTCATTCTATCCTCTGATTATACTCTCGTTATATACATGTAAAAACATGCTGTATTTTAGGAATGCAGCATGTTTACTTAATTGTTACAAAACTTTACTTTTAGTCGTTATTACCAATCAAATTCGTTAGGTTGCGTCTTACTGAAGTGCCGGTCCTTGCCTTATTAGGATCATTTGGTCTTGTTCCCATGCTTATAGCCCCGTTATTTCTTTCAGTATCATTGCATAGCTTTAACAATAATTTTGTAAGAGGTTCGCGTGCTGCACTATTATTTGATTGAGACTTGGTTTCCATGTGAAATCCCCTGTCAGGAGTGTAGTCGTCTAAGTCGTCTACCGGTAATTTGAAGCCGTGAATGTATAACAAAGGTGCTCCTGAACTTCCTTTCATTGGAGCAAAAAACGTAAGCATCATTCTACTAACGATATTACCTTTACTATCAAAATATTTTATAACTTCAATACCTTCATAAGTGTTTTTGTTGTCATCAAAGCTTAAAGTTTTTACTGTGTAATATTTATTACCATTTTCAATAACATCATATGTATTTAATGTTGTTGGTTTATTGTTTTCAACGAGTTTAACATACTCAATGTCGTTAGTTTCAGGAACATCATATACAGACTCTGTCGCATTGATTTTGTTAAGCGGGCTCATCGCCATCAATACAATTACCGGAACAGCTTTTACTTGAGCCGGAATTCTTGAGTAAATTGAATCATTAACCTCATCATTTGAACGTCTGCCGCTGAATGTCAAATTTGTGGTGCGAAGCGGCGTCACACCGGATACAGGTTGCAATGCCATAACTTTTCATACTCCTTTTTTTTATGATATAACAAAACTTGGACAAAAAAATTTTGCCATATGTTTTTTTCATTTCCCCTTTTCTGGTATTATAGCAAACCAAAAACCTTGGTGTAAAAAGGTATATACTAATTTAATAAATATTTACAATTGATATTTGATTCTGTTTTACTTGTAATATTTTTTTATTTGTTATATTTTCATATTGTGTAATATATGTTTACAAAAAGAAGGAGAACTCTTATGAGTGAAAGAAAATTAGTTGGAACAGGAGAAATGTTCAAGAAGGCACTAGCTGGCGGTTATGCTATCGGTGCTTACAATGTTAACAACATGGAAATTTTGCAAGGTATTGCAGAAGCTGCTGAAGAAACTCAATCACCTATTATTTTGCAAGTTTCTGCAGGTGCTAGAAAATATGCTAATCAAACATATTTGATTAAATTGGTTGAAGCAGCTTTGGCTACAACTACTGTGCCTATTGCACTTCACTTAGATCACGGTGCAGACTTCGAAATTTGTAAGGCTTGTATTGATGGTGGTTTCTCTTCTGTTATGATCGACGGTTCAAGATTCCCATTGGAAGAAAATATTGCATTAACTAAAAAAGTTGTTGAATACGCTCATGCTCATGGCGTTTCAGTTGAAGCTGAACTTGGTAAATTGGCTGGTGTAGAAGATGACGTTAAAGTTCACGCTAAGGATTCAACATATACTGATCCTCAAGAAGCTGCTAGATTCGTTAAGGAAACAGGTTGTGACTCTTTGGCTGTTGCTATCGGTACTTCTCACGGTGCTTACAAGTTCAAAGGCGAAGCTAAATTAGACTTTGAAAGATTAGAAGAAATTAAGAAAGCATTAGCTGATGCTGGATTCCCTAACTATCCGCTAGTTCTTCACGGTTCATCTTCAGTTCCTGCTGAATTTGTTGCTAAATGTAACAAGTATGGTGGTAACTTGCCTGATGCTCAAGGTGTTCCAGAAGATATGCTTAACTACGCTTCTAAACACGGTGTTGCTAAAATCAACATTGATACAGACTTGAGACTTGCTATGACTTCTACTATCAGAGAGTTCTTTATTGAACATCCTGAAAAATTCGACCCAAGAGAATATATGGGTCCTGGTAGAACTGCTGTTAAAGAAATGGTTATGCACAAAATGAGAGACGTTCTTGGTACAGCTGGTCACGCTAAAGACTAATTGTAAGTTCGTTATAATTGAGAAAATGCCCGATTTACTTCGGGCATTTTTTTGTGTTAATAAATTTTAATAAATTGTTTGTTCGATAGCAATTTTTTTTTTTCTGATGTATTATTCTAAACATCACTTATTTTAAATAAATAATGTGACGGAAAGTGAAAATATGAAATTATTAATAGAAAAAGAATTAAACTCTACGGACAAAATTCTGAAACCGGATTTTAACTCAAAAACGGGTCGTGAGCTGTTGGTTTTTTATCTTCAAACTAAGTTTCGACAAGTTTTGGCTTATGATAAGCGTTGTCCGTCCCCGATATTTTTAAACGTTAACCCCGCATTTATAAATAGATTTTCCAAAAGGTTGATAAATAACCCGTCAAAGCGCTTGTTGATTGGAATTACCGGAGAATCTGCATCTGGAAAATCTACTATTTGTACAGAGATCAAGCGTAATATTGAACAGCTTTCGATGCCTGTTTCTATATTAAGTACTGATAATTACTTTAATGATATATCAAAGCTCATCGCAAAATATGGTAGTTTTGATAACTTAAGAGATAATGGTTATGACGTTGATGCTCCTACTAGTTTTCAGTTGGAAACATTGAAAGAAGATTTAATTTCTTTAGCTAATGGTCAAGATATTATGGCTCCTATGTACCTTCCTAATGGAACAGGAATTTCAGTTCCTCACGCTCAGGAGGTTTTGTCTCGTAAGGTTATTGTTGTTGAAGGTATCGCAACAATGTATCAGGACATTCAAGATATATTCGATATTAAGATATATGTCGAAGCAGATAATAATTTGAGAAAAGAAAGATTTATGACTCGTGCTATAAATGAGCGTAACCAAAGCGAAGAAAATGCTCTTAAGCACTGGGATTATATCGCAAATGCCGGTGAAAAGTATGTTAAACCTTTTAGAGGTTTGGCAGACTTGATTCTCGATGGTAACGCTGACTTAGAGTACTTTGCGGAAATATTAAAATATATCCACGCAATTACTAATAATTTTGAGCAAATCCCTGTGGAAATTTAACATAACTTAATATTTGCCGTATTTTTGCCAAATTTAAAAATATATGCTATTATCTTAATTACTATGTTACAATAAACTTTTTGATATATTTAAAATAAATACACCAAAAGGTTGATACATCATGTTGAATGTTTTTATATAATCAACATGTCAAAAGAATAACTTTAAGTGATGAGAGAGAATTTGGATTGATTTGGTATGAAAAATATAACAGGGATGCCTATGAAAAAAAGAGTTAAAATATTGTTCACCTTGGTGTTTGCTTGTGCGTTGGCGTTAAACCTTTCAGGTTGTGCTTCGAAATCAGATGTTGATGAAAATGCTGATGTTGTGTTACCACAACAAGAGGTTGAGATACCTGCGGGTGAGGCTCAAAGCAGTGATGTTGGGATGGATGCAGTAGAAATTCCTCAAGAGGAAGATACTGACAAGATGGTTTCAGTACCGGTTGAAAATTTGGGTAGGCCAAATCCATTTTTGCCACCTAACGAAGCAAATATTGCAACATCAGTACCGGCTGGAAATTTGAAGTATGATTTGTTGGAACCTTTGGATGTACCTAGTGCAGATCCTATGGCACAAAAAGTTGTTACAACAAAAGTATCTGGTATAATGTATGATAAGAGCAGTCCTTCTGCAATATTGAATATAGAAGGTTCTGATTATCTTGTTAGATCAGGAGATGTGATTAACGGATATAAAGTTTTATCCATCAGCAAGAACAGTGTTACTGTTCAGATGGGATCAAATGTTTATAAAGCGGGCGTTGGTCAGCTTGTGACAGATGGACAGGTCGATGTTAATTATAATAAAGTCGCTAATTTGAGTAAAAAATTTGGCGGAGCTAGAAGATAGAGTGATAATTTAAAAGAAGATAAGCAGGAGCAGCGATGAAAGATACGATTAAAAAATTTACAGTATGTACGATGTTGTTGGCGTTTGCGCTTTCAACTCCGTTTTCATCATCATTGGCAATGGAAGCAAATGATAACTTGTTGGCATATAGTGCAGATTACATGCCTTCAATCAGAGGAAGCGAGCCTTCAATCGTTAAATTAGAAGGTGATAGCGGAATCACTAAGAAAAACATCATGATTAACTTGAGTTTGAGAGATTCTGATGTTCAGCAGGTATTAAGAATGTTTGCTGATAAAGCAGGTTTAAATATCATTTTCAAGGGTGATATTCAAAGCAAAGTTACTATGGATTTAGTAAATATTCCTTTGAATTCTGCTTTCAATATGGTGTTAACAACATCTGATTTAGCATACACTCTTCAAGATAACACTTTGATAATCACAAAAACCAGTGATAAGTCAAGTGTTGGAAAGCAGGAAATGGCGGTAATTCCGGTAAAATATGTTGATGCTACTGCGCTTGCTAAATTCTTGAATGCAAATATTTATGGTATGAAGAAACCTGGTCTATCAGGTTCTGAAATTGCAACTACAAACCCAGCTACTAACGAAGTATTGATTTTCGGTAGCAACAATGACGTTGCTATTGCAAGAAAAGTTATTAGTCAGTTTGATAAAAAACCAGTGGTTACTTCATTCAAAGTTAACCACACAACTCCTGCTCAGATGGCAGATATGATTTGTAAAGTATTATTGCCTAGTGCCGGAGCTTCTACCGGTGCAGCTGCCGGTATATTAACAGGTGCAGCTGCTGGTGATATTACTTTGGGCGAAGGTGTTGTTGCTTGTTCAGGTTCTGCTGGTGATGCTGGTGGTAAAACTACTTCACCTTTGAATCTAAAAAGTTTATCAGTAGCTTATTACACTCAACTTGGTACTGTTAACTTAATTGGTGGTTCTCCACAGCAGATCGAAATGGTTAGAGATTTTATCGCATCAAACGATAAACGTCAACCTCAAGCTTACATTGAATTTTCAATTATTGAGTTAAATGAAACTGGTTCTAGAGAATTCAACAATTCTTGGAGCTACACAAGTAAGCACTTCTCTGTAAACTCAGATAACGATGGTCACACTTCATTCGGTGATAAAGGTATCGGTATTTTCGGTGATAACAAACCTACATATGGAACAGGTTCAGCTTCGCTTGTATATACACTTAATATGATGATTCAAAACGGTAAGGGTCGTACAATTTCTAATCCAAGAATTATTGCGACAAACGGTCAAGAATCAACAATTGATATGACAGGTGACTACGTTAAAACTGTAACATCTCAGGTTGTACAAGGTACTTATTCTGAAAACCCTACAACTCAAAGAACATATGAAATTGGTGACGATGAGGGTCTTAAAATTACAGTTACTCCTTTCATCTCTCCGGATGGGTATGTATATTTGAACGTAAAACCTGATTATACAACAATTAAAGAACAAATTTATGCAGCAGCAGCTGATGAAGAAGCAGCAGCAGCAGGTAAACGTGATTTGCAGGCTACATTGCTTCAAAAGAGAAACCTTGAATTGAAGAATGTAAGAATTAAAGATGGTGACACTTTAGTTTTAGGTGGTATGATGAGAGATCACGAAACTAAAACTGTTAACAAGATCCCATTCTTAGGTGATATTCCTGGATTAGGAGTATTCTTCAGAAGTTCAAGTGTTGAGAAAGAAAAATCTGAGTTAGTTATCTTGATTACACCTAAGATTATCGTAGATTCTGACGCAGCATCAACAGGTGATTCTCTGTAGTTTATACTCGGTATACATAAGAAAAAGAAATGAACGAATTACAAAACAGATTAAAAAATAGTATAAATAAACAGATACTTAATAAAGTCGATAGTGCACTGATGGAACAATATAAATTTGTTCCTATCAGTGTCAAAGACAAGTACTTGTTTGTTGCTATAAAATCTACATCAGATAAAGATGCTGTTAATGAAAAATTAAAACAGTTTTTAAATTATCCCATTAAATTTATACAAGTTTCAGATAAGGATTTAGATGAGTTAATTGCTGATTTGACAGCGAAGATGGCACCGGTTCAGAAAGAAGAAAAGGTTATTCCGAATGTTGTGCCTCAACCTCAGTCTAAGTTAGGTGAACTTTTTATTGAAAAAGGATATATTACTGATGTTCAACTCTTGCAGGCTTTGGCAGAAAGTAAGCGCCAAAAAGTGCCTGTTGGATCAATGCTGTTTAAGTTAGGGTTCATTACTTTAGAGCAGTTGAAAGAGGTTTTGCATGGTCAGACTGGTTTCGATATGGTTACTGCAGACCAGCTTGCAAAACAAAGTGCGTTTATAAACATATTACCTGAAGATTTTATTAAAAATAATAAGGTTGTTCCTGTATCTTCAGATGGTAAGACGTTGGTTTTAGGTGTAGTTGCACCGGTAAAGCCTGACGTATTAAAAGAAATTATTTATCTTACTGGTCAAAATCCTAAACAATTATTGATGACTCACTATGAGTTCACAAATTGTATGGAGACCTTTTTCTCAGAACAGAAAAAAGAAACCCAAAGCATTATCAAGCAAATCGAGGATGAAACTGCAACGCTTCAGGTTGAAAGTTCTTTGTGGGAACAAGTAGATAATGAATTGCAGGATTCAAGCGGTTCTATTGCTAAATTTGTAAACCAAATTATTACGACAGCTATTGATACTCACGTTTCCGATATCCACATAGAACCAAGGCTTCAAGGGTACATTGTTCGTTACAGAAAAGATGGTATGTTATCAAAGGTTTTGGATATTCCTTCTAAAGTTGAAACTTCTGTAATTTCACGTTTCAAAGTTTTATCAAGAATGAATATCGCAGAGCACAGACGTCCTCAGGATGGTACGTTCTCTATAAAATATAAAAACCAATCATATGACTTCCGTATTAACACATTGCCTGTTGCTGGTAAAGAAAAGGTTTGTATCCGTGTATTGGCGCCGGCTGTTTCATTGAATGCTGCTGATAAGAATATTAATCTTGTTGGTGGTACTCCGGAAGATATTGAAAAAATCAAAGTTATGACTTGTAGCCCGAACGGTATTATCTTAACTTCTGGTCCTACCGGTTCAGGTAAAACAACTACATTGTATTCGGTTTTGAAAAGCTTGAACAATGAAGATGTTAACATTACTACAATTGAAGACCCGATAGAAATTAAACTTGAAGGTATTAACCAATCACAAATTAACGCCAAAGCAGGTATTACGTTTGCGTCTTGTATGCGTGCTATATTGCGTCAAGACCCTGATATTATCCTCGTTGGTGAAATTCGTGACTATGAAACTCTTGAAATTGCGATTTCAGCAGCTTTGACAGGTCACCTTGTTTTAAGTACAGTTCACACCAACTCAGCAGCAGCTACTGTTACTCGTATGGTTGAAATGGGTGCGAAGGATTACTTGGTTGCTTCAACATTGGCTGGCGTAATTGCTCAACGTCTTGTAAGAAAGTTGTGCGATGATTGTAAAGAACAATACTTCCCAACCAGAGAAGAAGTTTCTCAAATTACTGTTGATGAGGCTGAGATCGAACGTATCATGAAGACTCCTTTGTATAGACCTAAAGGTTGTAATAAGTGCGGTTTCGCAGGATATAAGGGCCGTCTTGGTGTTTATGAAATTATGACAATTAACAAGGGTATTAGAAAGTTAATTGCGACAGGTGCGCATGATATTGAAATAGAAGAGTTAGCTGTTAAAAACGGTATGAGAACTCTTAACCAGTCTTGTATTGGTCATATTTTGAATGGTCAGACAACAATTGAAGAATTTGTTCGTGTACTTGGAATTGTAAATGAATAGGATTTATTAGTATGGCGATATATAACTATGAAGCATTAAAAAACGGAAAAGAAGTTGTAAAAGGTAAAGTTGAAGCTGAGGATATACGTGAGGCGCGTGATAATATCCGTAAGCTTGGGTTTTTGGCGACTAAAGTCTATGAGGAAAAAGTAGGTAAGGACGCTAAGTCTGATTCTGCTTCAAGTGTTAAGCCTGGTCAGATGAAAACTTTGGGCTTAACAGATAAGATGGAGTTTACGTCAACCTTACAAATATTGGCTTCTTCAGGTATTCCAATGATTGAATCTTTGATGTTCATTGAGAATGATGCTGCTAAGTTAAAAATCAGATTGGTTGCGAAAGAGTTAAGACGTCAGATTATGGCTGGTGCGACTTTCGCTGATACATTGGCTAAATATCCTGAACAATTTGGACAAGTTTATATCGGTCTTTGTAAAGCCGGTGAAGATTCCGGTGAATTGGAAAAAACACTTGACCGTTTGTTAGAAATTTTGACTAAACAAGCTAATATTAGAAGTAAGGTTATTGGTACATTGATGTATCCGATCTTCGTAATATGTTTGGCTGTTATTATTGTATTAGTTATGTTGATGTTCGTATTCCCTGTTTTCAAGGATATGTTCGACAACATGGGTAAGGCATTGCCTTGGATTACTCAAACATTGATGGATGCCGGTTTGTTCTTAAGACAGTATTGGATATTTGTTCCATTTATGTTATGTGCTGTGGTATTTTCTGTTATATGGTTATTTAAATGGCCAACTAGCCGTAGACAAATTGATAAAATTTCTTTGGATATTCCTTTATTAAAAGATTTGATTCAGTATTCAAATTTTGCGAACTTTATTGCAGTTATGCAGGTTGCTTATGACGCAGGTGTTCCTATCGTTGAATGTTTGTACCTTGCTAACTTGACTTTGACTAACTATACTTTGCGTCAAAAGATTGAGGTTGCTACCGGTTTAGTTCAACAAGGTCAGCACTTGTCAGTTGCTTTGAGAACGACTGAATCTGTTCCAAAAATGATTTTGTTTATGATTGCAACTGGTGAACAATCAGGTCGTTTGGGTGATATGCTTGAGCAGGCTACTAAGTATATTGATAAAAAACTTGATGCAATTGTTGATACTATGACAAAGATGATTGAGCCTTTAATGTTAATCGTTATTGGTAGTATCGTATTGACTTTGGCGTTAGCTCTGTACTTACCACTATTTGGATCATACGTAGAATAATGAAGAGAGTTGTTGTTATTACAGGTGCTACATCCGGTATTGGCAGGGCGCTTGCTGAGAGTTTTGCTGAAGATTGTATCGTTTTTGCCGGATATAGAAATCCGGATTACGAAATTCCGTTAAAAAAAATATCATCTAATATCATTCCGTTTTTTATAGATATGGAAAAAACATCTATTATTGATGGTGCAGCTGTATTTATAAAACGTCAAGTTGAGAAAGTTGATTTGCTTATCAATGGTGCCGGTTGTGTTATGGCCGGTCCAATGGAAAATATGCCGATGAGTAAGTTGAGGAAACAGTTTGAGATTAATACTTTTTCTCACCTAAGATTTACACAGAAATTGATGCCTGTTTTGGAAGGCGGACGTGTAATTAATATAAGTTCTATGGCAAGCTTGGGAATTTTCCCATTTATTGCCCCTTATTGTGCTTCTAAAAGAGCGTTAGATATTTTATTTAATGCGTTTGAACTTGAGTCTTTACATAAGATAAAAGTAGTTTCTGTAAAACCCGGTGTAATAGCTACTCCTCTTTGGGGTAAATCTATTCAGATAAATCAGGATAGCATTGAGGGAGATAAGTCTTATGAACGTCAAATGAAATTTCTTGCAAGAAATGCTGCCAAGAATGAAAAGCGAGGTCTTCCTGTCGGGAAAGTTGTTGAATTAATAAGAAAAATTGATGCGAATAAAAATCCTAAGCCTTCATACACAATTGGAGTCGATGCTTTGGCTGCTGAAATTGCGGCAAAATTGCCTCAAAGCCTTATTAATATGATAATTGACTATGGTATGAAGAAGAAGGGGCTTAAATAGCTTAACATTCAGAAAAAAACTATCGACAAACATTTATCTTTGTTGTAGTATTTTTTTACGATAGAAATATAAATAGAAAAAGGAGACTTATTATGCAAGTTATATTAAAGAAAGATGTTCAGAATTTGGGCGAAGCTGGTGATATGGTAAACGTTAAAGACGGTTACGCTAGAAATTTCTTACTTCCTCAAAACGTAGCTGAAGTAGCAACTGAAGGTGCTGTTAAAAACCGTGAAAAGAATATCGCTAGAATTAAAGCTAAACAAGAAAAACTTCACCAAGAAGCTCTTGCTACTGCTGAAAAAATTGAAAAATTCGGCGAATTGAAATTGAGTGCAAAAGCTGGTGAATCTGGTAAATTGTTCGGTACAATCACTACTAAGAAATTGGCTGAAGAATTGTTGGCTCAATCTGGTATCGAAGTTGATAGAAAGAACGTATCTCTTAACGCTCCTATCAACAAAGTTGGTTCTTACACTATGCTTATCAAATTAACTTCTAAAGTTAAATGCGAATTAGCAATTTCAGTTACAGCTTCTGAAATCTTGAAAGAATCAGTAGAAGAAGTATCTGAAGAAGCGTAGTTTTAAAGAGGGTTTGATGGGGGCTGATTTAAGTAAATTAAATCTTGAGTGCTTAGCGATAGGTTCAATGCCTCACACCTCTGTCAAGGACGCTTTTACGTTAATCGAAAAATATTTTTTTGGAGTGCCTTTTTGGCCTCAGATGGTAAAGGTTAGTAAAAATGAAGACATGATTCTCCAGTTTTTGGAGGGTATGCCTTCATTTTTTATTGATAGGTCCTATTTAGATATAGAGTATGATGGCTTTTATGATGATTTAGAACAATTGTTTTTAGATTATGAGACCGTTGTGGCTGGGGAAGGTGATGAACTTCTTGAGAAATATTCTATTTCGGAAAGTTTTGCAAGTTCCATTCCAAGCTTTTTAAATTTTGTTCAATCAAAGAAGCCGGCTTTTGCGAAAGGTCAGCTGGTTGGCCCTTTCACTCTATCTACAACTTTGGTCGATAAGGATGGAAAATGCGCTTATTATGATGAAACTTTGAGAGAAATTATAATTAAGGTACTTTCCTTAAAGGCTTTGTGGCAGATAAAAAAAATAAACGAAGTTTCGCCTGAGACAACTCCTATTATATTCATAGACGAGCCTTCTATATCGCAATTAGGAACATCTGCTTACGTCACTATATCTGATGAAGATGTCGTTGGTATGCTTAAAGAACTTTCTGATGTGATTAAGGGGGCAGGTGGATTAAGTGCAATTCACTGTTGCGGGAAATGTGATTGGAGCCTTCCTGTAAAATGTGGAGTTAACTTAATTAACTTGGATGCATATAGTTTTTCTCAGAATTTGAGTGTTTATGCTGATGAAGTTGAAAAATTTCTTTTGGCTGGTGGAAAAATTGTTTGGGGAGTTGTTCCAACTCTCGATAAGGATGCTTTAGTCAAGGCTGATTTAGCTGTTATGGTTGATAAATTTGTAGAGGCTGTAAAATATTTGACTAACAAGGGTATTAATGAGAAACTAATTTTAGATGGTTCACTTGTTTCAACATCTTGCGGTGCAGGTAGTTTATCAATTGAGCTTGCAGGTAAGGCTTTTAAATTAACCAAAGAACTGTCTGAAGAATTAAAGAAAATGTATAGATAAATGAGGTATTATGACATTTAAACTTGCAGTAACCGGTAAGAGTGGGAGTGGTAAGACAACTATTACTAAAGCGTTTTTAAGATTATTTCAGGAACTGTTTCCTGAAAAGTCTATATTACTTTTTGATAATGACCTTTCAAGTGAACTGGGTCACAGTTTTGGTTTAGATGTAAGAAATACTATTTATGGTATCCGCAGCGGGAAACACGAATATAAGACTGGGATTCCTGAAAACATGTCAAAGCAGGAGTTTATTGAGTGGGCGATGGAAGATATTCTTGTTTCAATTGACGAAAATGTTGATTTGATTGTTTCTTGGTTCGTTGGATCAAAAGATTGCAGATGTCCTATTACTGGTCAGATTAACTGTGCGGTTCAAAAACTTATTGATAGATATGATATTGTCATTTTTGATTGCGAATTTGATTTGAAGTACTTAAACCAGCTTGTTGATACGGAAATTGATACGACGATTATTGTTGCTAATCCAATTGAAGAATCTGCTCATTTGGCTAAGCGTATTGAAGAGTTCAGTGCAAAATATGCAGCAGGAAATCAGATCGGAGTTGTAATTAATAAGGTTGATAACAATGATTTGACTTCTGTTTACGATTTGTTGAAAAAATATGATTTGGATGTTCTTGGAGTAATTCCTTTTGATAATGAATTACTTAAACATTCAATCCAAAGGGATTCTAAAGTCGTTCAGGATGCGATAAAACAATTTTATTTCAGATTGAATTTGCCTCAAGGTGGTGAGTAGTATGGCAGTGATTTTAGATGGAAAAAGTTTAAGAAATAAGCTGTTAGAGAATCTCAAGAAAGAAATTGATGAGTTTGAGGTTAAGCCTTCTCTTGCGGTAATTTTGGTTGGTGAAGATCCTGCGAGTAAAATTTATGTTAATAACAAAAGAAAAACTGCTGAAAGTCTAGGGATCGTTTCTACTGTGATAACTTATCCACAGGATGTTAGTGAAGATGTTTTGCTTGCAAAGATTAATGAATTAAATAGGGATAGCTCTGTTAATGCTATATTGGTTCAGCTTCCTTTGCCAAAGCATATAAACAAACAAAATGTAATTGATGCAATATCTCCTGAAAAAGATGTTGATTGTTTTACTTTGGAGAATTGTGGAAGGCTATTTACGGGTTTAGAGCCAGCCGTTTATCCTTGTACTCCTCAGGGGATACTGTTTCTGTTAGATGAGTATAATATAGATTTGGATGGAAAGCACGTCGTTGTTGTTGGGCGTTCTAACCTTGTCGGTAAACCGATGGCTTTGATGACATTAAAGAGAAATGCCACAGTTACTATTTGTCATAGTCATACAAAAAATCTCAAAGATATAACAAAAACTGCAGATGTTTTAATTTCTGCAGTAGGGGAAGTATTAATAGAAGATGATATGATGAAAGATGAATGTGTAGTCATTGATGTCGGAATTTTTAAAGATGATTCCGGTAAGGTTCGTGGGGATGTAAATTTTGATGCTGTATCAAAGAAGGTTTCATATATTACCCCTGTTCCAGGTGGTGTTGGGCCTATGACTATTGCTTCTTTGATGTTGAATACTGTAAAGTTATATAAGAAACAAAATAAAAGAAGTTTGTAGGTTGCTCTTGGGAAATTAAATCCTGAGCACATCACTACAAACTTCTTTTTATTTTTTAATTCTTTTTGTTTACTTATTAGCCTCCGAGTAAGTTCAAACCACAAGATTGTTTGATGTTGTTGTTAATCATTGTCTTACTAGAGTTGATTTCTTCGTTTAAAAGTGAAATCTGTGAATCTAGATTGGATTTACGAGTCTGAAGCTGTTCTTCGGTTTGTTGTAACATGACGAAATATGGATCCTCTTCAAGATCTGGAGCTTCAGCGTCGTCACCATATAGTTCATTGTATTGTTGTGTAACGTAGTTCATCTGTTTAGTACACCAGTTGATTTGGTTTAATATAAGCATTTGTTCAAATTCAGTTTGACTCTTTTGTAACGTGAACAAGCTCTTTTGGGCATCAATTGCTAAGAATGTCATTTTGCTCTCTCCTTAAATTATACTCTTCTTGTTTATATAAAGTATTTGAGAAAAAGCGAATTTCACAAGTCATATTTTTTGTTACAAAAGTTAATGTTAAAAGTTAAGCTTCCCATTTTTTTGTATCAAAACGCAGGTCTTTTACCTTTATTTTAAGGGATTCGAGGTAAGGTTTAAATTTAATAAGTAGTTGAGTTTTTTTGAGCATAAGCTCTTGAGCTACAACTGGATTTTCACACGCTATTACCATAATTCCGCCACCTAGCATTGAATATGGTCTGGATTTTCCTGCAAATTTTGCACCAGCAACTTTTCCCCAGAATTTATACAGGTTAGAACGCGTCATAGCTTTCTTAAAATCCTTTTGTTCTAAAAGTTCGGCCATTAATTCTTCTGTGGATACAAAATCTGTGTATAGTATTTTTTTCAAATTTGCTTCCCCGTAATTTTGTGTTAAAATATAGAAATGGACTGGATACAATTAAATGATATCATAAAAGCTTCTAAAAATATACTTATAGTTTCGCATATAAACCCTGATGGCGATACTTTAGGAAGTATGTGCGGATTATATTCTGCGATAAGAGATAATTTTCGTAAGAAGTCGAATATGCTTCTTATGTCGAAATGTCCTGAAATTTTTAAATTTATTCCTTATGTAGATGAGGCAAAACATGTCAGTGAGTTTGATAAATCTCGTGAGTATGATTTGGTTATTAATGTTGACGTGGCTTCTGAAGATAGAATGTTTGAGTCTGCAGTTCTTTTCCAGAAAGCTAAACATACTGTTAATATCGATCACCATGTTACAAATGAGAATTATGGTGAGTTGAATTTTGTTTCACCAAATGCAAGCTCTACCGGAGAAGTTTTATATTCTCTTATGACAAAAATGAATTGGAAGATTTCAAGTAAGACTGCGGAATGTTTATATACTGCAATATTAACAGATACCGGAGCTTTTAAATATAATAATACTAATAGTAATGCTTTAAAAGTTGCGGGTGCGCTTGTTGATATTGGAGTTGTTCCTTCTGATATATACAGATATTGCTATGAATCTAATACAAAAGAGCATGTATTGTTCCAAGCTTATTGCTTAAATAATGCTGAATTTCTAGAGAATGATAAAATTGCTTATATTACCGTATTCAAAAAGGATATGGAAAAATTTAATGCTGCCGAAGATTGCACAGAAGGTTTAGCCGAAAAGTTACGTGCAATAAAATCTGTGGAGGTTGCTTTTATAGTAAAACAAATTTCCAGCACAGCTTCTAAAGTTTCAATGAGAAGTGAAAATGTTGATATTTCAGCTGTGTGTCAGAAATTTGGCGGTGGTGGACACAAGCTTGCTGCCGGTTGCCTTATTAAAGCTGCTGTCCCTGATGCTACGAAAAAGATTTTGGATGAAGTTAAGAATTTAAAATTATGAGGATAAAAGGAAACCATAAGTTTGTAGAACCTTTAAAGAGGCTGGTTTTATCAATAATTGAAAATGATTTCTTCGGTATGGCAGCCGAGATGGGTTTTATGCTTGTTATCGGAATATTTCCATTCATGCTGTTTTTGATGGCTGTATTTGGTTGGATGGGTAATAAGTCATTAATGGATCCTATAATTATTTTCCTCGCAAACTTTATGCCGGATCAAGCTATGAATTTGATTATAACAGTTTTGTCTGAGGTTATGATATTCTCTCAAGGCGGGATTATGGCTGTTGGTGGTTTTATCGCAACATTGTTCTTGTCTATGAATGGTATGGCTGTTGTGTTGAAGGGGTTAAATAGGGCTTATAAAGTAAAAGAGACCAGAAATCTTCTTTACACCAGAGTATTGTCATTATTGATGGTGTTTGTTGATGTTATGGTGTTGTTTTTATCAATAAACTTGATTATTTTCGGTAAAGTTATTGTAGGTTTTCTTGTAAAACATATGTTTATTTCCAAGGTTGTGGCAATTGTATTGCTGACCTTGCGTTGGCCAATTGCTTTTGCGGCATTGTTCCTTATGGCATTTTTGAGTTATTACATTTTGCCGGATTTAAGAGGTAATGAACGGTTTAAAAGAAAGAGTGCAATTCCGGGATCATTTTTCTTTGTAATCTTTTGGCTCGTTGCATCTTGGGGTTTCTCTATTTATGTTAACAACTTGAAAACTTATAACATGGTTTATGGTACGATTGGTGCCTTTGCGGTGCTTATGGTTTGGTTGTACTATACTTCTATTTTGATTTTGATTGGTGGAGAGATTAATTCTCAGACTTACAATAAGTTGAATGAAAAGGCTAAAGAAATTCAGAGTGATTTTGATGCTTTAAGAGCCGAAAAATAAAATTTCGTTTGACAATTTGGCCCTAAATGGCTATAATGGCTGTATGAGTAAGATAATTAACGTAATAAAAGGGACAAAGGATATACTACCTCAGGATGTTGCTGCTTGGCACAGATTGGAAGAAACTGCATTAGAAGTTTTTACAAAGTATGGCTATAAAGAAATAAGAACCCCAATTTTTGAGGCAACCGAGTTGTTTGCAAGAGGTGTTGGTGATACTACCGATATTGTAAACAAAGAGATGTATACTTTTGAAAAGAGTGATCGCTCTTTGACGTTACGTCCGGAAAATACTGCCGGCGTTGTTCGTTCCTTTATTGAAAATGGAATGGCAAGATTGTCTGCTCCGGTTAAGTTGTGGTATCACGGCCCTATGTTTAGATATGAACGTCCGCAAGCCGGTCGTCAAAGACAATTCCATCAGGTCGGCGTTGAGATGTTTGGAATAAAACAGCCTACTGCTGATGCTGAAGTTATTTTGCTTGCGGTTAATTATCTTAAGGCTCTCGGGTTGAATGATTTACTTGTTGAAATTAATTCTCTCGGGTGTCCGACTTGTCGTGAAGCTTACAAAAAGAAAATAAAAGAAGTTTTGAAGCCTGAATTTGACAATTTGTGTGAGGATTGCCAGAACAGATATGAGAAAAATCCTTTGAGACTTTTGGATTGTAAGGTTGAGTCTTGTAAGGAGATTTTTGAAAAACCTGAGATTAAGAAGGTTATTCAATCTGATTTTGTTTGCGAAGAGTGTGCTGAACATTTCCGTGAATTGAAGTCATATCTTGATAAAATGGGAGTTAAGTATCAGGAAAATAAGCTCCTTGTAAGAGGTTTGGATTACTATAACAGAACAGTTTTTGAAATTAAATCAAATAATTTAGGATCTCAAAACGCTGTATGTGGTGGTGGTCGTTACGATAGTCTTGTTAGAAACCTTGGTGGGGACGATGTTCCGGCCGTAGGTTGGGCTATGGGTATGGAAAGATTGAATTCGTTGTTGCCTGCAATTGATATGGCTAAGCTTGATGCTTATATTGTATCGAATGATTCGACTCAGGCTTTTGTTTTAGCGGAAGAGTTGCGCAACGCAGGTAAGATTGTTGAGTTTGACCTTTCAAATAAAAAGTTTACTAAACAATTAGAAAAGGCATCTAAGTCTGCAAAATTCGCACTCATTTTGGGTGAAGATGAAATAAATAATGGTACAGTGTCAGTAAAAAATTTGGAAACATCAGAGCAAGTTACTGTTCAAAGAGATAAAGTCTTAGCATTAATTTAATAAGGGGTTAAAAATGTCAGCAAAAGTTCAAGAAGTTATAAAACTTCTGTCGGCAGCATTTAGGAAAAAATACAGTGACTATAAGGGTCTCTACCTGTTTGGTGCTTATATTGATGGTAAAGAACATGAGGATGAGGATATTGAGTTAGTTGCACTTTTTGATATGCAGGATAAATCTAAGCGAGAAGAGATTTGGCCGATTGTAGGAAAAGTTGAGACCGAACTCGGGGTTTGTATAGATTTATATCCTTATTCTGAAGATGAATTCAAGAAGGACGAAGATTTATATAGCGAAGTTATGGAAGATGGGATTTTTTATAATCCGTTAGGTATTGCAAAAAGAATGTAAATTGGTATATATTACGGAAAAAGGAAAGGGAAACAATGGACAAAGTTACTATTCGTTCAGACAGAAAAGATGATTACAAATTCATGTACAAAGGTGAAGATGTTGTTCTTGGTGCAGGTAAAATCATTAGTATTGCTGATGGTTTGGAGCACGTTGTACTTCCAACTTGTGCAATGAAGATTATGAATAATCTTATTGTTATTAAAGATGATGTAAAATAAAATAATAGATGAGATATTTAAAAAGCAGGCTTATGCCTGCTTTTTTATTGCTAAAAATGTCCAAGCAGCACAGAGTCCTGCAAATAAATTTGTTGTAAGTGTTATAAGTGCGACTTTGATGCAACATCCGCTCATAATTGTCGCAGCAATGGCAATTGCTGGATTAAAAGCTCCCATACATATTGTTCCACCAACCGCACAGGCTCCGGCAGTTACTGTTGAACCTATTGCAAGGCCATAGTAGGAATTTCCTTCAACATCTTCGTCAGTTGCGGTAAGTAGAACAACGTAACATAGTGCATATGTGAATAAAAATTCTCCAATAATTAGAGAAGGAATATAGTATCCGGTAGGAGAAGGTGCGGCAGGACCATCAGCTATAAAATTAACCACAAATCCGGCAACAATACCCCCTAGAAGTTGTGTTAGCATATATGGCATAAATTGTTTACAGGGTAATGCTCCACGAATTGTGGCAGCTAGTGATACTGCAGGGTTATAGTGCCCGCCTGAAATGTGTCCGCCTGCATAAACCATAACCATTAGTGTAAAGCCTATTGCAAGTGCATTTATAAAGCTCGTTTCTCCAATCGTTAAACTGCAGCCTACAACTAATACTAAAAAAAATGTACCTATAAATTCTACAAGGTATTTGTGAAAATTTTCAGACATATATTCTCCTTTTTGTTAAATTTGTTATTTTAAGATTCTTATATAAATTATCAACTTAATATATTAGACAAATTGACAATTTTTGTTCTAATATAAAACTATGTTTTATTTTGATGAGATTTGCGGGAAAAAAGTTTTAAAATCTGATTTGTTAAAAGCTGAGCACTTTTTTACTACTCGTGAGAGTGTTATAAAAACGAAAGAGCCTGAGCTTGAGCAGCTTGTCGCTGATAATAAGAAAGATTTTTGCGATTATCTAAAGGTTGATAAACTCATAACTCCAAGTCAAACTCATACTACAAATGTTGAGATTGTTGATTTCTCTAGAGAAAGCTATCCTGATACTGATGGTTTAATATTAAAAGATAAGGGTTGTGCTGTTTTTTTGAATTTTGCGGACTGTACACCTGTAATTATATTTGATGAACAAAAACAAATAGGTGCAGTATCTCACGCAGGGTGGCGCGGAACAGCAGGTCAAATCGCAGTAAAAACAGTAGAAAAAATGGTTTCTGAATTTAATTGTAAACCTGAAAATATGACAGCTTTAATAGGACCGGCTATTTCTATGTGTTGTTATGATGTTGGAGAGGAAGTTTTTGAAAAATTAAAGCTAACTGTTAAAGATTTTGATGGCTTAAGTGAAGTGAGAGATGGACGAATATTTGTTGATTTGAAAGGTATAAATAGACAACAGCTAATTGAATGCGGGGTTGAAAATATAGATGTTTGTCCTTATTGTACTTGTTGCGATAATGATATGTTTTTCTCTTACAGAAAAGAAAACGCTACAACTAATCGTCATAGCGCAATCTTAAAAATATAAATCGGTTAAAATATTTTAGTTATTTGTTTGTATGAACAAGCTGATAATGTCGTTTACAGCTGCAAATTGACGTTGATATTTTTGAGCTTGAACTTCTAAAATATTAATTTGTTTTTTGTGTTCAAGAACATTTGTTTGGCATTCTCTTACAGATTGAGTTAAGTTTTCTTGAACTTGTTGAGCTTCTTGTAAAACATTTGTCATAGAAATACCAAGAGCTTCCATAGTCTGCTTTATAATTAATGCTCCTGTTTGTTTTGAAACATTAGCCGGAAGTTTTGAGATTAATTGGCGCAAAACTGCAACGTTTGCAGGTAATTCCATTTCCTCAACTGCCGGAATATTAGATTCAGGAGTTTGAAAATTCATCATAGTGTTTGATAATGCAGCATCAATATCTTCATTTTTAGGAGTAAAATTAAATGTTGATGCGGATTTTGGTGCATCTTGCGGTAGCACCATTTCATCAATAAGACTATTTTGAGGTGCTAGTGAACTTAAATTTGTAAGTTCTGCGTTTGGTGCCGGTTCTTTTACCGGTACAATCTCGATATCGGATTGCTGCTTTAGGGCTTCAACAATCTTTTTGCCTACGCCTTCTGTCATTTTATTGCTACTCATTTTTATAAATCCTTTGTTATTTGAACAAAAACATTATAAAAAGAACATAAAATTATTTCAACACTATAAGAATTTTACAAGTTTAAATTTTTATGCTAAATTGGTTTACAAAAGAGGTAAAACATATGAGTAAAAGAGTAGAACTAAAAATTTACGACAACCTAAATGAGTCTGGTGAATTTCAACTGGAAAAAGAAACTGTTTTGGAAACTATGTGGCACCTAAATTACGGTGAAAATCCGCAACAACCTGCAATGATTTTTAAATCTGAAAATATGGCAGATTTTGAAATTGTTGGAAAAGAAGTTTTATCATACAATGAAATAATGTCTGTAACTGAGATTGCAAATGTGTTAAGTGAATTTTATGATGTTTGCGCAGTTGCAATAACCAAGCATGCTGCACCTTGTGCTGTTGCTTTAGGAGCTACATTAGATGAAGCTTATACGAAGGCTTTTGATTGTGACCCTGTTGCTTCTTTCTTTGGAGCTATTGGTGCTTCACAAAAAATTGATTTCGAAATTGCAAAACATATTAATTCTATGTCTGTAAAGCTTGTAGTTGCTCCTGATTTTGATCCTGAAGCATTGGCTCTTTTAAGAGATAATCCTTTGATTACTGTTGTTAAAGTAAATACCCCTCTTAAAGATTATAAATCTCTTGTTCAAAAAGATGTTCATGTGACTCCTTTTGGAACTTTATATCAAGATTTTAATAAGAGTCGATTGGGCAAAAATTCGTTCCAGATTGTTACAAACAAAAAACCTACCAAGGAACAGATTGAAGATGCAGTATTTGCTTGGAAAATTTCTAAGTATGCACGTTCAAATTCTATTGTAATTGCCAAGGACTTTAAAACCGCAGCAATTGCTCAAGGACATGTTTCTCCGCTTACAGCTGTTGAAGATGCTGTAAATTGGGCTTGTGACAACTCTAAAGATGCTGTATTGGCTTCTGATAATACTCTTCCTACTGTTGATTGTATTCAAATTGCGGCTCAGGGAAGAATCGGGATGATTATTCAGCCTGGGGGATCTGCTAATGACGCAAGTATGATTGAGCTTGCTGATAGATATAACATTTCTATGGTGTTCACAGGAATTAAAAATTATAAACACTAGTATGTAGAGGTAAATATATGGAAATAAAAAGCTGGGAAGATTATTTTTTGGACTTGGCTAAGACTTGTGCTAGTCGTTCAAATTGTATAAGAGCACAAGTTGGTGCTGTTATTGTTGGTGATGATAAAAAGATTAAGGCAACAGGCTATAACGGTACACCTTCTAAGGTAGAGTCTTGTTACGAAAGAGGAAGTTGCTATCGAATTGAGCACGGTATTAAATCCGGAACTTGTTATGAAACTTGTCGTTCAATTCACGCTGAACAAAATGCAATTATCCAAGCCGGACAGGACAGATGTAAGGGTTCTACAATGTATATTTGGGGACATAATTTTATCTGTATTTTGTGTAAGAGATTTATAGTTCAATCCGGTATTAAAGATGTATATCTTAAGAAGGATGAAAATTCTCCGGTTCTTCACGTGACTGTTGAAGATATTCGTAGAGAATTGAACGAAGCTTAGTTATTAATAAAAGAGCCATAAAAAATGGCTCTTTTTTCTATTTGCTAATCTATTTTGTTTTTTGTAGAATAGGCATGCAAAGATTTTTGTGATTTTAAATAAGGAGAAAATTATGAAAAAATCAATTAACGATTTAGGAGACGTTAAGGGTAAAAGAGCGTTAGTAAGAGTTGACGTGAACGTTCCTCTTGACGCAGACAAAAATGTTACAGACGATACAAGAATTCAAGCTATCGTTCCAACTGTAAAAGCTTTGAAAGACAAAGGCGCTAAAATTATTTTGATGGCTCACCTTGGTCGTCCAAAAGGTGAATGGAATATGGAATTCTCTTTAGCTCCTGTTGCTAAATATATGTCTAAAGTTTTTGGTGAAGATGTTTTATTTGTATCTGAACCTGTAGGTGAAGGTGCTGAAAAAGCATTGGAAGGTATGAAAGACGGACAAATTGCTTTGTTGGAAAATATTCGTTTCTACAAGGCTGAAGAAGCTAAAGATGATGATATGACTTTTGCTAATGAATTAGCTAAGTTGGGTGATTTCTATGTAAACGATGCTTTCGGTGCTGCTCACAGAAACCATACTTCAACTTCTAAATTGGCTAAGGTTTTGAAACCTGCAGTAGCTGGTTTGTTGATGGAAAAAGAAATCAGATGCTTATCTCAAGCATTAGATAATCCTACAAGACCATTCACAGCTGTTGTTGGTGGTGCTAAAGTTTCTTCTAAAATCGGTGTTTTAGAAAACTTGCTAGACAAAGTTGATAACATGATTATCGGTGGTGGTATGGCTTATACATTTGTAAAAGCTAATGGTGGTAAAATCGGTAACTCAATTTGTGAAGATGATCAAATTGAAGTTGCTAAGGCTATCGAAAAGAAAGCTGCTGATAAGGGTGTTAAACTTGTTATGGCAACAGATGTTCTTGCAGCAGATGATTTCTCTGGCAACGGAACTAACAAATTCGTTAAAATTGACGAAATTCCTGATGGATTTGAAGGCGTTGATGCTGGTCCTGATTCAAGAAAAGCTTTTGCTGATGTTATTAAATCTTCAAAAACAATCTTGATGAACGGTCCTGTTGGTGCTTTTGAAAATCCTAAATTTGCAGAAGGTACTAAAGAAGTATTGAATGCAATTGTTGAAGCAACAAAAGCTGGCGCTGTATCTGTAATCGGCGGTGGTGATTCTGTTTCTGCAGCTAAGAAATTCTGCAAAGCTGAAGATTTCACTCACGTTTCAACAGGTGGTGGAGCTTCTCTTGAATTCATCGAAGGAAAAGTTCTTCCAGGTGTTGCAGCTCTAGATGAAAAATAGGCTGATAAAATATAAATTTGAAGGACGGGATCTTAATCCCGTCCTTTTTTGTAACAATAAATTAATAATAAGCCAAAATAATGCAAAAGATAACTTTTTTAGTTTTTAATATAGTTGAGTGTAGTAAAAATGTAGGTGTAATATGTCAATTGATGCAGTAAATACGGTTAGTTTTTCAGGTAAAAAGTCATATACTAAAAATGGTAATGAATATGAGAAAACTCGTGCCGGAAGATATATAGGTATGGGTGTTGGTGCTTCTGTTGGAGCTGGATATCCTTTATACTTTATACATCAGGCACAGAAAGATAAACCTTTTTTGAAAAGAATGCTTGTTACATTTAGAACTGCTTACAAGAGAGAATTGGCTAAAGCTGGGTTAGATGTATCTAATCTCAAACTTTCTGCAAAAACTTTTTCAAAAGGTATGAAAGTGTTCCCTGTGATTACCGGTTCTCTGGCTTTATTGTTAGGTTTAGGACTTGGTGCTATTGTTGATGGAATTATAAATCATACAAGAGCTAAAAAAGCTGATAAATAAAATTAGTTGATAGGATTTTCTTAATATGTCGGTAAAAGCTGTAAGTTCAATTGAATTTCTTGGAAATAAACCTCAGGCGAGTAAAAAAAATAAAAACAATTCCCATCTTGGTAGTTATGTTGGAATGGGGGTTGGAACTGTTGCTGGTGGATTTTGCGGGGTTCGTACCGTAAAAAATATAAAGAAATCATTTTCTTTAAAGAAGTTCCTTCTCAGTCATTTTAATTTCGGTTTTACAGGCATGGGACAATATGTGTCGGTTTCAGATGTTTTGGAAGATGTTGATTTATCAAGAAAAGCTTTTAGAAAAGAGAGGTATAGAGTGGTTTCGAAAAATGTTAAAGCCATACCTTTTGTATTAGCTGCGCTTGGCCTTTTGGCAGGTTTAGGTGTTGGAGCTGTTGCCGATAAAATTATAGATTACAGCAAATCTAAGAAGTCTGATAAATAATATAATAAAATAAAAAAGCCCATTTATAAGGGCTTTTTTATTTATTATTTCAATTCATTGTTTTTTAAGTTATTGTTTGAGTTGAGCATCAATTTGTGCTTTTGTCATTTCCATTTGATTTATTTTCATTTCTCTTTGCAAAATCATTTGGTTTGTTGTGTTTATTCTTGCTTCGAGTACTTTTTTCTGTTCAGGGTCTTTTTCTTCTTTTAAAGCTTTAGCTAAATCTACCAAAATATCATTTAGTCTTGTTGTGGCACCGTATTCTGCGGCTATATCTGATGATATTGCCATACTTTGTTCTCTAAGAATTGTTTTCTGGTCCTGTGGAGGAGCAATTGGCTGTGGTGCCGGTTGTGGTGGAATGTTGTTTTGTACAGGTTGAGGGTTATTGTACATTAATGGTTGAATGGGTGCATTTAACATAACTTTTCTCCTTTTACACACTTTGATACTTAAACAAAGTAAAAACATTGTTAAAATTGCTTTTTTATTCCAAAATATTGCAAAATGTTAAGCATTGAATTATAATTATGGAGTAAGAAAGGAGAGTTTATTATGTGGGAAAAAGACATAGACATTAATGAAGTAAAAGAGATTAGAACTCGTACTTCTGTATTTTTTGGCGTTGGTGCTATCAAGAAAATTGATGAAATAGCAAAAACATTAAAAGATAAAGGTATTGATAAAGTTATCGTAATGTCAGGTAGAAATGCTTATAAGGCAACCGGAGCTTGGGATTACGTAGAAAAGGCTTTGAAAGATAACGGTATTGGTTATGTAAACTATGCAGAAGTTACTCCAAACCCTACAACTCACCATGTAAATGATGCAGCAAAATTAGCAAAAGAATTTGGAGCAAAAGCTGTAATTGCAATTGGTGGAGGATCACCTACTGATGCTGGAAAATCTGTTGCAATATTGCTTGAATATCCTGATAAAACCGCTGAAGAAATTTATGAATTCAAATTCGCACCTGAAAAAGCTGCACCTATTGTATCAATCAACTTAACTCACGGTACAGGTACTGAAACAAACAGATTTGCAGTTGTAACAAATTTGGAAAAGAACTTTAAACCTGCAATTGCATATGATTGTATCTATCCGATGTTTGCAATTGATGACCCTCAATTGATGACAAAATTGTCTCCAAAACAGACAAGATATGTTTCAATTGACGCAGTTAACCACGTTGTAGAAGCTGCTACTTCTAAAGTTTTGTCACCATATTGTGTTACATTGGCAAGAGAAGTTATCGCACTTGTTGCAAGATATTTGCCAAAAGCACTGGAAAACCCGGAAGATTTGGAAGCAAGATATTTCTTAGCTTATGCAGCTATGATGGGTGGTGTATGTTTTGACAATGGATTGTTACACTACACTCACGCTTTAGAACATCCGTTAAGTGCAGTAAAACCTGAATTATCACACGGTTTAGGTCTTGCAATTTTGCTACCTGCAGTAATTAAAACAATTTATGCTTCAAAGGCTAATATTTTGGCTGATATTTTAGCTCCAATTGTTCCTGGATTAAATGGTGAAGCTGAAGATGCTGAAAAAGCTGCAAAGGGTGTTGAAAAATGGTTGCAATCAGTTGGAGTTTCTGAAAAACTTCTCGATGAAGGTTTTGCAGAAAGTGATGTAGAAAAACTTGTAGATCTAGTTTATACAACACCATCCCTTGACGGGTTGTTAGCTATTGCGCCAACCGGTAATGGAAGAGATATCGTTGAGAAGATTTATAGAGAATCTTTGAAACCTATGGCATAACATTTTTTGAGATAAAAAGCCCCCTTTTATAAGGGGGTTTTTTTATGCTTAATTGGTAGCAAAATGTAGAAAATCTACTAAAAATCTTTTTATCAATTATAATTTATGATAAATTAATTATTATGGAAACGAATTTAAAAATGATATATGTGGATATGCCTACTCAATTTCCAATGGGGTTCAGGAAATTAGTTTTATTAATTTTATTATTCCCATTTTTGCAACAGATTTATGAGCTGATACATTCGTTCTGTTAAGGATGTCTTGTTTGTGTGTGTGGTAATAGTTGTATGCTTTTAAAAGCATTTCTTCGTTTTTTAGTGTCGATTGGAATCCTAATTTTTGCTTGATTTTGGTTGTATCAAATACGAAGTTTGCAGAAATCATTTTGTACTGGTATGGACCAAGCGGAGAAATTCTCAGTGCAAAACATATTTTCATTCCTAATATCATAAGCCATTTTGGCATATGAACAAGTTTAGATTTAGAATTCGTTTGTTCAATGACATATCTGTAAACTTTATTAAAAGATTCCACATTATCTGAGCCTATATTAAATATTTCGCTTTTGTTATATTGCAGAGCTTTTATACAAGCATTAACTAAGTCTTGAGCATATACGAATTGATATCTATTTTCTCCATCTCCGACCATCCAGATTTTTCTTCCTTCATCTATAAACTCAAATAGGATTCCTAATAGCCCGAGACATCCTTCGTCCATAATGGTTGGACAACGAAAGATTACACTATTGATACAATTGCTGTATGATAAAAGTATTTTTTCTCCCTCAAGTTTAGATTTTCCGTATATTTCTATTGGGTTTGGGGTTTCTTCTTCAGTTACTGGGTAATCAAAACCTGAACCAAAAAGACAATTGGTGGAGGTAAAAATGATTTTATTTATATTATATTTTTTGCATATTTTGCAATGTTTAAAGTTCCATCAACATTAGAGGTCCAAAGATTTTTCATATCTTTTTTTACATGTGCCAATAATGCTGCACAATGAAATATTGCATCAAAGTTATATTTTTCAAAGATATCATTTAAAAGTTTAGTGTCTCTTATATCTCCTTGGATAGCTATAAAATTGTTATGAACATAATTGTCAGGTTCTAAATCTATCGAGACACAAAAATGACCATCTAAAAGTAATTTTTCTTTTAGAATCGAACCAAAAAAACCTGCACCTCCAGTAATCAAATATGTACTCATAATAGTCCTCTACCTATATTACCTTGCTTTTGTCTTTACGAAGACAACGAAAGAATTGTTTTCCGTAATAAAACCCTTGAGTGGCATATGAGCCACAAATAGATGAGCTTCATAATCTTTGTTTACTCTAGCCAGCATTTTGGGATAATCTAGATTCATTAAAAAATCAAAGATTACAACATCAGGATTACCTATTACAGCTTCTTTATCACTTAATTGAGCGTTTTGTTCCCACTGCCAGTATGCTGAATTTTTATAATTTCTAAATAAATTTTTATCAAAATATGGTTGTATTGCCACTGTTTTAAATCCAAGTCCGTAAATGATTTTGTTTTCAAGTTTGTTATCTTTAATAAATTCTGCAACTTCTTTTGAGGCAGAGTAATTGTTATAAACGTCAAATACTGAGCATTTAATGCTCCAGAAAATTTGCAGAGAAAATAATAATAATGCTAAAATATAAAATATTTTATTCTCTTTATATGATAATTGTTCTATATTGTTTTCATTAGTTAAAAGCCAACAAGAAAAAATGAATGTTAATATTATATAACCTGTGTGCCAGTTATTACAATATAGTGTAGATAGTATGGTTACGGTTGACAAGTTAAGAGCCGAAAAAAGCATTAATTGATATATGTTTTTACAAAATGTTTTATAGGCAAAAAAGTAAAGAGCCAAAACGATAGAGTATTGGAGGTATTTAATTGGTTGAAAGATATTGAAATACCCACTTGTGAGTATATCAAAAATATTTCGGAGATTTCTAATATCAAGGTTTGCATTAAAAGTGCAATCCGCAGGTTTTATCATAAATACTGCTGTAAGCAAAAGAGTAAATAAATTAATTATTATTGGAATGAGTAAGACGATATTATGTTTTGGATTGCTGTTATTTTTTAAAAAGTTTTTACTTTTAATAATATCAAAGGCAAAGAAGAGTGTTAATAAAAATGTTAATATGAAACCTTGTGCGCTTGTATTAGCAAGTAAAATTAGAAAGATTGTGTAAATGTACGGGTTGTTTAATCTTTTAGGATAAAATACTGCAATTGTTGCAAGTAGAGGAAAAATTAGAGAGTGATTTCTCGCAATAACTGTATACTGGAAAAAAATAAAATATGTAAATGGAAATAGATATTTTATTATGGTCGGTAATTTTGATTTAAAGATTAATAAGTAAATACCTAAACAAGATGCTATCCAAGGAATTATGAATAGTAATTTGTATGGGAAATGAAGTATATTTAGAGCTCTTAATATTCCGAACCATAATATCGGATGTCCCTCGTATTTTAGGACATGTAATATCATATTAGAAATAGTACAATCTCTTGCAATTAACCAAGCCTGAGCTTCATCTGCCCAAGGTTCGTGATGTAAGCCGATAAAAAAGGTTAATATTGCAAATAGTAGAAATATAATAATATTTGTGATAAAAATTTTTTTTGATTGTTCCATAACTATATAATTATACAAAAATTCTTTTGAAAAGTCTTTTTATTAATCAAAATTTATGATAGATTAATTCCTATGGAAAATGATCTAAAAACGATATATACGGATATGCTTACTCAATTTCCAAAAGAGGAGTTAAAATCTTTTGAAGAATTTGAGAAGAATCTTAAACTTCCGCAGTGCAAACTTCATGTATATAAACCTGAAGGTGAAATTGTCGGTTATTCGGTTTGGTTTATTGATGATGAAATGGAATTTTTATGGCTTGATTATATAGCTATTTTGAAAGATTTCCATTCAAGAGGTTATGGAAGCTTATATTTGAGAGATTTTATTAAAGAATATTCCGATAAAAAATATTGCTTTTTTGAGGTTGAAAAACCAATAGATGAACAATCTATAAGGCGCCAAAAGTTTTATGAAAAACTCGGTTGTAAAAATACGGGAATAAAGTATTTTTTCCCAAATAAATACAAAAAACTTGAGATGGATTTATTATATCTTGGTATAAATACTGATAAGGCCCCAGAAAAAGAATATACAAATGCTGTGATAAGAAAGGTTCATAAGATTATTCACAATTCAGATTGGGATGCTTTAAGCAAATATGAATTATAATTTGTTGAAAATCGGTTTCATTTTATCAAACGTACAAAAATATTTGTATCCCATATTTTTGAGTTCTTCTCTAACAAATGGAATCATTGCTCCAACTTGTTCTGCTCGATGAGAATCTGAACCTATTGTAATTATCTCTCCGCCAAGTTCTTTGTAGAATCTTAGGATATCTCTTGATGGAGTTAGGTCATTTAGTTTGTATCTGAATGATGAAGTGTTAACTTCGATTCCTTTTCCTTTTTCAATAATCAGTTTTAAGATTGCTTCAATAATATCTTTTGCTTTTTCAAAAGGATATTCCCCGAATCTATCGTACCTTCTCATCAGATCCATATGTGCTAGAACACTAAAGTGTTCAAAAACTTTTGCGGTGTTATACATTTCTTGAAAATAAATACGATTGTATTCATCTTGAGTTTTTCCTGTTTGAAAGTCTTGATTCCAAAGTTCTTTGTCTTCGACTTGGTGAAATGATAAAAGTGCAAAGTCAAAAGGGTATTGTGCAAAAATATTGTCAAAATGTTCTTTATGGTGAGCTTGAACACCAAATTCTATACCAAACTTTAATGTGATTTCGCCTTCATATTGCTTTTTGTATTGCGAAAATGTTTTGTAGTAATCTTCGCAATTGCAACAAAAAGAAGTTGTGCAACCGTGATCGATATGTTCAGTAAAGCATATTTCGTTAAAGCCAAGCGAAATTGCTCGCTCAATGCAATCTTTCATCGGATAGTTTGAGTCATCACTAAAACTTGTGTGCATATGGTAATCAGCTAGCATTTTTATCTCCTTGTCTATATTATATAACAAGAAAATTCTATAAAATATTTTTTAGCTGATTAGTTTAACCTCACAATTTCCACGTTTAGGTATAAGGCAAATGTTACCCATAAAAAGTATGGGATGAGTAAAAAACTTGCAATTTTTGAGCATTTGTAAAACTCTTTTATTGTGAGTAATAAAACAACCCAAAGTAAGCATATTATAATAAATCCGAGTTTAGCATTTTGTAAGTAAAAAAATGCAGGAGTCCACATAAGATTTAGTGCGAATTGTGTTATATATAAAATAATAGGTTTAGTTTTATTTTTACAAACTTTGCTGAAAATTAGCACCACCAAGGATAGTGCAATCATTATATAGAGAATTGTCCATACAGGTGCAAAAATCCAATCAGGTGGGCTTAAAAAAGGTTTATTTAGTGTGTGATACCAGTCAATATTTATCATAACATTGGTATTGTGACATGTTTTAAGTAAATTTTTATCACCAAATGTGATATAAATTTATAGTATTTTATGCTAACATTTCTAGCATATGGTAGATTTAGAGTTGTCAAATGAATATAATTTCACAAAAGAAGATGTAATTGAATTATTATTGAGTGATGGAAAAGAACTTTTTGAACTTGCTGATAAAGTTCGAGCTCGTTATGTTGGTGATGGTATTCATTTAAGAGGGTTGATAGAGTTTTCCAATATATGTAAGCGAAATTGTGCATACTGTGGAATTCAATCTTCTAACAAGCTTGCTCAGAGGTATCGACTTAATGAAGATGAAATTTTGGAGTTAGCTAAAAAAGGTGTAGATTTTGGCTATAAAACTATTGTTCTTCAATCCGGAGAGGATGATTATTTCTCTAAAGATGTTATGTGCAGAATCATTGAGAGAATAAAGGAACTTGATGTTGCTCTAACTCTAAGTATTGGAGAAAGATCATACGAAGATTACAAGGCTTTTAAAGATTGTGGTGCAGATAGGTATCTTTTAAGAATTGAGACTACTGATAGCAAATTATATAAAAAACTTCACCCTAATATGAGTTTTGAAAATAGAATGGAGTGTTTGTATAACCTCAAAGAACTCGGATATGAAACAGGAACAGGGTGTTTAGTCGGGCTTCCTGAACAAACGGTAGAATCTTTGGCTGATGATATTTTGTTTTTTAAAAAACTTGATGCGGACATGGTTGGAATAGGACCGTTTATTCCTCATCCTGAAACTCCGCTTGCAGGAGAGTTAAATCCTGATAACTTTTGGATGTCGCTAAAAGTTATGGCTGTTACAAGATTGATGCTTAAAGATGTCAATATCCCTGCGACAACTGCTATGGAAACAATAAATCCTAACGGAAGAGTTTTAGCTCTTACTAGTGGTGCAAATGTTGTTATGCCAAATATTACACTCGGTGAGTGTAAGAGAAAATATGAAATTTATCCTAACAAAAGTGGTACTGAAAAGGATGCAGAAGATTATGTCGCATCTTTGGTTGAAAAGATAAACTCTATTGGGCGTTTTGTTTCTAGCAATAAGGGTTTTAGGAGTCCTTTGAAATAGAGTGTTCTTCTTGCAAAATGCTGACCGGTGCAGGGTCGTTTCGGTATTTGAACCATAGCGCCATATCGATTAGCAGGAAGAGTGTGTTCAGTAGGTATAGAAGAATTACTATATCTCTGCTGTATAAAATTTTGTGTGTTATTCCGCAGAGATATCCTACGAGTATTAATATAGAAAAATAAATGCTTTTTCCCTGTACGCATTTGCATTTGTACGTTTTATAAGCTGCAAGCGGCCAGCTTACTCCAAAACAAACTAACATTCCTGCTTCAAATATACTCATATTTTCTCCTTTTATGCTTTTTTATCTAATTTTTTATTGTTGTTATTGTTTTTATCTTCAAATCCAAGTGTTCTTAGAATTGGATGTATTACCAGATTGCTTAATTCTGATGCAAATATTGCCAGACCTAAAATTGTTCCGACCAGATAGCTTAGTTCGATTATGCCTTTTTGTGTTTTATATAAGTCTGGTTTTTCTATTGTAAGCAGATCTTGTTTTAATTTTTCCGGAATTTTTTCCAGAAGTTTGTTTCCTAATCTGTTTTTTAATGGCATTAAGGCTAATTTTCTATATGCTTCATATTCTTCAACGTCGCTGAATTTTGGAAGATCTTTTTCATTTTTGAGAATTTTTTGTGAGAGTTTGAATATTGGTTTTTTGAATACAGGACCAACCATACCAAGATAAATTCCAAGGCACAAAAGTTGATATACTGCTTCCTTAGTTGCAGTGTATTTTTTTGTTTTATCGTCAATGGAGTCATCTTTCAGTATAAATATAGGACGTCCTGTTGCTTTGAAAAGTGATTCTGTTGTAACCGTAGCTTTGGTATTCTGGGCAAACCTTACAAATGCAGGATTGGTTAAGATGTTTGTAATTTGATTTATCATAGGCTTAACCTCCAATCCTTAAACCTGTATTAACCTTGGAAAAAGATGGAAGTGGTGATATTTTATATACATTCCCTGTGAAATTTTGTTTATTATTAGGTTTATTTAGGTTTTTTGTTTTTGCGTTTGTTGGAGTTGTCGGAGCTGTTTGAGGCAAAAGTTTGTGCATTAGTGGTGTAGTTATTTTGTTGCATACGTATGGAATTAGAAAGAGTGCAGTAATACTTACAGAAACTAATGTTGCTGTGGCTTTTATTTGTGGAAGTTTTTCTTCTACATGTGAAGCTTTCGCAAGTGCATTTGCAAATTTTTGTGTTACTGCATTTGTTGCAAGATAGCTTATAAATGCAACTGCACCGGTGGTTCCTTCTCTAAACGCAGTATATTGTCTTGTCTTTTTGTCTTGTTTTTTGTCCATCATTGTAATCGTCGGACGTAATATCCCTTTTGCAACTGCTATTGTAAGTGCTCCGTACAGTGAATTGTTATTATTGCCTAAAAAGTCACAAAAGTTTCTAAAATATTTGGGGAATGTATTATTCATATTTTAACCTTCAATCTTCCATTATTTATTATCTTACCTGATATCGAAATGTAAAATATTCATTTGTTATAAGATTTATAGTATAAAACTATAATAATGTTGAAGTTTTATAAGTTTAATATATAATTACTGTATGAATATAAATCAGTTAAAATATGTTATAACTCTGGCTCAAGAACTTAATTTTTCACGTGCTGCAGAGAAACTCTATATATCTCAACCCTCATTAAGTCAAAGTATTTTGCTTTTGGAGGAAGAGTTTGGAGTGCAATTATTTGAGCGTAAGCCTTTAAGGCTTACTTATGCAGGTGAGATTTTTATTGATTGGGCAAAAACTGTTTTATCAACAGGTGAGCAGATGCGAAACATGATATCTGATGTCGCTAAAGATGTAAGAGTTAAGTTTACAATTGGAATTTCGCCATATAGAGCATCGTTTTTATTGCCAAGAGTAATTGAAAAATTTAAAAGTCAGTACCCTATGGCACATCTTATAATTGAGGAGTTCCCTACTGATACCTTGCATAGTATGTTGGAGGAAGATAAGCTTGACCTTTTAATTGAGGCTCCGTTGTTGGATAATGAAAGGTTTGAGAGTGTATATTTGTGTAAAGAGAGAATTTTGCTGGGAATGCCAAATTCGATTGCAGCTCAATTTAATCTTAGTGAAGAAATCGAGCTTTCTCACTTAGCTGATGTTCCATTTGTTTTGTTGACAGACAAACAATATATAGGAAAATTGACCAGCAAATTGTGTAAAAGTGCAGGATTTCTTCCTAAAAATTATATTGAATGCCACAATATTGAAACTGTACAGGCAATGATATCAAATGGGCTTGGGGTATCTTTAATACCTGAGTTCTATGCAAAATATTCTGTATCAAGAGGGAATGTTTCTTTTGCAAGAATAAAAGATCAAGATTTGTCACGTGATGTTTCTGTTATATATAATAAGGAAAAATATCTTTCAGCTCCGGTTAAATACTTTATGAAAATTCTTGCTGAAGAACTTGGGGCGTTATAACATTTTTCTTAATAAATGTTTGATAAATAGAGGGATTTGTGTTACTTTCGAACTCGAAGATTAAGGTTTTCGATTATGACAGTTCAGGAAGATTTAGAAGAAGTTAGGCAGTTGTGTGAACTCTGTGATAAGTGTTCGCTTGCACAGAGCCGTACTAATATCGTTTTCTCAGGAGGAGTTCCTAATTCAAAATTGATGCTGATTGGGGAAGCTCCGGGGTATTATGAAGATCAGCAAGGTGAACCTTTTGTTGGAAAAGCTGGCCAACTGCTTGATAAAATTTTTGCATCAGTTGGATTGTCGAGAAAAAAAGATGTATATATATGCAACACTTTAAAATGTCGTCCTCCTAATAACAGAGATCCTCTACCTGAGGAAAAAGAAGCTTGTAGAGCTTTTTTGGATGCTCAGATAGAAATATTAAAACCAAGAATTATTCTGCTATGCGGAAAGGTTGCATTAAGTTCTATGCTTAATATTAACACAGGGATTTCTCGTGTTCGAGGTCAATGGTTTGAGGGACCTTATGGCAGTAAAATGATGCCGATATTCCACCCTTCTTATCTTTTGAGAAATGATTCTCATGAAAAAGGCAGTCCAAAGTGGCTTATGTGGCAAGATATTCAAGCAATAAAAAAAGCTTATGATGAATTAGGCTGATTTTTTGTTCTTAGCCTTTTTACTGTTTAATATGTATATAACCGGAATGATTACTAAGCACATAGTTGCAAGTAATATGAATATATCAAAGAAAGCTCCAAGTCTTGCTTGTTTTAAAAGCTGTTTGTATAGCATTCCGTTCGCTTTTTTAGCTGCCAGAACAGATGGATAGTATGTTAAAAACTTTGTTTTTAATGCCATTAATCGATATTGAAATACAGGATTGTGTGCTGAAAGGTTCCCAACAAAGTAGTTTTGATATACCTGAGATACTCTTGCAATAAAAGTTGCTGAGATTGATGTCGCAATTGCTGTTACGATGTTTTTGAATAGAGCGTGTAAAGCTGCGGCATCAGCATTTTTTGAAGCAGGAAGTGTTTGAAATGATAAGGCTGTAATCGGTACAAAAGCAGTTGGAACTCCGATACATAGCAGAATGTTTGGCAAAATTACGCTTTCTATTGATGAAGTCGGATTCATTTGTGTAAGCATTAGTAATGATGCTGCCATAATCAGAAAGCCAACAGTTGCAAGTATTTTGCTTTCTACATACTTGGAAATCTCTCCGACAGCTAATAGGCCTATTAGGCAGATTACAGCCCTTGGAAACATTGTTAATCCTGACATAGATGGGCTGTATCCCAAAAGACTTTGTACGAACATTGGTACAAGTAGTAATGTTGAATATAACATTACATTAATAAAAGAACTTGCAATCGTTCCGAATAGAAAATTTCGATCTTTGAATACTCTTATATCAATAACAGGATATTTATATTCGAGTTCCCATACGTAGAAGAGTACAAAAGAAAATATGCAAATTCCTGTTAACCAACAAATCCAAGTTGTATCAAACCAATTAAATTGTTCTCCTTTATCTAATACTATTTGCATGCAGGCCATTGCGACTACAATTGAAATGTAACCGACAAAATCAAATTGTTTATTATATTTAAGTTTCTGAGGTTTATCACTTGGCATGAATATTTTGATTAATAAAAATGACAACATGCAAAGGGGGATGTTCATTATGAATATCCATTGCCAAGAATAGTTGTCGGTTAAGTAGCCGCCAATGAAAGGTCCTGCAAGTGGGGAAAACATTGCTGCAACCCCGAATAAGCCCATTGCTATTCCTCTTTGTTCAGGAGGAAAAACTTCTAGTAGTACGGCTTGGCAAAGCGGCAAGATACATCCGCTACCAATACCTTGTACAATTCTTGCCCCGATAAGTGCTTTTAAGTTCGGTGCCAAAACACATAGCAAGCAACCTAACATAAATAGGAAAATACTATAATACATTAGTAATTTTTTCCCTATTCGTCTTACGAGATACCCGGTAACGGGTAACATAAGACCACCTGAGATTATGTAGCAGGTAATTACGGTGTTAGCTTCATATTGTGTGGCACCATAAAAGCCTGCAATATGAGGCTGACTTACGTTTGTAGCAGACGATGCTGCAAGTGCCAAAAACGAAGGTAATAATACCGCAATTGCAATTATGTATGGATTTACATTCTTTTTAGGGGCAGTTGTTTCCATAATTATTTCACTTTAACCTTTGGAACTACTGACATGCCTGGAACTATATTGTAGTCTGAGATGTCTTCTTTAAATATGATTTTTACAGGAACTCTTTGTACAATTTTTACGTAGCTGCCAACCGCATTTTCAGGAGGAAATAAGCTTGATTTTGCACCGGTTGCTCGTTGAATACTTTGAACTTCTCCTTTGAAACGCTTCCCTGGGTATGTGTCAATTTTTATTGATACTTGTTGATGCGGTTTCATATTTGTAAGTTGAATTTCTTTAAAGTTTGCGATTACCCAAACTTGTTTTGGAACAATTTGCATTAACGGTTGACCTACTTGCAGATAATTTCCTTGTTCTACGCTTCTTGATGAAACCATGCCTGATTGAGGTGCATATATTTTTGTATATGACAAATCAAGTTTTGCTTGTTCAACTTCTGCTTCAAGTCTTTTAATATCAGCTTGTACAGCTTCACTTTTTGCTTTTGTTGATTCTAAATTGAATTTTGCAGCATTTGATTTTTCTGTTGCTGATTTGTGATTAGCTTGCGAAACTTCAAGTTCTTTTTTCGCTTTATCGTAATCTTGTTTTGATACAATACCAGCTTTGTACATGTCGTTGTATCTTTTGTGATCTTTTTGTGCAAACTCTAATTTTGAACGTGTTGAATTTACATCTTCCACAGCTTCGCTCACATTTGATGTTGTTTTATCAATATCGCTTTCTGTAACATCTAATTGAGCTTTCGCCTGTGCAAGTTTTGCTTCTGCTTGATGTAATTTTACTTCGTAATCTTTTGGATCTATTTCTACCAACAAATCTCCGGCTTTTACTTCATCGTTATCATCAACAAGAAGTTTTACTACCGGGCCTGATACCCTTGGAGCAACTGTAATTAGTCTACCTTCGACAAAGGCGTCATCTGTTGATTGATAATATGTTGAGTGAATTGCTGCTATAATACCTACAATTATAAGAAAAATTGCGGTTACAGATGGTACAATTACTCTCTTTTTCTCATATTCATGTCTGTTTTTTTTCTTGCGTTCTTTTCTTTCTTTTATTCTTTTTATTGCTCTTTCTTCTAAATTGTCTTGTTCATTATTTCCTTTAGGGGTTTGATTATTTTCTTCCATATCTCATCATCCTTTGTCTTAATTATGTATATTTATGTTGTTATCTAAATTAATTCTTATTTTGTGTAAAACTTTTAATGTTGTTTCTATTTCAGTGTCTGAAATTCCAGCTATTGTGTCACGCCATATTTCTAAAACTGTTGGAACTATTTCTTCATATACTTTTCGGCCTTTGTCTGTAATAAAAACCTTATATATTTTTCTCTTGTTAACATCCGGACTACGGTGTATAAAATCCATTTTCTCCAATATGTTAGTAATTCTTGTGATATTTGGACGGTCTTTCATTGTCTTGACGGCAATCTGAGTCTGGTACATGCCATCTTCTTCAATGAGTGCTGCCAGTATTGTAAATTGTTCCGGGGTGATTGGATGTTTCTTTGCCGCAAATCTTTGCAATGCAAGGATTTTTGACTTTTTGCCAATCATTGTTAACTTTAATCCGATTTTACTTTCTAATAAATTTGTTGTGTTCATGATTTTGTGTTATCATAATAACACAAAGAAAAAAAGGAAGTAAAGCATGAAAAATAAAAAAATTATATTTGCCCTTGTAATTATCTTGCTGTGCAGTTTTTTGCCTGCTTCAGCAAGGCAACGTAAAGAAGATGATAGTTATAAACTCCAATATTTAAACTTGGATTGGTGGAAAACTTATAAAGATGATATTTTAGTGGATTATATGCAGCAAGCATATAAAAATAATCAAGATTTAAAAATTTCAGCGTTAAAGACAAAACAGGCTGAACAAGTTGTAAAAGAATCATTTGCGGCAGAGCTTCCTCAAATTGGTTTTAATGGAAATTACTTTAGGGATTTCAGATCCAGCGATGTTAGGTTAGGGGATGTAGTAATCAATGATTATTCTCAAAGTAATTTTATTTTGCCGCTTACCATGACATATGAGCTTGATATATGGGGTGAAAATCATTTGAGAACTAAAAGTTTGAAAAAACAAGTTGAAATAATGAAGCAAGACGAGCGAGGAACTTATATTTCTCTTACATCGGCTCTTGCTTCAGAATATTTTAATTTGATAAAGCTTGATAGATTGATAGCAGACCAAAAAGAACTTGTCAGATTACAGACAAAAATATCTGACATGACAAAAATTAAATATGAAAATGGTCTGTGTTCTGTAACTGAATATTTGGTTGAGAAGCAGTTGTTGACGCAGTTTCAAGAGCTGTTGGATATATATGAGGATCAACGAATTGTTGTAGGACGCCAACTTGTTGTATTGGTTGGAGATAGAAATCTTGTGGATGTAAAGCGTAGCGATTATGCGAAGTTAAGTTTGCCTGTAATCCCTTCCAATATTGCGGCTGAATCAATTCAAAATCGTCCTGATTTGTTAAAGACAGAAGATTATATCCAGAAAATAGGTTTTGATGTAAAGGCTGCAAGAAGAGACTTTTTACCAAAACTTACATTATATGGTCAGGTTGGATTTAATGCGTATAGCTTATCAAATATATTTGGAAATCATACATTAAAGGCTTTGGGCGGGATAATGCCTTCATTTGATTTATTTACAGGTGGTGCAAAAATGGCGCATTTGAGATATTCAAAAATGGAGTACGAAAAAGCTCAACAAATGTATGAAAAAACAATTTTGACATCGCTTCAGGAGGTAAATAACTCGCTTGAAAGTGCAATAACTCACAAGAAAAATTATGAGACAAGCAAAGAACGTAATGATTTGGAAAAAGATAAGTATAAATTGGTTCAGGAAAAATATTCAATAGGTGCGTTATCTGAATTGGATAGGCTAAAGTCCGAAGAAAACACAATATTGTCTGATAAAGATGAGGCTTCCAATAAGGTAAATTACATAATTTCAACGATAAATATATACAAAGCTGTTGGTGGTACAGATTATATGCAGTACGCAGAAGATATATAATCTAAAAAACTACTTTACAAACAGGTATGTTTTATGTTAGACTGATTTTATCGGTGAAGTTGAGGCTTTGTTCGATAATATCTTGGAGAAGTGGCCGAGTGGCTTAAGGCGGCACCCTGCTAAGGTGTTGTATGGAGCTATCTGTACCGTGGGTTCAAATCCCACCTTCTCCGTTTTTTAGTATATAAAGCACATTATGTGCAAGCAATAGATAAAAAACGCCCGAGTTCTGGGCGTTTCTTATTTGATTATAGAAGTTTAAGCATTAAAAATTTTTTGAATATCCTCTGGAGTCGCTTTTCCCATCATTTTTTGTTTTAGAACGTTTAATAAGTATATGGCATCTTCTTCAGCCCATTTTATATTTAAAGCAAAAGCTGATTTAGGTGAAAATGCTTTTGCAAGTTCTTCGTAATCTAAATGATAAGACATTCTACTTTTATTATAAGCACAAACGCTTCGTCCACGAGGAGTAATGTTTTTTGCTTTATGTAATTTATCAATGTTTGGGCTTGTTATGATTAATTCTTCTTCCCCAGGATAGTAATGTGGTTTTAAGTCTATATACGTTGGTAAACCATCATTCTTAATTCTTTTGATATATTGTAAATGTTCTTTTGTCATTAATGAACGATTTGCGGCTTCAATCAAAGCATCTTGCAATTTTGGCGAAAATCGAGTTCCAAAATTAGGGCTTTTATTCTTGTTAGAACTTGCCATATTATTAGTGTTGAGTTGAATTCTCATTAAAACATGCTCCTTTTTATATTCGTTTATTTAAAAATCCATAAATAAATTTTTTTGTTAGATGTAACTTGTTAAACTTATGGAAGATGTGTATAATATAGGTTATCGTAATTTTTACAGAGGAGAATTTGATGGCAAATAAAACGCAAATGATGAAGGAAAATATTGAAACAGTTTTTTTTGTAGATTCAGCTGGTGTAACAAACAGTTTAACTAAAGCTTCTCATAGATATTATTATAAACAATCTTTTGTGATGGATGGGAAAGATGAGAAAATGCTCACTTTTGTAATGTTGAATCCTAGTAATGCCGATTTGAATGCGGCGGATAAAACAATAATAAATATTGAAGAAATAACTCGCCGAAATAACTGTAATGCTTTTGCTATTGTTAATTTATTTTCATATAGAACTGCAAAACCAAAAGAATTGGAAAGTAAAATTAGAGATATGGATGATAGTGAAAAATATGAATTTAATAAAATTAATAAAGATGAGTATTTAGAAAAATATTTGACTGGTGATATTGTTTTAGCTTGAGGAACACATGCAAAACGTATATGTAGAATATATGATCAATTTTATTACGACTCAGTTTTAGAGAGTTTACGAGGTAAGGAACTCTACACCTATGCAGATTATTTAAACAAAGACGGTAGTCCTAAACATCCTGGGCCTTTATCTTATAATAAAATTGCTCTCGAGCATAAATGCTCACTAAAAGAAATCAGGATTACTGATAATAAAACAATCAAGTTAATATGATTCCTCTATACAGAGAGAGTTTAAGCGTTGTTTTAGCTCTGTTTACACGAACAAGTTTGTTGTTGCAGAGCTGTTCACATCAATAAGACCCTTGTCTGTTATTTTTAGTTCAGGAATTACTGATAGTGATAAGAATGCCATACTCATAAACGGATCTGCAATTTGGCAACCAATTTCTTTTGCTGCATTCTCTAGTGCTGCCAACGATTTGTCAACTTCTTCGTAAGGTTTGTCTGACATTAACCCTGCTATTGGTAACGCCAAGTGTGCCAATGTTTTGCCATCTTTTACTATTATTTTTCCACCTTGAGATTTTACCAGTTCTACGGCTGCATGGTACATGTCATTGTCATTCGTTCCAATAACTATCATATTGTGGCTGTCGTGGGCTACTGTTGATGCTATTGCTCCTGATTTTAGCCCAAACCCCTTCACAAAGCCTAATCCGATATTTCCGCTTGCCTTGTGACGTTCGATTACTGCAATTTTTAGAATATCGTTGTCGATATTTTGGACTGCAAATCCTTCTTTTTGGGTAATTGCCTCTTTGGTTTCTTTTGTTATCAGTTGTTTTGGAATTACGTTTATTACCTTAACTTCTTTGGCATTCGCCGGTACTTTAATTTTTAAATCATCGATATTCAACCACTTGATATTTACTGTGCCTCGAAGTGATGGTACTTTAAATTCAGTTGTATCTACCAACAGTTGTTTATCTTTAGCGACTAAGCGGCCATTTTTAAATACCATACAAGGTTCAAAGGTTTCTAAGTCTTTAAACACAGCAATATCAGCCTTGTAGCCAGGTGCGATTGCTCCTAAATTAGGGATTTTGAAGTATTCTGCTGTGTTAATACTTGCCATTTGTATAGCCTTAATCGGATCGACACCTAGGCGAACTGCTTTTTTTACCATTCTTGAAATATGTTGTTTTAAATGTTTCGGATGTCTGTCATCTGTTACAAACATACATTTTCTGGTGTTGTACTGTTTTAGTACAGGGATTAACGGTTCCAAATCTCTTGCCCCTGTTGCTTCTCTAACCATTAAATACATTCCTAAACGAAGCTTTTCAATTGCTTCTTCCGGAGTTGTACATTCGTGGTCGGAAGCTATTCCTGCCGCAATATAAGCGGCCAAGTCTTTCCCGCAAAGGTGAGGTGCGTGACCGTCAATTCTCTTATTTTTTTCCAGACCCAAGCGAATTTTGCTTAAAACGTTGTTATCCCCATTAACAACTCCAGGGAAGTTCATCATTTCAGCAATACCCAGTACCCAAGGTGCATCTATCAATAGTGCTAAATCGTAGCTGTTTAATTCTACACCTGATGTTTCCAGACTTGTTGCCGGAACACAAGACGGAAGAGTCATATATACATCAAGAGGAAGGTTTTTTGTTGCTTCCCTCATAAAGCTTATACCCTGAAGACCCATTACGTTTGAGATTTCGTGAGGGTCTGCAACCACAGTAGTTGTACCAGAAGGAACAACCAGTCGAGCAAACTCAGATGGTAAAAGCATCGCACTTTCTATGTGTACGTGTCCGTCTATAAAGGATGGAGATACATAAGCTCCGTTTAAGTCGATTTCTTCTTTGCCGCAGTAGCCTTCGTCAATTCCGGCAATTATTCCATCCTTTATTGCGATATCTGTTTTATAAATTTCTTCTGAAAATACGTTTATAAGGTTCGCGTTTTTAAGCACAATATCTGCACATTCTGAACCTTTACTTACTTTTATCAACTGTTCAATATTTTTCATACAATTCCTCTTTTTACGTATGATAGCACAAATAATTGTATTAAAATATTACAGTTTCATTTAAAGTTTATAATTTTATAAATTTGTCTTTTGGTTGTTTGCAGATAGGGCACAAATAAGTGTCAGGCTCCTTTGTTAAATCTCCCTCGTAGATGTAACCGCAGATTGTGCATTTATAAGCTACATTGTTTCCTTTTGGTGTCGGGTTGTTGTTGAATGTCGGAGCTTTCTCCGGACTTGTTCCTTTTTTTACTTGGTGGTAGTAAGAATATGTCATTGGAATTTCGTTATTTAGAATATCTCCATCAATTATTTTCCCTAAAAATATTGTGTGAGTTTCTGTTTCCATTTGGTTTATTAATTCGCAAATGATATATCCTGTTGCATCTGCAATTATGTCGAGTCCGTCAATTTCTTTAAAATTGACACCTTTAAATTTTTCGGTATCTTTTCCGGATGAAAACCCAAATACAGGTATAATATTGTCACCTACATCTACCCCGAGTATAGATATCGCAAATTTTTTACATTCTTTTATGCATTTGTTTGTAAAATTATCGTGGTGGATGCTTATTGCGATTGTGTCATGAGTTACTTGCATAACACTATTGGCGATACAGCCGGTTGGCCTATCTTGAGCGCAAGTTGAAACCACGTAAACTCCGTATGACAGATTGCTTAAAACTTTATTATTCATTTAACCCTCTTTTTTTGTCTTATTGTATCATATAAATTTCTTGTTATACAATATCATAGTAGGTGAAATTTGTCAGATGTACGAAGAGATTTTTAATAAATTAGCAAAATCTGAATTCAGAAGTAAGTTTAGGCTTCGAGAAAAGGAAAAAGAGTATATTCAATCGAAAGGTCTTGATGTTATAAGGTCGCATGCCAGAGATTTTATTGCGAAGCGAATTGCACCGGCACAAATTTCAAATGATGGAAAACAGACTCCAATGAAAGGTCATCCGGTTTTTATTGCGCAGCATGCAACTGCGTGTTGTTGTCGTGGGTGTATAAGTAAATGGCATCATTTTCAAAAAGGCGTTGAGCTAACAAATGTTCAACAAGAGTATCTGGTAAATATTATTATGGAATGGATTGTCCGCCAGATAAGGTAATTTTTTATTTTTATATTACAATGTAGTTAAGAGGGTTATTAACAAGAAGGAGAAAATATAATGTTAACAAAAAATTCAGCTGTAAAAACAAGTTTTTCAGGTGTTGATTTTTCAAAGTATTCTTCAAAAGCATCTGAATTTGTAAAAGAATTGGCATCTCGTGCTAATAAAAAAGGTCACTTCCTTAATTGGGTAAACCTTCCATCTGAACAATTAAAAAGAGTTGATGAACTTTATTCAATGGTAGAAAGTTTCAAAAAACAAACCGGTGCTTCTAAATTATGCGTAATGGGTATCGGTGGTTCTAAGCACACTGTTGAACATATGCTTGGTGTTAACGGTTTGAACGTTTGCCACGATGTTGTAGATTTTTATTCTGATGTTGATTCTACAAGCTTGAATAGATTTTTATACAGATTGGGCGATGTAACAAAAGCAAATTATATGATCGCTTCTAAGTCTGGTTCTACTTTTGAAACAAAAGATGGTTTCTTGAGAATTCAAGAAATGTTAATCGATGCATACAAAGCTCAAGGTCAATCTCAAGATGAAGCTGAAAAATCAGCTGCTAAACACTTGATTGCTGTTACTGATGCTAATAACGAAAAGAGTGAATTGAGAAGAACTTCTATTGCTAACGGATGGTTGGGTGATTTGTTTATTCACGATGATGTTGGCGGTAGATTCTCTGCTTTTGATGATCATGCATTGTTCACTCTTATTTGGGCTGGCATGAAAAAAGAAGATATGGTTAAAATGCTAAATTCTGCACAAGGTATTTCAGAATTAGCTTTGAGTGATGATTTGGAAGCTAATGACGCATTGAAAGAAGGTATTTTCTGGGCTGATGCTAAGTTGAATGGTATCGAAGCTTCCGTACATCAATATATGGGATCTATGTTTGAAAATACCGTTTACTGGCATGCACAAATGCAAAATGAATCTGTGAAAGATACTTTAAAACAGGTTGCTAAAGTTCCGGATGCAATGCATCACAGTGCAGAAGCTCACTTTAACCCTGCAAACAAACTCGTATTTGCTTTGACTGTTCCTGTTGATAAAGGTGTTTGTTCAGAAAACGCTGAAGCTTATATCGGCGCATTGACTAAATCTTACGAAGTTACAGGCGCATTCTTTAGAGAAGATGTCGAAACTGGTGATATGGGACTTACTCCGGAAGCTGCCGGTGCTATTTCTATGATTAGAGCATACGCTACTGTTTATCAGGAAATTGTTGAAGCTGTTATGCAAGGTAAGGAATTGCCTGAAGTTCTTGACAGTGTACTTCAACCACACGTTGAATTCTATAAGAAGAATCTTAAAGGTGGAGTTGTTGTTCCTGGTAGAATTTCTAAATAGCTTACATGTTTATTAATAAAGAAAACGGACTTTTTTAAAGTCCGTTTTCTTATTGTTATCATTATTCTTTGTAACGTCCCATAGTAAGTATGAGGTTTGTATCACCGTCAATTAATAGTGGTTGCTCAGGAAGTGATTTGTCTGCGACCGGGGCAAAACAATAATGTCCTTCTGCATCTTCTACTGCTTTGCCGGAGTAATATTCTATTTTTATACCTTTTTCTTCTAATGTTTGTTTTAGATGCTTGTTTACACCGTTTAATAAACGTTTGCATTCTGCAATAATTCCATCCTCTGGAACTTTATCGAGCTTGAATTCCGGTTGAAATCCAATTTCTCTTAGTTTTTTCCATTCTTCCAAATGAAATATGGAATCTATTACTTCACACATTTTTATTCCCGGCAGGCTGGTTTGTGACTTTAATGCAGCTATTTGTTTTTCTGAATGTTCAATAGCTTTGCTAATGTTTTCCGTTTCTGTACCTATACTATGTAACATTGTTTCTTTACCCATTGAAGGTAAAGCTTCTTTCATTTTTAATTCTCCTGATGGAAATTTTAAAGTAAATACATTGTTAATAGCATTCATATAGGAGTAGACAATTCTTTTAATATCTTGAGGAGTCAGCTCTTCCATATTATTTAAATATCCTAATATTTTGGAAATAAAAGGGGCTGTTTCCGTTCCCACAGAAAGTCTTTTTTTGTTGAATTTGTCTAATGATACAAATTCACATTCTTTTGCCCAGAGCGTTTCTTGCAATTCTGTAATTTTGTCTGTGGTATTGCCCGCAGTTTCTAGCGGCTTTGCACCTGCTTGAGCGGAAGTTTCTACGGCGGCTTCTCCGGCTTTTTGGGGTTTATTACCACGCATAAATATTGCTTTTAAGTGTTTTCCTTTTGCAAAAATCAGATCTCCAAGGACAGCTATACCTAAAGCCATAAGACTACCTATACCTATTTTTGCTCCGGTAGACAAAGATTTTTTCTCAAAACTGTCGGGCTTATCTGGCTGTGCCTTGAATGAAGGCGTACTGTTTCTATTGACGTTGCTATAAGGATATTTTGTAATGGTTGAGAATAAATTTATTTTTTCTACCATATTTACACATAAACCTTTCCTAATATATAAAAACACAAAATTGCTGTTATTTGCGAGATTGTTGCTAAATATTAAGTTGACATCCTTATTTAGACATAGTAATCTGAACCTATAGGATTGGAAATGAGAGATGGCTGCAAATTTTGATTTTTTGAAAAAAGTTGATAAAAATTTGTTTGAAATTATTGATGAGGCAGAAAAGCTTTATCGTGACGAGTATTTTGAACAATGTATGACTCAGACAAGACGTTTTGGCGAAAATGTGTGTAAGAAAGTTCTTGGACGTAATCGTACTTCTGAAGAAACTTTTGATGAAATGCTTGCTACTCTTAAGGATATTGGAAGTGGAGAGGAGCAAGAAAAAGAATTTGTTGATGATTTATACTTTTTGAAAAAACATGGAAATGAATCTACTCATTCTTCTAAGGTGAAGAAAAATGGAATGGATGCTTTGGAATGTTTACAAAGAGCCTTTGAAGTCGCAATAAGCTATTCTGTGTATAACAAAGGGGCAAAGGCTGATATTCTTAAGCTCCGTTATGATACTGAACTTTTAGTGACAGGAAAGAAGTCAAAGAAAACTCTTGCTGAAAAATATTCTGAAGAGAAGGCGAAAACTTCTTCAAGAAAACGAAAGAAAAGTTCTTCTAAAAAAGATGTAACGGTATTCCCTTTGAGTAAAAAAAATGAAAAGCCAAAGAAGCCTGCGAAGAAGAAATCTGATAAACAGTATCACACTATGTCTTCACGCTCCAAAAAGAAGGGTATTCCTGTTTTTTGGAAAATAGTTGGCGTTTCTTTAGCTATTTCATTGATTATACTTTTAGTAATGTTTTTAATTTCACTTTAAAATTTATTTTTTACATATATAGTTAGTGCAGGCATTTCAGGTGTGTCATCTCCATAGTGCGAGAAAACAATTTTGCCCGGGTGAGAAAGTGTAATGAATGTTTTGATATAACTTGGGTTTACACTTGTTGGTTTGTATGTGTATTTGTAAAATGATAGCGGAGTATCATTCAGTAGTAAAATATTTTTCTTTTGGAAGAATTTCTTGTATATGGTAATTTTATTATTTGTAAATTGTGAAATTTTCACGATTTCATAATCAGGATAAAGTTTTTGAACTTCTTCTTCGCTTAAGGTTTGAGATGTGATTTTGTCATCATTATAGAAAAATTGGAAGAATTTCAAATCGTGACTGTTAACTCCAATGAGTCTTCCGTTATCAACAAATTCTACATTTGTTACAGGGCCAATGGCAACTTTTCCGTTCTCGTAATAATATTCACTGAATCCGCCGGAGCCGATAAATCTTTTATTTTTTATGTGAATATCATCCTTAGTTTGTTGTTGATCGCTCCATGTTTTTGTTTGAGGGTTATAGAAAACATTTTGTACCCCTAATGTTCCGGTAAATGCTTGCGCAGAAAGTGCGATTGATGTGATTAATGATATTGTTAATAGTAATTTCTTCATATAACCCTCCTTATTTTGTTTTTGATTATACAATAAAAATAGCATATGCTGTTGACAGAGTGAACTTTTTTGTAAACAATATCGTTAATTATATGTGTATAGGTTAGCAGGTGGAATTATGAAAAAACTTGTTGCGTTTTTATGTTTAGTTTTAGTGGTTGCCAATAGTGCAGTTTATGCCGATGTTTATAATTCTAATTATATTCAATCCGGTGTAGTTTCTTTAGAACTTATGCCTTATGCAAAGTTTTACAGTATTGATTCTGCTAATGTTACAGTTAGGTATATTGAGCCAAGTAAGGATAAGCAAAAGCAATTTTCTTCTGAGGACAAAAAGCTTTTTAAACAGATTAAGAAAATTGAGAAATATGTTGCTAAAAAAGATTTTCGTAAAGCTCTGGAGGTTGAACCTAATTTTCTGCCAACCCATGTTGAATATTTGAATTATTGCTTGAAGGCCGGAGATTATGCTGAGGCTTTGAGTGAAATGCTTGTTATTCAGCGATTGAATAAATCGGATAAAGTTTTTGATAGTGAAAAATTAGAGTTTAAGCTTGGAATGCTATACTATTTGAATAAAAATTATCAGGTTGCACTGAATATGCTCAAGCCATTCTTGAATAAGCCAAATCCTGAAAATCTTTGGTTTGCGCTAAGTGATATTTATTATAATTTATCAGACTATAAATCAAGTATTCTTTATGCTGCAAAAATTCAGCCAAATTCAGAAAATTATCCGGGAGCTCTTGAGCTGCTATATAATTCTTACTATAAGTTGCAAAATTTCAAGCTTGCTAATAAATATGCAGCCGAGTTAATAAAAATTTATCCTTCTGCAATAAATTATATGCGTTTGGGTACAACTTCCGCTGATAGTAAAACAAAACTTCTGAATTATTATAAGGCAAGAAATATTTCAGTAGCTGAAAAGAATTTGAATACTTTAGCTCAGGCAGATGCGAGAATTATAGCAATGGAACAGCCAAAAATTGATAGGAGTGTTTCAGGGTTAAGTTTGTTTGTTGAAAAACCTGATTGGAATAAAATTGCGAAAGAAAATTCTACGATAAGCGATCCTGTTGCATTGAGTAATCGAATGGTTAAATTCTTTCAGGATACAAATGCTTGTATTGCAAAATTTGGAGATAGAGAACTTGTAAAATGCTTTGAGGCCGTGAACAAGGAGCAGGTTAAATTGACGAATGAGGCAAAGGCTGAGTATCAACGAGCATATGAGGCTAAGCAAAAGGAACTTGAATATCAACGTCAGATAATGCTTATTGAGCAGCAACGTTATTATAACAGATGGTATTATAATGATTTCTTCTACTTAAGACACCCATACTTTTTCGGGTTTTGGTAGTTCTTTTGCTTATAAATATGGTTAATAAAATTTTCAGTGAAGCCAGCAACAAAAAAAAGACCCGTTAAGGTCCTATTTAAATTGGGCGATACAAGGCTCGAACTTGTGACCCCTTGAATGTCGTTCAAGTGCGCTACCAACTGCGCCAATCGCCCGTATTATCGGAAAATTGCCTAACCTATTACCTAAAAAAAAACCCCTCTGTTAAGCAATAAAAAAAGGCGACACCCAGATTCGAACTGGGGGATAAGAGCTTTGCAGGCTCCTGCCTTACCACTTGGCCATGTCGCCTTGTTCCTCTATAATACGAAATACATAACTTATTGTCAATAGTTACAAAGCTAATTTAAAACCCTTGCGGCGATGTCTTCTGCCGTAATTTTTAAGCAATCCAAGCTTTCACAAGTAGTTAGTCTTCTCTCCCACAGGCATGGTTTAAGAGGACAATTATCAGAAGCTTTAATCGCAACAACATCGTCTGATTGAGGAATAAGTTTTTTGTCATCGGTTGGACCGAATATAACATAAGTTTTTGTTTTTAATGCAACAGCAACGTGCAAAGGTGCAGAGTCTGAACAGATAAACTTTTCAGCACTGGAGATGAGTTCTCCAAGATCTTTCATTGAACGTGTTTTGCCGTAGTAATTTTCAAAGTTTTCTGAGTCTTTGCTGTTTATTGTTTTCAAAATTGTTTCAATACATTCGTTGTCGTCAGGGCCTCCTGCGAGGATAACGTGTTTTCCGTTTTGAACCAACAAATCAATGGTTTTCGCCCAAACTTCAGGTCCTATTGTTTTGATACAACCCTTTTGAACACTCATTTTGCTCACTCCGGGGTGGATGAGTATAGTATTTTGTCTTTTAGGTTGTGGTGTAATATTAACTTCCGGAAGTTCTGTTTTATGGTTTGTGAGTGGTTTCACTAAGTCGTGGTACATTGCACAAGCATATTGATCTTTGTTTAATTTTACGGTTTTTGTCAAAAGTTTTTGGCTCAAAGCGCCAGTATCATAACCGTATCTTTCTTTTATTCCGGTAAGCCATAGTAATATACTTATAAATTTATTTCCGCCTGAAGAGATTGCTATATCGAATTTGCCTTTTCGTGCAAGAAAGACAAGTTTTAATAGTTCAATGTATTTGTTTTTTCCTTTTATATCAATCAAAAACAGGTCGTCAATGATATCTGTTAAATCTTTTACGCTTTTGCTTCTTGGTTCAAGTGCAAGAGTAATCTTAGAATTTGGAAATTCTTTTTTTAACGAAATTAATGTAGGCAGAAAAAATATTTCATCGCCGATTCCGCCAAAATTTATTGCTAAAATATTCTTATCCATATTCGAATTATAGCATAAAGTTGTTAATTATGATATAATCAATTTATGGTAAATAAGGTTACAACGGCGACAGTAATTGGTTTAAATGCTTATAAAGTTGATGTCGAGGTGGATGTGGTAAATTCCCTGCCCGGGATATCAATTGTAGGTTTGCCGGATGCGGCTGTAAACGAAGCCAGAGATAGGGTTAAATCTGCATCGAGAAATTCAAATTTAACTTTCCCGTCAAGACGAATTGTCGTAAATCTTGCACCTGCTGATTTGAAAAAAGAGGGTACTAATTTTGACCTCCCAATAGCAGTTGGAATTCAGGTAGAAGAAGGAGTTATTGAGCCTGATAAGGTTAAAGATTATGCATTTATTGGCGAGTTATCGCTTGATGGAAGCTTAAGAGGTGTAAGTGGTGTTCTTCCTTTAGTTTTAGGGTTGAAGGATTTTGGGATAAAAAATGTTATTGTCCCTGCTGATAATGCCAAAGAGGCCGCGCTCGTTGAGGGGATGAATGTATATGGTGCGCAAACCCTTGCTGATGTAGTTGCGCATTTTACTGAAAATCCTCTTTTACCTGTCGTAGTTAACGTTAGGGATTATCTTGAAAAAGGTTTAGAGAAAGATTTTTTGTATGATTTTAAAGATGTAAAAGGTCAGCAGAAGGCTAAAAGAGCTTTAGAGATTGCGGCAGCGGGTGGACATAATATTCTTATGATGGGTCCTCCGGGATCAGGAAAAACTTTGATGGCAAAATGCTTTTCTTCTATTTTGCCCCCTTTAGAGTTGTCAGAGGCTTTAGAATTAACCAAGATTTATAGTGTGTGCGGGCTTTTGTCTTCGGATGAACCTCTTATGACGAAGCGCCCGTTTCGACCTGTCCATCATACGGCGTCTGCTAATGGTATTATTGGTGGTGGTGTTAATCCTAAGCCCGGAGAAATTACGCTTGCTCATCGTGGAGTTTTGTTTTTAGACGAGATGGTTGAATTCCCGAGAGCCGTGCTTGAAGTTTTGAGGCAGCCGCTGGAGGATAATAATATTGTTATTTCAAGAACAAAACATTCGGTTAAGTATCCTGCAAAATTCCTGTTGCTGGGCGCAATGAATCCTTGTCCGTGCGGTTATCTGGGTGATAAAGAAAAAACTTGTACTTGTTCGGATTTTCAAATTCAGCGTTATCTTGCAAGACTTTCAGGGCCTTTGTTAGATAGAATTGATATTCAGATTGATGTGCCAAGATTGTCTTCTGATGAACTTTTAAATTGCCGCAGCGTTGAGGAGTCTTCTTCTCAGATTAGAGAAAGAGTTATTAAGGCTCGTCAAATTCAGGTTGAACGATACAAAGATGATGGTATTTTGACAAATTCTGAGTTGACTCCGAAGCTTATAAAAAAATATTGTGCTATCGACAGTGCTTCAGAGGAACTTTTTAGGGCTGCAATTGTAAAATATCAACTGTCGGGTCGCAGGTATGACAGAGTTTTGAAGCTTGCAAGGACTATTGCGGATCTTGATGGTGCTGAAAATATTCAACAAGCACATCTTATGCAGGCTCTTCAATATCGTGTTTTTAATCAAAATATGCTTGCTTAATCTTGAAAAAAGAATTATAATAACCCTATGAAAGAGATTAAGATTGTTGCTCCTGTAAAAAAGCCAGAGGATATTAATGTTTTTGCGTCTTCTACTGCTTGTCGGGATTATTATGTTTATTACAAAAGATTTCTCAACAATAATTTTGAGTATGTAAAAGAATTTGTTGAAGCAGCGAGAGCTAACAAATCCGCTATTTATATAAATTTTAAGCATGATATCACGGAAGAAAATCTTCCTGAAATAAAGAAAATGCTTAAGTTCTTAAAAACAGCAGGAATTGATGGAATTTTTATTAATAGTTTTGCGATTCTTGAAGCTATCAAGGTTTTTAATTTGCCGTTTAAAGTTATTGCAGATTCTTATTTTGATATCCATAATCTTTCAGGTATAGATTTTTTGAATAGTTTCCACAAGGTTGATGAAATTATTATTACTGAAGAAATCTATATGAAAAATATTGAAAAAATAAAAAAATATACAAAGTTACCTCTTGCAATTGATACCGACAACTTGCCTTATTGTGCGGAAGATATCAAAAAATCAGGTGCGATTGATAAGGTTATTATCAAAGGGAAGTTTGCTAATTCGGAAGAAATTCTTGAAGCCATTGAGCTGATTCAAAAAATATTGGATAAGCCTAAACTCTTTAAAAACCAAAAACTTCCGTTTAAACATGTAAGAAAAAGTATTTACCAGACAAACCATTTTTCGGGAGAAATGATTTGCGCTGATGGAAAAGATTTTAAGTTTAGCAGAAATATTGAGAATTTTGAGTGGGGTATCCACAGAACAAAGATTAATAAGGAAATTGATTACCAAAAGAGAGATGATTTTAAAATAAATCTCCGGTTGTCTGAGCTTGCACAGCTAAAAGAACTTGAAAAATATATTAAAAAAATAGGTTCAAATCCCGTTTATTCAATTGAATATGGTGAAATCCTTTCTACTTCTGACTTATCTACAAGTAGTTTTAGTGAAATCATTACGAAAGTTAAAAAGTTTTGTGCTAAGCACGATATAAAATTCCAGCTTTCGACACCAAGGATTTTGATTGAAAGAGATTTTGACAGGGTGTTTGAATACGGGAAACAGCTTATGCTTAATGATCCTGAGCCGGATAGCGTAATAATTAACAATATCGGTTATTTTTGGGCGTTTATAAACGATAATGATATAAATCATATTCCTATTGAAATTGGACAGGGAATTAATTTGTTGAATAGTATGTCTATTAAGTGTTTAAATAACTTAGCTCCTATTACAACAATTGATTTTACATCTTTTAAGGATATGGAAAGCGCAATCTTGACAGCGAAAAAGCTTAAGCATGTTATTGCAAATAAAAAATATACAATAGCAGGCAATATTCGAGTTCCAAGCTTAGGGTTATGTCCGTTGAATAATGATAGTGCAATCATCTCAAGACTTTCGTGCAAAGCTCCTTGTCACAGAGGCGGGTTTGCATTGCGTGATCCATTCTTGGATAAAGTTTTCCCATTCACGTGTGATGGTTTTTGTAGAATGCACATGTTTGAAGATAAAGTACTTGAAGATTTTGAGGATGTTGAAAAGCTTCATAAGGCAGGATTTAATGAATTTGTATTTGATTTTTCGGCCTTACATTCAAAATATGTTCCAATTTTATTAGATAAGTTTTTGAAGTCTGATTATAGCTAGTTTTAATTATGCTATTTGTTCTGACTTATCATTTTTGAGAGCATATTTTTAGCGGTTTGTAACTGTACATCTTCACGGTTTCTTATGTTTTTCTCTGTGAACTGTACTTCAACGTCGGGTTTTATACCTTTTTTGTTAATATCTGTTCCGGCTGGTGTTAAGTATTTTGCAACGGTTAAGTTTAATCCTGTTTCATTTTCAAGCGGAATAATCTTTTGAACCATACCTTTACCGAAAGTTCTTGTTCCGACAAGTTTTGCTCTATGATAGTCTTTTAAAGCTCCTGAAAGGATTTCACTTGCACTTGCGCTTCCTCCGTCAACAAGTACTACTACCGGTTTTGTTATGTTGAAATCTGTTTCTTGGGCTTGAATGTCATATTTGTAACCGTTTCTGCCGACGATACTTACGATTTTCCCTTCAGGAATAAACAGGTTTGCAATGAATATTGCGTTTGGAAGCAGTCCGCCTGTGTTTCCTCTAAGGTCAATTACCAGTCCTTCTGCTTTCTTTGTTTTTTCCATTGCTTCAAGAAATTCATTAGGTGTCGTAGACCCGATGAAACTTGTTATTTGTATGTAACCAATGTTGTTTTCTACGTTACTTTTTACAGTCTTAATTTTTATTTCTTTTCGTACAACTTTTTTTACAAATTTGTCGTTATTTCTAAGAATAGTTAGCTGTACGGTTGTATTTTCAGGGCCTCTTACAAGGTTTGCAATTTCTGCAACCGAAAGACCGCTTGCATCCTTGTGGTCGATATCAAGTATGATATCTCCGGCTTGGAGGTTAGCGGATTCTGCAGGTGTCCCTTCTATAACATTAATAATATGAATTTTCCCTGCTATATTTGCGATATTTACGCCTATACCGCTAATTTTTGAGTCAATGGATGTGTTTTGATCATTATACTCTGCTTTGTCCATAAACCTTGAGTATGGATCGTTTAAGCTCGCTAGCATTGTGTCGATTGCAACTTTTGCATCTTCATCAGTTTTTATTTTACCTTCATAATGCTCTTTCCAACGACTCCATACTTGATGATTCATTGAGGCATCATAATAATCAGTCTTGGTTACACTCCAAACATTTTCAAAGAGTTTTTGAGATGAAACGTAATCGTGGTTTACCATTTCTTCCGTTGAATCGTAAATTGGATTGTTGGCATTCATAAAGACTTTGTTCAAACCGAACAAAACCAGAACCATGACTATGAATATATATAACTCTTTTCTCTTCATACCAATATTTAACATCAAGGAATTTTTTTAATCAATAGACTTTTTTAGTAGGTTAGGAGGATTAGTGTGTAAGGGGTTTTGTTGTATTAAGATTACCTTTCAGATTTGAACTTTTCATAAAGTAAAGAGTCCGAATTTTTGTTTCGGACTCTTTGCTGTTTTATAAATCCTCAAATCCCGGTGATGTTGACGGAAGATTTTTATAGCCTGAGTTTGAGTGTACTGTCTTTTTAATATATTTGTTGGAATAGTTTCCTTTTTCAAATAATTTTTTCAGTGTGTTTTCTCTTGTTACAAGTGGGTGTAAGTTTTCATCACTTTCAGGGTATATTCTTAAAATTTCACACCAAACTGCAGCTTCCATTGTCCAGGCGTATGTTTCTTCTGCTAAAGAGTTGTATTCATCTTGGTGCAGTGCTTCGTGAGATAATAACGCTGCAATGGCTCCAGGCGGTGCATCTTTGTGGCGTGGATTAATATAGATAAACAAGTTTTTACCTTTTTTCCAACCTAATGCATCAAATGATTTATACTCTGGATTAATTTCAGCCAAGTCTTTGAACTCTATTTTGACTGGTCTTTGTGACAAGTTATTCCCTAAAATTGCGTTTCTTGAAAATTCTCCGTTGGTTCCCTTCAACATATCCAGTGCTACGTAAATGAGCGGATCTTTCCCTGTGGCTTTATATACCGGAGTTATTTTTTCTATGTATTCTTTAGTATATTGTTTTGGAAAATTTGCCGGAATAATGTAGTCATCAAGTTTGCTTTTTGAGTATGCCGGCAGCGTCATTATCATTTGTGCAACGGCCAAGGTGCATAATATCTTTTTCAAATTCATATGTGGCATATCTCCTCTTCTCAATCCCTAATAATATTTACATTATACTTATATTTTAAAGCAAGGCAAATTTTTAGGATTATCTATGTAATCTTACTTCCTATTTAGTGCGGCAAATTCTCTGTATAGTATTTTATATTCCTCAGCTGGATCAATGTTTTCAGCTTCTTTTACGTAGTCAAATGCTGTTTTTATATCGCCAAGCTGTTTGTAAATTTCTGCCATTTTTGCATAGTAAGCGGCATTTGTTACATCAAAAGTTATTGCACGTTTCATACATTCGATAGCTTCTTCGTAATCTTTTTCTTCTACTCTTACAAGTGCCAAATAATAGTACCCTTCTGCACAGTTTATGTCCAGAGAAAGTGCTTCTTGTGCAAATGCTTTTGTCTTGTCGAAATCTCCACCAAGGTATGAAGCCTTTGCTCCCAAAATATCTCCAGAAATATAATTTTCGTTCTGTTCTGTGATTTCATTTGCAAGGTTAATTGCTTTGTCATAGAGTTTTTGTTTTATATAAACTTCTCCAAGATCGCATTTATACGCAAGGTTGTCCGGATTCTCTTTTATGACTGTTTGTAAGTGTTCTTCTGCCTTATCAAATTTTCCAAGCTCAAGTTCGATTTCAGCAAGTGAAGACAGTGTGAAAGCATCTTTGCAACCTTCTTGAATATTTGAGTTTAGAATGCGTTCAGCTTCAAGATAGTTCTTATCTTTGTACAGTAGCAGAGCTTTCAAAACTCTTGCAGCATAATGCTTCCCATTTGTTTCAAGAATAAATTCAATTTCTTTTTTAGCTTTATCGTACTCTTTGTATTCATAGTATAGATATGCCAGTGAATACCTGTAATCAAGGTTTTCAGGAGCTAAGCAAATAGCATTTTTGTATGCTGACTCAGATTCTTTTGACCAGCCGTTTAAAAAGTATGCGTTTGCCAGATTGTATAAATATTTTGGATTTTTTTTGTTAAAATTAGAAGCTTTTGAAAAATCTTTAATTGCATTGATGAAGTTGCCCTCTTCCATTGCAAAAAGCCCCTGAAAATTGAGCACTTCAGGATTATTAGAATTGTTTCCGAATTCGTCAAAAATCTCTTTTGATTTATCCAATTCGTTCTTATCAAAATACATTTTCCCAAGAAGAATTTTACAGTCCCCATTGTCTGGGTTAAGTGCCAGTGCTTTTTTTATATTTGTCATCGTATCTTCGTTATGGCCGTTCTTATAGCTTGCATTAGCGTATGCATATAGGCATTTATCACTTTTTTCAATTTCAGAACCGTATTCTTTTAAATCGTCAAGTAAATCCAGCTGACCGCATATGTTTATTAAGCCCACTAAATTTTCTTCAGACGGTTCCAGTTTTAAGATTTTTTCTGCAATTTCTTTGGCTGAAAAAAATTCCATCTGGTTATTGTATATATTTTTGAGTAATTTTAGTGACGGAACATGTTCCGGAGTTTTTTCTAAAATCTGTTCCGGATACTGGATTGCTCTAGGGTAGTTGTGAAGAAGAAAATATAATTCTCCTATCTGGAAAAGAATCTCATTATTATCAGGCTCTATTGCTAATGCTTTATAGAGCATTTCAATAGCTTGTTTGTAGCATTCTTGATCTTTTAGTTCAAAAGCTCTCTTGATGTAATTTATGATTTCTTCATTTTCCGGCATATTTTCTCCGTCTTATTTTTTGTGCTGTTTTTTCTTTTTGTTGTTTTGTTGTGGCTGAGGTGTATTATTAATTATAACCAGTACCTCTTTGTCACCAGCCATTTTTAAATTATTTCTTGCAATTTCTTCCAAACTTGAAGTTTTTGAGAAGAGTTTTATATCGCTCTTTAAATCTTTGTTTAGTTGTTCAGCTTCATCTCTTACTCTTTCCATTGTGTTAATTTTACTTTTATAAGCAATGGTTTTTGACACGTTCAAAATTACACCAAAACCAACTTGGACTAGGCAGAATAATAGGACAAACGTTAGAAAAGAATAGTAAAACCCAATCTTTTGTTTGTGTCGCTTAGATTTTTTTCTTGATTTCTCAGCAAGACGTTTCCCTGAGTTTTTGTTTGTTGCTGTGTTTTGCGTATTCTGTTGGGGATTAGTCTGCTCTTGATTTTCTTGATTGCCTTCCATTACCTGTGAGCTCCTGAATCTATTATATAAAAAATTAATGTGGGTGTCCAGTTATTTTTTACCACTTAAACTGTGTTGAAAATTTTACTTCGGATTTTATTATTTCCCTGTTTTCATCGAAGGTTTGTCCGGCACCGAATTCAAAACGAACCCTGTCATCTTTTGTTGGGCTTATTGATAAAATGAGGGAATTTTGTTTTCTGTTCCTTGTTATATCTGATGTTAGAACATCTTTTATTGATATGTATTTGTTTAATTTTAATTCAGGTGTAAATGATAGTTTATCTATAACCGTACTGAACGCTACTCCAGCTTCTTTATTGTAGGCTGAACTTAGTGAAAAATATTTTCTGTCATATTTTGTGTAAAAAGATGTAGTAAAGCCTAGGTCAGACTTATCGATACTTTCGTTGTACGATGTTCCTACTGAAAAATTACCCTGCTTAAACATTGTGCCTGTGTCAACCGGTGCAATATTGTACGTAATATCACCTGAACGAGCATAAACATTTTGTGCAAATGTGGTTTTTGGTAAAGCCTTTCCATCTGTTGCCTTCATTGTGTCGAATTTTTGTGGAACTCTAAGGTTTAAGACAAGTTCTTGGTTATCGTCTTTTAGAAATATTGCATCGGCATCCTCTACGTATTCAAGATAACCTTTTGCGGTTATGTTGTCTGGCTCAAGTACTATCTCATCATCTTCTTCCGACGCGCTTGTTGTTCCTTGACCAGAAGAATCTGCTGTTGCGTCATCTGTATCAGAAGGTTCTTCCTCTGATTGTGAAGTTACGTCGTCAGGAAGTGACCATATAAATATAGACGGTAATACTGGATCATCTTTGGAGTTCTCATCTTTGGTACTCTGTTCTGTCTGAGATTGCTCTTTTGCACTTTCCGATTGGGCATCCGCTCCATAAACTTGAGATGATATGCCTAAACTTAATATACATAATATTAATAAAGCTCTTTTCACAATTCCATTTTACCTCTTATTTCAGGTTCCGTCAAACAGAATGCTTTTCCTGTTTATTCGCTCTGGAAGGCTTTTTATGCGTATTCTTCTTCTAATTCTTCGTCTTCCGGTTCAGGCGTTTTCTCTTTTAGAATGTTTGCAAATTTATCCAATTTATTTAAAAGAGGAGCCATTTCTTCATTTAACGCTCTACGGTTTATCTCTGTGTCATCAGGATGATCTTTGTCGTCTTGAACTATTTCAAGATCCATTTTTGCCTGTACCGCACCTTTAAGTATTTCTGGCATGTTAAGAGCTGTCGGATTATCGCTTTCTAAGTTTTTATAATATGTATCTTCATAATTGCTGTTCAATCTTAATTTCCAGTTTTCATTGGAAGACTTTCCGCCCATATTATATGTTTGGTTGATACCAAAAAAGTCTGCAAAAGAAATTTGGATGTTTTTAGATGTTGTGAACAATTCTATAAATTTAGCTTTAACATGTTCAAGCGGACTTTGTATAATTTTTTCTTTGAATTTTTGTCTTTCTTCACTTCTGCTTGGGTCGCAGTTTAGATATCCTGCTAAATAATCAACATTCCATGCTCCTGAATTTCTGACCCAATCCTTTTGAACCATTTTTATAGCAGGGTCTGAATCGTGAGAGCCTACTAATGCAGTGTTTTTACGAGGAGATCTTTCTCCGCGTGACCATTCTAATTGGGTAATTCCAGGCAAATTGTTTCTTTGATAGTATATCCAATTAAATGTTCCTGTTTGATTTCCTAAATCTTCCCAAACTGCATTATCCGGGTCTATATTATGTTCTCTTAGTACCGGTAATACGATTGTTTCCAGTATTTTTTGATAGTTCTTATCAGGATCCAAGTGTGGAAGCTGAGATATATTGTTTGCATAGAATTTACTTCTATCTAAGTAGCCATTTGTAATTGAAACAGAGTTTTCGTCGTAAATATAAGGATCAATTAACCCAAGTGCGTGGTCAACTCTTATATTTTCTCCGATTTCAAATGCTGATTCAATTTTGTTTTTAAGGAGTTTTCCAGCAGGCCCAAGAGATCCATCTGCGTTGAACAATTTCTTAGGATCAAGAACCGGAATACCCCATAATTGCGGACCTAATTTCCCACCTTCAGGGCAGCCTAACTTAAACCCTTTTAAGAATGCATCTCTATGTATCCACTCTTCACTTGGCGAAAATCCTACTAGTAGGTCGTTAATATATGTAAAGTTTTCTTTTTTTCTAAAATCTTTGTTTTCTTTTATTTGTTTATCCGCAATGAATTGACCAAATATAAAAGCTTTTATATCGTCACCGGAACGAGCCATAAGCTGATTATATCTTGCAATTGCTCTTGGGTCTCTTTCTCTTAGCATTTGGATAAGGTTGCGGTCAACATCTTTTTCCCAAACTTTCACATCCATTGTGCCATAAGTGTGGGTTAGAACTTGGAATAATCCTTCTTCTATTGCTTCTGTGCCTTTGCGGTTTTTAAACGCTGTATATTCTTTGTTTAATGCAATTGCTTTTGGGTCTCCTATATTTAGCTTTTCTTGGAAGTTTTTATATGCTTCCTTGATTGCAATATCATATATTTCAAAGGCTTCAAAAAATTCTGAATATGTATAATTTTTATCATTGATTGGAGAATTTAAAAGCAGGTTGTTATAAGTTCTTTTTGACAAAATTTTACCATATTTTTCTGTCGTCAAATCGCTAAGTTCTATAAACAAATGGTTCCTTGCAAATACTGTTCCTGAGTATGGGGAAATTTCACCTCTTGTAATTTCTCCATTTGGACCAAGTTGGTTTGCATTAAAACCATGAAGTTTTTCAAACTTTATGAGTTCTTCAGCAGCTTTAGAAAATGGTGAACCTACACCTGTATTCTCGCCATTTTCCGGATAGCAAGAGCCATGTATAATCATGGATACTGTTTCTATCCCAAGGTATTTTTTTGCTTCATCTATCGCAGCATTATATTCTGCTTTTTCGTGTTCTCTTAAACGACGAGAAAAACTCGGTGTATAATTTTGTGTGTTTATCTTACTTACTTGCATGTCTGTTTTAAAACCCGAACAATTTTTTTTTTGCTATATATTTGAAATTATTTCTATAGGATAATGACATCCTATTTCTTCTCTTGTTATTACCGTAATATTATTTAGATAATTAGATAATAACGTGAATAACAGATGTCTATATTCAATAGGTACAAGGATTTTAGGATTTTCAACGTTAAATTGTGCAGCTTTTTTTGCTATTTTTTGTGCTAATTTTTCTGCAAATTCCCCATCAACTTTTATTATATAATCCTCATCTTCTTCAAAACTTGGAACCAAATCTTCTATAGTTTTGTCGGTTACTTCAAATACGCATATTGCACCATCAGAATTTACGTACTGTTTGATTATTTGACGTGACATTGCAAGTCTTAGTTTTTTCAACAAATCAGACTTAGGACAATCATCAGCGTAATCATTTAATTTCTCAAATATGTATATAATATTTTTTATTGAAACTCTTTCTTTTATAAGGCCTGTAAGAATATATTTTAAGTCAGCAGGCGATACAAAATCAGGAACCAAATTCTCCAAGAGGAATGGATTAGCTTGTTCTACAATGTCTATATATTTATCCATATCTGAATAATCTAAAAGATCTTCTACGTATTTTACAGAATAGAACTCTAATAGGCGAGCGATATAGTCCGTTCCAGACATACCCTGTTCCCAGAAATCTTTTGTTTGTGTGTTTTCCAACCAAATGATTTTTTTGCCAGTTACAACGTCAACGTCTGAAACTGAGTTTTTTGGTTTTTTATCTAGATGCAGGTCGTCCGCAAAAAACACTGAATACCCAGGATATGCACAACCTCTGTGTACTTCTAATCCCCTTATTTTTATTGAAAATTCATAAGGATTCAATGTTTCATCGTCGTTAAACATTACTTTTGGAATGATATATCCAAGTTCATCAGTAAGTTTTAGACGAGTTTTTACTGTTGCTGATACAAGATCTTCTTCAGGAGTTCCTTTTTCTAAGTTTACATAGTCTAGCAATTCTTCACTTAAGTTTATTGCTAACTTGTCTTCTTTTAATCTTGAATACATTACATCAGGTGATGTTGCTTTTGATAGTTTATGTTTTAAGTCATCAAGCTCTTTTAGACCGGCTGAAATTTTGTCGTTTAATTTTTTTCTGCCAACTGATGCCGGAGCTTCAGAATCAAGTTCTGTTTTTATTTTCGCAATTTTTTTCTGTTGAGATACTATTTTAGACTGGATATCAAGGCAGGTTTCATATGGGTCCATTTGTGGAGAAAGCATTTTTTCCATTTGACTTTTGAAAGATGAAATGTTTATTATATCATTTCCTTCGTTTTCTTCTGCCTGCTTAATTTCTGACATAAATATACAATTATATTTATATCCTTCGTCAGTTTCGACTTCATTCATGCTGTACAATTCCCAACCATTCATGGACATTTCATTTAGGAGGTTTTGCAATTCTTGCACGTTCTCACTTGAGCAGGTTTTTATTATGTACTGCATTCTGTTGTTTTTAAACATATTGATATCCCTTATTATTTAATTATCGCATATATCTGTTTCGGCAACAACGGTTTTTCTTCCGTAATTTCAAAGGCCTCATCACAGTATTTGCGGCAGTTTAGAGTTTTTGTTTCGTCATTTGAATATATTGTGTATAAAACATCTCCTACTGCTACTTTTTCTCCTGTTTTTTTATTCAAATAAACACCTACACTATAATCAATTGTGTCAGTTTTCTTTTCTCTACCGGCACCCAGAAGCTTACAACCATAGGCAATTTTATAAGCATCTATTTTCTTAACATATCCCTCTTGTGAAGCTTTTATTTCTTCTTTGTATTTTGCTTGAGGCATTAGGTTGTAATCTTTAATAATATCGGCATTTCCACCCTGAGCTATGATTAATTCTTTAAATTTTTCAACAGCTTTGCCGGAGTGGATAAGTTCCTTTAAGTAACTTTTAGCGGTTTCTTCATCTATAAATTTGCCAATTTGCATCAGAGCCAAAACGCCAAAATCATAAGTAAGTTCTGCGATATCTCCGGTCACGATGTTACCTTTTAAAAACTCTAAAGATTCTATAATTTCTAAAGAATTTCCAACTGCTCGTCCCAAAGGTTCTTCCATTGACGTTACAACTGCAGTAATTGATTTATTTAATTTGTGACCTATCTTGACCATAAGTTCAGCAAGTTTCACAGCCTCTTCAGAGGTCTTCATAAATGCTCCGGAACCAAATTTTACATCAAGAATAATATTGTCAGCTCCTGATGCAATTTTCTTTGATACCACAGATGAAGCAATTAAAGGCATTGCATCTATTGTTGCCGTAACATCTCTTAGTGCATATAATTTTCCGTCCGCAGGTGTAAGATTTTGGGTTTGTTGACCTATTGCAACCCCTATTTTTTCAACTTGTTTATGGAGCTCTTCGACAGAAAGAGATGTCGAAAATCCTGGGATTGATTCCAATTTGTCTATAGTTCCGCCTGTATGACCAAGTCCTTTCCCTGATAGCTTCGCTATCGGTACTCCTGCTGCTGCCAACAACGGAATTAACGTTATTGTAACCTTGTCGCCAACTCCTCCGGTAGAATGTTTATCAACAATTTTCTTAGATAGTTCGCCAAAATGTATAACGTCGCCTGAGTTTATCATTGCCTCTGTTAAATTGGCTGTTTCATCATCACTCATGCCACGAAACCACACTGCCATTAGCCATGCACTTGTTTGATAATCAGGCATGGAACCATCTTCTAAAGAAGAAATAAAATAATTTATTTCTTCTTTAGTTAATTCTTGTCCCTGTTTTTTCTTATCGATTATATCGACTATACGCATCTATTGAACACCACTTTTTAGTTTTTGTATAACTTGATCAGTAATATCTACACCACCAACAAATATAACTCTAAAATCAACAATTGCATCAAGATGTTGTTCTACAAGAACTTTTTTTGCTGCAGCTTGGATATTGTTATATACCATTTCTTCCTTTTGGCTTCTAAGTCTTGCATATGCATCTTGTTTTGCATCCAATTCTTTTGCGGTAGCTTCTTCAAAGTTTTGTTTCTTTAGTGGAGTATCAAGAGCTTTGTATTGTTTTTCTTTGTCTACCATAAATTGTTGAAGTTCAAGTGCTTTTGCGTCTACTTCTTTAATAGCTTGTTGAGCAAGAGGATATCCTGCTTGAACTTTCTGGTAATCGATATAGCCTATACCTGATGCAAAAGATTGGTTTGCACAAGATAATAGTAGGCCACATCCTAACATTGCCATTGCTAATTTGAAATTTTTCATAGAACCTCCTATATTCTGTTTAATAATTGTTATTAATATAATAAATCACCTACACCAAAAGTAAAGTATCCGTTTTCAGCACCGTTGTCGCCGACCGGAGTGAATGGAATACCGTAATCAATTGATAATGGACCCATGCCCGGAATATACAACTTCAATCCTACACCGGCTGACACTGCATATAGTGGTCTGTCATACAATGTTGAAGATAAAGTTGGATCGAATATTTTACCTGCATCAACAAAAGCTGTTAATCTGATGTTGTTTAAGAACGGAACTTTTCTTGACAGTTTTGTTCTATCCAAGAAAGGAATAGGTGTTGCAAATTCCATAGAACCCATTACGAAGGCATCACCGGTACCTACACCGCTCATCTTGAAGCCTCTAACTGAGTATGGACCACCTAAACGGTATGCCATTACTTCAGGCATATCGTCGCCGTGTATTCTTCCGCCGGCTCTTGCCATAAATGACAATGATGACTTCTTACCAATAGGAATATATTGTTTGATGGATCCGGATAACTTACCGTGTGTCTTGTCAAATCCATTCAAGCCAATTTCTTCGTCAAATCGGATATTTGCCAAAGTACCTTTTCTTGTTACGATAGCTGAATCTCTTGTATCATAAACAAGTGCAGGGCTAAGTGATAAGAATAATCCGCCGTCAAGTTGTTTTGCACGTTCGCTGATTGGTACACCGTATTTTGCATACATGCTTGCAATTTTATTGAAATCACCTTCTCTTACGTCGATATTTTCAACACCAAGTGAGAATGTTGATGTCAAATGCTTGTTGCGTTTCATTCTATGTGCAACAGTCATTTCGCCACCAAATCTTCTTTCTATTGCAAGCGGTACTTGGTATGAACCGAAATCTCTAAAGTATAGTTTTGACATCAAAGAAGTATCTGCATTAAGGAAGTGAGGTTCAAAGAAACTCAATTCTACTTGCATATTCATTCTTCTCTTGATAGAGGCATCATTCAAAATAACACCTGAACCAACTAAGCCGTTTAAAGATAAGCGTTGGTTTCTTCCTCTAAAGTTGTTATCGGCAATACCGACAGAACCAAAGAAACCTGTTACCGAATCAATACCGCCACCAACAGAGATACTAGCTGTTCTTTGCTCTTGTACACTTATTGTGATGTCGTACTTATCAGGATCATCTTCACAAGGCTCAATTTCTCTTGTAACATCTTTGAATGATTGAGTTGCATAAAGCCTCGATAAATCTTGCTTAATTTGGTTTTCATTGTAAACAGTACCTGGTTCGGCAAGAATGTTTCTCGCAATAATGTAATCTTTAGTCTTCTCGTTACCTGCAATTGCGATAGAATTAATCGTTCCTTCTTTGATTCTGATGTTAATTGTACCATCCGGATCATCACTTACAGATTCAATTCTCGCCAAGATATAGCCTTTGTTGCTATAAATGGTTTGAATTTTTTCGATAGCTTCGTTTAATTGCGCGATATTTTGAGGTTTTCCTTTCATTGGAAGGAGCGGTTCTAATATTTCTTCGGTAGGTATGACACTATTCCCTTCTATCGTAAAATCTGTAACAGGGGCGTTTTCTTCCAAAATAACCTTTAATGTAACCGTTCCGTCCGGATTGTTAACCGGAATAACACGCATTTTCTCGGTAAAATAACCCATTTGGTAAACATTTTTTAAGCCACTCTGAATTTCTTCACGTTTATATGTATCGCCTTTATGAAGATTTAACTTTGATAAAACTTCCTCTTCCGGTACAACATTTATCCCATGAATTTCAATATCTTTTATGTGGCGCAGACTTTTTTCATTTGTTTTTTCTGCTTGCTGAATATTGTTTGTTGTAGTACTCGTCGATGTAGCAGCTGCAACTTCAGCAAGACTTGGAAAATAATCCTCGTCAGCATAGCTCGCAAGAGGGCATGTCACTGCAAGAGCTAATGCTACTATTAACCTATAAATCTTAGGTGTTTTCAACATCCAATCCTTAATCATGTCCTACCCAATCAATATTATATCATAAATTGTCAAAAAGAAAATATTTAACGTTTAGATATGTTACAGCTTTAAACTATTCTCTTGCTTGAGGTTTAAAATATATGAATATAATTCGTTTTTGTTAATGTCATAAAGTGAAGATAGTATAACTGCAATATCTTTTGCCGAAAACTTTTTGCTTGCCAGAAGTTTTATTTGTTCTAGAAGTTCTTCCGGTCCTTGCTTTGTGGTTTGGGCATGTATCATTGCAACGATTTCACCTTTTAACGGGTTTTGTTGAAAATGGTTGATAATATTATTAACATTGTCTGTTATTATTTCTTCAAAAACTTTTGTTAATTCTCGTCCTACGGAAACTATTGCGTTAGAATCGTTTTCAGAGATTATTTCAAGTGTGGTTAAGAGTCTGTTTGGAGATTCGTAGAATACTAAATTTGAATCTTTGTGTTTTGTTATTAGATTAATAATTTGAGATTTGGATTTTGGTAAAAATCCTATAAATGTAAATTCTTCAGTTTCTCTTGGAATTTGTGAAAGAAAGGTTACAACTGCATTTGCACCGGGTAATGATGTTACTTTTATCCCTTGAGCTTTTAATTCTTTTACAAGAACTGCTCCTGGGTCGCAAAATAACGGAGTGCCGGCATCTGAAACTAGCGCAACCTTTTGGCCTGCTTTGATTAGACCTAAAATGTATTCAACCCTTTCTCGTTCATTGAACTTGTGATACGAAATGCATTTTGTCCCTATGTTGAAATGGTTCAATAGTTTTTGAGTTACTCGCATGTCCTCGCAAGCAATTATATCCACGCTTTTTAAGACTTCTAATGTGCGGTTTGTTATATCTCCAAGGTTACCAATCGGTGTTGGTACTATGTAAAAATCATATTCTTTCATAGTTTTATTATAGCATGACTATTCTTTTTTATAAAAGAAAAAGAGCCTTGTTAAGGCTCGTTGGAATTAAGAATAGCTGGAAGTATGAAAAAGATTAATTATATTAAACATATTAAGTGTAAATATTACAATTACCCAGATGGGTAAATTATTATTTAGAGAAATTTTTCCAAAAAATTATAATTAAACTCGTAAAAATTATTAAAATACCTTATGGGTTATAAATTGAATAATGTTAAAAATCCCAAAACGCCCGAATAAGTGTACTTTTGCCACTTTATGCAAAATGCCCATAAAATCAATATTTTTGACCGCTTAATAAAACTTCACAAGAGGGGTTGACAAATAATTTTTTATCTTGTATAGTAAAAGTGTTAGATGAAGTGTTCGAAAAACACTTAATAAAAACTCCAGAGAGGAGGACGCAAATGATAACTATAAATCCTGTAAAATTTAACAGTACAAAAAAATACATTTCTTTCGGTGACGGAAGTAATACAAATAATATGACTCCTAATATGGCGATTTTGGCTTTGCAAAACCCAACTGCTCGTCGTGAATTTGAAGGGAATTTAAATAATGCATTGCCATCTAACCCTATTATTTCAACAATTAAAAAGATTGCAAGAACTTATAAATATGTAGTTTCATCTAGTTCTACTTCTAATAAAACTCCAGATCAGCACATTTCTTTTCTTGGCTAGTCTGAGTTGTTTATAAGTAACTGATGTTAATCGATTTATTTACCCCACCAATACTTTTGTAGCATGCCTATGTTACGGAGTATCTTATTTATGATTTGATGTATCCTTTCTTTTAAGTAAGAAAGGATATATTAAATTATGGATACTAAGATTAATGAATTGCGTAAAAACACAGAAGAGGCAGTGTGTTATTTTTCGAGATGTCTTGCATATACACTCGGACCGGTGGAATTAAAAAACATGATGGCTCAAAATAAAGTTATCGTTGTTGATGTGAGAGCTTATCAAGATTTTGTGACATCTCATATTCCTGGTGCGGTTTCCATTCCAAAAGATGAGTTACCTAACAGATTAGAGGAACTTTCAAAGGATAAAATAACGGTTGTATATTGTTATAATCAGCAGTGCCATTTAGGAGCGAGAGCATGTCTTACTCTTGCCGATTATGGTTACCCAAGTATGCTTATGGATGGAGGTTTTGATGTTTGGGTGAAAGACTTTAGGTTTGTTACTGCTAGTGGTGAAAAATAACAAAAAAGAGAGATTTTAATCTCTCTTTTTTATCCGTCTATAATTTCTGCTAATTTAGGGTCATCCCAGGTAATAACTTCATCACCTTTTTTGAATACTGATGTTATTTCGCCGTTAATCATTTGTGTGGTTGGTGTATAACCTTTTTCTTTCATTTTGTTTGTTATTTCGTCTGTCTTTCCTGCGATATCTTTATCAGCTCTATCTGCGTATGCGGTTAAGGCTTTTTCTAGTTTTTCTCCTGATACGGTATTAGAATCACCCATTGCTGTTTTATAAAATGCTTTTATGTCTGATTTGCTAAGAGTGTTAGTGTTTTTTTCATCTATTGTAAGTGCGATTACATTTGCCTCTATTTCGTCAAAACCTAAGCTTTGGAGGTATGTAGAGTATTGTTCTACTGATACTGTGTCTCCTTTAGCTTTCATTTGTGCAAATTCTGCATCAACAAAAGCATCAACATTTTCAATTTTTGCTTCGCCTTTTGTTTGCAGGGCTGTTTGATAATCTTTAATTAGGGTTTGTGTTTCAGGCTGATTTTGCTGGGTCTCATTTGCTTTTGCATTTTTTGCATTACCAATGCCTAATGCTTTTCCAAGGTTAGCTAAAGCGTTACCAAGTGACATGTCTGCGGTCATTCCTTCTTTGAATGTCATTGTTTGGTTTACGCCAGGTATAGTGCCCTGTTGCATTGCTTGCATGTATTGCATTGGTGACATTGGCATTTGACCAGTCGCCATACATTGATTATAGTAAGCTTGGTATTGAGATTGCAGGTTCGGGGTGCGCCAACTTGTCATGTTGATTGTTTGTTGGCGTGGAATATTTGGGTTTCCCTTTGGAGTGTTAATTCGGGTTTCCCAGTTGGCGTATGCCTTGCTTAAAATACTATTCGGATCTTGTTTTCCATTAATTGGTGTCATACGAACCTCTCTCATTCTTTTTATCTTATATATATAAACAAATTTTTTTAGGGCTAAATTCAGTTTTTATAAAAAACTTTACATTTGTAACATTTTAAAATTTGCAAAAAAAAATCTTTTCGGATTTTATAGTTGTTACTATGTCAATTATTTTAAACAGCAGTCAGTGGATTTTAAACTCAGGACAAATTCCAAAGTGTATTGTATATAAACAGTGTGTTGATACTGGTTTTGGACGTATGTTTCAATACAGAATGTGTGATTGGAAGCAAGGAAAATATGTCGGAGAAATGTATGCCAGACCGGTTACAGAAAATATGTTCTCTTGCTATTACCCTAAAATGCATAGTTATGAATCCTTTAAAATTGAAAGTTTGGTCATGGATGAAAAGAGGCAGGGATATGGTAAAAAGTTTATAAATTTGGCCAAAAAGGAAAGTCAGAAATATGGATGCGAAGGAAGGGTGCATTTGTTAGCAAGTCAGGCTTATTCTCCTAAAAACCCGCCTCATCTTTTTTATAGAAAAATAGGTTTTACTTCCAGATTTACTAAAAAAGTGAAGTATTTTGATCAATGTATAAAGAAGGGGGTGCAAGTAGATTGGCAAGAGGCTTTTAACTTGCCGATGTATTTACCTGAATATGAGCCACCTAAAGTGTCAAAAATAAAAGTGTATATGAGATTTCTTAGAAGATTTTTTAAGTAAAAAAAGACCTCCGTTTATGGAGGTCTTTTTTCTATTTAACAACAATGTTTACGAGTTTTTTAGGAACAACGATTGTTTTAACAATAGTTTTGCCATCGGTTAATTCCTTAATTCTCGGACTGTTTAGAGCTGTTGCTTTAAGTTCGTCCTGAGATAGAGCCTCGTCAACTTCTATTTTATCCTTAACTTTACCGTTAACTTGAACGACTAAGGTTATTGAACTTGCTTTTGCTAAGTTTTCGTCCCATTCACACCAAGCTTGTTCGTGGATAGAACCTTTGCCTCCAAGTTCGTGCCAAGCTTCTTCTGTTAAGTGAACTGCAACAGGTGACATTAATTTGATTAATGTTGTTATTGCAAAGCTTAGAACATTTTTGTCTTCGGTATTAAGTTCTTTTTTAGCACTTCGCCAATCGTAGATAGCGTTTGTAAGTTCTCTATATTTAGAAATTACCGTATTAAATTGGAAGTCATTGGAAATATCGTTTGTAATTCCTTTGATTGCCATATGAACTATACGAACAAGGTCATCGTTAGATTTCTCCAATTTTACAGCCGGATCAATTTCGCAATGGTTTACATCGATAAATTCTGCGTTTGTTGAAATTAGTCTCCATACTCTATTTAGGAACTTGTAGCAGCCTTCTACGCCAGCGTCTGACCAATCAAAATCTCTTGCTGGTGGTGAATCTGAAAGAATAAATAATCTTGCAGTATCAGCTCCATAGTTTTCAAAGATTTCGTCAGGGTCTACGGTGTTACCTTTAGATTTTGACATCTTAGAACCATCTTTTAATACCATACCTTGAGTTAGTAAGTTCTTAAATGGTTCATCAAAATCAAGAAGTCCCAAGTCTCTTAACGCTTTTGTGAAAAATCTTGAATACAACAAGTGTAAGATAGCGTGTTCAATACCACCTACATATTGATCTACCGGTAACCATTTGTTAACTAAATCTCTGTCAAATGGCTTGTTTGCATTTTTTGCATCGGAGTATCTTAAGTAGTACCAGCTTGAACACATAAATGTATCCATTGTATCAGTTTCTCTTACGGCGTGTCCTCCGCAAACAGGACAAACGGTATCTTTGAATGTTTTTGATGTTGTTATTGGAGATTTACCTACAACAGAGAAATCTACATCAGTTGGAAGCATTACCGGAAGTTGGTCTTCAGGAACCGGTTGAATTCCGCACTTGTCACAATATACAACAGGAATTGGAGCTCCCCAATATCTTTGACGAGAGATTAACCAGTCACGAAGTCTATATTGTGTTTTGAATTCCCCAAATCCTTCTTTTACAGCTTTTTCTGTAATCGCTTTTTTAGCTTCCTCATTTTTCATGCCGTTGAACTCTTCAGAGTTAACTAAAACGCCAGGTTCAGTATATGCTTCTGTTGAGCAGTCGCTAGGGTTTTCAGGATCCTGAATTACAACCTTCATTGGCATATTATATTTCTTCGCAAAATCAAAGTCTCTGGTATCGTGTGTCGGAACCGCCATTACCGCACCTGTTCCGTATTCAACTAACGCGTAATCTGCTGTCCAGAGAGGGAATTCTTCCCCGTTAAACGGATTGATACAGTGAGTTCCAAGTGGAACGCCTGTTTTTACCCTATCTGTTGACAGTCTTTCTATTTCTGTCATTTTACGAGCGTTAGCACGATATGCTTCTACTGCCTCTTTGTTTTCAGGTGTCGTAAGTTTTTCGATATCTTTGTATTCAGGTGCTACAACAAGGTATGTAATTCCGTAAACGGTATCCGGACGTGTTGTATATACCGGTACTTCTAACCCAGGAATTTCCTTAACCTTAAATTTAAAAATTGCACCTTGAGATTTTCCAATCCAGTTGGCTTGCATAGTTTTTACGTTATCTCCCCAACCTTCAAGTTTATCCAAATCTTTTAGTAATATTTCTGCATAGTCTGTGATTTTTAAGAACCATTGTGAAAGATATTTTTTCTCTACAACGTGGTCACATCTCCAGCATTTGCCGTCAATTACCTGTTCATTAGCAAGAACAGTTCCGCATTCTTCACACCAGTTTACAGCAGCTTCTTTTTTGTATGCTAATCCTTTTTTATACAATTGAAGAAATAACCACTGCGTCCATTTATAATAATCTGGTTTGCAGGTTGTTACTTCTCTATCCCAGTCGTAAGAAAGACCGAGCATTTTTAATTGTTTTGTCATATAAGCAATATTTTCATCAGTCCACTTGGCAGGATCTGCACCGTGTTTCATTGCTGCGTTTTCAGCAGGTAGTCCAAAACTGTCCCATCCCATCGGATGTAATACGTTATAGCCCTGCGCTTTTTTGAATCGTGCAATTACATCGGTAATTGTGTAGTTTCTTACGTGTCCCATGTGCAGTTTGCCTGATGGGTACGGGAACATTGATAGCGCATAGTATTTTGGTTTATTACTATCTTCAGGAGTTCTAAATACTCCGTCTTCTTCCCATTTTTTCTGCCATTTCTTTTCTATTTCCTGTGGAAAATAAGCTTCTTTCATCTTTTTCTCTCCATAAGTATTTTGAAGGGTAAACTTTTCCCCTAATCTTTACTACAACAAGCGTAGCACAAAGATGTGCCATTGTAAAACTAATCAGTTAACTTTTCTAACTTGTTATTTTTAATCTTCAATTGTTCTTAGAACTTTGCAAGGATTTCCGACAGCTATTACGTTAGACGGAATATTTTTGGTTACAACGCTGCCTGCGCCTATAACAACATTTGAGCCAATTGTAACTCCGGGCAGAACTGTTACGTTTCCTCCGAACCATACATCGTTCCCAACTGTTATTGGTTTCGCAGATTCAATAAATGTACTTCTTTCTTCAGCATCTATCGGGTGTTTTGCTGTGTAAAAACCACAATTTGGGCCTATTAAAACATTATCCCCAAATTTCACCGGTGCGCAATCAAGTATTACGCAATTGTGGTTCATATAAAAACATTTTCCAGCAGAAATGTTAAAGCCGTAATCACAAAAGAAATTAGATTCAATTAGAACATCATCTTCGCATTTTCCGAATAATTTTTTAATTATCTCTTTGCGTTTTTCTAATTGGGATGGTGCTGTATTGTTCAATTCAAAGCATAAATCTTTAGCTCTGTATCTGTCCTGTACAAGATTTTCTTCAAACGGAAAATACATTTCACCATTAATCATTTTTTCTTTTTCGCCCATACATACCCCTTATTCTTATAATTTCGATTATTTAACATAGTTTGTGTAGAGATAGCCGATTCTTTTAATATTTTTAATGTAGGACTTTGACTCGTGTAAATGGCCAAAATACGAATACGGCTCTCCCGATAAAGCGATCTTCCGGTAAAAGTCCCCAATATCTGCCGTCTTGAGAGTTTCCTCTGTTATCTCCAAGCATCAAGTAGTGTTTTGCAGGTATTGTCATTGGTCCGCACAACATTGCCTCTGTGCAAGGTGTGTAGTCGTAAGGACTTTGGATATATGGTTCATTTATCGCCTTATCATTGATGTAAACCGTGTATTTGCCGTCTTCGTCAACTTTAAGCTCGAATTTGTCACCCGGCATTCCCACTACTCGTTTAATGTATGCCACATCTTTACAGAAAAACCCTGTTAGACGTGAAAATACTTTCCAAGGAGTATTTTTTAATTGTTCAAACGGTGGGTAAAATACCATTATATCTCCGCGTTTTGGTGTTGAGTAAAAACGAGAGAACCTTTCTACGAAAATTTTATCCCCCTCAAGTAGTGTAGGATGCATTGAACCTGAAGGTATCCAGCGGATTTCTCCTACAAAAAATCTTATTATAATTACCATAACAACCACAAATACAACTGTTTCGACTGTTTCTTTAATTGCAGGTTTGTGGATTTTATACCATCTTTTTAATTTTTGTTTTATCTCTTCTTTATTCATCTTTTAGTATTTCCACGAGTTTGATAAGGGCTGATTTATAATTATTTTCCGGTAGGGTTTCAAAAGATTTCCTAACCTTGACTATATAAGTATCTAACAAACTTTTTGCTTTTTCAATCCCCAAATAAGCTTGATTTGGATCGCCTGAAAATATTACTGGGGCTGTGTAAATGCCGTTTTTAACATCACTATCAGGGTTTTGGGTTTTTATATTCAATATGTCATCACGAATCTGAAATGCTATCCCAAATTCTGCTCCAAAATCTGATACTGCTCCTTCTAACTGTGCAAGATGGGTAATCCCTTTTATACTTGCTTCAAATAATGCGCCGGTTTTTTGGTAAGTTTTTTCAAGGTATTCTTCCAGTGAAGGAATTTTGAATTTCGATTCTTGTTGTGAAATTTCGCCTTTGCACATTAGTTTTAATGCTTTTGAAAAAATTTTGAATAATTCAATTGAATTTATGGTTGTGAGTTTTTCCAGCGCGTAAGATAAAATATAGTCCCCTCCGATTACGGCAAGGTGATTACCCTCTTGTTTATTGAGAGTAGAGTTTTTACGTCTGATTTTCCCATCATCAATAACATCGTCGTGTATTAGGGATGCATTGTGAATAAGTTCGACGACTGTCAAAAATTTTATTATATCCGGTGTAATTTCTTTGTTAACAGCTTTTAAGTATAACAACCCAAGAACAGGGCGGATATGTTTTGACGGTGTGTTAATGTAAGCTTTTAAATCCAAGTAATCTTCAAATTCTGAAATAAGCTCCGCCTTTAATAATTGAATTTCCGGCTCAATTAGTTTTGTAATACTTTGATATTCATTCATAAAGCTCATACTGATATTCTAACATAAAAGAAAAACGACTAGCATATTTGTTAGTCGTTGGAAAATTAATAGGAAAAAGGAAAAAGGGAAAGGAAAATCTTCTTATTAACCGAATGTTTTGAATGAACTTTCGGTATTTTTTTCGATAACTTTTGATACAGCATCAACTTCGTTTGAAATTGCATCTTGTTCTGTATCAAGTTGTTTCAATCTTAATTCTAAGTTTTTATCTTCTGCTTGAATGATTTCAATTTTTGAGTTGATATCTTCAATTGATTGATCGTACAATTGTTTTTGATATTCGTACTCATTCATCGCATCTTTGTAAGCATCTTGGTCAGTTGTTGTTTGTGTTGTTAACGCATATGTCGTATATGTAGTTTCACCGTCTTCGCCAACTTCAGGGATGCTTATTGAAATGAATCTGCCTGAAGAATCTTTTTCCACTTTACAATGTTCAATTGCAATGTGTTCTTCAACCTTTTGTTCGCTTCCAATTGTATAGCAGTTGATATTAGATAATGATGTATTTGTTTTTTCGTCATAAGTAGCTTTTTCTAGGTCATCTTTTGCGTAGAAATAAGGTGTTTCTGCACCGGTTGTTGTGTCTTTAACATATCTTACAACCCAGTCTTTCTTACCATATTTCTGTTCCAGCAAATTAGCCCAAGCTTGTTCTTCTCGTTGTCTATCAGCTTGTTCTTTTGGATCTGTTATGCTTGGATCTATTGAGCCAAGTTCTCTCAAATCTGTTGCGCCAATTGAATATGTATAATCAGGTTCTGTTCCTGTTCTTGTTACAATGCTTGTTGATGCAGAAACTGCTGAGTAATCATCTTGCCATTTTGATAAGTAGCTAATTGTGTATAAGCCACCAGGTTCAGCAATTAAAGATGTTACAGTGTTTGTTAAAGCTCCGTCATCAAATGAATATACAGTTTTTGTGTAATTATCTACTGATGGTGGGGTCGGAACGCTCATACCGAGTAGGTCGTTGTAGTAGTTGGCAGACTGATTAGACAACACTGTACGTTGTTGGTTGATCTGTTGACCTTCAAACTCAACGTTATTTTTTCGAGCGGTTAAACCCAAAAATCTAGCTTGTGAAGCAGCCATACCCATAACGGTAGTCATTCCTTTCTTACTTTTTGTACTTCTATCTGTACTCATGTTATCGACTATCATGGGTTAATTCTTTAATTTTTGGGGAAGTTATGTTAAGAAATTGTAATATATTAGTTATTTAATATTTATATAATAGTTTAAAACCCTTGCTAGGCCTGCGTGTTGAATCTGTTAGATATGTAACTTAATATTGCACCGCCTATTTCTTCATTTGGATCAAATGGTGCTGTTGCAGTTTTGTTTAAGGAGTTTTGGATAAGCATTTTTACTAATGGTCCAAAGGCATCAGGTACTTGAATCTTTCTGTATATTCCTGCAAGGAATGTTTGAATGTTTGGAGATTGTGTGTTATTAAATCTGGCTAGTGTAGGGTACATTTTATCGATTCCTTTTGTGCCATTTTCTAGCATTCTGTCTAATATATAAAGCGTTTCTGTAATTTGTGCTTCGTTATATGAATGTAGGAGAATTTCGTTTAAATATGGAAGAGCTTTTTCCCTTTGGGTCACAAAACTATCTACTTTCTTTTTGTCAAAAATAGCATAATTCCTTTGTGGTGTTGGCATTTGAATCTGGTTATATGAAAATGTATTAATAGGTTGAATCATATGTAATCCTTTTTTATGAATATACGAAAGGTGGGCCGTTTTTAATTTCCAGCAAAATGTTTTCTGCCATTGTTTTTAGTTGTTCTTTTGGTTTGCCTTCATCTACTTGTTTGTAAAATTCATCTACAAGAGGTTTTATTGCAGCATCTTTTTTCGATTTGAAGTTCCTTAGTTCAGTAGATACAAGTCTTTTTTGCAAATCAAGTTCTGTTTGTGCATTAATTTTTTTGACTTGAACTTCTTTTATTGTATCCCCAATTAATTTACCACCATAGCTTATTCCTGCAAGGGCTGTTGTTCCGAAGAAAAGTTGTTGGAATTGAGGGTTATCAGGTTCTATAAGCAAGTTGTAGAAGAAGGCTCTATAGTCATCAACAAAAGAGGATAAGGATGGTTTTTGTGTGCCGTCTCCTCCAATATTTGGGTTAACTTTTACTGTTGATGTTTCAATTTTTTCGACTACTTGGTTAATAAATTCGTCTTTTTCTGTTTTTTCCCAGCTTGCGTTATTTACAATTTCTTCTACAAGTTCTCGTTTTGCATTTATAAATTGTAGCCCGTGTTCAAGATATTCTTTCACGAAACCTTTATCCTTGTTTGATTTTGCAATAAATATCAAGTCATTTTTTGTTTTGTCAATGAATTTGGTAACCTCTTGGTTGCTGGAACGTAGATTTTTCATTGAATAAAGCGATAATCCTATAATTGAGGCAAAGGTTGCTGAACCTAGTAGGAAATATTTTAATCCTGAGTGTTTTTCTTTGTTTTGTTGAGGTTCTCTTTTCCCAAAAGATAGGTCTTTTGCACTTTTGAACATCCCAAACGGTTGTGGTTGGGGTTCATCGTTTGAGAGATATTTAGAAAACATCTTTGTTTTTTCTGCAAGTGCGTTTCTAATAATTTGAATTTTACCGCTGAAAGATTGTGTTTCTATATCAATAAGTTGTTCTTGTAAATTCTTTTGGATGTCAGCTTCTTTTTTCTTTACCCATACTTCTTTAAATCCGTCAAAGAAGGTTTTGCCCATAAATGCTGTTGCAGTTAGTGTTAATACTCCAAGACCTGCTCTAATTGTTTTCTCATTCGGGTTCTGTACCATTTGGACTAGTGCTTGTACAGTTTCTTCGTTAATAGAGATGTTCCTTGTAAAAGATGTAATCCATTTTTCTTTTGCTATTTCGTTCGTAATTTTGGCATTTCGTTTTACGAACCAAGACATCCCTGCAATTATGCTCATTACACCAACAGCTATTCCACTTATCGGAAGAAGGCTTTTTTCTGGCTTTATGTTGTTATCTTTAAGTTGGTGTGGTAATTTTACAGAGTCTGATATGATTAGTGAGTCTTTTGTATCATTTAGATCAAAAGTAGCATAATCATCTTCATTATCTCTTATAAATGTGTTAACAATAACTCCTTCTCTGGTTTTATTGTTATTTTTCTTTTGGACTAAGGTTAGGTTTCGCTGTGAGCGTCTTGTTTCCCCGTCATTAAATGCTGTGACGATCATTAGTGTAATTCCTTTTGTGTTTCGTTTTCTTCACCGGTAATCTTTTTATAAAGGTCGTGGATGAAGGTCTTTAGTTTGAATGCTTTTTTTGTTTCATCAATTTGTTTGTCGTTGTTATCAGTGTTTTCCGGATTGAATATTCCGAAAAGTGATTTTATTTTTTTCTTAAATTCGTTTAATGGTTCCGCCAGTTTCTTTGCTATGGCCGTTTTAATTTCTCCGTATACTGCAGCTAGTTTATCTGAAATATCTGCTAATTTCTGCGTAATTTTTTGGAAGGTTGTTTGTATTAGCTGAGGAAGGTTTGCAACTGTCTTTATTAAGTTTAAGGTCCCACCTACAACAGTGTTTAGTATAAAATTGGCAGGCTTTGCAATTATTCCAGGCATGGTATTTGAGATGAAGTTTGTAACCGATGCAAGCCTTTGTGATATGTTCATTATTGACTTTTGAAAAGCTATTGCTTGTTGTGCAATGTTTTGAGCATCTTGTTGTCTTGCAAGTTTTGCATTCTGTTGAGCTTTTAGAAATGCTCCGATTGCAGCGCATTCATTCCAACTCATTTCTCCTGGTTTTGCAGAAAAGTCAGCTTTCTTCATTCCGCCGCCGCCACCCATTCCGTTGCATATAGGGCAGGCCCCAAGTGGAAGCCCGTGCGGACAAGTTCCAGCTTTTACTATATTCGGCTGTATTGTTGCAAGTTGCAATTCTAAAAATCCTCTTAATTACTTCTCAAGAGGACAACCTGAAACATTCTAAACACCTCCAAATTGCACGTGGAAAATGTTTAAACTTCGAGCATTCCGGCTTTTACGGTTGCGGCCACAGCCGAGGATATTCACCTCGTTTCCTCTTGGTCTCATCGTAAAATAACTCAGGTTCTATGTCAACAAATTGTTATGTTTGATTAAGCCGAGTAAATTTTTAAAGTTCTATCTATATTTTTAGAGATTACTGATTTTACAGAATCATATTCTGTTTGTAGTGCGTTGTGTTCTGTATCAAGTAATTTTAATATATTATCAAATTGTTTATCTTTTGCTTCGATTATTTTTTGAGTTTGTTCAAATTCTGCTTCAGCTTTACTTTTTGCTTCAGAATTTTCCTTCTCGTGGATTTCAAGTACACTTGTATAAATTATTGATGTCCAAGATGCATTTTTTAGTCCGGTGCCTGATTCCGGTTGAGCTGAGAAGTTGACTTTTTCTAACGTTATTGTTCCGTTTTCAAGTGCATGTTGAAGCCAGCTTGCACTGTTCATCAAGCCATCTTCCAGAACTTCGTATTGGCGTCCTACCGGACGATTACTTGAGGTGGTTGTTTCGCCTTCTCCTGTTTGGTCTTCATCTTTGACTTGGCTTCCACCGTTCATTCTATGCCATAAATTTACGTACCATTGAGCTTTATCACTATCGTTGTACGTATATACTTTTTCTTCAAATGTTTCTGGTTCTGTTAGGACAGGTTCTTTTCTGTATTCTTCAACAGCTTTGTTATAGCCTTCTTCGTCAAATATAGTCTTTTTATCTGCTTGTTTTAAGTCGTGTTCTACAAAGTATAGGAATTTTGCAAAACTTACTTCATTTACGCTTCCACCAGTGGCACTTCCTTCTCGGTAGTCATTGTGTACTTCCCAAAGTAAATCGATGGCTCTTTGGTATAAGCTCATTTCTGGATCGGAAACTACACCGCCAACGGACATTTCTTTAGTTATTCCGTTGTATGTAACTTCTTCTTTTGCCATATTAGGATATTCAACACCATCAATTACAAGTGAGCCTTCAATAACATCACCGGAACAGTGACCATTTTTTAACATTTCTGTAATTTCTTCGAAATCTTCAACATCGTGTTTCGCAGAATTCCAACTCCAAGAACCTTCGCTTGTAATGGTGTATGTTTCTCCACTGCTTGTTGTGTGTTCTCCTGGACCTATTAAGTCTGAGAGAGCGTGCATATAACAGTTTAAACCTGACATTCCAAGGCTGAAACAGCCTCCTGAGCTTTTTACTGCGTTATAAATTTTGTTATCAGTATTGATTACTTCTGTTGTGAAATCTTCTACTTTCGGATAGTTGTCAACCCAATCCTGATGATCTTTTTCCCAGGCTTCATACGCTGAATCATAGTTAGGGTTTTTTATTACTATTGTTTCTCCAGTGTCGATTTGTTCTATCCCGTATTTTGCTAAAAATTCATTTATATTTTTACTGCTTTCAAAGTTGGCAGCGTCAAGTTCTGAAACTAAAATTCTTCCACTTGAATTAATTAGGCCATACTGATTTTTTAATGGCCCATATGTGCTTAATTGGCTACCTGTTAGTGCCATCGATACTTGGTTTCCATCAAGATCGTATCCTTGGTATGTTAATGTTTTTTGATTTAGTGCTTTAATATATCTATCATTGGCTTCCACTGTTTGGTTAGTCAACGCAGTTTTTTGTCTGGTGACCTCTTGTGCACGGAGTTCATTTGCAGACAATCTAGACGTTATACTTAGTAATTTTGCTTGTGAAGCGGATAAGCCCATAATTGTTCCCTTTTTGTACTTACTCTTCCGTTAACGTCATATTTAGTATTTTTCTTTAAATTTTGTTACAAATGTTTACAATTTTATGGGCAAAAATAATGCCGATGATTGCTCATCGGCATTTTGCTTTATATTTCGAGATTGCTTGTTACCAACATACGTCTAATTTTTTACCAAGAGGGGATGTGCCTGCTGGAACGCCTTCTGAATCAACAGCACGTGGATGGCTTAGTGAATAATTGAACAATCCTGGTGTCAAATTTGTTGAACCTTGGATAGGACTTGTCGCAACAGGTTGTACTGCTTGAGCCTTTCTTAAATCAAATACGTTTAATGCGCTTAGTGCTGTTAGTGGCGGCATAACTTTTTACCCCTTAATTTTTCCTTACATATATATAAAAAATTTGCAGCACAAAAAATTGCTCTAAATAGAACAATTGTTAAGTAATATTAAGTAAAGTCGGGAATACTTAATTATCCCAGTAAATCTAGAGAGCGACCAAGTGTAGGACTGTTTTCCACAGATGGATAACTAGGCGAGTAACTTCTGCCGGTAAACATATTTATTCCAGTAAGAAGCTGCTGCTGATTATTATTTTTGTTCTGTGATGATTTTTCATCCAGGCTGATGGGTTGTATCCTGTATAATTGTTGCGCCTGTATTGCTTTAACCGAATCCAACATCTTGACCTCTTGAATTGTCTCTCTTCATTTATAATAAGTTTAATTTTAACTGTTATTTTCAATTATTGAAAAATTCGTTACAATTTTAACATTTTGGGTGAGAGTTTTTCTAAAATCTTCTACTTTCGCCTAATTTAGTTTGTTAAATAATTTTTTATAATAACAGTGTTGTTATTTTTCTTCGAAAATTTAACTTCAAAATAGTATTTTCTCATATGAGGAAGAAAGAGGCGGAGTTACAAACTCCGCCTCGACTCTTATATCTTATTGATCACTTTCGTGATGGTCGTTATCTTTCATTAGCTTTGCAAAGTCTGAAGGTTTAATGCTTTGGACAAACTTTTTGAATTCCTGAGCTTCCTCTTCATCTTTTGCTGAATCTGTAGAAACAGAACCGTTTGAAATTACGTTAGCTGTTACGTAAATAGGAGCATCAACTCTTATTGCGAGAGCTATCGCATCTGATGGGCGTGAATCAATTTGAATTTCTTCATCTTTATCATTTTTTAGAAACAGTGTTGCATAATACGTATCTTTTTCTACGTCATTTATTTCTATTTTTTCTAAGTTATAACCTGTCTTTTCGATTACATTTATAATCAAATCGTGTGTCATAGGGCGAGAAACTGTAAGATTTTCAATCTTTCTTATTATCGCACTTGCTTCTGCTGATCCGATCCAGATTGGTAATGCTTTCCTATTTTCTTTGTCGTGCAATACAACAATAGGAGATCCTGTTCTTGTATCTAGGGCTATGCCCATAACTTTCATTTCTATCATTTTATTTTAACCTTTCAATTATTTATATTATAGCGTAAATATTTCTATGGACAAAGACTTTCCCAATCAGGTTCTGAACTTTCTTCGCCAGGTTCGGTTATGTGTTCTCCGCTTTCAAGCATAACCATTAGCGTCAATTTTAATTGGGTTTTATAATTTTCTCGAGCTTTTTCTATGGTTTTTGCGCAGAAGCAAAAGCTTGGAATTTCTTCTATCATAATATAATGATATGGATTGCCCTCAAAATCCAAGTCTTCACCTTCAATAAGTGTCCAATCAAGGTTGAGGTAGTATTCTAAATTTTTCTCGCTCATTTTTATTCGCCGATTGAATTCTCGCTTAGTGGTTGCGTAATCATAATACCGTCACCGCCTATTACATCCGCTTGTTTCCCATCGATGTATAAGTACGCAGGTTTTTCTGTATTTCTATTAATTGTTTTGATTAACTGATAAAGTCTTTTATAGACACTGTCAGTGCCGCCGCCATATACAAATCCAGATGATAAATCAATGATAACTTTGTCGCTCTTGTCATAAATGTGTAGAACAGTTGTGCTTGTTGGTACTTCAGAATATATCCCGCCAACTTTTTCTGTCTGTATTGGCCCCATTATCAATGATGTTAATGCAAATCTTAATTTTGTGCCATCAACTTTTTCGTCATATTCTCGTTTTACTATTTTGTAAACTTCTTCGCCGTTTTCATTTTTACCTATAAATACAATTGGAACGTATTCTTTTGGTTTCTCAATTTTTTCAGGTGGTACTTCTTCGCTTGGCGGTTCAGGAATTTCTGTTACAACTCCTGGAACTTCTTCTTCCGGTTCAACTGCAGGGAGAAGAACTTTTAAGCCCAATGCAATTGATATTCCTATTATTACCAGGCCGATTACAGCTAAAAATACTTTTTCATTCTTTTCTTTGCGCATTGTAAAAACCTCTTACTGTTCAGTTATTACGTCTTTATCTACTGTAACAATTCCGCTAACATTTATTTTGTTATCTTTTATTGCGATTTCTTTTACTTGCATGTTAGCATCTTTATTTTTCATTAGTTTCATTGAAAAATCAAGTGGGTTTAAATAGTTTATTAGGCTGGAAAGCTTATATGCATCAATTTTGAAGTATTCTGTCATCAATTCTGCTTCGTTAATAATAATCTTTCCGTTTCTGGCTTTTACGTCAGTTTCTATTGCGATTTCCTTTTTAACATTCAGAAGGGGGATTGCAACTTTCATAACGTAAATTAATTTATTATCTTTGATTTTAACGGAGGATGATGAAATATTGAACATTTTTGATGCATTTCCTATTCCGTTAACTCGTCTTATCATTTCCATGTATGACGAATTTTGCATTGTTTGGTTTAGGTCATCCTCTGTAAATTGAATGGCATATGCCATGCCAAAATTTTCTTTGAAAGTTATTGTATTTTCTTTATTATTAACTTCTATGTAGTTGTAGTCACACAATGTTTTTAGTCTTATATATGAAGCATAAATGCCGTCAGTAACAGTATTTGTACCAACTATGTTGAGGGATTTGAATTCTCCTCTAGCTAGTGCTGAAATATTATAAGATTGAAGGTCTACTTTGTAATCTCCGCTTGAATCTTTTAGAATTTCTTTCTTGATAATTATATTGGCTATTTTTTCTCCTAAAAAATTTGTTCCTGCAATATTACTTATAAAGGTTTTATTTTCATAAGGATTTTCTGCACACTGCATATCGCAGGTTGTTGAAAATGCTGCACCAGCAGATATTATCATAGCTCCTAGCATTACTAATATTTTCTTCATATAAATACCTTTTTTACTTTTATTTTTTCACCATCATAGACGCTAATCGCATCAATGCTATTATTATAAACCAAAATTAAAAAATCTCCAGTTTTTATTTCTTCTGATTTATAAGTAAAAGGCATGCCGTGTGAAATTTTTTCGTGTTGTTCTTCGTTTACAATAATTTGTTGTTGTGAAAGTACGTTAAGCGGATTTTGAATTCTTTCTTGGATTTCTGTGGAATCAGGAAGTACAGCTTCTTCTACGCGGAATTTTCCTGCTTGTGTCCTTACAAGTTTTGTAAGATGTCCAAAACATCCAAGTTGCTCTCCAAGGTCGTTTGCTATTGATCTAATATACGTTCCTTTCGAGCATTTGATAATTATTTCTGCTTGTTGATTTATCGCATCAAAATGTTTTAGTTCAATTTTATATATTGTAACTTGTCTTGGTTTTACTTCAACTGACTCGCCGGCTCTTGCATATTCATAAAGTTTTTTCCCGTTAACCTTTATTGCGGAATAGATTGGAGGGGTTTGTGTTATTCCTCCGGAAAATTTTTGCAAGGCTGATTCAACTTCATCCTGACAAACTTTTTTTTGACTTGTCTTGGTTATTTTTCCTTCCAAATCATAAGTTTCTGTTGCACTTCCAAATTGAACAGTGGCAACATATTCTTTGTCATCATCAAAATATTCAATAAGACGAGTGGCTTTACCCACACATATAGGCAAAACACCCTCCGCAAAAGGGTCTAGTGTTCCAGTATGCCCAATTTGTCTTATGTTTAAACGCTTTCGTAAAATTCCAACAACATCATGTGAGGTCATTCCCTTTGGTTTGTATATATTTATAACCCCAAACATAAAGGTTTATATTTCACCTCTTGATATTTTGTTTATGATTTCGTTAACTTTTGATCCTTTTTCCAAGGAATCCGTATACACAAATTTAAGTTCAGGAGTTAATCTTAAGCGAATGCGTCTGCCAACTTCGTAACGTATTTTTGGAGTACTTTTTTCGATGATTTCTTTTGTCTTTTCTATTTGTTCATCTGAGCCTAAAATGCTATAAATTACTTTAGCAAAAGAGTTATCATGTGAAACTTCAACATCAACAATTGACACAACTCCGGATAGACCTCTGATTTCTTTTCTCAAAATTTCAGAGATATCTCTCATTAATTCTTTTCTTACGCGTTCGTTTCTAAGTGTCATTTTTGTCTCCTTTTTCCTGCATTATATCATCAAGCTCAATAGCTTGTGAATAGACTTGCAGGAGCTAATCTGTGGGTGGATGACAAAGTTTTTCTATAAACTTTGTCTTTCAACTTCTTCTTTTGTTGAAACTTCAATTATATCACCGACTTCAATATCATTCCATTTTGCAAATGAGATACCACATTCGAAGCCTTGTGCAACTTCTTTAACATCGTCTTTAAAGCGTTTTAATTGATCAATTGCACCGGTAAATATGGTTTGACCGTTTCTAATAAGTACAGCATCTTTTGAACGTACAATCTTACCTTCGGTAACATAACATCCTGCAATTCTGGTTGTTTTACCAATTGTAAATACTTGACGTACTTCTGCTTTACCCAACTCAACTTCTTTAACTTCAGGTTCAAGAAGTGATAACATAGTTTTTTCAATGTCTTCAAGTATTTGATAAATGATATCATATTTCTTGATTGTTACGCCTTCTTTTTCTGCTGCTGCTATTGCATTTGAATCTTCTTTTACTGTAAATCCTAAGATTAACGCACCTGATGCGGAAGCAAGCATTACATCCGCTTCAGATATGTCACCCACACCAACGTGAATAATCTTAGTCTTGATTTCTTTTGATTCTAACTGTGCGATTGCTTGAGATACAGCCTCTGCAGAACCGTGCGTATTTGCCTTAATAATTAAGTTCAATTGTGGAATATCATCATCGCCAGCTGCAGATTCTCTTCTGATGTGTGCTGGAAGCATTGCTTCTAAACGTTTGTCACGTTCTTTTTCTTTACGTTTATCGACAATTGCTTTCATTTCTTTTTCGTTCTTAACTACTTCAAATCTGTCACCGGCTTGAGGTACTTCGGTTAAGCCTAAAATTTCAACAGGAGTTGAAGGTTCTGCTTTTTGAATTCTTTCGCCACTGTCTGATAGAAGTGCTCTTACTCTACCGCATGCTGTACCTACGACAACACAGTTTCCAACCCTTAGCGTTCCGTTTTGGACTAACAATGTTGCAACAGGTCCCTTACCTTTATCCAAATTAGCTTCGATTACTACACCTGAAGCTTCTGCTTTCGGGTTAGCTTTTAGGTCTTGAACATCTGCAACAAGCAAGATATATTCAAGTAACTCGTCAATACCTGTACCTTGAAGTGCTGAAACTTTTACTGTAATTGTATCTCCGCCCCATTCTTCCGGAACTAATCCGTGTTCTGTTAATTGTTGCAATATCTTGTCAGGATTTGCACTAGGCTTATCTACTTTATTTACAGCTACAATAATCGGTACTTCAGCAGCCTTTGCGTGGTTAATTGCTTCTATTGTTTGAGGCATTATTCCATCGTCTGCCGCTACAACAAGAATAGCAATATCTGTTGCTTTTGCACCACGAGCTCTCATTTCAGTAAATGCTTCGTGACCAGGGGTATCTACAAACACAATTTTCTTTTCTTTGTTGTTGTCAAGATATACTGTGTAAGCACCTATTGATTGGGTTATACCACCAACTTCAGTTGCTACAATTTTATGTTTTGAAGCTCTGATGCTATCCAATAGTGTTGTTTTACCGTGGTCTACGTGACCCATAATACTTACAACCGGAGCACGCTTCTTGAGAAGTTTTTTGTCTACTTCAGTTAGAGCTTTCTTTTCCTCTTCTTTTTCCATTTCTTCTTCGATATATGCGTCCAAGTCCTCTTCAAGAACTTCTAAGTTATATTCCGCACAAATCTTCTTGATTACATCAACATCAATAAGTTGGTTAACTGTTGCCATTATTCCGTTCATCATAAGGAATTTAACGATTTCAGCAGGAGTATGTTGAATTTTTTCTGATAATTCACTGATTGTCATTGCATTAGTTACAACTATCGAAGTAACTTCTTTGACTTCTTCATCCTTGTGTGAACGTTTTTTATGCTTTTGAGCCGCAGCTTTTTCTAGTGAAATTCTTTCTTGTTCTTCTTTTTTGTTGAATTCTTTATCTTTTTTCTTACTATTATCTGGACGTTTTTTAGATGGTCCTTTAGTTTCGTATATTTCTTGCGAAATTATGTGACGTTGAATTGGCTTTTTAGAATCTGAACGTTCAACTTTTTTTGTCTTAGCCCCTTCAGGTTTTTCTCCTCTTGGAGTGAAATTTTTTCTTTCTTTATCACCGGAAGTTTTAGGTGCATATTTTTTGTCTGCTGAAGCTGTTGTTTCAGGTTTTTGTCTCACGATGTTTGGAGTCGGAACAGGACGAGGAACTCTTCTTACAATTTCCAGTCTGTTTTTTGGTTTTACTATCTCAACTCTTGGTTTGTTTTCTGGCTCAGCTTTTTTTACTTCTTCAGGTTCTTTTTCCTCTTTTGGCGGAACCTTTTCAACTTCTTTTGATTTTTTTACAATAAATGCTTTTGGCTTTTGTGGCTTAGCAATTTTTTCGCCATTTGCGATAAATTCTTTTATTTTCTTTACCTGTTCAGGAGTAAGGGTGCTAGAATGAGTTTTTCCAACAATTCCAATCTTTGCCAGTTTTTCCAGCAAATCTTTATTGGTAAAATTCAATTCTTTTGCAAGTTCATTAATTCTTATTGTTTCATAACTCATCTATTATTTTCCCTTTCAGCTCCTCTGATACAGGAGTTTTTAAAATTTTTTGCAATCTATTTTTTTTAAATGCATTTTCAATACAAGTTTTATTATAACAAAGATATGCGGATCTGCCAAATACGGTTGAATCCCCGTTTATAATAAGGTTATTGGCTGTATGTTCCTTTGTGATTTTTATCAACTCATCACGATTTTTAAGTTTTCCACAGCCAACACATTTTCTATCTGTCATATCCCATCCTTAGTTATGAAGATTTTATTCAACCTCAGCCAATTTTTCCAATTTCAGCTTTTGGTCGTATTCCATAAGCAATTTTATCAGTTCGTCCAATTCTCCGTCGATTACTGTCCACACGTTAAGGTTATGGTTTAATCTGTGGTCAGTTAATCTTCCTTGAGGGAAATTGTATGTTCTGATACGTTCGCTTCTGTCTCCTGAACCTACTTGTGAACGACGTAAGTCTGTAATTTCTTGCATTTGTTTTTGGACTTCCATATCGTACAGTTTAGCTTTCAGGATTTGAAGAGCTCGTTCTTTGTTTTGAAGTTGAGAACGTTCTTCTGTACAGAAAATCATTATTCCTGTAGGTTTGTGGAATACTCTTGCTGCAGTTTCAACTTTGTTAACGTTTTGTCCGCCGGCACCGCCAGAACGGGCAGTTGTAATTTCAACATCATTCATGTTTAAATTTACTTCAACGTCATCAACTTCAGGCATAACTGCAACAGTTGCGGTAGAAGTATGAACTCTTCCTTGAGATTCCGTTGCCGGAACTCTTTGCACACGGTGCACACCTGATTCATATTTTAGTTGTGAATATACTGCATCACCTTTTATAGAGATGATAACTTCAGATACTCCGCCTGCTTCGCAGTCGGTTTTACTTAAAATCTGAGTTTGCCAACCTTTTTTGTCGGCATAGCGGAGGTACATTCTCATCAAATCTCCGGCAAAGATATTTGCTTCATCGCCGCCGGCGCTTCCTCTAATTTCAAGCATAATGTCTTTGTCATCCATAGGGTCTCTTGGAAGAAGTAAGACTTTCATTCTTTCTTCGTATTCAGGAATTTTAGCCTCATTAGCTTCCATATCGGCCTTTATGAATGCACGCATCTCTTCATCACTTTCTGAATGAAGCATTTCTTTAGCCTCTGCGATAGCATCTGTTGCTTTTTTCCATTCATAGTAAAGGTGAACAGTTTCTTCCATTGACTTTCTCTGTTTAGACAAATCTCTAAAACGGTTGTAATCCTGAATTACGGCAGGATCTGAGAGAGTTTCACCTAACTCAATGTATTTCTTTTCTATTTGTAAAATTTTATCTAACATATCTTTCATACTTTTGAGTATAACAAGAACAAGTTATTTTTCAAACGAATGTTAAATTCGTGTTTACATTAATAATATTTGTCAAAAAGTTAAAAGTGTGGTTTAATGGACGAGTAATATTATTTCGGCTAGTTGAGAGGTTATTAAGATGCTTCAGTATTTTTTAAGTTCATATATCATAACGGTTGCGGGTATCGTTGCGGCTTATTTTTGGGGAAACCACGTTCATGCAGGTTCTGGTTTGCAGTGCGTGTTTATAGCATTGGTCTTGGGTGTTCTTGAGGTAAGTTTATCTTTTGATAACGCTGTTGTGAATGCTATGAAGCTTGAAAAAATGTCTGAGGTATGGAGACATCGTTTTATAACTTGGGGGATTTTGATAGCTGTATTTGGTATGAGATTTTTATTCCCGATTTTGGTTGTTTCTATTTTTGCCAAGCTCAGTATGTTAGAAGTTTTCAATATAGCAACGAACAATGTTGATAAGTATGCGTATTATCTACATCAGACACATGCGCCAATTGTTACTTTTGGTGGATTGTTCCTTGTTATGTTATTCCTTAACTACTTCTTTGATCATAAAAAGGAAGTTCACTGGATTAAACCGATTGAAGCTCCTCTTTCTCACTTAGATCATGTTAAGGGTATAGAAATTGTAATTGCTTTAGGTTTACTTTTAGCTACTCAGAATTTTGTTGCAGTTGAGCAAAAGGTTCACGTTTTAATTGCGGGTATAAGTGGTATAATTACTTATCTTGTAATTGACGGGGTTGCTCATTTTCTCGAAAAGCACGAAGAGATGCGTGCTGCAAAATGTAATATGCAATCTGTTGCTTGTACAGGTTTTGTAAGTTTTATGTATTTGGAATTGATTGATGCATCGTTCTCATTAGATGGTGTACTTGGTGCTTTTGCTTTGAGTAAAGATATTATTATAATAACTATAGGGTTATCAATTGGTGCAATGTTTGTAAGATCATTGACTATAATGCTTGTTGAAAAGAAAACTTTGGCTCAGTTTTTGTATCTTGAACACGGAGCACATTGGGCAATTGGAGCATTGGCGGGATTAATGCTTGTTTCTACCGTCAGAGAAGTTCCGGAAGTTATAACAGGGCTTATAGGATTAGGTTTTATTTTGGCGGCTTTTGTTTCATCTATTCTTCATAATAAAAAAGTTGCAAAAAATGAAGGCGGAGAAAATGCTTAAGACTCCTTTGATAAGTTTTGTTGTAACATCATATAATTATGAGAATTTTATAATCAAAACTTTAGAGAGTATAAGAAATCAGACTTATAAGAATTATGAGATTATAGTTGTTGACGACTGTTCTATGGATAGTTCAGTTGAAAAAGTTGAAAATTTCATAAATGTAAATCAGGATATAAGGATCACCTTAATTAAGCATGATGTAAATAGAGGACAGTTTGCGGCTATGATGACCGGATTAAAAGCTGCAAACGGCGTTTTTGTATCATTTGTTGATTCTGATGATGTTTTGGTTGAAGAATATGCGGCAGCTCATTTGAAGGTTCATATGGCTATTAGCGTTGCTTTTACATCTTGTGCACTGATAGAAATTGATGAAAATGATGAAGTTCACACTGTTAATTCTATTGCTTCACCTGAATCGGGGCATGAACTTGAGGCTAAAATGCTTGAAGAGTTTTTGAGTATTGATATAGAACATGTTCCGTTTAAAAAATTGCAGAAGAAGCGTTTTGGCGGATGGTATTGGTCGCCAAACAGTTCGGCTGTCTTTAGAAAATCTGCTATTGAAGTAATGTTGAAGTATTCAAGTCCGGAAAAATGGAAAATTTGTCCGGATAAATTTTTGTTCAATATTGCAAATCTTATTGGTGGATCTGTCATTATCGATTTACCACTGGTCGGATATAGGCGTCATAAGAAAAATGCAGGTTGTAGTAATTATGTGACAGGGGATTCGAAGTATCCTTCAGACAAGACTACTTTGGTAAATGTTAACAATAATATAAAGATAAGACCAGAAACCTTAAAGTTTTTGCTTGAGAATAAATCCTATTTTATTGAAAAATTTGGAACTAGAGGGTTTGTAAAATTCGTGTTTTCTGTAATTTTTTAATTGTAAACATTTGTTAATAATATAGTGCATTATTTTTAAAGTTTTGAATTTATTAGCCGTATATACGAGTAATAGGACTCTAAAGTTACTAAGAACTCGAAAGGAATGCGTAAGAACAAATGGGATTGGCGGCATCACAAGCAAGATTTTTAGCCATAACTGCACGTAAGGCGAATTGCGAATTTCAGTCAATGCAAATCGCTCAACAGCAGTTGTCGCTTTCTCGTGATATGGAAAAAATATCACAAGAATATCAAGATGCCTTAAATCAAACTCAATTGGTATGGGATCCGGATGGCAATGGAACTTCATTGTACGATCTTTCTTACAACCTTATGATGTATCCTTCTGAACTTAACAATTATGAGCCATTTATGCTTGGAAGACGTGATGGTAAAATTGCGTTGAATTCAAGCATGGCTGCTGCTATGAAGGGATTGGAGGCCTTTGGTCTTACTGAAGACGGCTTTGTCGGAAGTGATGAAGATAAAGTAAAAGCGTTTGCGGCCTTTATGGGTAATCTTCAGGCTGAAAAGGCTGCAGCACCTTCAGGTTCTATTATCTACATTAAGGATGCAGGTTTGGGCGGAGAATTGTTTGGTCGTGAATATGGCGGTGCGATGTCGATTACATCAATGATAAGCTATATTGACTTGATTACTCAAGGGGCGGCTTCAGGTGCTTACCCTGTAGATTCAGATTACTATAAACAGGCTCAAAATCTTACCTTTGAATGGCCTAATAGTTCCGATCTAGCAGGTAATTGGAATGATTTTAAGAGTAAAGGTAATAGTATTTTAATAAATGGTAATTATAACAACAGTTCATTTAATTTAGCAGATTTATTAAATGAAGATATTACTTTGCTAGTTAAAGATAGAAAGAATTTGAACACCGTAATGGATTCATTGAGAACTGTTTTGAAAAACAGTTCAGATAACAGTGCATTCGATACATTAATACAGAATGACGTAAATGTATGGTATGATTCATTGAATGGCAGTGGAGCATTTAATGCTCTTGATGCAACATCTAAAGCGTTGTTAACGTTTGTCGATACTTTGGCAAAGGGTATGTTCAGTTTGTTAATGCCAAAAGATTACACAGAAACTGACTTAAATGCTTTCTATATGGCAATGGATGATCTGATAAACAGATTGAGTATGGATAAATGCCAGAATATAGGCAATCTTCCTTTTTTGTCTGAAACATATGCAAAGAATGCTGTACAAAAGGCTGAAGATTATAACACTTGGGTAAAGAACGGTAAAACATATGCGATAAGTTTATCAAATTTGACAGAGGCTTTCCTTACTAACTTTGCAAATGGTAGAAACGGTTTTGATGGACCTTATGGAGTTTTTGATAAAGTAAAAGATTCGTATTATGTAACAGATGATCCAGGTTTCATTTATGAAGTTAACAGCGGTGAAGAAATTGATCAAGATTACTATATTTCAGAATTTTATAGTATTTTGTTCAATACAATCTGTCAAAACGGTTGGTATGAAAATGAATACGTAGATGATAAAGAATACTTAGATAATGCGATTAAAGCAGGTCAATTATTTGTAGTATCAAGAGGTTCAGATAATTACTATTATCAAGAACGTTATGTACAAATTAATGGCGGTCACATTATGGAAAATCCAGATAGTGATGCGATAGCTCAGGCTGAACGCGAATATATCGTGAAGAAGAATAAGATTAATACTAAAGAAGAAGAACTTGAAATTCAGATGAAACAGCTTGATGCCGAGATTGCATCTCTTACAACCGAATATGATACGGTAAAAGGTTTGATAAGTAAGAACGTTGAAAAGACATTCACTTTATTTAGTAACTAAGTTTTATAAAGGAGGAGCTAAAAAGTTCCTCCTTTTTGTATTGAAAATGGGGTAAATATTAAGATTTCTTAGTATAATTTGAAATTTTTAACAAAAAATGTTATAATGAACATGCTATTTATATTTCGGCTAGTGTAAATCTTAACAGGGGGGGAATGAAATCACTTCCTGTTTTTTTTATGTGAAAAAAGGCAGAGCTTAAGCGCTGCCTTTTTTGATGTCAGGATGTATTTTGGTTGTTGTATTACATCATGTTTTTTCTGATTTTTTCTTTCGCTTTATCGAGCTGTTTTATCCTTTTTTCTGTAGCTCTTACTTGTTTTGCAAGGTTTGCACGCTCATTTTTTATAGCCGTATATTTAGCGTCAACTTCCGCATATTGAGTTCTGTAGTTAAGTAATTCATTTCTTACTTCAACTTGAGCGTTGTCTAATTCGGATATCGCACTTTGCATTTTTTTGTTTCCTGTAAGATCAACAGTTTGTGTAGGTTGAACAGGAGTTGTAGAAGTTGAAGCAATAGAGTTAGACTTGTTGCTGCTAACGTATGTTGAATCGCTAAAGTTTAGAGGTGTAAACTGTGTAGATTCTGCAAATACAACATTTCCTGCAGATAGCATTACTATAAGAGATATTGCCAAAATTTTGAATTTGTTCATGATCGCTCCTTTCATATATAGTGGAATTTTATCTATGTGAATTATAAATTAATTTGATGAAAAAAACGTCATACAAAAAAATGATACTGAAAAACGCTTTAATGAAGGGAGTTTTGATGATATGTTACTAAATATTAAGAAAGAAGAAAGAAAATACTTGATTTCAAAATTTTATCATGTACCATAGTGAATGTGCCTTGAGCACGATGCACTTTTAAGCGATATAAATAGTAAAGAATTTTAAAAATTTTTGAAGAATACACTTGACAAAGAAAATTTTTATTATTAAAATTGTAAATGCGCGTTGAGCGCAAAGATTACAAAAGATTAAGAAAAAATATCGAAGTACTTGACAAGAAAGATTTAAGTAATAAGATAGAAGAGTTCGCGAAAGTGAACTTGAAAGGAAGCTAAACCCCGAGACGAAAAGTTAGGAGAACTGCGAAGGTAGTTGGCACGGAAGGATGGGTGCCG
>CASEYJ010000002.1 GCA_949292175.1 uncultured bacterium | reverse complement strand
ATATCCGCTATGCGGATTATGGCTGTAAGTTACCTGTTTTGTGGTATTTCTACAATGATTTCAACTTATTTTCAGGCTACGGGGAATGTATTGTCAAGTATTGGAATTCAACTTTGCAGGCAGCTGATTTTATTTGTTCCGGCTATGTGGTGTTTGGATAAGGTATTCCAAATGAATGGGATTTGGTATGCTTTTCCTGTTACAGAAGGAATCACATTAATTTTTGCCCTTGTCTTGATGGTGTTGGGTGGCTATTCCAACAATCATAGTATTTTCAAAATCTTAACGGAACAATTCAAACAGGAGAAATCATGAATAATACTTTTATGAAGGAAAAACCGATTATACCATTGATTTTATCAATGTCATTACCTATGGTTTTATCAATGCTTGTTAATTCTCTATACAACATTGTAGATAGTTATTTTGTTGCCAGGATTAGTGAGGATGCAATGACCGCACTATCACTTGTCTATCCTGTTCAAAATTTTATAAATGCAGTAGGGATTGGTTTCGGGGTTGGTATTAATGCGGTTATCGCTTTTTATCTTGGAGCCGGAGATAATAAAAATGCTGATAGGGCTGCTACTATAGGACTTCTATTGGCGATTATTCATAGTATTGTAATGACAATTTGTTGTATTGCAATTATGCCATTCTTTTTAAGAAAGTTCACTTCGTCAGAACCAGTGATTGAACTCAGTATTAATTATTCGGTTATCGCATTCTCTTTTACTCTGTTTATTCTCGTTGGGATAACATTTGAGAAAATCTTTCAAGCCGCAGGCAAAATGAAAACTACAATGATAAGCTTGATGAGCGGATGTATCGCAAATATCATATTGGATCCCATACTGATTTTTGGTTATGGACCATTCCCTCAAATGGGGATTAAAGGAGCTGCATTAGCAACCGGAATAGGTCAGATGTTGACATTGATAATATATCTTATTGTTTATTATATGCGGCCAATCTGTGTACATATTCGCAAGAAGTATATTGTATTTTCTCCTAAAATTGTATTGAAACTATACTTAATTGGGATTCCGGCTACACTGAATCTTGCATTACCATCGTTATTAATTTCTGCACTAAATGCAATTCTGGCTGCATATTCCGAAGTTTACATTTTAATTTTAGGTATTTATTATAAATTGCAAACATTTATCTATCTCCCTGCAAATGGTATTGTTCAAGGAATGCGTCCTTTAATTGGTTATAATTACGGTGCTGGTGAAAATAAAAGAGTCAATCAAATTTATAGAATTGTTTTGTATCTGAATTGTATAATTATGATATTGGGAACTATAATTTGCCTGTTTTATCCGGAGAAACTTATGGAACTCTTTACTCATACTGATTATACTCTCCAAGCTGGAGAAACAGCATTGAGAATTATATGCACAGGGTTTATTGTTTCTGCTGTGTCTGTTACTTCATCAGGTGCGTTAGAGGGATTAGGTAAAGGAATTCCGTCCTTGTTAATTTCGCTTTGCCGGTATATATTTATCATTATTCCAACAGCATTTTTATTAAGCCGAATATTAGGAGTAGTAGGGATTTGGCATGCATTTTGGGTTACTGAAGCTGTTACTGCCATTATTTCTGTTGCTATATACCGTAACGTACTAAATAAATGATTTAATTTATACGGTAAATTTTATATCAAATTAAAATGTATAAATTGGTAATATAATCTATAAAAAGCATATATGGTTTAAAATTACATCATGTGTTTCTGTAAAGCAAACTGCTGAACAATTAGCTTTAATTGGTTTTAAACAGCAGAAAATATGCTTAAATGTAAGAGAATGCTTGAAGCAGGAGAAGCTCCATTGTATGTTGCAATAAGAATAACAAGATTTACAAGCGAAGGTGTCGGACTTGCAGCCCCCCTTATGCTTTAGAAATTGCAGTTTGTAGGTTGAGGGTTCTGCACCCAACACAAAGTGTCCAAAAATAATCAAAGCATCTGTAACAAGTAATCAAACCAAGTGTTCTTTTACATTTTTGCTAAAAAACTTTTTTAAAGCCGCAGGGGTACCATATCTTAGATGCAAAGCATCAACAATAAATCCCAAAAACTTTAAGGGATTCTTTGGTAATTTGTCGTACTCACCATTTTTAAAACCAAAAAATTTATTTTGATTTCTTATAAATAATTTTTTCAAATCCAAATTCTTTGTAGAAACTTTTAAAACAACACTATCGCCACCCAAACTGATATGTTCTATTAACATATCTCGAAGATTTTCATTATTTATAATAGTTTTTGACCAAACATTAGTAAAATTATTTTGGTCGACTGTAAATACAGCATACTTATTAAGAATTCTATCTTGGTTTTGTTTGATTACACCATCATTAAATATATTTCGGCAATTTTCTTTTGTCGTCAAATGATACAAATAATCCGGTATATTTTTTCTAAAAAAACACCTGCTTACAAAATTCATTTTATTTTTTTACCATTTTAATCAAACTCACACATTACAATAAAGTAAAAAAACAATAAAATTTGCTATTTTTTATCGCATCTCACCCTAATTTCATTTCTATCCAACAAAAATAAAAGTTACTTGATTGTTATGTATCCCCCTAACCTTAATCAAATATCCAAAAACAAAAAAAAATGCAAAATTCCAGTTATAAATAATCAAACTTACTACCTACATACACAAATAGAAACATGGCTAAATTATACATATATAAATTTAAAAAAAATATTATGAAATAATACCAATCACACCCAAGAAAACAATGTATCTTCGCTATTATCAAAGACTTTAAATTTTAAACCTAAACTGATAAGACACAAAAATCCCCTAAAATATTTCAATCAGACAGTTTATATAATTTAATATTACGAAAATACAAAGCAATAATTTCATTTTTATGATAAAATTTGATTGAAAACAAGTTCGAACTAACTGTACACTAGGATATTTTAAAATAAAAGAAGAATTACCAGATTTAGTATCAAAGTAAGGAAACGAATTAGGTTCTTTAGAAATGCAAATTTACAGAAAACTGAACAGTAAAAAGACAGAGAGCAAATTTATAATAGGAGATTTAAATGCCTAAGATCTCAATTATAGTTCCGGTTTACAATGTTGAAAAGTTTCTAAATGAATCAATGGACAGTGTTAAAAACCAAACACTAACAGACTTTGAGTGCATATGCGTGAATGATGGCTCCACAGATAATTCTTTAGAAATACTAAAAAATTATGCAAAGAAAGATTCTCGCTTCAAGGTTATTTCACAAGAAAACCAAGGACAAGGCGTTGCAAGAAATAAAGCAATTGACCTTGCAACCGGAGAATATATTGTTTTCTTAGATCCTGATGATTATATTGAATCTAATATGTTAGAAGTTTTATACTCAACATTTTTAAAAACTAATGCACAAGTAATTCAATTTGATTACATAACCTTTGATAAACGTAATCATAAAAAAAGATTAGTTACATTCTCTAGACAATCTAAAAAAGGCTTGGGCCACAAAGTTAAGCCGAACACATTTTTCAGCTGGAGAGACTTTAAGTCTAAAAAACTCTTGGCGGAAATTCCACTTGCCGTCTGGAACAAAGCTTATTCAACTAAATTTATAAAAGAAAATAATATTAAACTTGCTCCAAACAAACATGGTGAAGATCACATTTTTTCATTAGGAGCAATTCTTTTGGCTGACAAAGTTTTTTATCTGGGAGAAGCACTTTACAATTACAGGCAAAATGCAGGCTCTTCCGGCAATCGAGTTTCAGACGATAACTTCGCCATTTTTGATAATATTCAATATTTAAAAGAGTTCTTACAAAAGCATAATTTATATAATACCCTAGAAGATGAATTTGAAGAATACGCAAGAATTGTAATGGGTTGGCATTACACCTGTATCCCTAAAGAAAGTACTAAGAGATATATCGAGCAATGTCTTCAATCACTATCTCCTGCCGGGAAAGAAAAATTTTTGTCCAAACTCATGAGTAAAGATAAAACTTTTATAGAGAAAATCTTTTCAGTAAAAAATTGGAAACAACACGGACAAAAGAAGAAAATACTTACAATTTTAGGCAGTGAATTTGTAATTAAAACGTCAAAGGATAAGCAAATTGGATTATAAAAAGATAGCTGAAAAATTAGATATTTTTATAATTACATATAACAGAGCGGAATTTTTGGACAACACATTAAAACAATTGCTAGCAGAAGAATCTCCGATTAAGAATGCAACAATAAAAATCTTGGACAACAATTCCACGGACAATACTGCACTTATTGTCCAAAAATATCAACAAAATAATCCAAACCTAAAATATTACAAGAACAAATATAACATTGGCGGAAATGCAAACATAACTAAAGCTTTTTATAAAGCAGAAAAAGAATATGTTTGGATATTAGCAGATAATGATGATTACTGTTGGGATTCTTGGCAAGAAGTTGAGAATGCTATTAAAGACGAAGCTGATGCAATAGTCGTTGCAACATATGAATGCCCAAAATATGACATTGCCCAACTTTTCATCCAAACCACATTTCTCCCTGGAGTAATTTATAAACGTTCAAACATTGATGATACTGTCATGGGAAATATGGAGTTTAATATCTGCAATTTATTTCCACATCTTGCACTATCTTCAAAGTTAATTAACGAAAACAAAAACATATACATTGTCGACAAGGCAATTGTACAAATGGGTTCTAATCTTGATAAAAATGGAAAATACACCTACACCAGAGGATACAACGATTCAATACATCCATTACAAGCTAGTACAAACTGGCTTGCTGGATATGCAAATTCACTCCACATGATTAAAAACCCTAAAATTAGAAATTATATAATTACACACAATAGATTTTGTTCATCGTTAACTTCGGCTCAATTCTTTTTCTGGCATCCGACAGAAGCAAGAAAGGACCTATACGCTTATTTGTGTGTATTCAATTTATTACCTTGGATATATAAAATTAAATTTTTAATCGATGGCTTGTTATCTCTAACCCTATATCGAATAATTTTTATATATAAACAAGAATATTTTAGTAAAGATAACAAACAATTTATTACCAGATATAAAATAAAATTACTTAATACAATGAATACGAAATTATTTGAAATTAAAAAGAATATAAAAGGAGGCTGTTAGTGAAAGTTGTTATTTTAGCAGGCGGATTAGGGACTCGCCTATCAGAAGAAACTAAGCTAATTCCAAAACCAATGGTTGCGATTGGCGGGAAACCAATATTATGGCATATTATGAAATCCTATTCATATTATGGATTCAACGATTTTATAATCTTAACAGGATATAAATCTCATGTCATAAAAGATTATTTTGTACACTACTATCAGCAATATTCAGACATAACAGTTGATATGCTTAATAATACTGTTGATATTCATAGAATTCAGACAGAACCTTGGAAAGTTACAATGTTATACACAGGTCTTGACACTATGACAGGCAGCAGAATAAAAAAAGCTCAAGAATACATTGGCAACGAACGATTTATGTTAACTTATGGAGATGGGGTATCAGATGTTAATATAAAAGAACTAATAAAATATCACGAATCAAAGGGTAAATATTTGACAATGACAGCAGTTCAGCCATCAGGTAAGTTTGGAGCGTTGAACTTGTCACCATCAAACGATATAATATCGTTCAAAGAAAAACCTAAAGGCGATGGAGCTTGGGTAAATGGTGGATTCTTTGTCTGTGAACCTGAGATATTTGATTATATAGACGGCTCACATAATAAAGTTATTTTTGAACGTGAACCTTTAGAAAATCTGGCTGAAGATGGTCAGTTATGCGCGTACAAACATGATGGTTTTTGGAAACCTATGGATACGCTCAAAGATAAAATGGATTTAACAGCAATGTGGGAAGAAGACAGAGCTCCTTGGGCACAATGGTTAAATAAAAAAGAGGTGGCTAATGTTTAATAACATTTATAAAGGTAAAAGAGTATTTTTGACAGGCCACACCGGATTTAAAGGAAGCTGGCTGGCACTATGGTTAACTAAACTAGGAGCTGAAGTATTGGGATATTCATTAGAACCAAACACTTCACCATCAATGTTTGAGGCTCTTAATATAGAAAAGAAAATATCAAAGTCTGTAATCGGAAACATTTTAGACAGTGAAAAACTTGAGCAGGCAATGATAGAATTTCAGCCGGATATAGTCTTTCATTTAGCGGCACAGCCTCTTGTAAGATTGTCATATTCAGAACCGCTTTTGACATATCAGACAAATGTCATTGGTACATTAAACGTTTTATTAGCGGCAAAAAAATGTCAATCCGTTAAGGCATTTGTAAATATTACAACAGACAAATGTTATGAAAACAAAGAAGTAAATCGTGGTTATAAAGAAGACGAGCCAATGGGTGGGTATGATATGTACTCATCTTCAAAAGGTTGCGTTGAAATTATGTCTTCATCATTCAGACGTTCATTTTTACAAGATGAAGAAGGCTATGCAATGGCTACCGCGAGAGCAGGAAATGTCATCGGAGGTGGCGATTGGGCATTAGACAGACTAATTCCTGATTGTGTCAGATACATTAACGCTGAGCAAAAAATAGAAATCAGGAATCCTGTGGCTGTTAGACCTTGGCAACACGTTATGGAACCATTATCAGGATATTTGTTATTAGGACAAAAACTATTAGAAGAAGGCAAAAAATATGCTGATGGTTTTAACTTTGGTCCTAACGAAGAAAGCGTTTTAAGAGTAGCTGAAGTTGCTCAAAAAGTCGTTGACAACTACGGCAAAGGTGAAGTTGTTGTCCACAAAAGAGATAATTTGCATGAAGCAAATCTTTTAATGTTAAACATCGAAAAAGCTGCAAAAGTTTTAGGTTGGACTCCGACTTACACTGCAGATGTTGCAATAGCTAGAACTGTTGATTGGTATAAACATTTTTATGCACAAGATACAGATATGTACAATTATACAATGGAACAAATACAAGAATATGAGGAGAATATAAAGTGGAACAAGAATTACGCAATAAAGTAAAAGAAGCTGCAAAAGAATACTATAACGCAGTGTATGGTAAGAAAAGAGAATTTGATTATATTCCGCCAAGCGGAAAACTTTTGGGTGAAGAAGAATTATTAAATATGATAGATGCTTCTTTAGACATGTGGTTGACTGCGGGAAGATTTAACAAAGAATTCGAATCTAAATTTGCAAAATATTTAGGCGTAAGATATGCGCTTTCAACTAATTCAGGCTCAAGCGCTAATTTACTTGCATTTTCAGCTTTGACATCTCATAAGTTAGGTGATAGAGCTTTGAAAAAGGGAGATGAAGTTATCTCTGTAGCTGCAGGTTTCCCTACAACAATAAACCCAATTATCCAACACGGAATGGTTCCGGTATTTGTTGATTGTGAAATCGGAACTTATAACATTGATGCTGACAAAATAGAAGAAGCTATTACTCCAAAAACAAAAGCTATCTTCTTGGCTCACACACTAGGTAACAGCTATGATTTAGATAAGATTATGGCTCTTGCTGAAAAATACAACCTTTGGGTGATTGAAGATAGTTGTGACGCTTTGGGCGGAGAATATAAAGGTAAGAAAATAGGAACAATCGGTCATATCGGAACCTTCAGCTTCTATCCTGCTCACCACTTGACAATGGGAGAAGGCGGTGCTGTTGTAACAAATGACTCTCAATTGTATAAAATTATAATGTCATTTAGAGATTGGGGAAGAGATTGTTGCTGCCCTCCAGGACGTGATGGAATTTGCGGAAAGAGATTCTCTCAACAGTTGGGTAATCTTCCATTTGGATATGATCACAAATATACATATTCTCACATCGGATTTAACTTAAAGATTACTGACTGGCAAGCAGCTTTAGGTTGTTCTCAAATTGATAAATTAGATAAGTTTATTGGAATTAGAACTCATAATGCAGCTCGCTTGACTGAAAAATTATCTAAGATGAGTGAATATTTGATTCTTCCAAAAATTAATGAAGGCGTAAAACCTTCTTGGTTTGGTTATTTGATTTCTGTAAAGGAAAATGCACCATTTACTAAACAAGAAATGGTTGAATACCTAGAAAGTCATAAAGTAGGTACCCGCCAATTATTTGCTGGTAATATTTTAAGACAACCAATGATAGTTGATAATGATGTTGATTTAAGAATTGGTAATTCAAAATTAATCAATTCAAAAGAATTGACTGATGAACATTATAAATTGTTACCTAATACAGACTTTATTATGAATAATACATTCTGGGTAGGAACATTCCCTGCATTAGGAGATGAAGAAATCGATAGAATAGCAGGAACTATCATTGAATTTATTAATAGCAAAGTATCTAACACTTGTACTGTTGCTGGGAAATAGGTGAGAAATAATGAAAAATTCAACATTAAGAGAAATAAGAAAAACCATCGTAAAAATGGTACATAAAGCGAAAGTATCACACGTAGGAGCTGCAATGAGTGTAGTCGACATATTGTATACTTTGTACTTTGATGTGGCAAATATCAATAAAGATAACATAACATCTCCAGATAGAGATATAATTATCTTGAGTAAAGGCCATTCAAGTGCAGCTTTATATTCTGTTTTATATCATAAAGGATTACTCTCAAAAGAGTATATTGAAAATTATTCAATTGATGGAGGTTCTCTTCCTTGTCACATAGACAAGGAAAAATCTCCATTTTTTGAAGTTTCTTCCGGCTCATTAGGCCATGGTCCTTCTTTGGGTACAGGTTTTGCCCTTGCCAAAAAAATGGATAAAAACTCAGGCAGAGTCTTTGTGATATGTGGAGATGGAGAATGTAACGAGGGCTCAGTATGGGAAGCTTTGATGTTTGCTTCTACACACAAGCTGGATAATTTCGTATTTATAATTGATTATAATAAATTCCAAGGTTTTGGAGCTACAAATGAAGTTATAGATCAAACAAATATTGCACAACGAGTACAGTCTTTTGGATTCGATACATTAGTAATAGATGGCAATGATCTTAATGAATTAAAAACAGCGTTAACTCACAAAAGTGATAAACCTGTTGCAATTATTGCTGACACAACAAAAGGTAAGGGTGTTTCATTTATGGAAAATAAACTTGAATGGCACTACAAATCACCTAATGATGAGCAATTAGAGATTGCATTAGCTGAACTTGAGGAGAAGTACTAATGAGAAAGACTTTTATAAATACATTGATTGACCTTGCAAGAAAAGACAAAGACATTGTCTTAATTACTCCGGATATGGGTTTCTCAGTTCTTGAACCGTTTTTTGAGGAGTTTCCGGAACGTTCAATTAATTGCGGAATTGCAGAACAAAATGCAATATCTTTAGCCGCAGGACTTGCACTTGCAGGTAAAAAACCTTATGTTTATACAATTATTCCATTTTTGGTAGAAAGAGCATTTGAACAAGTCCGTTTAGATGTTGCTTATATGAATACAAACGTAAAATTAATAGGTATTGGTGCAGGTTTTACATACGGAACAGCTGGAGCTACACACCATGCTATTGAAGACATTTCTTTGATGAGAACATTACCTAATATGACTGTATGTTGTCCAGGGGATAACAACGAAGCGGAACAAATTGTTCGTCAATCTATTGAAAATAAGGGGCCTATGTACATAAGAATAGGTCGTCACAATAGAGGTATTTTTGATAACAACAAAATTGAGATAGGAAAAGCTTCTATCATACAAGAAGGGAAAGATATTGCTGTAATTTCAACAAGTAATATGTTACCTGATGCTGCAGGTTACTGTAAAAAATTGGAAGCTGAAGGCAGAAACCCTTATTTAATCAGTATGCACACAGTAAAACCTATCGATAAGACTGTTATTGAAAAATTAGTAAACGATGGAGTAGAAATTCATACTCTTGAAGAACACAGTATAATCGGTGGTTTAGGCAGTGCTGTTGCCGAAGTAATTGCTGAAAGTGGAAAAGGTGTAAAATTCAAAAGGATAGGTATTCCTGACACATTTTCACACTATATAGGCAGTCAAAAATACATTAAAGAACAATTCGGATTATATTTTGGAGAGGAATATTAAAGAATGAAGCTATTAAGATACGATAAAATTGGAGATAGAAGATGCTTTAAAATATTTGGATTTATAAAAATTTCTTTCCATAAAAGAAAGAAGTATATAGATGGTTTAAAAGTAGTTAATCTAGGAAAAAATAATATATTCAAGCACAAATCAAGTAATCAGATAAGTTGCAAAAATAGCTTGATCATTATTAAGGGTAACAATAATAGTATTGAAATTGGAGAAAATATAAATTTAATTAACACTCATATAGAAATATGGGGTGATAATGTTGTTGTCAACATTGGAAATAATTGTTTATTCAATAAAGTTTATGGTGTTTTTTGCGGAAGTGATGCTCCTGAAGATAAAATTACAGTAAATATAGGTAATAATTTTTCTAATACTGAGGATTTACAAATATTTGTTGGTGGTGGTAAAAATACAAGTTTAGAAATTGGTGATAATTGCTTATTTTCGCGTAGAATATCCATTTATGCACATGATGGGCATAAAATTTTTGATAAAGGGACTATGAATTTAATTAATAAGCCAAAGAATTCTCTTAAAATAGGTAATCATGTATGGATTTGTCATGGTGTAAATATTTTAAAAGGGAGTTGTATCCCAAATGATACCATAGTTGGAGCAGGAAGTGTAGTCACAAAAATATTTACGGAAGAAAACACATCTATTGGAGGCAATCCTGCCCGTGTTATAAAGAGAAAGATTGATTGGGAGAGATAAAAAATGAAAAATATATTATTAACAGGATCTGGAGGGTTTATCGGTTCTCATATAAAGGAAACTTTAGAGGGCAAATTTAATTTATTTATGCCAAGAAGTTTTCAGCTAAATTTGTTAGACAAAGAGGCTGTAAAAAAATACGTAGAAGATAATAACATCGAATATATAATTCATTCAGCTTCTTGTGGTGTGAGAATATCCCCTGATGCAACTATCGATGATGTTGCAAAGCCAAATATAGAAATGTTTACTAACCTCGCAGAACTAACATCAAAAAATCGTCCAATGATTACAATAGGATCTGGCGCCGAGTATGATAAAAGTCGTCCGCTTTGTAAAATTAAAGAAAGCGATTTTGGTAAATCTATTCCAAAAGACCCTTACGGATATTCGAAATATCTTATTTCAAAAATGATAGAAGAAAGGGAAAATATCTTAAATCTAAGATTATTCGGAATTTACGGTTCAAGAGAAGACAAATCAAGAGTTACTTCTTGTATTGTGAATTCAAACATATCAAAAGAACCTATTGTATTAAACCAAAATGTGAAATTTGATTTTTTATACATAGACGATTTTTGTAAGGTTGTAGAGTATTTTGTTAATAATCCTACAAATGAAAAATTTATTAATGTAACTCCAACCGAGAGTATTGAAATTGTTGATTTGGCCAAAATAGTAAATGATTTTTCAGATTATAAATCTGAAATAATTGTTAAAAACCCTGGAATGAATAGAGAATATACCGGTGACAATGCCAAATTATTGAGTACTATAAAAGATTTTTCTTTCACTTCTTATGAAGAAGGAATGAGAAAATTTTATGAGTGTAGCAAGGAGGCTTACTGTGGAATATAAGAATTTAGATGTATTTGTATTAACATATAATAGAGCTGAATATTTACGTATAATGCTTGATAGTCTCTGTACTCAAACTGCTGATGGTTTTAATATAAAGGTTTTGAATAATTGCAGTACTGATAATACCCTTGAAGTTATAGAAGAAGTAAAGAAAAAATATCCAAAAAGAAATATTACTGTCATCACTCATGAAAAGAATTTGGGTAATGTTGGTAATTTTAAACGTTCTCAAGATTTGGCAGAAAATGAGTATACGGCAGTTTTCGCGGATGATGATGCAATAAATCCTGAATATATAGAGACTGCAATGAATTTGTTTAATCGATATGATGATTTAGTCATGGTTTCCAGTGGTGCAGAGGTCCTCTATAATATCGATAATAATAACTGGTCTAAGATTGATAAGAGTTATTTATTATATTCTACACAAAATGCACCTTATTTTCAATTATTAGTAAGTCGTCCAAATTTCCCAACTTGTATATATAAAACATCTGTCTATAAAAAGGCAAAATATCAACCAGAAAAATTTGGGAAATTACATGATATATGTTTTTTGCAAGATATCGCGACAATGGGTGCTACGGCAGTTATTAATGGTTTTGGCATAAGATATCGAATTCATGGAGGATCTGATTCGACAAATTATAAAACAGGCCCATTTGATTATCAAGTTAAAAATGTAATAGAGTATTTGAAAGGTAAAATGCAAGGACATTTTCTAACAATGCCGTTGTTGTGGAATTTTATGTATTTTTTATATAAATGGTCAAAAATAAATTTATATATGTCTTGGAAAGAGTTTAATAGTTCAGGTGTATTGTTAGATAATATGTCTATTACTAAGGATTGTATTTTTAATCCTTTGTATAAAAAGTTTTTTTCGAATAAGCTTTTTATTGATCTTTTAAATAAATTTATTATTAGTCGTGCAAATTATTATAGAAGGAAATTTTATCATGTTTCTGAAGAATAAAAAACTTTTGTCTATTTGTATTCCTACATATAATGGGGCAAAGTACATAGGACATAATATTGATATTATAATTGAACAGATTAAGAAATTTGACTTATCTGGAGTAGAAATTGTTGTATCTGATAATTGTTCTACTGATAATATCCCTGAAATAATGCAAAAATACGTGGAAACATATCCTGATATAGTAAGATATTCTCGAAATGATAAAAACCTTGGTTATGATGGGAATGTTATGAAACTTTGTAGTCTTGCCAAAGGGCGTTTTATTCATCTTTTCGGAGATGATGATTTTTATAGTCCTTCCGGCTTAAAAAGATTATATGATGTCCTAAAACAAAATCAAGACATATCTGTTGCGGTATTGTCTAATAGCTATTTAAGACAAGATTATTTTGACCAAATTGTTTTTAGACAACATTTAAATACTTATTTTTATACAGAAGACAAGCATTATGTAAACGATTCTGATAATTTTATTATTGACATAGAAGATAGAGCTTGGCCAAACACTAATTTAGTATTTAGGTCAGAATATTTTAAAGAAATTCCTAATCTTCAAAGCTTTTATAAAACCGATTGGATTCATCTTTATATTTTACTTTATATAGCCCAAAAACATCAAAATTGTTATCTTTTTGCAGATAAAGCTCCTATCGTAATTGATAGAGTAGGAGTGCAAAAATGGCTTAATAATGTTGATGGACCAAGAATCTATTTCAACAATTTGTGGACTTATAGTTTTGCAAATAACTTGGGGTATTCAAGTAAAGTGTTTGATTGGTATAGAAAAAAACTTTTATCGGAATACATAAAGTACATTCGCTTTAGGAGGTCCAATAGTTTTATAATCAATTTGAAATATATTTACAAATATTTTAAATATTATAAAGATATACCTTCTTTCTACTTTAAATTTATACCTAAATTTTTACAACCGTTAAAAACAATATTCACAGTATCAAACAAAGAAGAAAATAATATTAGAATGAAAGTTATAACACTACTTGGGAAAAACTATGTTATAAAACGAAATCTAAGGTCTAATAAACTTCAGTTTGTGCATAATATGGATAAAGACGAATTATTTGTCATTACTAATTCAAATGGTAACTACAAACAATTTGTGAAAAATTCAGTATATAAAGAAATGTATGAAATCTTACAAGACTTAAAAAAGTATAAAATTTTCCCGAGTCACTTTTACAAAAAAATCGAACTGAGATATTTGCATAAAAGAATAATTCCATATTCTTTATATTTAAAAAATTGCGAAGAGTTTGCTTTTATTATAAGATGTGCCAATAAGAAGAATAAAAATATATTGATTTCAAATCCAGAACTAGTCAAATTTCTAGGAGAGAATAATGATAAAGAATAAATTTATAGCCGACAAAATAAATAAAATTTTACAACTAAGATTTGTTGTAAATTATCGTCGTATGTGGCCTTACGTTAAACCCGTATGGTTTAGAGCATTGTGTTCGATGCTGATATGTATTCCGATAGGGTCATTAGATGCCATAATTGCGCTGGCTTTAAAACCTTATATGGATTTGGTAATGGTTGAAAAAAGCATTTCATCTCCTTGGTATATTCCATTAGGGATTGTTGCATTTACTTCTATCCAAGGTGGATTAAAATATTTGTCATCATACCTTTCGACTTGGGTTGGAGGACGAATTACAAACGGATTAAAATTTGATTTATTTAAAAAATTGCTGACATTTCCAACATCTTTTTATGACACAAGAAATTCCGGAGATGTAGTTTTCCAATTCAATAACCAAGCAGACATTGCGTGTACAGGATTGTTAGATAACCTTAGCGTATTTACTCAAAGAATATTTTCATCTATTTCACTTGTATGCGTACTATTCTACAATTCTTGGCAACTTGCACTTATAGCAGTCTTGATACTTGCTTGTGCTTTTGCTCCGGTTTCAGCATTACAAAAAAGAATCAAAAGTGTTTTGGATAAAACAGTTGTCGCAGATGCAGCAATTATCACAGCTTATAATGAAGCTTTTGCAGGTAACAAGACAATTACCTCATACAATTTATCAAAACATGAAGAAAATAAATTTTTCTGGATACTTAAAAACGTATTTAAATTAAGAATTAAAATGGTGCAAAAAACTCAATGGTTATCACCATTGATGCACGTAATTGTATCAATAGGGATTGCAGCTGCAATTGGATATGGTAGCCATTTAATTATGTCAGGAACAATAACAAGTGGTAACTTTGTTTCATTTATCACTGCGCTTATTTTACTATACACTCCTGTAAAAAATATCGGTAATAACCTCAACGCTGTACAATTTTCATTCTTCTCAATAGAGAGAATTTTTGAACTGCTAGATTCAGTCCCAGCAATTAGAGATAGAGAAAATGCAAAGGTAATGCCACGTGAACATTCGCGTATACAATTTATTGATGTTAATTTTGAATATGTAGAAAATGTTCCTGTACTTAAAAATGTTAATTTAGATATCAGAAAGGGTGAAACCTTCGCTTTAGTAGGGAATTCCGGCGGAGGAAAAACAACAATTGTTAATTTACTCCCTCGATTTTACGATGTAAAATCCGGTGCGATTATGATTGATGGTGTAGACATCAGAGACTTCACATTAGAATCATTAAGACAAAACATTGCGGTTGTATTCCAAGATAACTTCTTATTCTCAGGCACAATAAGAGATAATATCTTACTTGGAAATGAATCTGCAACAGATGAAGATATTAATAAAGCTATAAAAATGGCTTATTTAGACGATTTTATTGCTTCATTAAAAGATGGTTTAAATACCCAAATTGGGGAACGCGGAATTTTATTATCGGGAGGTCAAAAACAAAGAGTTGCAATTGCTCGTGCATTTTTAAAGAACGCTCCTATTCTTATTCTTGATGAAGCAACCAGCGCTTTGGACAACAAAGCAGAAGCTATCGTTCAAAAAGCTATTGATAACTTGATGCAAGACAAAACAGTATTTGTAATTGCTCATAGACTTTCAACTGTTCAAAATGCTGATAAGATTGTAGTAATTAATCAAGGCGAAATTGCAGAAATTGGTTCGCACGAAGAATTGATTAAAATTGAAAAAGGGCAGTATAGAACTCTTTATGAAATGCAATTTAAGAAACAAGAAGTCAGCATTTAAACCAATAAACTAAAACATAAATTAAAACAGTAAGAATTTTATGAAATTTTCCAAACAACAAAATGGCAAAAATAGATAAAATTTTTACTGTTTTTTTAGAATTAAAGGCTAATGAATATCTACAACCCAATCTTTATGGTAGAATAATATAGCTTCTTATTTGAAGTTATGTTTCAATTTTGCTATTTTGTTAGCAAAAAAAAATATGTTGCGGTATAAAATATTATACTAACTTAGTTTTGTGGGGTATAAGGAATGAAAATAAACAGTATCTTAATGTATAATTTTAGCAATAAAATTTCAGCTAAAAGAATTGATAATATACAACAAAAAAATAGTGTAACTCCAAGTTATTCACAAAAAGACTCTTTTGTGAGAACTAACGTATATAATGCTATTCCTTTTACCGGTATAGACGGAAAGGGAAATGTAAAACAGAGAGGAATGTTATTCCACATTTCTAGTTTACCTGCGACTCGTTCTTATTGCGGACAATTTTTAGACCCTCAAACTGATAAATTTATAGACTTTCTACACGAGTCAAAGCAAACTCATTGGATTTTCAATCCGCTGTTTGCACTTGGGGATGATTTATGCCCGTATAACTCCACAGGACGTTTCAGTAAGAACAAATACCTTGTAAATTTAAATGAGCTAGTAAAACCAGAATACGGTTCTATTTTGAAAAAATCAGATTTACCGGATGACATAACATCTCCGGTATTCACAAAAGAAATGTTAAAAGGACAAAAAGACCCCCGATTCGAAAAAGCTTATGATAACTTTGTAAAACTAGACAAAACACATCCATTAAAAAGAGAATACAGCAAATTTGTAAAAGAAAATGCTTCACTTTGGTTAGATACATATGCTGCTTACAATGGAATTTCAACAATATACGGTGACAACTGGAGACAGTGGCCCAAAAAACTTCAAACACTACCAGAAACAGCAGAAAAACTAGGGGAACCTCTTAACGAAGTCTTGAAACAGACTTTATCAGGTGAACTTTCAAACAAAGATATCAAAAATGTCATGAAAAAAATTGAATTGTTTAAGTTCGAACAGTTTTTATACGACAAACAATTCACACAATTTAATAATCAGTTAAAGTCTAAAGGCATAAATTTAATACTGGATTTAGCCATAGGTGTTGATCCTAATGGTGTCGATGTATGGGCAAATAAAGATATGTTTTTATTAGACAAAAATTATAAACCGATAAGAGTAAGCGGTTGTCCTCCAGAGGCAGCATACCCTAGAACTCAAGTTTGGGGACACGCATTATACGACTATGATTCTCCAAAATTCTGGGAATACCAAGAAAATTCATTACGCAAACTTATTAATGAAGGTGACTTAAGATTAGACCACTTTGTCGGATACATCAATAGAGCAGAAATTCCAACTGAATATAAAACATCTGACGGCAGAATCTTAAAAGGTGATAGCATTTTTGCGCCGAAAGAACAAGGCGGAATGGGGCAAAGTTTCTTCAGACCAGAATGGGTTGTTCGCGTAGACAAAAAGAGAAATTCTCTTGGAGAAAATATGTTTGAATTATTTATGCGAGTAGCAGAAGAGGAAGGAAAAAAACCTGAGGATTGCTATATATTAGAAGATTTTGGACCTTTAGCCGAAACTCCTGCATACAAAGAATTTAAAGAAAAATTCGGAAATGATTTTATCAGCCAGCGAATTCCTGTTGCAATGGGCATTGGAGAAGATATCAAAAAACCACACGATAGAAATAATATTTCAGCACCAAACCAATTAAAGGGGCAGAAAAACATTGCACTTCTAACAGGCAACCACGATTTACCACCATTAAGAGAATATGTAGATTTACTGTTAGAGAACAAACCTAAAAAAATTGCAAATTATTTAGATTCAACTAAAAACGGGTTAAACTCACCTGCTCTATTTAGAGAATTCTGCAAAAACGAATTAAAACTGACAGATGAAGAGTTAAAAGACAAAGATTTAGTAATGAAAGAACTTATGAAATGGCATTACACAAGAAAAAATGTAAAACAAGTTCAAACGACATTACAAGATGCTCTTGGAATTTATTATCGTCCAAATATTCCCGGATATTGGAATGGAATGGAAGACAAATATAAAATGAAAACGACTCCGGAAGCTCTATTACCATATTGGAGTCGGGTATTTCCAAAGGATTTTCTTGACAGAACAAATAAGAGCGGAATAAATCCTGGCTATAAAGACCTTGCAGATGACTATATTCAAATGATGCAAGACTTGTACCCTCAAGAAAATCAATAAAAGTACAAAAAAATGTAATTAAAAAGACGAGTTGACCTCGTCTTTTTTTAATTTCAAGCAGTTTCGTTATCCTTTTTAACTTATACCTAAGTGCATCTTAACCTTATACATAAACGAGTAAATGCTATTATTTTTAAACCCGCTTATAAGAGGAACTAATTTGCCTTTTGCTGAGTCATAGTGATGTCTGGTATAAGCAAAAGTTCCAGTTCCAACCGGCTTAGCTATATGAATAACTCTACTGCCATTAGAAGCCCCTATGTAGGATTGCATTTCATTACCATTATGAAGTAAAGCCATTTTAGCACATACTAAACCCTTGGCATTTACGGCCTGTCTAATTACAGTACTTGATGGAAGCTTTTTAAATACATCCTTATACCCATCTTTATATTTAATTTTTTTTACCCAAGCCGTTTTGTTAGCGACCTTGTAAGGTTTAAAACCTAATGATCTATTTACAATTCCATTAAATGTTAACATGATTTCTCCATCTTATAGTTTTAAAACCGCTAAAATTATTTTTTGCTAAAAAATCAGCGGTTAACCGAAAAAACAGTCAACCGCCGATAATTCAAAAATTATAATTAAATTTTAAATTTTTACCGATTCAATATACCTAATTTTTCAATCCACATTCTAATATCATCAATTGTCGCAGAATTTTCATAAACGGTAAAACCATCTAAAATTCTAGAATTTGGTAACAAGCTTTTAATATCTGTATAGGTATTAGAAGCTCCTCCACCCCCATGAGTGCAAAATGGAATAACAATTTTGCCATCATAGTTATATTTTGTCAGGAATGTCTTCATAGGTGAAGCCATTGTATACCACCATACCGGAGTTCCAACAAATATAATATCATATACGCTCAAATCACACTCCGCAGCTAATTCCGGCCTTACATCATTTATTTTTTCAACCTTTGCTAAACTTACAACTTCATTATAATCTCTTGGATAATCTTTTATTGGAATGATTTCAAACAAATCACCACCAACTATCTTCTGAATTTTTTCAGAAATAGACTTTGTGTTTCCTGAATACGAATAATAAGCAATTAGAATTTTTTTACCGTCCATAAAGTCACCCTGTCTTTCTATTTATTATAAATATTTTACCAACGCTCTAAACTCAACCTTTGTCATTTTTATTTTAACCTCTGGAGTACACTCCAAGTCAAGAGGTTTGTAAAAATCCATATTAAAATCGCAATAATTTTAATAAAAATTTATGTGATAATATAAGATTATAAAGAATATAAGAATTGCGATTAATTGGTATGAATATAAAAAAGAGCATTTGGATAACAGTTTTATTTGTGGTAACAACGCTAACTTCCGTTGGATGTGTTCAAGCAATAGAAGATGTTGATGAAACTGACCTTTTCCATCCAGTAGAAATAACTGATGGCAAGTCTATTTCAATAGTAGATTGTATATCAGCAGCGTTTAAAAACAGTCCCAAAATTAGACGCCAAAAATACAACCTTGATATAGCAAAAAGTAACCTTGGTATTGCGAAAGCACAATATTTTCCAGTAATTGGTGCGGGGGTAGGTTTTTACAATGAAAATAACTCTGATAATATTTACTATGACAGTCATTACAGAGAACTGCCCGCAGTATCCCTAACTGTGAATAAACTAGTATGGAATTTTGGAAAAACCACAGCCTACATAAGAATGGAAGAATTTTATAAAATCGGAGCCGAGTACGAATTTCTTGACAGCCTTTGCTCAACTCTATTTGATGTAAAAGCAAAATATTATAAGCTTCTAAGAGCCAAAGCTATTCTTGCAATTGCAAAAAACAATGTCGAAATAAACGAAAATTACGTAAAACTTGCTAAAAACAAGAAAAAACCGGACATAGCAACCGCCGAACTCCATTTAAAAGAAGCAAACATACAGCTAATCGAAGCCGAAAACGAATATAAAAATGCAAAAATCGACTTAAGCAATTCTATGTATCTTGAAGCTCAGCCGGATTACACAATAAAGAACACAGAAACTTTCAATTTCATTGATGACTACAAATACGGCACCAAAACAATTACCCTAAAAGATTTCACTCCTCAAGAATTTGGGTTCCCAATGAATAAAGCCGTTCAAATAGCCTATGACAATAGCCCAGACTTGAATGTACTTATTTCTACAAGAAACGCAATGGAACAATCTCTACTTTATATCAAGAGGACTTATCTTCCTGATTTAACTGCAAATGCAGGATATGGAATGTATAATACAAATCAAGTTACAGATAATAGCTTTCGAGTTGGCGTAAACTTAACAACAGCAGTAAACCCAATGGAGTTACGTCATAGCATCAAGGGTGCTGAAGCTCAAGTTAATCTGGCAGAAAACGAAATTACACTATTCAAAAAAGACCTCTCATTTGAAGTAAAAAGAGCTTTTAACAACGTAGATAAAACTGCAAGAGAAATTCCCGTATCACGCCTTGAAGTCGAACAAGCAGTAAATAATTTAAACCTCATTGACGAATCATACAAAAATGATACCGTCTCATACATCGCCCTACAAAACGCCAGAAAAGATTATATTTCAGCAATTACATCATATGTAGATGCACTATATAACTATAACATAGCCTTAATACAAGTAGAAATGGCTATGCACCTTCATATCGTTGACATTCACCACAAAACTGAACACGCCGTGCAATACCACTCAGATGAACTTATTGAACACCTAAATAAAGTTCTAAATTGCGATCAAGCCGAAATAAAGCATAATAAACATAATAAAAAATAATTTTCAATTTACTTTTCATAAAAAAAGACCACCTAGAATTAGGCGGTCTTTCTTTTTAAGTTAGTTTTACAACAAACTATTTTGTTTTTGCGTAATAGTCTCTTACAACACCGTTAAACGCATCTTGGTAAATAGTTTTGATATCTTCCATCAACGGATATGCTGGGTTTGCACCAGTACATTGGTCGTCGAATGCAAGTTCAACCATTTCATCCAATTTTTCATTGAATTCAGCTTCAGTAACACCAAAGTCTTTGATAGAATTTGGAAGGTTAATGGACTTCATCAATTTATCGATTGCTTCAATCAACAATTCAACTTTTTCGTCATCATTCTTTCCGCCCAAACCTAATTCATCAGCAACTTGGCCATACTTAGCTTTTGCGTTAGGGAATCTGTATTGAGGGAAGATTGCTTGTTTCTTAGGACAATCAGTTGCGTTGTACTTGATAACCTGTCTGATTAACAAAGCGTTAGCAACACCGTGAGGAACGCTAAACATAGCACCCAATTTGTGAGCCATAGAGTGGCACAAACCTAAGAATGAGTTAGCAAATGCCATACCTGCAATTGTTGCAGCATAGTGCATTTTTTCTCTTGCAATCGGATCATTAGCACCTTCAGTGTAAGATCTTTCCAAATATCTGAATACAAGTTTGCTTGCTTCCAAAGCATTTGAGTTAGTGAAGTTTGTAGCCATACAAGAAACGTAAGCTTCCAAAGCGTGAACTAAAGCGTCAATACCAGAAGCGGCAGTCAAACCTTTAGGCATACCATCAACGAAGTTAGGGTCAATAATAGCCATATTTGGAGTCAACGCATAATCTGCAATTGCGTATTTAACGTGAGTTTCATCATCTGTGATAATCGCAAATGGAGTAACTTCAGAACCAGTACCAGAAGTTGTTGGGATAGCAACCATAGTAGCTTTCTTACCAAGATCAGGTATTCTACAAATTCTCTTTCTGATATCAAGGAATCTCATAGCGATATCTGAGAAATCTGTATCTGGTTGTTCATACAATAACCACATAATTTTTGCAGCATCCATTGGAGAACCGCCACCTAATGAGATAATTACATCAGGTTCATATGGTCTGATGATTTCCATAGCTTGATTAATTGTAGACAATGTTGGATCCGGTTTTACATCAAAGAAGATTTGGTGATCAATACCGATTTCATCCAATACGTTAACAATGCTATCAACCGCACCAGAGTTGAATAAGAATCTGTCGGTTACGATGAATGCACGTTTTTTACCTTGAAGTTCACGAAGAGCAAGATCTACTGCACCTCTCTTGAAGTAAACTTTAGGTGGAACCTTAAACCAGAGCATATTTTCTCTCCTTTCAGCAACAGTTTTGTAGTTCAATAAGTTTTCAACACCGATATTACCGGAAATAGCGTTCTTACCCCAAGAACCGCAACCTAGAGATAGAGATGGTTCTAACTTGAAGTTGAACAAATCACCGATACCACCAAGTGCTGATGGAGAGTTGATTAGAACTCTGCAAGCTGGCATTTTTTCAGCATATCTGTCAATTCTTTCTTGACGACGAGCATCTGTGTATAAATCAGCAGTGTGACCTGCACCACCTTTAGAAACTAGTTCATAAGCCATTTCTGCAGCTTCTTCGAAGTCTTTTGCTTTATACATAGTCAAGATTGGTGACAATTTTTCTCTTGAGAATGGATCTTCCCAATCTACTGATGGTCTTTCTGCCAAAAGAATTTTTGCATTCTTAGGAACTTCAAAACCTGAAAGTTCAGCGATTCTGTGAGCGCTTTGACCAACGATGTCAGGGTGAGCAGTTCCACGTTTTGGATCGATGAATGGAAGTGCAATCATTTTCTTTTCATCAGCTTGAGAAAGTAAGTATGCACCTCTGTAAATAAATTCTTTCTTAACTTCTTCGTAAACTTTTTCAACAACAACAACAGATTGTTCAGAAGCACAAATCATACCGTTGTCGAAAGTTTTTGACATAAGGATTGAAGAAACAGCCATTTGGATATCAGCAGTTTCATCAATAACAGCAGCTGCGTTACCAGGGCCAACACCCAATGCTGGGTTACCTGAAGAATAAGCCGCTTTAACCATGCCAGGACCACCTGTTGCCAAGATGCAAGCTATGTCTTGGTGGTGCATCAATTGGTTTGACAATTCGATTGAAGGAACATCAATCCAACCGATAATATCTTCAGGAGCACCTGCTTTAACAGCAGCTTCCAAAACGATTTTTGCAGCTTCAATTGTTGATTTAGTAGCTCTTGGGTGTGGTGAGAATATAATAGCATTTCTTGTTTTTAATGCGATTAATGATTTGAAAATTGCTGTTGAAGTTGGGTTAGTTGTAGGAACGATACCAGCAATAACACCTAGAGGTTCAGCAACAATTTTAATACCGTTAGCTTTATCTTCTTTAATTATGCCGCAAGTTTTAGCTTTCTTATGTTTGTTGTAGATGTATTCAGAAGCGAAGTGATTTTTGATAATCTTATCTTCTAAAACACCCATGCCAGTTTCTTCATAAGCCATTCTAGCAAGAGGGATACGAGCCTTATCTGCAGCAGTAGCAGCAGCTTTAAAAATCGCATCAACTTGTTCTTGAGTATAAGTTGCATAAATTTTTTGAGCTTTTTTTGCACGTTCAATTAGTAATTCTAATTGTTCAGCAGTATCAACAGCTTTAGAAGGGGTTGTTAACGCCTTTTCCAAGCTATCAACTGTCTTTTTGTTTTTTGTTGTCATAACTTTTCTCCTTTTTATAACAAAATTTGCTAAATATTCAATTTTTAAGATTTTCCTAAAACTATTCATATTCAACGATTTTCAGGGTATTAATCGCTATCTTTTATTCGTGAATATTTTCACAATTACATTTTATCGCAAAGAAATACAAAAAGCAAGTGTATTTTTTACAATCTTTATACAAATTTAATATTTTAAAATCTACATTCTACGGATGAAAACTTTTTATTTGAAATAGGTTATACTTTCCTATTATGAAGAAACTTTATACAAATATTCGCAAAATATTTTTTAAGCTGAGAGCAAAAAGTCTTGAAAAAATGCTCGACAAAACTTTCACAAACGCATCGTCAAAAACGATTATTTCTTCAACCGAAACAATGACTCTGAACACAAAGACTCTTAAAATAATAGAAGAAGTTAAGAGTAATGTTTCTGATATCGTTAAAACATCTGAGAATAACCCTCAAAAACTTCTAAGTTATATTGAAGCCCAAGGAACAAAAGTCTTTAAACTTCCAAACGCAAATAATATTTTGCAAAAAATCAATGAACACACAGGGTTAATAACAGAATTAAATGGAATAAAAGCTTTATATATAAATATAATAACAGGACAAGGAATAGGTCTTAAAAGTAAACCTATTTTCATAATAAGCACAAAAGACACAGATTATCATATGCTGCTTAGAGAATTTTACCTATGGTATTCTCTTAAAATGAAACTTCCGGGATTTGATTTCAAAACGCAGGAAAAATTCAAAAAATATATAAAAAACAGTCAAAACGCAAACTTTAAAGGGCTAACTTATGGTGAAATGCTAAAAATAAAGGAAGCCATAGAAAGAGACAAAGAAGCAAACGAATTTGTAATGAACCTTCTTAGAGAAAAAGACGGTGGCAGCAACGTCTTTGGAAAAATGACATCAGGCGGAGCCAACATCTAAAGATTACATAACAAATTGCAGAATTATTCCAAAGAATATACTTATCGCAAGTAAAACTGAAACAATTTTCAATGTATCTTTAATATTATTAATTCTCATCAACACAAGCAAACCTAAACCGGCATTTGACATCAAACCGGCCATAGCTGCGCCAAAAGAAATGGTTCCTTTAATCAGCATCAATGTGATTGCTATTGAAACTGCACAATTAGGAATAAGTCCGATCAACGCAGTAACTGCAGGTTGAATAATTTTATAAGAAGTCATATTACTTGCATAAAAGTTACTTATTACATCAACATTAATAAAATAATTTAGTACAAGAGTTATTAGCAAAATAAAAGCAAAAGTATGAATAGTATGCTTTATCGGGTGAATAATAAGATCTTTTCTAAAATTTGAAAGAATCTCATGTTTACAACAACCTCTCTCCACAGGCTGAACATCAGAACCTTCAGAGCATCCTGAACACTCTCTTCGGTCAGCGTTCTTAAACAAGAAATCAACAAGATACCCTGCAGGAATTGCAACCAACAACTTAATAAGAATTACGGGTAACACATAATGGTAAGCCTTTGGATTTGACAAAAGCACAGGCAAAGCCTCATCCGAAGTCGCCAAATAAATTGCAACGAGAGTACCTCTGGTTATAAATCGCCTCACATAGAGAGTACTTGCAATAACAGAAAACCCGCACTGAGGTATAATAGAAGCTAAACTTCCGATAACAGGACCGCTCTTTCTTGCTGACTTCATAAAACGGTTAACTTTTCCTGAAAAATAAAATTCAAAAAACTCTACCAGCAAAAAGATTACAAACAAAAACGGAAGCACCGCAAAACTATCTCCGATAGCATCCACAGCCCAATCCGGCAAACCTGTATTCTCTAAAAATTCCACAATCATAAAAACCTCACTGCAAAAATTATACAATAAAAATATACATATATAATTTCGCAAATGTTTTATGCTAAAATATTCTTATGAAAGCTTTAATTTGGAACAAAGACGGTACAACCGAACTAATAGAAAAAGAATATCCGCAGATAAAAGACTCAAAAGATGCAATAGTTAAGGTTACTTTATCATCAATATGCACAAGTGACTTACACATTATAAAAGGATATGTTCCACGAGCAATAAGCGGAACAGTTCTTGGTCACGAATTTGTCGGAGAAGTTGTCGAAGTAGGGAAAGACGTAAAAAACTTACAAATCGGTGACAGAGTAGCAGCTAATTGCGAAACCTTCTGCGGAGAATGTTTCTTCTGCCAAAAGGGATTTGTAAACAACTGCGAAAAAGGCGGCTGGGAATTAGGCTGTACAATAGACGGATGCCAAGCTGAATTTGTAAGAGTACCATACGCAGATAACGGACTAACCAAGTTACCAAACAATATCACATACGAAAACGCCCTATTCACAGGCGACATACTATCGAGCGGATATTGGGGAGCTGAGCTTTGCGAAATAACTCCGGAAGACACCATTGCAATAATCGGTTCCGGACCTGTTGGTTTGTGCGCAATGGCTTCTGCGAAAATCTTTAACCCTAAAAACATTATCGCAATCGATATTGATAACTCAAGATTAACTCTTGCAAAAAACAAAAACCTTGCAAATTACACCCTTAACCCTAACGAAACAAATATAGAAAAAGCAATCCTTGAATTGACAAACGGCAGGGGTGCTGACAAAGTTATAGAAGCAGCAGGGAGCAACCAGACATTTGAAATGGCTTGGAAAATTGCCAGACCAAATGCAATTGTCGCAATTGTCGCAATGTATGAACAAAACCAAACGCTGCCACTACCGTTAATGTATGGCAAAAACTTAATTTTCAAAACAGGTGGAGTTGATGCTAATAAATGTAAAAAAATAATCGAACTTATAAGCGAAGGAAAGTTAAACACCGACTTCTTGATTACACATAAATTCAACATTAATAATATAAAAGAAGCTTACAACTTTTTCGAATCAAAACAGGACAACTGCCTGAAAATCGCAATCGAATATAACTAAAATCATTCTCCAATATGTTCTAAAGCTTTTTCTAAAATACTTTTTACGTGGTGATCGTCAAGTGCGTAATATACGTTTTTACCTTTTTTTTGGGCTTTAACAAGCTTGGCTGTTCTCAAAACTTTCAACTGGTGAGAAACGGCGGATTTTGTCATATCCAAAACAACCGCAAGATCTCCGACGCACATCTCACTTTCTTCTAACGCCCAAAGCAATTGAATACGAGTACTATCTCCCATAACCTTAAAAAAATCAGAAAGTTCATAGAGCAAATTCATCTCAGGCATACGTGGCTTAACCCTATTTACTATATCAATATTCGTAGCCTCACAATCAGAACGTAAATTTTCCATTCAAAACTCCTTCTTTCTCTCTATATATTATACAACAAATGAATAGTTGTTCAACTATATTAAGTTTCATCACAATTCTATTAAAAAAGATTGACAATTGAACAGTTGTTCAATTATAATATTAATATAACCAAAAGTGAGGTAATTATGTGCGAACACGAACACCATCATCACTGTAATAAATCGTTTTCACTTAGTAAGATAGGGATAGCCACAGCTATAATTTTTGCAATCCTCATATTTCAAATTGATGGAATAGCAAAAGTTCTATTGTATTTGTGTGCATACTTATTCGCAGGCGGAGATATTCTGCTAAAAGCTGTTAAAAACATTCTAAATAAAGAGATTTTCGATGAGAACTTTCTTATGAGCATCGCAACTCTTGGTGCATTTGCAATAAAAGAGTACCCGGAAGCTGTTATGGTAATGCTGCTATATCAATTAGGCGAATATTTTCAAGACAAAGCAGTTGATAAATCACGTGCATCAATAACTTCACTTATGGATATCAGACCTGACTATGCAAATATAGAAAAAGGTAATGAAATAATTAAAACCGTACCGGAAAAAGTTCAACTGGGAGAAATAATTATAGTTAAAACCGGCGAAAAAATTCCACTTGACGGAACTGTTGTTAGCGGCAAAGCTACCGTTGATACATCAGCCCTTACCGGAGAATCTGTACCTAGAGAACTTACCGAGGGAAGCCAAGCAATAAGCGGCTGTATAAACACCAACGGGGTATTAAGAATAAAAGTAGAAAAAGAATTTGGGGAATCTACCGTTGCCAAAATCTTAGAACTTGTGGAACATGCAAATACCAAAAAAGCAAAAACAGAGAATTTCATAACAAAATTTGCTAAAATATACACTCCAATTGTAGTATTTGCAGCACTTTTACTTGCCGTTATTCCACCGTTAATAACAGGACAATCCTTTAGCACTTGGATTTTACGAGCATTAACCTTTCTGGTAATATCTTGTCCTTGCGCATTTGTAATATCAGTACCTCTTGGATTTTTTGCAGGTATAGGCGGAGCATCAAGAGCCGGAATCTTAATCAAGGGCAGCTGCTACCTTGAAGCAATATCAAAACCTTATGCAATAGCATTTGACAAAACAGGAACTCTTACCAAGGGAATTTTTGAGGTACAAAACATCATTCCCCAAGCCGGAGTTTCAACAAATGAAATTCTTAAGACTGCAGCTATATGCGAAACTTATTCTAATCATCCGATAGCTAACGCTATAAAAAAAGCTTGCAATTTCCCATCTGACAACGACAAAAGCGTTGAAATAAAAGAGATCGCCGGAGAAGGAATAAGAGCTAAAATTGAAAATAATATTCTCTTAACAGGCAATCAAAAACTTATGGAAAGTTTTGGAATCCAATATTCAAAATGCGAAGAAGACGGAAGCATTGTTTACGTTGCCCAAAACAACCAATACCTTGGTGCAATTGTTATCTCTGATGAAGTAAAACCTGATTCCCAAAAGACGATTGCCTCACTTAAGGAAATGGGAATTAAGTCTATAATGCTTACCGGCGATTTACAAAAGAATGCAGAGAACATTAGCAAAAAGCTTGAAATTGACAAAACATATTTCGAACTATTACCATCGGATAAAGTTGAAAAAATCGAAAATATTATCAACTCTGAAAAACCTAAAAACAAATCCGTAGTCTTTGTAGGTGACGGAATAAATGACGCACCAGTATTAACTCTTGCTGATGTCGGAATTGCAATGGGAGCATTGGGTTCTGACGCGGCAATAGAAGCGGCCGATATCGTCATCATGGACGACAAACCTGAAAAGATTATAACAGCGATTAAAATAGCCAAAAAAACTATGCTCATAGTAAAACAAAACATTGCATTTGCAATATCAATAAAAGTTCTATTCCTGCTTCTTGGAGCAATAGGATTTATGACAATGTGGGGAGCAGTATTTGCAGACGTGGGCGTAACTCTTCTGGCAGTAATAAATTCATTAAGAGCACTAAAAAGCGGCAACTAAAATTATCGTTTTTTAAATAAAGTAAATTTAAGAATTGACAAAAATAAAAAAAAATAAGATAATGAACTCCTACGAAAAGGAGGTATGCATGCTAAAAAAGATCTTAAGTTTACTGATTTGTATAACGATAACATCGGCATATTCAATAGCAAGCGCCCATGAAGGTTTCACTTGGTTTGGCCTAAGGAGAAATAATACTGAGGTAGTAATTTCAAGTTCAACCCACGATGATCACTATCACCATCATCACCACAAACACAAACCAAAACCACCACATCACAAGAAAGGTCCTAACCATCACAAGTGGTGGAAAAGCACAAATAAAAGATGTATTAGTCAAAAAACTTCCTCGTTCAGAGGAAGTTTTTATTATCAAACAAATAAAAAATCACGAATTAAAAAGCGGGCTTAAACCCGCTTAAATTTTATTAATTTAGCGTAGAGTTGTCGGGTTTAAAACTTGGTTACTCAAGAATTTGGCATATTATTTTGTATTAAATAAGCAATTTTCAATAAGAAAAATACTTTATATATTTACACAGGGGAAATAAAGGAGTTTTACATGGGGTACAGTAAGTATTTAAGACTTGGGGAAAATTTATATGACAAATTTATTAGTAATAGAAAGAATTACAAGCAATATCGTAGTATAGTTAAAGATTGGGGTGCACGTCTTAATCAAACATCCTGTACAGATATAACTATAGGGAAAGTTTCAAAATCTATTGTTAAGACAAACGGATATGAGAAAGAAACCTTAGAAACTCTTCAAACGACAGAATTTCTAGAAGCTTTTCATCGTTTTCTTGGCAAAAAAGGATATGATATCCCAAAACATTTAGAATTTTGGGAACATCTTTTGCCTAGACAAAGTGGAATTCAAGGTATTACAATGAATAACAGTATCTTATATAATCCTAGAGGTATAAATACACTAGATTTTAGAGTTCCAATACATGAAACTGGTCATTTGAAGAGACATATCGAAAATACATTTACAAACCTTCTTTCTCCATATGGGTTAAAAGTAGCAAAAGATAATCATAAGTTTATATTAGGTACTTGGTTGCAAAACAAGCCTTTCTTTAAAAACATCTTCAAAGATCACATGTTATGCCACCTAAGTAAAGAAGAACAAATAGCTTTAAGAAGTGACTATGCACGTGCATATAAAGAAGGCTATTTTAAACATAATCCTTTCTATAAAAATGCAAGAGAACGCATTGCCGCAGCAAAAAATTCAAAAATAGCAAACGAAACCAGAAGGAATATAAATAGAATATCAAGAGATTTTAGAAAAAATCCTGAAGATTTTTATTTACCAAACAGCCAGTATAATAGAGAAGAGTTTATGGCTGATTACTTTAATCTTGCAGCTCAAGGCTTTGAATTTTCGCCTGTAATTAAGGCAAAATACATTAAGTACGGCGGACCAAAAATTGGAGAAGTTATAACGGCTGAAGAACTAGAACAATTAGAAAAGTTAAGAAAACAAATCACTAAAAAAAGTTTAAGTGATTATGGCTATTCTTGGCAAGGTTAATATTAATCGTATTGGATCAACAAAATAATAGAAGATATGATTCTTAGAAGCGACTAATAGACACTCAGCTACGTTCTTGGCTCGCTCGTTTAGAACGCAAATCGGTATTCTCATCGTTACCACAAGCAAAATAAAAAAAGAGGATTAGGAACAATTCCTATCCTCTTTTTATTTACCCTGGAAGCGATTCGAACGCTTGACCTACCGCTTAGAAGGCGGTTGCTCTATCCAGCTGAGCTACCAGGGCGGATCCAGAGGGCTTAAACAGACGTTTGGTTTCTTGGGGTATCTGTATATTCCCTCCGAAATCTATAATAACACAAACATTTTTTTTCGCAACACTAATTTTAAATTAATTATTAATTTTGTTTAAGATTTTTTTCAGCTACGCAATTTATAATTCTAAATTTACTTTATATAAATGTAAGGTAGTGTTTTAAAAGGTTATAGTATGGGTATTACAACTGAACTTTTAGATGTTTGTGTCCCTAGCGGAATATTCTTTTATAGGAACATGCAAAAAGCGACAGATACCTCAGAAAACGGTGAAAAAAGCCGCGGCACGGTTGCCTTTGCTCAAGGAGCAAAGATAGTTGAAGCGGTGGCAAAATATAATGACGAAACCGCAAGAACTGCAAAAAACGCTCTTAGTATTTTTGATAAATATGCAAAACAATATAAAGCTATTGATTATGCTGGGAAAGCTGTAAACTGGGCTACTCACAACGTCAACCCTCTTATATGCATCTCAGGAGGCATAAAGGTTCTAACATCTGATGACAAAGTCCACACAGGAATTACTCAAACAGGAGCTCTTGCAGGAATGTTTCTCGGTGAAGGCTTAATGAAACTTCACATGGGGAAAGTAATTAATGAAGAAAATTTACTTAAACTTGCTAACAAAGCAAAAGATATTAACGGACTAAAAAAGATATCAAATGCACTAATCAAATCCGGCAACAGCGGCAAAATTGCCTCTATTATAAAGGGTTTACTATTCGTTTGCGGTTCAATCACATCATTCAATATCGGTGAAAAGATTGGAACAAACACTGCGGATAGAATATGTGCAGATCTTGGAATTAAAAAATCAAAAAAAATCGACCAAAAGGTTTAGAAAAAATTTTTCCAAAATATGCTATAATAACAATATAATGAAGAAGATTATATTATTTTATACAGTTCTTTTATTAGCAATACTTAATTCTAATCCGTGTTATGCCATCAAAATAGGTTTGCAAATAGGCGCGAACCAGATTGGTGTGGGTTCATCCAATACCACCTCAATCATAGATGCAAATACAAACAAAACTGTTTGTAAAATTGAAGCTATGAAAGGTTATGAGATAATCCCTTACAAAAACACAATGGCAATTAGACTTAACGGCAAATTTTATCAAATTTATTCAGATAATATTGTCATAAAGCCTGCCGAAGGCGGATTTGTAAGCGCTAAGAGAAAATGGTATCGCGGTTTTCTTATGATACAAAATCGCAATCAAAAGTTAACTGTAATAAATAATGTAGATTTAGAAGATTATATTAAGGGAGTAGTTCCATCGGAAATGCCATCAAGCTGGGAACTTGAAGCTCTAAAAGCTCAAGCTATCGCTGCAAGAAGTTACGCTTTAGCAAACTTAGGAAAGCGTGCAAGCCTTGGATTTGACCTTAAGGATACTCCTGAAGATCAAGCATACGGCGGAGCTTCAGCTGAAACCAGCAAAACAAATTCTGCTGTTCTTGAAACTGATGGACTAGTTTTAACATACAATTACAAAGTTGTTCCTGCATACTATTCAGCTTCTGCCGGAGGACACACACTGAATGCAAAACAAGCTTGGGGTAGTGACTTACCGTTTATCAGAGCTGTACCATCTTATGATGGAAATGTAAAAAAGAATGGTCATGGAATTGGGATGTCTCAACACGGAGCAAATAACCTTGCAAAAGAAGGTTATAACGCATACCAAATCTTGCAATATTTCTACAAAAACGTTAAATTTGCAAAAGCTAATGAAAGCTCTGTTTAATCAATATTTGAATATAACATCCGATATTAACGAAAACTCATATCCTCAAACCGCAAGAATAGTCTAAATTTTGAGAATATAAACTTCTGTTAATTAGGTTATACCTTTAAAACACTTGAATAAAAACCCTGAAACCCTCTTGCAAAAAGCAAATAACGTGATATAATAAATCTGTCGAAGATATACGCATGCGGAAAGAATATGGTTTCTGGGGTCCGTTTGCATAAGGAAGAAGGAGGTTCATAATGAACAAAGAAGAATTGGTAAAAGAAGTATCTAAAAAAGCTAAAGTTTCTCAAAAAGCTACAGCTGACGTTGTTGCAGCAGTTTTAGAAACAATCGAAAAAACAGTTTCTAAAGGTAAAAAAGTTACATTGGTAGGTTTCGGTACATTCGAAGCTAGAAAAAGAGCTGCTAGAACTGGTAGAAACCCACAAACTGGTGCTACTTTGAAAATCGCTGCTAAAACTGTTCCTGCATTTTCAGCTGGTAAAAAATTCAAAGAACTTCTTGCAAAATAGTTTTTATTCAAGAATTCAAAAAGCCTTCAGATATTCATCTGGAGGCTTTTTGTTTAGCTAAAAGGCTAAATTCAACAAACAAAAAAGGCAGACTTAAAGTCTGCCTTTTTACTTATTAGATAAGTTACATTATTCTTTTGTGTATTCTGCATCAATAACATCGTCATCTTTTTTATCGTTTGATTCAGAAGATGCACTTTCTGTATTTGCAGAATTTTGGTTAGCTTGATCTTCTTTTTGAACAGCTTCATAAGCTTTCTGAGAAATACTAAACATAGTTTGTTGTAATTCATCAGACAACTTTTTCAACTCATCAGTAGATTTATTTTCATCTAAAGCCTTTTGAAGAGCTGCTTTTTGTTCGTCTAATTTAGACTTATCAGCTGCGTCGATTTTACCTTCAAAATCTTTTACGATTCTGTCAGCTGAACCAATCAAGCTTGTTGCATTGTTCTTAATTTCAGCTTCTTCTTTCTTCTTCTTATCTTCAGCAGCATTTGCTTCAGCTTCTTTAACCATTTTATCAATATCTGCTTCAGACAAGTTAGAAGAATTTGTAATAGTAATTTTTTGTTCTTTATTTGTTGCTTTATCCTTAGCTGAAACGTTAACAATACCGTTAGCATCGATATCAAATGTAACTTCGATTTGAGGCAAACCTCTCATTGCTGGTGGAATACCGTCAAGTCTAAACATACCTAAAGATTTATTATCTCTAGCCATTGGTCTTTCACCTTGTAGAACGTGAATATCAACGGCAGTTTGGTTATTTTCAGCAGTTGAGAACACTTGAGATTTTGAAACAGGGATTGTAGTGTTTCTAGGAACCAACGGAGTCATAACCCCACCCAAAGTTTCAATACCTAATGTCAGAGGAGTTACATCCAACAATACGATATCTTTAACTTCACCGGCCAATACACCAGCCTGAATAGCAGCACCAACTGCAACAACTTCATCAGGGTTAACTGATTGGTTAGGTTCTTTACCAGTATATTCTTTTACAAGCTGTTGAACTGCCGGAATACGTGATGAACCGCCGACTAATACAACTTCATTAATATCATTTTTTGTAACACCCGCGTCTTTTAATGCAGTTTCAACAGGAACTTTACATCTGTTCAATAAATCACGGCTTAAATCTTCAAATTTAGCCCTTGTCAAAGACAATTCCAAATGTTTAGGGCCGTTAGCATCTGCCGTAATGAACGGTAAGCTTATGCTTGTTTCAAGAACTGATGACAATTCAATCTTAGCTTTTTCAGCAGCTTCTTTAACACGTTGCATAGCTTGTTTATCACCACGAAGATCAATACCTTCTTGTTTTTGGAATTCTTCACAAATCCAATCCATAACTTTTTGGTCGAAGTCATCACCACCTAAGTGAGTATCACCTGAAGTTGAAAGAACTTCATGAACGCCATCGCCTATTTCAAGGATTGAAACATCGAATGTACCACCACCTAAGTCGAATACAAGAACTTTTTCTGATTTTTCTTTTTCCAAACCATAAGCCAAAGCAGCTGCAGTTGGTTCGTTAACGATACGAAGAACGTCCAAACCTGCGATTTTACCTGCATCCTTAGTAGCTTGTCTTTGAGCATCGTTAAAGTACGCCGGAACTGTGATAACAGCTGATGTAACTTTTTCGCCCAAGTAACTTGAAGCATCATCTGCAAGTTTTCTCAAAATCATAGCTGAGATTTCTTGCGGAGTATAATCTTTACCATCAATATTTACTTTATAATCATCGCCCATATGTCTTTTAATAGAAGCGATTGTTTTATCAGGGTTAAGAATTGCTTGACGTTTTGCTAACTGACCAACTAATCTTTCTCCTGTTTTTGAAAAACCAACAATAGAAGGGGTCGTACGAGAACCTTCTGCATTGGCAATAACGGTTGGTTTACCACCTTCCATAACAGCGACTACTGAGTTTGTTGTACCCAAGTCGATACCAATTGTTTTTGCCATAATTAATTATCTCCTTTTACTAATTACATGCTTATTACTTTTCTATATTATTGTTATAACACCCTTTTCAAGAATTATTAAAAAAATAAACAAAAAATTAATAATTTAAATAGCAAATTATCTATACTAATCTCAAAAGCTCTTCATAAGTATCAACAACACACACTCTATCTATAATACCAAGTTTCTCAGGGGTAACATCGAGTGCTGTCGTATTCTCTTTAACTGCATAAACTTTAATTCCATATCCAACAGCAGAAAGAACAGCAGGACTTCCAAGAGCATCATATGGAGCAACAACATAATCTACATTTTTAACAGAAATTCCACCTTTTTTTGTAATTCGCGGAGCTTGAGCCAAACCTATCAAAATACAAGGCAAAAAGGTAGGAGTAATATACTCCGATGCTGATTTTGGATTAACCAAATCAGGATATATTTGATAATCTTCAAATGCCGGAGAGTGCGCACATGGGACTAACAAATTTTTTGAAATATAATGAGAAATTATAGCTTCAACTCCCCCAACAGGATCTGTCCCGACACCATCAGAATAACCTTCATTTATCCCTTCCGGATCTTCAAACATACAAACTATCGCAATAGCATCACAACCTCTATCCAAAAGTTTTTCCGCCGCTCTTAATAAAGTTTCCGGACACTGAACATTTCCATTCGAAATTCCACTCACATCATCCAAAACAAACTCAACACCAACTTCAGTATCAGTTATTTCATATTCACCGACATCTAAACCGTAAACAGCTTTAACGGCATTCATTGTATTTATGTGAACATTTAAAACATCTTCAGGAATTGCTTTATCAAAAATTATCCCAACCTTGTTATCTGCTGAAGGAACAATATTCAATTCACCACTCATAAACTTATCCAGTGAATATCCCTCAACATAAAACATATTGTCATTTATTCCAGAAAATCCACCCGCATTAACTACGTTAGGATTAACAATAAGCTTTGATTTTTGAGAAAACTTTCTAGCCCAAGGACTCGCATCACCGGCATAACCACCTACGGAAGCTCCAATCCCTGTTGGGACAATAAATACACCTAACTTACTTTCTCCAATCATACTAATATAATACAACAAAAAAGCGGGTATTGACCCGCTTTTTGAATTCTGTAATATTCAGTTGTCGAACTATCCTTGTTGAGCACCTCCGTATGTAAAGTCGTTCTTGATATTTGTAGATAACAATTTTTGCCAAGATGATTCATACTGAGTTATAATGTTCAATCTTGTTTCATAATTGTTTTTATCAGTTTCTAATTCAGATTCCCAAGATTGAATGTTAGCAAGATCAAACTCGTGTTCCTTAAGCAACTGCTCCATAACTTCTTGATATTCATCCTGCATATCCGGATTATTAGCATATTCATAATAGTAATAACGTTCTTTAGCGTTATACTTATCTTGAAGTTCAGCCTCTTCTCTCGCTGCTGCAGTAATATTGAACATAACATCCGACAATTTGTTGTTAATCATAGCTTTTTGCTTAGTGTACATCAATAAAGTCTCTTGGATATTAGATATCGCCATAACTCTCGCCTCTCTTATCTTTAGTAATCTTATATATATAAAAACATTTTAAAATTGGTGATTTCAGACTTAAACATATTTGTTACATTTGTTAACAATTGCGTAAACACTGTTATTATGCTAAAATCCGTTGTATAGGAGAGAGATATGGATACAAAAACTTTTAAGCTTAAAAATAATATTGACGTATTTTACAAAAGAAATAAAAATACCCCAAGAATTGCTTTATGCTTCAATTTCAAAATCAACAAAGCTGAAACAATTCCCGGAGTTGAAGGCATCATGGCAAGGTTACTTTTGCAAGGAACAAAAAATCGTTCTGCAGAACAACTCGCAGAAGAACTCGATTCTTATGCAATAGACTTTTCCACAGATGCAAAAACTGACTATATCCGTTTAAAATTTGTATGCTTAAACGAAGACTTTAATAAAGCTATCGAAATTCTGGAAGATGTTATCAAAAATTCTACGTTTGAAGATTTCGACAAAGAAGTAAAAAAAATGGAAGGGGAAATAATTGCAGAATTAGATTCTCCAAGAGCAAAAGTAACAGACAATTATTACAGTACACTTTTCAAAAATCATCCATACGGAAACACTAATTCAAAAATTTTAGAAAACATAAACAAAATCACAAAAGAAGAAGTTCTTGAAACTTATAATGCATTCCTTAATGACAGCAAAAAAGTTATTTCGATTGTTGGGGACATAGATATTGAAGACGCTGAACAACAAATTTCTGAAGCCTTTGGAGAACTTGCACCTTCAAAAGAAGCAGAATGTACATTAGAAAGACCTGTTATAACAGAGCAACAAGTTTCTGAAATAATCAAACCTGACGCAAACCAAGCACATATCATAAAGGGCTGGCTAACCCAAACGTCAAGCGAGGAAGATTACCCGGCACTATTATTATTAAATATTATACTTGGAGCCTCAGGCCTATCTTCTCGCCTATTTTTAGAACTTCGAGACAAAAAGGGATTAGCATACGTTGTTAGAAGTTGCTACGAACCATTCTTGCAATGTGCAGATTTTTACATATATATAGCAACAGAACCTAAAAATATCGAAGTATCCCTAAACGGTTTTGCAGAAGAAATTGAAAAAATAAAAACGACACCTGTTAGCGAAGAAGAATTGACAAATGCAAAGAACAACTTAATTGGTAAATGGGCATTTTCAAATGAAACTAACAGCAATCAAGCAACCCTTTATGCACATTATGGAATACTAGGATTAGGCTTTGAATTCAAACAACAAACCAAGGAAAAAGTAAAAACCATAACTGCAGAACAAATACAGCAGTGTGCAATAAAATACTTTAACGAAAATTCGATTACTTCAATCCTAAAGCCATAGCCTGTCGGGTAATACGTACAATACAAAATCAATAGATAATACATATTGAGGTATTACATATTGAAATTTTGTGTTGCTTTATTATCAATTTTAATATTCTTCTTACATTCATTATGCTCATTTTCCGCGCAACAGGTAAATGTTTATATGAATGTTAACTTTGATGCCAGATCAGCATTTGTCATCCAGAAATTCAAAGAGAACCTGCCACTGACGAGCGATTCTGTCATGTACACAAAAGTTCCCAGAGGATTAGTCGTAAGCATTCCTGATGATAAAATTTTTGCACCTAACTCAACAAAACTTACTTCTGAAGGGGAAATATTACTGGATGCAATTGGTAAAGTACTAAAAATGTTTAACAACAAATGCGCAATAGAAAGCCACACTAGCGCCATGAACTACAACAATCCGGGTTACAAAGACAGTTGGGAAATAAGTATCCACAGAGCAAATGTTATAACTGATTACCTAATCAATAAATGTAAAATAGAAACCTTAAGACTATACCCAATAGGGTTTGGAGATACAATGCCATTTTATGGCAATGTTGCACAGGAAGACTTTAAAGATAACAGAATAGATTTTGTGATATTTGATTATTACACAAGAAGATAAACACTAACTAAAAGATAAAAAATCACAAAAAAGAACCTGCCATCAGCAGATCCTTTTTTAATTTATTATCCGAAAGAGTAACTAAACTCCTCTTGAATATTTTGTCGTAACCTATCCTTACAAGCTTTATATTCCGCCTCAACCATTTCAAGTTGAACTTGATATTGTTGCATTTCTTGGTTCAATTTTTCTTCCAAAAGTTTCAATTTCTGTTGACGTTGTTGCAACGTTTTCATTACCGGAGATTCAGGATCATAATCAGTTCCAACTTTTATCAAATCATTGCAAGAATGAGTCAACCCCATTTTTGTCATCGTGATCTGCTGAATCTTGAATTGAAGGTCTAAAGATTCACCTTTCAACTGATGTAACCTGATTGTGTCTGTAATAACACCCATTTCAACTTCCTTTATCTGGTTTCGTTAAGGTTATTCCCTTTCAGAAAGCTGTGCTGGTTATTTTCTGCAATCAATTGTTCCATCTTCTGAAACTGATGCCTGTGATAGTTTAATCGATACTGAGCCATTTTCAGTTTTTTCTTCATAGTAAGAAAATCTTTTAAACCTTCCACAATAGAATTTGCCAGAGCTTTAAGCGGGCTTTTCCTTATTATAAAGTTCTTTGAATATATCAAGAAATCTATGATTCTTTTTATATTCATCTCTAAAGTATCTCGAAGCATTTTGGGTATTCCACTCCTATAACACTTTAGATCTACATGTATATAAAAACAAATGTAACGCAATTATTGCGCATTTATTTAATGCTTCTTAACATGTCTTAACCTAAAATGTTTTTAGTACTATCAACGTCCTGAAATGAAAATTGCATATCAGTTTCATTATTTTTTAACGGACGATTTTCTTGAAACTTTAATGAATTTATTGGATGTGAAAAAATTGTGCAATAAAATTTTACAAATTTATCTAACATCGCAAAAACAATATTATCTCTTAAAAGTTTATCAAATATAACTCTTATATAAGTTCTCTTTTCCATAATTAACTACAAGTTTTGAATAGCTTTAGAATCACCGTCAATAGATTCCTTAAGCATCTTTTTAACTACATCGCCCTGTGTATCAAGCATCTTACACACAGTTTCAATATTTCTAACCTTATTAGAAAGAATAGTATCAGCATTGGCTGTAATATTACCTGTAACACGTTGGTAAGCAGATAACGCAGCAGATGTTGTACCCTGCATCAAATTACCCATAACCAAAGCCGGCAAACCATATTCACCAAGATAAGGAGCCGCAGACTGCATAATTCCACCCCAACCTGAAATAATACTCGCCAAAGGTAGAACTATATTTTTACCGACAAAACCATAACCGTTTGCCGCACCAACACCGTAAGCAGCAGCACTTGCGATATCAGCCAAACCACCCACGCCTGATGCATAACCTGTTGCTACTCCTGATGTTGAAGAACCCATATCAGTTCCCCATCCAAACATAGTAGCAGCACCACCGGTATAAACGCCATCCGACCAAGATATAGGAGCCGCGCCGCCAGGAAAACCTGAATAGTTATACAATGAATTAAGGCCGTACGCAGAACCTCCATTTACAGAAGAATAATATGAAGTTCCAGGGATATTCATAGATTCAGAACTTCCAAATACTGTTGCATAAGAAGATGGAGCAAGCAAACTAGCCATTCTATACAGGAAACTTCCGGTATTCCCCCAACCTGTACCCCCTGCGCCTGAACCGGATACAGTCAAGTCTCTCAATTTATCATAAGTTTCCCACAACTGAGCCTTCGCCTCAGACCCTGCTGAACCAAACTTATTTGCTATTACTAAATAACTATCGTTTTTGTAAGACATGTTTACCTCTACTTCTTCTTACTTAATCTCTTTTATTCATTATTCAAAAGTCTTGAATGTAGATTCAATATTCTTTTCAATAACCTTTTTAACTGCTTCCATTTCTGTTTGAAGTGCATCTTGTTCTGTATCTAACTGACGTAATCTCAATTCAAGAGTCCTATCTTGTTCTTGAATTTTTTCTGTTTTAGCGTTGATATCAGCAATTTGTTTTTCATATACTTGCATATCATAGTTATACTGATTCATCGCATCTTCATATGCATTTTGGTCAGTTTCAGTCTCTGTATTCACGGCATAAGTGATAGATGAATCTTCGTATCTTATAGATTGAATACGCCCTTCTTCATTGATATCAACAATTGCCTTTTGTTGTTGAGATATTTTTGTATTAATATCCTGTGCAGTATAATATGTAAGTTTGTCTTGATTTTCAGAAGGAGTAGTCTGATCAGGACCACTTATTGCTGTTTTTTCAAGATCTGATAAGCAAGCAAATCTCGTTTGACCTTGATATTCCCAAACATAAATATCTTCTGGATCTGCATTTGCAAAATCTGAAGCTGGCCAATCTTTGCAAATTTGTTCATAAGCAGCCTTCTGAGTAGAATCAGACGGATCGTACTTACGAACAGGAGCTGTACCTATTGATTTTGGAATATCTGATTTTACATAATAGTCATCTGCATCTTTATCTCCCTTAAGAGATGCACCTGTCGTAAAGTGTATTGACCCATCTTCTGCAGTATATGTATATAAATCATCTTTTAATTTTGCAAATTCAGGATAATTTTCTGAAATTTTACGATAAGCATCTTTTTGCTCTTCATCAGTTTCATCAAATTTAGTTACAGGATTTCCATCAATAGTATAATCACCAACACCATTCTCTTCAATTGAATCTCTTGGTATAGAATTCTTTACACCTGTTGTACCCATAATCACCTGCGGGTTTTGTAACTTATTCTGAACCCCTGTATAAACATCAGCGTAATGATAGTGAGTGATGATATAGTTATAGCCATCCGGATCGTCAATCAATTGAGACATTTCTTCAATTTCTTCAGTAATTGCTCCGTCTTTATATGAATATTTTACTGTTGTATAATCCTGAGTGCTAGGTGCTGTTGGAACTTCCAAAGCAAGCAATTCATTAAACGTATTTGCACTCTGATTTGCCAGTGCTGTACGAGCTTGGTTAATTTGTTGTCCTTCATATTCTACATTGGTTTTTCTTGCGGTTAAGCCTAAATATCTTGCTTGTGAAGCTGCCATACCCATAAGGCTACTCTCCTCTTATATTTTCTACTATTAAACTCTACTACTACTCTGTTTATAATTATATTTTTCAGAAAGTCAATATATTACATAAACCATTATACGGCAACATTCTCTCATTACTTTAATCAAATTTCACAAAATCCTTTATTTGAACGAGAAAATTTACAAAAAATCAATCAAAAAAAGTATCACCTAAAAAGTTCACAAAATAAAAGAGACTCCTCTAAATTTTGGAGTCCCTTTTGTTTATAAATATCGAACCGATAATTAAGCTTCTTCTGAATTATCTGCTGAAGGTTCATTAACTGTCAATGCAATACGCTTGTCAGTAGGATTAAACTTCAAGATATAAGTCATAATCTTATCACCTACTTGCAAGATATTTCCATCTCTGTTTTGAAGTTCAATAACTTCATTGTGTGGCAACAAAGCTTCAACACCAGGGAACACTTCAACAAATGCACCGAAATGTTTGATTCTTGTTATTGTACCTTCAACCTTATCGCCTTCCTTAATTTGCTTTTCAGCCTCTAACCAAGGATCAGGCTCAAGGTTCTTCAAACTCAAAGATACACGTTGCTTATCGTGGTCAACAGCGATAACTTCAACGTCAATTTTGTCACCAACTTTCAAAATATCTGTCGGATGATCAATCCATCTCCAAGATAATTGAGAAAGAGGAAGAAGACCATCGATACCACCCAAATCGATAAACGCACCGAAGTCAGTAATTCTGACAACATCACCTTTAACAACTTGACCAGCTTCGATTTGCGCAAAAACATTCTTTCTTGCTTCAACTGCGCTATCTTCATAAACTTTCTTATTTGAAAGAATAAAGTTATTTTGTTGGCTATCCAATGTCAAAATCTTCAACTCAATTTTTGAACCAACTTCGAGGTCAGTTTCCTTAGTTCTCAATTGAGAAGAAGGAACGAAACCTCTAACTCCTGAAATTTCAACAAGAATACCGCCTTTAACAATTCCTGATACAGTACCCAAAATTGTTTCATCAGCAGCTTTTGCTTTTTCAAGTTCTTTCCAAGCATAAGCAAAGTCAACTTTCTTCTTAGATAGTAAGAACTTACCATCTTCATCTTCTTCTCTGATGATTAAGAATTCGTATTCTTTACCTTTTTCAAATTTTTCTTCTACTTTTTCATCCTTGTCAACAGCTTCTCTGGTTGGAACCACAGCAATTGTTTTAGCTCCGATATCAACCATCACGCCTTGACCATCATAACCGCACACAATACCTTTTACAAGATCGCCTTTTTGGAATTTGTAATCGTACTGTTTAAGCAGTTCTTCGAAATCTAACTCTTTTGATGTCATTTTTACTCCATTGTCTAAGACATTATCTGATAAACTTGCTATTATCATAGCAGAGCATTGTCAACTTGTAAAGGATTTGTAAAATTCCTTAACATTACTTAAAGGACGCTTTTAGAAAAGCCTTTAAAACATCAACTCCAGGTTCAACAACTTTGGCCAGTTTATCAAAGATTATTGTTAACTCTTCTGCTACAAACTCTGTTGAACCAGTAGCACCACGCGCTCCTTCGAGCTTTCCATCCTTAACAACAAAACAATCTACTGCATTGTTATTCCACAAGATTTTAGCTGTCGCATTATCTTTAAGAGGAAGCGACATAAGTTTTTTATTTTGTTTTGCTGCCATTTGCGTAAAATCATACCCTAATTTCTGAATAGACATTTTACACTACCTTTCCTGTTTTACTATCAAATATAGTAAAACAGGACAAACGTTTCTTTGCGCATTGTCCTGTTTTTAACGAATAAACATTTACATATCTTAAAAACTTAAGATTTTAAAGATTCAATTAAATCATTTATTACATTTTCTTGCATTGTTATTTCGTCAATTCTTGCTCTTGTTTGATTGATTAACTCTTGAGGAGCATTTGCAACGAATTTCGGGTTATTAATTCGACCTTCCAAAGATTTTTTCTCACCGGTCAATTTTGCAAGTTTCTTTTCTTGACGTTTAATCTCTTCATTAAAATCAATAAGATTTTCAAGATTCAAAACAATCTTAGATGCTGAAACAACTGCAGTTGCCGTTCTCTTAGCAACCGGAACCGAATCATCTGCGTAAGAAATATTTTCAACTTTAGCTAAACGCTTAATATATGATTCGATAGCTTCAAATACAGGTTTTTCAGCTTTATCCGCTCTAATTTCAATATCAATCTTAAGTGAAGTTGAAATATTGAAACTTTGACGAACATTTCTCAAAGACTTAATTGTTTCGAAAACAAGTTCCATTTCTTCCGCTTCTTTAGGGAAATCAAAAGCTTCATTGTAAACAGGATACTCTGCAACAATCAAAGCACTTGCAGTTTCGCTATCAAGATGAGGAAGAAGCTGCCAAACTCTTTCGGTAATATGAGGCATAACAGGATGAAGCAATCTCAAAGCCATATCAAGAACGTATCTCAATACTCTCTGCGTATTAAGCTTCAAAGACTCATCTGCCAATTGAATTTTAGCGATTTCAACATACCAATCGCAGTATGAATTCCAGAAGAAATCATATAGAACGTGAGCAGTCTCACCAATTCTAAATTCTTTAATATTTTCGTTAATTTCTTTTGCTGTCTTATTGAGTTTATCTAAAATCCACTTATCAGCAATAGTAAGATTATCAAAATCAATATTTTTTCCATCAACACCTTCAAGGTTCATCAATACAAATCTTGAAGCGTTCCAGATTTTGTTAGCAAAGTTTCTTCCGTATTCAAAACGTTCATCGCTAATTTTTATATCTTGTCCACCGTAAGTACACAATGATGTCATCGTAAATCTCAAAGCATCACATCCGTACTTATCAATAATTTTAACAGGGTCAATTGTATTACCTTTAGACTTAGACATTTTCTGACCTTTTTCATCACGAATAAGCCCGTGGATAAATACAGTTGAGAAAGGAGCCTGCTTAGTGAATTCCAAACCCATAGTAATCATTCTGGCAACCCAGAAGAATATAATATCAAATCCTGTAACAAGAGTTGTTGTAGGATAGAACTTTTTAAAATCATCATTATCTGTATTCGGGAAGCCCATCGTAGAGAATGGCCACAAACCTGAAGAGAACCAAGTATCTAAAACATCACTATCCTGTACATAATTTTCAGGATCCGGATTTTCTTTTGCGACAATCATTTCTCCTGTTTGCTTATGATAATATGCAGGAATTTGATGTCCCCACCACAATTGACGAGAAATACACCAATCACGAATATTTTCCATCCAATTTAAGTAATTTTTCTCCCATCTGTCAGGAACAAATTTTATTCTGCCATCCTTAACAGCTGCGATAGCTTCCTTCGCAAGCGGTTCCATTTTTACAAACCATTGTTCGGAAAGAAGCGGTTCAATTGTTGTACCACAACGTTGACATTTTCCAACGTTATGTTCGTGTTCACGAGTTCTCAACAAGAAGTTTTCATAAGAAAGCATTCCGATAATCTTTTCTCTTGCTTCATATCTGTCAAGACCGTGAAGAGAAGGCGGAACTTCACCACAAGCCTTCATCTTACCATTTTCATCCAAAATCCATATTGGTTTTAAGCCGTGGCGTTTTCCAACTTCAAAATCGTTAGGATCGTGTGCCGGAGTAATTTTAACAGCACCGGTTCCGAAATTCTTATCAACGTATTCATCAGCAATAATAGGAATTTCTCTTCCTGAAAGAGGAATAACAACTGTTTTGCCGATTAATTCTGAATATTTGTGATCAGAAGGGTTTACCGCAATAGCAACATCACCGAAAATAGTTTCCGGTCTTGTTGTTGCAACTATAATCGCACCGTGTTCACCTTTCAAAGGATATGAAATTTCCCACATATGACCTTGTTCTGTAACGTATTCGGTTTCAACATCTGAAATCGCACTATTACAACGAGGACACCAGTTTACGATATATTTACCCTTATAAATCAAACCTTTTTCGTATAATTTTACAAATACTTCTTTTACGGCCTCAGAACAACCTTCATCAAATGTAAACCTTTCTCTGGAACGATCAAAAGAAGCTCCAAGACGTTTACACTGGTCAAGAATTGCTGATTTATGCTCATTAGCCCACTTCCAAGTTTCTTCCAAGAACTTTTCTCTGCCTAAATCGTAACGGCTCAAGCCTTTTGCACGAAGTTGTTTTTCAACAACGTTCTGAGTCGCAATACCAGCGTGATCGGTTCCCGGCAGCCACAAAGTTTCGAAACCTGACATTCTGTGATATCTGGTCAAAATATCCTGCAAAGTTTCGTCAAGAGCATGCCCCATATGAAGAACTCCGGTTACGTTTGGAGGTGGAATAACGATTGAATACGGAGGCTTTTTACTTTTTGCATCAGCCTTAAAATACTCACCATCTTCCCAGAACTTATAAATCTCTGCTTCTGTTTCCTTGGCATCATAAACCGTCGGTAAATCTTCATATTTAATCTTAGTATCTGTCATAAAATCCCTCTTTTGTTATCTTTATGACAAAAAAATAGCACAAAAACATAAATAATTAAACCAAAGCTGTATTTTTTAAAACAAAGGTTACAAAAAATTCAATCCAACAATTACGTCTGTGCTATTTAATCAAAAAGTCTATAAATTTTTATAAGGCTGATTCAATCTGTTAACACGGCCTACACCAAAACCTTCTCTAAGAACTTCATAACCGCCATACAACACTAAGCCAAGAGCTGAAGTTCTAGGGATAGCTTTACCTTTGCCGAACAGAGCTAAAGCTCCCAATGTGACAGGAACAACGTGATTAAGCATCATTGAACCGAACCCTTTTACGTAACCTGCAACAGAGTTGAATGGAGCAAAGAAATTACTCTCCATCTGGAATTTAAAAATCTTATCTTTTATAGCGCTCATTACAGTGCTTGGCTTTTCTTGATACATAGTATTTTGAAAAGAATCGCAAATTCTATCGGCTTCTCGCTGCTGAGAATATTGGTTTGCCTGAAGCTTTGCCAACACGTGAGAATCATATACTGAAGCGCCAATTGCTGCAACACCTGTTGCTTTAACCAATCCGCTTACTGCTGTCGATTTTATTGCTGAAATAACACTCATAATTCACACTACCTATTTTTTACTTTCATTCTTAACCGGTTCTTTAACTTCAACTTCTTTTTCTACTGTTTTACCGGCCATTTTTAATAAGGCGCTTGTTGCTTGTACAGAATCTTGACCATATCCTTCCTTAGATGTTTGCATTTTCTTCAGAACATTCACTGTATAATCATCACCTAAAATCGTTCTGGATTCAATCAAACTTAATGCAATTGCCCTTATTGATGCTGATGGGTCTTGTAACATTTTATTTACTAAGGCCGTAAGTGCAGGATCATCTTTTCTTGATTCGTCTTCAGTAAGCCTATTTACAACCTCCTTGGCACCCATTAAACGAACCTCTGTATCTTGACTGTTCAAATAATTTTCAAGAGTTTTTATATAATCATCTGTCAATTCTACAACTTTTCGTTTCTCGGTTTTTGTTCCGTTTTTATCATCTGCCGACTGAGGTTTCTTTTCTCCGGCATCCGTCTTACCCGCAGCATTTGCATCCTGAGCATTTTCTGGAGTCTTAGCATCCTTATTTTCTGCATTATTTAAACCTTCAGTTGCCGAAGCCTCAGCCTTTTGCTCACCGGTCACATTCTGAGATTCTTGACCTGTTTGTGCAGTCTTTTCATCTTGAGCATTCTCAGAACCTTGTGCTGCTGGGTTTGGCATTTGCGGATAATAAGCTCCGTTTTGGTCATAATAACCGGATCGAGTTCCTTGGTTTAATGTTCCTACCTGACCATAAGGATTTTGCGGAACAAAAGTTCCCTGAGGATACTGACCTGTCGTATAGTAATTTGCAGGATAACAACCGCCTTGAACACCAGGGCCATAAGCAGAAGCCGTCTGACCTTGATAAATATTACCATTAGGAGTTCCGACCATCGGATTAAAAATCTGAATATTAACACCGGCATAATTTGGGTTAGCTGTTGATACCGGTGGAACTTGCGGAGCTAACGACGGTTGAGAAGCATATGGATAAGCAACCTGCTGAGGTTGAGCTACCGCCTGCGGCTGAATATTTGCTGAACTTGGAATCTGTCCTTGCATTATAGAATTTTGCATAATACTACAAACCTTTCAACTACCTACTTAAATAAAGTATTATCAGTAAAAAGAATTGCGTGATTTTTAAGAAATATTAACATTTTTTGTCAAAACTCACAGCATGCCTATAATGGAAGGTATGGGAAGTTACGAAGAAAATTACTTAAAAAAGCGTCCTCAGTCTTTATGCAAAATGTGTGGCAAATGTTGCAGAGTTGTGACAAACACAAAATACACCTACTCTGAAATCAAGCGCCTTGCAAGAGAAGGAAACGAATTTGCCAAAGATTTTCTTAAAATTTTTGAACCGTACCCATCAATTGAAGCGGCAAGAGAGGTTGACGCAGGAACAGTCGACAATATTATTGAACACTTAAAAGCTGATGGTAAGTATGACGAAAAAAATATAACGTTCTACAAATGCAAATACTTACTAGACAACAATCTTTGTTCAATATACGAAGAAAGACCTGTTTTGTGTATTCATTGCCCTGCTAACGGTTGGGTAGTAGTCCCGCCGGGATGCGGTTTTGAAGGGTGGCTTTTTCTGCAAAGAGAAGAAGATAAACAAAAAGTTCGCCACGCTAAAGAAGAATATCTGGAACTTCAACTCTTGAAAAGAAAGAATAAAAACCCCGAGATACTCGCAAAAATCGAATCTGTTGAAAAGAAAATTCAACATACCATTGATATATTTAAAGCCTACGGCTCCGAAGATTGGTAATTATATACCAGCCTTATCAAGCTTTGTTCGATAGAAATCAGTGTTAATATTGAGCTTATCCCCAATATCGAGAAGCATTTGTGCAAAACGTTTCTCACTAGCACGTTTCGACTTCTGGCTTAATTCAATAATTTCCCCGATACGGTGATATATTCTTGTATAATAAGTATTCTGAGCCTCTGAAATGTCAATTTCAAGCTCAAGTTTTTCAATATAATCAAAAAGTTCCATCAATACATCGGCTTGTTGAACTTCCAAACTATAAGCCAAGCGGGAAATATTTTGCTCAATTTTCTTAGCAAATATACGATTTGCTTGAGATTTATCAAGTTTTATTCCAATTGCTCTCGCCTCATAATTTATTCCGACAATATCCTGAACGACAGAAGGATCAACAAATCCACCTGAACCTATAATTAGATCATTAAACTTCTTACTTAAAGCATATTTTGCAGCAATTTTAAATTCTTCAGGAACCGCAAGTCCCAAACTTTGCATATGATAAATAGAACCTTTGCCTTCATTATACATATCCAAGTATATTTGAGCAAATTTTTCCATCTTATCTTTAAGCAGAATTTGAAGGATTTTTCTTCTTTCTTCAATGAAAATATCCTTTAACGTGAAATATTCAGAACCAAAATGTTCATCCAATGCTCTAATAATTTCAGTGAGCGGATTCAACATAAATGTTCTTGTCAAATTCTTTTTCAACTTAGCATACTCTTCTTCATCCGAGTATTCCTTCATTGCACAGTGGAAATCTCCACCAGAATATTGCATCAAGGCAAATATCAAATTAGATTTTTGAAGAGTTATCCTTGATTGAACCTCAATATGGCCAATAATCAATGAGGAATTACCTTTTTGAGTTCTTTGGTAATCTTCTCTTGTAACAATGTAACAATAAACATTCTCTTCATCTTCAAAATCTTGATATAAAGAAGATATCGCCCATAAACTTGCCAACTGCTTTAAACTTACAACAGAAGGTCTGACAAACTTCTCATAAATATCTCGGCCTGTACCGTGTTCAGGCAGGTTACTCTTTGCCTCAGCCAAAATTTCCAAGAATTTTGTCTCTATATTTTTCTTTGTAAATTTAGCCGCAAGCTGCATTGCACGAGCTGCATATTTCATAATTTGTACAGTTTCAATCCCGGAAATTTCAGAGAAGAACCATCCGCAACTTGTGTACATAAGCATTGCCTGACGTTGAATTTCCAACAATTCCATAGCCTTTACTCTGTCTTCTGCAGATAATTCAGCCTTGAAGTTTTGCTTCTGGAATTTTTCAACATTAATTCTGCTGCGGTCTAAAATTACAGAAATATAATTATTTCTAACAGCCCAAACATCATCAAAATACTTTACACCCTCTTTTTCAAAGAGTTTTATAAGTTCATCACGCAAATAATCAAGCGCATCCCTTAAAGGCTTTCTCCACTTTTGATTCCACCCTGGATGTCCGCCTGTTGAGCAGCCACAATCCTCTTTCCAACGACCTACACCGTGGAAACAGCTCCAAGATGAAGCCTGTTTAATATCGACTTCATAATCACTTCTGTATTTTTCCAAATACTCACCGTAATTTGTAATCTTGAAACCTTCTTCGGCAGCTCTAAACTTCAATACATATGCTAAAGCCATATCACCAAACTTAGTATGGTGTCCATAACTTTCACCATCTGTTGCAATATGTATAAGTTGAGGATAATCTCTCAAATCAGACACACCCTCTTTTAAACGTTTTATAAATCTGTTACCATCTTTCAAAAGTTCATCAAAAGCAACAGATTGAGAAATTGCACCATCATAGAAAAATAAATCAATATATTTTCCCGGTGCAGACTTAATATAATAACGATAAGATCTTGCCGGATCAATATTTCCCCAGCTAACATCCTGCCAAGTGTTAGAACCTTCCTTACGAATTTTCAAAGCCTGATATGGAGATAAAATCGTAAATTTAATACCATTTTCTTCGCAAATTCTAAGCGTATCATCATCAACCGCTGTCTCAGCGAGCCAAATACCCTCAGGCTTACGACCAAACCTTGTTTCAAAATCAGAAATACCCCATTTTACCTGAGTTTCCTTATCTCTGGTATTCGCAAGAGGCATTATCATATGGTTATAAACTTGAGCAATTGCATTTCCGTGTCCATTATGTTCTGCCCTGCTGTCAATATCTGCCTTAAGAATACGTTCGTATGTGTGCGGAGCAAATTTTTCCATCCAAGAAAAAAGTGTTGGACCAAAGTTAAAACTCATATACTGGTAGTTATCAACAACATCCAATATTCTATTGTGGCTGTCTACAACTTTAGAAACTGAATTCGGATTATAACATTCTTTGTTTATACGCTCATTCCAATCGTGAAACGGGTGGGCACTATCTTGCAACTCGATAGCTTCTAACCAAGGATTTTCACGCGGAGGCTGATAAAAGTGTCCGTGAATAGTTAAAAATATATCCTTTTTCTCTTTTTTTTCTTTAATTTCAGTTTCTGCCATTTCTTAACTCCATCTACAAAGTTATTTAACTTCCGGTTTCTGCGTAGTCTTCAATACTGTGAACTTGTCTGCATCCATCCAAGCATCTCCTAAAGCTGTTGAAAATACTCTTCCACATACTTCGATTTCATCCCCTGAATTCAAATCAATATGTTTTTCAGCTTCGGCACGAGGCAAGAAAATTTTCAACTCAGAAAGAGGGATGTCGTGGTCTTTCACGTCATCACGCTGAATCAAGAAGGAAATATACTTTTCAGAACTTCTGAAGGCAGGTTTGTAATCTAAACCAAGAGTCGCAAATTTATCGAATTTAGCTCTAAATTTAACATTCTTGCCCAAATAAGTTTGCGGACTTGCAACAATGGCTAAAGGAAGCGCATACTGATAAACTTTTGCATTTGAAGCAACTTCAGCAGTCTTTTTAGGAACAGAAGCAGCATTAATTGCAGAAATAGTTTTAATCGGATCAATCGTAACATTCTGTGCAATAGATAATCCATTAATACCAAAAGCTATTGTTATAACAAGAATCGCTGTAATTATATTTGATTTTTTCATAATAAAAGCCTACCTCTTCATTTTTACAAAAATATATTAGCACAATAAATATATTTTTGTAACTACCCGATTAAATGATTTATATGTTTGTGGTACAATACAGACAAATAAATAGTAAAAAAAGAGGATAACAAATGAGTTTAACAGTATATTTAGGGATAGACGTAGGCTCTGTTACTACGAAATTGGCGCTTGTTGACGAAAACGGCAAATATGTAGACAGTTACATGCTCAGAACTTCAGGTAAACCTGTTCTTGCTGTTCAACAAGGCTTAAAAGAATTATACAAGAAGAAAATCACAGACTATACCGTTATGGGTGTAGGTACAACAGGTTCGGGAAGAAACCTTGCAGGTGCGCTTGTTGGTGCAGATATTATCAAGAACGAAATTACAGCACACGCAGTTGCCGCAAGTACTTATGTTCCGGGAGTTCAAACAATCTTAGAAATAGGCGGTCAAGACAGTAAAATCATTATTCTTAGAGACGGAATTGTAACCGACTTTGCTATGAATACTGTATGCGCAGCCGGAACCGGAAGTTTCTTGGATCAACAGGCTAACAGACTGAATGTTCCTATCGAAATATTTGGTGAAACAGCTCTTAAATCAACAAACCCGGCAAGAATTGCAGGCAGATGCGGAGTTTTTGCTGAAAGTGACTTAATTCACAAACAACAACTTGGCTACCCTGTTGAAGATCTTTTGTACGGACTTTGTCAGGCTCTTGTTAGAAATTATCTAAGTAACTTGGCTCTTGGGAAAGAATTATTGCCGACAATAACATTCCAAGGCGGCGTTGCAACAAACTCAGGAATGGTTAAAGCTTTTGAAGAAGCTTTAGGTCAAAAAGTTGTCGTTCCTGATAACCACCAAACAATGGGTGCAATCGGTGCAGCTCTTCTTGCGATGGAAAATCACCAGTTCACTGAAGCTTCAACTAAGTTCAAGGGCTGGGAAGTTGGAGATATGCACTTTCATTCAATAACTTGTGACTGCAACGGTTGTTCAAACAACTGCGAAGTTATAACAATCCTTGAAGGAGAAGGCGAAGTTCCTCATTACGACAAAATCAAAGATATTAAAGGAAATATTATTGCTCGTTGGGGCGGAACTTGTGGAAGATGGGATATTTCTTAATCCATCTTATCAATATAAGTTTAAAAGAACGGATAATATCCGTTCTTTTTTTATGCTACAATAGTTGTTATGACAGACTTAAATTACACAGTTAACAAATTAAGAAAAGAATATCGAGAAATTTTTCTAAAATCCGCAGAAGAAATTAATAGTCGTATTGAAAAAATCAGACCTGAAAATTGCAAAGGGGAGATTTTTGACAAGTTCCCTCAGAACTCTGAAGGCAAAAACTGGCAGGAGCAAACTATTAATCTTTTGCAAAACGAAATTTCAAAGGAGATATACAGAAAACTAAACGAAATATTGGCATATAGAACAAAATTCAACTGCAACGGTTGTGCGACTTGCTGCAATCTGGCTTGCAGTGAATTTTCGCCTGAAGAACTCAGACAAAAAGCTGATAACGGAGATAATTTTGCAAACCAATTCTTAAGTGTTTTCATACCTTATAAAGACAAAGAAGAAGCCCGTAAAATTTATCCAGAATACATTGAACTATTAGAAAAAAACAAAGAAAATGAAGTATATTTCTATCATTGTCCTAAACTGACCGCAGATAACAGATGTTCAGACTACGAAAACCGTCCGCAAATATGCAGAGATTTTCCTGACAATCCTCTAAGCATTTTACCTGAATCCTGCGGATACAAAAAGTGGAAAGAGGAAATTGAACCTATTGCATTAATGCTCCACGCTATGATTGAAATTATTGAATTTTACACCACAAAAATTAAAGAGGCATTGTAATGTACACTTTATCCGGATTAACGCAAAAAGAATTCGAACAAATTACAGACGAATTAAAGGCTTCAAAATTTAGAGCCCGCCAGATTCACAATTGGATATATCTAAAATCAGTTTCTTCAATCGATGAGATGACAGATTTGTCTGTAAAATTCAGAGAAGATTTAAAAAAAATTGCAAAAGTTTCAGACACAAAGATTAAAATTAAACAAACAAGTTCTGACGGAACATTAAAATACTTACTTGAATATCCTGATGGAGAGTGCGTTGAAACAGTCCTTATGAGATTTGACAACCGCGCGAACTTAACAGCCTGCGTAAGTTCTCAAGTCGGTTGCGCAGTTAATTGCTCATTTTGTGCCACCGGGAAAAGAGGTTTTATAAGAAATCTTACCTATAAAGAAATCATCGAACAAGTACTTACAATCCAGAGAGATACAGGTTTAAAGGTTACAAATGTTGTATTTATGGGACAAGGCGAACCACTTTTAAACCTTGATAACGTGCTAAAAGCTATGGAAATCTTTAATGAAGATTTCCAAATTGGAGCAAGACGACTGACCGTATCAACCAGCGGTATTATTCCTCAGATAAATAAACTTGCAGAACTTGATATGCAATCAACGCTTGCGCTTTCACTACACGCACCAAACCATGCAATCCGCAAAAAATTAATGCAGATCGAAAACAAATACAATATGGACGATCTAAAAAAGGCTCTAAAAAATTATGTTGATAAAACAGGACGAAGAATAACAATAGAATATCTTCTTATAAAAGATCTAAACGATACAATTGAAGCCGCAAAAGAACTTGCGAACTATTTGCAAGACATAAAGTGCAATATTAACCTTATCCCATACAACCCAACTGCTCAGAATGATTACCAACGCCCAAGTAACAACTCAATTATGAAATTTAAATATCTTCTGGAACATTCAGGAAAGAAAGTTACAGTAAGACTTGAACGTGGTGCTGACATAGATGCAGCTTGCGGTCAATTAAAGGGAAAAGTTGATTAATCGAACATTCTCTCAGCCCAACGAACAGGTAAAACAGAAACTTTACCTATAACCTTTTTCAAACTGCCGCTATCTTTTTTAATGTATAAATCAAAACTGCCATATCCAACAGCAGCAGGAGTAATCCTGACTCTAGACATATCAATATAATCAACTTTGTTCATATCAAAATCTTTACTTTTGTCGCTATACAACAATGTATTATGAATATCAGTTGCAACAAACCTTATGCCGGCATTTCGAAGTTCAGAGGCCGTAAGCTTTGAATAATCGCCATCACTCTCCAAATCCCTTAAAGGAGTAAAAAAGTCAACTTTTCTGCCACCAGAGCAACCCAACAAATTTTCCAACGAAGGCTTCTTAGCACCATCAAACATCATAAAGTATTTAATCCCGTCAATCTTAACCATAAACGGATCACAACTTGATGAAGCCACAAAATTTCCAGTCGGAGTCCACCCTCTAAACGAAGGGATACCCTGCTGAATAGTATAATATCTACTTTCAGCATTTACAGGCATATTTGCCGCCAAAAATAAGATCATTAATACAATAAACTTTTTCATGCCTGTCTCCTATATTATTACAACGATATTATACATAATAAGGTTCATTAAAAAAAGAGGGGACACTTAAAAAAGCATCCCCTCTTCTTAAAGTCTAAATTACGCCTTCGCAAAAGACTCAGTACTTCTTGATTTAATTTCATCTTCAACTTTTGCGATGAAATCATCAACAGCGAAAGTACCAATTTGGCCAATACCTCTAGCTCTAACAGCAACTGAATTAGCTTCGATTTCCTTATCTCCGATTACGCAAACATAAGGGATTTTCTTATCTTGAAGACTTTCTCTGATTTTATAATTCATACTTTCAGATCTGTCATCAAGATGAGCTCTAATACCTGCTGCACGCATTTTCTTATAAACTTGCTCAGCAAAATCAGTATGCTTATCATTACTAATAGGAACGATTGCAACCTGAGTTGGTGCAAGCCAAGTTGGGAATGCTCCTGCATAGTGTTCAATCAATATACCGTGGAATCTTTCCATAGAACCAAATATTACACGGTGCAACATAACAGGAGTCTTCATTTGACCATCTTTGTCTTGATATTTAATATCAAATCTTTCAGGAAGGTTAAAGTCTAACTGAATAGTTGCACACTGCCAAGTTCTACCGATAGCGTCCTTAACTTTGAAATCAATTTTAGGACCGTAGAAAGCACCATCTCCTTCGTTGATTTCATATTTCATGCCACGTCTGTCCATAGCTTCTTTCAAGCCAGCTTCTGCTCTGTTCCAGCTTTCGATTTCACCAACATAGCTTTCAGGACGAGTTGAAAGTTCAACTTCAAAATCCATCTTGAAGATAGCCATTGTATCTGCTACGAAATCAATGATTTCATTAATTTCATCAACCAACTGTTCCGGAGTACAGAAAATATGCGCATCGTCTTGAGTGAAACCTTGAACTCTTGTTAAACCTGACAAAGCACCTGATTTTTCTTTTCTGTAAACAGTACCAAGTTCAGCCATTCTCAAAGGCAATGAACGATATGAATATCTGTTTGCTTGATAAATCAAAATGTGGAATGGACAGTTCATAGGTTTTAGAATAAATTGTTCATCACTATCTTCATCTTTCTGAATGAAGAACATATTATCTCTGTAATGGTCTGCGTGACCTGAGATTTCCCACAATTTAGATTTTGCAATATGTGGAGTGTTAACAATAACGTATCCGCGTTTTCTGTGTTCACTTCTCCAATAATTTTCGATTTCTTCTCTTACAACAGCCAAGTTCGGATGCCACAACACAAGCCCTCCGCCTAGTTCTTCTCTTGTTGAGAATAAATCTAACTTCGCACCAAGTTTTCTGTGATCACGTTTTTCAGCTTCTTCAATAAAGTTCAAGTAATCAGCCAAATCCTCTTTAGTCCAGAAAACTGTTGCATAAATTCTTTGAAGCATTTTGTTCTTTTCGTTACCACGCCAGTAAGCTCCGGCAACTTTTAATAACTTCAATGCATTACCCTTAATGTAAGAGGTGTTTGGAATGTGAGGGCCGGCACAAAGGTCGTTAAATAAGACATTTCCGTCTTTATCTTTTGTCAAATACAAGGTAGGATTATCATTTCTGTGTTCTTCCAACAACTCTGCCTTGTAAATTTCGCCTTCACTTTTGAACTCTGCAATCTTCGCATCAACATCCTTAACTTCATACCTTTCAAATGTAAGGTTCTGTTTGATAATGTTTTTCATTTCTTCTTCGATTTTAACAAGGTCTTCTTCAGTGAAAGCATGCCCGTCTGTCAAATCGAAGTCATAATAAAATCCGGTGTCCGTAGCCGGTCCGATAGCCAACTTTGCTGACGGAAACAGCTTTTGAACAGCCTGTGCCATAATGTGTGATGTTGAGTGTCTCAATACGTGTAGAGTCTCATTGTTTTTTTCCATTTTAATATCCTTTCTTATCCTTTTACGAATGCGAAAATACTCAAATAACAACATTTATATAAGTATTGCCATGTTATGCGACCCAAAAACGCACTCAATGACCAACGCATCTTGGGGTGGATCCCCCAAACTATTCTACAAATTAACTTATACCACTCACAAATACGAAAAACAAGAAAATATTTTTTTTGAGCTATAATAAAATTAATGAAAAAGATTATCTTTATAGCAAGTTTAATTTTGACATTTACAACCCCAGTTTACGCTGAAGTACAACATATCACCGTAGACGAGGCTGTCACAATTGCTCTTGGACACAACTTGCAATTGACAGCAAAGAGAAAAGAAATTGATGAACTGCAACAGGAACTAAAACGAGCAAACGCATTGAGAAACCCTCAATTCCAATCAAACTTCTTGCTTGGTAAGGTTAATAGCGGAAACTCCAGCCAATTTGGTCTTGCTCTGCCAATAGAAATAGCTAAAAGAAGTGCACGCAAAAATATAGTTAAAGCCGAACTTATGCTCGCACAAAACCAAATTAAAGAAGCTGAGCATGACTTAAAAATAGCAGTTATGCGTGCATATTTTAACGTGCTATACATGAAATCGGTTGTAGACATTTACCAAGAACGTGAAAAACTGTTCGGAGAAATGACTGAGATAAGTAAAAGCAGACCTAATGGTGCAAACAAAGATGTCGACATTCTCCAAGCAGACATTAAACATAAAAAACAAAAAATATTTTTAAACAAAGCCAAGGCAAGTTTAATAACAGCACAATTCAAACTTAATAACATCATGAACCTTAAGACTGATGAAATTATGTTTGATACAATGGAATCATCACTTTTTGAAAAAGACATTGTAATCCTACAAATAAACTTGCCTGAATACCAGAAGATAGAAAATGTCGCAATGAAATACAGTTATTCAATAAAAATTGCTGACAATAATATCCAAAAGGCAAAACAAGAATTAACATATCAAAAACGCCAACGCATACCTGATGTTACTCTAGCCGGAGGTTATGCTTACCAAACAGCACATCAAACAGGAAAAGAAGCCTTACCTGGTGCATACATCGGCGTATATACAGACATTCCGCTTCTATACTGGTACAACCCTGAAATAAAACAGGCGAAAATAAAAATAGAACGTAACATGCTGAGCAAAATGTCTTACGAAAACAAGCTTAAACTAGCCCTAAAAGAAAATTATAATGCATTCAAATATGCTAAAGATAATATAAACTATTACAGTTCAATTCTCAGCGAATCACAAGCAATCCTAAAAACATATACGCAAAAGTATAAACAAGGACAAGTAAGCTTACTTAACGTTATGCAAGTTGAAAATGCTCACAAAGAACTGCTTAGCGAATACATTTCAGAAATGCAGCTGTATTATAACGCATATTTGGACCTAATGGATAATGTAGGACACGACATTCTACTCGAAGACGAGATATTTAAGGATTAATCCGAGATAATACGGGTTAATTGTCTTTTTGACACTAATTAACACTATTTACATAAAAAAAACCACTCATTTCTGAGTGGGTCGTTTTCTGCATCCTAATGGTCTCTTTTAGTGTTTATTATTTAGGAGTTTATATGTTTTTGGGGTTAATGAATCTATTTATATTTAGTGTTTCGACTACACTTAAATCTT
>CASEYJ010000001.1 GCA_949292175.1 uncultured bacterium | reverse complement strand
GAAAATGAAGAAAAAATAATTAAAACATTACGAGAAGCTGTAAAAAAAACGGAGAACGATTGGTATATTGCTGATTACTTAGCTCAATTGCATTAATAAATTCTTATATATGAAAGCGTCTTTAAGTTATAACTTAAAGACGCTTTTTAAATATTTATTTATTTTAATGGTAAATTATCAATCATTCCTGCGAGAAGTTTTGTTTCTTCTTTTTAGAAGAATTCAGGTTCATCACTTAGATATCTTGTATCACCTTTCCCTAAATTATACTTTTTGTATATCTCGTCTAATTCTGCACGTACTTGTTTGTTAAATGACAGCTGTTATAAATAATCATTTAATGTGTTTCTTTACTTTTATTTAATATAATTTGCAATATCTTAGTTAAATTATTATTTGCAATTTTTGCATCGTTAGAATTTTTTTTGATATTGATTTGGTCTTGATTATCATCATACCAATTCACATTAAAATCGTTATTAATGATATAGCGCCCAGAATCTTTTCTTGAATTATCTTTAATAATCAAATTGTTTGCAAAATTATTTTCAGATATTGTATATTTATTATCATTTGTCGTTAAATTAATATTTGTATATTCTGGTATTTTGTAAAAACAATCTCCTACTGGAATACCATTTTTCCTCAATATTTCAAAATTTTGTTTTATTTCAATAATTGAGGCTTTATTCTTTTTATTTAAAATTTTATCGCCAAATGGTATTGTTTTTTGGTTGTAAGTTGTGTATATTTTCATTCAACCCCCTTTTTAAATTTAATATTAATTAAATAGTATAATACAAAATTAGCGAGTAACAAATAGATAAATTTCTTTATAACCTTAGAGTTGTAGTTCAAAAATATTATTTAGACTCGCAAAAGGAAAGAAGAAGTATAAATACCTTACTCTGTGTGTTCTTAATGATTTAGATAGTAAAGTGTTTACATTAAAAATTTTTATTGTATGCTAAACTACATAACTTTGATGAAAATATTTAGTAGGGTCAATTTTAGTCTGTATTTTGGAGGTTATAATGAAAGAGTATAAAGGGAAATTTACTACAAAGCTATTCTGGACTGCTTGTGGAGTGTGTGCCGGATGGTTCATTTTTAATCTTGTAGGGAAGTTTACTCATAGTTTTTTAATTTCTGCAATTGCGGCTGTGGTCGTTGTTGTATGGATGCTTTATAAGGTTTATTACGTAGATAATATTTCAATTGCATTCACAGATGATAATCAATTAATTATCAAAAGGTTTGGTCAAATCATAAAAGGTTTTTCTATTGATCAGTATTATTGGTCTGAATATTCAAAAGATTCAAATACCAAAAGTGAGGATGATCAAGATATTTACTATGTAAGTAAGGAGACTGGAAAAGAAGATTATATTGATGCAACCAACTTTAGTGGTGAAGATTATGAAGAGATGCTTACAAGGTTGGGGGCAAAAAATTCTAATGAGCCACCTGTAAAAGTCGCAACTGTTAAAAAGTAAGGAGGAATTAAGATGGACATGACTCAGTATATTCTAATTGTAGGCGGACTTATTGTTTTAAGCTTTGTATATCAGGGTGTTGCTGTATATATTCACTCTATGTCAAAGAAGAAATTTGAAAGTGAAAATCCTGATGCTTCTATTATGGTGATCAAAGATTGCCAGTGGCATCCTTTGGGATTCATAAATACGTTAACTTGTTTGTCAATTAATGGTGAAGCAAAAGAGCAAATTATGACAGGTTATGGGCAAAGAGGTCATTATCTGATGCCGGGGGCAAATGTTTTGGAATTACAATATGAAACTCAAAGACCGGGGATTTTGCATAAGTGGGTAAGAACTACCTATGATCCTCAAAAAATTGAAGTAAATGTTGAGCCAAAGAAGAAGTATGCAATTTCATATGATAAAAAACAAGAAAAATTTGTTTTTGAAGAATTGTCTAAATAGGTAGTCACTTATGGATTTTACAAGACTAAAAAATAATATTAAAAGAATTATTAACTGTTTTAAAGATGTAAAATACGTTTGTAATGAAAACGCACCGATGTTAGGTAGAGAGCAATATGCTGCACTTAATATCGGTGCAATTAATTCTGAGCAAAACGGATATTATTGTAATTGCATGGAAACTGAACCGGATAAGGTCGATGTAGGCGGAAGACTAAGAGACTATTACGGTATTGTTGATACTGAAACGGCTTTTGAAACATTAAGTTGGCTTTTTAATCGAGGACACAATGTATATTTTGAAGCTATAAGGCCTATAATTTCAAATTCTTCTCAAGAATTTAACGTAGACGTTTTACTAGAGGAGGAAAAAGATCGTTCCTTAATGTCTTATGTGTCAAATATTAAAGAATCACTTGAGGTTGTTGTTGATGAACATGTTATAACGGGCGCAAGTGAGTTTAAGACTCTATCAGCAAAGGCTTGGGATTTAGGTCGTTTGGTTATGATTGCACGTTGCTGTTGTGATTTGGGTTATATATCAGAAGAGCAGGCTTGGCAGTTTATAATGACTTCTTATGAATGTGCCCGAGAAATCTATCACAATTGGGGTGAATTTGCGAAAGGGTATATTATTGGAAGATGTATGTGGGGCGGTAATGATGGTTCTTTGTACGGTATTATCAGTATTGCGCAAGGATTATTGAATGATGAAAATAGTCCTTGGGTTAGGTGTCCTTTGCATTAATTCCTATGTAATATAATTTAAGTTCTTAATTGGAGGTTCTATGGCTGAGAATAAGGTTTTAAATAGTAAGTTAAAGAAATTCTATGTTATATTGTTTTCGTTAATAATTTTGCTTATTCCAATTGCATTTTTATTTGGCATAATCAATGATAGGGAATTATATAAAGAAGAGGCTGTTCGAAATATTGAACAGGCTTGGGCTCAGGCGCAAGTTTTGTATCCTCCTGAAATGACTTTGAGCATTGGTAAAGATAAGAAAAATCCAAAAGAATCTCTTGAGCTTGGAAATTACAATGTAGATGTAAAAATAAAAACAGAAATTAGAAAAAAGGGTATTTTTAAAGTTCCTGTATATACTGCGGATGTTGCTTTAAAGGGTGATTTTAAAAATTCTTATGGAAATTTAAAGAATATTAAGTCAGAGTTATCCTTTGACGTGACTGACCCAAAAGGGTTTACTGCATCTCCTCAAATCAAAATAGGAAATGAAAATTTTCAAACAGTTGAGGTTAATTCTTATGCTAAAAATTTGACAATGAATTCAGATAGAATTCCATTTGAAATAAAATATCAGTTGAGAGGCTTGAATAAATTGTCTGTAAGACCATCCGGTTCAGTTAGTGAGATTTCTATTAATGGAGATTGGAAAGATCCGAGTTTTGAAGGTGATTTTTTACCTGCAAAGCGTTCCGTAACCAATAAAGATTTTTCGGCTGAATGGTCAATCCCTAAAATTGCAACAGTTGAAGTAAGTGATAAAAATACTTCCGAACAAATGTATGTTTCTCAAGGAAACTCTGTTGCGATAGTTTCGGTGTCTTTACTTACCCCTGTTGATAATTACCGTATGGCTGACAGGGCTGTAAAATATTCATTTTTGTTTTTATTGTTAACCTTTGTGGCATATTATGTATTTGAGATAACTTCGTCTAAAAAGTCGCCAATTCACCCTATACAATATATGCTTATTGGTGGAGCATTATTAATATTCTATTTGTTGCTAACGTCTATATCTGAGTTTATGCCATTTTTGCTTGCATATATAATTTCTGTTTTGTTTACTGTTGGCTTAATTTCGTGTTATACATACTTTGTTTTAACTAAAAAGAAAAATAAAAATTTTACCATATTGATTACAGTGGCGATGTTTTTATTATATGCATTTTTGTACACATTGTTGGTAATTCAAGATTTATCTTTATTAATAGGTAGCTTTATATTATTTGTAGTTATAGCTGCGATAATGTATGCAACAAGAAATGTAGAATGGTATGACGAAAATTAATTTGTGTAGATAATATTTTTTGAACACCTGTTTTATTTAAAATAGGTGTTCGTTTATTTGTTTTTTATGTTGCTTAGCAAAAAAATATTATCAGCGTTTTTTTATCGTATGTAACTTAAAGTTGTGTCTAATGAATATGAAAATCGTAAGTGTATATCAGTTTTTTTATAAAAGTAAGCCATTAAGTAATAAATATAAGAATGTTGATAATTATCTTATCAGAGGTCCTCATCCAAAAATTTCTGATTTAATTGCCCTGAAAAATGAAGGGGTTACCCAAATATATGATTTTAGGCATTTTGGTGTAAGAGGTTTCAAGTTCTTTGAAAAAAGAATTTGCAAAGAACTTGGTATTAAATATATAAGGTTTCCTTTTAGTTACTTGAGGAGCGAATATCCATCGATAGATGATTTTGAAAAAATTGCAAAAAATGTTAAATCTGTCGGTGAAAATGGTGGAAAAACTTTATTTCATTGTAATTCCGGTAGCCATAGAACCGCCCATATGGCAGCTTATTACGATTTAACGAGGGGTGAAGGTATAAATAAGGTTTTTAGAGCCTTGGGGGTAGTTAAATATGCTGAGAAGATGCAAGAAGTTATAAATAAACATTTTTATGAACAGAAGTTTTTCAACAGAAAAGAACGTAATGAAAAAACGTTTAATCCGATAAAATATTTTAAAAATAAGTTTAATAACAGGGTAAAACTTGCGACTGAGTGTGCACATTCTTCATTCGTTGCAATCGTTACAAGGTATAAGGATTGGTAAAAAGGTTTAATAATACCTAAATATTTGAATTTCTACATTTTTTTAGTTCTTCAGCAAGTTTTTCTTCAAGAATTTTGATTTTTGTTTCGAAGTTAAAATCCGAATAGCTTTCAGAGTCTACTTTGCAACATATTTTGTCTTGATGTATCTCTTGAATCAAGTCTTGATATTTCTCGCCTTCTTTGAATGCAAAAAGTTCGTCCTTAAGTTTATATCTGGATGCTTGAAGAAATTCTATTCTCTCATTCGGTTTGAGGGTAGTCAGCAATTCATCAAGTTTTTGGATTAGTTCATCTCGAGTAAGATTATTTTCTGCATATAATATTGAGTCGTAAAAATCATTTGTTTTTGTGTTTAGCCCTGTTTCGTACATTTTTATCGCGCGCGCAATTTTTTTAGGATTAGTCATAAAAGAAAAGTAGTGTGCAGTTTCGTGCATAAATAAATCAGCCGTTGTTAGCGGTATTTCTTTTGAAAAGGGATTTGGTTGGAGGTATATGTTAAATCCGGCTATTCTGTCAAAGTTTTCATTTGATCTAAGTTCGCAGTACCCTTTTTTTGATTCGCTTTCAAGGATTGTTATACTGGTTTTGTATGGATTTGATTCCGTTAGCGTTTTTTGAAATACGTCAAAACTAACATCTTTAGATTTGAATTTCTCAGAAATATTTTTAAAGAAGTTATTATTGAGAGTTTTTGCAAGTTCCTCTCTTTGGGCGGCTGTGCCCTTTATAAATTCTAGGGGGTATCTTGCGCTTTGTGTAATTTTAATCATACTGCTGTAAAACGACTAAATATAAAATTTTGATAAAATATTATTCTATTTGGTAAGTTTAATTAGTTACCTTGTTTTGCAAGGTTTCTTGCTTGAATTTCTTCTCTTGCAGTTTTTAAGACAGCTTTGAGTTTTTCATTAAGGATCGCTAATTTTTCATCATAATGAAATTTTTGTAAGTCGTAGTCTTTGTAGCCAAATTGTAGATGTTCAAACTTTTCTATTTGTTTGTCGATTTGAAATTTTGCTTTTTCAGCGTTTCTTTCGGCTAGAAGTTCGTATCTGAACATTTGTAGAAAGTTTATTTGTTCGTTTATTGTTTTATCTTTTAAGTAATCTTCCAGTTTAGAGGCTGTAAATTCTTGTGTTCCTTTAATGTTAGAGCTATAGAAACGACTTGCGTCATTATGTAATGTGAATTTGTTTGTATTTGAAACTTTTCTTCTCAAAAATTTAGGGTTAAAAATTTCATTAAAGAATTTTTGGGTTTCATTTAGAAATATACCGGCAGAGCTTTGTTTGATGGTTTTAGTGTATGGTGCAAAAGGAAGAAAGATAACATATCCTTTAAATGTATTTCTAGCTCCAAGGAAGTGTGTTGTAGCACTTGCGTTTGGACCCTCGGAAGGGGCTATGCGAATAGGAATTTTTGCCAGACAAGTTTCTTGTAGGACTCTTTTAAATGCCGAATCTTTGACAACTCTTTCGTTGAAGGAGTCTTGCAGGTTTTGGTAAAATCTAATGTTAAATAATCTGGCTTTTTGTAGTCGTTCTTCTGTTGTGCCCTTTGCAATTGACTGTGGAAGAAATGTTTTTGCTTTATCAATACGAAATTTAATCATATGTTATTCATGTTCAAACATAAATAAATTTGCGCTTATGTAAAGTTTTTATACAAACTGTTCTTATTTTTGTAATTTTAATTCTTTTCTCCAGTTGTACAAAAAGTAAATTCCAAGGATAAAATACGTTGCCCACATAATTATTGTTGCAAAACAATTCGACCCTTCCATATATGCTTTTATCCACATAAGTGTTGATAGTCCGTTAACGACTGTCCAAATGTACCATTGTTCTATGCAGCGTTTAATAGTAAATATAAGCCCGATAATTGAAAAAGTAGTTGTAATAGAATCTATATAAGGGGTTGCATCTCCGGTTTTATCTAGGATGAATCCTAGAATAGCGGATATTATGACAGCTGATATAGTGTATAAATATAACTCTTTTTTCGAAAGTTTGGTTTTTATAATTTCGTGGGAGTCTTTTTTTAAATGGTTTTTCCATTTGAAGATTCCAAATATTTGCATAGGGAAATAGTAGAGCATATATAAACCAAGATTACCAAATAGGTGATTTTTATATGATATAAATGCATAGCAAAGAGTTCCGGCTAATCCGAACAGGTAACAGGATATTTTTCCTTTTCCTGCGAGTATTGTGTAGCTAATTCCGCAAATTGCAGATATGAGGGCTATTTTGTTATCTTTTAGGTATATGGAGATAATTATTATGAGTAAAATCTCCAGGGGAAAGATTATTCTCTCGTATTTACCCCAGCCTTTAAGTTCGTATTTTACAAATTCTTTTATATCCATTATGTTTATTATAGGATAAAATATATGCGTGTAAATAATATTAGTCGAAATAGTACAAGTTTTACGGGATTATTAAATAATAAAATATTATTGAAAAGTCTTGCAAATATTTCAGAGCACGGAACCTCTTTTGCTGCAGGAACTTCGCTTGCTATGTCTTTAACGGTTCGTCCTCTTGCTATTTGGGCTACACCTGATACAGAGAAGGAGAATAAGCAGTACGCAATTTCAAATTCAATATGTTCAGGAATCGTTAAATTTGGTATGGTAGAAGCGATTGCGCTTCCGGTTGAAAATGCTGTTAAAAATATTGATAAGGATGCCTCTTCGTATCTTAAGCCTGAAACGATTAAAAATCTTGCCGGAAAATCTGAAATGTTAGTGCAGGCAAAAAGTTACAAATTAGCAAGCCAAATTGTTAAACTCGGGACTGGTTTCTTGTCTGCTGTGCCGAAGTCAGTTTTGACTGTTGCGTTTATTCCTATAATTATGGATAAATTGTTTAATATCAGAAAACCAGAAGTTAAAGGTAAAAATGAAGAGATGTCTAGTCAAGAGCATAAAGGTAAGACTGTTAGTTTTAAGGGGCATCTCACCGAAAGACTCTCTCGAGGAATAGGTAAGTTCATTGATAATAAGTATGTGCAAAATTTTGCAATAAAACACGAGGCAGACGAGAAAAATATTGCAAAACATATGAGCGCAATGACAGATATTTTACTCACTGCATCATCGGCAGTTATGACCAACAGAAGTCCTGATATAAAGGAAGATAGAAAAAAAGCATTAATCTACAATAACATAGCATCGACATTTATAACTCTATCTTTAGGATATGGGGTTGATAATGTATTGAAAAAGAATTGTGAAAAGTTTATTGAACGTTTCTCTAAAATTAATAAAGCAGATCCAATGTTGCATAAGTATATAGAGGGAATAAATATTTTACGTCCGGCGTTGATTTTTGCAGGAATCTACTATGGTGTACTTCCTATTTTTTCAACGTATATTGCTGAGAAGATAGATAAATTCATAACACGCAAAAATAGCGAGACAAAATTCGCATAATGTGGTATATTGTATATAGAGTTATACGAAAGAGTTTTGTGTTATGAAATCAGTTAAAGAAATTTCAACAGAGTCTAAAATTATAGACAGATTAAAACGTCATCCTGAGGCATTGGAGCTTGCAACGTATTTGTTTAATGATGATGAGCTTCAAGAAATGCAGGATTATGCAAATAATGTTTCAATTAGAAGACTGGGATTTAATGATCACGGTCCTGTTCATATGCGTCAAGTTGCCGGTAATGCAATAAAAATGCTTAATATTTTGCACGATTTCGGTATCAAAACATCTCTTGAAGAGGAACAGATTGGAGTTTTCGAAGATAGTATGTGTGCGGTAATTCTTGCCGGGTTGATGCACGATTTGGGTATGGCAACAGGGCGTCAGGGACACGAGGAAATGTCTGTCCTTCTGGCTCAGCCTATTATTGATAGAGCATTGATGCATGTATTTCCAAATGATCTTCATAGACGTGTAATTATTAAATCTGTTGCAAGTGAAGCTATTATTGGGCATATGTCAACAAGAAAAATTCATTCAATAGAAGCCGGAATTATCCTTGTTGCGGATGGCTGTGATATGACTAAGGGCAGAGCAAGAATTCCTATGGCAATTAATCATACCCCTAGAGTCGGTGACATACACAAGTACTCAGCTAACGCTATCAATAGAATAGGTATTCATCACGGCGAGAAAAAACCTATTAAAATAGATATTGAAATGTCAGCAGATGTGGGATTTTTCCAGATTGAAGAAGTTTTGTTGACTAAGATAGATTCTAGTCCTGCAAAGCAGTTCATTGAGCTTTATGCAGGTGTAGCAGGTCAAGAACGTAAGTGCTATTTGACTTAATCGTTTATGATTTAGTTAAGTTTGTATTTCGTCTTGACTAATGTACTTGAGTAATTGAAAATTTGTTTTATGGAAGAGAAAGTTTCGGTTGTTGTACCGGTTTATAATTTGAGTGAATATCTTGCGAGTTGTCTTGATTCGATTATTGGGCAGTCTTATGGTAATATAGAAATCATATGCGTTAATGATGGGTCGGTCGATTCTGCATCAGATATTCTTGAAAAATATGAACAGTTTGATCCTAGGGTAAAGGTTATTTCAACTGCTCATAAGGGTGCTGCTTCTGCCAGAAATACAGGCATGAGTGCGGCTTGTGGTAAGTATATTTTGTTTGTGGATTCGGATGATTATATCTCTTCCGTTGCGGTTGAGCGATTGGTACATAATGCTGAGAAGAATAAGTCAGATGTCGTTATTTTTGATTATATCTGGAAAAATTTTCAGACAAATGGTGTTAATTTAGAGACAATTAAAAGTTTTAAAGAGTATTACAAGGATAAGCCGTTTTCTATTGATAAAATGGGAAGCCTTTCTTATAAGTTGGTTCCGGTTGCTCTTTGGACAAAATTCTATAATGCGGATTTTCTAAAGGATAATGGTATAACTTTTAATGACGGTAAGATTTTTGAGGATATCCCGTTTTGGGCAGATGTTTATGTTAAGGCTAAACGCATTACGTATTTGAATGAACCGCTTTATTTTTATAATCTTCGCCTAGAATCTATATTGAATAATAGAGGTGATAAGGTTTTTGATATTATTTCGGCTTATGAGTGCGCAGAAAATATCCTTAAAAAGTCCGGTTATTGGAAAAAATTTAAGGTGCCTCTTCAGGCACAGATGATGACCGATTATATTAACAAGTTTAATTTGCTGACTCCAGAGTTGCATAAGGAATACTTTGAGAGATTGAAGAGTTTGAAAAAAGATGTTTGTTATAAGGTTTATGAAGATTCGTCTTATACTGATTCTGAAAGAGCTTGTGCAAAAAGGTTTGAGTTCTTGAATTCTGTCGATTATGCAACGTTTTGTGCAACTCCATTTGAGGTGAAATATAATGCTTGAACCTAAAATATCCGTTATTGTACCCGTATTTAACAGTTATAACTTATTGAGGAAATGCTTGGATTCTATAAGATTTCAAACATATTCAAATTTAGAAGTTATATGTGTTAATGATGGTTCTACTGATGAAAGTTTGAGTGTCTTAGAAGAATATAAAGCTGTGGATCAGAGATTTGTTATTATTAATCAGGACAACCAAGGGACGGGTCAAGCCAGAAACAATGGACTTGATGCTGCGACGGGGGATTATATTTCTTTTGTAGATTCCGATGATTGGCTTTTACTTAATCTATATCAAACTTTTATTGATGATTTGAATAAGTTAAATTCATCTTTGGATATTTATATGTTTAACGCAAGACAGTATTCTACTTGTGAAAATGATATTTTCCCTGCAAATACCTTGGAGCTTGCTGATTGGAATTTCCATAAATCTAAGTATTCCATACATACTTTCGATGACTGTCAGAAGCCTTTTACAAGAAATTTGGCTGTATATAATAAGATTTTTAATCGAAATTTTATTGTGGGAAATAAAATAAAATTTCCAAAGAACCTAAAATATGAGGATATGGCTTTTTGTATAGAAAGTTGCCTGTATGCTAAATCTATTATATTGAATGGTGAAGTCTTTTATAGATATCGTCTGGAAGAAACGGGTACGGCTTCTACTGAGGTGGTTCCTAAAGTTTTTGATATATTTAGAATAGTGGATTTGATTGAAAATAATATTCTGAAATTTAAATTATATGAAAGCTTAAAGTATGCTCTTTTTCAGTTTAAGTATAATGTTTTTGTCAGGTATTACAAGTACTGTCCGGAGCACTTGAAAGAGTCATATTATAATGAGATGAGATTTAGGCTTCTATCTGCTGAAACTCAGGATCTGGATAAGAAAATAGCTTCTCATCTTAGAGATTACGAACTCTTTTTGAAGGTGAAGAATTCAACGAGAAAAATTTTTGATAATTACTACAAAAATTTGCATTAAAAAACCGGCTTTTAAACCGGTTTTTTGATATTTAGAGTTTGCTAACTTCTACGCCGCACTTACTGCTTTTTTCTTTTTATCTTCCCAGAATTCAACAAGAACTGAACAGAAGAAGATACTTGACCAAGTTCCGATTGTAATACCTAAAATCATTGCAAGAACGAAGTCTTTAGTTGTAACTCCACCGAAGAAATACAATGCCAAAAGTGTAATTAAGATTGTCAATGAAGTGTTGAGACTTCTTGCCAATGTTTGGTTTACAGATGCGTTCATTATTTCTCCAAAAGACATTTTCTTAGAATAATATCTCAAGTTTTCACGAACTCTGTCGAATACAACGATTGTATCGTGAACAGAGAAACCAACAACGGTAAGAATTGCGGTAATGAAAAGACCGTCAACCTGAACGTTGTAAAATATTCCAAGTAATGCAAATGCACCGGTTACAAACAGTACGTCGTGAGCAATACCTAAAATCGCAGCTAAAGCATAGTCAAACTTGAATCTTACAGTCAAGTATATAGTAATACCTAAAAATGCCAAAGTTAAAGCGATTAATGAATTTTTGAAAAGTTCTTTTCCAAGAGTTGGACCTACTGAACTAACTGAAATCAAATCAGGATTTTGGTAATCTTGAGATAAAACTTCAGTAATTTTGTTTACAGTAGATGTTTCTTGACCGATGAACTTTGTTCTGATTGATATGATATTTTTAATATCTTTGTTTTCTTTTTGATTTTCAGCATTTGCGTGAATAATCTGAATATTAGGGTTTTCAAGCCCTGCTTTTTCAAGGTTTGTTCTGATGGTACCAAGTGCTGTATTTGAGATGTCTTCTTTAACTCCATATTGTAAGATTGTACCACCTGTGTAATCAATACCAACCTTAAGCGGTATGTGATGTTCGTTATGAATTGCTGCCCATATTAATCCTATTGTTCCAGGCAGTAGAAGCATTGCTGTTATACAAAGCCATACAACTCTGTATTTTACAATGTCTATAAGATGTCTTGATGTAATATTTATACTTGTTGCCATTTTTTACCTCTTGTTTTCTTAGTCTAAAATCCCGAAACGAGCGTTTTCACGTTTTGTTTCTGTAGCTTCATAAGCTTTTCCGATTTCAGATGCTTTCAATCCAAATAATGCAGGGTATTTTAATTCGCCTGTTCCGAATATTAAGTGCATAAAGTTTTTGGTTATAGTGATAGCACTAAACATAGAAACAACAACACCAATTGCCAATGTTAATGCAAAACCCTTAACGATACTTGAACCAAGCATATAAAGGATAACACTTGTAATGATTGTTGTCATATTTGAATCGAAAATACTTGTAAATGCACGGTCAAAACCTGAGTTGATTGCAGTGAACAAGTTTCTTCCTGCTCTCAATTCTTCCTTCATTCTTTCAAAAATCAGGATGTTCGCATCAACAGCCATACCAATTGAAAGAATAAATCCGGCAATTCCGGCAAGAGTAAGTGTTACAGGAATAGCTTTGAATAATGCAAATAACATTAAACTATATATAATTAATGCAATGTCTGCGATTAAACCAGGTAATCTGTACACCAAAACCATAAATAACATTACAAACCCAAGGCCTACGGCACCTGCAAATTTTGATTTAGCAATACTGTCAGCACCAAGAGTTGGTCCAACTGTGTTTTCTTCAACAATTTTTGCAGGAACAGGAAGAGCTCCGGCGTTCAGTAAGTTAACCATTCTTTCAGCTTCAGCGTATTCAAATCCGCTATCTCCGCCTGAAATTTGAGCTTTACCACCATAAATTGGTTCTCTGATTACAGGTGCAGATTGAAGTTCGCCATCAAAGAATATAGCCATTTGTTTTCCGACTAATGCTTTTGTTAAATCTGCAAATTTCTTTGAACCTGCTGCGTTGAATTCTAATGATACAACCCATTGACCAGTTTGGTCTGTACTCAAAGTTGATTTAGCCAAGTCTTGTCCGGTAAGGCCAACATCTTCCCAAACTTGTTCACCATCTTTTCCTACTGCTTCTTTCTTAAATACTAATTGTGCAGTTTCACCAAGAAATGCTTTTGCTTCCTTAAGATCGGTTACGTTAGGAATTTCGATTAATAACCTTTTATCACCAACTTGTTGTACAACAGTTTCTGCTACCCCAAGTTTGTTTACACGGTTTTCTATTGCAAATTGCAAACGGCTCATTACGTCCGGTGTAATAGTTGCAATATCCTTAGTTGTTTCTGCTTCAAGCACTAGTCTTGAACCACCTACCAGGTCTAGACCCAGTTTTGTTGGTTTTACGCAAATCGTTACTATTGATGCAATTACTATCAATACGATTGCCCAAAACAAGATAATTTTGTTTTTCACTTTGTTTCCCCTTTATTTAATATATGTTTATTATTTTATTTAAAAAGTAATTGAAATTTGATTAATCAGCTCGGCTAATCAATTGTGTATTTATCAATCACTTTGAATAGTTCTTCTTTTTCGTCAGCATTAAGTTCAACGAGCGGACGTCTTACGTAGTCTTCAATAATTCCCATATGAGCAAGTGCAGCTTTCACTGGTACAGGATTTGGAGCCATGAAAAGTTTCTTGAACGCAGGGTACAATTTGCGGTGCATATTTAAAGCCGCTTTTGCATCTCCTGTTTTAAAGTTTCTTATCATAGATTTTAATTCAGTACCAAGAATATGTGAAGTAACTGAGATAACTCCGTGTGCACCGAGTGATAACATCGGTAAAGTAAGACTATCGTCACCTGAATATATTGCAAACCCTTCAGGACAACGCATCTTAAGTTCAGTAATCGCATCCATATCTCCAAAGCTTTGCTTAATACCAACGATGTTTTCGTACTTGTCTGCAAGTTTGGCAGCTGTTTCAGGAGTCATATTTACGCCTGTTCTTCCTGGAATATTATATATTATTATTGGCAAGCTTGTACTTTCTGCAATTTGTGAAAAATGCGCAATCATACCAGCTTGTGACGGCTTATTGTAGTATGGAACTACTGACAATATCGCATCAACTTCTTCTTTTTCTGCCCATTTTGCTGAGCGTACAGCCGTTTGAGTACAGTTTGAACCTGCATTCATAATTATTTTAGCTTTATTTTCGTTTGCTCTTTTGATTGTGCTTAATAGTTCAAACTCTTCTTCGTGAGTTAAAGTTGGCCCTTCTCCGGTTGTTCCGGCTACAAGAAGAGCATCGCTTCCATGCTCAACTAAGTGATGAGTGAGTTCTTCAGCTTTATTGAAGTCAATCTCTCTTTTAGCATCAAACGGTGTTACCATTGCTGTGATAACTTCACCGGCATCAAATCTTATTGCCATATAAATACCTCATTCCCTATATCAACTCTGTCCTGATTCTAATACAAAAGAGGTGATTTTTCTACATAGTATTAAGTTTATTTGCGTTTTGTAGTTGATTTAATTCAAAGTGTTTTAATTATAACAAAAGCGAGTGTGAAACTCGCTTTTGTGTATTGGTTTAATATTTGCTAATCTGCTAACTTGTTTTTTACCCAATCTGCAAAAACTTTAAGCGGACTTCTTGTTATTCCGAGTGACCAAGCCGGAATATCTTTTGTAACAACGGTTCCTGCTCCGATGTTTGCCCCTTCTTCTACCGTGACCGGTGCAACTAATACAGAATTTGAACCGATTTTTACATCATCTTTTAAGGTTGTCTTACTTTTAACTTTGCTTAGCGGGTCATAGTTTGCCGTAATTGTACCTGCACCGATGTTAACGTGTGAACCAAGTTCACTATCTCCGATGTATGAGAGATGTCCGACATTCGTATTTGATTTGATTACAGCTTTTTTTACTTCTACAAAGTTTCCGATTTTTACGTTGTCAAAAATTTCGACTCCGCCTCTTAGGTGAGCACAAGGTCCAATTTTACAGTTTTTGCCGATTTTATTTGTACCTTCGATGTATGTAGAAGGGTAGATTATAGTATCTTGTCCTATTGTTGTGTCAGGGCTAATCCAAGTGCTATCAGGATCAACGATTGTAACCCCGTTTACCATAAGGTCATTTAGGACTCTTTTGGTTAGAATTTTAGTTGCTTCTGCAAGATTAATTCTGGAATTTATTCCAAAAATTTCTTCGTTATTCTCAAGGATATAAGCATTTACGTTTAGCGAATTTTTCTTGCCCCATTCGATAATGTCAGTCAGGTAATATTCACCTTGCGCATTGTTACTTGTAAGTTGTGAAAAAGCACCTTTTATTTTACCCCAGTTAAGGCAATATATTCCTGCATTAACTTCTTTTACTGCTTTTTCTTCTGCTGTTGCATCTTTTTCTTCAACTATACATTTTAGTGTGTTGTCGGCTTCTCTTATTATTCTTCCGTAATTTGTTGGGTTTTCAAATATTGTACTCATTACGGTTAAGTCAGATTTGTTTTCTGTGTGGAAATTTATAAATTCTCTCAAAGTTTCTTCTCTAATAAGAGGAGTATCACCGCATAGGATTAAAACAAGTCCTTCATAGTTTTCTAATTCAGGGCAAACCATTGACACTGCGTGTCCTGTACCCAATTGTGGTGATTGTAATACTGTTTTTGCGTTAGTGTAGTTCTTTTTAACAAATTCTTCCACTTCTTCTGCGTGGTGACCTACAATAACAAAATTTTCGCTTGTAATATTTTTGACATTATCAAGAACGTAACCCAGTAAAGTTTTCCCGTAGATTTCATGTAAAACTTTTGGTGTTTGTGATTTCATTCTTGTTCCCTTGCCCGCTGCAAGTATAACTGATTTTATATCCATTTTTTGCTCCTCTTATATTAGTGGACTTCAGTTAAATAGTACTAAAAGGAGAGGGGACAGTCAAGAAAACCGTGCATTGAAATTCTCATTGCACGGTTTTTTGGTTTTTGTGAATATTATTTGTCAAAATTTACACTAATCCTTCTTTAACAGCTTTTACTGCAGCCTGAACTCTGTCGTTAACACACATTTTTTGTAAGATAGAACATACGTGAGCTTTTGCTGTGTGGACGCTAACGATTAACTCTTTTGCAATTTCTGTGTTGCTCTTTCCGCTTACCAAGTGCTTTAAGACTTCAAATTCTCTTTCTGTAAGTGGAACTCTGCCTTCTGATTGGGATTTGCCAGGTAAAAATCCTATGTTTTCTACTTTAGGGAAAGAGTTTAATGCCATTTGTGCAACAACAGGGTCTATCCAACAAACACCTTCTGCTACATCTCTTACTACATCTGCGAGTTTGCCAGGGTCAATATCTTTTAGGCAATATGCACTTGCACCTGAACTTAATGCTGCAATAACTTCTTCTTCTCTGTCGTGAGAGGTTAATGCAATAATCTTGGTGTTAGGAAGCATTTCTTTTACTTTAATAGTCGCTTCAATTCCGTTCATCCCAGGAAGTCCTAAATCCATCAGGATAACATCCGGTTTTAATCTTTCGATTAGTTTTAGACCTTCTATTGCATCTTCTGCTTCAGCTACAACTTTCATATCTTCATTGGCGTTTAATGCACATCTTAACCCCACTCTTGTAAGTTTGAAATCCTCAACTATAGCAACTGTGATTACTTTCGTTTCCGGTGTAGCTTCTGTTGTTTTTAGCATTTTTTTAACCCCTCTTTCTTATTTATAGCTTTTATATATCAACAAGTCTATTAAATACAAGACTAAGTGCCTAGTCTATTACCCTGTCGGCTATTTTGTCATCTCTTTTAAACTTGAAGGTTTATTTTTTAAAGCTTAATAAAAATTTAATCTTATTGAGTGGTATTTTTAAATCTTTTTAGTTATTATATTGTTAATAGAAAAATTTAGAGGCTATTAAATATGAAATATTCAAATTACTCCACGATAATTGTCGGCAGTGGGATCGCCGGATTGTATGCTGCGTTGAAGATTGAGCAGCAGGACGATTTGCCTGATGGAATTTTACTGATTACAAAATCTAATTTAGGTGAAAGTAATTCTAATTATGCTCAAGGCGGTATGGTTGGAGTTATAAAAGAAAATAAAAAAGATTCAACTTCATCTCACATTAGTGACACTATTAAGGCTGGTGCAGGATTGAGTGAGTTTAATACAGTAAAATTTATCTCAGAAAACTCTGACAAAGTTATTAAAGACTTGCTTAATTTTGGTGTAGAGTTTGACAGAAATGAAAAAGGTGAATTTACTTATACACTTGAAGCTGCGCATAGCGTAAATAGAGTTTTGCATTCCGGCGGTGATGCTACCGGTAGAATGATTGAAAAAGCTTTGTGTTCACAAGTTAAGTTGAACAAGAATATTGATGTTTACGAGCAGACAGTGGCTGTTGATTTGCTTGTTAATTCAAAATCTGAATGTAAAGGTGTACTTGTATTTAATGATATAACGAAGGAATATGAGACAATTTACTCTCCAGTTGTAATTCTTGCAACAGGCGGTATTGGACAGTTGTACAAGTACACAACTAATCCTGCCGGAGCTACCGGAGATGGGTTAGCTCTTGCTTATAATGCGGGTGCTATTATGCAGGATATGGAATTTGTACAATTTCATCCGACAGCTTTGGCGATAGATGGGGATGAAAACAGGTTCTTAATATCTGAGGCTGTTAGAGGTGAAGGTGCGAAGCTTGTGGATGCTGATGGTGTTGAATTTATGCAAAATTATGATTCACGCTTAGAGCTTGCTCCAAGAGATATTGTAACTCGAGCTAACTACAACGAAATGCAGAAAAATCACACTGATTGTGTTTATCTTAATGCGACTTGTATCGATACTGATAAGATTAAAAAACGTTTTCCGAATATTTCAAAGAAATGTATGGAACACGGTATAGATATGGTGCATGATTTTATTCCGGTTGCGCCTGCGGCCCATTATTTTATGGGTGGAGTGAAAACCAATATTGAAGGTAAGACTTCAATAGAAGGGCTTTATGCAATTGGTGAAGTCGCATCAACAGGTTTGCATGGTGGAAACAGGCTTGCAAGCAACTCTTTATTAGAGTGCGTTGTTTGTGCTTATGAAGTTGCTGATTTTCTAAAAAATAAGAAGCTCGATGCTCCAAAACAAATTGATAATGAGATTAAGGCTACTATTAGTAAATATTCTGAAGAATTGGATTCTGATGAGATTGATGTTAAGCCTTTCAAAGAAGAACTTCAAAACATCATGTGGAATTGTGTTGGTATTTTGAGAGATGAAGATTCTATCTCTGATGGAATTGAACAACTTGAAGCTTTGGAGAGAAAATTCTCAAGAAAAGTTTGTTGTCTGAGTCGTTCTGAGTATGAGTTTAGAAATATGTTGACTGTCGCTAAGATTATAGCTTCTTGCGCTTTGCAACGTAGAGAATCAAGAGGTGCTCATTACAGAACTGATTATATGCAAACAAACGAGGAATCCGTACATAGTACGGTTTCCAAAAAAGAAGGAGAACGTTGTTTTGTTAAGTGATTTTTATATAGAGGACCATATAAAAGAGGCGTTGAAAGAAGATATCGGTTTCGGTGATATTACTACCGAAAATTTAGCCGGTGAAAATGACGTTTTAAATGCGTCTTTGGATACTAGGGTAGATGGAATTTTGTGTGGTATTCATGTTTTTGAGAAAGTTTTCAAAATTTTATCTCCTGAAATTGTCGTAAAGTGTTATTTTAAAGATGGCGACGCTATCAAGAAAGGTGATAAGATTGCAGATATTTCAGGGCCGGCAAAGTTTATTCTTATGGGTGAAAGAGTTGCATTAAATTATATTCAGCGTATGAGCGGTATTGCAACTGAAACAAACAAATATCAAAGAGCTATTGGTGATTTACCGGTAAAAATTGTAGACACAAGAAAAACAACCCCTAATTTTAGAGCATTTGAAAAATATTCTGTTAAAACAGGTGGTGGAGCTTTGCATAGATTTAACCTATCAGATTGCGCAATGATAAAAGATAATCATATAAAATTTGCAGGTTCAATCACAAATGCCGTAAATAAATTGCGTGGAAGTATATCACATGCACATAAAATTGAGGTAGAGTGCGATACTTTAGAACAGGTGAGGGAAGCTGTTCAGGTTGGAGCTGATATTATTATGCTTGATAATATGTCTTGCGATATGATGAAGGAAGCTTGTAAACTGATTAATAAAAAAGCTATTGTAGAGGCAAGCGGGAATGTCTGTCTGGATACAGTTAGAGCAATTGCAGAATGTGGTGTTGATATAATTTCTTCAAGTGCAATTGTTGCGAAAGCTCCAACTTTGGATTTGGGCTTAGATATGTAAGTCCTCTTATAGCTTGTGTTTTGGAAATTTCTGTTTGCTAATTGTAACGAAATATTAACTAAAAAAGCCTAATAAATTAAAGAAAATTAAAGATAAAGCCGTACATGAGACTAAGGAAATTAGAACGAGAAAGGGACTAAGTCATGGGTATGGCGGCATCTCAAGCCAGATTTTTAGGTCTGACGGCGAGACAGACAAATACCGAATATGAAGGACAACAGATCAACCAACAGAGAACTGTGTTGTCTAACCAGTCAGCAAACTACTACAATGAGTTGCTGGGTATGACTGTTCCAACTCCACCAAGTGTAGATGATTATACAAAAACAATAT